>CALAUI010000018.1 GCA_937892115.1 uncultured Clostridia bacterium | reverse complement strand
CGCATTAATTCTGGGCATCTTCAGGAAGCTCCCCACCGTCACCGTTAAACCGTAAGCACTTTACAGAACGGCACACGGTGTCGGCAACACATAAAACCAACGGGCTTGCCTTCAAGGCAAGCCCGTTATACTTATTGTTTTGCCGTTCTTCGCCGATAAATTCAAGCGAAAAATCAAAGGGTGTCAACGATTGCTTTCGTATCTCTTGCAATTACAAGCTCTTCATTGGTGGGGATTACATACATCTTAACCTTTGAGCCGGGAACGGAAATCTCGATTTCCTCGCCTCTGACGTGATTCTTTTCTTCGTCAATTGCAGTACCCAGGAAGCCGATGCTGTCTGCGATTCTCGTTCTGTACTGGGGATTGTTTTCGCCGATACCGCCGGTGAATACGACTGCATCAATGCCGCCCATGGCAGCCGCGAAGCCGCCGATATACTTTGCAAGCTGATGGCAGAGCATGGATTCAACGAGCATAGCTCTCTCGTCACCTTCCTTGGCTCTGTTTTCAATAGTTCTGTTATCGCTTGTGCCTGCAAGACCGAGCATACCGCTCTTCTTATTCATGAGATTATCCATCTCGTCGGGAGTGAGATTGTGGGCCTTCATGATTGTGGTAACGATTGCGGGATCGATTGAGCCGCAGCGTGTACCCATGACGATGCCTTCAAGGGGAGTAAGACCCATTGTCGTATCAAGGCACTTGCCGTCCTTGACGGCTGTGATTGAGGAGCCGTTGCCGAGATGGCAGGTAACGATTTTAGTACCCTCTGCCTTGCCGCCGAGGAGCTCAATGCAGCGGCCGGAAACGAATCTGTGTGAAGTACCGTGGAAGCCGTACTTGCGGATGCCGTCCTTCTCATAGAACTCATAAGGAAGAGCATAAAGGTAAGCATAGTCGGGCATTGTCTGATGGAAGCCGGTATCAAACACTGCGACCTGAGGAACGTTCGTTATCTTTTCGCATGCTTCAATGCCCTTGAGGTTTGCCGGATTGTGAAGAGGACCGAATTTGAAGCATTCTCTGATTGCCGCTTTTACGTCTTCGTTAACGAGAACGGAAGCGCTGAATTTTTCGCCGCCGTGAAGAACTCTGTGACCTACCGCACCGATTTCGTCAAGGGAATCGATTACGCCGTATTCCTTGCTGATAAGTGCATCAAGAACTATCTGGATAGCTTCGCCGTGGTCAGCCATGAGAGTGGGCTTTGCTTTGATAAGCTTGCTTTCGTCATCGGGAACCTTGTGTGTGAAGGTGGCATTTGAGTCGCCGATCTGCTCGCAGATACCCTTTGCAAGGAGCTTTTCGTTTTCCATATCGATAAGCTGATATTTAAGGGATGAGCTGCCGCAGTTGAGTACAAGAATTTTCATAGTTAATCACTCCGTAAATAAAAAATACTTGAAAAATAAATTTAACTTCATTATTATATACCCAAGAACAGGTAAAATCAAGAGAAAAATAACGGGAAAGAGGTGAGCATTGCCAATGAAAACAGCGGGAATCGTTGCGGAATTCAATCCGTTTCACAACGGTCACAAATATCTGATTGATTCCGTCAGAAGTGCGGGAGCAACCCACGTCGTTGCCGTAATGAGCGGCAGCTTCGTCCAGAGAGGTGAGCCGGCTGTTTACGATACCTCCGTAAGGGTAAAAGCCGCCCTTGAGGGGGGCGTTGACCTTGTGCTTCAGCTGCCCGTTACCAAGGCATTGTCTTCGGCAAAGGAATTTGCCTTCGGTGCAGTTGATACTCTCGTAAGAACGGGAGTCGTTGATACGCTTGCCTTCGGAAGCGAATGCGGTGATGCTTCCCTGCTGACGGAATGTGCTTCGCTGATTGATTCCGATGAGACCAATGCCGCTATCCGTGAATATCTTTCCTCAGGCATAACCTTTGCCGCCGCAAGAGAAAAAGCGGTGAGAGATATAAGACCCGACCTTGCGTCTTTGCTTGCTCAACCCAACAATATACTTGCGGTTGAATATATCCGTGCCCTTTCGGAGCTGAAATCAGATACGGAGCTTTTTACGGTGAAAAGGCAGGGCGCAGGCCACGATTCAGCCGATATGACAAGCGGTTTTGCAGGTGCGATGCAGATAAGAAAAATGATATATTCGGGTGAAGATTTTTCGTCACTCGTACCCGATTATTCAATATATGAAAACGGGAAAAATCTCCTTTGCCCCGATAAGCTTGACGCTTCGGTGCTGTGCCGTCTGAGAATGATGACGGCAGAGGAAACCGGGCTCGCTCCCGACGTTTCCGAAGGCATTGAAAACAGGATTTACGACTCATCAAGGAAAGCGTCAACCCTTGAGGAGCTTTATTCTGAAGCCAAAACAAAACGGTATACCCACGCCAGAATCAGACGCATCGTAATGAATTCCTTTCTGGGTATAACAGCGGAGCTTTCGGCACTTCCCGTACCGTATATCAGAATACTCGGAATGAACGGAAAGGGTGCGGAGCTTGCCGCTCTCATGAAGAAAAACGCATCTCTTCCCATAGTGTCAAAGACGGCGGATACCGCTTGCCTCGGCAATGAGGCAAAGAGCGTTTTTGAAGCGGAATGCAGGGCGACCGATGCACGTTCCCTCTGCCTTGAAAATCCCGTTTCCTGCGGAAAAGAAAAAAGCTTTCGCGTCATAATCCCGTAATGTCCGGAAGGAGCGGAGGAAGATATAATGAATAAGGCGTTACCCACAAAGCAGCAACTTCAATGGGCTGATATGGAAATCGGCGTAATAATTCACTACATAATGGAAATCTACGATACGGATTTCAAGGATTACAAGACCTCTGCCGTGAGGACAAGACTGTCACCGGATAAATTCAATCCCACAAAGCTTGACTCGGAGCAGTGGGTAAGAAGTGCCTTTGAGCTGGGTGCAAAATATGCGGTCATCGTTCTCAATCACTGCACGGGATTTTCACTCTGGCCCACGAAGGTCAACGATTATTCCTGCGCGTCAATGAAATGGAAGGACGGAAAGGGAGATATTTTCCGCGAATTCCTTGATGCCTGCAAAAAATACGGAATCAAGCCGGGTGCTTACTATTCAACGGGCTGTAACGGTTATTACAACATCAATGACGAGTGGGATATTGATTATAAGTCCGAAGAATATCAGGCGTACGTTCACTGCGTTGAGGAGCAGGTAAAAGAGATATGGAGCGAATACGGCGAGCTGTTTGAAATATGGTTTGACGGGGGAGTGATCCCGAAGGAAAAGGGCGGCCCCGATATCCTGCCCATACTGAAAAAATATCAGCCCGATGCCGTGACCTTCCAGGGCCCTGCCGATGCTCCCCATAACATCAGATGGGTGGGAAATGAAGACGGTATTGCTCCCGAATGCTGCCGTGCAACAGTCAGAAAAGATGACAGAACCGATATTTATGGTGACATCAACGGCGAATTATGGGTACCTGCCGAAACGGATTTTCCCAACCGTGCAAATGAATCCTATGCCGGCGGATGGGGCTGGAAGGCAGGGGAGGAGCAATACGTTCTTTCTCCGGAAAAGCTTCTTGACTGTTACGTGAAATCCGTAGGCAGAAACACCAATATGATGGTGGGTATGGCAATTTCCGCCGACGGCGATTTTCAGGATGAAGAGCAGTTCGCTGCTTTCGGAAAACTTCTGAAAGAAACCTTTGCAAGCCCGGTTGATGCCGTTGAAAATCCCGATATTGATAATATCGTCCTCCATTCGGACGGCGAAACGAAGCTGAATTACTTTGTCATAAGTGAGGATATTTCAAAGGGCGAAAACGTTGACGGGTTGATTCTTTATGCGGACGGCAGTGAAATTTACCGCGGTGAATGTATCGGTCACAAGAGAATCGTTCCCCTTGAAGGAATTTCCGCAAAAGAAATAAAGGCGCAGGTCAGTTCATCCGACGGCAGAGAAATATCCATCAAAAAGGCGGAGCTGTACTGATACTTGCCGGATTCTTATCCGTATATTCCGAAGCGAAAATCAGGTAAAAATCATAAAAATTAAGAGAAAAAGCTGCGTTATTTTTAACAAAATTTCGTAGCTTTTGCTTTTTCTTTTTGTGCACATAAACAAAAATAAATATCTTTGCCCATATATAAAAATAAATCCTTGACTTTAATCGGTCATAAGAGTAAAATGCTGAACATTCTTATAATGGAATACGTTGCCCTCTATTTTTATGCAATTTTATAATATATAGAGGCGCTGTTCCGCAAGCAAATTATGAACGGAGGATTATCAGATGCTCAATGTGAAGCCCGTTACAAGAGGAAGCTGCACACGCCAGAGCTTCGGCAAAATCAATGAGGTTATGGATATGCCCAACCTTATTGAAATCCAGAAGTCATCTTATGAGTGGTTCCTTAATGCAGGATTAAAGGAAGCATTCCGTGATATGGCAGACATCACGGATTACTCGGGAAACCTTGTCCTCAGCTTTATCGGTTACCGCTTTGATGACAAGCCAAAATACAACGTGCGTGAATGCAAGGAAAGAAGTACCACCTATTCGGCACCTATGAGAGTTACCGTACGTCTTCAGAATAAGAATACGGGTACTATCAAGGAATCGGAAGTATTCATGGGTGAATTCCCCATCATGACCGAAAGCGGTACGTTCGTAATCAACGGCGCAGAAAGAGTTATTGTTTCCCAGTTGGTTCGTTCCCCCGGTGTATATTTCGGTATGACTCACGACAAGACAGGTAAGGAGCTTTACTCAAGCACCATCAACCCCAACAGAGGTGCCTGGCTTGAATACGAAACGGATATCAACGACATCTTCTATGTAAAGATAGACAAAAATAAAAAGCTTCTCATCACCACCTTCGTGCGTGCTCTGGGTCTCAGCTCCAATCAGGAAATCCGTGAGTTCTTCGGCGATGACATCAAGCTTGAAGCAACTCTTGAGAGAGACGAAACGAAGAACACCGAAGAAGCACTTATGGAAATGTTCAAGAAGATGCGTCCCGGTGAGCCCGTAACTCTTGAGAGCGCTCAGCAGAACATTGACAGTCTGTTCTTTGATCCTTACAGATATGACATTTCCAGAGTAGGCCGTTACAAGTACAACAAGAAGCTTGCACTTGCCAACAGACTTCCCGGCTGCACCGTAGCACAGCCCGTCATCGATGAGAAAACAGGCGAGCTTCTTGCAGAGCCCGGTGAGGTACTTACCAGAGCAAGAGCAAACGAGCTTGAAACAGCGGGCGTCTGGAGAGTGGTAGTTGAATGTGAAGACGGCAGTGAGCTTACGGTAGTTTCCAACCGTATGGTAGAGCCCATGGCAGTTCTTCCCGATTCAATCACAAGAGAAGAGCTTGATGCAATCGCCATCAACGAAAAGGTACGCTATTCCGTAATGATGGAAGTACTTGAAAAGTGCGGCGACGATAAGGAAGCCCTCCTTGAAGAAATGAAAAACCGCTGTGATGACCTTATTCCCAAGTTCATCATCAGAGACGATATCTACGCTTCCGTAAACTATGTAAACTGCCTTACAAAGCACGTAGGCAACATTGATGATATCGACCATCTGGGCAACAGACGTATCCGCTCCGTCGGTGAGCTCCTCCAGAACCAATTCAAGATCGGTCTCTCCAGAATGGAAAGAGTAGTCCGTGAAAGAATGGCTATTCAGGCACAGGAGGAGGATGAGAAGATTACTCCCCAGTCTCTCATCAATATCCGTCCCGTTACCACCGCAATGCGCGAGTTCTTCGGTTCATCACCTCTTTCACAGTTCATGGACCAGAATAACCCCCTCGCAGAGCTTACACATAAGCGCCGTATTTCAGCCCTCGGCCCCGGCGGTCTTTCCCGAGACAGAGCCGGATTTGAGGTCCGCGACGTTCACTATACACACTACGGCAGAATGTGCCCCATTGAGACTCCCGAAGGTCCCAACATCGGCCTTATCTCATATCTTGCTACTTATGCAAAGATCAATGCGTACGGCTTTATCGAGGCACCTTACAGAAAGATTGAAAAGACCTATGACAAGGACGGAAAAATCACCGATGTCCGTGTACTTGACGAAGTTGAGTACATGACTGCCGACACCGAGGACGATTTCGTTGTTGCACAGGCAAACGAGCCCCTTGACGAAAACGGCAGATTCATCAACAGCAGAATCTCCGCAAGATACAGAGACCTGTTCCTTGAGTGCGAGCCCGCAAAGGCAGATTACATCGACGTTTCTCCCAAGATGGTTGTATCCGTTGCAACGGCAATGATTCCCTTCCTTGAGAACGATGACGCCAACCGTGCACTCATGGGCTCCAACATGCAGAAGCAGGCAGTTCCTCTTCTCAAGACCACCGCTCCTCTCGTAGGTACCGGTATGGAGTACAAGGCAGCCGTTGACTCCGGCGTCTGCGTTCTCGCAAAGGAAAGCGGCGTTGTTACCAAGGTTTCGGCAGACAGTATTGAAATCCTTGAGGACGGCGGCGAAACAAGAGAATACGAAATCATCAAGTTCATGCGTTCCAACCAGGCCTGCTGCAATAACCAGAGACCTATCGTTTCCGCAGGACAGAGAGTTGAAAAGGGCGAAGTAATCGCCGACGGTCCCGCCACCGATCACGGTGAGGTTGCTCTCGGCAAGAATGCTCTTATCGGCTTTATGACCTGGGAGGGCTACAACTACGAGGACGCTGTTCTTATCAATGAAAAACTCGTCCGTGATGACGTTTATACGTCAATTCACATTGAGGAATACGAAACCGAGGCAAGAGATACCAAGCTCGGACCCGAAGATATCACAAGAGACATTCCCAATACCGGTGAGGATGCCCTTGCAAATCTTGACGAGGAAGGCATCATCCGCATCGGTGCGGAAGTCCGTTCCGGCGATATCCTTGTAGGTAAGGTCACACCCAAGGGCGAAACCGAAATGACTCCCGAAGAGAGACTGCTTCACGCCATCTTCGGTGAGAAGGCAAAGGAAGTAAGAGATACTTCCCTGAGAGTTCCCCACGGTACTTACGGCGTTGTTGTCAACGTTGAGGTATTCACAAAGGAAAACAGCGACGAGCTGGCTCCCGGCGTAAATAAGGTAGTCCGCTGCTACATCGCCCAGAAGCGTAAGCTTTCCGTAGGCGATAAGATGGCAGGCCGTCACGGTAACAAGGGCGTTGTTTCAAGAATCCTTCCTCAGGAAGATATGCCCTTCCTTCCCGACGGTACTCCTCTTGATATCGTACTTAATCCCCTCGGCGTACCTTCCCGAATGAATATCGGTCAGGTACTTGAAGTTCACCTTGGTCTTGCAGCACGTTCACTTGACTGCAAGGTTATGACTCCCGTATTTGACGGCGCTCACGAATCCGACATCCACGATGCATTCGAGGAGGCCAACAAGCAGGCGGTCATCAAGGCGAAGGAAGAGCTTGCTCAGAGAGCCGCCGCCGCAAAAGCATACGCAGAAGCGCACGGTGAAGAATTCGACGAAAGCAAGTATGAATTTGATGAATCCAAGGTTTACAAGATTGACCAGAGCGGTAAGACCGTTCTTTACGACGGACGTACGGGCCGTAAGTTTGATAACCCCGTAACAGTCGGCGTAATGTACTATCTCAAGCTCCATCACCTTGTTGACGATAAGATTCACGCCCGTTCAACAGGTCCCTACTCTCTCGTTACACAGCAGCCCCTCGGCGGTAAAGCTCAGTTCGGCGGCCAGCGTTTCGGTGAAATGGAAGTTTGGGCACTTGAAGCATACGGCGCAGCATATACCCTTCAGGAGATTCTTACAGTCAAGTCAGACGATACCAACGGACGTGTTGCCACATACGAGGCAATCGTAAAGGGCGATAACGTTCCCAATCCCGGCACTCCCGAAGCATTCAAGGTACTTGTAAAAGAGCTTCAGTCACTTGCTCTTGACATCAAGGTCCTTGACAAGAACGGTGAAGAAATCGACCTTCGCACCTCATTTGACAATGACTTCCCCGCATCGGCAGACGATCACAAGGAAGCATTTGAAAATGTAAACGATGCAGAGAATCAGGCCGGCTTCGGTATTGATGAAGACAGTCTTGAAAACGACATCTTTGAATCCGATGATGATTCAGACGAAGATTTCTACGCAGGCGCAGTGGGAATCATGGAAGACGACATCGGATTTGATGACGGCGATTCCATGGATTTCGGACTTGACTTCGGCTCCTCATCAGAGGAAGAATTTTAATCTCCGCTAAAAATAAACTAAGGAAGGGGCATCGTTAATGGATATTATTGAAACTAACGACAATCTCACTTTTGAATCCATAAAAATCGGCCTTGCCTCCCCCGAGACCATCAGAGAGTGGTCCTACGGTGAGGTCAAGAAGCCCGAGACAATAAATTACAGAACCCTCAAGCCCGAGAAGGACGGCCTTTTCTGCGAAAAGATTTTCGGACCCACCAAGGACTGGGAATGCCATTGCGGTAAGTATAAAAAGGTCAGATATAAGGGCAAGGTCTGTGAACGCTGCGGTGTTGAAATCACAAGAGCAAAGGTCCGCCGTGAAAGAATGGGCCACATTGAGCTTGCAACTCCCGTTTCACATATCTGGTATTTCAAGGGTATCCCCTCAAGAATGAGTCTTATCCTTGATATATCTCCCAAGGATCTTGAACGTGTACTTTACTTTGCAAAGCACATCGTTATCGATCCCGGTGACACACCTCTTGAAAAGTGCCAGACACTTGAAGAGAAGGATTTTGAAGAGTACCGTCTGAGATACGAAGATGACTTCAAGGCAGGTATGGGTGCAGAAGCAGTCAAGGAACTGCTTGCAGGCATTGACCTTGACGAACTTTCCGCTCAGCTCAAGGAAGAGCTTGAAACCGCTTCCACACAGAAGAAAGCCAAGCTTCTCAAGAGACTTGAAGTTGTTGAATCCTTCAGACTTTCAGGCAACAGACCCGAGTGGATGATCATGGATGTAATTCCCGTTCTTCCTCCCGAGCTTCGTCCTATGGTACAGCTTGAAGGCGGACGTTTCGCAACGTCAGACCTCAACGATCTTTACAGACGTGTTATCAACAGAAACAACCGTCTTGCAAAGCTCATTGAGCTCGGTTCTCCCGAAATCATTATCAGAAACGAAAAGAGAATGCTCCAGGAAGCTGTTGATGCCCTTATTGATAACGGCAGAAGAGGCAGACCCGTTACAGGTCCCTCCAACAGAGCCCTCAAATCTCTTTCCGATATGCTTAAAGGTAAGCAGGGACGTTTCAGACAGAACCTTCTGGGTAAGCGTGTTGACTACTCAGGCCGTTCCGTTATCGTCGTAGGTCCCGAGCTGAAGCTTTATCAGTGCGGTCTTCCCAAGGAAATGGCTCTTGAGCTTTTCAAGCCCTTCATTATGAAGAGACTTGTTGAGACCGAGAAGGCAGGCAATGTCAAGTCAGCCCGTAAGATGGTTGACAGAGCAGTTCCCGAAGTATGGGACGCTCTTGAAATCGTTATCAAGGACCATCCCGTAATGCTTAACCGTGCTCCCACTCTTCACCGCCTCGGTATCCAGGCATTTGAGCCCGTACTTGTAGAGGGCAGAGCTATCAAGCTTCATCCCCTTGTATGTACCGCATTCAATGCCGACTTCGACGGTGACCAGATGGCTGTTCACGTTCCTCTTTCGGCAGAGGCACAGGCAGAGGCAAGATTCCTTATGCTTGCCGCCAACAACCTGCTCAAGCCCTCAGACGGTAAGCCCGTTACCGTTCCCACTCAGGATATGATCCTCGGTTCCTACTATCTTACAATGGTTAATGATAATAATAAGGAAAACGACGATTACAGTCCCGAGAATCCCTGTGAGCCCGGCGCTCCTCTTCAGGCAAGGGATGAAAACGGCAACCTTATCCTTGACGAAAACGGCAATCCCGTTATCATTTACAAGACCTTCGGCTCCGTAAATGAAGCCGTTATGGCTTACGATGAAGGCGATATCGGTCTTCACGTTCATATCAGAATCCGTATGTCCAAGGAATTCAACGGTGAAATGATTACCCGCCTTGAGACCACCACTCTCGGCCGTATCATCTTCAACCAGCCCATTCCTCAGGATCTCGGCTTCATTGACAGAACAAAGCCCGAAAATCTCTTCACACCCGAAATAAATGAAAAAGTAAATAAAAAGGTACTGGGTAAGCTTATTGACCGCTGTATCAAGATTCACGGTACTTCCGTATCCGCAGTCGTTCTTGATAAGATCAAGGCACAGGGATATAAGTATTCAACCTATTCAGGCCTTACCGTTGCAGTTTGCGACGCTTCCATTCCTCCCAAGAAATGGGAAATCCTCAAGAAGGCAGACGAGGATGTTGCGAAGGTCAGAAAGCTTTATGACAGGGGCTTCCTTACCGAAGAAAAGCGTTCCAAGGAAACCCTCAAGGTTTGGGAAAACTGCTCAGCCAGCGTATTCCAGGAGCTGAAGGCAAACTTCAACGCTTACAACCCCATCAACATTATGCTTGATTCAGGCGCCCGTGGTAACGACTCACAGCTTCGTCAGCTCGCCGGCATGCGCGGACTTATTGCCAACACCTCAGGTAAGGTAATTGAAGTCCCCATCAGAGCTAACTACCGTGAAGGTCTTAACATTCTGGAATATTACATTTCAGCCCGTGGTGCCCGTAAGGGTCTTGCAGATACCGCTCTGCGTACAGCCGACTCCGGTTACCTTACCAGACGACTTGTTGACGTTTCCCAGGATGTTATCATCCGCGAGGAAGACTGCCACTGCAGCGACGGTATCAACGTATATGATATCTTCGATGATGAAAAGAAGAAGGACTCAAGAAAGATCGTATCCATTGAGGAGCGTCTTTCCGGCAGATACCTCTTTGAAGATTATTACGATTCCGAAACAGGCGCTCTCATCTGCAGTAAGGATGAGCTTATGACAGATGACCTTGCAAACAAGGTTGCCGCTGCAGTTAAGAAAGAGCACGCCGCCAAGGTAGCAAAGGGTGAGGTTGAAGAGGATTCCAAGCCCATGATCAAAATCCGTTCACTTCTTACCTGCGAATCCGATCACGGCGTATGTATCAAGTGCTACGGTAAGAACCTTGCATCCGGCAGACCCGTTACCGTAGGTGAAGCAGTAGGTATCATCGCCGCTCAGTCAATCGGTGAGCCCGGTACTCAGCTTACAATGAGAACCTTCCACACCGGCGGTGCCGCAGACCAGTCGGATATTACTTCAGGTCTTCCCAGAGTTGAGGAACTCTTTGAAGCCCGTAAGCCCAAGGTACTTGCAATCATGAGTGAAATCGACGGTATCGCAAGTATCAGAAAGATAAAGAATTCAGACCACGTTGTTGTTACCGCTGATGACGGTACGGAAAAGGCATACCTTATTCCTTACGGCTTCAAGAAGAAGGTAACAGACGGCGATAAGGTCAAGAAGGGCGACCAGCTTACCGAAGGTGCGCAGGATCCCAAGGATATCCTCGCCATTCTCGGTGTTGACGCCGTTCACGATTACCTTATCAGAGAAGTTCAGAAGACATACCGTCTTCAGGGCGTTGGTATCAACGATAAGCATATCGAGGTTATCGTACGTCAGATGATGCGTCAGCTCAGAATTACCGAGCCCGGTAATTCCAAGTTCCTTCCCGACCAGACGGTTGAAAGACAGGAATTTGTCAGAGAGAATGCACGCATCAAGGCAGAGGCGGAGGCAAAGGGCGAGGAACCCGTACTTGCCGAAGCAGTTCCCACGCTTCTCGGTATTACAAAGGCATCACTTGCAACAGAGTCATTCCTTTCCGCCGCATCATTCCAGGAGACCACAAAGGTTCTTACGGATGCTGCAATCAAGGGCAAGGAAGACAGACTTCTCGGCCTTAAGGAAAACGTTATCATCGGTAAGCTTCTTCCCTCAGGTACAGGTATGAAGTGTTACAGTGAAGCAAAGGCCTACCCCGTAAAAAAGTCTGTAAATATTGACGAAAATATTGACTGATTCTTGTTAAAAGTGTTGACAAGGCAGGGCAACCTGTGATAAAATGCTAAATTGTGGTGTATCGGGTTTCCCGATTATTCGGGAAATCCTGCACATACATACTATTCAAGAAAGGAGAGAATACATGCCTACCTTTAATCAGCTTGTTCGTAACGGCAGAGAGACACTTGAAAAGAAGCCCAAAGCACCCGCACTCTTAAAGGGACTGAACTCTAAGAAGAACGTAATGACCGATCAGGATTCACCCCAGAAGCGCGGCGTTTGCACCGCTGTTAAAACTGCTACTCCCAAGAAGCCCAACTCAGCTCTTCGTAAGATCGCCAGAGTTCGTCTTACAAACGGAATCGAAGTTTCAGCTTACATTCCCGGCGTAGGTCACAACCTTCAGGAGCACTCAGTTGTTCTTATCCGCGGCGGCCGTGTAAAGGACCTTCCCGGTGTACGTTACCACATCATTCGCGGTACCCTTGATACTCAGGGCGTTAACGGCAGAATGCAGGCCCGTTCAAAGTACGGTGCAAAGCGTCCTAAGGTAAAGAAATAATCCGCAACATTAAGACAAATCTTCTTGCAGGCCGGAATTTTATTCCTACCAATGCAGTACATATATATAATGTATAGTCTCTGCGTTGGCGCCACGAGAATTTGTCACTCGAGTACCTATGATATCATTATTATGAAGGAGGGAAGCGAAGTGCCAAGAAGAGGCAACATAGCAAAACGTGAAGTTTTGCCTGATCCGCTTTACAATTCAACCCTTGTCACTCGTCTTATCAACAACATCATGCTTGACGGTAAGAAGGGTGTAGCTCAGAAGATCGTTTACGATGCTTTTGACATTGTTAAAGAAAAGACCGGTAAGGAGCCCCTCGAAGCTTTTGAGGAAGCTATGGAGAATGTTATGCCCGTTCTCGAAGTTAAGGCTCGCCGTGTCGGCGGTGCAACCTATCAGGTTCCCATGGAGGTTAGACCCGCCAGAAGACAGACCCTTGGTCTGCGTTGGATCACCACTTACGCTCGTGCACGTTCCGAGAGAACAATGAAAGAGCGCCTTGCCAACGAAATCATGGATGCAATCAACCAGACCGGTGGTTCATTCAAGAAGCGTGAAGATACTCACAAGATGGCAGAATCCAACAAGGCATTTGCACACTTCAGATGGTAATCATCTGTCGGTTGAGCAGATTTTAGTTTTTACACTTATTCGGAGGTTAATATGCCAAGACAGGTTTCTCTTGAGATGACAAGAAACATTGGTATTATGGCACATATCGATGCCGGTAAGACCACTACAACTGAACGAATCCTGTATTATACAGGTAAAACTCATAAGATCGGCGAAACACACGATGGTGCTGCAACAATGGACTTTATGGCTCAGGAGCAGGAACGTGGTATCACAATCACTTCCGCTGCAACTACCTGCTTTTGGAAGGACCACCGTATCAACATCATCGATACACCGGGTCACGTTGACTTCACAGTTGAGGTTGAACGTTCCCTGCGTGTTCTCGACGGCTCCGTAACAGTTCTCTGCGCTAAAGGCGGCGTTGAGCCCCAGAGTGAAACCGTATGGAGACAGGCAGATAAATATAAGGTTCCCAGAATGGTTTACGTCAATAAGATGGACATTATGGGTGCAGACTTCTATCATGTTGTTGACATGATGAAGGACAGACTTAAATGTAATGCCGTTCCCATTCAGCTTCCCATCGGCGCGGAAGCAACTTTTGAAGGTATAATTGATCTTGTTATCATGAAGGCCTTCTATTACAGAGACGATATGGGCACCCAGATTGACGTTGAGGATATTCCCGACGATATGAAAGAGCTTGCTCAGAAATATCGCGACGAGCTTATTGAGCACGTTGCAGAGCAGGATGAAGCACTTATGGAAAAGTACTTCAACGGCGAAGAGCTTACCGTTGATGAAATCAAGAAGTGCATCAGACAGTCCACAATCGCCAATGAAATGGTACCCGTATGCTGCGGTACATCCTACCGCAACAAGGGCGTTCAGCTCCTGCTTGATGCAGTAGTTGACTATATGCCCGCTCCCACAGACGTTGAAGCAATCAAGGGTGTAAACCCCAGAACTGATAAGGAAGAGGTCAGACATTCATCTGACACAGAGCCCTTCTCAGCTCTTGCTTTCAAGATTACGACAGACCCCTTCGTAGGTAAGCTCTGCTTCTTCAGAGTTTACTCCGGCTCTGTTGATACAGGTGCAACAGTATATAACTCAACCAAGGATGTAAATGAAAGAATGGGACGCATTCTTCAGATGCATGCCAACCACAGACAGGATATTGAGTGCTGTTACGCCGGTGATATCGCCGCTTGTGTAGGTGTCAAGCAGACAACTACGGGCGATACACTCTGCGACCAGAGACATCCCATCATACTTGAATCAATGGAATTCCCCGAGCCCGTTATCAGAGTAGCCATCGAGCCCAAGACCAAAGCAGGTCAGGAAAAGATGGGTATTGCTCTTGCAAAGCTGGCAGAGGAAGACCCCACCTTCAAGTGCTATACCGATGAGGAGACAGGTCAGACCATTATCGCCGGTATGGGCGAGCTTCATCTTGAAATCATCGTTGACAGACTTCTTCGTGAATTCAAGGTTGAGGCAAATGTAGGTCAGCCCCAGGTTGCATACCGCGAAACCATTACCGTTCCCGCAAGCTCTGATACCAAGTATGCAAGACAGTCAGGCGGTAAAGGTCAGTACGGTCATGTTAAGATCAATATTGAACCCAATCCCGAAAAGGGCTACGAATTTGTCAACAACATCGTCGGCGGTGCTATTCCCAAGGAGTATTTCAACGCCATCGAGGCAGGTATCAAGGGCGCAATGCTCAGCGGTACTCTTGCAGGTTACAACGTAGTTGACGTAAAGGTTACTCTTTACGACGGTTCATATCACGAGGTTGACTCTTCCGAAATGGCATTCAAGATTGCCGCTTCAATGGCATTCAAGGATGCAATGAGAAAGGCAGCTCCCGTTCTTATGGAGCCCATCATGAAGTGTGCCATCATTGTTCCCGATGAATACATCGGTGACGTTATCGGTGACTGTAACTCCCGCCGCGGTCTTATCCAGGGTCAGGAAGCAAGAACCGGTGCTACACAGATTGACGCCAATATTCCTCTCTCCAATATGTTCGGTTACGCCACTTCCCTTCGTTCAAAGACTCAGGGCAGAGGCCAGTATGTAATGGAGCCCAGTCATTATGCCGAGGTTCCCAAGAGCATAGCCGAAAAAATTGTTGCAGAGAAATAAGATAATTCGCAAAAATCTTCAAAAAAAACTTGAAATTGCAAGTATTTGCTGATAAAATCAACTTATGCTTGTGCATCACTAAATGTTTTCAAAATAAGGAGGAAACTTAAAATGGCAAAAGAAAAATTTAACCGTTCTAAGCCCCATGTAAACATCGGTACAATCGGTCACGTTGACCATGGTAAGACTACTCTTACAGCAGCTATCACAAAGACCCTCGCTATGAAGGGCGGCGCAGCTTTCGTTGACTACGCTAACATCGATAAGGCTCCCGAAGAAAGAGAACGTGGTATCACAATCAATACAGCTCACGTTGAGTACGAGACAGATGCTCGTCACTATGCTCACGTTGACTGCCCGGGCCACGCTGACTATATCAAGAACATGATCACAGGTGCTGCTCAGATGGACGGTGCTATCCTTGTTATCGCTTCCACCGACGGTCCTATGGCTCAGACAAAAGAACACCTTCTCCTTGCTCGTCAGGTAGGCGTTCCCAAGATCGTTGTTTTCATGAACAAGGTTGACCAGGTTGACGACCCCGAACTTCTCGAGCTCGTTGAAATGGAAATCAGAGAAACACTTGCTGAGTACGGCTTCGACGAAGAAGGCCCCATCATCAAGGGTTCAGCTCTTAAGGCACTCGAATATGCCGGCGGCGACGTTGCAGCTCCCGAAATCGCTTGCATCTGGGAACTCATGGATGCTGTTGACAGCTATATCCCCACTCCCGACCGTAAGGCAGACATGCCCTTCCTTATGCCCGTAGAGGACGTATTCACCATCACAGGCCGTGGTACAGTTGCTACAGGTAGAGTTGAAAGAGGTCAGCTCAGAACTTCTGAAGAAGTTGAAATCATCGGTCTCACAGAAGAAAGAAGAAAGACCGTTGTTACCGGTATCGAAATGTTCAGAAAGATCCTTGACTACGCTGAAGCAGGCGACAACATCGGCGCTCTCCTTCGTGGTGTTCAGAGAACAGAAATCGAACGTGGTCAGGTACTCTGCAAGCCCGGTTCAATCAATCCTCATACAAAGTTCGTAGGCCAGGTTTACGTTCTTACTAAGGATGAAGGCGGCCGTCATACTCCCTTCTTCAACAACTATCGTCCTCAGTTCTATTTCAGAACTACCGACGTTACAGGCGTAATCACTCTTCCCGAAGGCACAGAAATGTGCATGCCCGGTGATAACGTTGACATGAAGGTTGAGCTTATCACTCCCATCGCTATTGAAAACGGTCTTCGTTTTGCTATCCGTGAAGGCGGCAGAACCGTTGGTTCAGGCGTTGTTATCGAAATCAACGAATAATTTGATTTTGTAATCCCAAGGCAGTAACACTCCGGTGTTGCTGCCTTTTCTTTTTTCTGTTGCCAAGAAATTCAAAAGGTTGTATAATAAAAGCGAGAAAATAAAAAGGAAGGTGATATTATGAAAATCTGCGGTATTATTTCCGGCGGTAACTTTTCGCCCCTTGATAAAATCGGTGAGTGCGATTTTATCATCGCCTGCGACAAGGGCTATGAATATGCTCTTTATGCCGCGGTGAAGCCTGACCTGATAATAGGTGACTTTGATTCCTATACGGGTCATCTCCCCGATGATATAGGTAAAATCATCTTGCCTGTGGAAAAGAACGACACCGATACCATGGTTGCCTTCCGTTACGCCGTCAAAGAGGGCTTTGACGAGATATATCTTTACTGTGCAAACGGCGGCAGATTTGATCACCTTATGGGTAATATCAACGCCTGTACCTTTGCCGCGAAGAATAATGTGAAGGTTACCGTAATTGACGAAAGAGACCTGATTTATTTCATCAGCAACAATTCGGTAAAAATTCCCGAAATGCCCGGCTATTCAATCTCTGTACTTTCCGTTACGGATATAAGCAAAAACGTCTGTGAAAAGGGCGTTAAGTACGAGCTTGATAACGTTATTATGAATAACACCGAGCCCCTCGGTGTCAGCAACGAATGGAACGGCACGGCTGAAATCAGCGTCGGTGACGGTGTTCTTATGGTAATTCTTTCAAAAATGCCGGGTGAATAAATGATAAACGGAGCAATCTTTGACCTTGACGGTACTCTACTTGATTCTATGGGCGTGTGGGAGGTTTACGGTACGAGATACCTTGACTCTCTCGGTGTCGCGGCGAAGCCGGGACTGAATGAAACCGTAATCAGGATGAGTCTTGCTCAGGGATGTGAATATCTGAAAAACGAATATAATCTTCCGCTTACGGTAAAGCAGATTGCAGAGGGCATAAACGATATGGTTTACGATGAATATGCCTTTCGCGTTCAGCCGAAACCTGGAGCGGCGGAATTTGTAAGGAAGCTCTCTGATATGGGAGTAAAAATGACGGTGGCGACCGCTACGGACGAGCCCCTCGTAAGTGCGGCATTAAAGCGAATCGGCATACTTGACTGTTTCGGTAAAATTTTTACCTGCACCGAGGTGGGGCACGGTAAGGATGAGCCGGTCATTTATGAAGAAGCTCTCAATTTCCTCGGGACGGATAAATCGGATACGGTTGTCTTTGAGGATGCCCTGCACTGTGCTGTCACCGCAAAAAAAGACGGCTTCAGAGTAATCGGACTTTACGATGATTTTGAAAAGAAAACGGGCGAAATGAAAGAAATTTGCGACAGCTTTTATATGAGCTTTGAGGAGCTTGATTTTAAGGAGTTAGTATGAAAAGATTTATATTTGATACGGATTGGTGGACAGATTGCGATGACTGTGCCGCTCTTAAGATTCTTTGCAGCAAGCATAATAATGGTGAGATTGAGCTTTACGGTGTCGTTATCAACGCGTATACGGAATATTCCGTCAGATCCGTGGATGCCTTTCTCAATGAAAACGGCATAAAAAATCTTCCCATCGGAATTGATGAGAAGGCAGATGATTTTGCGGGAACGCCGAAATATCAGAAGATACTTGCCGCTTATTCAGACAGAAAGGATTATCTTGACGGTGTTGAATGTTACCGCCGTCTGCTGTCCGAATCAGAGCAGAAGGTTGATATTATTGCCGTCGGATTTCTTAACGTCATTGACGGACTTCTTAAAAGCAAGGGCGATGCGTATTCGCCTCTTGACGGCTTTGAGCTTGTAAAGAATAAGGTCGGCAAGATCTGGATTATGGGCGGCAAATGGGATGAGGACGGCTGCTGCGAGCATAATTTCTGCAATAACGCCCGCTCCCGTATCGCATCAGCCGATATTCTTGAAAACTGCCCCGTTCCACTGGTAATGTCGGGCTGGGAAAACGGAAATGATGTAATCAGCGGAAGAAATCTTGACAGAGATTCTCTTACGTTCAAAGCATTTGATGCAATCGGTCACGGCAAAGGCAGGTCCTCATGGGATCCCATGGTAACTCTTCTTGCCGTTTCCGGCGACGTTGAAGGTGAGGGCTATAAGGAAGTCTTCGGTAAGGGCTCTGTTGAAGTCGAAACGGGTAAAAATCACTTTGTCCCCGATGAAAACGGTAAGGATTGCTACGTCGTAATGACAAAGCCCTCCGATTTTTACGCCGACAGAATTGACGAAATAATCTGCAAATAAGGATACAGTATGCAAATAGGTGAAACGGTTTTATCGGGATATGCCGCACTTGCGCCAATGGCCGGAGTGACGGACAGGGCGTTTCGTGAGATATGTCTTGAATACGGTGCATCCTACGTTGTCAGCGAAATGGTCAGTTCAAAAGGACTTACCATGCATGACCGCAAATCGGGAATGCTTATGACGTTGGGTGAAAAAGAAAATAATGCGGCAGTTCAGATTTTCGGCTGTGAGCCGGAAACAATGGCTGAAGCGGCAAAAAAAGCCGAACAGAGCGGGTGTATTGCGGTTGATATCAATATGGGCTGTCCCGCACCGAAGGTGGCAGGTCACGGCGGAGGCAGTGCGCTGATGAAATCCCCGGAGCTGGCTGCTCAAATCACAAACGCGGTGGTGAATGCGGTCAGAGTTCCTGTTACCTGTAAAATCAGAACCGGCTGGGATGACGAGCATCTGAATGCGGTTGAAATGGCAATAATGCTTCAGCAGGCGGGAGCTTCTGCTTTGACGGTTCACGGCAGAACGAGGAAGCAGATGTATGCACCTCCGGTGAATTATGATATGATTAAAGCGGTAGCCGATGCGCTTACGATTCCCGTAATCGGCAACGGGGATATTGATGATATTGAAAGTGCAAAGCACATGTACGAATATACCGGCTGTGATTTTATTATGATAGGCAGAGGCGCATTGGGCTGTCCCTGGCTTTTCAGACAGATAAACGAATATTTCACTTTGGGTGAGGTGAAAACCAACCCCACCGTTGAAGAGAAAATGGACGTTATGCTCCGCCATATTACCCGCCTTTGCGAATATAAAGGCGATTACGTGGGTATCCGCGAAGCAAGAAAGCACGCCGGCTGGTACACCAAGGGTATGAGGGGCGCGGCACAGTTCCGCCGTGATATAGGCGCACTTGAATCTCTTGATATGCTGAAAGCACTCGCCGAAAGCATCATAAAAAGTCAGAAAGAATAAAAAAAGAAGAATTTCGGGATATGCCGTCCTGAGATTCTTCTTTATATTTTATTTAATTATTTGCCTATGAAAACTACGCTGAGAGCGAATAAAAGCTGAGCGGGATAATAGGTTGAAAGCTCCGTCATTACCAGCCCGTTTTTCTTTTTTACGGGAGTAAAATAAATTATTCCGAGACACGTATCGCTGATTATGAACAGTACGGAAGCCGCAACCAGAAGAATACCCGTAATTGAGAAATCCTTTATCAGCAGGGAAGCGGACGCGCCGAGCTTAAAAATCAGCAGAGCATAGTAAACGGTAAGGACTGCCTTGAATTTTTTGTCCGCATTGATTTTCAGCACCGCTATCATTATCAGAGCGACTCCCACACCGAGAGGAAGGAATACGGTGGATATCGCGCTTGCGCCGATTTTGAAAAAGCCGATAAGATAAACGATGTGACCGATAAGGAAAAATGCCGTACCGAGGATGACGAGCTTCTTTTTGAATATGGGAGCGATTTCCTTGATGCCCAGGAATATATCGCCGCAGAAGCCGAACATCAGTGCAAAGCATATCAGACTGAAATAACCTAAATCCGCACCGCCGTTAACATAGTTTCCGATTACGGCAACTCCTATAAAGCCGAAGGATGCCATAAATTTGCACACCATACCGCCGAAGGACTTGTTTTTGCTTCTCAATATGATGCAGGCACCTGCAAAGACAAACGATGCGACGGATAATATAATAATGGGTATCATTCCGAGTCCTCCGTGAGAGTATCACGGCTGAGTGACAGAGCCCATCTGCCCTTTTCTTCAAAGCCGCAATTTATATAAAAATCAAGCAGGGCGTCATTCCTTGTGAAGAGGAACGACGGCTTTTTGCTATCTGCCATATAGGGAACGAGAGAGGAGGCAAGCCCTCTGCCGCGAAAATCGGGATGGGTTGCGACCGCTCCCAGTAAAATACTTTTGCTGCCTTCAAAAAGTCTGAAACAGCAGCAGCACAGCTCATCCTCCGCAATACCTCCGAAGGAAGCCGTACCTTTATTCAGACGGATACATACGTCCTGAGAAAACGCGTTGAAATCTCCCATATCAAAGCCGGAGAGAGTCAGCAGGGAATATATTTCACGGGGCTCTCTGCTGTCCGTAAATCCGGCCGGAGCGGGCACGTTTTTGCCGGCATACTCAACAATGTATGATGAATCGGCAATATCAAGCCCCAGACGGTCAATAACCCCTTTTTCGCCTCTGACGGATGAATAACCCACCACGTTCAGAAACTCTCTTATTTCGTCAATATCCGCATCCGCTGAGGCAAAGATATTAACGTTGCCGTCAACGATGCTCAATGCGGCTCTGTTATCCTGAACGTAGAATCTTGCAAATCCGTAGTCCGTACCGTACGTGGATGCCATAGCCGTTATTACCGCCGAAAACGGATCGGCAGGCAAAAAGTCAAGAGAAGATATACCGTCAATCAGTTTCAGCATCCTGCAAATTCCTCAGCCAGAGCTTTGACGAGGTCTCTTGAACTGACTATATCCTCATATTTACAAACACAGCAGGGAGAATGAAGATATCTGCAGGGAACGGAAACGGTTACCGTCTTTACGCCGCCGCGGCTCTTATGAATAGCCCCTGCGTCGTTGCCGCCCGCAACTCTTGTCTTCGTCTGTACCTTTATGTTGTTTTTCTTTGCAATTTCAAGTGCTTTGAGATATAAATCGTGATTATATACGGTGGCTCTGTCCATAAATGAAACGGTACCGCCTTCACCGCATACGCAGACTCTTGCCTCACCCTTTGCACCGTTGATGTCAGCTGCGGTGGTGGTTTCGGTGACTATGGCGTAGTCGGGAGCTATGGTAAATGCGCTTGCGGTCGCACCTCTTGTACCGATTTCCTCCTGCACGCTGAAGCTGAACCAGCAGTCGTATTCCATATCGGAGCGGATAATGTCAATGAGCATTGCACATCCGGCTCTGTCATCAATGGCTTTTGATTCAATGAATCCGCTTCCGAACTGTCTGAAATCACTTTCAAAGTGTATTTCCTCGCCTAAGGAAACGAGCTTCATTGCTTCGTCCTTATTGCAGGCACCGATATCAATATACATTTCATCGGATTTGGGTATTTTGTCTTCATCATCTTTTTCAATCAGATGAATGGGCTTGATACCCAGTACGCCGGGTATATTGTTTTCGCCGATACGCACGTTTCTGCCGATGATTACTCTTTCGTCAACGCCGCCTACCTTGGCGAATTTAATAAATCCGTCGTTATCTATACCCGTAACGATGAGGCCCACTTCGTCCATGTGAGCGTCAAGCATTACCTTGTTTTTTGCGGTCTGTCTGCCTTTTTTGAAGCATATCAGATTTCCCAGAGGGTCAATGCTGTATTCGCAGAAGCCCTCTATCTTTGATATTATATAATTTCTGACTGAATCTTCACGGCCTGAAATACCCGGGAGATTGCATAATTCCTTTAACGTGTCAAGCAAGGTGCTCGCTCCTCTCAATGATGTATTCAGCCATAAGCTTTGCTGTACTTTCTATATCAGCAAGGTCAACCACCTCAACAGAGGTGTGCATATTGCGGATGGGAATTGAAAGGAGACCCGTTCTGATTCCGCCGCCTGCAATCTGTATATCGTCACCGTTTGTGCCGGTTCTGCCGCCCATTACTTCCTCCGAAGCGGGGATTTCCTTTTCCTTTGCAATCTGCATAAGCTTTTTGCTCATTGCATAGTCAAGGGCGGGAGCGAAGCCCACGAGTGTACCTTTACCGAGAGAAGCATATTTTTCCGCAGATACACCGGGAGCACTTGCGAAGCTTACATCGCAGGCAATGGCTTCCTTTGAAGAAGCATTGAACGCACCTGCCGCAGCACCGCTTCCGCCGGTTTCCTCCTGAGCGGAAAACATGACCTCAATACCGCAGAGATTCTCTTTGCCTTCAAGAAGCTGAAGACATCTGAGAATAGCGGCTACACCTGCTCTGTCATCAACGGAGGGGGAGGCGATTCTGTTGCCCAGTAAAGTGTCAAACGGAGCAACGAATGTGATTCTGTCGCCGGGAGCGATAAGCTTAAGTCCCTCTTCCTTTGTCATACCGATATCAATGGTAATTTCGTCAAAAGGCAGGGCATTGCCCTCGTCCTTTGAACTTCTCAGGTGAGGAGGAACGCTGGTGATTACTCCGAAAACGTCCTCTTTTCCGTGAATAATCACACGGGCGGCGGTAAGAACTCTGATATCGGAGCCGCCGACCTTTGCGATTTTTACGAAGCCGTCGTCGTCAACGGCGGTTACGATAAGACCTATCTGGTCGATATGTGCATCAAGGAGGATGGGATTTTTACCTTCTCTGACACCTATTACGCTGCCCAGAACGTCTCTGTGAACGGGCATATATTTCTGAAGCATTTTTGCGGAAACTTCTGCGGCACCGTTTTCCGCGCCGGAGGTTCCCTTAAGAGCACAAAGCTCATAAAGCAGCTCTTTTACTTCGGTATATTCCATAATCAAAACCTCTTATCAGTCAATTACAAGAGTACCGCCGACGGGACGGATGTTGAGAACGTAGCATGCTTTTTCACCGTAAACGGCACAGATTCTTTCCTTGAATTCATCAAGCATATCATTGGGAACGAATGCCTGGATAGTGCCTGCGAAGCCGCCGCCGTGAACTCTCCATGCACCTTTGCCCTTCAGGACGTCACTGCATATTGCAAGAGCAACGGAAACTGCCTGGTTGAGAGGATATTTGCATGTGAATACGTTCTGATTATACATATATGATGAGTATCCGCTTTCGATGATAAGTGACTTGAATGCCTCAAAATCACCGCTTTCAAGGGCGGATGCCTGCTTGTCTACTCTTTCGTTTTCGTTGAAGAAATGTTTTGCGCGCAGAACGGCTCTGTCGTTGACCTGACATCTTACCTTTGAAATGTTGGCTTCAAATTCATTTCTGTCAACGTCACGAAGTACCTTTTTGCCGAATACTTCTGCCGCTTTTTCCATTTCACCTCTGACTGCCGCATACTCGTCCGTAAGGTCCGAATGATCGGCGCCCGAGTCAATAATGCAGAGTGAGTGACCGCAGGATGCGAAATCAAAGCCGACCTTTTCTATAACGGGCGCGCAGGGATCGTTGAAATCAATCTTGACGAATCCGCCTACTGAGCAGGCCATCTGGTCCATAAGTCCGCAGGGCTTACCGAAGAATTTATTTTCCGCATACTGAGCAATCTGCGCTATCTCTACCGCACTAACCTTGCCGTCATTATAAAGCTCGTTGAGCATTGTGCCTACAAGCACTTCAAATGCGGCGGATGATGAAAGACCGGAGCCACTGATAACGTCGGATGCAGTTGCGGCATTGAATCCGCCGATATTGTAGCCCCTCTCACTGAATGCGGCGCAAACGCCTCTCACAAGGGAAGCGGAATGGCTTGTTTCTTCATCTTGAGGAGTGAGAACGGAAAGGTCGATAACGTCCATTCCGTAGCCCTCGGATTTTACTCTGACGATGTTTTCTCCGTTTTTTGAAGCGACTGCGATTGCATCAAGGTCAACGCCTGCCGCAAGCACTTTACCGTGATTGTGGTCGGTATGATTGCCGCCTACTTCCGTTCTGCCGGGTGCGCTGAAAACGGCAACGTCTGCACCTTCTCCGTATATATCGTCAAATTCGTTTGATACGCGTATATATCTTTCCTTCTGAGCGGAAATATCGGATTTTTTGTACAACTTTGCAAAAGCGCAATCGTAATTGCCTGCTGCTATATTTTCTCTGAGCTTACTGTTTTTAATCATTGTCTGTCGCTTCCTTTGTTTCGTTTTCATCCGTTTCTTCTGCGTCTCCGGCGGCTTTTGCCTCCTGCTTTGTCTGAATACGGATGGCTTTCTTTGATTTATAGATGTGTGCGAATTTCTCAATCAGAGTCCATACACCGTTGGCGCTGAGCATGGTAAGTCCCGATAACAGGGTGATTATCATAATCGGAACGAGGAAGCCCAGCGACAGGGGATCGAATATGTTGCGGCCTGCATAGGTGAATGAAATGATTCTGGGCATGAATCCCACCAGGGAAATCCCGAGATATTTAAGGAAATTAAACCTGAACGAGCCGTAAACGGAGGATACCGTATTGAGAGGCATAATGGGTATAAGCCGCATTGCCAGCAGAGTATACGGATTTCCCTTTCCGCCGGAATCTATGATACCGCGGAAGCGGTCGTTTTTACTGATGAATTTCCACGTCAGCGGAGCGCCGAATTTATATCCCATACCGTATTTGATGGAAAACTGCAATATCGTACCCAGAATGTTTACGGGAATGGAAAATCTGATGGGCAAAACGGCACCGGTGATGAAGAATACGGTGGAGGTGGTATAAATGGGGAAGAAGCACTTGACTACATAAAGAGCCATGATTGCAAGGAAAAATCCCCAGGACATATTCAGACTGAGGATTTTATCCTCAAGGTCGAAGAGATATTGCTGAACGTCCTTGTACCATACCCATAGGTTCTCGTATCTGAGTGAAAGAATCAAAGCTTCCGTGACAAACGACATAAGTATCAGTATAAGTCCCGCAAACAGCAGGAGCTTTTTTTGCTTTTTACGCTTGCTTTTTGCCATCTTGATTCCTCCTTTCAGACAGGTTAAATAATACAAATACACTATATTTTATAATAAAATAGGGAATAAATCAATATTTTTTTGAAAAGGGGTGCAATCAGCCGCTGTTTGTGATATAGTATTAAGGATAAAATTACGGAGTGATCGGCTTGAAATATAAACTGATTGCCGTTGATATGGACGGCACCTTGCTCAAAAATAACGGCGAAATAAGCGAAAATACTCTGTCTGCAATCAGAGACGTATGCGACAGAGGAATCAGATTTGTGGTATCCTCGGGAAGGCCCGTACCGGGAATCAGAAAATATGATTTCCTTAACGGCATTGATTCTTCCGCAATCGTTTATAACGGAGGAAAAATCATCGACCTGAAAACCGATGAGGTGCTGTATTCCCAAGGACTTTATCCCGATGATGCGAGGAAAATCCTTGCCCTCGGCGATGCGCTGGGTACGACGATGTGCATCTGGTCGGATGAAAAATTGTATTGCAACGTTCTGAATGAAAGAACGGAAAAATATAAACGCCATTCGGGGCTTGAGCCCATAAAGGTAACTGACTGCGAAGCACTTATTTCTCAGGGAATCGCAAAAATTCTCTGGTATGACGAGACAGAGAGAGTACAGCAGTTTGTTGAGATAATGGGTAATGAAAGCTTTGAATCCGTTTCCTGCTTCACCTCAAATCCCGCCTATCTTGAAATCTGCAATGCTCTGGTGTCAAAGGCAAAGGCAATGGAAAAGCTGGGTGAAATCTACGGCATTGACCGGGAAGAAATGATAGCCGTAGGTGACGGTGAAAACGACCTGAGTATGATTGAATATGCGGGGCTCGGAATTGCCATGGCAAACGCTTCGGAAAAAGTAAAATCAAAGGCAGACTATATCACCGCATCCAATGAGGATGAAGGTGTCGCAAAGGTCCTTTATAAATTCTTTTCGGGAAAGGAAGATACAAATGAAAACGGTAGTAATTGACGGCTATGCGGAAAACCCCGGCGATCTTTCGTGGGAATGGCTGGGTGAATACGGTGAGTATACTGTTTATGACCGCACGGAGGAAGACCGCGTGCTTGAAAGAGCCGACGGATACGATATGATAATCGCAAACAAAACGCCCCTCACCCGTGAGACACTTTCAAAGCTGAAGGATCTCAAATACATAGGGCTGCTCAGCACGGGCTTCAATATCGTTGACTGGGAATACTGCAGGGAGAGGGGAATCCCCGTATGCAATGTTCCCACCTATTCCACCGAGGCGGTGGCTCAGTGTACCTTCGCTCATATTCTTGAATTTACCAACCGTGTGGCGATACATTCCGACAGTGTTCATTCCGGTGCGTGGTCAAGAAATCCCGATTTCTGCTTCCGCGAAACACCCTTGTGGGAGCTGAAGGATAAGACTATCGGCATTATCGGATTCGGTAAAATCGGAAAGGCGGTTGCCGATATCGCTTTTGCCTTCGGTATGAAGGTGCTGGCAAATACGAATCATCCCGCACCGTATAAAGATGTTGTGTTTACCGACAGAGATACGCTTATCGCCGGGTCCGATTTCATTACCCTGCACTGTCCTCTCAACCCGTCGACCAAGGGCATGGTGAATGCGGAATTTCTCGGCAAAATGAAAAAATCCGCCATGATAATAAACACCTCAAGAGGACCTGTTATTGACGAGACTGCTCTTGCCGATGCTCTCAGAAACGGCACTATTGCGGCGGCGGGTCTTGACGTCATGGAATTTGAGCCGCCCAAGGCGGATAATCCTCTTTTCGGTCTTGATAACGTTACAATCACTCCCCATATCGCATGGGCAGGATTTGAAACGAGAAGCCGCCTTATGGGTATAGTGAAGGAGAATATAGATGCATTTATCGCGGGGAATCCCGTAAATGTTGTGTATTGAGGAAATGAATATGAAAAAGACAGTAAAATCAGTAATATCAATTCTGCTTTGTGCCGTAATGCTTTCCGGTATCTGCGTAACGGGATTTGCCGCAGAGGAAAAGACTGCATTCATCGCCGTGAGCGGAATGAATACTTTCCCTCTTTATGACAGTGAAGACAACAAGATTTATCCTCTTTCGACCTCAACGATTCTTGAAATGGTCGGTAAGCTTCTTCCTCCCGTGATGAGCTACCTTGTGACAAAGGACGCGGATAAATTAGCGGATAAAATTTTCCCTGTACTGAGGGATGTTTTCGGCGTGATTGCCTGCAATCCCGACGGCACCTCGGTTATGGATATACATACCGACACCTTTGCTTCCCTTGTGGGCGAAACCGCTTTTGAGGATGCAAAAAAGGACGAGGAAGGCATCGTCAACGCCGCTATGAAGAAATACGGTGCGGAAAACACGTTTTTCTTCAATTATGACTGGCGGCTTGACCCTCTTGACCACGCAGACGACCTGAATCTGTTTATCAAAAAGGTGAGGGAAGAAACAAAATGCGACCGCCTTGCCCTTGCCTGCTTCAGTATGGGCGGCACGGTAACTCTTGCCTATCTCGCTAAGTACGGCAGCAAGGACGTTGACTCGGTTGAATTCTGCTCAACCGCTTTTCAGGGCACGTCCGTTGTGGGAGAGCTGTATAAGGGCGACATTGAGGTGAGTCTTGACGGGCTTTTCAAGCGCCTTGCACAGCTTACGAGAAACGATACCCTTGAGCAGATTATATATTATCTCAACGACGGTCTGAATAAAAACGGCTTTAATACAAAGGTATCCGATTGGGCAAACGACCTTGTCATATCCGTGAAGGACCGCCTTTATGACGAGCTTCTCGTTCCCGTTTTCGGCTCAATGCCCGGTATGTGGGCAATGGCTCCCGATGGTGACTATGAAGCCGACATGGCGTTTATGTTCCCCGACGGTGCCGATGAGAAGCTTCTTGAAAGAACGGAAACCTACCGCGAAATTCAGAAAAATGCAAAGAGTATCATTGAAGAAGCAATGAACGACACCAATATGTATATCTTTGCTCAGTATAATATGGCGGGTCTTCCCGTAACCCCCGCCGGCAGTCACGGAAATAATGACTACCTCATTGACTGCGTTTATGCAAGCGGCGGAGCGACCTGCTCGCTTCTGGGTGAAACTCTGGGTGACGGCTACACGCAGAAGCTCTATCCCGAAAAGAACTATCTTTCACCGGACGGTCAGATTGACGCTTCAACCTGCCTTTTCCCCGAAATTACGTGGTTTATCCGTGATATGGGTCACGTTGATTATCCCGTGGGCGGAGCATCCGATTTCGTATTTTATTTTGCGGATGAAAAGCAGCAGAAAACCGTTTCCGACTGTGAATATGCCCAGTTCCTCACATACAGCAACGGCAGTAAAACGCTTACACCCGTAACAGGTGAGGAAAGCAATAATATCACCGCGAAAATTCTTTCGTTCTTCTATAATATCCGCAATTTCTTCTATGAGATTCTTGCAAAGCTTAAAGGAATTTTCTCATTCTGAACCGAATAAAAACAGCCCGTGAGATTTTACTCACGGGCTTGAATTTTTATATAAATCTGAGTACGAACGTGATTCTGTCCGGCTCTGTATATTCGCAGTAGAGCTCTCCGCCGAGTGTTTCAGCCGCCGCCTTTGCGGAGGAAAGACCTATGCCGAAGCCCTCGGTGCTTCTTGATGAATCCGTTCTGTAAAAGCGGTCAAAGAGTTTTTCCGGCTCGCATTCGGGAAGACTTACGCATCTGTTTGAAACCGCGATCACGGTTTGATGTCTGTCCTTATTCAGCATTACCTTTACGGTGCTTTCCTCAGATGAATATTTCACCGCGTTATCAAGAAGCACCTCAAGGATTCTGATGAGGAATTTTGAATCGCTTTTGATTTTAACATCTGCCTGAATATCCGCCGAAATCGTCTTGCCGTCTGAAATGGCGTATTCGCTGAAGTCGTCAACGGATTTCATGACGAGCTCGCTCAGATCAATGCTTTTGATTTCAAGGTTATCCGCCGCTTCACCCGTTCTTGAAAGCTCCAGCAGCTCTTTTACGAGCGAAGAGAGCTTATCCGTCTGAGTGAGGATGTTTTTTGACCATTTGCTTTCGCCGTTATACAGTTCAAGTGCTTCCGCATTTGCCTTGATTGATGCAAGAGGTGTTTTGATTTCGTGCCCCGCATCGGATATGAACTGCTTTTGCTTTTCCAGGTTATCGGCTATCGGCCCGGTTATTTTTTCGCTCAGTATATTGAAGGCAAGAAACATTGCCAGCCAACAGAATAATCCTATGCCGAGGGATGCGGAAAGAATAAACAGCACGGAGCGGTTGCTCTCGGTAACGTCAAGGAAGGTGATGATGCTTCCGCCTTCGGTCTTGCTGATATCAAAGATAAAATTATCCAGCATTCCGTGATTCTTTTTTGAATCGACCGCATTTATCGCATAAAGTCTTGCTTCAAAATCGTCAACGGTCTTGATATTGTTTGTTTCAGCCGAAATGGGGCTGGAGTTTGAGTCGAGAACTACTCTGAATACTCCTGCTCTTTTTGTATCATCCTCACTGATTCCGCCGAAGGAAAAGCCCGTGCCGTCTTTTTGCGGCTCTTCCGTTTTTTCTGCGTTTTCATAATCGGAAGACGTGTGGGAATTATACTCGTTAATAACGGATTTCAGGACCGAGCGTGAACGGTTTAGGGATGAAACAAAGTTTGTGATATTTATAGCCGCAATGAATGCAAGGAGCAGTATCGTAACTACGGACATCGCCAGTCTGACGAATTTCTTTTTAAGAGCTTTAATCATTGCTTTTCTCCGTTAACATATAGCCCACGTTTCTTTTTGCGGTGATTTCAACCTTGTCGGTTATGGCTATGAGCTTCTTTCTCAGATATGAGATATATACCCATACGGTGCCAAGCTCGGCATTGCTGTCATAGCCCCACACCCTGGTCAGCAGGTCTTCGCTTGAAAGATAAACGCCCTTATTGGTCATAAAGGTTTCCATCATTCTGAATTCCAGCTTGGGCAGCACAAATGACTTTCCGTTTGCGGAAAGGGTACTGTTCTGACGGTTAAGAACAACGTCGGCGCAGGTGATTACATCGGGAGTAAAATCGTCCTTGCGGCGAAGCATTGCCCTTACTCTTGCCACAAGCTCGCCCATGGCAAAGGGCTTGGGAAGGTAATCGTCTGCTCCTGCATCAAGACCCGCGATTCTGTCTTCAATCTGTGTTTTTGCGGTAAGAAGCATTACGGGAGTACGGCAGCCGCTTTTTCTCAGCGCTTCCAGTACCTGTATTCCGTCCATTCCGGGCATCATGATATCCAATATGATACCGTCATAGTTTCCGAGCTTTGCAAATTCGAGGGCATCCTTGCCGTTATTCACAACGTCTACAAGGTATTTATGAAAAATAAGCACGTCAGCTACCGCTTCGGAAATGGCGGTTTCGTCGTCTGCTATCAGGATTTTCAATATTGCTCTCTCCTTTGCGTTTACTTATGCTTCTATTTTACCCCAAATTTTACAAGCTTTCAACTTTTTATTTGCATATTATTGAAAAGATGTGTTTATTGTATTAAAATAAAATATCAACCCGCATACAAGAGGTAAGGATATGTATTACAAATACGAGATGCATTCACATACAAGCGGCTGCAGTGCCTGCGGCTATTCATCGGCAGAGGAAATGGTGGATGCCGCTGTTTCAAAGGGACTCAGCGGTATGGTTTTTACCAACCATTTTTATCACGGTAATTCATGTGTTGACAGAGGACTGCCTCCCGTGGAGTTTATCCGTGCATACGTTGATGATTATCTCAAAGCGAAGAAACACGCAGAGGGTAAGGATTTTGACGTGCTTTTCGGTCTTGAGGAAGCATACCGTCAGGGTAAGGAAGTGCTGATTTACGGTGTTGAGCCGGAGGCGTTTCTGAGTACCCCCTCGTTTCTTACCATGTCACTTACGGAAATGCGGGATTTCGTAAGAGCCAATAACGGCATTATTGCCGCGGCTCATCCCTTCCGTCACAGAGACTATATTCCCGACCCGGATGTTTTTGACGGAGAAGAATTTTTTGATGCAATAGAAATTTACAATGCGCAGAATCTGCCCTCGGATAACGTTCAGGCAGAGGAATATTTCAAAAATTCAGAGCTTAAATTCATATCGGGAAGCGATATCCACGGCGGTGACGATTTCGGCAGAGCGGGTATCGCGGTTACGGAAAGAATAAGGGAAACGGCGCAAATGGCGCAGGTTATCGGAAGCGGAAATTACCGTCTTATCATTGACGGAGAAATCAGATAAGGAGGTACCCATGGCGACGGGACTTGAAGAAGCGAGAAAAATAATAGACGAAACCGACGGTGAGCTTACAGCCCTTTTTGAGTGCCGTATGGGTGCCGTCAGAGAAATTGCAGAGTATAAAAAGGAAAACGGCATTGACATATACGATTCCGGAAGAGAAAAGCAGCTTATTGAAAAAAACCTTTCGGGGCTAAAAGACAAAGAGCTTCTGCCCTACTGTGAGCATTTTCTGAAAGAAACCGTGAAGGCATCGCGCGATTATCAGTATGAGCTTACCGGCAGAATACCGGGTATTTCAATCGGCTCACACCTTATTGACAGAGCATCTGAAATCTTTGACCTTGACCGTAAGGTGCTTGTCGTCACCGATTCGGGAGTACCTGAGGAATATGCAAAAGCCGTTGCCTCACAGTGCAGAGAAGCAATTACGGTAACGGTTGACCGGGGAGAGGAAAGCAAGTGCCTTGAAAACGTAAAGCTTCTCTGGGATAAAATGCTTCAGCATGATTTCACCCGCTCGGATTGCTGTGTGGCAGTCGGAGGCGGTGTGGTTTCCGATCTGACGGGATTTGCCGCGTCCTGCTATATGAGGGGTATTGATTTCTATAATGTTCCCACTACGCTTCTCGCCCAGGCGGATGCGTCCATAGGAGGAAAAACGGCGGTTGACTATAACGGAGTAAAGAATGTAATCGGCGCTTTCAATCAGCCGAAGGGCGTGATAGTTGATACCGCTTTGCTGTCAACCCTTGATGAAAGGCAGATATCAAACGGTATGGCGGAGATTATCAAAATGGCGGTCATACTTGATAAGAACTTATTTGAACTTATTGAAGAGAGTGATTTTGACATTATCCGCGACGAAATCGTTGAGAGAAGCATACGGTTGAAATGGAATATTGTCAGAAAGGACGAAAAGGAAAAGGGAATACGCAGAATACTGAATTTCGGTCATACCTACGGCCACGCCGTTGAAAAAGCAGGCGGTCTGCTGCACGGCGAAGCGGTGGCAATCGGTATGTGCAGGATGTGTTCCGATGAGGTAAGGGAAAGACTTGTTCCTCTTCTTGAAAAATACTCTCTTCCCACCGAAACCGATATTCCCGACGAAAAACTCCGCGAGCTTATCCGTCACGATAAAAAGTCGGATTCCGGCATAATCCGTGCCGTATGGTCGGAGCATATCGGAGAATGTGAAATAAGAGAAATTGACTTTCAGAGGATATGATATGAAAAACAGCTTCGGAACAAACGTAATAATTACTCTCTTCGGGGAAAGCCACGGGCCGTGCGTCGGCGCGGTGCTTGACGGTATGCCGTCGGGAATAAATATCGACACCGGCTATATCAGGGCGGAACTGAAAAAGAGAGCGGGCTCACCCGATATTTCAACTTCCAGAAGAGAAGATGATGATTTCAGCATCGTCAGCGGTGTAAAGGACGGCTTTACCACGGGCGCTCCGATATGTATCGTCATAAATAACGGTGACGTGCGTACGGAGGATTACGACGGCATTTCGTCTGTTCCCAGACCCGGGCACGCCGATTACACAGCGGAATGCAAGTATAACGGATTTCAGGATAAAAGAGGCGGCGGGCACTTTTCGGGCAGAGTAACGGCTGCGCTGGTTGCTGCAGGCGCAATCTGCAAAAAGGTGCTTGAAGACAAGGAAATTTATATCGGTACACATATTTCGGAATGCGCAGGTGTTGCCGATATAAAATTTGATGATATCAAAGCCGATATCGTTTCCCTTTCCGCAAAGGAATTTCCCGCACTTTGCGATAATAAAGCAAGCGAAATGAAAGCGGAAATTCTCAAAGCAAAAGAGGAAAAGGATTCCGTAGGCGGTATTCTTGAAACCGCCGTCATCGGTATGGAGGCGGGCATCGGTGAGCCGTGGTTTGATACGGTTGAGGGTCTGCTTTCTCACGCTCTGTTTTCAATTCCCGCAATCAAGGGCGTTGAATTCGGCAGCGGATTTGCCTCGGCAGGTATGAGAGGCAGTGAAAATAACGACGCTCTTACTTTTGCGGACGGAAAAATAACTCACATTACCAATAATGCGGGAGGTATAGACGGCGGAATTACAAACGGTATGCCGATTGTATTCAGATGTGCCGTAAAGCCCACACCGTCAATCGGGAAAACTCAGCAGACGGTAAATACCGATACGATGGAAAATACGGAAATTTCCGTTTCCGGCAGACACGACCCTGCAATTATTCACAGAGCGGCACCGGTGGTAAACGCCGTGACCGCATTGGTATTATGCGATATTATTATGTCGGAGCACGGCAGAGATTTTTTCAGATAAGGAGGAGAAGCTGTGGCTGACAACAGAATATTCGGCTGTATCGGCAGAAAGCTCGGTCACAGTTATTCCGTTCCCATACATGCCCTGCTTGCCGATTATGAATATAAGCTGATACCTCTTGAGCCGGATGAACTCGAGCCGTTTTTTACAGAAAGAAATTTCTCGGGCATAAACGTCACCATTCCCTACAAGCAGGAGGTAATGAAGTATCTGGATTTCATTGATTCCGATGCCCGAAGGGTAGGAGCGGTCAATACCGTTGTCAACCGTGACGGAAAGCTTTACGGCTATAATACGGACGTTGCGGGGCTTGAAAAGCTCCTTGACAAAACGGGAATTGAAATAAAAGATAAAAAGGTGCTTATTCTCGGTACGGGCGGCACATCAAAAACAGCCGCGGAGGTTTGCGGACGAAGAAATGCAAGATGCTTTTTCAAGGTGAGCCGAGGCGGAAAGAATGAAGGTATCACCTACGAAGAAGCGGTAAAAAATCACAAAGACACTCAGGTGATAATCAATTGTACGCCCGTGGGAATGTACCCTGCGGATTTTGACGAGTGTCCCGTTGATACAGATTGCTTTCCGTGTCTTGAAGGTATAGCGGATGCGATTTACAATCCATTGAGAACATCGCTTGTGCAGAGCGGGGAAAATAAAAAGATTAAGTCCGCAGGCGGTCTCTATATGCTCGTTATGCAGGCGGCTGAATCAGTAAAGCATTTTATCGGCGAAGAGATTCCCGATGAAAAAGCAGAGAAGGTTTATCAGACTGTCCTCAACTGCAAAAGAAATATCGTGCTTACGGGTATGCCCACGTCGGGGAAAACCGCCATCGGAAAGCTGATTGCAGAGAAAACGGGCAGAGAATTTGCCGATACGGATGAGCTTATCGTCAAAGAAGAGGGCAGGGAAATAAAAGAGATTTTTTCTGCCGAGGGCGAGGAATATTTCAGAAACAGAGAGAGCGAAATCATCCGTCGGCTTTCCTCACGGAAAGGGCTCGTTATCGCAACGGGCGGAGGAAGTATACTGAGGGGCGAAAATGTCTGTCTGTTGAAATCAAACGGTATAATCTGCCTGCTTGACAGACCCGTTGACGAGCTGAAAGCGGACGGCACAAGACCGCTTTCTTCGGATGCAAATGCTCTGTCACGGCTCTATGCCGAAAGATATGATATATACAGAGAAACCTGCGACAGAATCTTTGAGGTTGAATCCTTTGAAGAAACCGCAGACAGTATAATAAAGGAACTGCAATTATGAAATTCATGATAATAAACGGTCCCAATCTCAATTTGCTGGGAATCCGCGAGCCCGAAATCTACGGCAATAAAACTTACGCCGATTTAATTGAAATGATAGGGCTTCACTGCGAAAAAAGAGGAATCACACCCGAATTTTATCAGTCAAATCACGAGGGAGATATTATTGACAAAATCCATGAAGCGTATTTCTCTCACTTTGATGCTGTCGTAATCAATCCGGGCGGCTATACCCATACAAGCGTTGCCATCGGCGATGCTCTCAAAGGGGTAAATCTGCCTGCCGCAGAGGTGCATATTTCAGATGTAAACGGCAGGGAGGATTACAGGAAAATCAGCTTTGTCAGGGATGCCTGCGTATGTACTGTATCGGGCAAAGGATTTGAGGGCTATAACGAGGCAATAGATAAGCTTATTGATTATATTGAGGAAAACAGATGACGGTTAAAATCAAACCTTCTTCGGCAAACGGCAGGGTGGAAGCACCGCCTTCAAAAAGTCTTGCTCACCGTATGCTTATCTGCGCTTCACTTTCAGACGGAGAAAGCGTGATTGAAAATATCGGTGAAAGTGACGACGTAAAGGCGACGGTCAGATGTCTTAAAGACATGGGGGCGACAATCCGTATTGAAAACGGCAATGCCCTTGTCAGAGGAATTAAAATCGGGGAACTGAATAATAAAGAAACCCTCAACTGCGGTGACAGCGGCTCAACGCTGAGATTTCTCATTCCCGTCCTGCTTGCTTCGGGCAGGGAATTCCGGCTTGAAACCGGTGATTCTCTCAGCACAAGACCTCTTGATGTCTATGAGAATGTCTGCAGGGAAAAAGGGCTGACGTTTATCAGAGAGGGCAAATCGCTTACGGTTAAGGGACCTCTTGAATGCGGTGAATTTTCGGTACCGGGCAATATAAGCAGTCAGTTCATAAGCGGACTGCTGATGACCTTGCCTCTGCTGTCGGGGGACAGTACCGTCAGAGTGACACCGCCCTTTGAAAGTGCTTTCTATACCGATATGACGGTTAATGTGCTTTCCCGCTTCGGGGCGGAGATTGAAAGGAACGAAAACGATTTTACCGTAAAAGGTAATATTAAATATAATCCCGTATTTCTGAGGGTAAAGGGTGACAGCTCCTCGGCGGCTTACCTTGAGGCATTCAATACCGTGGGCGGAAGGGTCAAAATCACCAATCCGGATAATGAATATCCTCAGCCGGACAGCGTTTATCCCTTTCTTTTTGATAAGGTAAAAAACGGAAACAAAACCGTTGATATAAGCGGCTGCCCCGATCTGGGCCCCATTCTTTTTGCTGTTGCGGCACTGAATAAAGGCGGCAGATTTACGGGAGTAACGCGGCTGAGAATAAAGGAAAGTGACAGGATAAAAGCCATGGCAGACGAGCTTGCCAAGGTGGGCGTTCTGCTGAAGGCGGATAACGGCTCAGCAGAGGTATCATCCTGCAGGCTTCACGCTCCCGCGGAGCCCTTTGACGGTCACAATGACCACCGTATAGTAATGGCGGCGGCGCTTATATGCAGTGTTACCGGAGGCGAAATAAGAAACGCCGAAACGGTATCAAAAAGCTTTCCCGATTTCTTTGAAAAGCTGACGGAACTCGGAATAAATACGGAAATTCTCACTTGACAGGAGAAGAATATGAATATGGAATTTATCGGCAAGCTGCCGATACCGAAGGAAATAAAAGAACAGTATCCTGTTTCGGATGAAGCGGCTGAAATAAAAATATCACGGGACGAAGAAATCAAAAGCATTTTTTCCGGAGAAGACAGCCGGAAACTGCTTATTGCGGGTCCCTGCTCGGCAGACAGAGAGGATTCCGTCCTTGATTACGTTTCACGGCTCAGGGATATTCAGGAGCAGGTCAAAGATAAAATCCTGATTATTCCCCGTGTATATACAAGCAAACCGCGTACCACGGGAAACGGTTATAAGGGTATGCTTCATTACCCCGACCCGGGAGAAAAGCCCGACCTTATCAAGGGCGTTATCGCCATACGCAAGCTTCATATGAGAGTGCTGACGGAATACGGCTTCGGCAGTGCAGACGAAATGCTTTATCCCGAAAATATCAGATATCTGAATGATCTGCTTTCATACGTCGCGGTTGGCGCAAGGTCTGTTGAAAATCAACAGCACCGCCTGACCTCAAGCGGTCTGAATGCTCCCGTTGGAATGAAAAATCCCACGTCGGGAGATATGGGAATAATGATGAATGCAATCCATACAGCCCAGAGCGGTCATACCTTCATTTACAGGGGCTGGGAGGTCAGAAGTAAGGGCAATCCCTTTGCTCACGCGATTCTGCGCGGCTTCGTTGACCTTGAAGGAAAAAGTCATTCGAATTATGAAAAAGCCGACCTTGAAAAGCTGCTCGGACTTTACGGCGAATCGGGACTGAATAATCCCTCGGTAATCGTCGACGCCAACCACGCCAATTCCGGCAAGAATGCCGACAGACAGATTGACATAGTCGAAAATGTGATTTCGTCCTGCAAATCCGACGGAGAAATCAATAAATTCGTCAAGGGCTTTATGATTGAAAGCTATATTGAGGACGGCTGTCAGAGCGTTGACGGAACGGTCTACGGCAAATCCATCACCGATCCCTGCCTCGGATGGGATAAGACGGAAAAACTGATTTTGTCCCTTGCGGACAGATTATAAGAAAAACGGGTACTCTGAGGAGTGCCCGTTTTTGTTCATATCGTATATGTCAATGTCACTTAACTATCGCCCATCGCATTTTAGTGCTTTTGCTTCTGGGGTTGTTATAACATTCCTCTGCAGAGGGACGGATAACGTCCCTTGCCGCATCGGAATATATGCCTTCCTTCAGACCTTCCTTGAATGCCTTTTTGACAAGTCTGTCCTCTCCCGAATGGAAGGTGAGTATGGCAATTCTGCCGCCGCTTTTTACGGCATCGGGTAACTTTTCAAGGAATTCGTACAGCACCTCAAATTCGGAGTTAATGTCAATTCGCAGTGCCTGGAAAACGCGCTGACTTGATTTTTTGACCGTGTCCTTTCTCTCCTTTTTCGGAAGGAATGAAAGGGCATTTTCTATTATCTCATAAAGCTGTTTTGTGGTCTCAACGGGCTTTCCGCTTTTGTATGCTCTCATAATTGCTGCGGCAATCTGACGGGCGTATGGCTCGTCTGAATTTTCTTCAAGCATACCGACCATTTCCGCATAGCTCAACTGCTTAAGACGCTGTGCCGCGGTTTCGCCCTTTGTGGGGTCAAGCCGTAAATCAAGAGGGCCGTCGTATTTGAACGTAAAGCCCCTTTCGGGATTGTCAATCTGCATGGAGGAAACGCCTAAGTCAGCCAGCACAAAATCAAATTCTTCATCGGCAACCGTGTCAATATTGCGGAAGTTTATCCTCTTGACCGTGAATATATCCTCGCCGTAGCCCGCTTCACGAAGCCGCTTTTCCGTCTTTACGGATTCAATCGGGTCTACGTCCGTTGCGTAGAGATGGCCGCTTCCCTGAAGCTTTTCCAGCATTTTTGAGGTGTGACCGCCGTAGCCGAGGGTAGCATCGTAACCGATTTGCCCCGGCTGAATATCAAGAAAATCAAGTATCTCGTTCACCATAATGGGAATGTGCATACCCGCGGGAGTTTTACCGCTCTGAATAATCTTCTCCACATCTCCCGCATATTTTTCGGGATTGAGCTCCTTGTATTTCTCTTCGTATTTTTTCGGATGAGTACCGCTGTATCTGACCCTGCGCTTGTGTACGGGCTGTTCCGTTTCGACGGTGTTTCCCTTTTTTATTTCTTCGTCCATTGTTACACCTTGCTTCGGTATGGATTTTCGCCTGTAATTTTAACAGAAAAAGACATTACAGTCAACAAAGATAAATCACCGCATCCTGGGATACGGGGATTGTCGTTATTATTCTGAACGAAGAATGTATTTTGACGGACTTACTATTACTTTCACTTTTTGAAAACAAAGAGATATTCGTGAGCGATAAGCAAAAAGTTATATTTTATGCTGTTAGTTTTCCAATATCCGGTAGCTTTGCAGTTATGTTGTTCTTTAATGATTATCTCCTTTAATTTGAAACCCGCTTCCTCAAAAATGCGCATAACATCAAATGACATTGGAATCATGCATCCGTTTTTTCTTGTATCACCCATTAAAACAGCACAAAATTTATCTTTTTTTAGCACACGATAACTCTCTGCTGCAACCTTTTCCATTTCTTTAAGAAAGTCCCTAACCTTCAAGAGCGACAAATCTTCTTCAATATTTTCGCTGTATTTAATTATGTTGGCATAAGGAGGGTGAGTACAAATCAAATCAATACTGCCATCTGGGATAAAATCAAGTTTTCTTGCATCACCTTTGTAAAGATACACCTTTCCCTCTGCACCTTCGTGTTCAAAATCTATTTTCTCTTTGCAACGCTCAAGTGCAACATCATTAACATCTACGCCAATAATATTTCTGTTTAATAATTTTGCTTCTACAAGGGTAGTTCCACCACCTGCAAACTGATCAAGAACCAAATCGTTCTCTTTTGAATAACGGAGCAAAACATTTCTTGGAATATATGGCGACCAATTTCCACGCCATTTTGCATCATGGGTTGCCCAATCACCGCGCTTTGGAAATGACCAATGAGTAGTCATTTCAAGTTCGAAATCATCAGGTTCCCATTTTTTTATTTTTTTGGTCATTACTTAAAAACCTCGCCGATTACACCATCTTCCAAATCCTTAATATTGTAGACGTGCTGCATAATATCAAACGTTTCTTCAAGGTTGTGTCGTGCACTTGTCCAACCTTTTCCGTCGGTGAACCATACAAATGTAAATCCTTCTATTTCTTCCGTTTCCAAAGCAAGTGTTTTATAACTTCTTGCTGTTTCATTGAGCTTACTTCCACCACTTCCATAAAAGTTAGTTTCAATGCCATAGATCATATTCGGTGTTTTAACAACATAGTCAAATCGCTTTTCCGTTTTTCCTTGGTTAGAAATAGCGGAAAGGTCTATTCCCCATTTTTCCGTAATCTGGTGTATATACATTTCCTTAAAATATGTTTTATCTTTAATGAATCCTGCTTTGTTTATATAGCTTTCAACCAAATCCTCCATTAAATGACCGCCTCTGTTTTTACGACCGTTTGAATCAAGTCCGGTTTCAACGCCTGTTGCATAGTCCACAAGATTATTGATTATATGATTTTCAAGCAGGTCAAATAGTCCCGTTTTCTCCATAAAGTAAGAATACTGTTCATAATAAGAATCGGATATTGAAGAATAATTACCAAAATCAAATCTATAAGTATATCCGCCGTTCTCATTCTGACAATAAATTTCATTAGCTCTGACAGCCAAAAGTAACGGAATACATTTCAAAACCTCTGGATATTTTTCAATTAAAGATTTGAAATCATCTTTGATATTTTTTGAACCAATAAGTGAGTTAAGAATATTTAGCTCAACCTTAATACTTTCAACATTTCGATACACTTTTTCAAAGTCTATATAATATTCATAATCCGCAATGCTATCACGAAAGCCAGCTAACCAACTGTTAAAATCTCTCATAACAATTTACCTCTACCCAATAATTTGTTCTTGTTTATTTTTGGAAGTTTCATCACAGCAAAAAATACTACTTAAAAATTACTAATCAATAATTCTTTTATTTTTCCTCTTGCTTCACTATTGCAGTTAATCATTCGCGTTGCTTCAACTCGTTTTATATTGTGAGACGCATATATGTTGTCAAAGAAGTCATCTTCTTCATTTGTGTTTTTAGGATCAGAGTTGCTGATGACGATCTTTGCACCTTTTCTATTCATATCGTCAACAAATCGTGCAAGTTCAATTTGTTCTTCATCACTAAAAAGATTTTCGGTGTATGCAGTAAAACTCGCTGTATCTGTAATTGGTCTATATGGTGGATCAAAATATACAAATGTATTTTCATCAATAAACTCTGACGATTCTTTGTAGTCACCGCAAACAATCGTTACGCCTTGAAGTTTTTCTGATACAGCTCTAAGATTTTCCTCATCACATATTAACGGATTCTTATAAGCACCCATCGGCACATTGAAAAGTCCTTTTTTATTAACACGGAATAAACCGTTGAAACAAGTTTTATTCAAGAAAATCATTAGGGCGGCTTTTTCAATATTTATGCTTGCGTCACCATTGGCTTTCAAATCATTAAACTGTTCACGTTTTGTCAAATAATATTCCTTGCGATGTTCTGCTTCGGCAGGAAGAAATTCTTTCTGCATTTTTTGTAACATCACAATGAGTTCATCAATGTTGTCTCTGATCGTACGATATGTATTGATAAGTTCAGCATTTATGTCACTAATATATATTTCTTCTAATTCATACTTACTCAATATATCGAATAAAACCGCACCACCGCCTACAAACGGCTCGGCATATTTTGTGATTGTATCGTTATCAAATGGATAATACTGCTCAATTTCCGAAATAAGTTGTCCTTTTCCACCTGCCCATTTTAGAAATGGTCTTACTTTTTTGCCGTCGTTTTTTGCGTAACGTACACTTCTTGCATCGATAGGTTTTTCTGCGGCAGTAGGAATAATCCACATGTTGCCGACCATTGTGGCATTGTCAATTCTGTTTTCAGAGCAAAGAACAGCAACCCGTCTCTGAGAAATACCCCATTTATCAGCAGCTTCTCTTGCAGACATGTAATCCATAACTTCAGCCCCTGTCATATATTTTGTTGATATTATATTCTATATCTGGAATAATAGCAATACCGTTTTGAAAAATAACATAAAAAGTTTATGTTAAAAATGGCGACTGGATTTTCTCTCTGCCGTTTGGTAATACCGCTATAAAAGGCTATAAGATAAAAATTAAACCCCGAAGCTGTCAATTAAGGCAATTTCGGGGCTGATTTTTATTCGAATGTTTGCGTTATTATTCGTATTCGATTGTAGCGGGTTCCTTTGTGCTGATGTCATAAAGGACACGGTTTACACCCTTGACCTCTTTGAAGATACGGTCACGGATTTTGAAGAGAACCTCATAGGGAATTTCCTCGGGAGTGGCGGCGGTAGCGTCTACGGAGTTTACGGCACGGATGATTACGGGCCAGTTATCTGTACGCTTGCCGTCCTTGATACCTGTTGAGGTAAAGGGAGGAACTACCGTGAAATACTGCCAAACCTTTGTGTTGAGACCTGCAATATCAAATTCTTCACGAAGGATAGCGTCGCTTTCGCGGACTGCTTCAAGTCTGTCTCTTGTGATTGCACCGACACAGCGGACACCGAGACCGGGGCCGGGGAAGGGCTGACGGTAAACCATATTGTCGGGAAGACCGAGCTCTTTGCCTACAACTCTTACTTCGTCCTTGAAGAGAAGCTTGACGGGCTCAACAAGCTCAAAGTCAAGATCCTCGGGAAGACCGCCTACGTTGTGATGTGCCTTTACGCCGTGGCTTTCAAGGATATCGGGATAGATTGTTCCCTGAGCAAGGAACTTAACGCCTTCAAGCTTATAAGCTTCCTCGGCGAATACGTCAATGAATTCCTTGCCGATGATTTTACGCTTTGTTTCGGGATCGGAAACGCCTGCAAGCTTATCAAGGAATCTGTCTGTTGCGTCAATGTAAATAAGGTTAGCGTCAAGCTGCTTGCCGAATACTTCGATTACCTGCTCGGGCTCGCCCTTACGGAGAAGACCGTGGTTAACGTGAACGCAGGTGAGCTGCTTGCCGATTGCCTTGATGAGAAGTGCTGCTACTACGGATGAATCAACACCGCCGGAGAGAGCCAGGAGGACCTTGCCGTCACCGACCTGCGCCTTGATTTCGGCTACCTGCTCGTCAATGAATTTCTGAGCAAGCTCGGGGGTGGTGATACGAATCATATCATCGGGTCTTACGTTACCCTGCATAATTATCTCTCCTTTATCAGTTGGTATAGTTGTCAAAGTAACCCTGAATAAGTACAACGGGCGTACCCTTGTCACCTGAGCCGCTGGTAAGGTCACAGAGTGAACCGATAAGATCCGTATACTTTCTGGGGGTAGTACCCTGGGAAGCCATATTGCCTACGAGACTGCCTGACTTCTCGGAAATCTTCTTTGAAATTGCCTCTTTGAGTTCGTCACCCGAAAGGCCTTTGAAATCGTTATCTGCAAGGTACTTGAGCTTGAGCTCGTTGGGTGTACCGCAAAGACCGTCTGTGTAACCGGGAGAAACAACGGGGTCTGCAAGCTCCCAGATTTTACCCTGAGGATCTTTGAATGCGCCGTCGCCGTAAACCATAACCTCAATGTTTTTGCCGGTTGCTTCAACAAGGAGCTTCTGGGTTGCCTTTACGAATGCATCGCAATCCTTGGGGAAAAGCTTGATTGTATCTTCGGTGGATTTATTTGAGCCGAGAAGACCGTAGTCGGCGTTGAAGCCGCTGCCGTCAACCGGTGCGGTCATAATGTCGTCAAGGCCGCAAACGATTTTTGCACCTGCTGCTTTGAGGATTCTCTTTGTTCTTGCTCTTGTATGAATGTCGCAGGTAAGAACGCAGTCCGTGTAGTCAAGGATTACTCTGGGGTTGTTTGCAAAAATAATCTCTACCTCTGCACCGGCAGACTTGATAACGTCTGAGTAATATGCTACATAGTCAACGCCCGTGAATTCGTGAATGTTTTCACCGAAAAGCTCGCGATACTTTTCAAGTGTGAGCACGTCGCTGTAAGGATTGATGCCTGCTTCGTCAAGCTGGTCGTAGGTGAGCAGGGCATTGCCTACTTCGTCACTGGGATAGCTGAGCATGAGTACGACTTTCTTTGCACCCATTGCAATACCCTTAAGGCAGATTGCAAAACGGTTTCTGGAAAGTATGGGAAGGATAACACCGATTGTACCGCCGCCGAGCTTTGCCTTTACGTCTGCGGCAATGTTTTCAACTGATGCATAGTTTCCCTGGCTTCTTGCAACGATGGACTCGGTAACTGCGACTACGTCCTTGTCACGAAGCTCAAAGCCCTCACTCTGTGCAGCTTCAATTACGCTGCTTGCTACGATTGCGGGGAGATCATCGCCCTGACGAATGATAGGGCAACGAATTCCTCTGGAGATTGTGCCTACTTTTCTTTCCATGGATCTCATCCTTTCAATCTAAAAAATACGGTTTATTATAACACCGTGCGTATATGTCAACAAGATAAAATTGCAACATAATTTAATTTTTTTGAAGGGGATTTTTTTGTTTTTTTTTACTAAAAATCACCGCCGGGGGATTACGGGCTGTTCTTTATTACGTGCTTTGATGTATCCGGCGGAATATCCCGCTTGATTATTATACATTTTTCTTCTCCCGTTTAGCAATAGAAACACGAAAAAATCTGAAAAATATTAAAGCAGAAGCCCGCTTCGGAGCTTCTGCTTCTGATGGATTATTCTTACTGGTTTGTTGTGCCCAGATTGGGGTCTGCGGGAATAGTCTGACCCGTTGTGGATTCCGTCGTGGACGCCTGTGTGGCTGAGGTTGCCGACGTGGACTCACCTGAAGAAGATGATGATGACGTGTCGGTTGATGAAGTGGGATCATTTACGGGTGCCGTCGTGGAAGTAGTTGACGAGGTTGAGGGAGCGGTCGTTCCCGATGAGGGTGCCGTGGTGGTGGGCTTCTTTGTGGTCTTCCTATAGGTTGTTGTTCTGTATCTTGTGGTGGAATAGGTCGTCTCGGTTTCCGTCTCTGTCTCACTTTCCGTCTCCGTGGGCTCGGTAGTGGTGGTCAGCAGACTTGAATCGGTGCTGTATTCCGTTGTCGTAGTGGTAGTGGAAACCGTGGTATCCTCTTCCTCTTCTTTTTCTCTGTTCTTGTCAATTGCACCCTTGATGATGATTGCACCGGCAAGCAGAACGATAATGCCGACTATGACGATTGCACCGATCTTTACCCATCTCATAATGTCAACCGGCTTTTCTGCGGCTGCCGCATCTGCATTCGCATAGGGTGAATCGTTATTTTCGTAGCCGTAGGGGACGTTTGCACCGTAGGAATTGCGGTACTCTTCCTCGTAGTTTGCACCGTCTCCGACCATTGCTTCTGCGATGGGAACGAAGATGGCGGTATCCTCAACGCTCATGAAAGCGGTAATTACGGTAACGTTATCTTTACCGCCGTTTTCAAGTGCCTTGCGGATAAGCTTACCCGTAACGTCCTGTGCATTTTCACCGCCCGAGATAATGAGAGAAATCTCATCGTCGGTGAGCATATCGGTAAGGCCGTCGCTGCAAAGAAGAATTACGTCGCCGTTTTCAATATCGTCAATTACGCTGACACCGGGTGAAAGAGGAGCTTCCTCGGGGAATACACCCAGATGCTTTGTAAGATGCTTAGCGTCGGGAATTGTGTTGATTTCGGACATTGTAGCCGCACCTGCGTCAACAAACTGCTGAGCGTGAGTGTGGTCAAAGCTCATCTGCTTGAGAATGCCGTTGGAGAAGTGATAAATTCTCGTATCGCCCATACTTACGCAGATTGCCTTGCCCTTTACCGCATAGATTGCCGCAAGGGTGGTACCCATTCTGGCGCCTCTGGCTGAAATCTCGCTGCAGATTTTTGAGTTTGCATCGTCAAGAGCACTGGCAATGGCAAAGGCATAATCCTCACCGCTGTTATAGATGCCCGCGGCACTCTTTGCTATTGAATCAACGGCAATACCGGAAGCGATTTCACCGAAGCTTTCACCGCCCATACCGTCGCAGACCGCGAGGTGGAAGGGCTCTGCCATTTTCTGAACGTATGCACTGCCTTTTTTGAGGTCGCCGGTGGTCAGACGGCCGTTAAGACTGTAGTTATCTTCATTTTCTTTACGTACTCTGCCTGCGTGTGTAACGGCACAGACGTTTGCACTGATTTTTTTCATATATTCTGCTCCTTTGTGGAGAATTATTTAAGGATACCCGATGAGGTCGCCCATTCAACGTATGCCTCGATGGATCTCTTTCTTGCGGGTGAAAGCTGCTGTCTGCTTCTGGTGATGCATTTCATATTGACACCTCTGCAGATACAGAGATATTTTGCACTTGCGTTGAAGCCGCTGTCAATGGCGTTGTCAAGGAGAATAATCTGGTTATAGGTTTCTCTTGCCGCTTTCTTGTCACCCTTTACCCATTCATCCCACATCTTTACGAAAAGGTCTGCGCCGCAGGTGGTGGGAGTGGCTACAACGCCCCTTGCACCTGCTTCGTATGAATCGTAAAGGAAGGGAATATTTGCCTGAAGTACGTTGGAATCACCCTGAACGGCGATTTTTTCCTTGATCGTTTCAAGACGGCAGGTGGTGTCTTTGATACCCATGAATCTGCCCGTTTCAACAAGCTTACCGTAAACGGATGCATCCATAAGATGAGGACTCATACCGGGGAATTCATAGAGAACGATGGGAAGCTTTGTGTGAGTTGAGAGCTCAGCAAGATATTCATACTGCTCTTCGGGTTTGTTTCCCATACCCTTGGAGACGAATACAAGGCCCGTAACGCCCTGCTGCTCGAGAGCTTTCATTTCTTCAAGCTCTTTTTCTCTGTCATAAGCAAGGTTTGCCGTTGCATAAACGGGTACGCCGAGAGAATTTTTAACTGCAAGACCTGCCAACTTGATTCTTTCTTCTGCGGTAAGTGCGGTCATTTCGGATGAGCCGCAGTTTGCGAAAAGATGCTGTGGCTTGAAAGATGCCTGCCAGTTTACATACTCCTCATAAGCCCTGTAATCAACGGATAAATCCTCGTTGAAGGTGGTGAGAATAAGAGAATAAACACCGGCAAATTCATTATAGGACATAGATATTAACCTTCTATCTGCGATATTTCGCCATTATCAGTGCGATTATACTACTATTTATATAAAAAATCAATATTTATCAAAAAATAATAATTATTATCAAAAAAGAATTTTGTATATAGACATTCGGGGCAAAATGTGTTAAAATATCAATCACTATGTTTCAGGAGGAAGAAAAATGAAAAAGATTAAACAGACATTATGCATTCTGATTTCGGCGGTTATTATTTTCTCCGTCTGCTCTCCGGCGGTTTACGCATTTGAGGACGGACCCGTTTACAGATTTGCGGTCCTTTCCGATACGCATATTTCAAAAGGCGACAACGATGATAATCTCATAAAGGCACTTGAGCTTATTTCCTCCGAAAAGGATACAACGGACGGGCTCATTATTGCAGGCGATATTACCAATCACGGCGAGCCTCAGCAGATTGAGGATTTTTATCGTATACTTGACGAATATTGCACTATTGAAAACCTTGCAATCGCAACCGGCAACCACGATATGGGTCAGCTTGATCCCAGCGGTCCCTGCAGAGCAAATCAGATTGCCGGCAGAAACGCTTCTCTCGGAATCGAAAGCGATAAGATTTACTATTCCGTTGATATGGGCGGGATTAAAGTAATTGTTCTCGGTGATGAAGGCAACGGCTCAAACATCTGTAAAATCACAAATGAACAGATTGATTTCCTTGACGAGGAGCTTGCCTCGGGTGCAGCCGACGGCAGACCCTGCTTCGTAATCTGTCACTGGCCTCTTATGTGGGCTCACGGCAATGCCATTCTCTGGCCCATCGTTGCCCCCGGCGGATGTCTCGGTATTTCCACTTCAACTAAAATTGAAAAGCTTATGAGACAGTACAAGAATACATATTACGTCAGCGGTCACCTGCATAAAGGACTTAAAGGCAACAATCCCTTTATTGACTTCGGCAGTGTAGTTACCCAGTCGGGTGTCAAGTGTATCAATGTTCCTTCCCTCGGCGAAAACAACCGTGCCGGATATAAGGCACAGGGACAGGGCATGGAATTCAATATCTACAGCGATAAAATCGTTATCAGAGGCAGAGATTACTTTACCGGTAATTACCTGACGGATTACGTTTTTGAAATTGCCTTAAATGATTTTGACTGCTCCACACTCGTTGAAAACGGGGTGCAGCCCGGAGGATTGCTTGAAAGCGTCGCTTCCGTAGTGGAAAATATAGCCGCATAAGGAGAAACAATTATGTTTTACAAAATAGAAAACGAATTTCTTACATGCGAAATCAATGATTTCGGTGCAGAGCTTCATTCACTCAAATCCAAGGAAAACGGCAAGGAATACGTATGGTACGGCAAGACCGAAATCTGGTACGGTCAGGCACCCATCCTTTTCCCCGTTATCGGTCAGCTCAACGGTGACAGATATTTTTACAACGGTAAGGAATATTCAATGCCCAAGCACGGACTTGTAAGAAAGATGAATTTTGACCTTGTTGAATGTGAAGGCAACAAAGCCGTATTTTCAAGAAAAAGCACGGCAGAAACCCTTGAAAAATATCCCTTTGAGTTTGAATTGCTTGCTACCTTCGTTCTTGAGGGCAAAACCCTGAAAAACACTCTTACAGTCATCAATAAAGACAGCAAAAAGATGTATTTCTCCATCGGTGCTCATCCCGGCTTCAACTGCAAGGTGGGCGATGTGATTGAATTTGAACAGCCCGAGACCGTCTGCACCGAGAGAATAGATAACACCAATCTGCTCATGCCCGAGAAGTTCCCGCTTCTCAACAACGAAAAGCAGATTACCGTTACAAAAGAAATCTTTGAGCCCGATGCTCTCATTATTTCGGGACTTAAGTCAAAGACACTTACCCTCAAGGGTGAGAATGAGATAAAGTTTACCTTCGGTGACGTTCCCGTTCTGGGTATCTGGGCAAAGCCCGGTGCTCCTTACGTCTGCATTGAGCCCTGGCACGGCATCAACGACTGTCACGACGTGGTTGACGATATCTCAAAGAAGAGAGAAATCCGCTCGCTTGAGCCGGGAGAAAAATTTGATTTCCCCTGGTCGGCGGAGATCATAAAATAAACACAGTTTCAGAGGAGTCAGCACAAATGAAGAAAGTTTTGATCATCTACAATCCCGTTGCAGGCAAGGATTCAACAAGACCCTCGCCTTTGGCAATCGAGAGAAGTTTTCCTCCTAAGGAATACGAGGTAACTTTGTATCAGACTACGGGAACAGGTGATGCCGTTAACGCGGCAAAGGACAAAGCCGCCGGCTATGATTTTATCGTTGCATGCGGTGGTGACGGAACACTCAACGAGGTGGTAAACGGTATCAGCAAGGCAGGTCTTGATATCCCCGTAGGATATATTCCGATGGGCTCAACCAATGATTTTGCCAATACTCTGGGTATTCCTCCCCATTATTATGACGCAGTCAAAACCATTATGGAAGGCCACACCAACGAATACGATATCGGTCAGTTCAACGACAGATATTTCAACTATGTTGCCTGCTTCGGCCCCGGCTCGTCAATTGCATATGCAACAAATCAGAAGTGGAAGAACAAACTCGGATATTCCGCATATATGATCAACGGATTCGTCTGTCAGTCAATCCCCCTTCTTATGCAGTTAAGACCCAAGAAGGTAAGAATCGAATATGACGGCAAGGTATTCGAGGGCGGCGCTCACTACGGTGCCATTTCAAACTCAACGTCGGTCGCAGGTCTTTTCAAGTTTGAAGGACAGAAAATTGTACTTAACGACGGCAAATTTGAGCTGCTTATAGTCAAGAATTTCAAGGCACTTCAGGCAATTCCCCTGCTTATAAACGTTCTTAAAGGTAATTACGAGGATGAAAATCTTATCTTCGTAAAGGCAGATAACATCAAAATCACTTTCCTTGAGAAACCCGAGGAATGGACTCTTGACGGTGAATACGGCGGAAATCCCAAGGAAATCGAATTTTCCGTTAAGAAAAAGGCAATCAGGATTTATTCACCTGAAAACCCTCTCTTTGAATAATAAAACACAACAGCTTCGAGCAAGAGCCCGAAGCTGTTTTTTTACTTTGTTCTTCTTAATAATCTGTCTGTCACACTGCCGCCGCCGAGAGCTTTAAGGAGAAATTCACTTGCCTTTTCGGCTTTCTTTTCCTTTGCCTTTTCTTTTTCCGTCATCTCTCTGTCGGGAGTAAATCTGCCCAGCTTCTGAAGTACGGCTTCAAGATCGGCTTTTGCCTTCTGTGCTTTTTTGCTGTCCGCAACGGTGGAGGCGAGGACGGCTTTGCCTGCTTCAACTGCCGATTCAAGCTCCGTGAGGACAAATTCAGAGCAGGCAAGGACTCCCGATTTAATATCGGTAAGTGCTTTCTCACCGTCGGGAAGGCGCCATCTTCTGAGATGTCTTGTGTTGCAGGTGCCGTTGAACTGCGGATATTTTTCGGGGTCGTCGTGAACGGAATTCACTTCCCCCGTAAGTATTGCCTTTGCAAGATTCAGTACGACGTCGTTGTTGCCCACCTCGTGATGCTGATTGAGGAAGATCCACGTATGCTCGGGTAAAAGTGCGGTTGAGGCATCTATTCTGCCGTCGGGTGAAATATAGTTGATTTCTTTATGATTCTGCTGTTCGTATCCTTCGGGAAGCGTCTGATAATTCGGGGCACCCGTTGCGCCGAGAGTAGTGGAGCTGAGATTGATAATGCCATCGGAATTGAATCTATCAAACGATTTGATTGCTCCGAACATGGAATACTGAATATCGCCGAAATTGATATTTGAGCCGGCGATACTGTTTATTTTTACTCCCGCATCCGCCGCGTCAAGAAGATTCTGCTTCAGATTAAGACGTGCCTGCTGGAAACGGTCCGTTCTCTCCTTCAATTTTGCTTTTGAAGAATCCGCGAGATATCTCTGCGCAATGGCATCGTATCTGTATGAGGGAAGCATAGCCCATATCTGAGGGCAGTTTATCATTATTGTATCAAGCATTCCGCTGATAAATTCCGAAAATACGGCATTGAAGCTTTTCTGCGGGAAAAGGTGGAGCAGACAGTTTGCTATGTATCCTTCAGTTGCGTTTCCCGTTTCCTCTTTTAATATGGCGGGAATAAACTCGTGATGAAGATATCTGTCGCTTGTATTGAACCGTCTTTCAAACATATCTCCCACGATTTCCGTACCGTCAAGGCAGGCAACCGTGTTGACTATCATATCGATATCGGCGTAGTTGTTTGCTTTGCCGTAGGAATCCATATATGCGGTGAGAATGGTGCCGCCCAGACTTACGGGCAGGAGATTGACCTTATCGTGTCCCGTCTGTTCCTTTACCATCTGAATAAAATCATTCAGTTCTCTTGCGGAATCCATCGGATCGCCTACGAGATTGAAGGTGAAAAAGTAAGCGTGGTCTTCACCGATAACGTTCGTGAGGGCCTTCATAGGTACCATCCGGTATGCCCACGCGATTCTGTCCGCATCCATTTCTTTTATGGGATAGTACCATCTTTCGGTTTTGAGATTGTTGATGAAATCGCCGTTACAGTCGCATTTCTGATATGAAAACGCTTTGCAGGCGGTATCGTAAACCGTTTTCTTAAAGCCGCAGTCACATTGTGTGATAACCGTTCCCAGAGCCGCTGCACCCAGCCGCGGGAGCATCTTTTTTACTTCGTCGGTGTTCAGGAATACCAGAGTTCCCCCTATTTCCCTGCCCTTGCTGTTGAGAGCGCGTTTTCCGTTTTCATCGTAGAGATGAGTGGGGGAATGATTTATACCCGGCAGGATTACAAGGGGACTGTAACCGCAGCCGCATTTCTTTTTATTTGCCATTTTTATTTCCTCTTATTTGAATCCGTTATTTTTTCAACGAGCGCGGGATTTGCGAAATCAAGTAAAAACCAGCCGTATTTCTTACCCTTCGTAAAGGGATAATTCATGAATTTGCGGTTGATATACCGTGAATAAACACGCGGAGAGTGGATAGTGTCGTTGCCGGACAGGAAGTTTACCGCCAGCAGCTTTTCGGGAAGAAACATATCCATCAGGGATGAAGCGGCCTTCCATTTGTCGGCAGGATGGGATTTGAATAAATCCTGGATGACGAATTCTTCTCCCGTCAGAGGGAACTTTCTGAAAACCGGATTTCCGATTTCCTCCTTGCTCATTTCCTCCCACGAGCCGAAGTCAAGTCCTGCCTCGTTTTTATCAAGATTTTCCGTGCGGTTTCTGTTGAAAAGTACAAGCTTTCCTCTCACCTCACCGAGAGTGGGGATTGAAGCGCCGGTGTACCAGATGGGATTTCCTCTGACGAATTTTTCGTAAAAGAATCTGAATGTGCTTATGTCGTCATCGCCGCTGTCTCTCTTGATGCTGAGGATAACGGTCTCGGAGGGATTTTTCTCCAGAAAATCACGGCAGGCATCAAGTACGTCATCAAAAAGAATCGGCTTTCCGAACGGGGATTTTTTACATACTATTACCGCGTGAACAATGATAATATTATCATCTTGCTTGCGTATGCGTATGTCAAATAATCTGACACCCATATCAAGAAGCTCTGAAATATATTTATTTTGGCACTTCGTCAAATGATGCAGTGCCACGTGCCTTGCACACGAGTCGTGGGTGCCGGGGATATTGATATCGGATATCAGCGTGCTGTCGCCGATATCTTTCATCCATGGTTTCATAGTGCTTCCTCTTTCAAAACAGCCGGCAGATTACTGTCGGCTGAAATCGGTTATTATTTTGCGTAACCTCTCATCTTGGCAAGGTCACGGTAATTGATAAGCTGAATGTTGTGGGCTTCAAGATGCTGCTTTGTTGCGGGGTCCTTCATTACCTTGTATTCCCACGTTCTTCTCCACCATACCGAAGACGTACCTTTCAGGTCATCGGTCTCAAGTGAGGGATGAAGATAGGTTTCGGTGATGCCCTCGGGCATATTCGCATACATTGTCAGCAGATATTCCCTGAAGCTTTCGTAGCTTTCGTCCTGCGGTCCGCCCCATTCGTTGGGAATGAGATAATCGGGCAGAGCTACTCTGAGACTGTCTGCATAGCCGGTAATCTGACCGAATGCAGCATTGACCATGTTTGCGTCAATGTTTATTTCAAGCATTGAATTTGAGAACATTTCCGCTGTAATTTTTGAAGGAAGACGGAAAGGAAGACCAAGCTCACCGCAGACACCGAGGGTTGCCTGAAGCAGCTCGAATCTGCCGGTTTCAATGCCGTAAAGCGAGCCCATGTGATTGTCAAGATGTGAGGGATTGTCAAGGCCAAGTACTTTACACCTTGCAACCTGTGCCTTGATTTCACCGATTACTTCCTCAACGTTTGCGTTCTTTTCAAATTCATCGCTTTCATGGAACATGAAGCCCTCGCCGTCACGCAGGGAATCGGTGTTGCTCGTATTAACGGGAGCCCATCTGTATTTTGACCATTCGCTTGTAAACGTCAGGTGTACACCGATGGCAAGCTCAGGATGCTTGTTTGCAAACTGACACGCCTCGGGTGCCCAGGCGCAGGGGGTCATGACCGTTGATGACGTAAGAGCGCTGTCCTTGTCCGTGAGCAAATCCATAACTGCGAGATTTGCCCCTCTGCACATACCGAAATCATCGGCGTTGATAATCAGATATCTGTCCATAATTTTCTCCTTCACGCTTCTGTAACGGCTGCTTCTTCGGAAACGCCGTCAGCTTCCATATTGATTTTCTTTGCCATGAGAGTTCTTCTCTCGTTAAGCTCACGGTACATTCTGTCGCGGGTGTCCTTGTCAATATTGTACCAGAACATGGGAATCATACTTGAAAGAACGAGAATTGCGGGGATAAGCGTAGCCATTGCGAATATCCATTTCTGTGCCTTCAGGGGCTGTTCTCTGCCCTCGGTGTAGGCGGTCTGGTCGTAATTTATCCACTTCCTCAGCTGCGGCTGAAGGATGCCGTTTATACGGCCGGGAATCTTACATATAAAGGTGCTTGCAACCGAAAGGGTTGCTTCGTTGCGGTAACCGCATTTCCACTCGATGTAGTCGTTGCATTCATTGCTGATTTCCGTGATGGATATCGTCCTGATACCCCACCATGTAGCATAGATGCATTCCCATATTGCCGTAACGGGAAGCATGGGAATCCTGCCCTGGAAGAAGTATTTTCCGTCCTTTGAATGAATGAATCTGCCGTAAAACCAGAGAGGAATATAAAACGTCTTTGCGAATACCTGAGAAATCATATACAGACTCTTTGTGGAATATTTCTCCGCAACCTTGTTGTACTGTGAGAAACCGATGGGCTGGAAGAAAAATGAGGGAATGCCCGCTATGGTTTCAAAGGTAGTCATATTGAGTACCTGACGGTAATAGTCGTTGGTGGAAAGACCCGTTCCGAATGAGCCGAGTGCATTTGAGAGCATATACATGAGTATGGGTCTGTTGGAGAATACGATTTTAAGACTTTCTTTGATTTTGGGCTTTTCAATCTTCTGATGTACTCTTTCTTTTGCAACGGTTGAGTACCAGGCGATGAATACGCCGCCGATAAGCGCCGTGGTGGGACCCATTATCATAAGTGATTTCTTTATCATTGCATCCGTACCGTTTGTGACCTTGACAAGTCCGTTCTTGATAAAGTCGAGTGTAAACTCAATAATAAGGTCGGGAATACGGGAAGCGATGATATTAACATAGTCCGAAATCGCCAGCAGTCTTCGTCTGTCGGATGCGTAGGGGGTAATGGTGGAAACGAATCCGCCTATGGAAACGTCTCTGAAATTGCCTACAAGCTCCATGATAAGACCGATGACAAGACTCAGTACGAATTTGGGAACATATTCCGTATTTGCAAGCTGTTCCGGGGAAAAGAAAAGGGGAATGAGCCACCACAGAGCGGAAAGCAGGGCAAAGGGAATACCGCCGAGGAATATATAGGGAACGAATTTGCCCCATCTTGTTCTTGTCTTTTCAACTACGAATGCAACGAGGAAATCGTCAAGTATATCCCATACGCTGCCGAGAGCGTTGTTGATTGACTGGAAATTGAAGCCGATATGAAGGATAGAGTCGGTAAACAGATCCTTATGGCCGTCAATGTTGAAGCCCTTTGCACTGTTGAAAAGAATATAGGAAATCGTTTCTTTGCGGGAGATTACGCGTCTGTCAACGTCAACAAGCTCACGAAGCTTGCCATTGATCTCGTTCAGTTCGTTTTGCTCTTCAGGAGTATAAATTCTGTCGTCCATTACTTTTTCCTCCTGCTTCGTCTTTCTTCTTCCTCAGCCGCGGCTTTTGCTCTGGCTTCGGCATCGCGTGCCCTGAATTCCTCCTGCATGACGGTGAGAATATCAACCATCTTTTTGCGGATTTCAAGCTCGCTTACGCCCTCTTCGACCATTTTGAAATATTCGTCGCCGGGAATACCGCCGATGAAGCAGGGAGTATATTTTACTTCAATGCCCTTTACTGCGGTAATAATGTCAATAGCCAGCAGGATAAAGAAGAATAAGAGATAAACTGCAACGCCCCAACCGAGACTTCCTTCATAGGGCAGGGCAAGAGCCATATTTGAAGAAAACAGGGTAAAGAAAACGGCGCTGATAACCGTAAGAACTATCTGGAAGGAGTGGTTGAATATATTTCTCTGCTTGCCCTTGGGACCGAGAGAAGCAACGAGCGCAATCAGACTGACAAAAATCCACACGACCGACAGCGCGAGAGTTACAACCGATATTGCAAGGAATATCAATGCTTTCTTAAAGACCTTCACACCCAGCATTGCCATAAGGGCGGTGGCGTCGATCCCGGTTACAAAGGTAAAGAAATTCAGACCTGTCATGGTTACGTCGACCTTTCCCGAAACGGGAAGGGTAAAATTGACCTTTGCAAGGGGAACTATGAGGAATACCGCCAGCACAAGCACGGAGCAGACGAGTCTTACCCACGTAATGGGTGAGCCGATGGTGGATGCTTTTGCTCTGTCAACCTTCGGCTGAAAGCGGGCATGCTCTATTTCCGATGCCTCTGTTTCCGCCAGCAGGCGTTCGTTGGAATTATAGTAGACCATATTTACGCCGCATCCGGGGCAATTCGGTTTCCAGTCATAAATGTGCAGTTTATGACCGCATCTGGGACAGACTGCCATAATCTACCTCCTAACACATATTTAGTCCATTATAAAACATAAATACAGTAAAATCAATATTGCAAACTTTATAAAAATAAAAGCAAAAATCCGACAGATTGCTCTGCCGGATTCTTATTTCAATATATTTTCAGCCGCCGTATACGTCGGATTCAATATAGTCAACTCCCGCGGATTTGCAGAAAGCAATAACGGGATAAATGTTTGCGGTCCAGGCACCTACCTCAAGACCGTTATCGTGAAATTCCTTTACCATTTCATCTGTAATTGCCCAATACTCCGCATCTATGGAAATGCCGTATTCAAAGCACTTGGAATAATCGCCGTCGCCGTAGCCGTACGTCAGCATAAGGGGAAGGTCGGGGAAAAGCTCACGGGCTGAAATGAGATTGTCAAATTCAAAGGACTGCAGGATGCACTTCGAAAGGTCGTAGGTTTCTTCTGCGATAGTGAAAATTTCTTTAACCTGTTCCTTTGTGAAATCGCCTTTGAGCTCAATGAAGCAGACCATATCGTTTTCCTTCATTACCTCAAGGTATCTTTTGAAGGTGCAGAGATATACCTTATCGTCTGTTTTTTTATTTTTGAGGGGCTGAGCCGTAAGCTCCTCGTAGGTGTAATCTGCGATAGCCATTTCCGTGCCGTCTTCCATTACCGCACTGCTGTTATGACTGAGCACGTAAACGCCGTCTTTGGTCATACGTACGTCGGTTTCGGCTCCGCCTGAGCCGTGCTTTGCCGCTTCAACGAAGGCAAGCTCCGTGTTTTCGGGATATGAGCCCGAATATCCTCTGTGGGCGATCATACATACGCTGCTTTCGGGTGCGAAACCGAATAAACCGCCGATTGCGGTGAAAAGGGCAACTATTGTTGCACCTATCATTTTGAATACTACCGTTACTTTTGCCATGATTTATCTCCTTATCCGAAAATTTTCTTTATTTCTTCAAGATATCCGTAGCCGTAAAGGTCGTCGGGCTGAAGATAACTTGTTTCCGTCCATTCGTTCCAGCTGTTGACCGTAATGAGGGGTGCCTTCATTTTACCGTCGGCAAGCTTTTTGTCTGCAAATTCCTTTACTCTGCGGCATGCTTCACCGAACGCCTCGGGGGTGTTGTTCTTTACCACGCCGGGTATGAAGCCGTTGAATCTCACGTTATTATCCCAGCCGATTGTAATGTTGGGATAATACGGAATGGAAATATTGCCGTCGGTCTTTGTGATGCTTTCCATATATTCATCGGTAATCGCGGAATAATCGCCGTCAAGATTTGCCGAGCCGCCCCAGTTGTAATTGGTAACGGAATCCGCACCTAAAAATGAATATAACTGCTCAATGGTACATCCCTTTGCAGAGTCACCGTCGGGAAGCCAGCCATAGGTTCTCCTTCTCCAGTGGACTATCTGAATGTGAAGACCGGGGAAACCGGCTTTGACTGTCTTTTCTCTGAAAAGGTCAAGCCCCGCTTTTGCTTTTTCGCTTGTGCCGAAGGTTCTGAGAAAATTATCAATGTCAAATATCATATAGACGGGACAGCCGTCAATCTTGTAATAATTATCAATTGAAAAGTATTTTTCTATGGTGCGGTCCGTAATCTTATCCCATATATCGGGAGTTACGGCGCCCTTCCAGATAACGGTTGAAAGGTCTGCGGAATTGCGCTTGTCCCACAGATGTGTGGCGTCGTGGTTTGCCCACATCAGATAGAATTTCATATCCTTGTTGTTCCTTGCCTTGAGGAAGCCGTCGTTAAGGCAATTTTCAAGGAAGGGACGGTCATCAAACCAGTACCAGTCGTAGATGAACGTGTTTACACCGTAGTCAACTGCACACTGAATCTGCATTTCCATTATCCTGGGGTCCGCCTCGTTGACGTATCCCCAGAGGGGCTTGCGGGGCCATCTGCAGCCGTCGTAGCCCTTGTTTGTCATTGCCTTGACCGTCTGCCACTCACCGTAACCCTCTGGCCAGAAAATCCTCGTTCTGTTTTCGTCTCCCGTATAGGAGGGCCAGATAAACGCCGCGATATCGTATTTGTTCATTTATACTACCTCACTTTGAGTTAATTCAGATTAAAAAATACTGGGGAATTACCACAACGGCAAAGAATGCGAGGGAAATGACTTCAAATTTCCACATGAATTTCAGACCGTTGCCGGGATATTCCTTTGTATATATTCTCATATTGATGACCGATGCCAGAGAGCCGATTATTGAGCAGAGTCCCGCGGAATCAAGACCGTATATAAGTGCCTTCAGATTGGCGGTGAACGGCCACAGAACTATAGCTGCGGGAACGTTTGAAATCACCTGGCTGAGGAGAATGCTCCAAAGATATTCCCTGCCTGCCACGCTCTTTCTGAGAAATTCCGAAACGGCAGGATTTGCGGAAAGGGAGGATGAAAAGACAAAGAAGCAGAGAAAGGTAAAAATAAGAGCATAGTCTACCCTCAGGAATACTTTTCTGTCAAAAATCAGCAGGGCGATCACCGTCAGAGCGGTGACATAAGGCCAGAGTGAAGTCCTTGAGACTATCATGACAATAATAATTGCGAAAAGAGAAAAATACAGTATTCTTTTCGCTCTGCCTTCTTTTTCCCATACTGCATTCAGCTCTTCGCTTCCGCCTATCTTTTCCTTCGGATTTTTGCGGTACATTATCAGAATGAATATTGACAGCAAAACCGCGCTTCCGATATTGAGCGGCAGCATCATTTTGAGAAAATCAACGGCGTGAATACCGCTTCCCGAATAGAGAAACAGGTTCTGCGGACTGCCGAATGGAGTCAGCAGAGAGCCGCGGATAGCCGCAATATTTTCAAGTACAAGTACGGGAATTGTGTATTTTTCCTTGCCTCCCGCACGGAAAAGGATAATTGTCAGCGGAACGAAAATGATAAGCGACACGTCGTTTGTCACGAACATTGAGGAAAAGAAAACGGAAAATACGAGGAAAAATGTCAGACCCGTCTGTGTGCCGATTTTGCCCGCAAGATTGATAAGGGGCTGAAACAGGTTTTCGTGCTTGAAGCCGTCAAGAACGGAAAGCAGCATAAAAAGTGTGGCAAGGGTTTTCCAGTCAATGGAGGACACCAGTGCCATACTCGGTTTTGTTATGAAAAGGGAAACGATTGCGGCGATTACCGCCACAACCAGCATAATATCTTTTTTGAGAAAATCTTTTACTTTTGTCATTTTTTGCATCCCGAAAAACAATTTGTGAAATTATAGCATAACTGAACGCGGTTATCAATAAGAAAAGGCGGATATCCTCATAATATCCGCCATATACTTATATTATTTTTTCAAGCACTTCCCATACGGATTTTGCCATACACATGAATCCGAGGTCGTTCGGATGAGAGCCGTCAACGGTTGCACTGTCACCGCCGAAGAAAAGAGTAATCTTGCTGCCGTCAATAAAGTAAATGTTTTTATCGCCCTTTGCAAGCTGACTTTCGTAAACGCTTTTTACCGTATTACGCCTTGCAATTTCGTCTTCGTTGGGTCTGCACTGCGGTCTTGACATCATTATTATCGGTGTTTCGGGCTGTTTCTTCCTGAATGTTTCAATCAGCACGGGAAGAGTCTTCTGCAGATGCTCAAGAGTGGGAGCATTGTGGTCATAGTCGCAGACGAAAACCGACATTTCAAGCTCTGCAAGGTAGTCGCACATTGCCTTTTCCGCCTTTGCCGAGCCGGAAAAGCCGAGATTGATATGGTCAATATCCAGCTTTCTTGTCACTATCGTCTGATAAGCGTTTCCGGGTCTTGAAGCGCATCCCCCCTGAGTGATTGACGAGCCGTAATATACCACGGGAAGAATATCGCGGTATTTTTCGCCCGCCGCAAGCTTACTGCCGGCTTTAAGACCGATTTCCAGCTTCTTTACGCCGCCGTAGAGAGGAAAGTTGACCGTATAGTCTCTCATTCCGCCTTCACCTACGTTTATTGACGAGGTGTACCCGTCTTCAATATCAACGGGGGGAATGAACGAGCCCCTGTAAACGTATTCGTTGTCACGCTTTTCGTATAAGTCAAAGCCGATACTGCCGGTGAATGCCATGTGAGGCATCTTTGACATAAAGACGGATTCCGATTTTATTGAAATCGTGTCGGAATCGGTTGCAAATCTTACTCTGCCCCCTGCGGTATGGTAATTGAGAAATGCCACGCCGTCATTGCATTTTTCAGCAACGTCGGGATTCATTCTGTGATATCCCTTTTTATCGGAAGCCATAAGCCCGTAGGTGACAAATGGCTTTTCCGTAATGTTCATGTAGCACAGACCGTTTTCGTCGGGAGTGCCGACAAGGAAATTTTTATCAAAATCTTCTGTTTTCATAGCGTTCCTCTGTTTCGTTAAGTTTTATTTGCAAAATACGTTTGATTCGATATAGTCCACACCCAATGAGTTTGAATAGGCGATTGTGAAGGGATCGTCGCAGGTCCAGGAGCCGATTTTAAGCCCTCTTGAGTGAAACTCCTCTACCATTTCTTCCGTTATTATCCCGTATTTGACATCGGCGGAAAGATTGTATTCAAAGCATTTGCCGTAGTCGATACCGTTCTCGCCGATAACGAACATTGCAGGCATATCCGGGAAAAGCTTTCTTGCGATTATCAGGTCGTTAATACGGGGAGATTCGTAGATGCATTTTGAAAGGTCGTATTTTTCCTCTGCAATTGAAAAAACGTCCCTGATGAGCTCCTCCGTTGCACTCACCTTAAATTCAATGTAGAATTCAAGGTCATATTCCTTCATTACTTCAAGGAATCTTTCATAGGAACAGAGATAAACCTTGTCAAAGGTCTTGAGGTTTCTTAAAGGTTTTGCCGTAAGCTCCTCATACGTACTGTCTGCAATCACAAGCTTACTGCCGTCGTTAAAAACAACGTCGGCGTTGTGATTGAGTACGTAAACACCGTCCTTGGTGATACGCAGATCTGTTTCCACACCCTCTGCACCGTGCTTTGCCGCTTCAACAAAGGCAAGCTCCGTATTTTCGGGATACATAAAGGAATATCCTCTGTGAGCCATCATAGCGGCTTTGCTTTGAGGCGCCGCCATTCCGGATATACTGCCCAAGGCGGTGAATATGCTCATTATCCAGGCAGAGATAATCTTAAAAATCAACGAAATACTCATCATTACGTTCCTCCCGGCTGAATTTAAGTATAAAGTATCATATTTACGGGCTGTAAATCAATATAAAAGCGAAATAAAAACGGCAATCCGAAGATTGCCGATAGTTTATCCGAGAAATTCCGCTTCCAGTTTTTCCGTATCTGCCTTTGATGCTTCGGGAATGCTTTCAAAGGGAAAGGGAATGCCCATGGACTGATATTTTTCAAGGCAGAGCTTTCTGAACGGAAGCAGCTCGATTTTCTTTATGCAGGTGTACTTTTCGCGTAACGATTTCAGCTGAAGCATTGAGCTTTCATCGTCGTTAAGCCCCGGAATGATTACTCTGCGTATCCATACGGGTATATTTTTCTTTTCAAGCTCCGAAAGAAAAAAATCAACCTTTTCTATGTCGCATTTCGTGTATCGCAGATAATCCTCTGCATCGGCATATTTCCAGTCAAGCAGAACGAGGTCAGTATATTCCAGCAGCTTTTCAATCTGTTCGCCGTAAATACATCCCGAGGTATCAAGTGCCGTATTTATTCCCGCATTTTTCAGCTTGGAAAACAACTCAGTCAGAAATTCCGACTGACAGAGGGGCTCTCCGCCGGAGGCGGTCACACCGCCCTCACTTCCGAAATAGGAACGGAAACGGGATATTTTCTCAACGAGCTTATCCGCCTCGATTTCTTCGCCGCCGTCAAAGTCCCACGTGTCGGGGTTATGACAGCAGGCACACCGCAGGGGACAGCCCTGCATGAAAACGACGTTTCTTATGCCGGGGCCGTCAACTGTGCCGAGGGACTGGAATGAATGAATCCTGCCCGTCATCACATTGCCTCGTGGAAGGTCCTCTTGATGACCTCTCTCTGCTGTTCTTTTGAAAGCTTGACAAAGTTTACGGCATAGCCGGAGACTCTGATGGTGAGATTGGGATAATTTTCGGGATGGTCGTATGCGTCCATGAGGGTTTCGCGGTTCATTACGTTTACGTTGATGTGATGGGCATCGTTTGCGAAGTAACCGTCAAGCATCATAACAAGATTTGAAATTCTGTTTTCTTCGTCCTTGCCGAGTGCATCGGGGATGATTGAGAAGGTGTTTGAGATGCCGTCCGAAGCGGAGGAATAGGGAAGCTTTGAAACGGAGTTGAGGGAAGCAAGAGCGCCGTTGACCTCGCGGTTATGCATGGGATTTGCACCGGGAGCAAAGGGCTCGCCCTTCTTTCTGCCGTCGGGGGTGGCACCCGTCTTTTTACCGTACATTACGTTTGAAGTGATTGTAAGTGCGGAGAGGGTGTGCCTTGCGTTCTTATATGCGGGAGTCTTCTTCAGTTCGTTATGTACCATAACGAGAAGCTCCTGGGCGATTTCGTCCGCACGGTTGTCGTCGTTGCCGTACTTGGGGAAATCACCTTCGGTTTCAAAATCAACGATAATGCCGCTTTCATCCTTGACGGGGCGTACCTTTGCGAATTTGATTGCGGAGAGGGAGTCCGTGATTACGGAAAGACCTGCTACGCCGAAAGCCATCAGCCGTTCAACGTCGGTATCGTGAAGAGCCATCTGTGTCTTTTCGTAAGCATATTTATCGTGCATATAGTGGATGCAGTTCATGGTGTTTACGTAAAGGCGGCACAGCCATTCAAGATAAACGGTGAAACGCTCCATTACCTTCTTGTAGTCAAGATATTCATCCTGCATGGGTCCCATCTGAGGACCGATATGAGTACCGAAAACGTTATCTGTACCACCGTTGATTGCAAGCAGTAAAAGCTTTGCAAGGTTTGTTCTTGCACCGAAAAACTGCATCTGCTTGCCCACCTTCATTGCGGATACACAGCAGGCGATGGCGTAGTCGTCACCGAAACGGGGCCTCATAAGGTCGTCGTTTTCGTACTGGATGGAATCCGTGTCTATTGAAAGCTTTGCACAGAATTTCTTGAAGCCCTCGGGAAGAGCATTGCTCCAGAGAACGGTCAGATTGGGCTCGGGCGCGGGACCGAGATTGTAAAGCGTATTGAGTACACGGAATGAGTTTTTGGTAACAAGTGTCTTGTGATTGAGACTCATACCGCCTATGCTTTCCGTTATCCACATGGGATCGCCGCCGAAAAGCTCGTTGTATTCGGGAGTACGCAGATGGCGGGCACATCTGAGCTTGAGTACCAGGTCGTCCATAAGCTCCTGAGCACCCGATTCGTCAAGCACGCCGTTTTTGATGTCACGCTCAATATAGATATCAAAGAAAGTCGAGGTCCTGCCGAAGGACATGGCTGCACCGTTCTGCTCCTTGTTTGCGGCAAGGTAGCCGAAATAAGTCCATTGGATTGCTTCTTTTGCGTTGGAGGCGGGCTTTGAAATGTCAATGCCGTACATGGAAGCCATTTCCTTGAGCAGATTGAGGAAATTGATTTGCTGATAAAGCTCTTCAAGCAGGCGGATATTGTCAACGTCCATGAAGTTTTCTCCCGCCTTCTGCTTATCCTTTTTCTTTTCCTCAATAAGCACGTCAATGCCGTAAAGGGCAATGCGGCGGTAGTCGCCGATAATTCTGCCTCTGCCGTATGCATCGGGAAGACCGGTCAGCAAAGCACAGTGTCTTGCGGCTTTCATTTCGTCCGTATAAATGCGGAATACACCGTCGTTGTGGGTAGTTCTGTATTTGAAATACTCTTCAATTTTATCTGAGAGCTTATATCCGTATGCTTCGCAGGCGGAGCGCGCCATACGGATGCCGCCGAAGGGGTTTACGCCTCTCTTGAGGGGCTCATCCGTCTGCATACCTACGATTATATCCTCATCACAAAGATATCCGGGCTTATAATTGCAAAGTGATGATACGGTCGTGGTGTCAACGGAAAGCACGCCGCCGTTTTCCTGCTCAAGTTTTTTAAGACGCTCAAGCTCGGCAAGGGCCTTCTTTGTCCTTTCCGTTGCGGGAGCAAGGAAAGAGCCGTCTCCGGTATAGGGAGTGTAGTTCTTGTCAATGAAATCCCTTACGTCAATGTTTTCTGTCCAGTTTCCGCCGTTAAATCCGTTCCACTGTTCAAAATTCATGGTAAATCCTCCTAAACAAAAAAGGGTAACCCTGATATAATCAGCGTTACCCAGACGGTCGGTATTATCGGTAACCTTTCCGCACTGTGTCAATTCACATTCCGTCAGCGGAAAAGCACCCGAAAGCTTTATCACTTTCTGATAATATTGTACATTTGCGGTGTCGGTTTGTCAATGAAAATTACTGTACAATATAGTCCTTTCCGGAAATAAAAAATTGTGAAGAATACATAATCGCCTTGCACTTGTCCGAAGTTGTGATATAATTGATTTATCGGAGGGAAAGGTGAAAGCGATGATTGAAACAGCAAGAGTGAACGGAATAGAAATGAATTACTTCCGGTTCGGAAAAGGAAAGGATACCTTCGTTATTCTTCCCGGTCTTTCATTCAAACCCGTTACGCTTTTTGAGGAAGCTCTGAAAGCGGGCTTTAAGGAATTCGGTGAAAAATTCACGGTATATCTTTTTGACTGCAGATCAAATCTTCCCGATGAATATTCAATAGAGGATATGGCGCGGGATACCGCGGACGTTATGAAATGTCTGGGGCTTGAGGATGTCTGCATTTTCGGTGCATCCCTGGGAGGAATGATTGCCCAGATGATTGCGGCGGAATATCCCGGACTCGTAAAGAAAATGGTGCTTTGCTCTACTCTATCGCAGTCCTGTGAATCCATAAACAACGCCATGGAGGTATGGACTTCGCTTGCACAAAGCGGCAGAGTATATGAAGCCAATGAGCTTTTGTGCAGATGTATCTACGGCGACGCGATAATGAAGGAATACGGCGAGGGACTCATTGAATCCGGCAGAAGCATTACCGCTGATGAAGGAAGACGCTTCGCAAAGCTGGGCAGAACGATTATTTCCTTCAATGTCAAGGATAAGATAAAAAATATAGAGTGTGACGTGCTTGTGGTGGGAAGCGAGGGAGATAAGCTTATTTCTCCCGACAGCATCCGCGAAACGGCATCGCTTCTGAACTGTGAATCATATATGTACGGCAGGGAATACGGTCACACCGTCTACGACGAAGCCCCGGATTTCAGACCGCGTATGCTTGAATTTCTGACAAGGTAAAACAAAAAGACTTGTACCGTTCACCCGGCACAAGTCTTATTTTTATCAGAAAAGTCCTTCAAGAAGCTTGATGAACAGACCGCCTACGACCGTTCTGTGGCGGAAGCCCACCACCTCGCTTGTTACCGTGTCATACCAGTCTGTCATGGGTACACGGCTGGGAGAAACGTTATAGGCATCCCAGAGGGGAGCAATGTACGCTTCAAATTCTTCCTTCGTGGGTGCCATGGCGGCTGTCCACAGAATCCAGTCGGATTTTGTGTAGGTCTTACGGTTGTCAAGAGGCATACCGTAGGCGTTGAAGTGCTTTTTATTGGAGCAGAGTTCCGAATACATTACGCAGGGGTCAAAGATTTTCGTACCCCAGAGCTTATCCCATACCGCATTGTATTTCATACTGTATGAATCGGGCTTGTCAAAGGCGAGACGGAAGCTGCCGTCTTCGTTTGCGGCACGCTTTGTCCAGCTGAGTGCCATTTCCTTTGCTTCTGCCATATATTTATCACCATCGGGATTTCCCTGCATTGAAAGTATTTTTGAATAGCCCGCGATACCCATGATTGCCTTGAGCGAAAGGTTGCAGTTATGCGCCAGATGACCTGCAAAGTCGTCGGTGCAAAGCTGGTCCTCGGGGTCGGTGCCGTACTGTTCAAGATACTTTACCCAGCCGGCAAGTATATCCATCTTGTCGTCGCAGAATTCCGTATTGCCGTCAAGCATTGAAATGCACGCCATAAGCACAAGCATATTTCCGCTTTCCTCAACGGGCATCTGTCTCTTGAGATATTCAGCGGGGTCGTTTTCCTGCTTCCAGCCGTAACGCTGACCGTTTACAAGGGGATAAGTTCCGGCATCGTGGGGTGCAAAATCGTATTTCCATTTCTCTGTCTGCGAAAATCTGAATATGGGTCGGAGCGTACCCTTGAGAAGCTCCGTGTTGTAGAGAAGCATAAAGGGAGCGGAGGGATAGGTGACGTCAACCGTTGCGGCACAGCCGTTTGAAAAGCATTCCTTTGAGATGAAAAGAACGTTTCCTTCGTTGTCCGCGGCGAGCTTGTGTGCGCATATCATCTGACGGAAGGCAAGGGTAAGCAGGTCTGCGTATTTCTCGCCGCCTGCCCGTTCCGCATCGTCAAAGAGAGCTTCGGATTTTTCTCTGCACTTATCCAGAATTTCCGTCTGCTCGTCTGCGGCTTCGTCAATGGCTTTGAGAATGCAGTCACACTTTGTTTTCCAGTATGCGTCAATCTTTTCGCCGAAGTATTCAAGGCATTTGATATCGTCATAAGCGAAAAGGACGGTCACTTCATTATCCTCTGTCATGGGAACGTCAATACTTACAAAGGTCATATCGTCGTAAGCTTTGACGGATGCGGACGAATCCTTTGTGCCTGCAAGATAGAAATATCCCCACTCGATTCTCAGGTCGTCACCGTCACGGGTAAGCATTTTCTGCTCTGCGGAGCCCATTTTTGCAAAGGGCAGACCTTCGGGCGTTTTGCCCGTTTCCGTCGTAACGTCGCAGTCGCCTTTTTTGTCAAGGCAGATTTCCTCGGAAACATCAATGCCGAGAGTAACCTCGTGCTTCTTTCCGTCAGCGGACATATACTTTGCTGTCATATATGAGACGGGTCTTGAAATGTGATATAAATCCTCGGGGAAAAGGGGAGTATAAAAGCTCAGGCACAGTACGATTTTGTCGTTTTCAAACACGTAATCCGTTACAAGAGCGCTCATATCGCAGAAGGTCTGGCTGATTTTGCTTTCTTTTTCTTCGCCCATGAATCTGAATTTTTCACCGTCAACGGTAACGAAGCCGTTGATTGTATTTGCCGAGCCGGTCCAGTGCACGGTCGCCGAATCGTTGAGCTTATCCGTAAATGACCATACTGAAAAATAGGGGTCTGCCGTGATAAGCGGTGTTGCGGGTTGTCTTAACTTCATTACTTCTTTCTCCCTTAAATGCAGTTATTATATTCTTTATCAAGCCATTCAAATGCCGAGTTGAGTCCTTCTTCGGAGGGGTCAAATTCCCTGACCGTAATCTGCTCGTCATCGGTAGTGTCAAAATTGAAGCATCCGACATAGAACGAGGCGATGATTTTCAGAGGAGTTTTATTTTCGGCATTAAGATGAAGCTTATAGTTGAATTTGTCGGTGAATGCTCCCACCTTGCCTTCAACTATCGGTGCGGAGCCGATAAAATCGTTGATTCCGGCATCATAAAGTGCCACGTTGCCGCACAGATATTGCCAGCTTGTTCTGTTAAGTTCTTTCATGGAAAAACCTCCGTTCTCAACTTCGTCAATTATAACACTATTGATGCGGAAAAAACAACACATATTTGTATATGCTTTCATTGACTGTAAAAAAAGCAGGTGATATAATCATTTACACATTTGGGAAGTAAGGTGAAATATATGAAGTTAGCAGTTCTCGGATACGGAAATCTCGGCAGAGGTATTGAATGTGCGGTAAAGCACAACCCCGACACAGAGCTTAAATTTGTATTCACACGCCGCGATCCCTCGTCGGTAAAAATTCTTACCGAGGGTGCAAAGGTCGTTTCCGTAAACGATATTGAAAAATACAAGGACGATATTGACGTGCTTATCATCTGCGGCGGCTCTGCTACGGATCTGCCCGTAATGACTCCGAAGTATGCCGGAATGTTCAACGTTATTGACAGCTTTGACACCCATGCAAGGATTCCCGAGCATTTTGCAAACGTGGATAAGGCGGCAAAGGATAACGGCCATATCGCAATGATATCCGTCGGCTGGGATCCCGGTATGTTCTCGCTCAACAGAGTTTACGCCGGTGCAATTCTCCCCGACGGCTCCGACTATACCTTCTGGGGCAGAGGCGTCAGCCAGGGGCACTCCGATGCCATACGCAGGATTGACGGCGTTCTTGATGCAAGGCAGTATACCGTGCCCGTTCCCGAAGCACTTGAAAAGGTAAGAAACGGTGAAAATCCCGTTCTCTCCGTGAGAGAAAAGCATACGAGAGAATGCTGGGTCGTTGCCGCACCCGATGCGGATAAGGCAAGGATTGAGAAAGAAATCAAAGAGATGCCCAATTATTTTGCCGATTATGACACCACCGTGTATTTTATTTCTCAGGAGGAGCTTGACAGAGACCACAAGGGTATTCCTCACGGCGGCTCCGTAATCCGTACCGGCTCAACCGGCTGGAACAGCGAAAATAACCACGTTATCGAATACAGCTTAAAGCTTGACTCCAACCCCGAGTTTACCTCAAGCGTACTTGTTGCTTACGCAAGAGCCGCTTTCCGTATGTATGAGGAAGGTATCAGAGGGTGCAAGACCGTTCTTGACGTTCCTCCCGCATACCTGAGCAGTATGTCCGGCGAAGAGCTCAGAGCCCACATGCTTTGATATTGTTAAAAAATTAGTTGCATTTTTGTTTTATATATGTTATTATCTTTACGAATATGAATAAGGAGGCAATCAAATGAGTATAGGTTTCTGGCTTTTCTTTTGGGGAATTATCGAAATTTTCGGTCTTGAAGACGTGATTGCAGGATTGTTCACCTGATATTCCGTAAACAATACAGCAGGTCGGTTGACCTGCTTTTTGTTTTTATGTATCAGTCTGTAAAGCAGTATCACTTTACAGACACCGATTGAATAATTTTTATAGCAAAACTTTATATATCAACAAAGTGATGCTGATACTGCTTTTGAAATATGCGCTGTGTAAAGTGGATACGCTTTACAAAAGGAGAGAATAGAATGAATGTTAACAGAGTAAAACGCAACGATTTGCTTGCCGAAACGGTAATCAGGGGACTGCAGTCAAGGAATATGAGCGGCTACTATGCCGAAACAAAGGAGGAGGCACTTAAAATAGCCCTTTCCCTCATTCCCGAGGGCAGTAAGATAACAAACGGCGGCTCGGTTTCCATAGCGGAAATCGGTCTGATTGATGCGGTCAAAAACGAAAAATATAATTATTGTGACAGAAGCACCGTAACCGATAAACACGCCGCAGAGCTTTTTGCATACGATGCCGACGTATTTCTCGGAAGCACGAATGCCATTACCGATGACGGCATTTTGGTCAATATTGACGGCAATTCAAACAGAGTATCCGCCTATGCCTACGGGCCGAAAAAGCTTGTTCTCATAGTGGGCATGAATAAGATTTGTTCCGACCTTGACAGCGCCCTCAAGAGAGCGAGAAACGAGGCGGCGGTTATCAACGTCCAGCGTTTCGGTCTTTCCACACCCTGCACGAAAACGGGCAAGTGCATTGACTGCAAATGCCCCGATACTATCTGCTGTCAGTTCCTCATTACCAGATATTCAAGGCATAAGGACAGAATCCATGTAATCCTTGTCAACGACAGTCTCGGATTCTGATTTGAATAAAAAAACAGCCGCGGGAATCACTTCCTGCGGCTTTATTTTTATCTGTTCACTTCTTTTGTGATTTTTTCCAGCAGAGCGGGGAATTCACGGATATCGTCAATGACGTACATGGCGCCTGCCTCTTTCAGCTCGTCACGGGTGAATGAGGTCGTAACGCCTACGCTGACACATCCTGCGGCATTGGCGGCTTTTACGCCGTTGATTGCATCGTCAATCGCAACGCAGAAGTGAGGGTCTGCCTTGCAGAGCTCCGCGCCCTTGAGGAATATATCGGGATGGGGCTTCTGCTTGGAAACGTCGCTTCCGGTAACAAGTGCCGTAAAGAATTCAGGGCCCACGCCTATGGTATAAAGATTATGACATACCTTGGGCAAATCCGCTGCCGAGCATACGGATGCCTTGTACTTTTTCATTATTTCCTTTACTACGTCAAGTACGCCGTCATAAACCAGCTCGGGATGGCTTCTTATTATCTTACCGTAGATTTCGTATACCACGGGCTTCATCTGCGGATCGTAGGGGACACCGTATTTTTCTGCGGGCCCTCCCAGGTATCTTGTTTCTCCTCCGCCTATATAGGGGATGAAATCCTCCGGCTTTGCGTATACGCCGAATTGCTTCAACCCTTCAAGAGCTGCCTCTAAAATTATGCTTTCGGAGTCAATGAGGACTCCGTCCATATCAAATAAAACTGCCTGTATTTCCATTATTTGTTCTCATAGTCTTTCATGCCCATTTTCTCAACCAGATCGCCGTAGCTTTTGTCAAACTGCGCCTTTGTGATTGCGTTACGTTCAAGGAAAAGCTCAAGGGTTTCCTTCTGCCTGAGAAACAGGTCAATTTTCTTTTCTTCCGGGGACATCAATTCGTAGGGTATTTCCTCCCTCATTACCGTCGTCTCCTTTCAGATGATTTCAAAGAAATGAATCTGACTGTTTATTACTCGGAAACGGTGGTGCTTTCCTCTGCGGGGGAAACATAGATTGTCGTTCTCAGGTAATTTTCGGTGCCGACTTCTCTGATAACAAGAAGCTTTGAGCCGACCTCCGTATTATCGGGGATAATGAATGAGAAACCGAATTTGCCTTCATCGTCTGACTTGACGTTTTTGATATCGTCTACGATTGCGGTTGCGTTCTCATCATAGAGAACTGCGGAGAATTCCGCATTTGCCGTACCCTTTGCGGATATAGTGGCAAGCTGACCGGGCTGAGGAGCGCTGCCGTAAATGATTTCAATGCCCTTTCCCTTTGAATCAACTATGTCGGGGCGGTATTCGGTGGTTTCACCGTTTTTCTGTGTTTCGGTGTTGTCAAAATAATCTGCTATAATGGGTACGTCCTTGGCTGTCGTTTCGGTGGGCTTGGTGGTTTCCTTGATTTCCTTTTTACCGCATGCGGCAAATACAAGGGCTACTGTAAGCAGTACCATTACAACACAAATAATTCTCTTCATAGCTTTTACCTCATTTTTATGGATATTTCTCCCGAGGAAAGTATCATTTCTCCGCGGGGGGTATTTACAATCAGATTGCCTTCGCCGTTGACTCCGAGAACTGTTCCCGTACAGTCAACCCCGTTCCGGTTGAATCCGATATCTTTACCGATGATAAACATTTTTTCTTTGTAGCGTTCAAGTACCCGTTCGCGGTTAAAGTCCCCGTTCATGCTGAGAAGCAGGGAAGCCGTGCGGTCAATCAAAGCGTCCTTATCCGTTTCAATCCCGAGAGAGCCCGCAGCGGGAGCGTCGGGAGGAAATTCGCTCGTGGTCAGGTTGATACCCATGCCTACGACCGAAAGGGTTTTGCCGCCCGAAACGAATCTTTCCGTCAGTATTCCGGCTACCTTTTTTGAGCCGAGATAAAGGTCATTTACCCATTTGATGCCCGTCTCGATTCCCGTAAGCTCGGATATGCTCTGCTGAAGGCAAACAGCCGCCCCGGGGGTTATCAGGTCAAAGTCATCCTTCGGCTCAAAGCCGATACTGAAATAAACGCCCGTTCCCTTCGGAGAATGAAAGCTTTTTCCCCGTCTGCCCCGTCCTGCCGTCTGCATATCCGCTATGACAAGCACGGGTAATTCAAGCGAATCGGCATTTTCTCTGATGTAGTCGCTTGTGGAGGTAAGCGAGTCAAAATGTAATCTGTTAATGCTTACCACCTCCGAACTGTTATTATACATTTTTTACCGATTAAAGTCAATTATTTGCATCAATCGGAATAAAATAATTTTGTCGTCAGCCGTTATATTTCCCAAAAAAGCTCCGCCGGGGGATTCCCGGCGGAAGTTGTGTTTTTACGGTTTAACGGTGACGGTGGGGAGCTTCCTGAAGATGCCCAGAATTAATGCG
>CALAUI010000017.1 GCA_937892115.1 uncultured Clostridia bacterium | reverse complement strand
GAGGTTTTTAATGAGAAGCTTGGCGAGTGGGAAGAAAGTAGAGAAGCTATGGCGGTGTTCTTTGGGTTTAGTGAGGACAGTACACACTCGGTAAGTGATGAAGAAGTTGAGGAATATGTGAGCAAGTATGTCAAAAAGTGAAATTGATAAAGAGTTAGCTGTAGAGTATAGAATAGACTTAGAAAGCGGTCTTCTGTGTAAAGAAGAAAACGGAACACCTTTTGTGTGGAGTGCGAAAAGCGAAAGCTGGGAAGCGTGGTATGATACGGCAATTCGCGTTTTTAATGGAATGAACAAAAGCAAGTCTTGCGCTGAAAGCGAGGCTATGGAAATTGTAAAAAACGGATATCCTGATGAATGATAAAGAATTGGTTGTAGAGTATAGGATATCGGTAGATGTTCCTCTGCTGTACAAAAAGGAAGGCGTTGCGGGTTATTACTTTTGGAGTGTCCGCGACCAAAGATGGAAAGAAGGCGGAGTCGCGGTAGATGTGTTTTGGAATTATGAAGATTATGTACTGTGTACCGAAGAAGAAGCAAATGAGTATGTCCAACGAATAAAAAACAGAAATAACACCTATGGGTTATAATATTGATTGATATGTTGAGTGAAGAAGAACGCAGAGAAATTCTTGAGACAATCGAAGCGAGCGAGACGATGAGAAAAAGATATGAAGAAGCTCCTTCCGAAAGATGCAGAGAAAATCTGATATTAGGAATGGTAGGATATACAATTTCAGATCTTGAAAAAAGAAGAAAAATATCAGAGGAATATCACAAATTGGATAAGCTATATGATCTTGAAGACTTGAAATTTCTTTATAAATACTCAGGCCCTAATCCTGCGAGAGGAAATATTAAGCGCAATTATATTAAATTAGGCGGAGACCCGAAAGATTTAGTCCTTGAAGAAGGGCGAAGATGATTGACAATTCTGCAATATGTAAGGGGAGAAGCTTGGCGAGTGGGAAGAAAGTAGAGAAGCTATGGCGGCGTTCTTTGGGTTTAGTGAGGACAGTACACACTCGGTAAGTGATGAAGAAGTTGAGGAATATGTGAGCAAGTATGTCAAAAAGTGAAATTGATAAAGAGTTAGCTGTAGAGTATAGGATATCGGTAGATGTTCCTCTGCTGTGCAAAAAGGAAGGCGTTGCGGGTTATTACTTTTGGAGTGTCCGCGACCAAAGATGGAAAGAAGGCGGAGTCGCGGTAGATGTGTTTTGGAATTATGAAGATTATGTACCGTGTATCGAAGAAGAAGCAAAAAGAATAATTGAACTCGGATCGGACGAAGCCGACAGAATTGTGGATATTAAGATGGAAGCTTATAAAAACAGAAGCCGATAATACGCGGCGACTGTGCTTTACGATGTGGTTGAGGATGCGATACGGCTTATGAAGAGCTTAAGCAGATGACAGGAAAAACGGTAAGCCCTATGTAAGAGAAGCGGAAAGATATAACGACGAGAAGAAATGAGGTTGATTAAATGAATTTGACTTTTTTCAAGAGTGAAGAGGAGTTCAAAGAAGCTCAGACAAAAATGAAAAGCATACTTGCTGATGCGGGGTGCGACAAGAGAGCGATAGAAGAACTTAGTGATAGCGAAGAAGCGGTATATACTTTTCTTCTTGAGCCCGAGAAATATGTTTCCGGTTTTGATTTGTCAAGTTATGGCGGCGCAATGGCAATGATTATGTGTTTAATTGACTGATTTATGCAACTTATCCATACGATGATTATAAACATAGAGCAGCAGATTATATTGTGAGTGGAATGATGAGTGATGATAAAAAAGGAGTGATTATTTATGAGTGAAAAAACTGTTAAGTGTCCCGTTTGCGGAAATTTAAGCTTTGATGATGATGATGAATCCTACGATTTTTGTGAGGCTTGCAACTGGTGTCACAATGAATATCAGGAGAAATATCCTGATGAGGATGCTCTTGCAAATATTATGAGTTTGAACGAAGCAAAAGAAGCCTATAAAAACGGAGAAGTGGTACGCTAAAATCCAGTTGTAGTTTTCTGACGGTTTTTTATGGTGTAATATGAGTAAAACGGCTAATAATGTTGGTGTGGAGTATAAAACAACAAGAGGCACTATACACCATAGTTCGACCGGCTATCATGTTGTTTGTGCAAGACCGAAAGGAGCGATGAGTGAATGGGAAAAGGTGTAGAGAAAAAGGATTTTATTGAACACTATGATAATAAAATCAGAGTGTATTGCGATAATGAAACGTTTGAAGGGGAAATATTATCGGTTGAGAGTGAGCACGAAAGTGAAGATGGTAAGGCGTGGCTTTATCTGAGTTCGGACAAAGGCGGTGCAATTTTGCTGTCTGATATTGATAAAATTGAGGACGTATAATGCCAGGGCACAAATCGGGCATCGACAGGGCATAATACTCACGGTAAGGAGTCTGTATTGGCTTTGCATTAAGAAAGGCATAGAAATGCCTGAAGAATATGCGACCATGAATATGGATGCAAGCCAGAGGCTGGCTTATGGCCTTTGTAAGCGTGAGGGAATTGATACGAAGGGTATGACTCCTCGTGAAGCCTGGGAAGCGCTGAAAGAGAAAACCGGTAAAGGGCCTGATTTATAATGAAGGCGAGAACGAAATTGAAGGCAGCGGATATTTTGGTGACAGATGGGGGTAATTGATTATGTTGAGTGAAGAAGAACGCAGAGAAATTCTTGAGACAATCGAAGCGAGCGAGACGATGAGAAAAAGATATGAAGAAGCTCCTTCCGATAGATGCAGAGAACATATAATACTGGGAATGGTTGGCTATACAATTTCAGATTTTGAAACAAGAAGAAAAGTTGCAGAAGCTTATAACGAGCTTTCAAAGAGCTTTACACTTGAGGATTTAAGGTTCCTGTATAAATATTCAAAACCGAATCCCTCAAGGGGAGGGATTGTTTCTCATTATAAAAGTTTGGGCGGAGACCCGAAGGATTTAGTCCTTGAAGAAGGGCGAAGATGATTGACAATTAACTTCTTTATTGTATACGGATTGTGAGCAGGATAACAAATAACGCCGGAGGTTGAGAATGTGCTTCAACACACCTGATTTTGTCAGGTCAGAAGAAATGCGGGGACAGGCACACCCGCCCGGCGAAACAGGGAAAGCCGGGGATTTATTCCCCGGCTTTTCGGCTTGTTATATTAACTTTATGCTTTGTATCACACCGTGCAAGCTCAATCAACGTTGCCCAATTCGTCATCGCTTAGTGCCGCACCGTTTTTTCTGCCCATAGAGACGATTTGAATATCCGCTGCGGGAGCCGATGAGGGACGCGGAGCGGCGTTCTTATTTTCGGCGGGAAGAACGTTTTCAACGTCAGTTAATACTCCTCCCGAAACCTTATTCAGTTCATTGTCGTTGATTTTGTTGTTATTCATATCGGTGACCCTCCGTTTTTGTTTTTCGTTTCTTTATACGATTGATTTACAAAACCGGCTAATACTGTTTCCGGAGTTTTTCGGGAATCGTTTTTTATTTGATAAATCCGATGAGCTCATCAAAATGATCGCGGAAAACGAATACAAGGTCCTTGAATATCCACCTGACCGTGCTGATGAATTTTGCGAAAAGTCCCTGCCTTGTTACGGTCAGTTCTCTTGTATCCTCCGTAAAGCTGTCGGTCTTTGTGAATGTGAAATTGCATACGGCTCCGTTATGGTCGGAAAGACTCTCGCCGTTTTCGTTTTCGGTAACAAAGTATTCAAAATCAACGGGATTGATTTCAATTCCGCCGCCGCTGCGGTAATAGAATTTTTCAACACTGTCCCAGATGCCCCAGTATGAATTGGGATAAAGCTTCTTCCATTCGGAGAAATCGTCGTAATTGCCGTTGTTATTTGTCTCTATCCATGCATCCTTAAAGCCGTATTTATCGGTAAGGTCATACATCATTTCCTCATCTGCGCTGTTTTCTCCGCCGTAATTGAAATGGATGGACGTGTTGAAGTCACCCGTGAGGATTACGGGACGGTCTGCGGAGTTTTCACCCACAAGGGTCAGAAGCTGGAGATACTGAGCGGCTCTTGAAAGAGCGTTTCCGTTTCCGTCAAAGGCATCGGCGTGAATGTCGTAGAAATCTACCGTTATTCCGTTGCCGAGGTCAAGTACGGTATACAGAATCCCTTTGGGTGTAAGTGCATCGCCCTCGGCAATGCCGCCGTAGCAGGAATGCCATTCCTGTCTTGCTTCGTTATATATGGGAATATTTCTTGTGTAAATATTCAGTCCGTCGCCGCCGGGGACTCCGCCGGTATGGTTGGTTGAATATTTATAGTTTTTCATTTCTCCCGTGAGGAATCTGTGATAATTGAAATCCTCCTGAACGGCGATAACGTCAATATCGGATGAATTGAATTTGGCGCCGAGCTGTTTGCTGTTTCCTTTTACGTCGGTTGATTCCTGACCGATGAGCGACTTGAAATCGGGCAGCCCCGCAACGTTGCAGTTGAGGAATTTAACGGTAATGCTGTTGCTGTCGCTTTCTTCCTCGGCGGCACAGAATGCCATGAAGACCGAGGCGAACATCAGGAGAGATAAAATAACCGATAATACTTTTTTCATTTTTCTGTATCCTTTCATGCGAGAAAAAGTTTGCTGAATATAATGTAATGTGATTATATCTTTTTACGGTTTGATTTGTCAATGATTGCCGTTATTTTCTGCCTTTTTTTGTATACGGCTGTGCCGACAATCAGCGCATTTATTCCGACCAGACCCGCAACGCCTTTGTAAATCAACGGCTTGGCGGCTGTGACGGAGCTGGGCGCTCTGTTATAGATATATCTTTTTACTTCGTTATGTACCTTCGTGCCGAGTATGTCCTTATAGAATAATACCCGTGTTTCGTATCCTTCTTCGTTTTCGTTAAATTCAAATAATCTGACACCTCTGTTCACGTCGGGACCGTAAACGTTGAAGCCCGCTCCCGGTGTGTAACCGAGGTTTATTCCTCTGACGTTTCCGGTGAAGCAGTTATTATGGTCGTGGCCGAAGTATGCACCCATGATACAGCCCGTTTTCAGCCAGCGGTCAAACTGCTCCGACGGTGTACCGGGACAGGCGACGCTTTCACCCATAAATTCGCCTCTCGCCTTCATTTCATCGGTGACTTTATAGAAATGGCCGCGCTTACGGCAGTTGCCTTCAATCGCACCCTCCGTATCCTCCGTTACCTCGTCAAGCATCTCATACATTTCATAAACGGGAATATGCTGAAAAACGAGGGAGGGGACCTTTTTGCCGCCGTTGATTTTCGCAAGTGCATCGCTTGTACTGTCCATCCAATCCATCTGATCGGGATGAACTCCGTTGCCGCCTCCGGGAAGCTTCCCGCAGTTGTCAATCATATATAACGCCGTAACGGGTGTCTTTCCGTCTTCGGAATAAACGGGGATGCAGACGGTATCCGTTCTTTTGTATCTTGCAAATGCTTCGCCGTTTATACAGCAGGGCGAGCTTTCGTATATATCTGTCTGATAATCATAGTCTCCTGTTTTCTTCGGCACGTCGTGATTTCCGTATGTGTAGGTGAAGGGAACGTTCTTTTCCTCAAGAGGAGCAAGAATATTCCGTATCGTTTTTTTTATGTTTTCTTTCTTTGAGCCAAGTACCATTGAAAAACCGTAGCTTTTCACCTGGTCGCCTGTAAATACGACAAGGTCCGGCTTTTCCTTTTCCAATGCCGCCGAGATAAAATCAATGGTATCTTTTGACGTGAACTGGGTGTCCTGAATATCCGTTATCTGCATCAGCTTGAATTTTCCGGTATTGAATTTTAACATATATACACGTCCTTTCTGATTAAGAATAGCACATTTCATGACGCTTTTCCATATTTATCCGTAAAATAATAAATCCGTTTCAATTTGACATTGAGGATTCGGTATGATAATATGAATATCAATAAACCGGAAAGGACGATTCTTATGAAAAATCCCCTCGGCTTTCTGTTTTCAAAGGACGAAAGTGATGAGCACGTTTCCAACCGCGAGCTGCTGACCTATGCGGCAGGTGCCACAGGTCAGGCAATTACCGGCGGATTCATCACGGGCAGAATCAATTTCTTCTATGAAAATCACGTTGTAACCGGCAAAAATTCCCATTACGTCGGCAAAATCATGACACTCTCGATAATATGGGATGCCATCAACGATATCCTTGTAGGCAACTTTGTGGACAGAAGAGAACACAAGCCCTATCAGAAAATGAAGCCCTACCTTACCTACGTTCCTCCGTTCATAGGCGGATTGAGTATCGCAATGTTCCTTGCGGGATTTGAAAACGATATCTTCAATCTGATTTTCCTTATTGCAACCTATTTCTTCTGGGATTTGCTTTATTCCTTTGAAGAGGTCGGAATATGGGGAATGCTTGCCCTTTCCTCTCCTCATTCTCACGAAAGAGCAAGGGTTACACAGTGGGTTTCCATCGGTGCGGGCCTCGGCGGATACGTTCCGAAGCTGTTTCCCACGTTCTGGGATTTGCTTAAGAATGTCGGAATGAAGGAAAGATATATCTTCGTTATGTTTGCCTGCATTTTCGGTATCGGCGGTCAGCTTATGGCGCGCAGGGCATCAAAATTCCACGAGAGAGTGGAGGTCCCCGTTCAGAAAAAGGAAGGGGAAAATTTCTTCAAATCCCTGACCGTTTTAAGACATAATCCCACTCTTATTCTCATAGGACTCGCAAAGACGATACACGAAGCGTATCCGAGAATTGACAGAACTTATTTTTATCGCTCCCAGTTCAACGATAATCCCAGGTTCAAGGGCGGTACTGCCGAAACCCTCTACGATACTCTTTCGAGTATTCCCGGTGCCTGCTCCGTATTCTTTGCCAACAAGCTTATTGATAAATTCGGCGGTATGAAGCGTTATTTGCTGATTTCTCAGGTGGCAATCATCGGCGCAAGAATCGTTGCATACTTTGTCGGAATCATTCCCGGCTGGGAATACAACACGTTCAGGGGCTTCCTGATAATGTGCATCATTATCGGTGTGAGCAGCGGATTTACCAGCTTTATGGATATCGCTCACAGATCGCTTATCAACGACTCGGTTGATGAGGTTGAACTGAAAACCGGCTTGAGAACAGAAGGACTTTCCTCCTCAATGCTCAGCTTCTTCCAAAAAATCACCAACAGCATTTCCGCTCTGATAAAGAATTTCACGCTGTATAATTTCCTGGGATATAAGGCGATTTCCGATAACGCAGACTATAACGTTGCACATCAGTCCGCAAAATTCTATAAATGGCAGTATCCAATATTCATGCTTGCCCCGATTATCGGTGAAGCACTCTATATGCTTGTTATCGCATTTGTAAACGACGATAAGGAGCACAAGGCACAGGTGGAGGCGGCTCTTGCCGAACGCAGGGCAAAGCTTGCCGAAAAGAGCATGGAGGAAGAAATTCCGATATAACGCATCCAAAACCGCAAGGAAGATAAAGAAGACACAAAAAGGCAGGGGACTGACCCCTGCCTTTTCTGATTTATGCCCGGATGTTAAATTTAAGATAAACCGGGCCCCGGCAAACCGTATACACGTTGATTTACGTAAATAATCCCGTTTATCATGTTTCTGCTTTCAAAAGCAAATGCTTTTAATAAGAATTTTATATAATTATCTGAGATTATCTTTCAGACAAGATGAGTTGATATCGGTCAGACCGGAACGCAATACGTATTTTTCGTCGTCATTTAATTCGGGCATACCGACCGGCGTAACTTCTGCCGTTGGTCTGCGAAGCTGATTAACCGTTCCGACTATGTTTGCACTTGTAACGTCTCCGCCGCTGACAGCTTCAAGCTCGGTTTCTTTAAGTTCAACCTTTGTGTCTTTCATAATAATTAACCTCCGTAAATCTGATGTTTGTATTTGTCTTACATCTGTTTATACGACGGTTTCGGAAAAAGGGCTAATATTTTTCAGATGGGGATTTATTACATTGAAAAAAGCACGCCGAAGCGTGCTTTTTTTGTAACTCAACCAAACAAATGATATAATGTATCATAATAATTTGCTGCCATCAATGATATATCGCTTCATAGCGATATGATATACGGCTGATACCGTATGATATATTCCCGCTTCGCTCAAATATGAAATAATATTCGTTCCTCAGATGCCGAAGGCATATATCATCGCGTGAAGTGCGATATCATACCGAAGGTATATCACCCGTTCGGCAAGGAACGGATATCATTGCAAAAACCTCTTTTGTCTGACTGACAAAAGAGGTTTTACATGCTGTATTTGCCCCAAACGGTGCGCAGAGGTAGGGTATTTGCCCCAAAAGTACACCAGCGGGTGCCCGACAAGCGGGGATTCAACGTGCAAACTTCATCTATCTTTTCGCGCATTTCTACGTATCATTCGTCTTGCTTTTATCTTTCCGAGGGCTCCGGATAAATACATGGCAAGAACGATCAGCATTCCAAAGCTTAAACCCAGTCCTACGCTGGCAATACGTTCATACAAGCTGTTTGGTGTATCCAATCCCATTGCCTCTATTGCTACAAATGCTATCATTCCTATTAACGCTGCAACCGTTAACCAGAACAATCTCATCTTGATTTTCTTGTTGATCTCCTCTGCATAATCAGACAGGCTTAAAGCTGTTTCTTTTACCTCTTCATTCATTGTCTCGCTTTTCCTTTCTCCGTTTATGATTTCCGGGATACTAACCCCATAGAATTCTGCCAGTTCTACCAGCAGACTGATGTCCGGCATATTTGCTCCGGTCTCCCATCGAGAAACCGTCCTTCCGGAAACATTCAGCTTTTCAGCCAGATCTTCCTGAGTTAAATCTTTCTCCTTCCGGAGTTCTTTCAGAAAGGCTCCTATTCTTAGCTGTTCCATGTTTCTTTCCTCCTTTCGCAGACAGAGTATCTCAAATCACAATTATTTAACACGACACAAAGCGAGAAATGCCGTATTTACAGTATAGACATACTTGTCCGGTGTGATTTCAGTCAATAAATAATTCTAATTTGCCCCTCCGTATCCCATCTTTTCGGTTAGGTCGTGCAGACTCTTGTCGTGCCCATCGTGCTACCGTCCTTCCTGCTGCTTGTATTGTACCATGCCGCTGTGCTGACTTCAAGAGCGGTTTCAAATCCACCCACCGCCAACTTTTTCGTCTGCTTTGTTCAGTAAATTTGAGTAAAAAAACGCGGGATTTATGTCCCGGAAACAAAAAATTGCCTAATCTGTCCGGTAGACAAATCAGGCAACTTATTTGGTGGAAGAGGGTGGATTCGAACCACCGAAGTCGATGACGGCAGATTTACAGTCTGCTCCCTTTGGCCGCTCGGGAACTCTTCCGTATTTTGTTCTGAATATTTGATGGAGCTGGTGGACGGACTCGAACCCCCGACCTGCTGATTACAAATCAGCTGCTCTACCAACTGAGCTACACCAGCACAGAACGCTCATATAATATATCACAGTAGTTTTATTTAGTCAAGCCCTTTTTTGAAAAAATTTTGGCTTGAAATTTTCGCTCTTTCCTTTATAAAGGGAATGCCGCAGATCGGACTTTTCCGTTTTCCGTTATTCCGGTAGTCTGACACAAAAAATCCTCCCTTTCGTTTTACCGAAGGGGAGGAAAATATATCAATAATAGTAACCGGGAACTTCTATTTCAAGGTCGGAAACGGGGAAGGATGCGCAGGGATGAATATAACCGTTTTCCTTGTCTGCCCAGCGTCTGCCGTCTGTTGACTCGGGGATATAAACGTCGCCCTTGAGAAGCTTGGATCTGCACCATCCGCATTCACCGCAGCGGCAGCGTGAGGGTGCCTGAATGCCTGCTCTTTCTATTGCAACGAGTACGGGCTCATCGGCTCTTGCATCAAATTCATATACTTCTTCGCCTCTTACAAGCTTGCATCTGAATACCTTTCCTTCTGCTTCGGCGGGATATGCGGGAAGGGAAGAAACGTTCTTTGTTACGCTCTGAAGCTCCTTGCGTACGTATTTTCTTTCAAGACCGAGCTTTGCGATTTCACCGTCTGCAAAGCGATACATTGCTTCGGGGCCGCACATAAAGATTGAATAGATGCCTTCGGGAGCATATTTTTTGATGATATCGGAAGTGATGAAGCCCTTTTCAAAGCCATCTTTTTCCTCATCGGAAAGCACGTGAACGACCTTAACCTTTGAGCATTCCGAAGCGATTGCATCAAGCTCGTCTCTGAAGAGAATTGAGTCGTAATTTCTTGAGCCGAAGATGATTGTGAGATTGAAATCCTCAATGCCGTCACGGATTGCATAAGCCATTGAAAGGAAGGGAGTGATACCGCTGCCGCCTGCAAGTGCGATTACGTCCTTTGCATCGCGGAGCTCTTCATAGTAGAAGTTTCCTTCGGGAGCGGATACGGTGACTGCATCGCCTACCTTGAAACTGTCAAGTGCCTTGTCTGCGGCGTAGCCGTTGGGATTTCTGCGGATGGTTACCGCGTATTTGCCTTCCTTTGCCCATTTGGGTGAGGAACTTATTGAGTAAGGTCTGGTAAGGATTGAGCCGTCAAATTTCATTGAAACGGAAAGATACTGACCTGCTCTGAAATATGCAACGGGTTTGCCGTCTGCATTACCGATTACAAAGGTCTTTGCATCGCAATGATCAATGATATCGAGGATTACCAGATCCTGTCTGTCGGGATGGAGTGCTTTTGCATTTTCGTTGATTGCAAATTTACCGTCAACCTCTTTGAGCGGAGTGTTGTTGATGATTTCGTCACGGGTGAGGGGAAGATTTTTGAAATCAAGGGCATTTTTCATTGAAAGGCCCTGAAGCTTTATTTTCTTTGACATCAGTTGTTTCCTCCCTTTCCGTATTTTTTATCCGCAATGCCGGCAACTATCATGCCGGTAATGTATGCTGATGAATAACCGTCACCTCTGGGACCTGCCGCACCGATGGGAAGCAGACCGAGGTCATAATCGGCATAGTCGGATTTGAGTGACATTGAACGTGCTATGATGTTATCCCAGTCGGATGCCTCGTAACCGTAAACGCATCCTTCGGGAGTGTTGAGATATCTCGCAAAGGTCCAGGGTGTTGCAATTGAGATTTCCTCAATGTAGGGAGCAAGGTCAAGCCCTGTCTTTTCCTTGAGAGTATCGAGGAAGTGCTTTGCAATCTTTGTCTTGAGCTTGTAATATTCTTCGTCGGTTACGTTGCTCCATTCCTCACCGTCTGCATAGAAGGTGGTGAAGGAACAGATGCAGGTACCCTCGGGTGAAGCTTCGGGATTATCAACGTTGTAGCAAAGGAAGATTTCGTAATTATTGGTGTCAATCTTCTTGAGAGACTCGTATTCCTTTACGGAGTCGGACGTGCCGGAAATGAAGATTGAGTAATCCTTGATGCCCAGCTCCTCGGCACTCTTGTTGAGACCGATATAGGTTGTGAACATTCTGGCACTCATATTTCTGTTTCTTGCGGCGGAAAGCTTCTTTTCTCTTTCGGGAACGAGTGACTTATCCATCATATTGCCGTAGATGAGGTCGGGGTTGATGTTCGCAAGAACGCAGTCGGCTCTGAATTCGCCGAGATTCGTCTTAACGCCTTTGCACTTGCCGTCCTCAAAGATGAATTCCTCTGCTCTGCAGTTGAAAATCACGTCACCGCCGAGTTCGCGGATTCTTTCGACCATGGCTACGCTGATTTCGTGGGAGGTGTGTGAGGGAATGGCAGCGCCGAGAGTAACGTATGAGCTTACCATACTCGCATAGTGGGGGAAGCTGAGGTGAGCCATATCAACACCGAGATATGACCAGTAGGTTGAAATGATATCAATGGCCTTCTGAGGCATACCGAGTGCCTTGAAAACGGTAAGGCAATCCTGAGCACCGACCTTCAGCAGGTTGAGATATTTGAGCATAAGAACCGCTACGCTGTAACTGTCGCCGCCTGCATAGTCAAGGCCTCTGCGTACCTCGTCAAAGAGGGCAAACATATTTTCAATAGAATCCTTACAGCCGGGAACGTAGTAATTCAGCTTCTCAATGAAGGCGTCCTTGCCTGCGGGCAGGGTAACGTCCATGGGAGAGCCGTCGCTGTAAACGGAAATCATACGGAAGCAGTCCTTGACCTGATTCCATTTCACCTTTACACCGAATCTGTCCATCATCTTAAGCACGTCACCGGGATTTTCGGGAGTGCCCACGCTGCAGAGCTCGTGGAGTGAGGGCTCAAATTCAAATCTGCCTCTTACGAAGCCGCTTGCTGCTCCGCCGGGGATATTGTGCTGCTCAATCATAAGGACTTTGCGGCCCTTTGTGAGAAGCTCAAGTGAAGCGGCAAGACCTGCGCAGCCGGAACCGACTACGATAAAATCGTACTTTTTCATACTTTGTCTCCTTTATGCAGGTTGGGGGGTCAACCTGATTGTTATCTGAATAATTATGTTCTGTTTTGTGATGTTTGTCAATAAAAATAAAAATTTTATAAATTGATACTAATACCGTTGATTTTTATTTTATTATATTGTAGAATAAAATGAATAATTTTTATCGGGAGGAAAGCGTATGCAGATGTGTTACGGCTGTATGGGTCAGCTTGACGATGACTTAAACATTTGTCCCGCCTGCGGCTATGACTCGGATACTCCTCCTGTGTATGATGATTGTCTTTATCCCGGCACCGCCGTTTCGGACAGATATATTCTCGGTAAAGCTATCGGCCGAGGCGGTTTCGGTATTACATATATAGCTTTTGACAACGACACAGGAAAGAGAGTTGTTATTAAAGAATATCTGCCTGAGGGATTTGCAAAAAGGGAATTCGGCAAGAATACCGTTTTGCCCGCAGGGGATGAGGAAAAATTCAGGATAGGAATGAAAAATGCCATTGACTGCAGCAGCGCAATCAGCGGATACGACTATCTTGAAAGTGTAGAAAGATACTTTGACTGTGTCCGTGAAAACGGTACGGTCTATATCGTGCGTGAATATTTTGACGGTGTCACTATCCGTGAATACGTGGAAAAGAACGGTACGTTCGGCTATCAGCGTGCCGTTGAAACCATTATCCCGATTCTGCGTTCTCTTTCGGGACTTCACGAAAAAGGCTTCATTCACGGCAACATCAATCCCGACAGTATTATTATGTGCTCTTCCGGAGCGGTCAAGCTTGTTGACCTCGGGCTTCGCGCAGAGTCACCCTACGCTCTGAGGACCGGCTTTGCTCCCGTAGAGCAGTATGAGAATACGTCGGAAATCACCGAAGCGGCAGACGTTTATTCCGCCTGCGCCGTCATTTACTATATGCTTACGGGCAGAGTTCCCGCAGACAGCCGTCTGAGAGGTACTTCAAACGATAAATTCGTTCCCCTTTGCGGTACGGGCTTTATCCCTGCGACCGTTGAGGATATGCTGATGAAGGGTATGTCCGTCAACGTCGCTGACAGGACCGTTTCCGCAGACGATGTGGCAGATGCCCTGATTATGCGTAAAAAGACGGAGAGGTTAGCCGATCCCGGGGAAGAAACAGCGCCGGAATCAGAGGAGTCCGAGGACATCGGTTCCTCATCCGATAAGCAGTTAAAGAAAGAAATCCGCAGGAAGCGTCTGCGCAGATTTATCAAGAAGCATCCCGCCGTTGTCGGCTTTGCAGGTACGGTCGCGGTCCTTCTGATTGCTCTTGCCATTATGGTTGCGGTCATCAAGATACAAAACGGCAAAAAACCTGATCCCGGCGAAACAACGGGAATTTACTTTGAGGAAACCACGGATACCGGTTCAGTCTTCACTCCTTCGCAGGCAACCGGCAAATACAAGCAGTTCCTTGATGCAGATGATTTCAAGGTGAAATATCCTCTTATCTATGCGGTAAGAACTCACGATATTGAATTCTGTCCCGAGGATTCCGATATTCCCAAGGACATCAAGACCCTTGACTACGCCTCCGTTTCCCAGTATTACGACTACGACCTTGACGGTGACGGCACAAACGAGCTGCTCTATGCGGTGCGTTTTGACAGCAGTCAGAGATACGTCAGCGTTTACATTTTTGATATTGACAAGGACGGCAACGTGTTTGAGGGCGGTAGTATTGAATACAGCTCCGAATGCAACGAAAACCTTTGCCTCTGCGACGAAAAGACCAACAGCAGAGCTTATTACTATTTTCTCAGGTATACGGGGAATGCCTATGACGGCAAGTATGATAACGACCTGAGCTTTGAATGTCTGTTCTATGACGGCAAGGAGCTTCAGACGGTTGCTTCCGGCGGTCAGAACACCTATATTTTAGGTCAGGACGGACCTTCACCTCTCGGTGCATACTGCTTCACGGGCTCAACCTCGGAGGCGGCAGGCACGGTCTGGAATATTACCAATCCCGTTACCGTTCAGTCCCTTTATCCATATACCATGGGTGAGCACGTAGGTGCGGAGGGCGGCTTCACGGTAGTTGATGAAGAATCCTATGACCGTATCTGGAACCGTTACGTTATTTCATCCGATAAAAAGTGCGAGCTGAGAAAGAATCTTTCCGCAGAAGCGGACGGCCCCGTTTCCTTCTCCGTTTCATTCAAGGGACCCAAGACCGGCTCTGATGTGGAAATGACGTGGAGAATCAAGGGCGAGGAAACACCGTTCCTTTATCCCGGAGACGGCAGAGAAATACACTGGTCCGGTGAAATGTCCGCAGACGATTTCGGTGCGGGTATTACAGTTGAGCTTCTCATCGGAGAAGACAGATATTCGGCTGTTCAGATAGCGCTTGATACAGAGAATAATCCCGTTTATCATTACGGAGAAAATGAGCTTGCATACCTGCCCGATCTCAAGGGCAGACTGTCCGTTTCGGCTCAGACAGAGCTTCGCCTTGCGGGCTTTACGGACGTTACCGTACGTTCCGGCTCGACGGTAGGGCTTAAAAATCTTTCCAATCTGGGCAAGGTTGAGCGTGTTTCACCCGAGACCGGTAAATTCTATCCCACAGATACGCCCATTACAATTTACAGATACGTGTGATCATTAAGGAGAATACAAATGGCAAGATATCTTATCATCAATGCAGATGACTTCGGTCTTTGCGATTCTGCAAATAATGCGGTCTTTGATTTGTTCCGTAACGGTTTTCTCAAATCGTCCACGGTTATGATGCCCTGTCCCAAAGCAAAGGAAGCGGCGGCATTTTCGGTGGAAAATCCTCAGTATGCAATCGGTGTTCACCTTACGCTTACCAATGAATGGGAAGCCAAATGGCCCTGGGGTCCTCTTACGGGAGGTAAGACTATCCGTAATCCCGAGGGAAGAATGTGGCCCGAAAATGAAGATTTTGAGGCACATTGCAAATACGACGAGGCCATTGCGGAGGCGAGAGCGCAGATTGAAATGGCAGAGCGTCTGGGTATGAAAATAGTCCAGGTAGACAATCACATGGGCTCGCTCTACGGAATGAACGGCAAGTATCTTATGCTTCCCAAGGTTTTCAAACTCTGCAAAGAGAAGAAATATCCCTTCCGTATGTGTACGACTCCCAAGGACGAATTCTGTCCCGAAGGCGTACCTCTTGCTCTCTATAATTTCTTCTGCAGATTTTCGGGTGTGCTCAGCAAGGCGTACAAGGTACCTACTCCCGATTATCTCATACTTACCGACCAGGTCAAATCCCTTAAGGGCAAAGAAACGTATGAGCAGTTCAGAGATGCGTTCCTTGATTTCCACGGAAAGATTCCCGAGGGAATTACGGAAACGTTTATTCATCCGGCACTTGATACCGACGAGATGAAATCCATTACCGGCACGTGGCAGCGCCGTTACTGGGAGTATCTGCTGATGAAGGACCCGGTTGTCCTTGATTATTTCAAATCACAGAATATTGAACTTATCAGTTACCGTGAGCTCATTGAGATGAAAACAAAATAACGGAGGAAAATGTTTTGAAAAAGACAGTATCGATCATATTGACTTTAATTATGGTGTTGATGACCGGTGTATCTGTTTTCGCAGAAGAAACCGGTACAGGCAAATGTCCGTTATGTGAAGAAACATTTATCGATAATGCCGAAGGTAAAGCACAGCTTCTTACGCATATTGACACTCACAAGGATATTGACGGAAATCTTACCTGCTCCGATTGCGGTGTAAAATATGACAAAGCCGATGCGCTGTATGAATGTGCGACAGGTAAATCGATATATGATTATATTTGCCCGGAATGCTCGGAGGGCTTCTTCCTTCAGGAAGATCTTGACGATCATGCAGCTTCACACGCAGTCACAGATCCGAATACGCCGTCCGAAACCCCCGACAGTGCTTCCGGAAAGCACGTTGCGGATTTATATCTCTGCTCCAATAATTCCGGCTTCCCTTCATTGGGACATATCTGGATTTATATTGAAAACGTTTCGGGACATACCCTTACGATAGGTAAATACCAGCTTCCTCCCGGTGAAGGCGTATCGGTAGGTACGTTTACGCTTACAAGAAGCGACGGAATGGGCATCTACTATAACGTAGAGGCGTATACGGGTAATCTTTTCGGTGTAAGAAAGCCCTATGCAACAAAGACGGAAATGAGCGAAGCACAGGTAAAGAAGGTAAGCGATAAGATTCTCAGAAGCAATTTCTGGGAGCCCATCTTCATGAACTGTGTATTCTTTGCCTGCACAACGTGGATGGCAGGCGGCGGCTCGTTTATCTTCCCCGTTACCACTTTCCCCGTGTTCGCAAGACTGATGATTAAAAATAAACCCCAGGCAACTCTCAATATGTATAATCCCGGCAGAAACAGAGTATATAAGCAGCACGGCAACGGTAATGATGCAACTCTTTCGGTATGCGTAGACGGAACGGTAGATACTCCTCCGGGCTGATAAATTACGAAAATATAATATAATCAAAAAATTCGGCGTGAACAAAATCACGCCGAATTTTGTAATTCCGGAGCTCTGTATATGATCTATGAGTTCTTGTGATATTTATCTGTCAAGTACGGTCCGGATTTCAGTATTTTTTCTTTACCGCAATCAGAAGCCCGATAATTAAAACAGCCAATGAAACGCCAAGCAGAATGACAACCGTACCAAAGGATGAATTATTCATATTTTTCGTGTTACGGTCGGAAAACTTGTTATTGTTTTTCATTTCCCGGTCCGCTTCGGACGATTCAATTTCCGGTTTCTGCTGTTCATCGTCTGCTGTTTCGGATTTCTCCCGATTATCGTTGTCGGGCATTTCGGGTCTTTCCCGATTATTATTGTCGGGTATTTCGGGTGGTATACCGTTCATTTCTCCGGGCATATCGCCGCCGGGAAAGTCTCCGTCCGGTTTTTGCGGCGGAGCATTATCACCGTCCGGTCTTTGTGGAAATGTTCCGTTTCCCTTTTCGTCATTTGGAATCTCAGGAGGATTGCCGATGTTTCCGCTTTCAAACGGATTTTTACCGTTCTGAGCAGGAAAAACTCCTTGCCCGTTTCTGTCATCCGGGTTAAATTCGCCTTTATTTCCGAAACCGCCCGTATTACCGCTTTGTGCATTATTGACGGTTACTTCCGTTTCGGTATCTCCGACTTTCAAGGTTACGGTATCACCAACGGCAATATCGGGTGAACTGATCAAAGCGGAAGAAAAGGAGCAGGGAATCTCTTTGCTGATGATTTCTTTTCCGGTTTCATCGAGTACACACAATGTTTCGTTTTCTTTGCCCGAAACGGTTTGCATAATAAAGCCCTGTGCAGAATTACTGTCGGGACTTTCTGCCATCTGACTTGACCCGCAGGCAATAACCGTTCCGCCCGAAATTGTGCATTTTCCGCCATTTTCACTGCCGTAATCAATAGCATTGTTTGTGCCCGTTCCCGTAACGCTGATAAACACATTTCCGCCTGTTATACTGATGCTTCCGTTGGAATCGAAGCCGTCTGCATCTCTGCCGTTTTTGTTGATAACGGTAATATCTCCGCCCGAAACGGTAATCAGCGATGTTTTTCCGCTGCCGTTGGCATTGATTCCGTCATCACTCGGTGTGATATATACCGTTCCTCCGGCTATTGTAATATCATTTGCTTCGATACCCTCATAGCACTCGGTAATATTGATATTCCCCGATTCCAAATAGAATACAGCAGTTTCATCATCATTCCCGGCGTGCAATCCGTCATCACCTGCCGAAACAGTAATTGTTGTATTGCAAATCTTGATGGCATCATGTGCATGAACGCCATCGACTTTTGCAGTAATATTGATATTGCCGCCCGTAAACACAAGCGTGTCATTGCAGACAATACCGTGAAGACAGCTTGATGTTACTGTAAGGTTTCCTTTTCCGTTGACAGTCAGATCATCACGGGAAAAGATACAGCCGTCAGTTTCCGCTTCTTCATCCTCATTTTCAAATGTCAGGGTATTCTGACTATCCTCTTTGAGCGTTAAAAAAACTTTGTCTGCCTGCTTGATGTAAAGTGGGGGCTCGGTCTTTGAGTTGATATCTACGCCATCAAATAACAGCCGGATTTTATCGTCTCCGTCAGCATCTATATGAACAGAGCCGTCAAGCGTTCCGCTTATTACATACTTGCCAGCATAAGAAATGTGCAAAGTATTGTTGCTGAAATAAGCGCCGTTACCCGTAATTTTAGCGTTATCGCCGTTCAAGATAATTTCGCAGGCGTCTTCCGTGTCCCACTCGGCATTCAGATCGTTTGCGGTAAACATTTTGCTTGTGTTTTCGTCTTCTTCACGGTGAATCACGGTTATACCGAGCTTTTCGCCAAACATAAACAGTACGGTAATAACAAGTGTCAGGGAGATGGCGGCAATACAAATCTTATCAACACATTTACTTGTTGACATTGCACATTCTCCTTATCCCATATAATCGCCGTTATAGCTGACAAGCACCGCACTGTTGACCCCGTTTGCGGCAGACAGAGCGTTGATAAAATCGGTATTATCATTTTTGAGACGAACTTCCATATTAAGCTCAACAAGTCCCGGTTGTGCGGATTTTGATTTCACAACGCATCTTTCAACCTGTGAATTTACATATTGCATTGCCTCTTTTTCCGCATCGTGGTTTGCACAGGAAAGAACAAGTATATAGGGATTCTTATGTGATTTCTTATTGACAAAAAAGAGAAGAATCAGACCGATAATAACGCTGCCGATAACGGCAAGCGGAATCATTCCTGCGGCAAGAATAATGCCTGCGGCGATAGACCAGAACAGGAACGCAATGTCAAGCGGTTCCTTGATGGCGGTACGGAAACGTACGATTGACAGTGCGCCGACCATACCGAGAGAAAGAACGACATTTGATGTTACGGCAAGAATGACCTGCGATGTAATCATAGTCAAGGCAATCAGCGTAACGCCGAAAGAGGATGAATACATCACACCCTGATAGGTTTTCTTGTAAACAAAGAAAATAAACAGACCGATGCCGAAAGCAAGAAGTATGGTCAGCACCATATCAAGAGGGCTTACGGCGGTTACATTTTCTAAAAAACTTGATTTAAAAATATCACTGAAAGACATAATAATTTACTCCTTTTTTATCCGTATATACGGCATTGTTCATATTTTGAAAAAGCGGTTGCTTGCCGTCCGGGAATCAAAACGGCATCTTTGATAATATCCGGCAGATATTCATCCCATTTGACTTCAAGAATTATCGGTGATTCTCCGGCAGGAAGCGTAAGAGTACCCGGATTGAGAAAATCCGTGCGGAACATTCCGGTGCGGATATCGTAATCAAGAGTGGCACGCACGTTGCCGGGTGCAAAAACAAACGGCTCACGGGTATAGTCAACGATTGTTTTCGGCTTCAGCCCCTGTGACAGCATTTTTGAATACAGCTCCATACACAGCGGCTTTTCGCTTGTATTCATCCACAAAAAATCACCGTCAACGATTTTTTGCGCTTCTTCTTCAGTAATGCGGCAGCTTTCCTTTGCACACAGACCGTTGATTTTGCTTTTCTTTTCAAGCACGATGAACGATGTGTCACCGTTATAAAAGCGGATTCGGAATTTTTCGCGGATATTTACACCGTCGATTTTCTCCCGAAGGGCTTTATCGTAAAGATTATCAAAATACAGACTTCGGATATGATATATTCCGTTTACGACGTGTTCATCACGCTTCATAACAGCGGAAAGCCGGGCACGGAGAGTCAGCATATCGGCATAATTGATTTCGTGTTTCCATTCGTGTCGGTATTTCATTTCGCTTTTCTCCTTTCTTATTTTTAATAACTGTATTCTATTACGCCGGATTAAACTGTACTTAAAATTCAAAGAAAAAGCCGACAGAAAATACGTTTCTGTCGGCTTTCTTTTTAGTTATAAAGGCATTGTAACCGTAATTTTGAAATCGGAACCGTTTACGGTCTGAACCGTGATTTTTCCCTGATGTGCCGAGGTGATTGCCTGCGCTATCGAGAGCCCGATTCCGTGACCGCCCGTTTCGGAATTGCGAGAATCATCCGTTCTGTAGAATCTGTCAAATATACGGGAAAGATTTTCGTTTGATACGGGTGTCGTTACGGTATTGAACGCGGTAATAAACAGCGTCTTTTTACGGGAATACATATCAAACGTCACCGTTCCGCCGCTTGGCGAATACTTCATGGCATTGTCAAGCAGAATCGATATCAGATGTTGAATGGCATCCGGAGAGCCGTTCACGGTAAGTCCCGGCTCAATCTGTATATGAAAATCTTTGTTTTGAGCGGCTGCAACGGAACGGAACTGTCCGGCAGTTTCATTGGCAAGATCGGAAACGGGAAAGTCGATTTTAGCAAGTGAATTATCCGCTTCCTCCATTTTTGAAAGATAAACAAGGTCACCGGTCAGTTCACTGAGCCGTTTCGTTTGTGTGCGAATATCTGAAATGCTTTCATTGTCTCCGAAATCCGATTCCAATAAATCAAGATTAGCTCCCATAATGGTCAGCGGGGTTTTAATCTCATGACCTGCGTCCGTAATAAACTGTTTCTGCTTTTCGTAGCTTTCGGCAATCGGACGAACAATACGACCTGCAGCGAAAAGAAATACGACAAAAACTATGATACAGCCAAGCAGCCCCACGGCGATGCTTGTCCACATAAATGTGCGAAAAGAATCGAGCTTTCTGCCGCAGTCCAGAAAAATAATTCTTGTTACTTTGTTATCGGATTGCTTTGAATATCGGAATTGTTCGATAAAATCCCGGTTGTTTTTATTTGAAACCGCTTTTTGTATATAGTCGGTTACGGATTCGTTATTAACTGATATTATTCTTGAAAAATCAGTTTCTTCTATCGTACCGTTTTTTGATACCATTGCCGTAAAATACCGTGATTCATAAGGAACTTCGGGGGACATACCGCGGGGGATAAAACCTCTCATATCATGCGGAGGCTTGTCGGGCATCTCCTCTTTATTTCCAAACGGAGCATTCGGCTGAGAAAGTATATCCAGAACGGCATCGGCTTCGGATACGACAGATGAATAGTTTATAATATTCATGATTCCGACGAGCAAAGTCATCAGAATGACTGATGATACGGTTGCAAGGATAATAAATTTCTTTTTTAATTTTTTAATCATCGGTATCCTCCAGAGAATATCCGGCGTTTCGTGATGCCTTTATCTGAACATCGGCTCCGAGTGCGTTTAATTTTTTCCGAAGATAGGATATATATACCCATACCACATTGATTTCGGATTCACTGTCATACCCCCATATTTTTTCCATAATATGTTCGGAAGAAAAAATCCGATGCGGATTCAGCAAAAACATTTCCATCATCTGAAATTCCTTATTGGCAAGACGGAAACTGTCAGTGGGTGATGAAAGCTCAAATGTTGCACGGTCAAGAACAATGTTGCCCATGCGAAGCTTTGCATCCGTGCTTTCTTTTCCCCGTGTCATACATCTTATGCGTGCAAGAAGTTCTTTTGTATCAAATGGCTTCGGAAGATAATCGTTTGCTCCGCTGTCAAGGCCGAGAACCCGGTCTTCTATTTCGGATTTTGCGGTGAGCAGCAGAATGGGGATGGGAATACCGGCAGAGCGTACTTTTTTCAAAACAGTGATTCCGTCCGCTTTCGGCATCATTATATCAAGAACAGCGGCATCGTAATTGCCGGATTCTATATACGTCAATGCATCTTCACCGTTGAAAACGGCATCGACCGAGTAATTGTTCTTTTCAAATATTTTAACCAAAGCTTTTGAAAGCGTTTTTTCATCCTCGGCAAGAAGTATTCTCATCGCAATCCGCCCCCTTATACCGATATTGTTGAACAGCTTGTTAAAATAAACTTAAAATCCGATTCAATAATAACATAAATCCGGGCTTTTTCCAATATTAAATAAACCTTTGAGTTTGCTGTTTTTTAACCGTTTCGGGTATCGTGTTTTTCAGCTTCCCGTATGTCACTGTTTAACGGAAAAGGCAGACACTTATCAAACGGTAAGCGTCTGCCCGGCATTATGTTATAATTTTACCATACAAGGTTTACGTTGAGGCCGTCAACGGTGTAGGTTACGTCGCGGAAGGCGTTATTATCTACCGCTTCGGTGAACGCCTTAAGCATTTCTTCATCCTTCATTTCAATGCTGAATTTCATTGTCAGCTCTTTTGCGGTGTACAGGTCCTTTGTCAGCTTGAATCCGTTTGCCCACCAGTGCGGCTGTTTCTCAAGCTGATATACGGGCTCGTCACCGTGCCATAATTCAAGTGACATATTCAGCATATCGTCATTGCCTGCACAGTTGTAGAATGAGCCGAAGGAGCCCTTGTTTCTGTTATAAACGCCTACCTCGGAGCCGTTTGAAACAAGGTAATTTCCCTTCCATATCTGAATCATCCATTCTTTATCGCCGTAGTCAAACTTGAATCTTCTCGTGTGATAAAAGAAGAAGGGAGTGGTATATGAGAACGCGTCATATTCAAGACAGAATCCGAAGCCCCTCATCCAGCCGTTGACGGTTGCTTTAACAAGCATATCGTCAAGGTCAAAGTCATATCCTATCTGACCCATGCCTTTTCCGTTTTCACCGAAGAATTCGTTTGTTTCGGGATTATAGAAAACTCCCGTATGGATATTCTCCGTGAAATCGTCAACGTAATGGATTTCAAGCACAAATTCGTAGAAATTATCTCTTGGAACGAGCGTTACGTGACAGCCGTCAATTCCCTCAATAACTGCACCGAGGGTATATAGCAGCAGGGATGCTATATCGTTTCCGTCCGCGGTTGCCTGATATTCCTTCTCTCTTATTTTGCTTCTGATTTCTTTGAAATCAATCTTGCAGGTATAATTGAGTACCTTCTGAGGTATACTGACGGATGGAAGATTTGTTACGATTTTTTCAATATCAAGGTAAGAGTTTTCTTTTACCGTATCGCAGATTTCTTTGATTTCATCATCCATTGTAAAATCAAGAGCTACGTCGGGCATTACCTTTTTAACGCTGCCCATCAGATTGAAGGGCATCATAACCAGTGACATTACAAGGGCGATTATTCGTTTGATTATAAAGGACATTGTTATCACCTGATATCTTTAATAATTATTATTTTGAATTATTATATAACAAAAACAGCAAAATGTAAATACAAAAATGCCTGCCGGTAAAGGCAGGCATTTTATGTTATTATTTGTACTTACGCTTACGAGCTGCCTCTGACTTTAATTTTTTCTTTACAGAGGGTTTCTCATAGTGTTCTCTTTTACGAACTTCCTGGATAACGCCGTCTCTTGAAGTCTGTCTCTTGAATCTTCTGAGTGCGCTTTCGAGTGATTCGCCTTCTTTAACTTTTACTGTGCTCATTGTATTCCCTCCCCTCGTTATTCACAGGGACTTAATCTTAATCAAGTTCCGAATGATTATACTATAGCGAAGCTTGATTGTCAACTGTTTTTTATTGTTTTTGCGGTAAGGTTCTGAAATGCGGGACATTTCGGGTCCTTTTTTATTGGGGCTTAACTACGATATTGACAAGTCTGCCTTTAACATAGAGCTCCTTGACTATCTGCATTCCGTTGATGGCTTCGGCTACTCTTTCGGCTGCTTTTGCCGCTGCAAGTGCCTCTTCCTGAGTTGCTTCTGCGGAAATCATAAGCTTTTCCTTGACCTTGCCGTTGACCTGAACTGCGATTTCAATTTCATCGTCAACGCACTTGGATTCGTCGTAGGTGGGCCAGCTTTCAAATGCTATCGTATCATCGTGACCGAGTATCTGCCAGATTTCCTCTGAAATATGCGGGCAGATGGGGCTGAGCATTTTGATGAGGCCTTCCGCATAATCCTTGGGGCAGCTGCCTGCTTTATAAACCGCATTGACGAATATCATCATCTGGCTGATTGCCGTATTGAATGCCAGCTGCTCAAAGTCGGACGAAACCTTCTTGACGGTGCGGTGATATACCTTTTCAAGTTCATTTCTTGCATCGTCCTTGATGTTTTCGCTTTCGGTGAAGAAGCTCCATACGCGGTTGAGGAATCTCTTTGCGCCCTCAACACCCTGATTGCTCCAGGGCTTTGATGCTTCAATGGGACCCATGAACATTTCGTAAAGACGGAGTGTATCTGCACCGTAATCCCTTACAATATCGGAGGGATTGATTACGTATTCGGGGAATCTCTTGCCCATCTTGATGCCGTTTGAACCCAGAATCATACCCTGATGAACGAGCTTTTTGAAGGGCTCCTTGACGGGAGAAACACCCTGATTGTAAAGGAATCTGTTCCAGATTCTTGAATACATCAGATGACCTACCGCGTGCTCGGGGCCGCCGATGTAAAGGTCAACGGGAAGCCAGTGCTTGAGCAGCTCGGGGTCTGCGATAGCATTTTCGTTCTGAGGGTCAATGTATCTCATGAAATACCAGCTTGAACCCGCAGAGCCGGGCATTGTGGAGGTTTCTCTCTTGCCCTTAATGCCGTTCTTTTCGTATATCTTCCATTCTTCGGCGTTTTCAAGAGGTGCTTTGCCGTTCTTTCCCTTGTAATCCTCAAGCTCGGGGAGTACAAGAGGAAGCTCTTCGTCGTCAAGCACGTGGATTTCACCGTCGTCTGTGTAGTAGACGGGAACGGGCTCGCCCCAGTAACGCTGTCTTGCGAATATCCACTCACGGAAATGATAATTTGTCTTTCTTCTCGCAACACCCGCTTTTTCAAGCTTGACGGTGATTGCTTCCTTTGCTTCTTCAACGGTGAGACCGGTAAACTCCTCGGAATTGATAAGCTTACAGCCCTTGCCCAGATAGTCGTACTTTTCAAAGGCGCATTCGGATACATCTCTGCCGTCAACTACCTGAATCATGGGAATACCGTGAACGGTTGCATATTCAAAGTCTCTCTGGTCGTGGCTGGGAACTGCCATAACGGCGCCCGTACCGTAATTTGCAAGTACGAAATCGCCGATGAATACGGGTACTTCCTTGCCGTTTACGGGGTTGATTGCATATATGCCTTTAAGGCAGCAGCCGGATTTGGTCTTGTTGAGCTCGGTACGGTCCATATCCGTCTTTTTGACTGTTTCGTCAATATATGCCTTAACCTCGTCTTTATTTTCAATTCTGGGCATCAGCTCCTGAACGAGATTGCCGTCGGGAGCAAGTACCATGAAGGTGATACCGTAGATTGTTTCAATGCAGGTGGTGTAGATTGAAAATTTGCCGCCGCCTACAATGTCAAAATCGACTTCAACGCCGGTGCTCTTGCCTATCCAATGGCGCTGCATATCCTTTGTGGATTCGGGCCAGTCGATTTCTTCAAGGCCTTCAAGAAGCTCGTCTGCAAAGGCAACCTGGTCGATTACCCACTGCTTCATGTTTTTACGGATAACGGGATAGCCGCCGCGCTCGCTCTTGCCGTCGATGACTTCGTCGTTGGCAAGTACGGTACCCAGCTCCTCACACCAGTTGACGGGAATATCAACAAGCTTTGCATAGCCCTTGAGATAGAGCTGCTTGAATATCCACTGTGTCCACTTGTAGTAAGAGGGGTCTGACGTTGCTATCATCTTTGACCAGTCATAGTCAAAGCCGAGTTCCTTGAGCTGCTTTGAGAACGTGGCGATATTATCCTGAGTAAAGCCGTTGGGATGATGACCCGTTGTAACGGCGTACTGCTCTGCGGGCAGACCGAATGAGTCGTATCCCATGGGATGAAGGACGTTATAGCCCTGCATTCTCTTCATACGGGAAATTATATCCGTGGCGGTATATCCTTCGGGATGACCTGCATGAAGACCTACGCCTGAGGGATAGGGGAACATATCAAGAGCATAGAATTTGGGCTTTGAAAAATCCCATACGTCGGTCTTGAAGGTTTCATGGTCAGCCCAGTATTTCTGCCACTTCTTTTCTATTTCTGTAAAATTGTACTGTGCCATAACAGCAGCAACACCTTTCCTTAATTCTCTGTAATAACGTCGGACAGGTCAAGCTCCTTTGCATCTGTCCAGAGGCGTTCAAGATTATAATACTCTCTGCTCTCGGCGTCGAATATGTGAACGAGTACCGTACCGTAGTCAAGAAGAATCCAGCCGGTGGCTCTGCCTTCGGTATGCTCCGGCTCTACGCCGCAGCGCTTTTTGATTTCATATTCAACGTCGTCCGCAAGTGAGCGTGTATGAGTATTTGAAGTACCGCTTGCTATAACGAAAAGGTCGGAAACGATGGTGACCTCTTCCGTCTGGATTGCAACGATATCAATTGCCTTTTTTTCGTCAAGAACCTTTGCTATTTCTTTTGCAAGCACTTTTGAATCCATCATATTATTTCCTCCTTAGGTCTTATATTCCGAAATGTCTGAGTAAATCGTTATAAAGCTCCAGAGTGGCGGGATGAACGGGTCTGTCGTGATTGACCAGGTCCTTCACCGTATAACGGCAGGTGTAAAGCATTGCGTGTTCAAGGGAAATGCCGGCAAGCTTTCTTACCGTATCCACGTCGGGATAGTTTCTGTCTGCCGAAATGAAATCGGCTGTGTAAATGATTTTCTGGAGCAGTGTCATATCCGCCTTGCCCGTAGTGTGCCATCTGACAGCGCTCAATATATCATCATCGGAGATTATGCCTTTTTCTTTGAGAAAAACGGGAGCGGACATCTGATGCCACACCTTGTGATTTTTCTTTTCAAGAGGAGTGATTTCTCCCATAAGAGCAAGCTGTTCTTCCGCAGGCATCCTTTTTGTGATATCGTGAAGCAGACCTGCCAGCTTTGCCTTTTCAACGTCCACACCGTAAAGCTTTGCAAGCTCACCCGCGCTTTCGCTGACACATTCACAGTGATACAGTCTCTGAGGGTCAAGCATTTCTCTCATGATGACACGGTATGAATCGTATTCATCGTCAAAGAGACCGTGACTGCGGATATATTCCGCAACTCTTTCGTCAAGAAATTCGTCACAGGGCATATTGCTCTTGAGACGAATTCTGATTTGAGTTGAGCTTATCTCAAAGGGGGATGAATCCGTGAACTTGATTTTTTTCTTCTGTTCATCCGTGTATGCGGAAAAATCGGGAGCAAATCCTTCTTCACGTGATGAAGCCAGCAGAGTACACATTGAGAGGATATCCTCCCAGCGAAACCACTGTCTGAAGGATGAAAGCATATCCGAGCCGACTATGAAATAAAACTCGTCTCCGGGATAAATTTCCTTTAACTGCTTCAGCGTATCATAGGTATAGCTTTTGTCACCTCTGTCAAGCTCTATTGACGAAACCTCAAACAGAGGAGAATCAAAAGCGAGGCGGCACATATTCAGACGGTCCTCCGCGCTTACAAGTGCCCCGGATGATTTGTGGGGAGGAATGCAGGAGGGGATGATGATTACCTTATCAAGCCCCGCTGCCTTTGCACTTTCGGCGGCGAGCCGCAGATGGCCTTTATGGGGAGGATTGAACGACCCTCCGAAAATACCGATTTTCATATTACTTTATGTTGACCTTTGAGTCCATAAGCAGTGATGTGGCAACGAAAAGGAGAGCAGCGGAAATGACTGAGAAGAATATGCCGCCGAGAGGTACGATGGTCAGTACGTTATCGCTTGCCACGTTGAGGGATTTTGTAATCGCCAGTGTGGAATCGTAGTTTATCTGAAGACCGAGTGGGAATTTTGCGGTAAAGAAGCCCAGAAGAAGTGAGCTGATGATGAATACTGCAAAGAAGATGATGATGATTGAGAATACACCCATCTTCTGCATTATTCTCGTGTTGGAAAGAGTGACCGCAAAGTAAAGCTCACTGATAAGCTGGATTACTACCACAAGGGCATATACGGCAAGTGCGCCGAAGAATGCAACGAGGCACTTGGCGGAGAAATCGTCACCTACCATGGAGCTTACGAAAAGCTTACCCAGGTCCTTTATATTCATTCCGAAAAATTCGGAGGTTTCAATAAGAGTATTGAGCTTGAATGCGATGATTGTGATAACAAGGATTGATACAATCCAGCTTGCTATCATCCAGAAGCAGGCAACAAGTGCCTTTGAAGCAAGAAGCTGACCGCTGGATACGGGAAGAGTGAAACTGAGGTAACCCTGATTTCCGAAAAGCGATTTATTGAACTGAACGATAATCATGAAGAAGGTTACTACGATTGCGGCGATGCCCGTAATGGTGAGCAGTACGAGAGCGATTGTGCCGACTTTTGTGTTGTTGGTAGCGTAGGCAACTTCAAAGAGGCCTATCAGTATTGCGGTTACAATGTAGATAAAGCCGATTGAGTGAGCCGATGATTTGATTTCATTCTTAATCAGTTTCCCAAACACTGCCGTACACCTCCTTGAATAACTGTTCTACGGTCTTGCCTGCCGCACGGATTCTTTCCGTTTCCGTCTTGACAAGGACTCTGCCCTTGCCGATCATGAGTACGGAATCAAATATTTCTTCAACGTCATAGATAAGGTGAGTTGAAAGAAGAATTGTAGAGCCCTCGGGAATATTCTTCATGATTGTATCAAGAATAAACTGTCTTGCGGCGGGGTCAACACCGCCCATGGGCTCGTCAAGAATATAAAGCTTTGCGTTTCTGCACATTACAAGGATGAGCTGAAGCTTTTCCTGCATACCCTTTGACATGGTCTTTGCCTTCTGATTGAGAGGAAGCTTGAAGCCCTCAGCCATTTTGAGTGCCTTCGCCTTGTCAAAATCGGGGTAGAAATCGGCAATGTAATTGATTGCATCCTTGACCTTCATCCAATCTGCAAGGTAGGTTTTTTCGGGCAGGTAGGCAACCATTGCTTTTGAAGCTTTGCCGGGCTTTTTGCCGTCAATGAGTACCTCGCCGGTATAGTCGTTGATAAGTCCGACCAAAATTTTAATCAGAGAAGTCTTACCGCTGCCGTTGGGACCGAGAAGGCCGATAATCTGACCTGACTCGAATCCGAAGGAAATATCTTTAAGTACACGGTGGTCGCCGTAGGACTTACTCATATTTTTGACTGTGATAATTTCAGACAAAAGAGAACCCTCCGTTTTCAAAGTAATCGGATGTATTATATCATCCTTTCATATAAAATAAAATAGTTATTTTGACATATTTGTAATTAATAGTTAATTTTTTTTGAACAATACACAATAAAAAAGAGAAGAGATTATCTCTTCCCGTTCTTTATCAGTATTCTGATTGCTTCCACCGCGGTACGTACGGCACCGTCGGTGTCCTCCACCCGTTCGGTAGGCATACCCGAGCCCGCCTGCTCCTGATTCCATACAACGTGGAAAACCGCACCGGCGTGAAGGCGTCTGACGGATGATACGATAAACAGGGCGCCGCTCTCCATTTCGGAGGCAAGACAGCCGCCTTTGATCCATGCTTTCCATTTGCTTTTAAGCTCGTCTGATACTCCCATTGAATCCGGGTCGTGCTGACTGTAAAAGCTGTCCTTTGCCTGAACTACACCCGTATGATAAGGAATGTTCAGCTTCTTTGCCGCATCTCTGAGGGCGCAGGTAACGTCCACGTCCGCAACTGCGGGAAATTCAAGCGGCAGATATTCCCTTGTTGTACCGTCCATACGGATTGCTCCGCTTGCAATGACAAGGTCACCGGGATTGACGTCAAGCTGCATACCTCCGCAGGTGCCGATACGGATAAAGGTATCAACGCCTATGTGAGCAAGCTCCTCTACACAGATTGCCGCAGAGGGCGCGCCGATTCCCGTGGAAACCACAAGCACCTTTTCACCCTCAAGGTATCCGCTGAAGGTACGGAACTCACGGTTGAACATTATTTCCTTCGGATTGTCAAGATATGCCGCAATTTTCTCGGTCCTTCCGGGGTCACCGGGGAGGATGGCATACTTTGCACCGTCTTCTTTTGTAAGCTGAATATGATATTCTCTTTCGGACATGATAATCCTCCTTTAACGCGAGAAAATATCTCTGAATTTTTCCGTTGATGCAAGGGAAAGAATTTCTCCGTTTCCTGCTATGATGTGGTCGGTAAGACCTATTCCCGTTTCTGCAAGAAGACGGGCGGCTTCTCTGGTGAGAGCGATATCATCGGGCGAGGGAGCGGCTTCACCCGAAGGATGATTATGGGCGAGAATCACGGAATCCGCATCCGCCTCAAATGCCGCTTCAAGGATGGCTCTCTTGTCAACTCTTACAAGATTTTCACTGCCCTCGGCAAGACGGCGGCAAGCTACCGCACCTCCTACCGCGTTGAGGCAGACAATGTAAAATTCTTCGTTTTTGCTTTCACGGAAAAGGGACTGAATATATTTTTCGGCTTCATCCCTTTCAAAAAGGAGAGGAACGTCCTTTCCGTTTCCGCTGTATCTGCGGGCAATTTCCGGCAGCATTGTCAGAAGCAGGGCAGAGCTTTCACCCATGCCTTCAACCTGCATCAGTTCCTCATACGGAGCGTCAAAAACCGCCTGAATCGAGCCGTATCTGTTCAGCAGCTCCGCCGCTATGGGATTGGTATCTTTTCTGGGGATGGAATAAAAGAGCAGAAGCTCAAGCAGGCCTCTGTCGGGCATACCGTCGGCTCCTGCCTCTCTGAATGCTTTTCTGACCCTCTGTCTGTGGTCGGCGTGAGGGTATTTTCCGATTTTTTCTTCGCTCATATTCCACCTCAGGTCAGACCGCCGTCTGCCGTAATCACCTGGGCGGTAATGTATGATGAATCATCACCCGCAAGGAAGGAAACCGCACCTGCGATTTCTTCGGGTCTGCCGAATCTGCCCATCGGGATTTCTTCGGCAAAGGTCGCCTTTTCATCGGATGAAAGATTGTTGTTCATCTTTGTGTCAACGGCACCGGGAGCAATGCAGTTTACCTGAATGTTGCTTGGGGCAAGCTCTCTTGCAAGGGCTTTGGTGAAACCGATTACAGCCGCTTTTGATGCGGAATATATTACCTCGCAGGATGCACCGCAGATACCCCACATGGATGAAATGTTGATGATTTTTCCCTGATGATTTCTTACCATTTCGGGCACGGCAACGCGGCAGGTATTGTAAACACCTTTGTAGTTGATGCCGTTGATTCTGTCAAATTCCTCGGGTGTCGTATCGCTCATAAGCTTCTGCAGGGCGATGCCGGCACAGTTTACAAGCACATAGAAGCCCCCGAAATATCCGGAAGCTTCTTTATAAATCTTTTCTGTTTCAGCCGTGTCCGATACGTCAAGACGGTAGGAGCGAAAATCCGTTCCGTCGGCACTGAGCTTCGCTTCAAGCTTACTCATTGAAGCACTGTCACTGTTATAGCAGAGCGCAAGCGAAAAACCGTCCTGCGCAAGCCGTAAAGCGATCGCACTGCCTATTCCGCCGGATGCACCGGTAATGAATGCTGTTTTTTTCATCTTATCCCAACATACCCTCAAAGGCCTCTGCGCTCATATAACCGACGGGTGTTCTGAGCTTTGATTCGTCTGCGGTGAATGAGATTGTATATTCGGTAATGCTGATTGTACCGTCGGGACTCTTGGATTCAACTCTGACGGGTGTACCGTTGTCGTAGTAATACTGAACGGTGGAGCCGTCGTCTGCGGTATAGTAATCAACGGTAAACTTCTTGCCGTTTACGTTCTTGGGAACGGTACCGATATATGTGCCCATTTCAGCGTCAAACGAGGTGTATTCGCCGAGCATTTCGTCAACCGAATCGTAGGGAATATTGGAGCAAACCTTAACGCTGGGAATATATGCGTTGCAGGTCTTTGCGGCAGAGTCAATGATAATGAACATTGAAATGGTTGAGCCGGATTCGTCAACGGGAGCGGATGCCTCAAAATACATCTTACTGCCGCTCTTGATGAGAGTAACGGGAGTAGTGGAAACCTCTCCGCCGTATTCCGTTCTGTTGATTGCCTTGACCGTGAATTTATTTTTCTTTGCAAGGTTCTCAAAGAAGTTAACGGAATTGTTCACGGGCTCATCGTCGGTCTTTTTGGGAGTACCGTTGTCGTGGATATCGTCTCCGAGAATAAGGGAAATGGGCTTGGTGGGAGCGTCGGTATAGTCCTGAATATCGCCCGTAAATTCGCCGTTGAATTCACTCTGTGCAGCACTGTTGCCTGAAGCCGTAGTGGATGTCTTTTTGCTGACGGAAGGAGTACCGGGAGCGGTTTCGGTCTTGACGACTATCTTTGTGGTGACCTCTTCCTTTTTGCCGGCCGCGTTGGTTGAATAGTATTTTGTCATACCGTTGGCCTGGGTTTCGGCCTCAACCACTACTCTCTTGCTGTCGCTGTCGTAGTAGAAATATTCTGTTTTACCGGTGTCGCTGTCAACGGCCGCCTGAACTTCGCATTCCTCACCGTTTTCGTCAACGACGTATACTTCGCTTTCTTCAATTGTTCTGTTGGATTTGATGCCGCCGCATGAGCTGAGGGCAAACAGAACGGAAAAAACGAGAGCTATGGCAATTATACCTTTTACTTTCATGTGTGATTCTCCTTACGCCGGATTGTTATCTTACGCTTTATAGAATACATTTTTTCGCTCCATAAATCAAGTATCAAATGTGAAATAATTATTTCCGAATTGTGACAAAGACACCGGAAAAAGAAAAATTTCGGATTATTTCAAAATTTGTCTTGCATTATCCGACATATTAAAGTATAATGTCAACACTTGCTGATATGGCTCAGTTGGTAGAGCAGCGCATTCGTAATGCGCAGGCCGTCGGTTCGAGTCCGACTATCAGCTCCAAAAGATGAGGCAGTCCGTTTGGACTGCCTCATTTTTTACCTATAATACGAACCGACGGCCTGCAAGAGAAAAAGGGGACCCCGACGAGAGAAAATCGGCGGGGAGAACATTCGCCGAAAAAACGCATTTGATAAATTGAAGTGATTTTACACAGAAAACTCCGCCGGGTAATACCTGACGGAGTAGATTTATTATGTTTATACCTCTGCCGTAAGAGGTGCGCTCTGCATACCGCAGGCGTTTTCGGCCACGGCTTCAATATGACCGCCTTTTACGGCTTTAACCGTGATTTTGACCGATTCGTATTCGGGCTTTATCCAGTAATTGTTAATGTACCATTGCGAATCTATGATTTCGCCGTTTTTATCGTAGGAATATACTCTGTAAAGGAATACGATTTTACCGTCTGTGCTTTCGGCGGCGGGAATCTTTACGGTGGCTTTGCTGCCGATTTTGCTTACGCTGATTTTTGCATTCTGAGGAAATGCGGGAGCGGATGAGCTGTCGGTATAATCGGAATCATAGGTTCTGTTTTCATCCTTTGCGGGGTTTTTGAGGATGTATTCGCAAAGCAGGGCTCCGCTTACGACACTGTAACCTCTGAGACGGATATTGCTGTCTTTGTCAACCTCAACAAGCCAGAACTGACCTGCCTTTTTGTAGTCGTCGGGATGGATTCTCGATTCGCCGTCAACGGTGAATTCCATATATTTGATTGCGCCCGTACCTATGCAGGTAAAGGAATCCTGAGTAATGGAGTGGGGATCGTTGAGGGGATAGTGGGAATGTCCCGAGAAATGAACTGCCTGGGGATACTTCTTAAGCACCTCGCTGAATACGTTTATTCCCCATTCGCCCTCTGCAGAGCCGTAAACGGTATCGGAAACGTGCTCGTGGTGGGTTACGAATACGGGCTTTTCGGGATCGTCCGCAACCGCCTTTGCAAGCTCGGCATCAAGCCATTCAACCTGCTCACTGCTGTAATTTTCGTCCTCATCGGGAGAGGTGGAAACGCCGATGAAATGATAGCCGTTGATGATGTAATGCCAGTCGGCAGGTACACCGGTCATTTCGGTGATGATATCTCTGCTGGTCTTTCCCTGATAACTGTCATGGGATTTGGCGACGATTGCAAGCACCTGCGTTTCATCCTTTATGACGGATCTGACGGCTGAAGCGAATGAATGAAACTGGAAATCCGTGCCGTTATCCGTCACGTCACCGCAGAACATTGCGGCATCAAGAGTGTTATACGTATCGCATTCTTCCGCTTTGTCATAGGCAAGCTGAAGCATTTTCTGTATTCTTCCCGAGGGCGCATCGCCGAAGGTTTCAACGTGGGTATCACTGCATACCGTGAAACGCAGAACGGGCTGAAAATCGGATTTTTCTTCCTTTACTTTTACGGTGTTGAACTGTGCCGTAATTGAAAGGATGAAGGTCATTATCGCAAGAATGATTGAAGTGAAAGATGACATAAGTGCCTCCCGAAATTATATTTATATCCCGATAGTAACGGATTCAAAGGCAACGATTATGCCCTGTCCCGTGTAAAGGGCAAACGTTCCTTTGGCATCCCCGTAGGTAAAGAAACATCCGTCAAGGGTGCTTCCGTCATTAAACGTAAAAGTGTAGGTGTAATTTCCCTGCTCCGTCCCGACGTATTTCCACGTGAAATCGTAGGATTTTTCTCCGATGTATTCCGTGGCTGTCCCGTCTGAATTGATGACGAGGGTATTATCCGTCTGCCCCGTCCATCTGTCCGTACCGGGATTATAGCTCATATAGGCGTTCCAGGTGCCGGTTATCGCTTCGTCGGGGGAGGGCGTTTTTACCTTTACCCTGCATTCGGCAGAGCAGCTGCCCTTTTCGGAGGTGACCGTAATCACACAGCTTCCTTCGCCAACGGCTGTAATGATTCCGTCTTTGACGGTCGCTACTTTTTCGTTGTCGGATTTCCAATTGCAATGCTTATCCGTGGTTTCCTTCGGCTTGAACGAAACGGAAACGGTTGCGGTACTGCCGACGTTGATTTCAATATCGGTTTGCGAAAGGGTAAGCTTTTCGGGCAGGATTTCAACAAAAATCCGCATTGACTTTTTTACGCCGTTTTTGCTTTCTGCCGTAACGGTACAGCTTCCGCCGCCAACTGCTTTTACCACTCCGTCGCTGACCGCGGCGACTTTTTCGTCATCCGAGGTCCAGGTCAGGGAATCAAAACGGTAATCGGCGGGAAAAACGGTATAGTCAACGGTATATTCATCACCGAGAATTACCGTGATTTCGCTCTTTGCCACCGATATATCCGTGATATACACGGGGCTGAGAAAAATGTAATAAACGCCTATACCCAGCGCAACCGCAAGAATGACAAGCAGTCCGTACAGCAGACCGCTTTTTTTCTTTTTCGGTTTTTCCTGCTGAGGAGAAGAAATGCCGTAAGGTGAGGTGACGGGGATGGGTATCTGCGTACCGCATTCACCGCAGTACATAAACGCTTTGCTTCCGTCTGCTTCAAAGGAAGCACCGCAGGATGGACAGAATACTTTCACGGAAAAAATCCTCCGATAAATAATATAACCTGATTATATATCAGTACGGCATAAAAATCAACCCGCAGGGAATCGGAAAGACCGGAATCCTGCGGGCAAATTCATATTACTTTTTATCTCATGGTAGGAACAACGGGTACCGTAACGTCATATTTCGTTACCCATGTGCCCGCACCGAAGTTTCTCGCGCGGATAAGCACGTGATCTTCATAAACCTCAAATACGTAGCCACAGCCGCTGACAAGATGGCTCATTCTCGTTACGTCGGGATTTGTGAAGGAGGGGAGATTTACAAGGGTGATGTTGTTTCCGTGATTATTTTCAAGATATTCAACGCTTGCGTAGTCAACGCCGATTTTGTCATCCTCTGTCTTGAAGCCGGCGTGAATGTGACCGCTGACATAGATAACGTTGTCATAATCCTTGAGGATTTCCACTACCTTGTCGGATTCGGGACCGATGCCGCCCTCTTCGGGAGGATCTTCCTCGTTAAGTTCCCAGCTGTAGGGAAGACCGTGGGTGCCGTTGATGGGCTGATGGAAGAATACGAAAACGGGATAGCTCGTTCCTGACGCCTTGTCAAGCTCACCGCGGAGCCACTCAAGCTGTGTATCGGTTACGGTAGCGCAGGTGCGGTCGGCCTCCGAACCGAGGCAGATGAAATAACATCCGTTTACGATATCGGAATAATACATATTTTCGATATCTCTGTCGGTAACGGTCTTGTTGTACTTTGTGAAGGTGGTGAGTACGCCGTCAACGGGATTTGTAAAATCGTCACGGTTGGGACCCCACGTATCGTGATTGCCGGTTACCATGAATACGTTGTCGGCAACGTCGTGCTCCGCCATGGTTGAAGCGAAGATTTCCCACTGCTCGATATAGCCGTGATTGGTGATGTCACCGGTAAATACGAGTGCATCAAGACGGTCCTGTGCCTTTTCCATATCGGCAAGACCGAGCTCAAGCATGGTCTGGGAAATAAAGGGAGTTTTTTCATCAATGTGAGTATCCGAAATTGCGGCAAAGCTCATAATACAGCCGTCTTCCTTACGGGCAATTTCTTTTGTACTCTTACCCATAAGAAGATTGACGGGTGTGGTAATGAACATGAATGCGGAAAGAATTACGGAAATTATTTTTGCAAGAATTACGGGAAACATAGGTTTACCTCCGATTATATTTTAAGGAAATTTTTGAATGCGAGTATGTATGAGGAAGCGATGGAAGAGTTTCCGCTTTCGGCAAAGATGCGGAGCAGGGGCTCCGTACCCGAGAAACGGCAGATAACGAAATCGCCGTTTTTGAAGTAAACCTTACAGCCGTCCTCGTAATTTACCTTTTCTATTTCCGTGCTGAATTCGGGAAGCTGTTTTTCTTCCATAATGACACGGTTGATCTGATTCTTCATTTCCGGCTTGAATTTCAGATTATCCTCAACCATTTCAAAGTGGCCGTACTGTGATTCAAGATAATCAAGGAACTGTGAGGGAGTCTTGTTCGTTACGCTGACCATCTCCGAGAAGAGGGAAGCGGCGTAGATTGAGTCCTTGCCGTGAATGTGACCTCTTACCGTAAGACCGCCGCTGGATTCACCGCCCAGAACGGCATCGACCTCGTCAATCTTTGATGAGATATATTTGAAGCCGACGGGGACCTCATAGCATTTTTCACCGAAGGATTCGGCGATTTTATCAAGCATGTGCGTTGTGGCGAGATTCCTTACTACGGGACCCTTCCAGCCCTTGAACTTTACAAGGTAGTAGTAAAGCATGCAGAGTATTTCGTTGGCGCTGATATATCTGCCGGATTTGTCGATAATACCCAGTCTGTCGCCGTCACCGTCCATGGCGATACCGAGGTCGTAATTATCAAGCATTACGTAGTATCTCAGCATGGAAAGTCCTTCCTCGGAGGGAGCGGGCATCTGATTGCCGAAATAGGCATCCTTGTTGAGATTGATGGTATCAATGGTACATCTCGCGGTGTGATAAATAACTACGAGAGGGAAGGAGCCGGAGCCGTGCATTGCATCAAACAGCACGCGAAGGCCTCTCTCCTTGAGAGCATTCATGTCAAGCTGTGCAATAATATCGTCAAGGTAATCATTAAAGGGATTTTTTCTGTAAACGATTTTGCCCTGTGCGACTGCTTCGTCAAAATCAATGTAGGGGATTTCTCTGCCCTCTGCGGCGATTTCACAGATTATTTCTTCAAGCCGTCCCGTTGTTTCAAGGGGTGCATCTCTGCCCTCCTCAACGATGAGCTTGATTCCGTTGTAATTTGAGGGATTGTGGCTTGCGGTCACCTCAAGACCGAAGTAAAGTCCCTGCTTGAGTACGGTGTGCATTACAAAGGGAGTGGGAACGGAGCGGTTCATAAACCATATTTCTTCACCGCCTGCCGCCAGCACCTCCGCGACCCATTTTGCCGCATTGTCGGAAAGGAAACGTCTGTCGTAACCGATAATGATGGGTTTGCCTGTTTTTCCTTCCTCCTTTGCAAGCCGCAGAACGCCTGCCGCAAGGAGACGGATATTTGACTGTACGAAGTCTTCACCTATGACGGCTCTCCAGCCGCCGGTACCGAATTTAATCATAATATCACCCGTTCAGAAAATATACTGAATAATAACATTTTTATTTTCAAGTGTCAAATACCAACCCGTCTGAACCACAATAATTTTTCAAGCGGAGAAGGTAATGTATATACTTTGCCTCCCTCGAAACGGTTGCCGTCGGTATCCTCCCACGTTCCTTCGGGGAAAGTGACCTGCCTTTCAGAGGTGCCCTTTGTTACAACGGGAGCAACAAGTATGTCTGTGCCGAGCATGAATTCATCCGTAATACCGGCATATCCCTTATGAGGATCGTTGTATTCAAGGCAGCGGATTATCGGCTCACCCGTAGTTTCCGCTTCCTTTACGAGCTTGAGTATTTCGTCTCCCATTCTGCTGTGAAGCTTGCCCGCTTCAAGACAGTAGCCGAGTTCCTTTTCCGGAAGTGCCTCCCACGGAGCCCATGAAAACTGCATCATGGGAAAGAGTGCGGAGCATTGAGCCATCCTCACAAACAGCTCACAATCCGTCTGAAAGCCGACGGTATATCTGTTTCGCCATTCACCGCCGCCTACCATATCGGGGCAGATAAACGGATGGCCGAGAAGACCCGCATTGACGGCGCAGGGTATCATTTCGTTGATGCCGTTTCCCGTCCAGCTGTGATCTCTGTCGTGAAGGCGCTGTATCGTGTTTCTGCCGCCGCCGTCCCAGGTGTCCTTGTATTCGTGAAAGCGGAAGTCCCTGCCGTATTCGTTCCATGCGATGTTGAGTTTATCGGCAGTGCCCTCTGCGTATTTTCCGTTGATAACGCTCTTATCGCTGTAATGCTCAATTGAGCCGCCGTCAAATTTGAAGCCGTCTACGCCGTAATCGGTCATAAGATGACGGAGCTGACGGTCAAGGTATTCACGGTTATGCGGCTCGGTTAAATCAAGGATAGCGGCTACGCCGTTCCACCATTTCATTATTGCGATTTCGCCGTCTTCGTTTTTTCTGAATAATTTTTCCGCCGATTCGGGGTCGGTGCCGATATAGGGATGAATGCTTCTCTGATATTCAGGCCCGACGGGAGTAACGAAGGGAGTCACCCACAGCATAACGTAAAATCCCATGGAGTGAAGCTTGTCAACCATTGCTTTCGGGTCGGGGAAGCGTGCTTTGTCAAATTCCCAATCGCCGTAGCCCGTGTTCACGTGCCAGCCCTCGTCAATGATGAGAATGCCCGGGTCAAAGCCGTTTCCGATTATATCCTCTGCATATTTCAGTATGCCGTCCTGCGTGGGATAATAGGCAAACTGAATCCAGCTGTTGTATTGGGGAACCTTGAAAAACATCTCTTCAAGCTCTTTTTTATCGCAGGGGAAATGCTTTTTCTGAGCTGTCATATATGCTTCACGAAGGCAGGTTCCGCCGTCATAAAGCTCAAAATCTCCGCCTTCAAATTCCATTAATCCGTCTTTTATATCAACTCTGAACAGGCCTTTTCCGTGCAGATATCTGCCGCGGTCGGAAACAAACAAGGGAGAGGTCTGATTGCCGGCATATTCGTTGAAATCCCAATGATATTCACTTTTATCGGTAATGGGACAGTATGCGTGTATCGTTGTACCGCCCCACCAGCATTCGCCCTCGCTGATTCTGACTGTGAGCTTATCCATTTTTCGGCTTCCTTTCGGTGATTTCCGTGATGATTATATCACCATTATATTTTACTTGCAAATGTTATTGCGGCATCTGCCGTTTTTTCTTGATGTTTCGGTTTTATTCCGATATAATGGTAAAGATGATAACGGAAAGAGGGGATTTGTATGCAGTTCGTTTTTGACAGCGTCGGCATCACGACGGCAGGCAGAGACGAAATATCGGTGTCGGATATTTTCAGAGAGGAAATGCAGATAAGAGGCGCAGAATTACAGGGAAACAACACTCTTGAAATAACGCTGAAATCAGATGCGGAAATTGAGAATAAAGACGAATATATCATTGATTTTGACGGCAGCTCAATGACCTTTGCCGCAAAGGGTATAAGAGGTCTGATTTTTGCCGTCGGTGAGTTTCTGAGAAATACGGAATACAGCAAAAATAAGATAATTCTCACGAAAGATATTTCGGGAAAATACAGCCCTTATATGTCAATCCGCGGTCATCAACTCGGCTACCGTGATACTCCCAATACGTACGATGCGTGGGATATTTCCGACTATGTCCGCTATTATAAAGACCTGATGTTTTTCGGAACGAATACGGTTGAGCATATTCCCACCGAGGACGGTGTGAGCAGCCGCAATGCACTGATGAAATACGATGAGATTGAGCTTGCCCGTATGGCGTGTGAAGAAGCGGATAAGCTTGACCTTGACGTTTCCCTCTGGATGCCCAACTGCGAAAAGGATTACGAAACCGCAATCAGACACAGAGAAAAGGTTTTTTCCGAGCTTAAAAGGATTGATGCCGTATTTCCTCCGGGAGGAGATCCGGGTAAGCTTGACCCCGAGGAAATGTTTGCAAGAAGCGAAGATTTTTATGAAATCCTGAAAAGAAATCATCCCGATGCAAAAATCTGGCCCTCCGCCCAGGAGCCGAGAAACAAGGAAAACTGGGGAGGCAGATTCATAGCCGAGCTTGAGAAGCTTCCCGAACACGTCGGGGGCGTTATCCAGGGACCCAACAGAGCTTTTTCCACCCACGAGCTGAGAAAAAGAGTACCTGCCGACTATCCCTTGAGATTCTATCCCGATATCACTCACAATGTCAGATGTGAGCATCCCGTCCATTTCCTTGAGGATGACTGGAATTACGCTCTGTGTACCGTAAACGGCAGGGAAAGCTTCAATCCCAGACCGTCCGAATATGCAAAGCTTCATAAGCTTACTTATAAGTATTTCATCGGCTCTGTAAGTTATTCGGAGGGCGTGAATGACGATGTCAATAAGGCACTGTGGTCAGCCCTTGATTTCAATCCTCATAAGCCCGTACGTGAAATAATTGAAGAATATGCCCGTCTTTTCTTTTACGGCGCGGACATAAAGAAAGTGACCGACGGCATTTTCGGTCTTGAAAAAAACTGGGAAGGAAAGCCGGAGGAAAATCCCTCAATAGATTTTACATACGGTATTTTCGCAAATCTCGGAAGGGAATGCCCCGATCTGAACGGCAGATGGAGATATCTTCTCTGTATGCTCAGAGCAACCACCGACAAATTCGCAAAGGATAAGCTTGTATTTGAAAACGGCATTATTGCCGATGCAATTCCTTTTATCAGACAGGGAAGGCTTGCCGAAGCAAAAGACATTCTTTCTTTACCTCTTCCCGATGAAATAATGTCAATGCGCCGTGATATAGATGCTTTTGCAGATAAACTGTTTAAGCTTATCGGCATGCAGCTCGGTACAAAGGATTACTTTGCGGCGGGTTGGGAAAGAGGCGCAATCCTTGATATCATTGACCTTCCCGTTTCCGATTTGCCCTACATTCTCGGTAAGCTTGACCTTGCATTAAAGGGCGAAAAAACCGATGCCGTTAAGTATATGAATTCCGTTATCAACCGCAATAGGATTGACAGGGATGAGTTTTATTTTTCCTTTGCTCTTGATGAACTGTATGCTCTCGGCGTCAGGCAGACTCCCGATTTCTATATGGATTTTCAGGGTGACAGACCCGACGTGAATAACGGTACTCTGCCCGTATGCTGCTTTAAGTGTTACGACCATTTCGGGCTGAAATGCCGTACCGCCGGCTTTACTCCCGGTGTTGACTACACGCTGATGATAAGCTATAAGGGAAAGCCCGATACGGATACCGTCCGTCATAAAATCTCCGCAAACGGTCACGTTATCTATGAGGGACCGCAATTCGGCGGAGAGAGAAACGCGGATTTTGAAAGAGATATGCTTCCGTCGGGATATTCGGCGGTGATGTATAAGCTGCCTGCTTCCGTCTTTGAAAACGGATGCCTTGAGCTTGAAATAACCGAGCCCACGGGCGGATTTGTGCTTTCGGAATTCCGTATCACAAAAAACGAATACAAATCGTAAAACGCAAAACGAAAGCCGTGGTCAGTCTGCTGACCACGGCTTTATTCTTCCGTCAGAAATTCATTCAGATTTATTTCGTTTATCGGCGGAGTGATCATCCCGAAGGGTTCCTTCATGCACACGGCATACTTATAACCGTCAGCCGTTTCGCCTTCAATAAATCCGTATCGGCTGCCGTCAAAAGACTGCCTTATTTTAACGGCTTCGCCCGGGACGATTGAAAACGAATCAAGCGGAATATGAAAACCGAGTCCGGTGCATTTCATAAAGCTTTCCTTAAGCACCCATAATCTGTAAAATAAATCCTTCTTTTCTTCCTCTGTCGCGCATTCTTCAATCATACGGTACTCTTCTCCGGAAAAGAAGCGCTTTGCGATTTTTATATCCGCCTTGCCGGTTTTTTCCGTATCGCATCCCACTTCGGTATCAGCCATAACGCACATTACTCTGTTTTCGGAATGTGACAGATTGAAGAAAAGGGGACTGTTTGCGAAGGTTGGCTTTGAATACTCGTTCAGTACGATTTCTTCGCTGGTGTAATTCACACCGAAGTTGCGGCAGGCGCAAATCAGCAGACATTCCGCACCGAGAGAAAGCATTTTATCCTTTCTTTGTGCCATTCTGTCCGTCTTTTCCCTGCGTCTTTCCGATACGAGACGGTACGCCTTTTCAAAAAGCACATCATCCTCAAGAGGAGATACGTCCGCGGTATATATGTTGATTATGGTATTATTTTTGGTGAACATATATCCGTCTCCTCTCTCATATTTGCTTCATTATAACTGCAAAGCGGGATAATTTCAAGCGGATTATGTGCCGTCACCGTTGACAAAAGTATCCCTGCGGAATATAATTTGTGAAAAATATGTGATTCCGGAAAGGGTAATGATATGACTTCTGTTTCCGCCATACTTGAAATGGTTATGCTTTTATGCTTCGGTATTTCCTGGCCCGTCAATATTTCAAAGCTCATCCGTTCAAAATCCACAAAGGGTGCGAGCATTCTCTTTTATTTTCTCATCTGGTCGGGATACGTTGCGGGTGTGACAAGTAAACTGATTACGGTTTTTACAAACGATGCTCCGTGGTATGAATCGGTAAAATGGTACGTTATGGCGGTTTACGTCATCAATCTGATAATGCTTACCGTCGGAATCACGGTATGGTTCTGCATACGCAGTAAAGAAAAGAAATCACAATGAGAAAAACTCCCCGTCCTCTTCTGGACTGCTCCAATTTGTGCGGACAGTACAAAAACACCCCTATGGCAGAAAAATA
>CALAUI010000016.1 GCA_937892115.1 uncultured Clostridia bacterium | reverse complement strand
CGTAAGCGGACTTGCCGTCTTTACCGTCCTGTCCGTTCTGGCCGTCCTGTCCGTTTGTTCCGTCCTTACCGTTGGTAACGTAAAAATAGGTTACGGAGCCGTCTGTCATGGTAATGATATATCTGTCGGTAAGTCCGTCGTCAGAGGTATATGCCGCATCTTTGACTATTGATACAATGCTGTTTACTTCAGGTGCTTCTCCGATAGTTACTTCATTGGAATCGGGGCTTTCCGCATTTGTGCCTGCCGTTACGGCACAAACGGTTATTGTATGCTCGCTGTCGGCATCAATGGGATAAACGGTGGCCGACAAATCCGTAACGGGCGTATCATTCCACTTCTGACCGTCAATATAAACATTGTATCCCAGAAGAGCGGGACCGCCGGGCAGAAGCTCGGGTGCTTCCCAGATAAGATTTGCCGTCGACTTTGACGGGTCGCTTTCGTTCTTATTAAGAACGACATCAAGATTTCTGGGATTGGCAACGGGAGAAGTTACGTTTGTAAGAGAATATCCGTAGAAGGGAGTCTTATTATCCGAGCCCTCGGTAAGACATCTGTTCCAGGATGCAAGCTGCCATCTGAAGCCGTACTGATTAAGCTGTTCCTTTGAGATACCGTCTACTCTTGCGGGATTCTGAACGGTAGCGGAAATTGATGTACCTTCGCTGTTTGAAGTAAACGAGCCCTTTGAATGCGAATAATCAAGATTTAAGTAAAATCCGCCGGAATAAGGACCGCCGCCCCACATAAATGACGTACTGAAATTGAAGCCGTGTGCCATTTCGGTGCTTTCGGTTTTGCCTTTTTCATATTCGTATGAAGACGTAGTGGCTCCGCCGGAGTGACCCATTGCATAAGAGGTTCTGCTCAGCACGGTTTCTATCTGAGAGTTGATGCTGTTCTTTGACCAGTACTTATAAGGATTACCCTGTGCATCGGGCAGGTCATCCGTTGTGATTTTCATCAGCTTATTGACCGGGTTTCCGTCAGCGTGAGCGGAAATATATGAGTTATATTCATCTACGAAATCGTTGAATTCTTCAACGCTGAGAATGATATACTCGGGCTCGCCGGGGACTGACATTACGTAGTCCTTATCACCGTAGGAGCCGGTTTCGGTATTATAAATATCGTAAGCGTAAAGGGTGATGGGAATCTGAGTGATTACAACAGAGTCTTCAACAACGGAAAATTCGGATGACCACGTAGTACAGTAGGATTTCTCAAAGGAATGTGACCAGTCCAGAGAATAACCCAATTCAAGTGAATGCTTGAATTTTGTGACCTTTCCGTCAACTTCTATTTCGTGATTGTAGCCGACACCGAAGGAAACGCTGTCACCCTCTGACGTTCCCTTTTCGTAGGAAATTGAGAGTCCGTAGCAGGTTTCACCGAGCTCGTCATAAGCACCGAGTGCTTCAAGGTCACCGAAATAGGGCGCACCTTCAAGAACCGCAACCACATCGGGGTCGGTGTAAATCCAGTAATTGCTGTCATATCTGCCGACAAGTCCGTCATCGTCAACGTCAACGCTGGCAAGAACGGCATTGAGGTATTTTTCCTTTGTATCGGTCCAGTGTGAGCCCTTGCCGGAGAATACCTGGCTGGCGGTCTTGTCGTTTGAACTGTTATCCCAGTAATCGCCGCTGTGGCCGCGTACGTCACTGTATGCGTATTTTTCTATTTTACCGTACGTTCCGTCATTATCATCGGCAAATTTTGCACCTGCACAGATTGCAAGATAGCAGTGATAATCGTTGCTATTGGTTTTTTCCTTGAACATGCAGGTATATGCAAACTGCTCTCTGCCTGCTTCGTTATTATCAAAATTACCTGCCGCAACGTCGCCGATAAAAGTCATATTACAGGGTGTGCTTCCGTCCATATTCGTGGTAAAGCTCTGTCCCGATATTGAGGGTGAGCAGGAAGCGGTGAAAGCGCCGGTGCTGAGATTATAAATCTGACCGTCAATGAAGACTTCCTTTTCGCAGGCGCGGCCGTTTGTATAAGCCGTCGCAATCTGAATACCGGGTTCAACGGAGAGAGTCTTATCAAAATTACACTGAACGAACTCACTCATTCCGAGAGATTCAAGTCCGTTATCAACAAGAACGGAATTTGCTCCGTCAAAGACAAGCATATCGGCTCCGTAATTACTGCCGTTAAGAGTCTTGTCACCGCTGTCGGTGTAGGTCACGGCGGTTTCGCTGACCATCTGCTTGACATTTGCAAGATAGCCGACTGCGATGATTTCGTCAAGTCCGTCGTTGTTTATATCGCCTGCGGCAACGTTGCCCTGAAGCATTGCCGTACACTTATATGTTTTTTTTGAACTGCTTTCTTTGGAGATATCACCCTGAGCCCAGAGGTATGAGGTAGGAGCCATATTGTTCCAGCCGCCGCTCTTTTTCATAAGAGTGATGCTTGTTGAAATTCCTTCAATACCGATGGAAGCTTCATCATAATCGCCGGCAGGAACGCCTGTAGCAACAACAAGCTCCTCAACGCTGTCGCCGTCGAAGTCACCGGTAGCGAGACTGAGGGTCACGTGCTTGGGATGTGAGGTGTTTATATACTTATTGACGATATCTCTTCTGATACCGTTCTCGTACGAGATATTGAGAAGGTTTGAGCTGTGTGAAAGGGAAGCAACGTTATTGCTCGAGTCAAGATTGCAGTTGATTTCATAAATCTCCGCTCCGCCGTCACCGGGATAGGCAACAACAAGTGTATCCTTGCCGTCGTTATCATAGTCACCTGCGGTTACGGTGAAATATGCACTTCCCGCATAATAATCAAGATCAACGGATTTAAGCCACTCGGCAGAGCCGAGGTCTATGCTGCATTCTGCGCCCGTTTTTGCATTCTGAACAATGACAAGAACGTGAGTAATCCAGGTGCCGCCGTCCTGATAATTCGATGAGCCCACATAAGCAACGTAATCGTTACGGCCGGAACCCGTGGGATTGAAGCCCACTGCCTGAACGTAGTTGAGTCTTGAAGCCTTGAGCTGAGAAGCACTTCCGCTTGGACCGGATTTATCAAGATTTATTTCGGTACGGGTAGCGGTATAATCGTTTATTGAATTGATGTTGCTCTTTGTTTCTCTGTAATCGGGTTCATATTCATCGTATATGTACTCGGTCGCTTTGTTTCCGCCGGACGAACTGCTTGCATCTCTTGAAACGTAGAAGAGAAGCTCATTCTGCTCGGAAAGCAGGAAATTTTCGTTTTTACCGACGCTGTAAGGGTTATCCCCTTCGGGATCAAAGCCATCGGGAGTATCCTTGTTTACCATCTGCTCAACAAGGCCGGCTGCATTGTTTTCTTCTGCCGAGGTTTCGGCTGCGGGAGAAAGACCCAGTACGACCGAGGTAACCAAAACGAGTAAGGAAAGAATAACGGATAAAAATTTTTTCATAACCTAACCTCCGTCAAAAAAATCAAAAATATTATAACACAGAATTATCTTAAAGAAAATATGCAAATTCTATTATTTGACTGGCTTTTAAGCAAAAAATTATGTAATATCCGACTCGATTATTTTTCATATTTCCGAAATAATCTTTTACGGATGAATACACCGTTCCGATAAAAAACCCGGCATGACCGAAGTCATACCGGGTTTTGCGTTATCGATTCTGATTTATCAATACATTCCGCCGCCCTGGGCTGCTGCCATAGCTGCTGCATTGGCTGCATCTGCCGCGGGATCGGGCTTCTCTGTAACGAGACTTTCGGTGGTAAGTACCATAGCGGCAACGGATGCTGCGTTCTGGATTGCGGAACGGGTAACCTTGGCGGGGTCAAGGATGCCTGCCTTAGCCATATCGGTATACTTATCATTGGCGAAATCGTAGCCGTAGCCGATTTTCTTTGAAGCATAAATAGCATTGACGATTACGCTTCCTTCAAGACCGGAGTTGAGAGCGATCTGACGAACGGGCTCCTCAATTGCCTTGAGAACAATCTTGACACCTGTCTTTTCGTCTGCATCGTCGGTATTGTCAAGAAGGGTCTTGACTGCAGATGAGGTATTGAGAAGGGCAACGCCGCCGCCTGCTACACAGCCCTCTTCAACGGCTGCCTTGGTAGCTGCAAGAGCATCCTCAATACGGAGCTTCTTCTCTTTCATTTCAGTTTCGGTAGCTGCGCCGACCTTGATAACCGCTACGCCGCCGGAAAGCTTTGCAAGTCTTTCCTGAAGCTTTTCTCTGTCAAAGTCGCTGGTTGTATTTTCAAGCTGTGCCTTGATCTGGTTAACTCTGGAAGCGATAGCTGCCTTGTCGCCTGCACCGTCAACGATGATGGAATCATCCTTGCCTATTTTGACCTGACGTGCCTGACCGAGCTGAGCCATGGTGGTATCCTTGAGCTCAAGTCCGAGGTCGGAGGTAATAACCTCGCCGCCGGTAAGAATAGCGATATCCTGGAGCATTTCTTTTCTTCTGTCGCCGAAGCCGGGTGCCTTTACGCATACGCAGGTAAATACACCGCGGAGCTTATTGACGAGAATCGTTGAAAGAGCTTCGCCCTCAACGTCCTCAGCGATGATAACAAGCTTCTTGCCTGCACGCATAATCTGCTCAAGAAGAGGAAGAATATCCTGAACACTTGAAATCTTTTTATCAGTAATAAGAAGAAGAGCATCGTCAATAACGGCTTCCATCTTATCGGTATCGGTTACCATGTAGGGGGAAATGTAGCCGCGGTCAAACTGCATACCTTCAACAACCTCTGCCTCGGTAAAGCCGACCTTGGATTCCTCAACGGTGATTACGCCGTCAGCGGTAACCTTTTCCATTGCCTCTGCGATAAACTTACCGATTTCCTCGTCACCTGAAGAAATGGTACCGATTCTTGCGATATCCTTTGAGCCGGCAACGGGCTTGGAATTCTTTTTAAGCTCTGCAACAACGGCGTCTACTGCCTTTGCGATACCCTTTTTAACTGCCATGGGATTTGCACCTGCGGCAACGTTCTTCATGCCCTCTCTGATGAGTGCCTGGGCAAGAAGAGTAGCGGTGGTGGTACCGTCACCTGCAACGTCATTTGTCTTGGTGGAAACTTCCTTTACAAGCTGAGCACCCATATTTTCAAATGCATCCTCAAGCTCAATTTCCTTTGCGATGGTTACGCCGTCATTGGTAATGAGGGGAGCACCGTATTTCTTATCAAGAACAACGTTTCTGCCCTTGGGGCCGAGTGTAATCTTGACTGTATCCGCAAGCTTGTCAACGCCTGCCTGAAGCGCCTTGCGGGCGTCTTCACCGTAAATAATCATTTTTGCCATAGTAACTACCTCCGTATATTATTCAACGATTGCAAGAATATCATTCTGGCGAACGATGGTGTATTCTTCTTTATTAAGCTTGACTTCCGTGCCGGAATATTTGCTTGTAATAACTTTATCGCCGACCTTGACGTACATCTTTACTTCCTTACCGTCAACAAGTCCGCCGGGACCTACTGCGATAACCTCTGCCACCTGGGGCTTTTCCTGAGCAGATGCAGCAAGGATAATGCCGCTGGCCGTAGTTTCTTCCATCTCAACGAGTTTAACAACAACTCTGTCTGCAAGGGGTTTGATTGTCATATTTATTACCTCCGAAAAATAATTAGCCATGATTTTGGCACTCTCGTTACCCGAGTGCTAATTCGTATTTTAATCACTTTGACTTCCAAAATCAAGTGTTTTTTCAAAAATTCACAAATAAGTAATAAATCCTGCCTTCCGTATTCCGAAAAGCAGGTCTTTTCTTTATAAATCTGCCGTTGCTTTCAGCCATTCCTCCGCTATGAGAGCATGACCCGTCATGGTGGGATGAACGCCGTCCCAGGTGAAATATTCGGGTCTTGATATTTTGATTTTTTCAAGAAATTTATCATGAAGCGGAACGAACACGAAGCCGTAGTCCTCCGCAATTTTCTTCACTTTTTCGGCAATGAGGGGAAGCGCCTCAAGGCGGTAGCTGACGATTTCATCCGTGTCGCCGGAATCGGGTCTGTTAAACGGGGGCTCAACCTCCGAATAGGGTGTAAGAGCATAAGAACCGTTTCTTTCAAGAGGAAAATAGAAGGGCTCGAGTATGACGAAACGGACACCGGGGCTTGCCTTCCTTGTCATTTCTACGGCGGTGATAAAATCCTTTTCGTACCTGTTTACGGTTTCTTCAACCGTGAGTCCGTTTACAAATCCGAGGGAAATATCGTTTATACCGATAAGAATTGAAACAACGGTGGGCTTATTGGCACATACATCCTCCTGCCAGGTTTCAAGCAGATTGGTGACGGTATAGCCCGAATACGCTTTATTGATAAATTTAGGCCCTGCGGCACAGTTCTCAAGAGCAAGGGTTGAAGCGACCGTATACTGATATCCGTGACCGAATACGTGGTTGCAGTCCATTCTTCTTTCTCTTTTGCCCTCCGTAATGGAATCTCCCGTAAAGAGAACGACATCCTCTGACGTAAGCTTCATAATACACCTTATTTCATATTGATAAGGAACAAACCGGCTATGCAGGCGACAATACCCACGATTTTGTTCCAGGTTACGTTTTCGTGATAAAGAAAAGCGCCCACGGCTATGACAGCAACCGCAACAAAAGCACTCTGTACGGTGGGAAGGGTACTCACCTGCCAGCCCGCCTTATAGGCATATATGTATCCCGCTTCAAGACCGACTATCACCAGCCCGAGCACAAACGGAGACCAGTTGAACTTTGCGTATTCCTTTATCAGATTGCCGCCGTGGTTCGTAACGAAAAACAAAACCGCACATACAACCGCTCCCACGGCATAGGTTGCCGTGAGGGTTGCAAAGGGATTGGCTCCCTCAGGTACGGTTTTGGTACAAATCTGATAAACAGTATTTGAAACAACTATGAGAATTAAAGGCCAGATAAAAGAAATCATATTATTACCGCTTTGTTGCTTTATTAAATAACGCCTTCGCAAATCTCTTTGCTTCCGTAACGGCATCACCCGAATAATGCTTCCTCATTGCAAGCTGAACATCTGCATCGGGCTCGATATCGTCCGAAAACTCAATCTCATCCTTTGCAAGTGCCAGATCAATGGCATTCATATCCTGATCCTCAATTGCCTGTTTGGCATCCGCATTGGCATCAATGCCCGTGTTATAGATATAGGAATACTTAGGATAAAGGGTAAGCATATCGTTTTTGACAAGGTGAGCATGGAAACGTACTGACCACGATGAGCTCTTGCCGTCTGCGACCTTGCAGAGTCTGTCATATCTGTCGGTGCCGTTTATATTGAGCTTTTTAACGAGAGAAAGGTCGTTATAGAAATCTCTGATATTTTCAAGCTCCCAGTCAACATTTTCCCAACTTCTCTTCCACACAGCCCATGAATACGAGCTGGGACGGTAAGCGGTAAAATAATCCTTGGTATACGATTCGGGAAATTCAAGACCGGGTGTATAGCCGGCAACAGCACCTATTTTTTCATTATCCTCGTAATAATCAAGGGCGGAATTGAAGAATTTAAGCAGATAGGGTGAGCAAAGAGCATCATCTTCAATAACGATACATCTTCCGTATCTGTTAACTACCTGAGTAACCGCCTCAATTACATTTTTTGCCATGCCGAAATTTACCTTACGTTCCTCAAGACGCACGTTGGCAAAGCGCCTTTTTGCCATTTCCATACGGACATATTTACGCACCTGACTCACTTTGATGGAATCCTTCTCCGTCTTGGGACCGTCGGAAAATACAAATAATTCACTTTCTGATGCCTCCGGGCACTTTGAAAGGGCTTCAACCGTTTCTAAAAAGTGCTTCGGCCTGTTAAATACGAACATTACGATCGGCGCGTATCCGTACCCCATATTATGCATGTCGAGCCTCCAAAATCTGTGATAGAAACCGAAATATTATGTAACTGCAGTAGTCTTGTTTATGAGCAGAATAATTAAATAAATCAAATTTTTGGGATTGACCGAAATCGTGGTGACCGGCTCCGCATTGATAACCGGCTCGGTCTTGTCTCCCAGCCCGAGCTCATTGAGCTTGACCAGGATTTCACGGGCAATTATCTTATTACCCGAAGCGTTGGGATGAATGGTATCACCGCAAATATTGATACCCTTGAATCTGAATGCCGAATATACGTCCACGATTTCTATTGAACCGGGATTTTCTCTCTGATATCTGTAAAAGCAGTCGTTGAACTGCCTGAGTGCGATTTCAAAAACCGGATAAAAAATAATGTATCCGCCGGAATTATAAAGAGTCTGTGTAAGTATGACCGCATCGGGATTGAGGGCTTTGATTTCATCAATAACGGTGCAGAAATTCTCATAAAAGCCGTCAATGATGGCATTGAGCGGTGCTCTGTTGCCGATAAGCGTTGAAAGAATAACAGCGGGCAAATTACCTCTGAGGAAATCGTTGCCTCCGATTGAGATGCTGATAATATCCGCATCCTTGAGTGCATTCGCAACATTTTCCCTCTGAATAAGATTTACGAGGTCAACTGAACGAAAACCGTCTATACCGAAATTACGGTATTCAAATCCGTCGGTATCGGCTACGATTTTGCCGTAAACCGCTTCCTCGGGATTCCAGAGACCTGCTCCGCGCGCGATGGAGTCACCGAGAACCACATAACTGAGAGGAGAAGAATCTGTCTGCTCCGCAGGGGAATATAAAACATCCTCCGATTCGGCAAAGCTGATTGCCGCAGCGGAAAATGTAAGAATAAATGCGAGAAAAACAGAAATAAAACGTTTCATCTGCACATACTTCCCCTTATACTAATATAGATACATTATTATATTATCACGACAAATTACATTTATCAATAGTAAAAACCGCATTTTTTTGTAAAAAAACACGGTTTTTTGAATATTTTACTGTATTATTGTGTTTTATTTTGAATTCAGCTGATTTTTTAAGATATGAAGTACGGCTTTTGTGCCGCCGGTAATATATTTTCCCAGATTACCCTTGATTCCGTTGAGCACAGGATTTCTCAGATTGGTGCCGGTTTCACCCGTTGCCTTTGTTTCGGGGAATATGACATTGTCACCGGTGAAGGGAACGAGCAGGGAATCCTCGGGTGCGTTTGCAACTGCACCGTCGGAAAAGGCGGTAATCTCCTTAAGGAAAGTATCGTCGGGAGTGCTGCCCTCAAACATACAAAGAGCCATAACGTTTCTTTCCGTAACGCCGTTATACGAGGGGGCAATGGATTTACCCTGCGGTGTGACGAGAGTATAAACGTTGAGCACTTCATCCTTTCCCCTGCCCCAATGGTGACGCTGAGGACCGTAATAGGTACCGAAGGGATTCATACGGACCGTGCCGTCTTCCTCAAGACGCATGGGACAGTGTGCCATGGAGTTGCCGACCTGCCTTGAATTGGCGAGAATGACACCGTAACTTTCGCAGGTAAGTCCCGTAAAGCCGCCCGTAAGCTGATGATTGAAGGAGCGGAGAGAATTGTTCTTTTCATCCGCTTCGCCGAATGAGGCGGTTCTGAAAGAGGAAACGTCACCCGTGAAATTACGCTTGATGACGGAAACATCGGCTTTTATATCGGGAGTAAGTTCAAAGGGTACCGCCTCGGACCATTTCATATCGGTGTATCTGCCGAGAGTTGAATTTTCGGTTGAAATGGAATCCGCTTCGGGGGTGTAGGGATAGGTTATATCGGTGGTGACAAATATCATATCAACCCCGTCAAGCGTAAAGAAATCGTAAACGAATTTACCTGCCGAAAGCTCACCGGGAAGGTTTATTTTTCCCTTCATACGGATACATTTTCCCGTTCCGCCGCAGGGAACGGCGGAAACGTCAAGGACGTTGAACAGATATTTCTTATTGCCGTAAGTGATAAAGCTGCGAAGGAACTCTCTGCCGCCGATTTTTCTGCCGTTAAGAAGCACTTCTCTGATACCGGAAGGTGAAAATCTGATTGCGCAGAAGCCCGCTTCAAGGTCAAGCCCTTTGAAAGAGGCGGTTTTCTCACCGACCGAAGCACTGATAACGTAAGCATCCGCAGACTTATCAAACCGCATTAGCGCAAAGACGGTGTCGGCGTTTTCGTCAACGGGAACAAGTGTATAATTCACAAGTCCGTCACCCGAAAGATGAATTTCATCGGGGCTGTAATTACCGTTGACCCTGAGTTGAAGGCATTGAAGGGTACTGCCGGTGATATTATGTACGGTAAGCTTTTCCGAAGGCGGAAGCGCAGATTTTTCAAGGGAAACGACACTTTCGGCAAGAGCATTCGCCTTCGTTTCGCGCTGTATATTCAGCACGGGAGTGGCAAGCCCGAAATGAGTGGTTGAAAGCAGAAGCACTCTGTCTCTGAAGGAGGGAGATGCACTGTCGGAGTCGGAGGTGACCTTTGACATTGCTCTTGCTCTTTCAACAGCAGTCCAGATTTTGCGGTTATACGGCTTTTCCGCCCAGGAAGCATAACCGGTAAAGTTGCCGTCTGCGGTATCCTGAGTAAAGCTTATGCTGCCGACTGCTTCATGGGTTTTCAGATATCCGCCGGGAGTGTCAAACACAATATAATCAAGGTCGGCGATTTCTTTGACAAGGCCGTGAATGCCGTCCGTATTTGCAAGCTTACTTCCGATTACGGGAAGATTCATGGTTTCCCAGAAAATGGCGTCTGCATCCATATTGACGAAGATGAACAGATCGCGGTTGATTTCTCCCGATTCCTGCTTCTTGCGAAGCTCCTTAACCCATTTTCTGAGGCATCCGGCATCGCAGATATCCGAGTTATTATAGGTTGGAATAACCGTGAGGGATTCGCCCTTGTAGGTATAGGTAAGAGGATTGAATGCCAGCTCGTCGGGAAGAGCGGGAATCAGCGTTCTGAAAGCGTCAAAGGGAACGCAGGAATAATAGAGGCAAAGCGCCTTCACACCGCATTTATTGTAGAGCGAAACCTGAGAGGGAGTGAACATTACCTCCTGCGGTCTGACTATCATTTCGCATTCGCCGAAAATATCCTTCAGTCCCGAGCCCTGAGGATTGGTTACCGCAAGATTTATTGAGGCGGTAAATTCATCCTCCGTCATAGCCGAAAGAGCACCGTTGCTGTAACCCATTATGATATTTTCGTCACCGTATTTTTTGACTCTTTCCTTCATTCCCTCAATGATATCGGGAGCAAATTCGGGCAATATTTTTTCAAGGGAAAAGAAATTTTCCGAATCCCAAGTACCCTTGACGGGAATGCCCTCCTCGTTGAATTTATTGAGTACGTCAATGATTTTTCTGATTATTCTGATATCTGAGCCGAAGCCGAGGCCGTCATTGGTATCGCCTCTGTATGAATGGTAGCAGTTTACATGAAATCCGAAGGCAACGTGAATTTTATTATCCGCTGACATATATTTTACCCCTTTGCAAATGAATGAATTTCATTGATAAGCTCCGAAGAATCGGAAAGCACTTTTTCAACAGTATCAGAGGGTGCGTCAAGAAGACGGAAAACGGGAATCAATTCAAGAGGAACAGGATAACTTTTTATTGTTTTTCCGCCCTCATATTCTTTCTTTGTAAAGATATCCTGCCACTTTCCTTTCGGCAGATATATGTTTCTCTTTTTTCCTCTGCCCGTTACGGGAGCAACAAGCAGGGCCGAGCCGAGCATATATTCATCCTCAATATTACGAAGCTTTTTGTCTTCGCAGTCAAAAAGGAAAAGATGCCTCATGAGAGGAAGTCCGGTTTCGCAGGAAATCTCCGCCTGCTCAAGCAGATACGGTCTGAGCTTTTCGTGAAGCTTTGAATATGCTCTGTAAACATCCTTTGTATGTTCGTCAAAATCGTAGGGTCTTTTTACCTTGCCGTGTGTCTGGATTACGGGAGAAAAGCAGGTAAATTCAAGGCCTCTGATAAATATTTTGCTCTCATCAAGCTTGTCAAAAGGATTTATTGCGGGCATATATCCCGCCATATCCCAGCTGACGAACGGAACGCCGGAAAGTCCGAGAGACAAGGCGGCGTTGATAACGCTTCCGAGGAATCGGTATTCGCGCATCTGATCCCCTGCCCAGATAAACGGATATCTCTGAGCTCCGATTCCTCCGCCTCTTGAAAAGCAGAGTCCTCCCCTGTCACTTCTGTTGAACTGACGGTATCTGAGTGAATTATAGAGCACGGGATACCAGTGATGTGCTCCCGCAGTCTCTCTGCCGTCAAAGAATTTAAGAGGTTTATTATCGGGAAACTGCTCACAGAAATCAATCTTTGCTCCGTCAATGAGCAGATCATCTCTGTATATTTCCCATATACCGTCCCACTTTTCAACCGTTTCGGGATTGGTGAGGTCATAACACTTCATACTTCTGTGATGCAGGTTGTCTATGAGGTTGAGGGAACGGGTTTCGTGAAGCTCAACGTTATCGGGATAATTTACCACCAGCTTATCTTCAAGCCCGAGATTTTTTGCATTGTAAGGGTCGGGAAATCTGCCGCACTGCTCGTAAATCATCACCTTTTTATTGTCGGAATGAAGCTTTTCGCTTATTTCCCTGAGTTCATCCCGTTTTTCGGTTTTCCATGAACGGAAGCCCTCCATGATGATGCCGTCCCAGGGGAAGCCGTTTTTTTCCATTTCCTCCGACATGGCGTACACTCCCTCTTTTGTTTCAAATTCGGGATGATAACGGCAAACGAGAGTGCCGAATGCCCATTCGGGAGGAAGAGGAGCAAAGCCGCTGATACGCGAATAAGCGGTGAGAAGCTTATCGGGGGAAGAAGCATACATTACATATAAATCAAGCACCGCATCCGACTGGATAAATTCAAGGCAGGAACGGGCATTGATACGTGAAAGCTCAAATCTGTTCTGAAATACGGCGGTACAGTCGGAAATGATGACGAAGGGAACGGGAACGTAGCTGTTTCCGTGTTTTGCACACCATTTGTCAATGGCATAGATGACCGTACTTTTTCCGCGCTGATTTACGCTGTCAAATCTTTCACCCGTACCGTATACCGCATCATTTTTACCGAGAAGAAAAGCGGCGCCGATTTTATTGCGTTTACGACTGATACGGGAAATGACCTTCCTCGACTTTCCCGAGGCATCAAAAAAAGTAATGTATTTTTTATCTGCAGTAACGAAGGAGCCGTCGTCACCTCTGACGGTGAGAGAGCTGTTATTTTGCTCCTCCGTGATTTCACGGGTAACTTCATACGGTTTTTCACCCAGGTCGCGCGAGAGAATCTGCGAAGCACCGTAATCATCGGCTTTTCCGTCCTTTGCGGATTGAAGACGCCATACGCCCTCACCGCAGAAAGAGAGAAACAGAGTGACTCCGTTATATTCAAATTTCACTTTATTTTCAGAAATTATCATATTCGTTTCCTTTGCCGGTTTTGCAGAATACCCGACCTGCGCGAACAAGCCGGGTAATTCTTTCTTGAATCAATTCTGGGTAAATACGGGAAGTGAGGAGAAAATACTTTTGAAAAACGCCTTGATTCTTTCCCAGAGGTTATTTTTGATAACGACTCTCTCTGTATCGGAATGAGCGATTTCTTCATTTCCGAGATAGTACTTTGCCATTATCTCGTAGGACTTCTTCGCTTCCTTTACGGTATAGGAAAATGCACCGTCGGGTGTAACATCCGTGAATTCTCCGCCGTCAAATTTAACGTACCAATGCACCTGCGCACCGGGAACGGTTTTATCAATCTGTGACATGAAGGTGATTGTGGTCTTATAGGTTTCGTTTCTTTGCTTTGTGAAGCCCATTATCTTCAGGTCACTGTAGGTATAAACCGCATTGATTGTCATATCGGATGCTTTGATAATATACGGCTCCCATCTTGCCGAAACAGCCGCGCCGAGAGGAATCGGGGGTTCTTCAAGGCCCGTATAGGTAACGTCAAAGGGAACGACCGATACGATTTCGCCGTTTGCAATAAATGTCGCGTGATAGGTAATAAGCGTATAAACTGCACCGACGTATTTATTGGAGGCATCAAGGGTATATTCGCCCCACTCGCCTTCGTATCCGTCTCTGTGAGGTACTTCGGGAGGAGTGATAACGGTTTCACCGTAAACGTAACTGACCTCACCTGCTCCGAGAAAATAGACGGTATAGGTATTCGCCGTATAGACCGCATTGACGGTACAGCCACCTGCGGGGAAGGAATAGGATTCCCAGATACCGGTATAGCCGGTTTTTTCGGGTACATCCGGGGGAGTGATATCTTCGGATTCGACAGTATAGTCAACCCTGCCCGTTTCAACGCCGTCTGCCATGAATACCATCTGATAGGTGACGGGTGAATACTCGGCAAAAATAACCATACCGCCGGGAACAATCGTGTAATCCTCCCATTTTCCGCTGTAACCCTTTCTGTCGGGAACTGCGGGACAGTTGAGGGATTTCGCGCCTACGGTATATTTTGCCGTACCTGCCGATTTGCCGCCGCTGATGAAATCCGCACAGTAGGTTACGGGGATGAACGAAACGGACACTTCAACAACATTTGCGGGCATTGTGACAGGTGCTTCGGAGGAAATACTCTCAACCGTAAAGCCGTCGGGTGCGGTAACGGATGAATAATCAATCACATCACCGAATGAATAATACGCAAAGGTATTTCCTTCGGGAGTAATGAACGTAAGCTTATATGTTATGGGAGTATAAACCGCCTGAACGACACAGGATGAATCCGCAGAATATGCCTCCCATTCGCCGTTGAATCCCGCCTTTGCGGGTACATCCGGCTCCTTAAAGCCGTCACCGATTTTTACCTCCTCAACCGTCTTTCCGTCCGCAACGAATTTCACGGTCATTTCTTCGGACGGATAGGGCGTATATACGGGGGTAAGGGTAATATCCTTTGTGAAGGTATACTTCGTTTCACCCGTGAAGCGTTCACCGTCAGGAGTGTACCAGCCGCAGAACACACTGCGGTTTGCTTCGGGTGAGGGAAGCTTTTCACCGAAGCTTTCGCCGTAAGCAATACTGTACGTACCCACGTTTCCGAACGTTACTCTGTATGTTTTCGGCTCGTAGTGAGCATAAAGAATCTGCGTTTTGAGTGCGGTTACGGCAGAGCCGGATTCAACAGGCGTACCGCCTTCTTTTGCGGTAAACCAGCCGGTAAAGCCGTATCCCTTCCTTGAAGCGGAGGGAAGAGTGCCGTAGGTTTCACCGTAGGAAACGATAGCGTTATCAACGTCACACTTACCGCCGTTTGCATCAAAGATAACCGTTGATTTGACGCTTACCCATGCGGCCTTGAGGGTGATATCCGAGGGTGTTTTCATAATTGACGAGGAGCTTACCTGCTCGCCCGAAGAGGTAAACCAGCCCGCAAACACATAACCCTGCTTTGAGGGAACGGGAAGAGTACCGTATTCCGTATTGAAGGTAACAAGCAGGGACGAGGTACTGCATACGCCTTCGTCCGCATCAAGGAAAACGGTATATACTATGGGAGTATAGTGAGCATAAAGCACACGGCTGCCCGTTATCCTGACTATATCCGTTTCTTCAAAGCGGGTGCCTTCGTTTTTGGCTGAATACCAGCCGTCAAAGGAATATCCGACCTTTGAGCATACGGGGAATTTGCCGTAGAGAGTATCATAGGTATAGACCTTGCTTGCGGTATCGCATTCACCGCCCTGAGCATCAAAGGTAATCGTATACTTATTGGCGCTCCACTGGGCGTAAAGGGTAAGAGGTGCATTATCAAGATAGGTCTGATTCGCTTCGTATTTTGTACCGCTTCCGTCACGGCTCGTATTCCAGCCGAGGAAGGTGTAACCGTTTCTTGCCGCTTCAAACGGGCTGATATTCAGCGCTATGTCATAGTATTTGACTTCGCTGCGGGGTCCTGCACTGCCGCCGTTAAGGTCGTAGACAACGTTGTATTTATGTCTGTCCCACTTGGCGTAAAGGGTAAGATGCTCGTTTTTTGTATAAATCTGACCCGGCTGATAATCAATACCCGAGCCGTCCTGCTTGGTATTCCAGCAGATAAAGTCAAAGCCCTCTTTTGAAGGAGTGACGGTGCTGAGATTTATGCTTTCGTCGTAAATCTTGATATCCTGAGCGGGGCCGTTATCGCTTCCCTGAGCTATGTAGGTAATCCTGTATTTTGCCACGTCCCATATAGCGTAGAGAGTAGTATTTCCGTTGCCGTTGTATCTGCCGCCGGGCTCATAACCCGTACCGCTACCGTCGGGTCTTGTATTCCATTGAACAAGGTCACAGCCCGTTTTTTCAAATACGGCTCCGGGAAGAGTGATTTCAATATCGTGATATTTGGTGGCGGGAAGGGCGTTTCCTTCACCGCCGTTTGCATTAAATTCAACGGTATATTTATTTCTCTCCCATATCGCATAGAGAACGGTTGAGGATTCCTCATAGAAGGCGGCTCCGGGCATATAAACGGTACCGCTGTCATCAGGTCTTGTGTTGTAGTGAAGGAACTTAAAGCCGCTCCTCGTGGGCTGAAGGGTGCTTAAATTGATTGACTGACCGTAGGTCTTTATCTGTGACGAGGGAACGTTTCCTCCCCCGTTGCTGTCATAGGTAATCGTGTACTGTGCGGTTGCCCAGTGGGCATAGACCGTAAGATTGACGGAGTCAAGGACCGTGGATTCCGTAACCTGTTCTCCGCTGTCGGACTTGGTATACCAGCCCTGGAAATCGTAGCCGGTCCTTACGGGAACGGGAAGCTCTCCGAGAGGTGAACCGAATCTTACCTTTTTGCTTGAAACATCACAGCTGCCGCCGTTGGCGATGAACTTAAGATTATACTCGTTGCCCTCCCATATTGCGTAGAGAACGGTATCGGCATTCACGTCAAAGGAACGGTCTCTGCTCGTGTACTGCGTACCTGCGCCGTTTTTATCAGCACACCAGTAAAGGAATTTATAATTTGTTCTTGTGGGGTCAACGGAAATCGAGAGAGTAAGGGTGGAAAAATGCTTTTTTGTCTGAGGTCTGGGCATATTCCTGACCTCGTCGTTTCCGCTGTTGGAATCGTAAGTGATATCGTAGGTTTTTTCTTCCCAATGGGCGTATAAAGTCGTATTGGAATAGCAGACGGAGGAAGCATCAACGAGTGTGCCGCCGCTCTGCAGGGTGTACCAGCCCGTGAAGTTGTAACCTTCTTTGGTGGGGGTGGGAAGAGAGCCGTACTGACTGCCTGCCGTAACCTGACGGGATGCTTCGGGGGTACTGCCTCCGTTGGCATTGAATGCAATCGTATAATTTATACTGCCTCCGCCCTGAATAACGATTGTGTCGGAGCTTCTGCGCCAGTAAAAGGAATCCTTAAGGGTCTGCTTTGAAATGGTACGGTCCCAACCGATAATACAGTTTCCGCCCCAGTTACATTCCGCAACGGTTACGCTGTTGCCGTTTACACCGATGACGAATACGGTATGATTGTCATTTAAGAATCTAATGCAGTCACCTGCCTTGACGGTATTGATACTGTCCTTATCGTAGGAAATATTCCAGTAATGGGCGTTGGTGCCTGAAATATCCCAGGCAAGCTTATACGCAAAGCCCATACACTGCCAGCTTGTCCATTGGGAGAAGCAGTTGCAGGTGGCTGTGGTTTTATGATTGGGACACGGACTTGAGGTATAGCCGTTTTCATTATTGGAGGATTTGCCTACCTTGTTCCAATATTTGCCCTGGGGAAATTTACTGCGAAGCTGAGTGAGAGTAAGTCCGCAGGGAGTATTGCCGTCTTTACTGTCAACGGTCGTGGGAACGGTAATATCCTTACTGATTGAGCTCTTCATATTGACGGATTCGGCAATATCACCGCTGTCAAGATTGAGTGTATAAATCATTTCACCGTCAGTCATATATGAGAGAACGCCGTTATCCTCAAACCAGAAGGAAGAAACATCCGCATCGGAAACAACGGGAGTTTTATCCCTTCCGCTTAAATTCACGGAATAAACCTTTCCGCTTTCAAGCAGATAAATCCTGCCGTACCATATCGAGAAATCGGTGATTTCCGAGCCGGAGGTACAGACGGTCTTCTCCTTTTTTGAAGGAATCGCGATACTTCTGATTTCCTTACCCGTATTGACATAAAGCATATCATTTGAAACTGCAAGGGATTTAACGGAATAATCCGTGTAATAATCCTTATCGGCAAAGGTCAGGTCGCTCATACACGCCTTTCCACCGTCAATGTAAAAGAGAGCTTCCCCGCAGCTGCCCTCAGAGTCGCCGTTTACAAAGGATGTATCATAGGCGTCCGAAAAGGCAAGAGGGACAGCGGAGGCCGCTATCAGAATCGAAAGTATTATACAGATTACAGACAAAGTCTTTTTCATATTTTCTCCTATATGTTGTATGCCGTAACGGCACATAAATATTCAAAATAAATTATATACTTATCAAAGTAAAAAATCAATGAATTTATTGTAAACAAAAGGGTTTGCGGGATAAATAAAGAGACCGCCCAAGCGATCTCACATAATTATATGAGTATTCCGTTTGTATGGTCAATTTCGTGCTGGATTATCTGAGCCGTAAAGCCGTCAAAGGTCTTTATCCTGACACGGAAAAGCTCATCCTGATAACGCACCTTGATTGATCTGAATCTCTTTGTCTTTCTCTTTTCGCTGAGCGAAAGACAGCCCTCCTCCGTATCGTACGGAGAGGACGCTCTGAGGATAACGGGATTAAACATGGTCATATATCCCCCGTTCAGAGCAAAAACGATGATGTTTTTATTGACGCCTATCATATTTGCCGCCATACCGACACAGCCCTCTGCGTTCGCAACGAGGGTATCAAGCAGATCCTTTGCCGTATCAATGTCACCGGCTCCTGCGGGAGTTGATTTGATTGAAAGGCGGAAAGGGTCGTGAATAATCTCTTTAACCATTGTCGTTTTCCCTGATTTTCAATATGAGTTTTTCAAGCGATTCCGCAAAGCGTTTATCATCTTCATCGGTACGTTTTTTCGGACCTTTGAGATGATTTTTCGCACTTGCCATCCTTGCTTTTTTTGACATATATCTTTCGTTGAGCATACCCTCAATGTTATCGTCTGTATACCATCTGCCGCTCTGATGAATACCGTATGCGCCCTTGCCCAGAGCCATTGCCGCAACACCGTAATCCTGAGTAACGACAAGGTCACCCCTGCCGCAGAGATTGACCAGAGCGATATCTACCGCATCCGCTCCCGCACCGATGATTTTTATCTCGCTGTAATCGGAGCTCAGCACGTGATTGGTGTCGCACAAAAGCATGACGGGAATCAAATATTTCTCTGCGATTCTCTCGGTTATCCTTACGACCGGACAGGCATCCGCATCAACAAATATCTTCATTTTTGCCTCATTTCAGCAGGGAAAGTATCTGCTTATCCCCTGCCGCTCCGTATTCTTCTCTGATGTGATTGATTATTCTGTCCCTTGATACACAAGGTTCTTCGCCGTACGCCGAGGTGACAAGCTCCCTTCCCCACAGAATCTCGGGGGTCGTATAGATTGACAAAGGCCAGCCGTACGGAAGATGCTGTTTATTGAGCTTCTGTCTGAAATCCTTAACGCAGAGATAAGTCATCATCTGAAGGTCCGTGACCGTACCCTCAAAATTCTTTTCTCCGCCCTTTCCGAAGCCGGCATCCTGCTTTAATCTATGTGAATAATACTCGTTTTTATCAAGAAAGCAATCCATGATTTTCTTCTGTCTGAACTGTGCCTTGCCGTCATCCCAAAGGGCATCAAAATCGTATCCGTCACGGCGGTAATTGACAAAATAAGGAAGCCATTCAAGAGAAATAAAGCCCGCTTTTTTGTCAAAGAATTTACCGTAGGCAATCTTTTCGGAGGAGGCAATGGCAATTCTCCATTCCCACGGGTCAACCGCCGGAATACCCGACCACCAGTAACGGGAAACGGTCCTTTCCTCAAGAGAGAAGCCCGGTACTTCGTTTTTGAAAAGAGGCAGGAATCCGATTTCGTTTATGTAATTTACCGCATCGTTGACGGTATGCAGACAGTACGGGTCGTTATCGTCAACGCCGTACATTATCCATTCACCGTGTTCATTAGCCATAAAATCACCTTTATTCGTCAAGCTGTGAGGGAAGAGCGAGAATAACGTCGGCAAGCTCAAACGGAATCGCGACCGCTTCGGTGAAGGGGTCAAGCACAAGCCCTTTTGTATCACCGAAAGCGCGTGCCATATCAATCGCCTGGGGTACGCTTATTCGCACGGTTGAAAAGGATTTTGCATAATCCTCGGGCATCTGCTCTTTCTGTGAAAAAATCGGCAGATATACCGTGCCGTCGGCACTTTTAACCGTATCCGGCTGAATGTGAATATCGGACGAGGTTACAATCTCATCCCCTGCTTTTGAATTCATAAACAACTCTTCGTCCTGCTTCTGAACGGCAACCGAGGCGGGAACGATTACCACCGAATCCCTTAATACGGAAAGAAGGGTCAGCAGTTTATCTCTGTCACCGCTTTCGCGGTATGCTTTTTTAACAGCCACAAGGACTTTGCCGTTTTCAAGTGTTTTTGCATTTACTTTTCCCATAGTTTTCTCCGATTATCTGACGGTAACAATATTTGGTGTGAAACCGCATCAGTTGTAATTTTCAACAAGCATTGCAGCGGCAGTCCTGAGAGGAATATCCTCATCGGCGGAAAGCATAAGGATATCCGCACTTTCATCCATTGGGATTTCATCGCCGGTGGGTGAAACACCCGTTTCATTGTATGAGGATAATTCGCTGTAAGGAACGATAAGCGCTGTCGTAAGGCGGATAGCCGAGCCGTCTTCAAGGGTGAAGATTTCCTGCATCGTGCCTACGCCGGCGGTAGTCGTTCCGACAAGTGAAGCGTGGAAAATGTCTTTGATATCAACGGCAAAGAGCTCTGCGGGACCGGAAGTGCCCGAATTGATGAGCACGGCGAAATCCATATCGTTGAAGTCGCCTGCATTGGCATTGAAGGTCTTTGATTTACCGTTTTTATATCTGGCTGTCGCTATATTTCCCGTAACGTTGCCGACAATAACGTCAACCGTCTGTGAGGCGTATTCAATCGTACCCTCGCTTGTATTTCTCACGTCAATAACGACACTTGAAGTTCCTTTTTCTTTGATTGAGGAAAGAGCGGCTTTGAATTCTTCGGGAGTTTTCTTATAGAAACGGCTGATACGGATATAACCGATGCCGTCAATATCCCTGACGATAACGGAGGGAATACTGAAGCCCATAATAAGCTCCGCCGTATTTTTCGCGCCCTCTCTGCTGTACTCAAGTGAGACGGTCTGAAGCTTTGTGCCGTAAAACTTTGAGGCAAGTGCCTTTCTGTTTTTCGGAGTAACCTGCGTGCCGTTTACGGAAAGGATGACGTCACCCGCTTCAAGCCCTGCGGTTTTAGCCGGAGAGCCCTCGTAGACATAGGAAATATACATCTCGTTTTTGTCTGCATTGAATCCCGTTTCAACCCCTGCACCGGTTATGCCGATTTCCGTTCTGTCGGTATATTCCGCATATTCGGAGGAGGTCATATAACAGCAGTTTGAATCACCGAGTCCGTCAACATAACCCTTCGCCACGTGGGCATCAAGGTTATTGTTAAAATCATCAAGCTTGCCGTAGAAATTATCGGATATGAGCTTATATATTTCATTGGCGGCATCGTAGGACTCGGCACGCTGTGAAATATTGCTGATTATTCTGTTATAAATCTGTTTTGAGAATACCATAGTACCGGCAAAAGTGGCGGTAACGGCAATAATAACAAGGGAAATGCATACACCAAGAGATACCTTTTTATTCATCTTATCCCTCCCGGTAATTTATGAAAAAGGGCTGTCACGAAAACAGCCCTTCCGAATAATTATGCTGTGGTGTTCTTAACATAGTTAAGAGGATTAACACGGCTTACACTGCCGTCGGCTTTTTTGATTCTGACCTCAAAATGAAGATGAGGACCCGTAACATTGCCGGTATCACCGATATAACCGATTTCCTGCCCTTTCTGGACTATCTGTCCTTCATGTACTTTAAGTCCGCTTGAATGGGCATAAAGAGTCTGTTTGCCGTCGCCGTGGTCAATTACACAGTAATTGCCGAAGCCGTAGTTCCAGTTGCCGTCATTCTTTGCAAGGATGACCTTACCGCCCTGTGCAGCACAGAAGGGTCTGCCCTTTGAATTACCGCCTACCGCACATATATCGGTACCCCAGTGGGGTGAGCCGTCCGAATAGTAACCGTAACCGCAGGAAATATAACTCTGGAATTTAACGGGCCATGCCATTTTACCGTCATTGGCGTAAGCGGCATCGGGTATGTCGCCGGCAGAGGAGCCGTGAACTCTGATGTATTCATCAATCTGTCTGTCCAACTCTTCTCTTTCTTTTCTCTGACGGGCAATGATTGCCTTGTACTCGGCACTGTTCTGGTCAAGCTCGGAAAGCTGAGACTGAACCTGCTGCTGCTTTACGCTGACTTCATTCATCTTTGACTGCTGGACCTGTCTGCTGCCCGAAAGGTCATCGGACTGATCCTGAAGGTCGCCTTTTTCGTCTGCAAGCTGTTCGTTCTTGACCTTGAGGTCTGCCTCGCTCTTTTCAAGAAGAACTTTTAACTCGTTAAGCTCCTTGACCTTTGCGGAAAGCTCCTTGATGAGAGACGCATCCTCTTCGGATACTCTCTGGATAAGCTCCTGCCTCTCAAAATAAGAAGAAAGGTCATTGCTGGAGAATATTACCTCAAGCATTGAGGATTCGCCGGCAATATAATTTTCGCGGATTCTGCCGAGAAGAAGTTCCTTTGCTTCCTGCATTGAAGCTTCCGTTTCAACGATATCCTTTGATGCGTTTTCTATATTCTTTTCGGTTTCCGCAATCTGCTTTGCAGTATCCTCAATATTTGCATTGAGTGTGGCAATTTTGCTTTCAAGGAGATTGATTCTGCTGCTGAGAATTGAAATCTGGGAATTCATGGAGTCAATCTCTTTATTGAGGGAGCTGAGCTGGGACTTGGTGTCCTTCTGCTGACCCTGAATCTTATTGAGCTGAGCTTCGTTCTCTGCGATTTCCTTCTCAAGATTTTCGTACTGATTCTGAAGATCCTTCAGTTCCTTGTCATCAGCGGCATATACCGACGGAACGGATGCGGGAATCATTGAAGAGAAGAAGCACACAGCCGCAACGAGAAGCGCGGTAAGTCTTAAAATTAAACGTTTCTTATTCATCAAGATCCACAAACTTCCTTTCCTTCAGGTATTTCCTGATTGATGTGGCTGAGCCGAAGATACCGGTGAAAATACCGATAAATACAAACACAAGTGCAAGATAGGGAGCGTATTTGATAAAGGAAACCTTCTCTACATCGGAGAATACCGAGAATACCGAAGAAAGCTGCCTCATAACAAGCTCGTAAAGACCCCATACCGCACCGGTTGCAAGTAAACCGGAAATGATACCGATTATAATACCCTCAACCATGAAAGGCCATTTGATAAAGCTGTTTGTAGCACCCACGCTCTTCATGATGTTGATTTCAAGACGTCTGGAGAACATGGTAACTTTGATTGTGTTTGAAATAATGAAAAGCGATACGATAAGAAGCAGAGCAATAACGCCCAGGCTTATATACTGCACCGCATTTCTGATTGAAGCAAGCTGACCCGCAAGGGCGCTGTTTTCATGAATACGGTAAATGTTATTATACTGTTTAATCTTTTCAACGACGGAATCAAAATTATTCATATCCTTAACGGTTACCTTAAGACCGTTGGGAAGAGGATTCTCGTCCGTATTCGAAAGATAATTTCTGAGGTTTTCGTCAAGTCCGCCGAGGATATCGTCATAAGCGGAATCCTTGTCAACGATTTCAACGGAGAGTATGTCGCTGTCATTCTTAAGTCTGTTATGAAGGTCAATAAAAGCGGGAGAATCCGTATCAAGCTCAAGGTCTGCATAGACCATAATAACGTTTTCCTGCTCAATGCTGTCAATAAAAGAATTGATATTGACAAGAATCATAAACGCAATACCCACAAGAAGCAGACAGCTGAAAAGAACGGTGACCGATGCAAAGCTCATGAGACGGTTAGTGGCAAGATTCCTGAAGCCCTCTTTGGTAAGATATTTGATTTTAGTCATTGCTCTCACCTCCGTTCGGAGCTGATTGCGATGAGGAATAGATATCCTCAATCGCAGGTGCGGAATCAAGGAAATCCAACTCAACCATCTGCGGTTCCTCTGCGGGAGCGGTCTTTTCCGCTCCGGGAACGACTACGGGTGCCGGGGCTGCTTCATAATATTCCGCGGGCGCAACCGGTGCCGCACCGTCATAAAGCTTCTGCTGCTGCGCGGCGGCACGGTAAACGGAATAATCCTCTGCCGCGGGGGAATCCTCGTAGGTACTTGAAATCTCGCTGGCAGGATTGATATGAGCAGATGCCTGGTCAAGGTCGGAAAGACTGCCGTCGGAAACAACATTGCCCTTTTCAAGAATGATTACACGCTTATCAAAGCACTTGACGAGGGAATGCTCGTGGGTAACCATGATAATGGTCTTGCCCGCTTCGTTAAGGCGCATAAGCAAATCAACGATTTCATAGCTCATCTGAGGGTCAACGTTGCCCGTGGGCTCGTCGGCGATGATGATATCCGCATCGTTTGCAAGGGCTCTGGCAAGAGCAACTCTCTGCTGCTCACCGCCCGAAAGCTCCTTGGGATAGTTCCTTGACTTTTCGCTCAGACCCATAAGACTGAGCAGATAAGGTACTCTGCGGCGTATTTTCTTTTCGTTGACACCGATAACACGCAATGCAAACGCAACGTTGTCAAAAACGGTCATGGTGGGAATAAGTCTGAAATCCTGGAAAACTATACCCAGCTTTCTTCTGAAAAGGGGTATGTTTTTCTTTTTCATTGTATTAAGGTTCAGTCCGTCAATGGTAATCGTACCCGAAGTGGGAACTTCCTCCCTCATCATAAGCTTGAGGAAGGTACTCTTACCTGCGCCGGATGAGCCGACAACGAAGACGAATTCGCCCTTGTCAATACGGATATTGACGTCACTCAGGGCTGTGGTCTTATTGTCATACTTTTTGGTGACGTTAGTAAATTCAATCACAATTCAAATCCTCTGATTTCGGTTATCAATATTTAACGGGCTTGGCATCAAGATACTTCTTGACCATGAGAGCCACTTTGAATACGATGGCATCGTCAAATTCTCTCAGGTCAAGTCCCGTAATCTTCTTAATCTTTTCAAGACGGTATACAAGAGTGTTTCTGTGAACGAAAAGCTTTCTTGAGGTCTCGGAAACGTTAAGATTATTTTCAAAGAATCTCTGGATGGTGAAGAGCGTTTCGTGGTCAAGACGGTCAATCGAGCCCTTCTTGAACACTTCGCTGAGGAACATCTCGCAGAGAGTGGTGGGAAGCTGATAGATAAGGCGGGCAATACCCAGATTATCATAGGAAACGATTGCCTTTTCGGTATCAAATACCTTGCCTACTTCAAGAGCAACCTGAGCTTCCTTGAAGGAACGGGCAAGATCCCTTACACCTTCAACAGTCGTGCCGATACCGACAAGAACGTGGGTATAAAGCTCGGTTGAAAGTGAATCGGAAACGGAACGGGCAAGCTTTTCAAGGTCTTTTGTTTCAGTATTGGCACGTACCTCTTTAACGATGGCAATATCCGTTTCACTGATATTTATAATGAAATCCTTATTCTTATCGGGGAAGAGATTTGCGACGGCATCGTAGATGGCAGCATCGTTATGATCCGTAACTCTTACGAGAAGTACGGTACGGTAAGCGTCCATATTGAAACGCAGCTCAATGGATTTAAGATAAATATCACCGGGAAGTATATTATCAAGGATAACATTCTTAATAAAGTTGGCTCTGTCAAACTTTTCCTCATAATACTGTTTGAGTTTATCAAGGGAAACACAGCAGACGGTCGCAAACCTGCCTGCTATTTCATCGGTACCCTCCACGAAAACGGCATAGTCCGCCTGAACGTGTGAACCGAAATTACAAAAGGTATATCCGTTAACGCAGTGAAGCTCGTTATCGGAAAAAACGTCAACTGCAGATGAAAATACCTCACCTATCTTGCTCAGCTCGCTGCAGGCAACGATAGTACCTGTTTCATCAATTACACCCAGAGTTCTTCCGACTGCATCACGCATCTGATGAACAAGACCCTGAAAAATTCTGTTAGACATAATATTCTCCTCATTCAATAATTTGTTGGAGTACATGCGAATTTGTGCAAATGGTCAAAATAACCACCATAACAAGTTACATTTTACACAATCAAAACGCATTTTGCAAGTAAAAATATTGATTTATTGACATTTTTTTCAATTACGCAGGTCAAATTTACCGTTTTTTACAGAAAATTTCACAATAAGTTAACATTTTGCGGCAATCTCCGTCCCCTTTGGCGATAACGGTTTCATTGATGAATATGTACATAAACCGCTTGCTGTTTTATGCTAATTGCACATTTAAGCACCGCCTTTATCGGACGGTAAAAGTCTTTTAGCAATATGCCGAAAAGGGTTTTGTGCAAAAACACCAAGCAAAAAACGGCACTCCGAAAGCGAAGTCTCAAAAAGTTAAAAAAAGTGTTGCAATCTGTATTTTGTGTGTTATAATACTCGTGTATGCTAAATATGGGATTATAATGCCCGTGAAAGAGGGAAAACCTTTGGAAAAATTTATTATCAACGGTGGAACTCCCCTTAACGGCGAGGTTACAATCAGCGGTGCAAAAAACGCGGCGCTTGCAATAATTCCCGCTTCCATTCTCTGCAGAGACATTTGCAGGATTGAAAACCTCCCCGTATCCATCAGCGACGTTAACTATATGATGAAAGCCCTCAGACACATCGGTGCCGAGGTTAAGTTTATAAATGAAAGCACAATTGAAGTAGATTCCCGTCACGTCAGCTCCTACGTCATTTCCCACGATATGACAAGATATCTGCGTGCATCCTACTATTTCATCGGTGCTTTGCTCGGCAGATTCGGAAGAGCCAGGGTAGCAATGCCCGGCGGCTGCTATCTGGGTCCCAGACCCATTGACCAGCACATCAAGGGCTTCGAATTGCTCGGTGCGAAAATTTCCGTTGAGGATAACGCCATTGTAGAGGCGGATTCCGACGGTCTTTTCGGCGCTCCGATTTATCTTGACGTGGTTTCCGTAGGTGCTACCGTCAACATCATGCTTGCCGCCTGCCGTGCAGAGGGGCAGACAATAATCGAGAATGCCGCCAAAGAGCCCCATATAGTTGACCTTGCCAACTTCCTCAACTCAATGGGAGCGGATATCAGAGGCGCAGGTACCGATACAATCAAAATCCGCGGTGTTGAAAATCTCCACGGCTGTACATATTCAATCATTCCCGACCAGATAGAAGCGGGCACCTTCATGGTTGCGGCAGCAGCCACGGGCGGTGACGTTCTTATTAAAAACGTCATACCCAAGCACCTTGAGTCAATTTCAACGAAGCTGGTCGAATGCGGTGCCGAGGTTGAGGAATACGACGAAGCGGTCAGAGTATCCATGAAGGGCCGTCCCGGAAGGTGTAACATCAAGACTATGCCTCATCCCGGATTCCCCACCGATATGCAGCCCCAGTTCGCGGTGCTTCTTGCACTTGCAGAGGGAACGAGCATCGTTTCCGAAAGCATTTGGTCAAACCGTTTCAGATATACGGAGCAGCTCGCGAGAATGGGCGCAAATATCACGGTTGACGGTCAGATTGCCATGATACACGGCGTTGAGTCCCTCAAGGGTGCTCCCGTCAGGGCAGACGACCTGAGAGCCGGCGCGGCAATGATAATTGCCGGACTTGCCGCAAGCGGTACGACCGAAATCGAGGATATTCTCTACATTGACAGAGGATACGAAAATGTTGTTGAAAAATTCGGCAGCATAGGCGGAGACATCCGCAGGGTAACCTGCAAAGACCCCGATGAAGAGGTTGAATCCGCAGGTTGATTACATTATGAATATACGGCTGTTCTCTGCGGACAGCCGTCTTTTTATGAGGTTTATATGGCAAAATTCTGTTCTGTTTACAGTTCAAGCAGCGGAAACTGCACTTACGTAGGATGCTCCGCGGGAGGTATTCTCATTGACGTGGGAGTATCGGCAAAAAAGATCGAATCCGCTCTCAACGGCATGGGAGTAGACCCGTCCTCAATAAAGGGCATTTTCATTACCCACGAGCATGCCGACCACATCAACGGCGTAAGGGTTTTTGCGTCAAGATATAACATAAATGTATATGCCACAAAGGGTACGCTTGACGGAATGTATGAATACGGAGTATTTCAGAAGCCGATAAACGCCTACATAATACCCGAAAAGGGCGTGGAATGTGCGGGTATGAGGGTTACACCCTTTTCAACTCCGCACGACTCATACGAATCATGCGGATATACGGTCACCACGCCGGACGGAAAGAGAATTGCCGTGGCAACGGATATGGGTACGATTACGGAATGCGTGGCGGATGCCGTTACGGGCTGTGACCTGGTACTGCTTGAATCCAATCACGACGTGAATATGCTCAGGATGGGCGGATATCCCTATTTTCTCAAGGAACGTATTTTATCCGACAGAGGTCACCTCTCAAACGAGCTGTGTGCGGATTTTGCAAGGCATCTTGTAAAAAACGGCACGTCACGGCTGATACTCGGTCATCTGAGCAAAGAGAATAATTTTCCCTCCCTCGCCTACGAAACCACGAAGGCCGCTCTTACCGAAGGCGGATTCACCGAGGGCAGGGACTACGAGCTGACGGTTGCAGGCGACCTGAACGCGCCCGTATCATTCTGAACGGAGGCAAAGGCATGTTAAATATCAACATAATCTGCATAGGCAAGCTGAAGGAAGACTACCTGCGCAGTGCTTCGGCAGAGTATTCAAAGCGTCTTCAGGCATTCTGCAAGCTGAATATCATTGAGCTTAATCCCTGCCGTCTTCCCGAAGAGCCGAATCAGAATCAGATTGATTCCGCGCTTGACGAGGAAGCGGAAAGAATACTTGCAAAAACGGGAAAATCCGACTATATAATCGCCTTATGCATTGAGGGCAAAGAGATTTCATCGGAGCAGCTCTCGTCAAAAATGGACGAAATCGCTCTGTCGGGATCGGGCACGGTCACATTTATTATCGGCGGCTCACACGGTCTTTCACCGAAGGTGAAGCAGGCGGCAAAGCTTCGTCTGTCAATGTCACCCATGACCTTCCCTCATCAGCTGGCAAGGGTGATGCTTCTGGAGCAGATTTACCGCAGCTTCATGATTTCCTCGGGCGGAAAGTATCATAAATAATTCGGCATATAAAACACCTTTTTCGTGTTATTATGCCGATTTTTGTTAAGTATTACAAACTTTGATATTTTACACAAAAAGCAGTTGAAAATTTGTTGAAAAATGATAAAATAGCAATGGTCAAAAATATGATTATCATTTTTGGAGGTAATTATTATGTCAGTTAAAGTTGCTATCAATGGTTTCGGCCGTATCGGTCGTCTTGCTTTCCGTCAGATGTTTGACGCTGAAG
>CALAUI010000015.1 GCA_937892115.1 uncultured Clostridia bacterium | reverse complement strand
CATTATGAGTATCCATATAATATTTTCCATAACATCTGTTCCGTCCGCAAATTCTGATTTGTCATTCCGTTTTTATTTCAACAAGCACCGCTTCATCTGCGGAGAAATAATCCTTCATATGTTGATTTCTATTTGTCTGCTCTGGAAAAGGGGACTTATAAATCAATCCATACTGTTTTCAAGTCTTTATAAACTCTGCATTTCAGTGCCGTAAACTTTAAGACACAGTAATCGGGATCGGTTTTTCCTCCCTTATAGAACATTGTATCACCCGTATGCCAGATTTCGTCCTTAATGCTTTGCTGTGTCAACACCTTCATTGTACCGACAATCATAACGCCCGTATAGCTGAACCGTCCGCGTTTATAAAAATAAATACACGCTTTTTCATTTGCGTTATACTGTGCAACTCTCATAGAAGAAGTGTTTGTCGTGAAATAGAAGTCATTACCTTCAATTTTTCGCGGCGAAAGCATAGCCTTTGTGTTGGGAAAGCCTTCACCGTCAACAGATGAAATCATAGCCGTTTTCTGCTCTTTGATAAATTCAAAAACCTGTTCCTTTGTCATAGGATTACCTCCGTAAATTTCGACTGATTGCCAAACTGCCCTCCCGGGAACGGAAAAGAAAATTTTATAGTTGCCAAAGCGGCACGTCAGCGGCGACACGCCGCCAAATTCTGATTTATCGCGTTCATTATAGCACAATTTCGTGAACTTTTCAAACGATTTCACTCAAAAAAGCCCTCGGCTTCCGACGGTTGCTGAGAACAATACAAGTGAAATATCGGCTGACGCCGATGTGAAATAATTTGCTTGCGCAAATTGTGAAATATTGCTTTGTTTCACTCCGCAATGTGAAATGAAATAAATCCCCTCACGCCCGCAGGCATTTCACAAATTCCGGCAGGGATTTATTTCGTTGAAAAAAACCACTTTTGTCCGGTAGACAAAAGTGGCTTTTTACATGGCACGCTTTGGGGGATTCGAACCCTCGACCTACTGCTTAGAAGGCAGTTGCTCTATCCAGCTGAGCTAAAAGCGCATTTTTATGGAGCGGGTGATGGGAATCGAACCCACACAACCAGCTTGGAAGGCTGGAATTCTAGCCATTGAACTACACCCGCACATTCAAGTGCCTATGAATATTAGCATAATAATCGGTGATTGTCAATAGTAATTTTCCCGGTAAACCAAAAAAATATAAAAAATGCTTGACAAGTGGGTTGTAATCATATATTATATTGGAGCGCCAAAACATATATGATTCATTAGCTCAGTAGGTAGAGCACTTGACTTTTAATCAAGGTGTCCGGGGTTCGAATCCCCGATGGATCACCAGAATCCCTTATTCCGTGAGGAGTAAGGGATTTTTTCAAGGATAATATATTGAAATGGAAATATAACTGTGTTATAATATTCTTTGGTGAATTTTTTATGAAAACTGTTGTTTCCGATTCTGCTTTCGCAACGGAGAAAATAGGATATTATCTCGGATACATTCTTCCCTATGGCTCCGTTGTTGCCCTTTTCGGTGATCTGGGAGCAGGCAAAACCGCCTTTACAAGGGGCTTTGCAAGAGGAATGGGTATTTCCTGTGACGTGAGCAGCCCGACGTTTGCTCTCGTTAACGAATACCATTCGGGTAAAAAATCTCTCTATCATTTTGATATGTACAGAATATCCGGTTGGGATGACCTTTATTCAACGGGTTATTTTGATTACCTTGATACCGGTGCTTCTCTCATCATTGAATGGAGCGAAAATATTGAGGCAATTCTTCCGGAGGATTGTATACGTATCTCCATTCAGAAGACAGATAAGGAAAACGAAAGAATTATCAGTATAGACGGATGTGACGATATTGAAATTACTTGCTGTTGATTCGTCTGCAAAGTCTGCAAGTGTTGCCGTACTTGAGGATGGCAGACTTATCAGTGAATGCTTTGTAAATACCGCTCTGACACACAGCTGTACTTTGATGCCCATGACGGATAACGTGCTGGCTCAGGCGAATCTCTCAATGGCGGATATTGATGCTCTTGCGGTGAATCAGGGCCCCGGCTCTTTTACCGGTATCCGTATCGGAGTTGCCGCTGTCAAAGGGCTTGCTTTCAGCAACGGTCTGCCCTGCGCGGGTGTTTCGACACTTGAAAGTATGGCTTATAATTTCAGAGACGAAAACTGCACCGTATGCTCGCTTATGGATGCAAGGTGCAATCAGGTATATACCGCTCTCTTTGAAATAAGGGACGGTACCGTAAGCAGGATTACCGACGACGATGCAATGTCGGTGGACGAACTTAAAATAAAGCTTCAGAGTATAAATTCAAAAATATATCTTTGCGGTGACGGAGCAAAGCTCTGCTATGATTCCTTCGGTAAGGATGCGGAAAACATAATCCTTCCCGATGAAAACCGCAGATATCAGAGAGCATACGGCACGGGACTTGCCGCCTTTGCCCACGGTGAATTCGGCGATTCTGCTCTCTTGATGCCGACTTATCTCAGACCGCCTCAGGCGGAAAGAGAATTAATATTAAGAAACTGATGTGAGATAATAATAAAACCGGAGGTAACAAAATGATAGCAATAGGCAGTGACCATGCAGGATTTGAACTTAAGCAGGCAATTAAGGCACATCTTGAGGAAAGAGAAATCGAATATGTGGATTTCGGATGCTTTTCCGATGAATCCGCTGATTATGCGGTATATGCCGAAAAAGTAGGTAGAGCCGTTGTCGGCGGCAAATTTGAAAAGGGTCTTCTTTTCTGCGGTACCGGTGTAGGTATCTCAATCGCCGCAAATAAGGTCAAGGGTGTCAGAGCTTGCTGCTGCTCAGACAGATTTTCGGCAGAAGCCACAAGACTTCATAACGATGCAAACGTACTTTGCCTCGGCGGAAGAGTAGTGTCCGACAGAAAGGCAATCGAGCTTGTTGATCTGTTCCTTGATACAAAATTCTCGGGCGAAGAAAGACATATGAGAAGAATCAATCAGATTTCCGAAATAGAGGAAAGATTCGGTAAGGAAATCAAGGAAGAAAACCCCAATGACCCCGCTGAAATGAAAGCAGATACCGAATCCGCGGAAACCGCTTCAGAGGAAAAGAAAGAAGATTCTGCTGAATAATAAATATAATTCCGGAGGTATGGATTTTATGGATAACGTTATTATTATGACACACCCTCTTATCAAGCATAAAATTTCACTGCTCAGAGATAAGAATACGGGTACAAACGAATTCCGCAAGCTTGTTGAAGAAATCGCAATGCTTGAAGGGTATGAGGCACTTGCAGACCTTCCCACAGAGGACGTGGAGATTGACACTCCCATTGAGACCTGCATCACTCCCATGATTCAGGGCCGTAAGCTTGCTATCGTTCCCATTCTTCGCGCAGGCCTCGGTATGGTTCCCGGCGTTCTTTCCCTTTGCCCCACAGCAAAGGTAGGTCATATCGGTATGTACCGTGACGAAACAACACACGAGCCCGTTCCTTACTACTGCAAGTTACCCAATCCCATTGAGGAGCGCACGATTATCGTCCTTGATCCTATGCTTGCAACCGGCGGTTCCGCCTGCGATGCAATCGATCAGATTAAGAAAAAGGGCGGTAAAAACATTAAGTTTATGTGCATTATCGCTGCTCCCGAAGGACTTAAAAAGCTTCACGAAGCTCATCCCGATGTTCAGATTATCATCGGTAACCTTGACCGTGAGCTGAACTCCACGGCATACATCTGCCCCGGCCTCGGTGATGCAGGTGACAGAATCTTCGGTACAAAATAATTTTTACAAAGAGAAGAGCTTTCCGTTTGATTAAAGCGGAAAGCTCTTTTAATTATATTTTTACTTCCCAGTAAGCAACGTTTTCTCTTTCCCATGTGTAGGAAATATAAAGAATACCGTCTTTATACACTATTGCGGGATAGGAAAACTCGCTGTCCTTTTTCTCTTCCTCAAGGGTTAACACCGTTTCAAAGGTTTTTCCGTTATCTTTTGAAAGAGAAAGCGTGAGGGGAGAGCGTTCACCCCAGTTCTCGCTGACGGGATTTGAAAGCAGATATATTCTGCCGTCGGGTACTTTCACAAGGTCAATACCGCTGTTGTTGTTGGGTAAATCGGTGGGGTACGCCTCACACCATGTTTCACCGTAATCTTCGCTGTCGCTTCTGTAAATTCTGCCTACTGCGGTGCGAGTCAGCATGTGAACCTTGCCCGGCTCACTTTCCCAGAGAGTTGGCTGAATCATGGGAATCTTGTTTTTGGAATGTCCGTTGAGGGAATTCATCAGAGGAGGGCAGTATTCTGTTTTTATTCTTTTGCTTTTTCTCCAGGTCATTCCGTCATCATCGGAAATGTCAACGAAACAAATCCAGCCGGTATGCTCTGTTGATGCAGGAGCAAGCACTCTTCCGGATGAAAGGCGAAGACATTTGTTTTTTACGGGCCCTCTTCCGCCGCTTCTGTCACCCTTTACGAGCTCCTCCGGCTTTGAAAAAGTGTTTCCTTTATCGGTGCTTATTGCCCTGAACGTTCTCCAGTAGGGTATTTTCTTTCCTACCTTAAAGAAAAGTGAAATATTGCCGTTTTTATGCTCAAAGAGAACGGGATTCCAATGGGGAACGTCCTTTTCCCTGCTCATTACCACGGGCTTTCCGAATTTTTCGCCGTCTTTTACGGCGTACCAGATATCAACGTCGTCTTTGCCTTCCTTTGAACCGCCGAACCATGCGCAGATTACTCTGCCGTCTTTAAGAGGAAGGACGGTCGTCGCGTGGCAGTTGTCGGTGGGAAGAGTATCACATACAAATAATTTTTTTGTTTCCATATCAGATTTCAAAGTCCTGAGGGTTAACGTCCTCCACAACGGGTTGACGCAGGGGCTTACGTTTAAGCACATCGTACTTATATGACCTGCAGGAGTAATCCCTCTCGACTATTCCTTTCTTTTTACACAGAACGGTCTCTCCGTCGGGTGAAACCTTTCCCTTCTGACAGTATTCGCACTTGGGCGGATACGCTTTTTTATTCAGTACGTTCTTTTTCATATCTCAGATAAGCGATTCGTATGGAATCTTATTTCCTTCAAATTTATCAACGTCGATTTCTTTACCCAGGATTTCCGCTTTGATAACCTGCTTCTTTCCCTTGACAAATTCCTTTTTGCCGGGACAGAAGGGATAGAATCCGAGAATTCCGAAGATATACCACAGAGCCATGGAGCCGTTATCCTCATCGCCGGGGAATCCGTCATCCTCGTATGAGAAGGCCTCGTTGCAGAGCTTTTCAACCCAATAAGCGGATTTTTCGACTTCTCCGAGCTCGGAATATATGTACGGAATGTGGAAACTGGGCTGATTTGAAATTGCACACTGACCGAAATCTGCAGCAGCCATTTCGGTGATTTCGTGGATTTCACAGCTGTAACCTATTATCGTGTAATCCGGTTTTTCGGCAAAAAGCTCATCAATCTTTGCAATCAGCTTATCCTTGCCGCCGTAAAGCTTTGCAAGTCCTTCCATATCATGGGGCACTGCAAAGGAATTCTGCCACGCACTGCCTTCGGTATAATCCCTGCCCCAGCCGTCCGGAGTGAAATCCTTACGGAATTTTCCGTTGCTGTCCTTTGGCCTCATGAAACCGGTTTTTTTGTCAAACAGATTTTTATAGTTTTTTGCTCTCTTTCTGTATTCGGATTCGATGTCCTTTTTGCTTAGCAACTTGGCGATTTCCGCAATGCACCAGTCACCGTATGCGGCATCCTGCGTAAGATTGACACTTTCCTTCTGAAGGTCATAGGGAACGTATCCCAGCTTACAGTAAGCTTCCGCACCGTTTCTGCCGTAGCGGGGAAAAGCGGATTCTTTGGTTGCGTGCTTCAGCATTCCTTCAAGGGCAGTTTCAAGGTCGTCCTTGTCAATGAATCCCTTTACGGCTGCATCGCAGATTACTGCGTCAATGAGTGTACTCGGCATACATCCGCGTTCGCCTATGGAAATCCATCTGGGAAGCCAGCCGCATTCACGGTAATCGTTTATGAACGAGTGTATCATCAGACGAAGCTCGTCTTTTGCAACAAGCGAAAAGAAAGGATATACGGTGCGGTAGGTGTCCCAGAATCCGTTATCTGTAAATCTGACACCCTCGTATTTCTTTCCGTCAAAGGGTGAATAATGGTATTCCTTTCCGTCGGGAGCAATTTCGGAGCATCTGTGGGGATAGAGGAATGCACGGTACATACATGAGCAGAAGGTTTTCATCTGCTTATTGTCCTTGGGAGTGATTTTTACTCTGCCGAGATATTCCTCCCAGATTGCTTCGGCTTCATCCTTTATTGTATCAAATGATCTGCTGCCGATTTCTTTGTCAATGGAATACTCCGCCTGACTGAATGACAGATAGGAAACGCCTATAGCAATTTCGGTTATACTGTCCTTTAGCCGAACGTGAATGGCTGTATCGTTCCCTGATACTGAAACGCCCTCGCGCGCGTTCCTGTCTGCTCTTTGTGTAAAGGTGTTTATCACACTGCCTTCGGGGAAACGTACTACCACGTATTCGCGGAAATTATGATGGTCTCCTCCGGCACAGTTATCTGCCGTAAGATAGACGGAGTTTTTCTTTTCGTTGTACTTATAGGTGTATTTTCCGGTAACGGGCAGACATGAAAAGAATCTGTCACCGCTTCCGTTGAAGGTTACTCTGATTTTTGCACATCTTTCGGTAGGGGAAAGCTCGATTCTTGACTTTGAACGAAGTAAATTATATTTGAGATAGTACGGGGACAGAATCGTATCTTCGGGTCTGAATCCCGACCATCTGTCCTCGCCCTCGGCTTTAAGAGGATTTATCTGAGGCAGGAAGCAGACTGCACCGTAGTCGGCAATCCAGGGAGACGGCTGATGAGTAAGACGAATGCCCTCAAGAGCGCGGTCTTGAGGATGGTAGTACCATCTCAGATTTCCGTCGCTTGTCTGGGGCGCGAATGCGGTCATTCCGAAAGGCAGCTGCACAAGAGGCAGGGTGTTTCCGTTACTGAATCTGTGAGTGGAGGCGGAGCCCTGCTTTATATTCACATATTTGCAATATTTCATTTTTATCACCTCATAATGCTAATATTATAAGAATTCAATAATAATGTCAAGATTTAGTTGAAACATAGTCGAAAAGATGATATGATATACAAAATATGCGGTTTCAGGAGATGTTAACATTATGTCAAAAACTCCCGATTATATCAAGTATGCGGCTTCAATAGTTCCTTCCGAAAGACAGCTTAAATGGCAGGAAACGGAGTTTTATTCATTTATACATTTCGGTATCAATACTTTTACCGATTCCGAATGGGGAAACGGCAACGAGGACCCGGAGCTTTTTAATCCCACGGAGCTTGACTGCCGTCAATGGGCAAAGCTTTGCAAGCTTTCCGGTATGAGAGGTATGATTCTTACCGCGAAGCATCATGACGGATTCTGCCTCTGGCCCAGTAAGTATACCGATCATTGCGTAAAATCAAGCAAATGGAGAGACGGAAAAGGCGACGTGGTTGCTGAGTGCGCCGCGGCGTGTAAAGAATTCGGTCTCAAATTCGGTGTGTATCTTTCTCCCTGGGACAGACACGAGGAAACTTACGGTAAAGGCAAACCCTACGATGACTATTTTGTGAATCAACTGACCGAGCTGCTTACAAATTACGGCGAGCTTTTCTGTGTATGGTTTGACGGTGCCTGCGGTGAGGGCAAAAACGGTAAAAAGCAGGACTACGACTGGAACAGATACTATAAGGTGATCAGAGAACTTCAGCCGGATGCTACTATCAATATCAGTGGTCCCGACGTACGCTGGTGCGGTAACGAAGCGGGTGTCTGCCGCAGAAGTGAGTGGAGCGTAGTTCCTTACTACTATTCAAATCAGGAGCTTATTGCCGCACAGAGTCAGAAGGATATGTCAAAGCCCCCGAAGACAATCAATCCTACCCAGCTTGATATAGGCAGCAGAAAGCAGATTAAAAACTGCAGTAAGCTAATATGGTATCCCGCGGAGGTTGACGTTTCAATCCGCAGCGGATGGTTTTATCACGAGTCCGATGTATATACAGTCAAGCCCCTTTCAAAGCTGATTGATATCTATTATTCATCGGTAGGTGCCAACGCTTCCTTCCTTCTCAACATTCCTCCCATGCCCAACGGCAAGATTCATGAAAAGGATGTTGACACTCTTCTTTCTCTCGGTGCTCAGCTTGAAATAGATTTCAACGAAAATCTTGCGGAGGATTCGATAATGACCGATAACCGTCATCTTGACGAAGAACATACCGGTCAGCATATCCTGAATTACGACCCCGAATCCTACTGGCATTCGGGTGATGAGCCGGAAGGAGCGGAACTCGTGCTTGACCTGGGTGACGAATATGATATAGACAAAATCGTTTTGGGTGAGCATATCAGAACCGGTCAGCAGATAGAGGAATTTGAGCTTTTCGTTCAGGTGGGCGGAAAGTGGAAATCTCTTTCAAAGGGTACAGTTATCGGTCATAAGCGTATCTGCAGATTCAAAGAGGTCAGAGCAAGATACTTCAAGCTTGAAATAAAAAAAGCAAGATGCTTTGCAACCATAAGTCAGTTTGAGGCATATTGATATGAATATTCAGATTTTCGGTACTAACAAATGCTTTGATACAAAGAAAGCGCAGAGATATTTTAAGGAGCGCGGCGTTAAGTTTCAGTTTATTGATTTGTCACAGAGAAGTCTGAGCAAGGGCGAACTCAATTCCGTACTTGCCAACGTCGGTTCCCTTGAGGATATCATCAACGAAAAATCAAAATACTATGAGAAGAGCTTCATAAAGTATCTTGCCGGTGAAGAGGCAAAGATAGAAAAGATACTTGAATGCGGCGAGCTTCTCAAAACACCTATTGTCAGAAACGGTAAGCTTTCAACTGTCGGATATTGTCCCGACGTGTGGAAAAGCTGGGAGTAATTATGCTTTATTCAATTCCGCCGCAAGTCAATAAAGCGATAAGTCTGCTCAATGAAGCGGGCTTCTCTGCTTATGTTGTCGGCGGTGCCGTCAGAGACTTGGTGATGGAAAAAACTCCGCACGACTGGGATATAACCACGTCTGCAAAGCCCGAAGAAACAGAAAGAATATTTGCATCTTACCGCTTGATTGAAACGGGCATAAAGCACGGAACGGTGACGGTCCTTCTGAATTCAATGCCGCTTGAAATCACTACGTACAGGACAGAGGGAGATTACTCCGACAGACGCAGACCCGACAGCGTATCTTTTTCGGATGATATTCTTGACGATTTGTCCCGCCGTGATTTTACCTGCAACGCACTTGCTTATAATCCGGGAAAAGGAATAATAAATGAATACAACGGTCTTGAGGATATAAAATCAAATCTTATCCGCTGTGTGGGTAATCCGGATACACGTTTCAATGAGGATGCCCTCAGAATTATGAGAGCGTTGAGATTTGCTTCCGTTCTCGGCTTTGATATAGATAAAGATACCGCCGACAGTATCAGAAGAAACTATACATTGCTTGAATATATTTCCGAGGAGAGAATATTTTCCGAGCTTATCAAACTGCTATGCGGAAAGAATGCAGGTAAAATACTAAGAGAATTCAGCGAAGTGTTCTTCTTCATTATACCTGAGCTTTCACCTATGAAGGGCTGTGAACAGCATCACGAAAGGCATATATACGACGTGTGGGAGCATTCCGTAACAGCTCTTGAAAATATAAATCCCGACGGTGCAATGCGTATGGCGATGCTGCTTCACGACAGCGGAAAACCGCGGGTGAAATCCGAGGACGAAAACGGCGTAAATCACTTTTATGACCATGCCGCCGTCAGTGCCGAAATTGCAGACGACGTACTGCGAAGATTCAAGTCCTCCAACAACTTCAGACGGGAAGTTGTAAATCTCATAAAGTATCACGGCTTCCTTCCTCACGAAATAACCAAAAAGACATATAAGCGCTATATCGGTACTCTCGGACTTGATACGGTCAAAAAGCTGTTTGACGTCAGAGAGGCGGATTTGAGAGCACAGAATCCCGTTTTTCTTTCCGAAGCACTTGAAACAAATGAGACGGGGAAGAGAATTTTTGACGAAATCATCAGGGATGAGCCCTGCTTTACTATAAAAGACCTTGCCGTTGACGGAAGAGATTTGATGAAGCTGGGATTTGAGGCGTCACATACTCTCGGAAGCACTCTTGAAAAACTGCTTGACGAGGTAATGGACGGCAAAATCAAAAACGAAAAATCCGCTCTTATTGAAAGAGCAAAGGAGTTATTATAAATGAGCATTGAAACAGTAAAAATTCCGGATGCGGCTGAATTTGACGAATATGTAAAATCCGTACCGAAAGGACATATGATGCAGACCTCAATGTGGGGTAAAGTCAAGAAAGAATGGGATTGGACGGGCTTTATCTGCCGTGACGACAGCGGCAATATCAAAGGAGTCTGCGGTGTACTTATCCGTAAAATACCGTATACACCCTTCAGAATGATGTATGCGCCCAGAGGTCCTGTGTGTGACCTTGCCGATAAAGAAACCGTTACGGAGCTTATCACGGCTGTTTCCGAATACGGAAAGAAAAATAAGGCGTATACCTTCAAAATTGATACCGATACTCTTGCTTCAAACACAGAATATATTGATTTGCTTAAATCTCTCGGATTTACGTTCAGAGAGCACGGAGCGGGATTTGATACTGTGCAGGCAAGATATATTTTCCGCCTTCCTCTTGAAGGAAAAACCGAGGAGGAAGTAATCAACGGCTTCCATTCCAAGACAAGATACAACACCCGTCTTGCGGAGCGCAAAGGCATCCGAATGGAAGTAAAAGGCAAAGAAGCGTGCGGTCAGTTCCACGACCTGATGCTTCTTACGGGCGAAAGGGATAATTTTGCAATCAGAAGCACCGAATATTTTGAAAGAATTATGGACGCTTTCGGTGATGATGCAAGGATCTATTTCGCGTATTATGAAGATGAGCTTCTTGCAGGTGCGCTTGACGTTCACGTCGGCGATAAGGTCTGGTATGTTTACGGTGCCAGCTCAAATTCACACCGCAATCTTATGCCTACCTATCTCGTTCAATGGTCGTGTATCAAATGGGCTATTGAAGAGGGATGCAAATGGTATGATTTCAGAGGCGGCTATCCCGATGAAAATAATCCTCTTCACGGTATTTATAAGTTCAAAAAGGGCTTTGTTGAGGATTATATGGAATTTATGGGCGAAGCGGATTTGATTATGGATAAATTCGGCTTTAAGTTTGTTAATTGGGCAACCAAAGCCGCCAAATCCGCAAGAAAACTCAGATCAAAATTGCTGAAATAAGGAATCTGTATGAATAATTTTGATTTTCTTGATAATGACCGTCTGAAAAAACAGCTTGAATTTCTTGTTGAAATAGATAAGATGAAGCAGGTTTTCCGCAGGACTGTTCTTGTTGATAAGTCAAGGCGCGAAAACGATGCGGAGCATTCATGGCATTTTGCACTTTACGGGATGCTTCTCAATGAATACTGCGGTGATGATATTGATGTAAATAAGGTAATGAAAATCGGTCTTGTTCACGACCTTGTTGAGGTGTATGCCGGTGACACCTTTGCTTACGACGAAAAGGGAAAGCTTGATAAAAGACAGCGTGAGCTTGATTCGGCAGATAAGCTTTTCAGTATGCTTCCCGATGATCAGAGGGATGAAATAAGAGCACTCTGGGATGAATTTGAAGCAAAGGAAACAAAGGAATCAAGATGTGCCAATGTCTGTGACCGTCTTCAGCCGCTCATCCATAATTTTTTAACCGACGGTCATACATGGAAAGAGGGAAATGTATCCTCGCGTCAGGTGCTTGAAAGAATGGATATCATCCGCGAGACCTCTCCCGAATTATGGAAGGTAGTAACGGGTATAGTGGAAACCTCAATAAATCAGGGAATACTCAAAAAATAAAGCATTCGCCCCGAACTCGGTTTTGAGCTCGGGGCGAATTTATATTTATCGGTTAAAAATCAAAATACTTCTCTCTGTGCTTCTGTACTCTTCCGCCGATGATGTCAAGCAGGGCAGCTGCCTCTTTCTTTTCTTCCTCTGTACCTGTTGCGTACTGCTTCATGAGTCTTCCTTCCTCACGGCAAAGCTCGTCGTGGAGAGGAAAGTATTCCTTAAGCAGGAAGCAGGTGTATCTTACGAGTCTGTTATCGCCCACAAGACGGAAGTCCTCGTTGATTGTATCGATTGCTACGGAATAGAAATCCTTGATTGAACTGATAAGTGCCTTTCTTTCGTTTTCGGGGGAGAATACCATTGTTGAGCATATGAATGCGTTTCTGTTTGAATCGTATGATGAATGGCTGTCGGTACTGCCCACTACGGGGTAGTTGATACCTTTTGCTTTATCCTCATAGTATTTGATTGCCTGGAAACCGTTATGCTCAAAGTAATTTTCACCGCCGAGGACTTCAAAAGCGTCAAAAAGTCTGTTTTCGGTCATATACTTGACGAAAGCATTGGGAACGTGATAAACGTCGTTTATCCATGTTGGATGGGGGAATATACCGAGACCGTTTGCTTTTCGGATTTCATCAAAAATCCACTTGCATACTGCGGCGGGGATTTTATCGACGTCATCGGGAACGTTAATCTCATCTGCAAGTGCCTGCATCTTTTCTTCCCACTGTGCAAGAGGCATAAAGTCGGGGCATTCGCCGTTAAGTGAGCGGAATTCCTTTCCCGTGCCTTTTTCCTCGGTCTGAGGTCCGTCTGTAAGAGCGTTTATGCTGTATTCACCGCCGAAGTTTACGATGTGGAAATCGCTTCTCTGACCGTTCACCTTGGGCATGTGTACTTCTTCACCGGGAACAATTGTGAGACCTGTTTTGACGTTTTTATATGTGTCAATGGCTTCAAGAGAAGGATAATATCTGTTATGGTCTGAAACTACCATAAAGTCGAGACCGTGTCTGCGATAATTTGCACATACGACCGCAGGTGCCTGTTTGCCGTCGGAACGCTTTGTATGCATGTGTAAATCGCCCCTGAGAGGCCATCTGCCGGCAAGGTCATTATCTACGCAGTAAACGGGGAACTGGATGATTCTCTTACCTTCGTCATTAAGGAAGCGAATAAAATGCATCTGTTCTCTTGTGAATGTATGCTTTATCGTAAATCCGCCTTCGTCGTTGCATACTGCTGAAAATTCCTTGTAATCGCCGGTAGCGGGATAATCCGAGGGCCTTCCGGTTTCAAGACCGCAGATAAGATATTTGTAGGTTTTGCCGACTTCAAATAAATCTCTGGGACCTAAGGGGCGGATATGTATTTCCGCTTTCTTATCCTTTACGAGTACCTTCGGGAAAACGTCGTAGTTGAGCAGTTCATCGCTGAACTTAAATCCGTTGAATGCCATAGTATTACTCCTTATGTATCAATTTCATAATCAGGCAGCAGGGGACGGAGGTGAGAAATATCATTCATAAAGGATATTCTTTGCTTTCCGTCTGATGTGTACTTGATTTTTGTAACAGATGTATGTGAGAGACTGAGTATGTAATCTCCCTGCTTCATACCCACCGCCGCAGGTATAAAGTAATTTCCGAATGAGCCGTGACAGAATACAAGGGCTTTTTCGCCGTATTGAAGCTTTTCCTTCATCCATGCGGTGATGATTTCAGCGCGCTCAATGTTTACCTCATCCGATTCGTTTTCACCGGTCGGAAATGCATAAAGCTTCTCATCGCAAAGGGTCAGATTGTCATAATATCTGCTTAAATATTCCATATCAACTCCCTTGTAATCCGGTAGGGAGCCGTTTTCAATCAGCTCGGGAATAATGATGATTTCGGGATGAGAGCCAAGTACGTTTGCAAATGCTGCGGCTGTTTTAAGGCATCTTATCAAAGGGCTCGAGAAAACGTAGTTGAATTCTTTTCCTCTGAATCTCTCCGCTGCAAGCTTTGCCTGAGCTTCGCCTTTTTCCGTCAGGTCTATATCGCAGTGACTTCTGTCAGCCCAATTGCTCGGGTTGGGTTCCGCGTGTCTTATGTAAAATATTTCTTTTTTCAATATTTCTTCCATACTGCACCCCCCTTGAAATTTTAATCCCACAGCAGAATAAAGTCAAGAAAAAAGAGGCCTTTTCAGACCTCTTTTTGATATTTGATTATGCTTCCTGCTGAGTTTTGTTATCCTCGGCATTGAAACTGTCCTGCTGAGCGGCAATCGCCTTTCTTCTTTCGTAAAGCTCCCGGTACATTCTGTCTTTCTTTTCACCGTTAAGGTCATAGAAGAGCTTGGGAATGATTGAAAGAATACCGGTGATAACGGGAAGAATGGTGCACATCCAGAAGAGTGAAAACTCTGTCTTTTCGGACTGACCGCCGAATCCTGCTCCTTCAACGTAACCGGCTTTTTCAAGGATAAGTGCCTTGACTGTGTTGCCGAATGTGCTGATGAGCTTTTTGGGAAGATCCTTGGCTACGCCGGTGAGGCCTTCGTTTCTGTAACCGTTTTTCCATTCACCGTAGTCAATGGCTTCGTTACGCATTTCTTCGGGAATAACGCTTCTGATACCCCAGAAGAACATCCAGATTGTTTCTCTGAGCATGAAGGCGGGAATCATTGCACCCAGCTTCTTGTAATTCTTGTTGATTGAACCTATTGCAAATACGCCTACCATCAGGAAATCGCTGATGTGGGAGCCGAAAATCCAAAGTGTCTTTGTGGAGAACTTTGAACGTGCCCAGGGAACGTATGAGTATGAAATGGGGGAAACGATAGCACCGGGAATGCCGACGATGGTTGACATTGTGGCAAGTCCGAGTACGTTGATGTAGTAATAGTTGACGCCGGAGCCGATACTGAATGCTCCGAGGAACTCGGAAAGGGTGATGAGAAGCAGCGGCTTGTTGGTAAAGATTGACTTGAAGCTTTCCTTGACGCTGGGCTTCTCAACGGTCTGGTTAACTCTTTCTTTTGCAACGAGGGCAAAGATGAGAGCAAAAAGACCGGAAACGATACTTGTTATCATGCCGCCTGACATATAAAGCGTGGGCATCTTGATCTTGAGCTTGTCGTGGTTGACAAGGTCAATGAGAAGTCCCATGATGATTTCGGGAGCTTTCTCAACGAAACCGGAGAGCAGGTTTGCCTCTGTGATAAGTCTTGTTCTGTCAATGATGTTGGGAGTAATTGTTGCAAGCATACCGGTTCTTGCAATAGCGCTGAGTGAGCCGGCAAGGTTGTTGATGAGCTGGAATATAAGGTAGAATGTAAGCTTGCCCACATCGTAGGATCCTCTGCCGCCGAACATCATAGGCATAGCCCAGAAAAGAAGACTCAGAGCAACACCCGGAATACCGTAAATAACAAGCCAGGGCTTGAACTTACCCCAACGGGTACGGGTTTTATCAACTATCGCAGCCAGGAAAAGGTCATTTATCATATCCCAGATGCCGATTACGAATGAAACGACACTCTGAAATTTAAGACCGATTTTAATAATATCGGTAACGAAAATATCGTTGTACTTGTTGATGTTGAATGACTGGGCAATATCATAAAGAATGTATACCACGGTTTCTTTAGTACCAACGTATCGCCTGTCTTTATGAGCAGCGGAAACGACCTCATTCTGTTCAGTTTCAACAACTGCCGCAGTATTGGTGTCCATATTCATTCTACCTCCTTATTGCACAATATGAAAAATTACACTTTATTTTATCATATCGTTTATTATAAATCAATATTATAAAAAAATTCGGAATGTTATACATTTTGGAACCCTTAAAATTGTGCATTTGGCATAACCGTGAATATTGCTCGTTTGTTGACATTTTTATCAAAAATATGATATACTGATTTTGTTAATTCCGCACTCAGACGGAAATATGAAAGGAGCTATTTTATGGGTCTTATTAAAGCAGCTATCGGCGCAGCCGGCGGAGTACTTGCGGATCAGTGGAAGGAATTCTTCTATTGTGAAGCTATGCCTAAGGAAGTTCTTGTAACAAAGGGACAGAAACGTATTACAAGCCGTTCTTCAAACACAAACGGCAATGATAACATTATTTCAAACGGTTCCGGTATCGCTGTTGCGGACGGTCAGTGCATGATCATCGTTGAACAGGGCAAAATCGTAGAAGTATGTGCAGAACCCGGCGAGTTTACGTGGGATGCATCAACAGAGCCCTCAATCTTTACCGGAAGTCTCAAGCAGACCATCGTTGAAACCTTCAAGACTGTAGGTAAGAGATTTACCTACGGTGGCGATACAGGTAAGGATCAGAGAATATATTATATCAACACCAAGGAAATCCTTGATAATAAATTCGGAACAGCCAATCCCGTTCCCTTCCGTGTCGTTGATGCCAAAGTAAACCTTGACCTTGATACTTCCGTTAAGTGTAACGGTATCTATTCATACAGAATCGCAGATCCCCTTATTTTCTACACAAAGGTCTGCGGTAATGTTCAGAGAGAATACACAAGATCAGAAATTGATTCTCAGCTTAAGACCGAATTCGTAGCCGCTCTTCAGCCCGCATTCGGCGAACTGAGTGATCTTCAGATCAGACCCAATCAGATTGTTACCCACAACACAGACGTTGAAAATGCAATGAATAAGGCGCTTTCCGTCAAGTGGGGTGAGCTCAGAGGTATAGAGGTCGTTTCCGTAGCTATCGGTTCGGTTACGATTCCCGAGGAAGATCAGAAATTCCTTCAGCAGGCACAGAGAGCTGCCGCATTCAGCAATGCAGGTATGGGCGCAGGACTTTCGGCTATTTCCACAGCCGATGCTGTTACCACCGCTGCAGGCAATTCGGCAGGTGCAATGGCCGGCTTTATGGGTATGGGTATGGCTCAGGGTATGATGGGCGCAAATACCGCTAATCTTTATGCTCAGGCAGCTCAGCAGCAGGCAGCCGCTCCCGCAGCTGACAGCTGGAAGTGCGCTTGCGGTGCAGCTGCAACAGGTAATTTCTGCACTAATTGCGGAGCAAAGAAGCCCGCTCCCGCAGCAGCTGACGGTTGGAAGTGTTCCTGCGGTGCAACCGCAACAGGTAAATTCTGCACAAACTGCGGCGCAGCCAAGCCTGCAGACGACGGCTGGAAATGTGCCTGCGGAGCAGTAAATAAGGGTAAGTTCTGCCAGGAATGCGGAGCAAAGAAGCCCGAAGGTGCTCCTCTCTATAAGTGCGATAAGTGCGGCTGGGTACCCGAAGATCCTCATAATCCTCCCAAGTTCTGCCCTGAATGCGGAGATGTTTTTGACGACAGGGATATAAAATAATAGGGTGGTGACCTGAATGGCTATTCAGGAATATAAATGTCCGTGCTGCGGAGGAGGTATAGAATTTAACTCCTCCGTGCAGAAAATGAAGTGTCCGTACTGTGACACCGAGTTTGAAATGGATGCTCTTAAGGCGTACGATGAATCGCTAAATGAATCTGCCGTAAACACCGAGTTTGCCGAAAGTGCGGGCTCCGAGTGGGCTGAGGGCGAAACGGACGGACTTAAAACCTATGTCTGCAAATCCTGCGGCGGTGAGATTATCGGAGACGATAATATGGCAGCCACTTCCTGCCCGTATTGTGATAATCCCATTGTTCTTATGGGTCAGTTCAGCGGTGACCTTAAACCGGATTATGTAATCCCGTTCAAGTTTGATAAGGAAGCGGCAAAAGAAGCTCTCAACAGACACATGAGCGGAAAGAAGCTTCTTCCCAAAATTTTCAAGGATCAGAATCATATTGATGAAATCAAGGGTATTTATGTTCCTTTCTGGCTCTTTGATGCAGACGTTGACGCTGATATCAGATATGATGCTTCCAAAGTCAGACAGTGGGAGGATAAGGATTTCCGATACAGAGAAACCTCGTATTATTCCGTAAGAAGAGCGGGTAATATCAGCTTCAGAAATGTTCCCGCAGACGGTTCGTCAAAGATGGACGATACACTCATGGAATCCATTGAGCCCTTTAATTTCAGCGAGGCGGTTGATTTTCAGACCGCTTATCTTGCAGGTTATCTTGCGGATAAATATGACGATGATGCCCAGGCGTGTATGCCGCGAGTAAACGAAAGAATCAAGGCAAGTACGGAGAGCGTATTCAGAGATACGGTAAAGGGATATGATAATGTCAATACAAAAAACAGCTGTCTCAATTATACCGATTCTCATGCAAAATATACGCTTTGTCCCGTATGGCTTCTCAATACCAGCTGGCAGGGTCAGAAATATACATTCTGCATGAACGGTCAGACAGGTAAGCTTATAGGTGATCTTCCGTGTGATAAGGGTGCATATATCAGATATCTGCTTGGCTCCGGCCTTATTTCGGCAGCGGTGATTTTTGCAATTATGATGCTGCTTAGTTAAGGGGGTGCCGTTATGAAAAATAATATAGTAAAAATTGTATCTCTGATTTTTGCGCTTTCCTTTGTTTTTGCAATGTGCATTCCCGCATTTGCATTGTCTGAGCCCGAGACCGGCTTTGAAGAATATACCGACGAGGACGAAATCCGGTTGTTTGTTGAAAACGACCCGACCGAATTGCCGACGGCATCGGCAGATGATGATGTGTTCGCATATACGGAATCCGGAGCCGTCTCAAATGAGATTTCCGGCGAAACCGCCACGGCTGAATCAACGACAGCTTATGAAACCGTATCGGCGGAATCGGGGAAGAAGACCGATATAGCCAAGAAACTGATAATTTCTCTTGTTATCGGTCTTATTATCGGCCTTATAGTTGCCTCCGTTCTTAAGTCAAGTCTTAAGAGTGTAGCGAGACAGGCGGGCGCATCAAATTACATTGAAGAAGGCAGCTTCAGTCTTGTTGGTAAAGAGGATGTTTTCCTTTACAAAAAAGAGGAAAAAACTCCCATTCCGAAGCAGGAACCCCCCAAAAAATAATTTCATTAAAATCAAAGAACAGCGGCTTGCCTTACGGCAGACCGCTGTTCCTGCTTTTATTATGTTTATCAGAAAAGACCCGTAATCACGCCGTTTTCGTCAACGTCAATTTTTTCTGCTGCGGGTACTTTGGGAAGACCGGGCATCGTCATGATGTCACCGGTAAGTACTACCACAAATCCCGCACCTGCGGAGACCTTGACATTTTTGACCGTAACCGTGAAATCTTCGGGAGCACCTAATTTCGTGGGGTCGTCTGAGAATGAATACTGAGTCTTGGCTATGCATACGGGAAGCTTATCGTAACCGAGAGCGGTAAGCTGAGCAATCTGTTTCTTTGCGGCAGGAAGAATATTGATTCCGCTTCCGCCGTAAATCTTTTTGGTGATTGCTTCAATTTTTTCTTCAATGGTGCCGTCAAGCTCATACGAGAAGGTGAAATCGCCTTTTTCTTCTTCACAGAGACGAACAACCTCTTTTGCAAGCTCGATACCGCCGTTACCGCCGTCAGCCCATACGGTTGAAAGAACCGTGTTAACACCAAGCTCTTTGCACTTCTTGATAATGAAATCAATTTCAAAATCCGTGTCGGTGGGGAATCTGTTAACGGCTACAACGCAGGGAAGCTTGTATACGTTCTTGATGTTTGAAACGTGTCTGAGGAGATTGGGAATACCTCTTTCAAGTGCCGAGATGTCCTCTGTGCCGAGTTCTTTTTTGTCAAGTCCGCCGTGCATCTTCAATGCTCTTACCGTAGCTACGACTACAACCGCATCGGGTTTAAGTCCTGCCATACGGCATTTTATGTCAAGGAATTTTTCGGCTCCGAGGTCTGCACCGAATCCGGCTTCGGTAACGGTATAGTCGCCCATTTTAAGAGCGAGCTTTGTGGCGATTACCGAATTACATCCGTGAGCTATATTTGCAAAGGGTCCGCCGTGAACGAATGCGGGAGTACCTTCAAGTGTCTGTACAAGGTTGGGCTTGATTGCGTCTTTGAGCAGAGCAGTCATTGCACCAACTGCTTTCAGGTCACCTGCGGTAACGGGCTTGTCATCGTAAGTATAACCTACGATGATTTTTGAAAGTCTTTCCTTAAGATCGGTGATTGACGAAGCAAGGCAGAAAACAGCCATGATTTCGCTGGCAACGGTGATATCGTATCCGTCTTCTCTGGGTACGCCGTTTGCCTTGCCGCCCAGACCGTCGGTAACGTATCTAAGCTGTCTGTCGTTCATATCAACACAACGCTTCCAGGTAATTTTTCTCGTGTCAATTCCGAGAGCGTTTCCCTGATGGATGTGATTGTCAAGCATTGCGGCAAGCAGATTGTTCGCAGCACCTATTGCGTGAAAGTCTCCGGTGAAATGAAGGTTGATATCCTCCATGGGAACTACCTGAGCGTAACCGCCGCCTGCGGCACCGCCCTTAACGCCGAATACGGGTCCGAGAGAGGGCTCACGCAATGCAACCGTAACGTTTTTGCCGATTTTTTTCAGGCCGTCAGCGAGTCCGATTGTGGTGGTGGTTTTTCCTTCGCCTGCCGGCGTTGGAGTGATAGCAGTTACAAGTATCAGTTTGCCGTCCTGTCTGTCTGCTTCTTTCATAAGAGCAGGATCGATTTTTGCTTTGTATCTGCCGTACTGTTCAATGTATTTTTCGTCAATATTTGCCTTAGCGGCGATTTCCGTAATCGGCTTCATTTCGCACTGCTGGGCAATTTCAATGTCAGTAAAATGTGCCATTCAGATTACTCCTGTTACATTAAAAGTCAGACAGAGCATACATTTGCTGTATGCTCTGTCGTAATATCAGTCAAGCTTAGCTTTAAGATAGTTATCGTAAAAGTCTGTTACGCCTGCATAGAAATCATCGACTGAGCCATCGTTCTTCATAACGTAGTCAGCCATTTTTTCGCTGACGCTGGTATGGAAGATTTCTTCTTCGTGGATATCGTTTTCACGAAGCTTCTCTACGCTCTTTCCGTCTCTTTCGGAACCTCTTGCAAGCATTCTCTGATAACGGACCTCATCGTCGCTGATAACTACGTCAACAAGTACGAACTTGTCACCGAATGCCTTTTTGAATACTTCAATGTCTGAAGGGGGGCGAATACCGGAAACAAGGAAGTTGGGACTGTCGGATTCCTTGATTTTCTTTACGATCATTTCGGGGAAGAAAGTCTGACCGTTTTCGCTCATATACTTTTTGGATGTTGCGTGAAGATTATCTCTTGTAAGTTCAAGGCCGTCGTTTGCGGCAAGCTCTCTTACAACGTCACCGATTGAAATCATGGGGAAATTATAGGTCTTTGCAACGTACTCAAGGAAGAAATCCTTACCTGTACCGTTTTTACCTACTGCTGCTAATACCATTGGTTATACCTCCGTTTTATATTGTCCGAAACTCAGATTTCGGGGATTTCTATTTCAATTTCCTTACCAAGCTCAGCGGAACGTGAAATACCGTCAATGATTGCCTGATTGTAAAGAATCTGACTGCAGGGAACGGGAGCTTCTCCGCCTTCCTTAACTGCATCGCAGAAGGAACGGATTTTTATGTCGAAGCAGTCAACGCTGTTCTTCTTCTGAGGAATGATTGTTTCAATCTGTTCACCGGCTATCTCGTGGTAGATTACGAGAGGACCGCCGATTGAGCCGTTCCAGCACTCGGTTGAGGGAACTCTTACAGAGCCCTTTGTGCCCATGATGATAGTGTCACCCGGGGTGTCAAGGTTCATAGCCCATGCGATTCTGAAGTCAAGGATGATACCGCCTTCAAGACGGATAAAGCCGGCTGCAAAGTCGTCAACGCCGAATACGTCGTGATGCTCGTATGAAGGATCCTTGCCGAAGAAATCGGATTTGTAACCCGTAACCGTAAGGGGCTTGGGATAACCGATTGAATTGAGTACCATATCAAGCGAATAGCATCCGATGTCACCGAGAGCGCCGAGGCCTGCGGTATCCTTCTGAATGAATGATGTGCCGAAGGGAGTGGGAATACCTCTTCTGCGTCCGCCGCCGGTCTGAATGTAATAAATCTTACCGAGCTCACCGGACTGTACTACCTTCTTGAGCATCTTCATATTCTCGTCAAATCTGGGCTGGAAGCCGATTGAAAGAACTGCATCGCTTGCCTTTTCTGCCTTGCAGATTGCAACTGCTTCGTCAAGAGTAACGCACATGGGCTTCTCAAGAAGAACGCTTACGTTATGCTCAAGAGCATAGATAGCACATTCTGCGTGAGTGGCATTGTATGTACATACGCTGACGGCATCGCACATACCGGAGTCGATAAGTTCCTTATGGCTGGGGAAGAATGTTACCTTACCCACGTTATATCTTTCACAGAAAGCTTCTGCCTTGCCGGGAATAAGATCTGCAAGAGCAACGATTTCAACGTCGGGGCATTTCTGATATGCCTTGACGTGAGCTTCTGCAATCCAGCCGGTACCGATAATGCCGACCTTTAATTTTTTGCTGTAATCTCTTTCTTTTTCTCCTGAGTGATCCTCTTTGAAAGCATCAAGAATTGATTCTGCCATAATATCCTCCTTATGTTACCAGCCGAGAGAAGTAAGATACTCTCTGCTGAGTTTTACTGAATTGAGGGGAGTGTCGCCCTTTGCGGGATTATCCTGCTCGACAACTACCCATTCTGCGCCTGCCTTGACGGATGAAGCAAGGATTGCGGGAATATCCTGGAATCCGTAACCGACGGGCATAAAAGTGAATGCATCCTCGTCTGCCTGCTCTTCTTCATCGTCAATACCGATAAGCTTGTAAAGAGCACCGCCGCTCTTACCGCTCTTTTTGAAGTCCTTGAGGTGAACTACGGGGGAACGTCTGCTGTATTTCTCAATATATTCAGAGGGATTAACACCTGCAACGTTTACCCAGCAGGTATCAACCTCTGTCTTGAGAAGGTCGGCGGGAATCGTTGAATAAAGCACGTCAAGTGCGTATTCGCCGTCAAGCTTTACAAACTCAAAATCGTGGTTATGGTAGAGAAGCTGAATGCCCAGCTTCTTTGCCGCCTCTGCTATCTTGCGTATGCCCTCAACGGTTGCACCGAATCCGTCGGTACCGGGTCTGCATTCTTCGGTAAGATAGGGGACTGCAACGTATTTACAGCCGATTACCGCATAGTCTGCAAGCACCTTTTCGGGGTCTGCAAGCATATCATAATAAGGTACGTGTGCGGAAATGGGAATGATACCGATTTCATTACAAAAATCTCTGATTTTTTCGGGCTCTTCACCGAATAAACCGGCAAATTCAACGCCGTCATAACCCAGTTCCTTCATTTTTTTGATTGTTCCGTAAAAATCAGCTTCCATAGCGTCTCTGACGGAATAAAGCTGAACTGCAACAGGTAAGCTCATAACATACCTCGCTTTCTCATAATTTCATATTATGATATCATATTCTCATTAAACATACAAGGGAAAAATAGCTCATACAAAAATAAAATATTTGATTATTTTCGGTTTATTCTCTTGACAAACATCTCCGCGGTAAGTATAATACCCTTGTTTGATTAACACGGAGAGTTGTCCGAGCTGGTCGAAGGAGCACGATTGGAAATCGTGTAACCGCCTAAAACGGTTCGAGGGTTCGAATCCCTTGCTCTCCGCCATAAAAAAGAAAGCATCCCGATAGGGGTGCTTTTTTGTATGCAAACAAAAGGGATTCGAACTTTGAGGGAAGTCACAAGGTGACCAAACAGTCCGGTGGACTGTTTGCCGAAGCGCAACGAGCGAAGCGAGGCGATAAAAATCCCTTGCTCTCCGCCATATATATCACCGTCTTCCTTGATTTGTAAGGGATTCGGTGATTTTTTTATCGTTGAAAAAAAGTGAAAATCGTGTGCCGCAGGGAAGTTCACTTCCCTTTCGGATTACCCATCACTCGGACAGTTCCCGATAGTATTGCGTATTTTGAGACAATATGTGTCACTGCCCGGGCGGAAATAGTTGTGAAACTGCCGGCAAAACCGCGCCGAAAATATCACAACTCTTTCCGTAAATGCGAGAGAACTTCTGCGGAGAATTATTTTATTTTTATTGAAATCAATTATCAGTTTAGGTATAATTATTCTACTATTGGGTAATTATACCCGTTTGTTATCAGAATAGAATTTGATATTCCTTCAATTGAAACGCAAAAAAAGATTTTATCTTATTTGCTCCCAATTGATGAGAAGATATTAACAAACACAAACTTGATTTGTTTCTCCGGCAGAAGCGCACGCTGGATTTATTCCTTGAGCGCAATACGATAAGCAAGGCGCAGTATGACAAATCGCTCGGGGATTTGACGGAAAAGATGGGAATGGAGCGCGTGCTGCGAGAGACTGGCGAAGCGTTAGTTCTGCCGTGCAGAAAACCTTTGATTTAAGGAATGATATGATATGAAGAAAAATAACATCGTGTTCTATTTTTCGGATCAGCAGCGCTGGGATACGGTGAATGAAACAGTGACGCCGAATCTGATGAAGCTCGCCGAAGACGGCACACTGTTTGAAAACAATTTCACCTGTCAGCCGGTTTGCGGGCCGGCAAGATCCTGCCTGCAATCGGGACTTTATGCCTCGCGCACAGGCTGCCACTGGAACGGCGTCGCTTTGCCGCGGCGTATCGTTCCGCTTGCCCGCTATTTCAACAATGCAGGCTATCAGACTGCCTATATCGGCAAATGGCATCTCGGTTCGGACAGATATCCGGGTATTGGCGTCCACTGTGGAAAAACCGCCGTTCCCAAAGACAGGCAGGGTGAGTATCAATACTGGCGCGCGGCTGACTGCCTTGAATTCACTTCTCACGGCTATGACGGCTATGTGTTTGACGGTGATGGCAGACAGATTGATTTCAAAGGCTACAGGGCGGACTGCATCAATGACTTCGCGCTTGAATTCCTTGAAACACGCGAGAAGGACAAGCCGTTCTTTCTGTTTATCAGTCAGCTTGAGCCACACCATCAGAACGATCATAAAACCATCGAGGGCTACAGGGAAACCGTTGATCGATTCAAAGAGTATCCGATTCCCGATGATCTGGCGTTTCTGAAGGGAAACTATAAAGAGGAATATCCCGATTATCTGTCCGCAGTCAACAGGCTGGATTACAACGTGGGCAGGCTTGTGGATAAACTGAAGGATCTCGGACTCTATGAAGACACGATTATCATTTACACATCCGATCACGGCGCGCACTTCAAAACAAGAAATGCCGAATACAAGCGGAGCTGCCATGAAAGCGCAACGCATACACCGCTGATCATCAAAGGCGGCGGCTTCGAAAACGGCAGAGTGGAGAAACGGCTCTCTTCCCTGATCGACCTGCCGCCGACACTGCTTTCCATGGCCGGGATTGATATTCCCGATGCGTATGACGGAATTGACCTGACCGCCCAGATTGACGACCCTGCCGGGAAGCGGGACTGTGTGTTTATGCAGATCAGCGAGAGCCAGTGCGGCAGAGCAATCCGGACAGACAGATTCAAATACGCGGTCAGGGACCTGAGCCCGTCCGGCAATCTCCACCACAACAGCCGCGTCTATTTCGAGGATTATCTGTATGATCTGGAAAAAGACCCGAACGAAAAACAGAATCTGATCAAAGACAGCCGATATGCGACAGAAAGGCGAAAGCTGAAAGCCATGCTGCTTGAACAGATGACGAAGGCAGGCGAAAAAAAGCCTGTAATTCTGCCGGCAATCACAGTAAGGAAAAAGTGATGGGCAAATGATGATAAAAGAGTATTCTGATTTGACTCTCGAAGAAAAGCGCGTTGATCTGTTTCTTCGGCAGAAACGTACACTGGATTTATTCCTTGAGCGTAACGCAATCTCCAAAGCGCAGTATGACAAATCCCTCGGCGACCTTATCGAAAAGATGGGAATGTCAACTGTTTGCAATTTGTAAACAGTTCAAAGCATAATTAAACGGAGACACGACCACTTTTTAGCCGAGAATTTAATCCGATAAAGCAAAAAAATAAGCCCCTGCCGAAGCGGGGGCTATAATTATGTTGTAATTTTTATATCTTTTTTTCTTCCGTTGGGGAATATCGTCTGTATTTGGTGGCTTGCAGGAAGCAATTGCTTGTTAAGTGCGTAATCGCCGTAGTTCAGCCAAGACGAAGAAATTACTTGTTTATGCGGTCTGTAGTCATTACTGCACGATTTTCTTCAAAAAAGTCTTGACTTTCTTGAATTGAATCTACTATAATATGAAAAAAACGCAGAACCGATATCGGACCTCTGTTCAGTTTTTAACTGATCACGCTCGAACCTTGTAGGTTCTGCGTTTTTTTCGTATCCGAATCTGCCTTCCGCCGATATTATTTTATGTGCATTATATCTGGCGTCCTTTGTTCCTTTTATAGCTACAGCTATATATCCCTCTTTTCCGTTTATGCTTACTTTTGCTGCAATTGTAATTGACGGATATCCCATGTTTTTGTGATTCCGATGTCCTGTAATGATTTTTCCACGCTTTAGGACATATGGGACAAGAAATGTCGCAACCACGTCATCCTCAACTTTATTATAGTTTATGTCATGGTTTAACAAAACCTCTCCCAAAGCAGGCACATCAATCTTATCCCCAAAATAATCGCGTATTTTTTATATATTTTTTGTAATTATTTAAGTTGACACCACCAACATATATACTTTTTGCAACATCTTCGTTTACGAGTTGCGGTATTATTCTCATTGTCGGATATATCCGAATATTCAAATACCATCTTTATCGCTGTAAGGTTGCCTTGTCTGCCTCTCTTGAGCAATGCATCTATCTGCTTGCTCAATTCCTCGTCCGTTAGAGCGGATTTAAGAGCTTTACGGGCGCAGGACATATACTTGCGCACATCGTTGCCCTTAGCTTGATTTTTCGCCCCGTTCTCCCCGTTAAATCTATTCTTTTTTGCGTTCTCACTCACAAGATTTTTTCTCGAATTGGGATGGCTTCCTCTCGGCATCAGGCCTCACCCAATCAATTCCGTACGCCTCTACAATCTCTTTGAATTCCTCATAATCGTGCGGCTTTGTGAAGAACATGTCTTCGCCTATCACATCGGGTTTAATTCCTTTGTGCTTGAGCTCGTGCCAGAGGAGTATCTTATATTTTTCTGTGTCAAAATCTATGCAGTTTGACGTGTATATCGTAATGACAAAATCATAAGGACAGCACCATTGAATTGCGCCCGGTACTTTTTTGCATTCGCCCAGCACCATGCGTGTTCCGTTGCCTGTCTTTTTCTCTTGCTGTGACGTAACATACGCTATTTTGGGCTTCGCACTTCGTATCTCTTGCAGGTCGTCCCGCTCTTTGAGGACCTTCGTTGCGAGGCCTCTGAGATGTGTACTTCTTTTATTTTCGTATTTAATCATATTGATTTTTTTCACCGGTTATAGTAAATTGTTGTTATGAATGGGAGATGATATCGTGAAAATCAAAATAACCAAGAATTTAATGCTATATAAACCAGCTTCGAGTCCTAATGAACGCGACATATACCGTCCGGTATTCAAAACCGACGAAGGCAAATATCTCATATATCCAAACGAAAATTATTTTGACACACGTGTCATGGAAGTCTTTAAGCGTGGAAGGAAGTTCTATACTGCGGAACAACTTGAACAACTCAACCAGAGGTAATACCGGTACAATTCGTACCGGTTATTTTTTGCCAAAATGGAATTAACCCCCGTAGGATTACCTACAGAGGTTAAACGAACATTTTTCACTTTATATTATAGACTCGTTTTTCTTATAAATCACTGACACGTAACTGACAATTTACTGACATCATATTGACAATATGCCATCAGTGCCATTGATTCATCCCCGTATTTTCTGAAATACTCTCCGAGAATACGGATACCTACGGAAAGATTCTCGGAAGGGGAGAACGGATTCTCTACGCAGTATTCGTTAAACACAATCTGATTTATCTGCATAGCCCGATACATATTTTGTATAATTCATTTTTATCATTTTCTCCTTCAGGCAGTTGTATTATTTTATGATTCTGCTATAATTATTCCGTATTAGATTTTCGGCAGGAGGTCAATGATGAAAAAGCTTGTTTCTATCGGCAAGGAATTCGGTGCCGGAATCGGCGCGAGAAAGCTTTCGCTCTATTCGGCGGCAAGTACCTATAATATTTTTATGTCCATAGTGCCTGTCATTATCCTTATGGTCAGTCTTATCAGTTTTTTGCCGATTTCGCAGGATTACATTATATCCCGACTCGGCGAAATGATGCCCGAGCAGGTGATGACGGTGCTTGAACGCATTATTTCGGGAATATATCAGAGTGGAAAGGCAGCATTCACCGTTTCAATTATTCTTACCGTTTATTCTGCCAGTGCATCAATGCGTGAACTGATGAAGGGACTTGATGCGGCGTATGATGTGAAAAAGTCCGGCAATTTCATTAAATATTACGCCAGCTCGATTCTTTATATGGTCGTTTTCGTGACGGCTCTGCTTCTGAGCTTCGTTGCCATGGCATACGGCGGAAAGATTATGAATATCGTTTCGGCACGTTTTCCCGATATAGCGATACTTAAATCTCTGTTTTCCGTACTGAAATACGCGAGATATCTGCTTATAATGGCATTTCTGCTCGTTGTTTTCCTCGTTATGTATACTTTCGTTCCTTCCGGAAAACGCAGAATCCGCGACCAGCTCCCCGGAGCACTCTTTGCATCGGCGGCATGGGTCATTTTCTCGGTCGTATTTTCGGTTTACATTTCATTTTCCGATAAATTCGGCGCATACGGAGTAATCGGAACGGTAATGGTAGCCATGATGTGGCTCTATTACAGCATTTTCTTCCTGCTTATCGGCGGCTGGCTCAACAGCTTTATTACGGATAAAAAATCCGCCGTAATCGATGCCTGAACACAGTAAAATACAGTAAAAATCAACCCTGCTTCTTCCCGGAAGCAGGGTTTTTGATTGTGTGAATATTTTATTTTTATGTGTCCGGACAGTAGAAATTATAAGGGGTTATTATTCAGAAAAAATGACGAATTGATTATCTGATCTACAACAGTAGAAATTATAAGGGGTTATTATTCGCTAAGAGGAGAACAATAAAGAAAGAAATCTACAACAGTAGAAATTTATAGAGATTATTATTCGAGAAACATCAATCGGTACTCGATACAATCTACAACAGTAGAAATTATAAGGGGTTATTATTCAACGAAAATACCGAGAACGATACCGGATCTACAACAGTAGAAATTATAAGGGGTTATTATTCGTTCAATGATGTGTCTAAGGTGTCCGATCTACAACAGTAGAAATTATAAGGGGTTATTATTCCCGAGGTGGAACAATGCTGTTGTGCTTATCTACAACAGTAGAAATTATAAGGGGCTATTATTCAATAATCATAAACGTTTTCTCCGTTCTGTATCTACAACAGTAGAAATTGTAAGGGGTTATTATTCGTCTTTACTCGGCCACTTCAGATACTATCTACAACAGTAGAAATTATAAGGGGTTATTATTCAATGTTGAAAGCTTTCTGCAGATCGCGCATCTACAACAGTAGAAATTATAAGGGGTTATTATTCTCTTTTGCTTATAGCATTACCAATGGATCTACAACAGTAGAAATTATAAGGGGTTATTATTCCCTTATCATTATCAAAAACATCAATTTTTTCGCATAGATTATACTCAGAACTGTATATAGAAATCGCCTGCAGCATATTCTATTTTGTGGAATATTCTCCGCTGTCCGATTTGCTGTGGGCAGCGGAGCCGTCGAGCTGAACGGTTTCCTGATAAAGATATACGTCTGTTTCTTCATCAAGCCCGTGAAAAAATATTGAAACCGGGCAAAATATGAAATCGTTCAGATTGGATATTGAAATAGGATTTTCGCTCATTTTTGTGCATATTCAAGCCACTTTGCATTGGTTATTGAAAGATCGGCTTTATCAAGTCCGTCGTCGGGAGTGTTCTTCAATACTTCAATTGCCCAGAGCCCTTTCCTCGCTATGTTAAATGCACCGTTTGCATCGGCATCCGTAGGTAATGAGGCGTTACTGCCCTGATATTCACGGCTGTCATAGAATCCGCCCGATGCATTTCTGACGGGAGAGATAAGATAATCGTCTTCGGGATTTGTGCTTCCGGTTATGCTGTTTCTCATCTGAAGAGTGAGTTGGATAAGACCGATTAAACGATAGCAGAAATCCTTGTTGCTTATGCGAAGAACAGCTGCCTTGATATCGCCGGAATAATCTATTCCGTATTCATCAAAGAGTTTCTTGAATTCGGCGGTCAGGCAAACGGTTTTGTTGTCCCATTCGCTGTTCTTTTCGGGATTGCGGAAGGTTTTTATTCTGTTGCCGTTGGTGCAGACAGTCCATTTCTTCCTGAAATCGGCGTTGCAGCGGGGAAATTTATCATAATCAATGTCGAATTCAAACATATCAGAGGATTCGTTATAGCTGATTGAATCGATTTTTTCAAAGAAATCATGAGCCGCTTCAACGCTTGTGTATTTCGGCTTGAGTAGGTCTGCAAATCCCGTGGTCGGATCGATCTTACTTGTGAGCCATGCGGGAACGTAGAATATGATGCCGTTTTGCTTGCCTTTATTTGTACCGTCATACTTATTTGTGAGCTGATATGCGTTGAGTATGCCGCCCTCCGAATCGGGCTCCGCTTTCTTATCGGCAAGATAATTCAGCTTTGAAATGAGCATATTTTCAAATCCCTGATAAACCTGCTTTTCAACCTTGAATCTGCCGTTTTTGAAGCCGAAATTAAGGTCTTCCATTGCGATGATCGCATCATATTTTACAACAAGCTCGCAGATTTTATGAACGACCTGACTCAGATAGCCCTCTTTGAGCTCTTTGATGTTTTCAACCGAGCCCCAGCTCTTTTTTGCTTCGTCACGCTCTTTTTCTTTGCGGTCAAGCAGATTCTGATAATTGACCTTATAACCGTTATCGCTGATGATTTCGTTGAGAGACGTCTGCTCAACGATTTCGCCGTTTCCGTTGATAACGCTGATATAGATGAGATTCCTTTCACCGCGGTCAATTCCGATAACGTAGCCGGAAGCGGAATTTTTAACAGCAAGACGGACTTTCGGATTTATGAATTCTCTGCCCTCTGCCTTAAAATTGAGTGTTATGGGAATATGGATAGAGAATTGGCGTTTTGTAAATCGCTTATCTTTGATAAGGTCATAATTGAATATGCTTTCCGATTTTTCGCTTTCGGGATTTTTGTTTTTTACGGGCTGATTTGCGGGATGAACGATTCTTTCGCTGTCTTTAATACTTGCCTCGCGGTAAAACATTTCGGCTTCTCCGTTAAGCTTGAAAACAACATCCTTGAGGTTGCGCTCATCAAAAAGCATTTTGAAATACAGAGTGTGCATATTTGGCGTGCCATGGCTGTATTCCGAGAAATCCTTGTTATAAATTTGGAAAAGGTAAAGCTTACCGTTTTCAACGAACTGCTCAATGTACGAAACGGGAATATTACGGAATTTTACCATATATCCCTGTTCTTTTATCTCATTGTAGAATTCGCTGATGTCACTGTATGATTTTGTGTCAGAGAACTTAAAGCCGAATTTTGACCAGTCGTCATGTTTGTTTATAGAATCTTTGAAGAAATCAATAAACTTTCGGCAATCATCTACATTGAAATTCTGCCCTTTTTTGAATGATTCGGAACTTCTGATTTTAAGTATTTCATCAGAGGGCTGAAACAGGGAAGCGTTTGATGCTGCAAAGAATACCTTCGGAAGCATTTTGTTCGGACCGGGCAGAAGCTTATAATCCATTTTTTCATAGCAGTCACCCGAGGCGCTTTCGGGGAAGCTTTCAAAGATTTTGTTATTTGATTTGTCCATTATCGCAAGATAATACAAACCGTTTCTGCGCATCAAAACAGTTCTGTAATCTTTTTCTTTGTTTCTGTCCCATCCTCCGAGCAATTGCGGATTATCAAAATTCAGTTTGATTTTATCTGTTGAATACGGCTTTTGGGTCATATAGTTTCTGACCTTATCATAGAGGCGGTCAACTGATGATAAGGCATCATAAAGAGGAATAAATTCACCGTAAAACAGCTCATCCTTATTTTCCTCTTTGCCCGTGCCGATAAGGGGCTTAATGGTTTTTTCAAGGTCTTTGACGGCATCAAGAAGCTCCTTAATAAGAGCAATTGCCGTTTCGTTTTTCATCAGCTTCTTATCATATTTTTCCGAATAAACCGATGTGAGAAGCCCTTCTGCTTTTTTGTATGCTTCATAAACCGTTTCGGTCTTTTCCGAAACAGTCGTTACATAATAATCCGAAACAGAACCAACGGAATTCTCTGACTTGTTGACTGAACCGAGACGCTGGAAATCCGCTACGCTGAAACTCTTGGCTTTCTTGAATTCCGCCTTCATTTCCTCTTCATATTTTTCCGGATTTTTACCTTTTTTGAGCGGCTTCAGTTTCATGTATTCATCATTCCATGCCGAAGCGAATGTGCTCCAACTGCCAAATACGGCATTTGATAAGTCGGTTACGGGAATACCCGATGAAATGAATATACCGCTGTGATTATACGTGCCGAATTTATCAAATAGTGCTTTGATGTCAGGCAACGTCTTTTCGACTGTTTCTCTGTAAAATGCGAGAACAGAGGAAATGACCGCATCATCATTTTCATATTTTTCGGGAATAAAAGAAACAGATTCCTTATCGCTGAGTATCTGTTTGTAGAGGGGCTTGATTGACGGAAGCTTCTTGGATTTATCGCCCTTTGCAACCTGCTGATTATAAAGATTGATTATTTCGTTAATGCCTTGTACTTTGGTGGTGTCTTCACAGGTATACCCGCCTATAATACTGTTGTATAAATCAATACCTCTTTGTGAAAGCACGTACGGAAAATAGTCAACAGAAAAAGCGTCTGTCATATATTTGCCCAAAAAGCCAAGTGTAAGCTCATTCAGTTCCTCAATTTTTTCGGGTGACAGAGAAGCTTTTATTTTTTCAAAGCTTCTGCAGTTATCAAGAAATCTCGGTAAATTATCATTTATGCAGCGATAAGAAACGGCTGTCGATTGAGCTTTATCGGAATACATATTTTCTCTGTTGGTGAAAAATCCCGAAAAATAGGTTGAGAAATTGTGAAACCGGGAAACGATTTCTTTTTCTTCTGCATCAACAAATTCGGGAAGCAAGCTTTCAATCATAGTCTTGGCAGAAGAAAGGTCTTTGTACCTTTTATCTGATGTAAGCTTTTTGGCAATAAATTTGCGCATCGATGCCTCAAGTTCTTCCATCTTTTCGATTTCATTATCGTCTTTGCCGTTCTTATAGTAGAGCGAAGCATATTCGTCCACGCCCTCTATAAAGTTAATAGAAGACAAAACGCTTTCAATATATGTCTTGTGATAGCGGTCAATAATTTTCTTGACTTTTGAGTAATCTTCCGACCTCTGTTTGTCGGTTTCAAGAAGCATCTTATTGTTGAAATTTTCTTCGGTTTTACCTACGGGTATAAGTGAAAATCTGAGAGTCTTTGAAATCGGATACATATTTGTAAACTGTTCTTTCATTTCATACCTCCAAAGTAATTTACTATAATTCTATCATACTCGAACACTATGTTCAATATTACATCTGATATATTTCTCCTTTCCGTGATTCTTATCGTATAAATTAAATATATCAGATGCTCAGTCCCAAAAAACGGACTGAAAATAAAAATCGCAGCCCCGCTCGGGACTGCGATTATTTTTAACTCAGACTTCCTACGAGAATACTGCCGTTGCTTACGGTTACCCAGTATTCGATTATTTCGCCGTCTTCATTTGTGAAGGTGACTATCGCGTTGCCTTTTTTCTTTGCCTTGAATGATACCTCGTTGCCGTCCGTTATGCTTATATCCGCGATGTTTGAATCGTCAACAACGTAAGTCCAGCTTCCTTCATCAAGAGTAATGTCCTTTTCCGAAATGGGCTTCGTGAAATAAAGCGTTGCGCCTATTACCACCACCATTACAGCCATTACGGCAAGACGCTGAGAATTCTTGTCAAGCAGGGCGAGTACAAAGAATATCGCAAGCAGTACGCAGAATATCAGACTTACCAGGTGATGGGGATAATCGGATTTTACGTTCCAGAAGTAGGTCGCCGCTGCATATCCGAGATATCCGACAGCTACCGAAAGCACCGCCGCACTGAGCCAGTTCTTTTTCTTGACGAGGAATGCGATTGCCGCACCGGGTAAGGTGAGTATCGTGATTACAAACCAGTATTTATAGTATTTGAAAAGCGCGAATCCCATGCTCGAAAAGGGCACCTGAATGAGGTAGATGAGGGGCTGACTTATCAGGAAGAATACAAACGTCTTGAGGGATGCTTCCCACCATTTTTCGCAGTTTACTATGATAAACAGGGCAAATAAAAACCAGCAGTCGGGGTTAACGGCAATATCCTGGAAGGACGTTCCTTCAAGGGCGGGGATGATTTTAAGCACCGCCGTGATTATTGCCGTAATAATTGCCAGGATTATGACCTTTACCCACGACATTTTTTGATTTGAGAAAAACTTGAACTTGCTCATCTTATATTACTTCTTTCCTACGTTAATTGTATTTTCCTTTCGGGATATATGAAATCATAACAGTTTATAAGTGAAAATACAACCGTTATTTTTCCGAAATGTATGCATTTCCCGCTTTCCCGCTGAATGTTTTTCCGTTATATTCAAAGCTTCCGTTTTTGTAAAATACGGATGCAATTCTTCCGTCGGGTAATTCAATCGCCTGAATTGAATCCGTGTTGCATATTATTTTTATATTTTCGTCGGTTTCTCTGCGATACAGTATTGCAAGCTGCTCCGTTCTCGTAATATGTCTTGCCGTCAGCCAGCTTGCTCTGTCCTTATCTTTATAGTCAACGTCGGCGAAACGGCAGTTCCCGTCGTTATCCGTTTCAATTTTTGAAATAATCGTTTCTCCGTCATAAATATCGGAAGAGGCGAAAGGGGAAAAATTTCCGGAAACCAATCCGTAGACGATATTGTTTCCGATGGTGTTCAGGTCGTTATTCTCTGCTCCGTTCGTAATAAGAGAACCGAATAACAGACATAAAACCATAAAGTAATCCAGGATTTTTTCAAAGACAGTTACCATAATTTCAACTTCCTTTCCGAAAACTTTACGGTCTTATGATATATCATCGCCGTTACTCATACAATAATCAACCGGACCTGTTTGTATGAATTTTATCGGTGCAGAGTCATTCCGAAATACTTCGGACAGATTTCGCAGAGCTCTGCCTCGGTCATTTCCTTCTCAAATGTGATTTCACCGTTACGGCGTATTCTGAATACTTTTCCGTCTACCGTTACTCTGCCGTCGGGTGTTTTCAGCGAAAGCATATTAACGTGAAAAATAGACGACGGATGATTTTCGCAATAATAGGAGAGCGGGATGTAATCCTTGTTGATTTGTTTGCATTCCGTGAAGGAAAAGAAGGGACTCCATTTGCCTTCAACGTATTCCTCCAGCACCGTACCGAGTAAATCGTCCCTGACGAAGCGGTAGCCGTCCTGATCTTTGCCGGTCACGATTTCAAGCGTATGGTAAGGAGCTTCGCTGCCGATACCTACTTCGCAGAGAATCTTTTTTCCCTCTGTCATGACCGCAAGTACTCTGTGCCGGGGCATGGGGATTTCCGTTTCTCCGCGAAGGAATCTGCCCATATATTCCTCGACCTCATAACCCATTGAACGCAGAACGCATCCCAGAAGACCGTTCAGTTCAAAGCAATAGCCGCCGCGATGCTCCGTGACGATTTTCTGAAAAAGATTCTCTTCTTCAAGACTCAGAGGATGTCCGTCAACTATTTCCGTGTTTTCGTACGGAACGTGGGTAATGTGGGCATACTGAATTTTATTCAGCTGATTTATGCCGTGCGGCTCGTTTTTGTCATATTCAAGCCCGATTCTTTCAAAGTATGATTTAATCTGTTCTTCAGTCATAAATTATCCCCTCGATGTGATATGTGCGTATTATATCACACAAGAATGTAAAAATAAACCGATTTTATATATTGAAACATATATTTTCAAGTGTTACAATGCAGTTATAATGCGAAACGGCGGCGATGATATGGACAGAATTTTTCTTTGCAATAATGAAAACGATGTCAAGAGGGTTTATGACGACAGAGTCCTCAAAAAAATGGATATGCAGAGGGAAATATATACCCTGCACGACATTAAAAAGGACAGTAAGAAATTTGAGGACGTGAAGTATGTATTTTCCACCTGGGGTATGGTGAAACTCACCGAATCGGAAATAAAGGAATACCTTCCCGGACTTGAAGCCGTATTCTATGCCGCCGGGACGGTCGGTTATTTTGCTGAGCCGTTTCTTAATTGCGGTGTAAGGGTTTTCTCTGCCGCTTATGCCAACGGAATCCCCGTAGCGGAATATACTGTTTCGCAGATTATTCTTGCCGCTAAGGGCTATTTTCAGGCAGAGAAATATTATCATACCAATCTTGCTCTTTCAAAACTGAGGGCGGCAAATGTTCAGGGAAATTATTATGCAACCGTAGGGCTTATCGGACTCGGTGTAATCGGCTCGATGGTAGCGGAAAAACTGAAATCCTTTGATGTCAATGTGCTTGCATACGACCCGTTTGCTTCACGGAAAAAAGCGAAATCTCTGGGTGTCGTTCTCTGTGATTTGCCCGAAATCTTTGAAAGGTGCGACGTTATTTCAAATCACCTTGCAAATAAGAAGGAACTCAACGATATCCTGAATTACTCGCTGTTTTCTCTTATGAAGGACAATGCCACCTTCATCAATACCGGCAGGGGAGCGCAGGTCAATGAGGATGACCTTGCAAAAGCCCTCAGGGAAAAGAAGGCAAGGACCGCTTTGCTTGACGTTCAGAAGAATGAAATGATGCCCGCGACAGGACCGCTTTTTAAGTGTAAAAATGCGATTATGACTCCTCATATAGCCGGCAGTACGGGATATGAAGTGACCCGTATGGCAGATTACATTATTGACGAATTCAACCGTTATCTTGCCGGAAAAGAATGTGTCAGCGAGGTAACGCTTGAAAAACTCAAAACTATGGCATAAGGTGATTGCATGAAAGTCGGATTTACGAGTACGTCCCTTCGTAACTGTTCGATTGAGGACGTTGTTGACATCGCCGTAAAATGCGGTGCCGAAGCAATAGAATGGGGTACGGATTATCATATTCTTACGGAGGATGACGCACGTCTTGCAAAAAAGCTGTGTGATGAAAACGGCATTGTTATCCGTTCCCTCGGTACTTACTACAGGATCGGACGTAACGATGTGACGGAATGGGAACGTCTTTGCCGTCTTGCTTTGATTACGGGCGCCCGGTATATGCGTACCTGGCTCGGTACAAAGTCATCCTCAAAAACCGGAGAGAAGGAATATGCTGATATAGTAGCCGAGTCCCTTACTCTTGCCGATATTGCGGAAAGATACTCAGCTGTGATTTCCAATGAATGCCATCACGACACCTGTAATGATGAAACCGATGCATCCCTTCGCTATCTTAACGATACAAAAGGCAGGGTAAAAACTTACTATCAGTCCTGGTACAGAGACCGCGAAGGAGATTTTGATAAGCTGAGTAAGCTTATTCCTTTTGTTTCCGATGTGCATATTTCCTTTTCGGAACTGAAGAAATTTCAGCTGCTTCACAAAAAAGACGAAAGCTTTATCCCGGATATAATAAATGCACTGAAATCAAAATCGTTTGAAGGATACGTTTTTATTGAATTTATTGCGGATAACTCTCCCGATAATCTCGTAAAAGACGTGCTGAAGCTGAAGAACCTCGTAAATCATTAAATTTTCAATTTATATTGAAATGCCGGCTCTTTTGAAATATATTGATAATATCCTGTATCACATCATGGAGGAATGAAAATGAAAATAAAAAAGTTTATTTCAATCGTATTGTGTCTCATTATGGCTATGTCCGCGTTTTATGCTTATGCAGAGGAGGAAGAAAATTTGATTATAGACGATAGCTGGTGTATCTGCAGCAAGGATGAAAAACTTAAAACAGTGTCGGATACTTTATCCGATTATGTCAGGAATGTCTGCTCCGTTCAGCTTCCCGTTCTGAGTGAGAAGCAGAACGAACATAATATAGTATTGACGACAGATGATTCGCTTGACGGCGGTTACGTGATTTCTTCCGATGAAGCCGACGTTTATATCAGCGGCTCCACCCTTCAGCAGACCGTCAGAGGAGTCTATGCTTTCCTTGAAAAATTTGCAGGGGTAAGAAGCTATACAAGTGAAAAAATCACATATACGAAAGATACCGTTTCCGTTCCGGTCAACGTCAATATTGAATACGTTCCTCCGTTTGAGTTCACGGATACGGATTGGCTCAGCCCGAATGACGTACAGTATTCACTTTTTAACGGCCTGAACAGTGCCGAATACAGAGATATTCCGGAAGAGCTCGGCGGATGTGTTGATTACATTCCCACCCTTGCCCATACGCTTTCAACCAAATTCTGCTCCGCCGAAAAATATTATGACGAGCACCCCGAATATTTTGCTTCTTACAGAGGATTCAGAACTAAGAATCAGCTTTGCCTTTCCAATCCCGATGTGCTCAGAATCGTTACCGATGAGGTCCTTGAACTACTTGCAAAGGAACATGACGAGAAAGCAGACCTTCAGATAGTAACGCTTACTCAGAATGACAATATTACCTTCTGTACCTGTCCCGAATGCAGAAAGATTGATAACAAATACGGCTCGCACGCAGGTACAATGCTTGAATTCTGCAATGCCGTTGCAAAGCAGGTAAAGAAAGCCGGTTACGATAACGTAGCCATTGACACCTTTGCCTACCGTTACACAAGAAAGCCCCCGAAGGGAATCGTACCCGACGATAACGTGATTATCCGTCTTTGCTCAATAGAGTGCTGCTTTTCCCACGCCTTTGACGATGAATCCTGCAAGACAAATAAGGCGTTTATGGACGATTTACGCGGCTGGTCTGAAATCTGCGACAGAATATATATCTGGGATTACTGTACAAATTATTGTAACTGGACAGGACTTTTCCCGGATTTCGGCGTTTTGCAGAGAAATATGCAGGTTTTCAAAGAGAATAACGTAAAAGGTATTTATGAGGAAGGCAATTATTCCATGAAAGCCGAAGCCGAATTCGGCGAGCTTCGTGCGTGGCTGATAGGTCAGCTTTTCAAGGATCCTTATCTTGATTACGATGCAGCCGTTTCCGAATTCTGCAATGCCTACTACGGTGAAGGCGGAAAGTATATAAAAGAATTCCTTGACCTTATCACCGAAAACGAGAGTAAAATGCATCTCGGTATTTATCAGTCAATGAAGGATACCCTCAATCTCTCGTCGGAGCAGATCGGGTACTGTGATTCCCTTTGGGCGAAAGCAAAAGAAGCATCTTCAGATGATGAGCTTGACCACGTGCTCGGCTCGGAAATTTCCTGGAGATGGTGGAAGATGAAAAACCGTGTTTCCGAGTTTAAGAAGCTTTCCTCTTTCGGCATTCTGAAAGATGAACTGATGAAGGATATTTCCGACAGAGGAATAGAAAAAACGGCTGAAATGGACAGCACTCATGTATTCTTCAATCAGTTGCTTCAGGGGCTCTACTATAAGGTTTATTCTCTTGTTAATTTCGTACTGAAAATACTTTACGCATAACAAATTTAGGACAGTAACATCACGGTAACGCGGTGTTGCTGTCTTACCTATTTTCTTATTGTGCAAAATAAACAAAATAAAGTCTCTGGTAGTTTTAATTTATGTAATGTTACAAAAATGGTTTCAATTTGCCTTTTTATATTGACTTATAATAGTTATCGGTTATAATCCTCTTGAAAAATCATAAGAAACACCTTTAGTGGGGGTGACATTATGGACAAAATAATTACAAACCGACCGTTCCCGAAGCAGTTTGAGGGGCAATATAAAACTGCTTTCGGGGAAGATGAACATCTGTTTTCCGTTGTCGGCGATCTGAACTTTGACCGCAATTACGGTGAAAGTGCAATGTGCTTCGGTAAGAAGCAGCTTTTCGTCTTCAACGAGAATGAAGAGCCGAGAAAGTTTGACTACGACGATATAGAAGAAGCCGATGTAAAAAGAATGTACGGCAGCGCTTATTTCAGTGTCAGACTTAAATCCGGCAAAAGTGTAAAGCTTATCCGTTTTACATATTCAACTACGTCCGTTGCCGATGCGGCAAAGGACTTCGTAAATAACGTTGTGGAGCACGGATATACAGACGAGGCACTTTACGGTATGGAAAATACCGTTTCCCATCTTCGTTCGTTCTGTCCCAAATGCGGCCGCAAGCTTTCTTCCCCCGATGCCGACTGCCTTAACTGTAAAGGCAAGGGCAAGATGATTTCCAAGTTTGCGGGATACGCTACTCCCTACAAAAAGGGACTTTTTGTGTGTATGCTTCTTTCGGTATTCACAACGGCAATGTCCCTTGTTCCTCCTTATATTACCGGTAAAATGGTAGACGTTGTGCTTCCCGCGAGAGATTCCAAGGGGCTTCTGATTGTTATCGGTATTCTTTTGGGAGTATATATTCTTCAGTTCAGTGTTTCCGGCGTAAGAAGCTATCTTCTCAGAATAACCGGTGATAAGATAGTTGTCGGACTTAAAAAGGATATTTACGAAAAAGCGCAGTATCTTCCTTTGAATTTCTACGACAAGACTTCTACCGGCTCGGTCATCAACAGAATCAACTCCGACACCTCCGCCATTCAGAATTTTGTCATGAAAATTACTCAGGAAGCGGTTGTGCAGTTCTTTACCCTCATAGGTATTCTTGTGATAATGACCGTGCTGAACTGGAAGCTGACGCTCTTCTCACTTGTTCCCATCCCTCTTGTTGTGCTTATCGGCAGAGTTTTCGGCAGAAAAATCGGTCCTCATTACAGCAGAATCTGGCGAAGAAGCTCCGCTATTTCGGGACTTCTTACAGATACCATTCCGGGTATCAGAATAATCAAGGCGTTCACAAGCGAAAAAAGTGCCGTTAAAAAGTTTGATGCATATTGCGATGAGTGGCTTCGTGAGGATGACAAGGTATCAAGAATCGCAAGCTTCTTCCCCAGCTTTATGACCTTCCTCGTAACCTGCGGCTCGCTCATTATCTGGTTTTCCGGCGGTCAGCTCGTTATCAACGGCAACGACAACGGCGTTACCGTGGGTCTGCTCGTATCATTCGTTTCTTATGCATCAATGTTCTATAACCCGGTAAACTTCTTTGCGAATTTCAGCGATACATATAAGAATACTCTTGCTTCCGCAGAGAAGATTCTTGATATACTTGACGCCGAGCCGGAACATAATTTCGGCAAGTCAAATATTCCCGACAGAATTGAAGGCAGAATTGAATTCAAAAACGTCAATTTCTCCTTTGACCGTTCAAAGAAGGTCCTCAGCGACATCAACGTGGTAATTGAGCCCGGCGACGTTGTGGGTATAGTCGGTACGACCGGCTCGGGTAAATCAACGCTCATCAACCTTATAATGCGTTACTACGATGATTATGACGGCGAGATTTTCATTGACAATATGAATCTCAAAGATATCGATATGGAATATTACAGAAGTCAGATCGGCTTTGTTCAGCAGGAGCCGCTGATGTTCAAGGATTCCATTTACAATAATATTGCCTACGGCTCACCCGATGCCCATGTTGAGCAGGTGCTCAGAGCGGCGGATATAGCCAACGCTCACGGCTTTATTTCACGCCTTCCCGACGGATACGATACAGTCCTCGGCGAAAGAGGAACGGGCGTTTCCGGTGGTGAAAAGCAGAGAATTTCCATTGCCAGAGCCGTAATGAAAAATCCGTCCATTCTCATCCTTGATGAAGCGACTGCGGCTGTTGACTCCGAAACGGAGCATCTTATCCAGGAAGCCATAGAACGCCTTATCAGAGGCAGAACGACGATTATGATTGCTCACCGTCTTTCCACACTTCGCAAAGCCAATAAGATTATAGTTGTGGATAAGGGCGAAATCATAGAGTACGGCACTCCTCAGGAGCTCCTTGCCATGAAGGGCAAATATTACAAGCTTGTTGAGATTCAGTCCATGGGTGAACAGCTCAGCAAGATGAAAGAAACCGAAAACTTTGAATAAGGAGGTGTACCTATGATACATTATATTGACGGACCGGAAGTTAAAATAACCGAAAACGACGGTATATTCGTTGACGTTGAATTTTTCGGAAGTGATGAAAAATGGACAAATCTTGAGGTACACCGTCTTTTCCCGAAATCCGGCGGTGACAAATATCTTGTACTGCTTGACGAAGAAGGGGAGCAGAAAGCGGTTATCCGTGATGCGGCAAATCTTATGGACGAATCAAGGAAAGTCGTGCTCAGTGCTCTTGACGAATATTACCTGATTCCCAAGATTACGAGATTTATCTCGATGACGGAAAAATTCAAGGTCTGGATGTGGACAGCGGAAACTGATCATGGTATAATCAAATTTGAAATCAGAAATCATATTGCGTCCGTTAAGCCCCTTTACGACGGCAGAGTTCTCATTAAGGATGCAAATGATAACAGATACGAAATTGAGGATTATCGTAAGCTTGATAAGCGTTCAAGAGTATTGCTTGAGCCGAAGCTTTAATTGAAAAAGGGAGTATCAGTATGAAACTTATTATTGCTATTGTTAATAATGAAGACAGCGCTGTTGTTGCGGCTGCTCTTACAAAAGAAAATTTTTCCGTGACCAAGCTTTCAACCACCGGCGGATTCCTTATGGTAGGCAACACCACCTTCCTTATCGGTACCGAGGATGAAAGAGTGTCATTTGCAAAGGAAATCATCAAAAAGTTTTCACAGAAGCGTACTCATACCGCACCTACAAATGCATCCTTCGGAAAGGGATTTGCCGATGGCGCTCTTGCCGATAATGTTACCGTAGGCGGTGCGACGGTATTTGTCCTTGACGTTACGGAAACGGAAAAATACTGATTGCCGAAATATTTTTATCAATTTTGTAGCCATTTTCATTTTACCGTCGTATAAACAGATGAAACGACACAGAGCGGCGCTGATTTAATGAATCAAAACCGTCATCTGTTACGAATAAACCGATAATTCGGTATAAGATAAGGAGAACAGATTATGAAAAAATTTCTTGTTGTAATTGCTATTCTTTCGGCTTTATGCCTTGTCTTCTGCGCCTGCGGAAAGACCGATGAATCAAAAGATAATACAACCGTTGACTCTTCCGTCAGCGAAGAAAACAATGAGTCCTCAGCTCCCGATGGTGGCTATGCCGGACTTGCCAATCCCGTTGTTGAGTATACATCACTTGAAGAAATCAATAATATTGTCGGCGTAAACCTTGTTCATCCCGCTGCAATGGGTGTTTCCGATGAATCCTTCTGTGTTATCAACGGCGACATTGCTCAGTATAAGTTTACGATTGCCGGCCGCGAATATACCTTCAGAGCAGCTGATGAAGATAAGAAGGGCGATATCTCCGGCGTTTACATTGACGGAAGTCCCGCATTTGAGAATGAAACTGCAGATTATTCAATCAAATCTGATGCCGAGTATTATGCAGGCAGATTCCTTGTTGATGACGTTCAGTACGTTATCTGTGTTGCCGATGACGGCTCATTCAGCGAAGCTGATTTTGACTCAATCCTTCTTGAAAACAGAAATATAATCATCAGCGAAGTTTCCGACGAGGGCTATACTTCGGTACTCGGCTCATATCAGGACAAAACGTCAATGAGAGCTACCGCAGAGGTCAAGCCCTCCGATAAAAACGAGGTTTCAATTGACGTCAATTGGAGCAGCTCCGCCGATTCAAACGACAGATGGCTGATTCTTGCCGAAATGAAAGGCAATAAGCTTACCTATGATGCAGATGATATTTTCCACTATCAGACAAGAGACGGTTCCGACCCCGTGCTTGTTAACGACAGCAAGGAAGGATATTTTGAATTCGTAAATTCCGAGCTTCGCTGGACCGGCTCAAATTCAGAAGCAACAAACGGCTGTGTATTCGTAATGGCATAAATCAAATATAAACGCTTTAAGCCCATCGCTCTCAGCGGTGGGCTTTTGCTGTGTTACAAAGGTCTTTAACAACAGATGAAATGCCGTTCTGATTGAGTTTGCGTGCAGGAAATTCGGTAAGATTATTCAGCTCGGTTGCATTTGCTTCGGCAATACGCTTCTGCTCAAGCAATTCGTCTGACATTGAAACAAATTCGGAAAGCTCGTATGCGGAAAGATTGGATTGCTCTCGTTTGGTGGAGTATATCAATGACGACTCTATTTCGCTTGTCCCTCTATCAATGCCATAATGCATAAGAACATCTTTTGATAAAACGTTTGGAAAAACGCTCTTGACAAAATCTAATACATCTGCTATCTTGATTGTGGAGTCGGTAAGAGATAAGGCGTTTGCCGAAGCTTTGGTTCCATTCGGAACAGTCGGCTCCTTTTTTGCGTTAATTGAGTACGCTAAATCAACGCTTTCAACTTCGTTTGTAAATTTGTTTACAACCGTAGTAATTAACACAATTTTATTGTTTTTATCTCTTGCAACTCCGAGCAATATATAGCTTTCGGAGGCGTTTTTGTTTTTGGGGGTAAGTTCGTTAATTTTAATTGAATTTTCAAGTATTTCTCCGTAATGTAGTAATGACTGAGATTGTACTTCGGTGCGTCTGTCTAATCCGTGCCGTAACGCCTTTAATGAAACTATAACGCCTGTATCAATATCTTTTACTCTGATTACAGCGTTATTCTGCTTGTTAATCTTGCCGTATTTCTTGAGTTCTTCGTTCGTTTTAAGAACTAAATCAGATTTGTCTATATTGCCGTTTGATAATTTTTTCACCGTCCTTACAAGGTCGGTTAGGCGTACCGTGATAGAACACCTTAGGTGTGCCGTCTGAATTGATGAACTCCTTGTTGATAGGTTTCCCGGCAGTGAAATCTTTATCATTCCGCTTGACAAAATCGTATAAGTCTGTTACATTATAGTCAGTAGCTGAGGTTGCTGAGCCGCCGCTGCTGGTTTTTCCAGTAAGTGCGTCAGCCGAGACTTCGGCTGCTTTTTCTATATATCGCAGATTATGAAAACGCATATCATTTGTGTTTCGTTTTGTGGAGTAATTCTGATTATCGGGCATAGAAAAACCACCGTCTGTTGACGATGGCTCGTTGTTTACATATCCAGTTTCAGAATTCTCTCCACCGCTTCCGCTTCCGTAGAGGAAGCTTTCACTATTTTTTCTGCCTTTTCCAGAGCTGCGTCTTTGTTTTTTAAACTCGCTAAATGGCGGATAATCTTCCCTACCGATATACCTGAAAACGCCTTCTCCTTGCAAGCTTTCATAAGCATTTCTGTTTTTAAGGATATTTTTTGCATCGTCCCTCAGCACCTCCAAGTAGTAATTATCATAATGTCCGTCAGAAGCGGATTCAATAACAAAAGAGATTGTTGGATTTTCCGTTGTTCCTTTAATTCCGGCAAGCTTTGTCGCATTATGCTCATTGTCGTATGCGATAATCAATGCTTCTCCGTTTTCGGTTGTCGGATAACTGTGTTTTCTGCTTTTTGAAATCGTCAAATTGATGTATTAAGCTACCGTATTCTTCATAGCTCATCACATTGTTTACGGTAACCCAACCGAAATTATTGTACTGTCTTTCGGTCATGTTGTCAATAGACGGTCTGTCTCTGCTCTCAGAGTTTACTGTTTCTCCGACTGCATTTGTTTTATCAACCGTTTTTAATTCATTCAGCACATCAAAGAAGCTATCCGCAATCTCATTCATTGTATCCGCTTCGGTGTTGAGCTTGTCAAATTCGGCGTACTTATCATTATTGAGCGTTTTGATAAATCTCTCAATTGTGTTCGCTACCTTACGGATATGCTCGGCAAGTTTTCTTGCCGTTTGTGTCTTTGTTTGAGAATAATGCTTTCTCCGTGCTTGCCTTTTATCTCTGTCCGTGTTATATTAAATAGGCGATAATTATTCTCAGGGGGTCATAATAATGAAAAGGATATTATCACTTATTATTTCTGTTTTGATGATTTGCAGCTTATTTGTTTTTACCGCAGGTGCCGAAGATGCCGGTAACGCTCTTCGCTTTAATGAGGACGGTAAATTCAAAATAATGATGTTTGCGGATTCTCAGGATGATGAAAATCTTGAAGAAACAACCACTCAGCTTATGCGTGAGGCGATTGCCGCTTATTCACCCGACCTTATAATTTTTCTCGGGGATAATACCGTGGCAAGAGGGTACGATAAACAGAAAAAAGCCATTGAAGCGGTTACGCTTCCCGCAAGAGAAACAAATACTCCGTTTGCCATTGTTTTCGGTAATCACGACCAGGAATTTTTTGTAACAAAAGAAGAGCTTCTTGAAATATATCAGTCACTCGGCTGTCTTACCTATGACGCCGATCCGGAGCTTTACGGCTGCGGAAACTGTAATCTGCCGATTCTCTCTTCCGACGGCACAAAGACCGCATTCAATCTCTGGCTTATTGATTCCGGCAGCAGCGGAGAGCTTTATGAAGACGGCTCCTGGGGTTATGACTGGGTCAGAGAGGACCAGCTTCAGTGGTACAAAGATACCGCGGCTCAGCTTAAGGAAGCCAATGGCGGTGAGGTTGTTCCCGCTATGAACTTCCAGCACATAGTTATTCCCGAAATATATGATAAGATTCACGTGAAAACTTCGAAATCGGGCAGTATGACTTACGATTACTGCGGTAACAGCTATTTCAAAATTCCCGTGTTCAGCCGTCTTAACGGATATTGGCTTGAGGAATGCTGTCCTCCCAAAATATATGACGGTCAGCTTGATGCATGGCTTGAAACCGGCGACGTTATTGCCGCATTTCACGGTCACGACCATAATAATTCCTACAATGTGAATATTGAAAGCGTTGACGTTATCAACGTACCTACCGTAGGATGTAATTCATATTCAAAATATGTCACCAGAGGCGTAGGACTTATTACTCTTGATGAAAATAACCCTGCGGATTATGACTATGAGCTTATCACCCTTTATAATCTTGCTCTGAAAAAGGATTCAAAGATTTCGGAATGTGAGGGCGGAAAGTCAAAGCTGTTCTATGCGCTTGTTAAAATCGGTGATGCCATAGTTCAGGCATTCTTCGGCTTCTGCAGAATTACCGGAATTTATAATCTGTAAAGATATCGGGAGAATTATATGGAAATAATGAAAGAAAAAACAAGATGGTATAAGGATGCCGTAGTATATCAGATTTATCCGCGCAGCTTTTGCGATTCAAACGGCGACGGTATCGGCGACATTCCCGGCATTATTTCAAAACTGGATTATCTCAAAGAACTCGGTGTAACCTGCGTTTGGCTCAGTCCCTGCTACAAGAGCCCCAACGCCGACAACGGATATGATATCAGCGATTACAGAGATATTATGGACGATTTCGGCACTCTTGACGACTGGCAGAGAATGATAGACGGTATGCACGAAAGAGGAATCCGTCTTGTAATGGACCTCGTTGTCAATCATACGTCAGATGAACACGAATGGTTCAGGCAGTCCCGTTCCTCCGTGGATAATCCTTACAGAGATTACTATATCTGGAGAAAGGGTAAGGGAAAGGACGGCAAAACACCTCCCAATAACTGGACTTCAAGGTTTACCGGCTCTGCCTGGGAATATGATGAAACAACAGGTGAATTCTATCTTCACCTCTTCCATAAGAAGCAACCCGACCTCAACTGGGAAAATCCCAAGGTAAGGCAGGAGGTCGTTGATATCTGTAACTATTGGTTTGAGAAGGGTGTTGACGGCTTCAGATGTGACGTAATCACCTATATCAGTAAGGATCAGGCGTTTGAAGACGGTAAATTCAACCCCATTACCTGCGGCGATGAGCATTTCGTAATCGGCCCCAGATATCACGAATATATCAACGAAATCAACCGCAAGTCATGGTCGCTTTATGACACGATGATAGTGGGTGAGGCGCAGGGTATTACCGTTGATAATGCTGCCGAATGTGTTGACGAGAGCAGAAACGAGCTTGACTGCGTATTTACTTTTGAACATCAGACAAGCGTTGACTCTTTCCTTACCACCGTTCCAAAGCCCTTCAGCTTACCCAAATGGAAAGAAATCTTTTCAAACTGGCAGAATCTTCCCGATACCTGTTGGAATTCACTTTATATAGAAAACCACGACTATTCCCGCTCTCTTCCCCGTTACGGTAAACTTGAATACCGTGAAAAGGTTGCCGAAATGCTTGCAATAAGCATCAATTTTCTTAAGGGTACTCCCTACATTTATCAGGGTCAGGAAATCGGTATGACAAACTATGAGGACCTGCCGACTGAGGAATATAAAGACGTTGTTTCACAGCAGGTTTTCGGCATAGTAAAGAAATATATTCCCTTTGCCATGCCCGTTGCAAAATGGGGACTCGGTAAAAAGGCAAGGGATAATGCCCGCTCACCCATGCAGTGGGACGATACGGAAAATGCCGGCTTCTCAACGGGAAAGCCCTGGATGTATGTCAACCCCAATTATACGGAAATCAACGTTAAAAAAGCTTTGGAAGATAAGGACAGCATCTGGTATTTTTACCAAAAAATCAACGCTCTGCGAAAAGGCAACGAAATAATCAGAAACGGTGATTATAAGCTGTATTATCCGAAGGATAAAAATCTCTGGGTTTATTCAAGAACTTTTAACGGCAGTACTTACCTTGTTGCTGCAAGCTATACCGATAAAAATTCGGATTTCAGGATCCCCGATGAATTCAGAAATAAGAAGGCAAAGGTATTGATTACAAATTATAATGACCATACTGTTTTTGCCGACAGATCCTTCCGCCCCTATGAAGCGGTAGTCTATGAAATCAACGTATAATAACCGCAAAAATAAAATTTTTACGAAAAATGCAAATAATGTTTGAATTATTGTGTTTTGTGTGGTATAAGTAAATCACAAAGGAGATGATAACGATGAAAAAGGTTTTAGCCGTTCTTTTGGCAGCAATAGTAATTTTCTCTTGCTTTGCTCTGACAGCTTTTGCCGCTGATGCTTCGAAAAGTGACGTATTCTCATTGACCGACGCTGCCGATGAAGATGCAGAGGAAACAGAGTCAAAAGGCATCATTATGACGGTATTATCATTTTTCTGGGATATTATCGTAAAGATACGCGAAGTATTCGTTCAGTATCTTGTATATCCCTTCTTCAGTATCATTGTAAAAATGATGTGACTTTGAAAATACACTGAGAAAACGGTTGCTCTGTGCAGCCGTTTTTCGTTATGAGGGCTTGATAATCGGATAGTACCTCGGTCTGTAAATAAATTAAAATAGAACGTGTTTTCATTTTACGGGGGGAGGATAAAGTGGTACTTGTTGATAAAGTAAAATATTTTGTTAATGAAATCCGTTCATACTGGCGCACCCCGGCAAAGGGCGACTATGTTGCTTACAAGGAATATATGATGCTTTCGGTGGGATGGCTCGGTATGAGATTTGCCACTGTTTTCGGCATCAGCTTCAGCGTAAATGACCCGTTTACGGCTATGACGCTGAATATGACCCATAAGGATTTGCTTCTCTTCAGCTATATCTGTACCGCAATCGGTTATGCTCTTGCTCCGCTGAACGCTTACATAATTGATAACCTGCGCAGCCGCGTTGGTAAATACAAGGTATATATACGGCTCGGTATCCCGGCAGGCATACTTTCACTTTTTGCTTTGTTTTATCCCTACGAAAAGCTGAGCTATTGGCCTATGGTCATTTCTCTGTTTGTTATCGGACAGATTCAGGGCTACGTAAAGCAATGGTACGATACCGGTGTAAGCAATCTCGTTTATGTTATTTCGCCCAATTCCAAGGAACGCGTCAAGGTAATGATGGTGTCGAGTCTCGTTCACAACTTTGCACCCACGCTTACCGGACTTCTTATTCCCGTTCTCAGCGACGTTTTTGCAGGCGGTGATCTTTACAACGTAAAAACGTACAGAATGGTATATCCCGCCATCATAATAATCGGTGTGGCAATGAGTATGACCGCGTATTTCGGCGTTGAAGAGCGTATCGTTCAGCCCCGTTCACAGGTCGCGGGTGTAGGACTTATTGATGCACTCAGAGCTGTTTCGCGTAATAAGCTTTTCTGGATAAAGTGCAGCGACAGCTGGAATAACTTTATGGAGGAAAGCAAGAATATACTTCTGCAATGGGTATTCTATTACGGTAAAGCGGGCTCAATGACACTCTACGGTATTATTGATACGGTTTCATATAATTCGTCAATGTGGGCAATGCTTTTTGCTCCGTGGATGCTTAACATATTCGGCAAGCGCGGTTTCAAGCTTGTCAAAAATATTTCTCAGATATTCATCACGATAGGCCTTGCACTCACATATAAGAAGAGTATCTGGCTTATAGGGATATTCTTCTTCCTTAACAGATTCTGGGAGACGACAGAGGTCGTTGACCGCTCCATTGAATCTGATATCCGCGACTATCAGCAATATATCAGCGGCGAAAGAATCGACGGCGCTTTCGGCGTTGTCGAGACCTATGTCGGCGGCGCGATAGGTGCGGTGACGAATCTGTTTGTTCCCTGGGTTTATAAGAGAAACGGCTTTGACGGTACGGATTATTCCGTACTTGACGCGTATATAAACTATGATGACAAGAAGCCGCTTTCTCAGCAGACGAAAAATCCGAACTGTGTTCTGTATCCGCTTCTTGACAAGCTGATGATTATTTCGCTTGTCGGTGCAATAATTGACGTTATTCCCTGGATATTCTACGATCTCAGCGATACCGAGCAAAAGTCTGTAATAAGAACTATAAGAATCCGCAGTGCAATTGAAGATAAGAAAGCGGGCGTGCTGACGGATGAGCTTTACTGCGAGGCATGCGAGGCAATCAATGCTTCCCGCGAATATTCGGATAAAGCAAAAACGGTTGTTCCCGACAGAAAATCTGCTTCTAAAGAAGAAATCGGCAGTATAAAATCCTATAACGAAGAGATTGAAATTGCCGGTTTTATCAATAACGAGCTTTTCCGCTTCGGTACGGAATTCGGCAGGGAATTCAGATTCTTCTGTGAGAATATTCAATCATACGGTAAGGATGATTTCTTCAATCATTACGAGGAAATTCTTACTGCGGCGTATGGTCTTCCGCAGGGCAAAACCAAGGAAGAACGCACAAGCCGTTCCGATGCCGTAAGAGCGGCAAAATCCATAAGAAAAGTTAAGCAGGATATAGCAAAGCATTATCCCGACGGTCTTAAGGAATTCAGTTCCGCCGATTTTGAAGCCGTATTTGAATTACCCGAGGATACCAAGGAACAGCGCGTATTCAAGCGTGCCGAAATCAGAAGGGCAAAATCCGAGCGTAAAATTTACGGCAGGGTAATGAAGCCCTATCTGTTTGCCGGGCGTACCGTAACTCTTGCCGAGGGCTACGATAATCTTGATGCATTTATTGAGGATTATCCGGAAGTTTCCGACCGCCTTGAAAAGGAAAGGGAAAGACAGCGCCTTGAGGAAGAAGCCAAAGCAAACCGCAGAAAAGCGGGATATGTTAATAAATAATTCAATAATCGAAATGAAAAGGGACTGCCGTAAAGGCAGTCCCGATTTTTAATTAGGCAAATATATCAAAAGAAAAAAGTACCGCACATACAATACCTGAAATTGTCACGTTCTTGATTTACTGCTTAACAACGTATATAATAAGCAAAAATGCAAAGGAGAAAATATATGAACTGGATCTGGCTCAGCGAAAAATATTATCTCGATTTTCAGAAGAATTTCGTAAATATAAATGAGACGCCCAAAGAAAAAAGAGGCATATACAACTATTGTGTAGCGGAGTTCAAAAAGACGGCTGATTTCGGCTGTAAAATAAAAAGCGTTAAGACAATAATCAGTGCAGACAGCTTTTACCATTTTTATTTGAACGGTGAAATGCTTTCAATCGGTCCCGCTTCTTCGGGCGGAGATTTTCTCTGCCGCCGACCTGCGCCGAAGCACTATGCAAATGAATTCGAACTTCCCGTAAATTCCCGTAAAGCGGAAATACTTGTTAAAGTGCGTCTGCTTCCCGAAGTGCTTACCGATTATTCGCGCTGTCACGGCGGCTTGGCGGCAGATTTTGTTTTTGTTCTTGAGGATGGCAGCGAAAGGACCGTTATTACGGACGAAAGCTGGCTTTGCAGGGTTGATACCGCATACGACGGTTATCAAAGCTTTAATTCCGGGCTTGACGAAGATGTGTGGAAAAATGCGGCGAATACCGAAGATGTGTGGAACGCCGAAACCGCATCTATACCCGTGCTGACTCTTAATAAGATTTTATGCAAGGATATAACCGTCAGCGGAAAATATGAAAAAACATTCGTACTTCCGAAAATATACGGTGCTTACCCCGTACTTCGGGCAAATGGAAAATGCAGGGTAAAGCTTGTTATGAGAGAGCTTCCCGCTCAGCAGGAAACAGAAGAAAAAATTACTTTCGGCAAAGCGGGAGAATATTTCTCATTCCGTCAGCACAGTATCGGAGAAGCGTATATTACTGTTGAATGTGATGAAAAGACCGATGTTCATTTTGAACTTATTGCGCCATGGTATCCTGTCGGCAGGGAGGGCAACTTTGTTACAAGCGATACTGAACTTAATAAAATTTACGAAGTCTGCAAGCATACTCTGAAAATCTGCCGTCAGTCGCTGCACCTTGACAGCACCAAGCATCAGGAGCATCTTGCCTGTACAGGCGACTATTATATAGAAAGTCTTATGACGGTTTACTGCTTTGACGATTTCAGACTTTCTGAATTTGATATTATGCGTACAGCCGACTGGCTTGTTAACAACAACGGCAGAATGTTTCATACTACATACAGTCTTATATGGGTACAGATGCTTCACGATGTGTATATGATTACTGGAAACAAATCGTTACTCGAATACAGCGAAAAGGCACTTGATATTCTTTTTGACTGTTTTGCGGGTTATATGGGTGAAAGCGGTGTAATAGAAACGCCTCCCGATTTTATGTTCGTTGACTGGACTGTTATTGACGGCTATTCAATGCACCATCCGCCCAAAGCACTCGGTCAGACAGTGTTGAATGCCTTTTATTATGAAGCACTTAACCGTGCGGCAGAAATATATGACTTCCTTGATAATTCGGAAAAGGCGGAGGATTGCCGGATAAAAGCAAAGCGGTTTTATTATGATTTTAACCGTGAGTTTTATGACGAAAGCAGACAACTTTATTTTGACGGTAAAAACGATGAATACGGCGAGAACGATTCAAGCTATCTTCCCGTCAATTCAAAAAAGAGATACTATTCAAAATACCCGAATATTCTTGTCTGCGCTTACGGGCTTACAGATGACAGCAGTGCAAGGAATATTCTAAAACGAATTATCTTTGACGCTTCAATGCAGGACATTCAGCCATATTTTGCCCACTTTCTGTTAAAAGCAATAAGACGGTTAGGTCTGTTCGGCGAATACGGAATGAAGATAATCAGCCGGTGGAAAAATATGATTGAGGATTGTGACAAGGGCCTTGCCGAGGGTTGGATTGCGCCTCAGCCCGATTATAAATTCGATCATTCTCACGCATGGGGTGGAACACCTGCATATAATATGCCATCCGTTATCAGCGGAATGAAAATACTTGAGCCGGGTATGAAGAAAATCAGCTTTGAGCCCAATCTGTGGGGGCTAGATTTTGCGGAGATTACAATCCCGTTACCCATCGGAAATATTGAACTCAAAATAAACAGGGGCGGTTACACCGTAAGCGTTCCCGATGAAATCACAATTTCTTGAAAACAGAAAAATATTACGCCGTTTCAATGAAGAAACGGCGTAATATCGAGGTTTTTGGTGGTGGAGACGGACGGGATCGAACCGTTGACCTCTTGAATGCCATTCAAGCGCTCTCCCAGCTGAGCTACGCCCCCGAAGATACGCATATATTATCACAGCTTTTCTCAAAAATCAAGTGTCTGTGAAAAAAATATCATCCCCGACAATTCTGATGTCGGGGATGTTTTGCTTATCCGATGGTTTCAACCTTTTCTTTTCCATTCACGATAACGGTATAGGTGCCCTTGCCTTCAAGCTTGTATTTTGTCACTTTTCCGTTTTTCCATGTGATATCCACTGTAACGTTTCCTTTGGCTTTAAGTCCCTTTACGGAGCCGTCCTTCCATTTTGAGGGAAGTGCGGGAAGCAGATAGATTCTGCCGTCTCTGCTCTGAAGAAGCATTTCCGTAATACCGCTTACAAATCCGAAGTTGCCGTCAATCTGGAACGGGGGATGAGCATCAAAGAGGTTTTCGTACGTTCCTCCGCCGTTCGTGTAGTTGAAGCCCACACTCTTGACGGGACGAAGCTGCATTTCTATGAGCTTCAACGCATGGTCACCGTCAAAAAGACGCGCCCAGAAGTTGATTTTCCAGCCGAGTGACCAGCCCGTTCCGTTGTCTCCGCGTCTTTCAAGCGTTCTTATGCAAGCTTTTGCGAGGTCGGGAGTGCCGTCGGGGGTAATGATGTTTGCCGGATGAAGAGCATAAAGATGTGAGCAGTGTCTGTGATGCATTTCCGTTTCGGGATAATCGTCGTCATATTCGAGAAGCTGACCGTCACTGCCGATTTTGAAGCCAACAAGCTTATCTCTGATTTCTTTGACTTCTTGAGCAAATTCCCTGTCAATGCCGAGTATTTCGGTTGCTTTGATGATGTTTGTGAAAAGCTCATAGGCGATGGATGTTGACATTGTGGTGTATTTGCCGACGTCACAGTCCTTGCCTTCCCATTCAAAGTCGTTTTCGGGAGAGGTACCGGGGCAGAGGAATGCCTTTCCGTCTTCCTCCGTCATTATGGACATATAAAATTCAGCCGCACCCTTCATAAGCGGATACGCAGTATCTCTGAGGAAATCGACGTCGTTTGTATATTCGTACTGATCAAAGAGATGCCTGCAAAGCCAACCGGATGAACCGTGCCAGAATGCCCATTTAAGGCATCCGCCGACGGGCGTTGCAAGACGCCATATATCCGCGTTATGATGTGAGACCCATCCCTTTGCGCCATATTGCTTTTCGGCTGCCTTTGCACCTGTAACGCTGAGTTCTTTTATGAGACGGACAAGCGGCTCGTTAAGCTCGGCCATATTAGTGTTCAATACGGGCCAGTAGTTCATTTCAGTATTGATGTTAATTGTATAGTTAGCGTTCCAGGGCGCGTCGAATCTGTCGCTCCATATTCCCTGAAGATTTGAGGGCTGTGAGCCGGGACGGGACGAGGAAATTGAAAGATATCTGCCATAGTTATAGACGAGCTCAATCAATCCGATATCGTTCTTGTCTTTCTTGAATGCAACAAGTCTTTTATCTGTAGGTAAATCCTTGCCGGTACCCTTGATGTCAAGACACACGCGGTCATAAATTGTCTTGTAATCGCCGATTGCCTCTGCTTTTATTTTGTCGTAATCTTCAAATCGGTTCAGTTTTTCAACACATGCTTTTTTATACTCCTTGCCTTCAAGGAAAGGATGTTTATCAGGTCCGTTGAAGCTTGTGACAGCCGTAAAGAATACGACCGTATCGGTGGCATTTTTGATTAAAAGCCGATTTTCAGTGGGCTTCTTTTCGCCGTCTGTGATTACTTTGATTCCGCCTCTGAAATGAATGCCTTTCTTTCCGGGCTCGTCAAAATAGGTCTTTTTCGGACAAACGTTGTCCATCACGTTTTCACCGTGGCATTCGCCGTCCATGAGAAGCAAACCGTCTCTGTTCATTGAGGAGGCACGAAGAAGTGAATCAAATGAAAATTCAATATCAACGGGCTTGGATGAGGTCAGCTTTGCGGCAATAACACCTGCAGGAAAAGACGCGAAATACTCTCTTTTGAAGTCAATCCCTCCGCAGGAAAAACTCACTTCCGAAATCGCGTTGCCGAGGGAAAGAGTACGCTTATAGCTGCTCGCTCTGCCCTTGATATCGTATCTGATATTCAGATTGCCGAATGGCTCGTATGCCTGACTCCACGTGCTGAGGAAATTCTCGCGGATTTCTTTGTCAACCTCGTGAAATTTCTTCTCCAGAGCCAGTTTTCTTGCCCTTTCAAAGGACTCGGGAGCGCCTTCCTTAGTTGTTTCCTTTGGAAATCCTGTCCATAATTCATCGTGGTTGAGAGAAAGCTTTTCTTCCTTGACTCCTCCCCATATCATTGCACCCAGAGTACCGTTGCCGATGGGCAGTGCCTGATTCCACGACTTTGCGGGAGCATTATAGTATAGCAGGTTATTGTTTTTCATTATTACCCCTCCGTTCTGAATTGCAAAATAATTATACATTTGCGGCTTTGTTTAGTCAATCGGTATTTAATGAAAGAAATCTTGCATTTTTTGGCTTTTGTTCTTGCATTTCCCTGCATTTTATAGTAATATACTTAAATCCGAAAACAACACGGAGGTATCATTATGTCCGCTGACATTCAGGAAAAAATAGATTTATACTATTCGGGCCTTTCAAAGGGTCACAAAAAGATAGCAGACTATATAAGAGAAAATTATGAAAGGGCTTCCTTTATGACCGCCGCCGCTTTAGGTAAAGCGGTAGGTACAAGCGAATCTACGGTCGTAAGATTTGCTTCCCATATCGGATTTGACGGTTATCCCGAACTTCAGAAAAATCTTCAGGAAACCGTAAAGAGCCGTCTGACTTCTGTTCAGAGAGTTGAGGCGGCGGGAAGATATGAAGGCGGTGACTTTGTTGCAAAAGCACTTTCCGCAGATATTGATATGATAAAGAAAACCCGCGACAGTATTGACAGAGATACTTTTATGGGCGCGGTAAAAGCTGTAAACAGAGCAAAGAAGATTTATATTCTCGGCGTGCGTTCATCCGCTTCAATCGCATCGTTTGCGGCTTTGTACATGAGTTTTCTTTATGATGTAGTAATGATTGACACCTCTGCCACCAGTGAGATGTTTGAGCAGATGCTTCGTATCGGAAAGGATGACGTGTGTATTGCAATCAGCTTCCCGAGATATTCCAGCCGTACGATTAAAGCATTGAAATTTGCCCGTTCAAGAGGAGCAGAAATAATTTCAATCACAGACGGAGAAATGTCTCCGATAGCAAGCTATGCCACTTATCTGCTTGTGGCACAGAGTAATATGGTTTCGTTTGTAGATTCTCTTGTTGCACCGCTGAGTCTGGTTACCGCACTTATTGCGGCATGCTCCGGAGAAAGGCAGCAGGAGCTTCATACAAATCTTGAAGAACTTGAAAAGATATGGGATGAATACCACGTTTACCGTACAAGCGGGGAGGATAAATAATGAATACCTCATTGCTTGTAATCGGTGCGGGAGCCGCAGGCATGATGGCAGCAGGCACTGCAGGTGAAGCGGGCGTTGATACCATTCTGCTTGAGAGAAATGAAAAACCGGGCAGAAAGCTGATGATTACCGGAAAAGGCAGATGCAATGTTTCCAATAACTGCAATTCGGTTCAACAGCTTGTATCAAATGTTCCCGGCAACGGCAGATTTCTTTTCAGCGCATTTACCAAGTATATGCCTTCGGATACCGTCGAATTCTTTGAAAGCAGGGGAGTGACCCTTAAGGTTGAAAGAGGAAACAGAATCTTTCCCTGCTCCGACAAAGCCGCTGATATTGTGGATTGTCTTCGTGCTTATGCCGAAAAATACAGTACGGTCATTCAAGGCAGAGCAAAAGAACTCATAGTAAAAAACGGAGAGATAAAGGGCGTAATCACCTATGACGGCGTTGTTATAAATGCTTCAAAGGTCATTGTTGCCACCGGAGGTGTTTCCTACCCGCAGACCGGCTCCACCGGTGACGGATACTTACTTGCAAAGCAGGCGGGTCATACTGTTAATGAGCCCGTTCCGTCCCTTGTTCCGCTTGAAATTCACGAGGGCTTCTGCTCCGAACTGATGGGCCTTTCTCTGCGCAATATATCGGTAAAGGTGATTGATACAAAAAAGGGTAATAAGGAGATTTATTCCGATTTCGGAGAAATGCTCTTTACACATTTCGGTGTTTCCGGTCCCGTGATTTTAAGTGCATCCGCACACATCAGGGATATGGAAAGAAACAGATATAAGATATCCGTTGACCTTAAGCCCGCCCTCAGCGAGGAACAGCTTGACGCAAGAATCCTGAGAGATTTTTCGGAGAATACAAATAAGAATTTCATTAACGCTCTTGATGCGCTTCTGCCGAAAAAACTTGTTCCTGTAGTTGTTAAACTGAGTAAGATTCCTATGTCACTGAAAGTGAACCAGATAACCCGTGAACAACGTGCCGGGCTTGTTGATTTACTGAAGAACTTTACTGTTACGGTCACCGGATTCAGACCGATAGAGGAAGCGATAATCACAAGCGGAGGAGTATCAATCAAAGAAATAAATCCCTCTACAATGGAGTCAAAGCTTGTGAAAGGCCTGTACTTTGCAGGTGAGGTGATTGATGTAGACGCCTATACCGGCGGCTTCAATCTGCAGATAGCTTTTTCAACAGGTCATCTGGCAGCTCAAAGTGTTATTGAAGGAGAATGAATATGGTAATCAATGTAGCAATTGACGGCCCTGCAGGTGCAGGCAAAAGTACGGTTGCAAGAGCAGCCGCAAAGGAACTGGGATACATTTATGTTGATACGGGTGCTCTTTACAGAGCGGTAGGACTTAACGCACTCAGACTCGGCGTTGATACCACGGATGCCGTGAAAATTGCGGAAACTCTTAATTCAATCAGCGTTGAATTGAAATTCGTTGACGGTGAACAGCAGGTGCTTCTTAACGGAGAAAATGTTTCCTCGGAAATAAGAACTCCCGATGCGTCTATGGCTGCTTCAAACGTTTCTGCCATTCCCGCCGTAAGAGCATTCCTCTTTGACCTTCAGAGAGATATAGCAAAAAAGAATAATTGCCTTATGGATGGCAGAGATATAGGTACGGTAGTTCTTCCCGATGCACAGGTTAAAATTTTCCTTACCGCTTCTCCCGAAATCAGAGCTAAGAGAAGATACGATGAACTTATTGAAAAGGGCTCTGAAGTGAAATACGAAGATGTGCTTGCGGATTTGATAAAAAGAGATTATAATGATTCTCACCGTGAAGTCGCACCGCTCAAGCCGGCAGAAGACGGCGTTACGGTTGATACAAGCGGATTGACCCTTGAAGAATCCATTGATAAAATCATTGAAACTGTGAGGAATAAAATCTGATGGCTAAGAAAGTAAAATTCGACTATACCAAGGTCAAAGAAAAAAAGTTATATGATATTCTCAGACCTCTCGGCAGACTGATTTGCAAAATCTTTTTCAAAGTGAAATACGTTGGCACCGAAAATCTTCCCGAAAGCGGCGGATTCATTCTTGCATCAAATCATATTCATGCACTTGATCCGCTTATCATTGCCATGGGTATGAAAAAGAGACAGATGCACTTTATGGGTAAAAAGGAACTCTGGGAAAACCCGTTTATCGCGTTTTGCCTTTCTGCTGTGGGCGGATTCCCCGTTGCAAGGGGCTCGGCTGACAGAACGGCTCTCGGTTATGCCGACAGAATCCCCGCAGAGGGCTATGTCCTCGGCATATTCCCCGAGGGCACACGTTCAAAGGTCCTCAACTCCGCTCCCGGCAAAGCCAAGAGAGGCGTTGCATCCGTTGCTTCAAGTGCAAAATGCGGAGTAGTTCCCGTTGCGGTAATCAATAACGAAGGACTCAAAAAGCATTCAAAATATACCGTCAGATACGGTAAAATGATTCCTTATGAAGAACTCGGCTTCTCGGAAGATGCTACCAGAGAAGAACAGATTGAAGCGGCCGATAAGATTATGGCGCATATCACTTCTCTTTGGGAGGAAGGACATTGCAGCGAATAACTCTTGCGAAAACGGCAGGCTTCTGCTTCGGCGTTGACAGAGCCGTAGGTATGGCGTACAAAGCGGCGGAAAATAATGTTCCCTGCTGCTCTCTCGGCCCCGTCATTCACAATACCGACGTTACCGAAGACCTTGCCGCAAAGGGAGTACGGGTAGTTGATTCTCCCGATGAAATCAAGGCAGCGGAGACAGTTATCATCAGGGCTCACGGAATTGCACCCGATGTTCTTGAAGCGATTATAAAATCCGGTGCGAATATCTGTGATGCGACCTGCCCCTTCGTTCAGAAAATCCACGATATCGTATCTGAAAACTCCTCAGAGAATATTTCGGTCCTTATTGCAGGCAATCCCGAACATCCCGAGGTAGTGGGGATCAGGGGATGCTGCAGGGGTGAAAGTTTTGTCTTTTCTTCAGCCGAAGAAGTTGAAAAAATACTGAAAAACAACAAAAATTTACAAAATAACGACCTTGTTGTCGTTTCTCAGACCACTTTTTCCGAAGAAGAGTGGAAAAAAAGTAAAAAAATTATTAAATTTTACTGTACAAATTGTAAAATATTTGATACAATATGCATTGCTACGCGAAAGAGACAGGAGGAAGCGGCAGAGCTTTCACTCAAATGCGATGCGATGGTGGTCGTCGGAGGCCGCCACAGTTCCAATACAGCCAAGTTAAAAGAGGTCTGCAGCGGCAACTGTGATACATTTCTGGTGGAAAGAGCCGATGAGCTCAAAAATATAGATTTTTCCACATACGCCGAGGTTGGCGTTACGGCCGGAGCATCCACTCCGTCCGCAATAATTAAGGAGGTACTTTTAGCAATGTCCGAAAACATCAAAGAAAACGCAAATATCCAGGTAGAGGAGGTGCCTTCTGATTTCGCATCGATGATTGCTGAGCTTAATGATGACAGCATCGTTAAGTGTATCGTTGAATCAATTTCAGGTTCTGAAATTTACGTTTCTTTACCCGGCAATCACAGACTCGGCGGCTATGCAGGTATCGTTACTGCTGAAAATTACAGCAGCGATCCCAATGCCGATCCTTCAAAGGAACTTAATATCGGCGACGAAATCACTCTTAAGATTCTTAAGGGTAACGACAGTGAAGGTACAGTTCAGCTTTCCAAGAAGCTTCTTGACGCAGACAAGTCATGGACCGCAATCGTTGACGCTAAGGAAGACGGCAGCATCCTTGAAGGTGTCGTAACGGAAGTTATCAAGGGCGGCGTTCTCGTAGTATCCGGCGGAGCAAGAGTTTTCATTCCCGCTTCACTTGCTACTGCACATAAAAACGATGCACTTGAGGATCTCCTCAAGCAGACAGTTCAGTTCCGCATCATTGACGTTGACGTTCACAGAAGAAGAGCAGTCGGTTCGGTTCGCTCAGTTATCAGCGAGCAGAGAAAGGCAGCTTCAGAAGCTTTCTGGGCAGGCGTTGAAGAAGGTAAATCATACACGGGTACTGTTAAGTCACTCACAAACTACGGCGCATTTGTTGATATCGGCGGCGTAGACGGTATGGTTCACATTTCCGAAATGAGCTGGAAGAGAATCAAGCATCCTTCAGAAATATTTACAGTTGGTCAGGAAGTTGAAGTTTTCGTTAAGTCAGTTGACAAGGAAAACAAGAAGATTTCTCTCGGCTACAGAAAAGACGAAGACAATCCCTGGGCTATTCTCAAGAAAGATTATCCCGAGGGCTCAGTTGTTGAAGCTGAAATCGTCGGTCTTACCATGTTCGGTGCTTTTGCAAAGGTTATTCCCGGTATCGACGGTCTTATCCACATCAGCCAGATCGCCGATCATCGCGTAGAGAAGCCCGAAAACGAGCTTTCAGTAGGTCAGAAGGTTACCTGCAAGATTACGGGTATCGATTATGACAAGAAGAGAGTAAGTCTTTCAATCCGCGCTCTTATCGAGCCCGCTGAGGAAGCTGCTGATGATGAAGCTGAAGAGACTGTTGAAGAAGCAGTTGCAGAAGCTGTTGAGGAAGCAGAAGCTCCCGCTGAAGAAGCTGCTGAGTAATTTAGATTTCAGACTGCCTGCAGGGCTTTGCCTTGTAGGCAGTTTTTTAAGGATAGTAATTAAATGAAAAAAAGTAAGTTTATCGGTCCCCTCTATTGTATTTCCGCAGCGGTTATCTGGGGACTTTCCTTTGTTGCCCAGAAGCAGGGCGCACATATCGGTACTTTTACGTTTAACGGCATTCGTCTTATCATAGGCGGAATCGCTCTTTTACCCGTTCTTGCTTTCAACCGTGTCAGAGCAGGTAAAAAAGTACAGACCGATGAAAAAACGAAATCGGATATAAAGGGCGTCATTATCGGCAGTATCTGCTGCGGAACTGCTCTTGTGCTGGGCAGTAATCTTCAGCAGCACGCATTCAGCTTTGATATTCCTGCCGGTAAGGTGGGATTTATTACTGCTCTTTATATGATACTTGTTCCCGTTCTGGGACTTTTCTTGAAAAAAATACCGAAAATCAATGTATGGATAAGTTGTGCTATAGGTATTGTCGGCCTTTATTTTCTCTGCCTTCCCGGCGGGGGACGGTTTACAATCGGCAAAGGTGAAACTTTTGCGCTGATTTGTGCATTCTGCTTTGCCGCACATATACTTATCGTTGACCATTTCTGTACAAAAGTTGACGGAATTGCCCTTTCCTGCTTCCAGTATCTTTTTGCAGGTATTATTTCCGTAATATGTATGTTTATATTTGAGGGTAAGCCCGCAATGTCAGATTTGATTGATTCCGCCGTTCCGCTTCTTTATGCAGGCATCGGCAGCTGTTCTCTTGCGTTTACATTCCAGATTTACGGACAGAGATATACCGAACCGGCAGTGGCATCTATTTTGCTTTGCCTTGAATCTGTTTTCAGCGTTATTTTCGGCTGGTTGATTATCAATGACGTTCTCAATAAACGTTCAATTATCGGGTGTTGTATTATGTTTGCGGGCGTCATACTGAGTCAGATAGAATTCAAATCAAAAAAGGAAAGCGATGTGACGGCAAATGCTGATTAAGTTAATTTCAATTATTCTTTCTGCTATAATGACGGCGTTCAGCTTCCCCGTTCATACCGCAGAAGCTATTTTCAGCTCCTTTACGGGAGTGCCTTATTTGCGTGATTCAATAAACGAGGATTTCGTTTCGGATATCGGTTTTGACGATATTCAGTTGAAAAACGGAAATAACGGATATTACAAAAATATGATGGTTGTCTTTATTGACGACGACGCCACCGTTTTTGAAAAGTATGATATTCTGAAAAATAATAAACTGACACTTCTGGGCTGGTGCTGTTGGGCAAATCTTTATTTTGTATACTGTCCTTTTAAGAATGAAAATGAGATAAATGCCCTTGCAAAAAAGGTTGTTGATTCTTCCTCCTGTGTAAAGTATGCCGGTTCTGTTCCCTTTGTTGAATCTTCGCCTGACTATACTCCGGACGACCCGTTTTCGGGAAGTACGGTGTGGAATGATTCCGTTCCGTCAGGTGATAACTGGCATCTTGAAGCCGTAAGAGCAAGAGAAGCGTGGAATTACAGCGATTATACAGATAGTATCAAGGTCGGCATTATTGATAACGGATTTCGACTTGATAATCCTGATATAGCAGGTAAAGTCAGATTTCTTTCCAAGCTTTCGGAAAAGAGAAATTCCGTTGAGTATCACGGAACTCACGTGGCGGGTGTTATCGGAGCTGAACACAATAATAAATTCGGTATTTCCGGTATGTGCAACAAAGCGGATATGATGGTTGTTGACTGGGAACCCACCGACAGTCAGAAATGGAATACAACGATTCATATTTTCTTCGCTTTCTGTAAGCTTGTAAAAGCCGGAGCAAAGGTAATCAATCTTTCCGTTGGTACAAGCGGAAATGTTGAGCGGAATACAATGGGAAAGCTTGAAATGGAAAGCTATGCCCTGATATATTCGGCTATTTTTTCCGTGTTTCTCAGCGAAGGATATGACTTCGTGGTAGTTCAGTCTGCCGGAAACGGTGACGATGACGGCAATTCGGTTGATTCTTACTATAACGGTCATTTCTGTCCCATAAATGAAAAGAACTGTAATTCCGTTGCATTCGGAATTTCAAAGAAAGATATTCTTGACAGGATTCTCGTAGTCGGCGCAGTCAGATATAATTCGTATAACAAAAAGTATACGTTTACGAGCTTTTCAAATACCGGCAAGGGCGTGAATATCTGTGCACCCGGCTCATCCGTATGCAGTATTGACAGTGACAGCGACGAAATAAGATATATGTCCGGTACGTCGGCTTCCGCTCCCATCGTTGCGGGTACCGCCGCATTTGTATGGAGTGTCAATCCTTCTCTCAAAGGTTCGGATATAAAGAAGATACTCATAAATAATGTATCCGATTATGCTTCGTCCGATTATGAAGAGTCAGACCGTGAATATCCCGTTGTAAATGCAAAACTTGCCGCTGAAGCTGCTCTTTCCGCCGGATATGAGACAGTTCGCCTTACGGGTGTTGTTGATTCTTCCTGCAAAACTCAGAACGACGATTGTATTGAAATAGTAAATAACGAAAAAAGAAAAATAATAACCGCTCCAAACGGCAATATTGACTTGCTAATTGAAACCGGTGATGTTACAATAAACGTGTTGGGCAGTGATAATCGGATTGTAAAAACAATCGAACTGAAATCGGTAAACAGTGATTATTCACTGGGCAGGATTTTGCCCGATGCTCAAGAGAATATTCCTGAATAAGAAAGGTAGTTGACCATGGAAGAAATTTCAAGAAAATGGTATAAGGAAATGTCCGTTTACCATATCTGGTGCCGCAGTTTCTGTGACAGCAACGGAGACGGTATAGGTGACCTGCCGGGCGTTTACAGTAAGCTTGATTACATCCAGAGTCTCGGTGTTGACGGTATCTGGTTTTCTCCCATTTATCCTTCACCCAACTGTGACTACGGATATGATATTTCGGATTACAAAAATATTCATCCCGATTACGGTACGCTTGATGATTTCAAGATGATTCTTGACGAATGCCATAAGAGGGGAATGAGGGTCTTTATGGACCTGGTCGTCAATCATTCTTCTACCGAGCACTTCTGGTTTAAGGAAGCTTGCAAGAGTGTTGACAATCCTTACCATAACTATTATATCTGGGGTAAAGGTAAGGACGGTAATCCTCCCAACAACTGGCTTTCAACCTTTGAAGGAAACGCCTGGGAATACGTTCCCTCCGTTGATGAATATTATCTTCACGTATTTGCGGTAGGTCAGGCGGACCTCAATATGGATAATCCCAAAGTACGCGAAGAGGTTAAGGATATAATGCGTTTTTGGCTTGATATGGGTGTTGACGGCTTCCGTGAAGACGTAATAACATTCATTTCAAAGAAAGAAGGACTTCCCAACGGCTTCCCCCTTCCCGTTGCCACGGGCATTGAGCATTATAAACACGGTCCTCACCTTGAGGAATATCTGGACGAGTTCAGAGCAGTTCTCAAGGAGTACGATTGTTTTGCGATAGGCGAAGGTCCCATGACCGGTATCAAGGATGCAAAGCTTCTTTGCAACGAGGGACCGGCTCAGCTTCTTGATATGCTGATTTCATTTGACCACATGAACGCCAACTGCTTTATGATTGACTGGATAAAGCTTCCGTTCAGTCTTCGCAAGCTTAAAAAGACTTACGATAAGTGGCAGCACGGTATGTACGGTAAGGGTTGGAATTCCCTTTACCTTGAAAACCATGACCATGCGAGAATTATTGACAGGTACGGCGACCTTAATTTCAGAGTGGAAAGCGGTAAGATGCTGGCCACCATGTATATACTTATGTGCGGGACACCGTTCATCTATCAGGGTCAGGAAATCGGTATGACGAATATCCGTCTGAAGCATCTTTCGGAATGTAAGGATGTTTCCACGTTCAACAATTACGGATTATTCAAAAAAATCGGATTTAACGAGCAGAGATATCTTAAGCTTGTTTCCGAAACGAGCCGGGAAAATGCAAGAACTCCCGTTCAGTGGAGCTCTGAAAAGAATGCGGGCTTTACTACTGCTGATGAAGCATGGTTCAATATCAATCCTAACTATAAAGAAATCAACGTTGAGGATGCGGAAAAAGACCCGAAGTCAATTCTCAATCATTATCGTAAACTTATCAATTTCCGTAAAGGCAACGACCTCGTGATTTACGGCGATTATAAACAGCATTACCCCAACAGCAGCAAAATCTTCTGTTACGAAAGAAATTACGGGGAAAAGAAGCTTCTTGTAATCTGTTCTTTCTCTGCCGACCCGGTCAAATTCAAAGCACCGGATGAGATTGATCTGTCAAGAGGCAAGCTGGTCATAAATACCTATGACGTTCTTGAACCCGGTAAAAACGAATTCAAAACCAAGCCCTATGAGGCAAGAGTATATTTATTTGAATAATTTACGGAGGAATTGTTATGTCAAGCATTAAAAAGTATGTTGCGGAATTTATCGGTACGTTTGTTCTTGTTTTCGTTGCCTGCGGAACGGCAGCGGCAATTGGCTGTGACGTAACGGGCGGATACCTTGCGGTAGCAATAGTTTTCGGTCTTGTTATCGTAGGAATGGCATATTCAATCGGTCATATTTCCGGCTGTCATATCAATCCGGCAGTTTCAATTGCCATGCTTATCAGCGGCAAAATGAGCGTTAAGGATTTTATCGGATACGTTGTTGCTCAGTTCATCGGCGCGATAGCAGGTGCTGCGGCAATGATTCCCGTCCTCGGTATGGACTGCGGATTCGGTGCAAATGCTCTGTTTAAGGGCAGCGCGGGAAAATCGTTCTTCATTGAAGCAATCCTCACTTTTATTTTTGTTCTTGTAATTCTCGGCGTAACGTCAAGAGAGGATTCCTCAAAGTTTGCAGGTCTTGTTATCGGCGGTGCTCTTACCCTTGTTCACCTTATGGGTATTCATTTTACCGGTACGTCCGTTAACCCTGCCCGTTCCTTCGGACCTGCTCTTTTCGCAGGCGGAGATGCACTTTCATCGGTTTGGGTATTTATACTTGCTCCTCTTGTAGGCGGTGCTGTTGCCGCTCTTGTATGGAAGTTTATTGATTCCGTAAAAGAATAAAAAACAACCGCTGTGGTATATATTTACCACGGCGGTTTTTCTGTGCATTTTAATTTTGTATAAAATATAAATTGATTTAATTTTACTGTTTGTGTTAGAATATTGCCAGTGTAATTGAAATGGGGTGCCCTGTTGAAAATCGGTCTGATTTTTCTCGTTTTGCTGACGATCACAAGTATAATTCATCTCGTTGATTCCTGGCGTGACGATTCAAAAAGAAGAAAATATACCAAGCCGTTTTTGCTTATTTTTATTATTTGCTATTATATTGCCGCTGTGTTTGAGAATGATCTCAGTCCGGATAAGCTTCTGATAGCGGGACTTATTACAAGCTGGCTGGGTGACGTTTTGCTCATTCCTAACGGAAACAAGTGGTTTGTTGCAGGCGGAATCAGTTTTATGGCTACCCACGTGCTTTTCATTCTTGTATATGCAACAAATAACATAGTCTTCTCAAACGTTAAATGGTGGATTGTTATTCCCGCTGCCGCAGTATATTACGGTATCTCAGCGGTGATTATTTATAATCTCAAGCCAAGTACGCCGAAGATGATGCTTATTCCGATGTACTTTTACCTGATATGCAACAGTACAATGAATGTGTTTGCTCTTATGCAGCTTGTTGCAGACCCGTGTAAGGGCTCAATTATCGCTTACGTCGGTGCCGTGCTTTTCTTTATTTCGGATTGTACTTTATTCCTTGTAAGGTATCACAAAAACAAGGATCTTATTTTCAAGAGGCATTTTACCGTAATGCTTACTTACATACTCGGTGAATTGCTTATCACTCACGGCGTTCTTATTTTAGCAATGTAAGGAGAAAAGATATGTTTGATCTGAAGAATATTCCTCTTCCCAAATATACCAGAGCAGAAGATATTGCCAACTGCATTACTCACGCCCTCGGTATTCCTTTCTGTATCGTTGCCGCGGTTCTTCTTATCAGACTTCATATTGCCGCTTCTGCGGGTTCAATTGTTCTTGTTTCCATTGTCCTTTATGTTCTTTCCACTTTGATTGTATATGTCGGCTCCGCAGTCTATCACGGACTCAAACCCTCCAGAGCAAAGCAGATTGCAAGGGTTATCGATCACAGCAACATTTTCTTCATGATTGCAGGTACCGTTACTTCTTTTGCCCTTCCTACCATGACAAGCGAAAACAGGACTTATACGATTGCCATGATTTGCATCATTTGGGGCTTTTCTCTTGTCGGTGTCCTTCTTACGTTTATGGACTTTAAAAAATTTGCCGTTCCCCAGGTGTTTATGTATGTTGTTCTCGGATGGGCAGCTATTTTCGGTATGCGTTCCGTTTACAGAATGGGGGATATAGGCAGGAGATTTACTGCTATGGTGCTTATAGGCGGTGTTTGTATTACTGTCGGCACGGTTCTCTACCTTATCGGCAAAAAGCATAAGTATTTTCATGCCGTATTTCATACCTGTGTGCTTGCCGGTTCCGTCGTTATTTTTTCCGGTGTATACAATTTTTATACTTCACTGTTTCTTAAATAATAATCGGGACGAGGTGTTTGCTTCGTCCTGATTTGCATATAAACTTACAAATTATGCAAAAATATCTCTTATAATTGCACAAAATTACAAATATATGCATAAAATTGCAAAAATACGGTATATTTTATTGACAAAGAGTATACAGTGATATATAATCTACAGGATATAGTATAATTTTTCGGAGGTATATATGAATTCACTTAAAAACAGAGATTTTCTTAAGCTTCTCGACTTTACGCCGGAAGAAATCTCATACCTTATTGACCTTGCCGCCGACCTTAAAGCAAAAAAGAGGGCGGGTATTCCTCACAGATATTTTGAGGGAAAGAACGTTGCTCTCATTTTTGAAAAAACCAGTACCAGAACAAGGTGCTCGTTTGAGGTTGCTGCCGCAGATCTGGGTATGCATCCCGTATATCTTGACCCTAAGGCATCACAGATAGGCAAAAAGGAAAGTATAGCTGATACCGCAAGAGTTCTTTCCAGAATGTTTGACGGTATTGAATACAGAGGTTACGGTCAGGAAATAGTTGAAGAGCTTGCAAAATATGCCTCTGTTCCGGTTTGGAACGGTCTTACAAACGAATTCCATCCCACACAGATTCTTGCCGATTTTCTTACCGTAAGGGAACATTTCGGTAAGCTTGAGGGTATAAAGTTTGTCTATATGGGTGATGCCAGATACAATATGGGTAACTCCATAATGGTCGGATGTGCAAAGATGGGTATGCATTTTGTTGCATGCGCACCCAAAGAATATTTCCCCGATAAAGAACTTGTAGCACAGTGTGAAGAAATTGCAAAGGTTACCGGAGCAACACTTGAATTTAATGACAATCCTGCCGAAGCTGTTAAGGGTGCCGACGTAATCTATACCGACGTATGGGTTTCAATGGGTGAGCCCGATGAGGTCTGGAAAGAGAGAATAGATGCACTTTATCCCTATCAAGTTAATGCAAAGCTTATGGAAATCGCAGGAGCTCAATGCAGATTTATGCATTGCCTTCCCGCATATCATGACCTTAAAACTCAGGTCGGAAGAGACGTCTTTGAAAAATTCGGTATTGAGGGACTTGAGGTTACGGAGGAAGTATTTGAGGGATCTCAGTCAATAGTATTTGATGAAGCCGAAAACCGTATGCACACAATCAAGGCGGTTATGACGGCTACACTTGGTCAGTAATTGATTATTTATATAGATAGGATGTGTTGAAAATGCCAAAAGATAAGTCAATTCAGAAGGTACTTGTAATCGGTTCAGGTCCCATTATTATCGGTCAGGCGGCGGAATTTGACTATGCAGGCGCTCAGGCGTGCCGCATTCTCAGAGATGAAGGTATTGATACCGTGCTCGTAAATTCAAATCCCGCTACTATTATGACGGATAAAAATCTTGCCGATGAAATATATCTTGAAACTCTTAACGCCGAAACAATAAAGCGTGTTATCCGTAAGGAGAGACCCGATGGTCTTCTTGCCGGACTCGGCGGACAGACCGGTCTTACGATTGCCATGCAGCTTTCAAAGGACGGTACTCTTGAAAAATACGGTGTTAAGCTTCTTGGTACTCCCGTTACTTCAATCAATACGGCAGAGGACCGCGAACTTTTCAGAGATGCTATGAAATCAATAGGTCAGCCCTGCGTTCCCTCCGAAATAGCAGAGGACCTTGAAACCGCAGTTAAGGTTGCCGGTGAAATCGGTTATCCCGTAATTATCCGTCCCGCATTTACTCTCGGCGGAACTGGCGGCGGTATTGCGGAAAATGAAGAGGAATTCAAAATCATTGCCAAGTCCGGACTTGATCTTTCTCCCATTTCCCAGATTCTTGTTGAAAAATGTATTGCCGGCTGGAAAGAAATTGAGTTTGAAACAATGAGAGATGCCGAAGGCAACGTTGTCTGTGTTTGCTCAATGGAAAATATTGACCCCGTAGGCGTTCATACCGGCGACTCAATCGTTGCAGCTCCCGCTCTTTCTCTTACAGACGAAGAACTCGGTATGCTCCGTCAGGCAGCCCTTGATATGGTATCTGCTATCGGAATTATCGGCGGATGTAATGTTCAGTTTGCACTTAAGCCAAACAGTCTTGAATATGCGGTCATAGAGGTTAACCCCAGAGTATCACGCTCGTCTGCACTTGCATCCAAGGCAACCGGTTACCCTATCGCCAAAATTACAACAAAGCTTGCTCTCGGATATACTCTTGACGAAATCAAGAATGAAAAGACGGGTGCTTCACTCAAGGGCTTTGACCCCGCTGTTGATTATATCGTTGTTAAATTCCCCAAATTCCCGTTTGACAAGTTTGCCGGGTCATCAAGAAAACTCGGAACTCAGATGAAGGCGACCGGAGAAGTAATGTCCATCGCTCCTACCTTTGAAGCAGGTCTTATGAAGGCGGTCAGAGGTGCTGAAATCGGTCTTGATACACTCAACGCAGCTCCCGTAAATAATCTCCCGCTCAGAGAACGTCTTGCAGCTCAGGACGATAAGCGTATTTTTGCTGTGTTTGAGGCAATCAAAGCCGGTATGTCCGACGATGAAATATATGATATCACAAAGATAGATTATTATTTCCTTGCTAAACTCCATATCCTTGCCGATTACGAATCAAAGATTGAGGGTAAGAAGCTCACAAAGGAGCTTTATGACGAGGGTAAGGAACTCGGCTATACCGATAAGGCACTTGCAAGAATTTCCGGTAATTCTGTTGATTTCAGCTGTGAGTTCAAGTATCAGATAGTCAGAACGTGTGAATCCGTATTCGGTACCGACAGACCTTACTTCTATTCAACCGCTTCCGGTGAGTGCGAAGCAAGGAGCTTCACAAGGAACGGAAAGCCCGTTGTCATGGTTCTCGGCTCAGGTCCCATCCGTATCGGTCAGGGTATTGAATTTGACTATTCATCGGTTCATTGCGTATGGACTCTTCGTTCCATGGGCTATGATGTGGTAATTGTAAATAATAATCCCGAGACCGTTTCCACAGACTACGATACTGCAGACAGACTTTACTTTGAGCCCCTCACTCCCGAGGACGTAATGAATATCATCAAGGTTGAGAATCCTATCGGTGTTGTTGTTGCTTTCGGCGGTCAGACTGCTATCAAGCTTACTCAGTTCCTTGACGAGCAGGGCATCACCATTCTCGGCACTTCCGCAGAGAGTATTGACCTTGCAGAGGACAGAGCGAGATTTGATGATCTTCTTGAGAAATTCGGATTCTTCAGGCCCAAGGGAATGGGCGTTAATACCCTTCAGGAGGCACTTGATGCCGCCAATACCCTCGGATATCCCGTTCTCCTTCGTCCCTCATACGTTATCGGCGGTCAGAATATGACTATTTCCCGTTCTCCCGAGCAGACGGAAGCGTATATGAACAGAATCCTTTCCGGCGGTATTGATAACCCCGTTCTTGTTGATAAATATATGCCCGGCATTGAGCTTGAGGTTGACGTTATTTCCGACGGTAAGGATGTGCTTATCCCCGGTATTATGGAGCACGTTGAACGTGCAGGCGTTCACAGCGGCGACTCTATCGCTGTATATCCTCCCTATAATCTTAATGATAAATTCCTCACCAAGATTTGTGATTGCTCCGAAAAACTGGCTCTTGCTCTCGGCACTAAGGGTCTTGTAAATATCCAGTATCTTATCTATGACGATGAGCTTTACATCATTGAAGTAAATCCCAGAGCTTCCAGAACGATTCCTTATATCAGTAAGGTAACAAACGTACCTATGGTTGACCTTGCCGCAAAGGTTATGCTCGGCGCAAACCTTGCAGACCTCGGCTACGGCACCGGACTTTACAGAACTCCTCCCTATTTCGCGGTTAAGGTGCCCGTATTCTCGTTTGAAAAGCTTAATGATGCAAACTCTATACTCGGTCCCGAAATGAAGTCCACAGGCGAAGTCCTCGGCCTTGGCAAGACGACTGCCGAAGCTCTTTTCAAAGGACTCAGTGCCGCAAACTTCAAGGTTCCGGCTTCCAGCGAAACAAATCCCGCAGGTATCCTTCTCAGCGTGGAAGAAAATGACTATCAGGAAATTGTCACCCTTGCAAAGCGCTTCTTTGACCTTGGTATTGTTATTTTCGCTACCGAAGGAACTGCTGCTGCAATTTCAAGTGCAGGTATTCCCGTTAATAAGGTTGCTGCCGCAAGCCAGAGCAGCGAGCTCTTTGATTTGATGGAAAGCGGAAAACTTAATTATATTATCTACACCGGCATGGTTGACGATGCAAGAGTAGGTAATTACACTATTCTTCATCGCCGTGCAATGCAGTTGGGTATTCCCTGCCTTACTTCGCTTGATACAGCCAATGCTCTCAGTGAAATCATTGAATCCGGTTTTACTCTTCAGAATACCGAGCTTGTTGATATCAATGATATGCGTGCATGGAGACAGAAAATCAGCTTTGCAAAGATGCATTCCTGCGGTAATGACTATATATTCATTGAAAACTTTGATGATAAGATTACCTGCCCCGAATCGCTCTGCGTAAACCTTTGCAAGCCCCATTACGGTATCGGCGGTGACGGTATAGTTCTTATTGAAAAGTCAAGTGTTGCCGATGTTAAAATGCGCTCCTTCAATAAGGACGGTTCCGAAGGCAAGATGGCAGGCAATAATATGCGCTGCGTAGCCAAGTATCTCTATGATAACGGATATATCCGCAGTGAAAATATGACCGTTGAAACCAAGAGCGGTATCTATTCCGTAAAGGTATATCTCAGAGACGGTAAGGTTAATTCCGCTTCGGTTGTAATCGGTAAGGCGGTTATTACCGAAATGGATAAGACTGTTGAGGTTGACGGTAAGAAGTATGACGGTACGTTTGTATCGGTAGGTAATCCTCACTTTGCGATTATTTATGATGAAATTGACGGACTTGATCTTAAGGTTACCGGTCCTAAGTTTGAGCATAATCCCGCATTCCCCCACAGAGTAAATACCGAATTTATCAGAGTCATCAATAAGAATACTATCCGTATCCGCGTATGGGAGAGAGGCAACGGCGAAACCATGGCATGCGGTACAGGCGCTTGTGCAGCTGTTGTTGCCGCTTGTGAAAAGGGCTATTGCGAAAAGGGTAAGGACATTACCGTTAAGCTTGCAGGCGGAGATATGATAGTCAATTACACAGATGACAGAATAGTTCTTACAGGTAATGCTGTGCTCGCATTCACCGGTGAATTTGAGTATTGATTTCGTTTGATACTGTTAATATATTACATTATAATGAGATGCAGAGTCGGCTATCCGGCTCTGTATTTTTATCATTATATTGACGTATATTTGAATACGCGAAAAGGTAAAATACGATGCACCTCAAGCTCTATCAGAATGGCACACCTGGCCAAGTTGATAAAAGGGATAAAAAAAGGGAAAAAAGATGT
>CALAUI010000014.1 GCA_937892115.1 uncultured Clostridia bacterium | reverse complement strand
CAGCAATGGTATATGAACAGCATAATATTATTACCCGAAGTGCCGTTTTGTCTGCGTCGATATAACTATACAGACAGAATATTTTTAAGGCACTTCCGTTTCGGAGGTGCTTTTTTATTGTTTTGACAACAAGGTTCTGAAATGCAAAGCATTTCAGGTTCTTATTTCAGGAGGGATAAGGTTGAAATTTGATAATATTGACAACGGCAACAGCTTCGATTTCGGCAAAACGAGTGAAGCGTATGCGAAATACAGGGATATTTATCCGAAAGAGCTTTATGACAGACTGCGTGAGCTCGGCGTGGCGGCTGACGGCACGGCGTGGCTCGATATCGGCACGGGCACAGGGGTATTCCCGAAAAATTTATACAATGAAAACGCAAAAATAACAGCGGTTGACATTTCGGCGGAGCAGATTTCCTTTGCAAAAGCCGAAGCCGAAAAGAATGGTTGGAACATTGATTACATCGTTTCTCCCGCGGAGGAAACGGGTTTGTCCGACAACAGCTTTGATGTGATAACGGCGGCACAATGCTTTTGGTATCTTGACCGTGAAAAAATGCAGAGCGAAATAAAAAGACTTCTTAAGCCGGGCGGAAAATTCATCAAGGTTTATCTCACATATACGCTTGACGATAAAATTGCCGCAAAAAGCCACAGCCTTGTAAAACGGATGAATAAAAAATGGACTGCGGGTGCCTCCGGCTCAAAGGATATGTTTGACGATTTATTCCCCGACAGACACACCGAAACTTTTTACTGTGATATTCCGTTCACCCGTGAAACGTGGCACGGCAGGATGTGCGCCTGCCGCGGAACGCTCGCCTCTATGGACGAAACCACGCTCAGAAAATGGGATGAAAAACATCGGAAATTTCTTGAAAAATGCCCCGAAAGTTTTACAATAAAGCATAAGGTTTATATTACATATTTTGAAGTGAAATAAAGCAACAATTTGTCAGCGAGGAAATGAGGGAAAATGGCAAAGGCAATATTTAGTTATTGCAATGCTATGTGAAACAGAAAGAAGAGATAAAAGATGCAAAGTCCGAAATTAGAAACAAAAAGATTAATTTTAAGAAGATATAATGAAAGTGATATAGATGCTTTTTATGAAATATTACATGATGACAGATTACATAAATATATTCCTTTCCCGGATTTAACTAAAGACGAAGAATTAGAATATATAAACAAATGTATGGTTGAAGCAAATGATTCAAAGTATGAAAAATGGGCGATTGTTTTAAAGGAAAATAATGAAACAATAGGAAATATTTCTGTTAATACAGTTAATAAAAAGCACAATTACTGTAATGTCGGATATGTGGTAAGGTACGATTATTGGGGAAACGGTTATGCCGATGAAGCCTTAAAAGCAGTATCGGATTATTTATTGGATTCAGGATATTATTTAGTTGAATGCAGTTGTAACGAACTGAATACTCAATCATCAAAAGCAATGATTAAGGCCGGATTCAAAAAAGACGGCTATATTGCAAACAGAAGAAGGAATACTGACGGGAGTTATTCGGGAGTGGAGTATTACAGTAAACAATCAACATCCTATAGCAGATAAATCCCGGTTTATCGAGCAAAATCAAGAGTACTGTTTAGTGGGTTTTCCCCCACAATGTACTGTTTGCTTGTACAAAGCAGAAAACCAACCCGAGCGCCGGGGGGGCGCGGGTCGAACCGCCGAAAAAGTATTTATCTTTATTGAAAAAAACCGCAGGTTCTTACGAATCTGCGGCAGTGTGTTGACAATATCTGCTTCTGTTTAACGGAGGTCTTTATTAGTTTCAGAAAACTATATAGCTTATGCTGTCGCCGCCGAATTGGTAAATCGGGTCGCTGTTAAGCTCATTTGTGTCAAATGCTTCGTCAAAGCATGATGACGGTACAAATACGGTTGCATAAAGCATTGAAAAACCATACTGTGAGATTTTCGGCATACTGTTGAGTGTAATGTATTTTAACCCGTAGCAGCGGTTGAATGCTTTGCTTCCGATTTCCTTAAGACTTGCGGGAAGCTGAATGCTCATGATTTCATCGCAGTCTTCAAATGCATTATTGTCTATTTTTTCAACTGTCGGCGGAAGGTCAATTACCTTAAGAGCTCGGCAGCCGCTGAAAGCGCCTCTGCCTATCTCATGTACTCCTACAGGGATATATACCGTTTCAAGATTGATGAAATCTTCAAAAGCGTAATCGCCTATGTTGGTAACACCGTAAGAAATAACGGCTTTGTAAACCGAGTTTTTGGTTTTGGCATCCAGATTATCTGTTGCATAACTGTCCATTCTTCCGTTTCCCTCGATATACAGAGTGCCGCTTTTGATATAAGCAACAACGCTGCTTTTGCCACCCTCTCCGACGTTCCATGAATTATCTGCGGCAAAGGCGATAACTCCTGTTGTAAGTGTCAAAGCCAGAGCGAGAAAAAGAGAGGCAAGTGATTTAACAACATTTGATTTCATAATTGATTCCTCCGTAAATCTGATGCTTGATTTTGTCTTTCATCTCTTTATACGAACGGTCCGGAAATGTGGCTAATGTTTTTTCATGCCCGATATATTTTGCATTCAGATAACAAATAACCGATTGCATCCGGTATCTCGGATACAATCGGTTTGTTTTTGTCTGTTCGGGATTTAATATGCTATTTCAACCATTGTGTGGATGTTTACCTCGGGAACCGTGTAGGAAAGAATGCCGTTTTCGTATATGTAATCAAGCGCCTTTCCTTCGGGTACGGTTCTGACCGATTTTACACCGGGACATCTGATTTTTACGTCCACGTTGTAAATGGGTACACAGTCCTCAATAACCTCAATATTTTTGCCTCTGACGCTTGTGTGAGCGTAGAGAATATGATTTACAAGGCGGTTTTCCTTTTGCTGATTCATAAGCGTGATTACGCCGCGGTCGGGAAGGTTTACGACCGTAAGAGTTCTGTCTTTACCGAGAAGCCGTGAAAGCATATTATCAACCAGCTCTTTGCAGTGAAGCTCGCCTTTCTGAGCGTAATCCCTGAATATTTCCCAAGAAATGTAGCCGATACTGTCGCTGATTACTGCGGCAGGTCTGAGTGTTCCCGCCTTATCGGGGGTGTGCTGATGTGACGAAAAATGCTCGGGAGTGCGGTTGAAATAGGGCTCTGCCATATATGCGGCGGTTTCAAATCCCTCGCAATCAAATGAATAACCCTGCTCATACATTACGTATTGTGTGACACCGTTTGTGAAGCCCTCACCGGAAACGGGCTGCATATAATCGGGTCTGAATTCTCTTTCATCGCCTACGGTTATGCCGTCAAATACGTCCTTTGCGGATTTGCCGCTGAAAAGGACCTTGCCGCCGCCTGAAACGTATTCTCTCAGCTTTGCTTTAAGCTCACTGTCACAGTAAACGTCATCGGGAAGCAGAAGCAGCTTGTATTTTCCGAAATCGCAGTATCTGTCAATGAAATCGTAAAGGTATTTCTTTTCAAGCAGGATACGGTTTGCACCTACGTCGCTGATACTGTTTTTGCCCTCTCTCTCCTTGGTGGATGCGGCTGAAAGCACGCCTATATCGGATATTGCTTTTACGTCGCTGCACCAGGACTCTTTTTCCTCAACAAGAGAATATGCTTTGCCGATAAGCGAATACGTGGCTTCGTTCAGCTTACCCGAGGGGTGAAGCTGGTCGCCGACGGAGCATTTTGCACCGAGCGCCAATGAAAGCGACGTTTCGTAGATGAGAGCATTGGGATGCTTGAAGCCGCCGAATTCACCCCAGGTGGTATGGAATTTACCCGTCATGCCGATATATTCCTTGCCGAGATTACGGCAGTACGCGGCTGACATCGGGAAATGGTCGTAGCCCCATCCGCCCGTGGGCAGACTTTCAAGCTCAAGATGGTCATCATAACCCGCCAGGTCCCTTCTGCCCATGGGGATGTTGCCTGCGTTATGGAATATGACCGTATCGCTGTTATACTTTCTTACCGCTTTCTCAACGCGTTTACAGTAGTTTGCGTAAACGCGTTTTGCCCATTCCTTAACGTCCGCGGTGTCGTGAGGGTCAAGACCTGCCTCCCTCATATCACGCAGACACTTGTTGCAGTAGCAGATTCTTTCGTCACAGATATCAAGGAAAACCTCGGTGGGATCAAATAACCTCATCACTTCCTCAACGTGACTGATAAGCTTGTCAAGGTACGGAGTATTGAAGCAGAATGCGTGATAACCGGCTCTGTTGAGAAAATCGGGTGAAGCATCCGGTGCGCCCTTGCAAAGCCATTCGGGGTGGAGCACCGCTTCTTTTTCGTCAAGTCCCGCGGAAATATATACGGGGGCTCTGACTCCCGCTTCTCTGCACGCTTCAAGCTGCTGACCCAGAAGATTAAAATCAAGACCCGGATGCATTTCGTTGACCTCGGAAGGGTAAAACGAATATCCGTGATGCCCCTTTGCAAAAAGAGTGATTGAATCAACGTGACCCAAAGCGAGGGTACGCTTGAACTCCTCTTTGTCAAATCCGGCACCGATATTGTCAATCAGACCGGACGTGTGAAAATCAAGATGAATTTGTCTGAAGGGAACTTTATCCATAGCTGTCTTCCTTTCGGTTTTGTAAAAATATGATACAGCAAAGATTTATAAAATTCAACCGCAAAACAAAAAAGACACGGCATAAACCGTGTCTCTGATTTTCCTGTGCCCAAAGCCGAAGCTTCGGATATATTAAAACCGGCAAAAGCCGATGTTGTTTCAGGGTGAGTCTCAGTTCATTGTGTAGAGACTCTTGAGTTCAAAGATCTTGATAAGTCTTTCAAATGAAAAGAACTTTGTGTGGCTGATTTCTTCAAAAAGCTGTTCTTCCATTTCTCTGATGATTTCGCGTTCAGCTAACATTGTTTTTCTCCTTTCGTGTTTTAACGTTGGGTATTATACCACCAAATTTTAATTTGTCAAGGGATTATGCACAAAAAGTTTGATGTAAAACTGTACAAAATGCACAAAAAATTTATGTGAAGAATCTGTTGTCATATTTTACACAATGAAAGCGCTATGTCAAAGGATTTTGTATACAATGACGGATAATATGAACATTCTTTGTATAAAATACACATATAGTGCGTACTGATTCATTTCTACACATAATGTGGCGGATATTTTTGTGCAAAATTTAAGCCGCCGTAAATCACTTACGGCGGCTGATTCCTTATTTATCAAGGGCTTTTATGTCGGATTATCATTTACAGCTGTTTGCCAGCAGCTCAAGCTTACCTGCAAGGTAGGAGTTCTGCATCATGGAGAGATTGTTTGCAAAGAGAACGTCAACGTTTCCGTTTGAGGGAACAAGCTCCCTGATGTTGCCTGAATAGTAGCGGTAGTCGATTACGTAAACCGTGCTGTAATTATCTGCAATGAAGGGAACGAGGGCGTTGCCGAAGGATTCCTTGATGACAATGCAGGTTGAGCCGTCGGTAACGGCACTGTTTTTGATTTCGGTATAGGGATTATCCGCACCGGCGAAGGTACTGTATTTGAGAGAAGCGTCGTAGCTGTTTACGTTATTGACGATGGGCCATTCAAATACCTTGCCGCTGCTCTCGGTCACGGTCATTGTGATTGAGTCGTTATTGACCGGGTAGTATGCGATTACCTTGTCGGGATTGTTTTTAAGCTCCGAGGATTTTGACTTCGTGTAGAATTCACCGAGGAATCCGTCAAACTCCACGCTCTGATAACTGCTTATGGGAGCCGCTGTCTTACCCTTTGCCTTCAGGAACTGATTGTAAGCATAGTATGCACCGAGACCCGTCCAGTGGTGGTCGGTACGGAAGTAGATATATTCGTTGCGGTGTGCCATGAGAGTATCGTAGATATTGATATGGGTCGCTTCGGTGCCGATTATATCGTTGATTTTTTTGATTGAGCCGGACTGGTCTCCGTTCTGCACTCTGTCGGCGTAGTTATCGGGAAGAGTGATTGACGAGGAGAGAGGAATGAGCATATTGTATACTTTTACATTGGAGGGCATCGCGGCGGATACCTTCTTGACTGCCGAAGCGTATCTCTGTGCAATTTCGGGATTGTAATACCAGCATTCATAGCAGGTATCACCGATTCTTACGATACCGCCCAGGTCCTTCAATTCGCCCGTTGCGGTGACCGAAGGGGGAGTGACGGTCGTATCCTCTTCGGAAATATCGGGAGTGTTTTCGCCGGCATCTGCCTTGCCGTCTTTGTCAATTCCGCTTATTACGTCGGCAACGGCTGTCTTTGCTTTTGCTCCGTCTCCGGAAACGCAGAGTACAACAACGTTATCTGAGCATTCAATAACAGCACCCTCAAGCTTTTCGGCTTCTTCGGGCTTGTATTTTGCGCTGTCTTCCTTCATATCGCCGATATAGGTGTTGATGGCAAAGTCAAGATTCCTTGCGCTCTGGTCATCTTCGCAGACGAAAACGCCTGCCATATCCGCCGTACCGTCATCGGATGACAGAAAAGCGAAATTGTCGGGAATATCCGAGGCAAAGATTATGGACGCGTAGTCCTTGTCCCTTGACGTGAGGGCGGCGGAAATGCCGCTGCCTTGAACGAGAGCATCTGCCGCTTCGGCTGCGGTGGCGTAAGCTCCGTTTCCGCCCTTGTCCTTACCGCAGGATGCAAGTGAAAACAGCATCAGTGCCGCAAGAGCAAGACATAAAATCCTTTTTGTAATGAGTGAGCAACTTTTCATTTTTTATACCTCTTATCCAATAGATATCTTTTTTATTCTATAACATAAAATAGACAAAATCAACATAAAAAGTGTTTTTTCTGCAACAAATCCCCGTTTTTGCGATACTGATATATGAAAAGGCAAAAAACAGCACGGATAAATCGCAGGGAGGCGTAAGCATGACGGTAATTTCGGCAATTTCGCTTATTGTACTGACGTTCGGAGCAGGTTGGTTTGCAATCAGAAAAACAGAGAGTATTATTCCTTAATATATATGTAACCGAAACTCATTTTCATCCTTTCTTTACAACGCAGGAAGTCGGAACGGCAACGTTCCGACTTCCCGTATTTATACCATTCTTTTTGCAATTTTACTCTGTATGATCTTGACTGATTTGCACTTGATGAAGCTGAATGCCATTGACGCGCCCGAGGTGGTTTCAATGAACATATCCGTATCAAGATGGATATAGCCCGGTGTTTCTATCGTCATTTCACATATATGATTATAGGGAATGGTGGTTATGATTTTTTTCTTTCCCGTAATACCCATTACGTCAATGGAAACCATTCTTACGTCGGTGAAGATTACAAGGTCGCGCAGACCCTTGAAACAGCCGATCACTTCCTCTTCCGTGAAAAGCTCGTTGAACTGCTCAGGTAATTCCGTTTCAATCAGAGGCACGGCTTTTTCTCTGTCTTTTTCTTTTGTTGCCATTGAACATACTCCCTTTCAAAAATTTCATAAATTATATTAACATAGTAATTGATAAAAAACAACAGTGATGTTATAATGTTTGAAAATTATATCCGGAAGGAAGTAATAATGATGAAAAAACCCACCATGGGAATCCAGCTTTACACACTCAGGGATTACATTCAGACCGCCGAGGATTTTGATAAGACCCTTGCACGCCTTAAGAAAATGGGAGTAAACGACGTTCAGATTTCCGGTATCGGTGATATCCCCGCCGAGACACAGAAGGAAATCCTTGATAAATATGATATGAAGGTTTGTATCACCCATAAGTCCATTGACAGAATGGATAACGACCTTGATGCCCTTATGGCAGAGCATAAGATTATCGGCTGTGACGCCATCGGTATCGGCTCCGCACCGAGTGAATCAAGAGGCAACGTAAAGAGAGTGACCGACTTCATTGAGCATGCCCAAAAAATAGGTGCAAAGATGAAGGAAAACGGCTTCACCTTCAATTATCATAATCACGCTTTTGAATATTTCCGTCTTGACGACTCCAAGCACACCATGATGGATTACCTTATCAACAATACGGATAAGGACCTTTTCAATTTCATTCCCGACGTTGGCTGGATGCACTTTGCACAGCAGAATCCCGCCGAGGAGCTTAAGCGTCTTGCAGGCAGAGTAAAGGTTATCCATTTCAAGGATTATATCTTTGATGAGGACGACAGAAGAAAGTTCGTTCCTCTCGGTCAGGGACTCGTCAACCTTGAGGAATGCTACAAGGTTGCCTGCGAGCTTGAAATTCCCTACATTATGTATGAGCACGATGACAACTGGCCCGACGGCGATCCCTTCAAGGGCTGTGAAATGTCATGGGAATATATGATGAAGCTTGATGCATCCTATTCGGAATAATGGTTAAGCTGATTGCACTTGATATGGACGGAACGCTGATGTCTCCCGACCACGTTACCGTCAGCGAAGAAAACAGAAAAGCACTTAAAGAAGCCCACGATAAAGGGATAAAGATTTCCATTGCCACCGGCAGAACGCTTTCCATTATCGGCAACGTCTGTGAGCAGGTCCCGGAAACGGATTATATCATATTTTCAAACGGTGCGGGCGTATATGACCGCAGGGAAAACAAAGTGATATATACTAATCCCATGAAATGGGAATTCTGTGAGCCGGTTATCAGATATCTGGATTCAAATCCGCTGATGACCGAAATATACTGTGACGGAAAGTCATATATGCGCTCCGATTCGGTGAAATATCTTGACCCGAAGCTTTATCCGGAGGAATTTCTTGATATGATTATCAGGGAAACGAATTTCTGCGGTGACGTATGCGACGACCTGAACGGAAAAGATATAGAGAAATTTACCATGCATTTCGGCGATGCCGAAACGCTGCTGAAGGTTAAAAATTATCTTGAAGCGCTTGAAGGTATCGCCCTTACCGCTTCCTTTGCGGCAAGTCTTGAATTTACTGCCGCATCTGCCGACAAGGGTACCGCTCTTGCCGGTATGTGCCGGATTCTGGGTATAGATGCTTCGGAATGTGCCGCTTTCGGAGATGCGGATAACGACCTGCCGATGATTGAATTTTCGGGTTACGGCTTCGCTATGGGAAACGCCACCGAAAACGTAAAAAAAGCAGCGAAATTCGTAACGAAAACCAATGCCGAAGACGGTGTAGCGGCAGGTATCAGAAACATTATATAAGCTATGAGGGACGGAAATAACCGCCCCTCTTTTTTGCGCCGAAAATTTTACTCAAGGCAAAATATTACGGTAAAATTAAATATCAACCAAAATAATTCGGTTTGAATTGCCAAAACAGGAAAATAAAGTAAAAAATAGGAAGTTTAGCAAATTGCACTAAAATTGTTGACTGTGTTTGTTGATTCTGCTAAAATACATTCCCGGAAACAACAATTACGGGTGACCGTTTGTATTATATTTTTTCCTCGGAGGCAATTATGAATATTTCAGCACTTCTTTCAAAAATCGATGAATTTGCCTGGGGCCCCTGGCTCCTTGTGATAATGGTGGGAACGGGAATTTATCTCACCGTCAGGACTAAATTTTTACAGTTTGACAAATTCGGCTATGCCATGAAAAATACGCTCGGTAAGATTACCTCAAAGCAGAAGGCGGGTATAGGAGAAATCACTCCCTTCCAGGCAGTAACCACCGCTCTTGCCGGTACGGTAGGCGTAGGCAGTGTGGCGGGTGCAACCGGTGCGATTGCAATCGGAGGCCCCGGTGCCGTTTTCTGGATGTGGGTATCGGCTCTTTTCGGAATGGTAACCAAATATTTTGAGGTTACGCTCGCGGTAAGATTCCGTGAGAGAAACGAAAAGGGCGAATGGGCAGGCGGTCCCATGTATTACATCAAAAACGGTCTGGGCAAAAAATGGAATTTCCTTGCAGTCCTCTTCTGTATCTTCGGCGGCCTTGCATGTATCGGCACGGGAGGTATGACACAGATAAATTCAATTGCCGCTTCCGTCAATACGTTTATTGATTCTCTCAGCGAGGGCTTCACAAAGGCACATACGATAAGCTTTATGGGTCAGAAGGCACCCGTTGTCAGCATCATCATCGGTGCTTCAATCGCAGTTCTTGTTGCCGTGATTCTTCTCGGCGGTGTCAAGAGAATCGGCTCAGTTACGGAAAAGCTTGTTCCTTTTATGGCTGTCGTTTACGTTGCTGCCTGTATTATAGTCATTGCAGGCAACGCGAATATTATCGGTGAAGTTTTCAGATGGATATTCGTCTGCGCATTCAAGCCCAAAAGCGTTATGGGCGGTGCAGTCGGCTCCACAATGATGATTGCCATGTCAAAGGGCATCGGCAGAGGCGTATTCTCAAACGAAGCGGGTCTCGGCTCCGCACCCATGGCTCACGCCACCACTTCTGAAAAGAATCCCGTCAAGCAGGGACTTTTCGGTATCTTTGAAGTATTCATGGCGACCTTTGTAATCTGCACTCTCACTGCACTTGTAGTCCTCAGCGGTATATACAGACTTTACGGCAAGGGCGTTCATTTCAGCTGGGGTAAGAATGCAGGCACTGAGCTCGTTTCACGTGCATTCGGTACGGTTATCGGGGACCGTCTCGGCTCCGCCGTTGTTGCCGTCGGTATAGCGCTCTTTGCTCTTTCCACAATTCTCGGCTGGGCTCTTTACGGCTCAAGATGCTGGGGCTTCCTTTTCGGAAAGAAAGCCGAAACCGCATTTTACGTTGTTTTTGTTGCAGGCATCTTTTTCGGTTCGTTCCTGAAGCTTGACGTGGTATGGACTATTTCCGATATATTCAATGCATTTATGGCTCTTCCCAATCTCATTGCCGTTCTCGCTCTTTCACCTGTAGTTATCAAGCTTACAAAGGACCATTTCAGTCCCTCTTCAAGCGGAAGCATTGCAGTTCAGAGTCACAGGAAGGCGGGCTGAAGCCAAAAACCAAGGAGGCAGACTATTCTGCCTCCTTTTTACATATTTATGCAACATTTTGTGCTTTTTTTAAGCACAGATAAGTGTTGTGTTGTAACAATAATGTGTATTTTGTCACTTGTTCATACATACTATATATGGTATGATATTTACATATATGCGGCAAATATGCAATACATAGTCAGAGGTACAGATGAAACCATTCTACAAAGTCAGAGAATTTGATACTGTCAGGGATATCGTCGACATGAGCGGTGAGCTTTTCGGCGACAGACCTGCGTTTGAGGTAAAAAAGGGTGACGACCACTTTTTCCTCAATTACACTCAATACAGAGATAAAATTAACTGTCTTTCAAATGCCCTTGTAAACGACGGAGCGGAGAATTTCAGAATCGCCGTGCTTGCCGATAATTGCTATGAGTACTGCATTACCTACATTTCCGTTGTCTGCTCCGGCTCCTGCATAGTTCCCATTGACAAGGAGCTTTATCACCGTGACGTTGAGGGTATTCTGAAGGCATCCGAAAGTAAATATATATTTGTTGACGAAGCTCATATTTCAAATATTCCCGACAGCTTCAGGGATAAGCTTAAAATAATCTGCTTTGACCGTAAGGAAGATAAAGGTGACGGTATAATACCCTTTGCCGATTATCTTGAATCCGGCAGGCAGTACGGCGAGCTTTACAGAAGCGTTGAGCAGGACGTAAACAAGCTCTGCGTGCTTCTTTTTACCTCCGGCACTACCGGTGTGTCAAAGGGCGTAATGCTCTGCCAGAGAAACTTCGTCTTTGAAATCAAGGCGGCAATGGGCGTACTCAAAATCTATCCCGAGGATTGCGGTATATCCATTCTTCCCTTCCATCATACCTTTGAAAGCTCAATCATCATTTTCTTTGCTCCCTACTGCGGTGCAAAGGTGACCTTCTGCGACGGCTTCAAGTACGTTCTGCGCAATATGAAGGATTATAATCCGTCCGTATTCGTTGCAGTCCCCATGGTGCTTGAAATAGTCCATAAGCGTATTATCCGTGAGATAAAGAAGAAAAAGCACGGTGAGCTGATGTTCAGAGTGGGTAAATCACTCTGTAAGGCGGCTTCAAAATTCCACATTGACCTTAAAAAAGTATTCTTCAAGGAAATACAGCAGACCTTCGGCGGAAATATGAGAATGATCATCTGCGGCGGCGCACCCATTGACCCGCAGATTATCAAGGATTTTGATGCTTTCGGTATTCAGGTCGTTTTCGGCTACGGCCTTACGGAATGCGCTCCTCTTGCGATTATCAATCATGACCGCTGCCGTACCACCGACTCAATCGGTGAGCCCCTTCCCGGAGTTGATGCAAAAATAATCAACAAGGACGAAAACGGGGTAGGCGAAATCTGTGTACGCGGCGGAATGGTAATGCTCGGTTATTTCAATAATCCCGAAGAAACCGCAAAGGTTATGGATGAAGAGAACTTCTTCCATACCGGCGATCTCGGTTATAAGGACAGCAAAGGCAGATATCACGTAACGGGACGCTGTAAAAACGTAATCGTTACCTCCAACGGAAAGAATATTTATCCCGAGGAGCTTGAATATCTGATTGATTCCGAGCAGTTCGTCGCATCCTCAATGGTATACGGTAAAGAGGATTCCTCCGGTGAGCTTTCCGTAAGGGCTCAGGTTTACCCCGACTTTGAGGCAATCAAGGAGCAGTACGGCGCTGATTTCTCGCAGGAAGAAATCGAGAAGCTTATGAAGGCGGCTGTCAATAACGTAAACAGCGGAATACCCTCATTCAAGCGTGTAATGAAGGTTACGGTTAGAGATAAGGATTTTGTCCGCACCACGGCGCAGAAAATCAAGCGAAACGCAAACTGAATCAATATAAATTAAGCAGGAGTCATCAAGTGATGGCTCCTGCTTCTGTTTTGAATGTTATTACGAATTGCAAAGTCCGTCAAGCTCTGTCTGAAGGGCGGCGAGGTCTTCGCGGATATTGATTTTCTGAGGGCATTTCGTTTCGCAAAGGCCGCATTTGACACAGTTCTTTGCTTTTTCTTCATCCTTGAAATCCGTCCAGCGCTTGACGGCATTTTCCTTATCGCCGTAAACGTGATATTTATTCCATCTGTCAAAGTTTGCGGGAATGTTTACTCCAGCAGGGCAGGGCAGACAGTATCTGCAATCCGTGCAGGGGTTCTTTTCTCTGCTGAGAAGCACCTTCGCGACCTTGCCGACAAGTGCTGTTTCCTCCTCGTTGAGAGGGGTAAAATTGTTGAAGGTCTTAAGGTTATCGAGTACCTGCTCCTCGGAGCTCATACCGCTGAGAATCAGCTTGACGTTATCAAGTGAGCCGCACCAGCGCATTGCCCATGAGGCGGTGGAGGCATCGGGATTGTAATCCTTGTAGAGCTTATCCACTTCATCGGGAAGGCGTGCAAGAGTGCCGCCCTTGACGGGCTCCATAATGATTACGGGAATACCCAGCTTTTTGGTCAGCTCGTAGCCCCTGAGTCCCGCCTGCTCTCTTTCGTCAATGTAATTGAGCTGTACCTGGACGAAGTCCCACTTTCTTGCGGTTATGATTTCTTCAAATACGTCGTATTCATCGTGGAATGAAAAACCGAGATGACGGATTTTGCCCTCTTTTATTTTTTCTTCGCAGAAGGAAATCAGGTCAAGATTCTTTATCTGCTCCCAGCGACCCTTGTCAACGGCGTGGAAAAGATAAAAATCAATGTATTCCGTCTGAAGCTTTTCAAGCTGTTCGTTGAAAATTCTTTCGGCGTCCTCACGGGATTTGACTGCCCACAGCGGCATTTTCGTGGCAAGGAAAAATGACTTTCTGTCGTATTTTTTCATCGCCTTACCGAAGAAAAGCTCACTTTTTCCGTCGTGATAGGGATAAGCGGTGTCAAAGTAATTTACACCGTTTTTGTAGGCGATATCCACCATTTTGCTTGAAAGCTCATAATCAATTTCGCCGTCCTTGGTGGGAAAACGCATTCCTCCGAAGCCGAGAAGGGAAACCTCTTCGTTAATTGTCTGAAATACTCTTTTTTCCATTTTCTTTCCTCTTTACTGTTTATTCAGCCATTCGGTAAATGCCTCGGCATAATTTGTCTTGAAGCCCTCAACGCCGTAGGTCATGATTGCATTCCACCATTCGGGATAGTCGCCCAGATTGGAAAATACCTTAATACCCATTTCTCTGAGCATATCTACGTCTTCCTTTGTGAAATGAAGGTCGTTGAGTCCTACCTCGTAAAGGTCGCTGTTCCTGATGAATTCCATTGTCTCGTCGTTGAGATATCTGATGTTTGCGCCTATTCTCAATCCTTCGGGTTTGCCGTGCATTCTGATGTAGGTCTGTATTTCACGGTTTATTCCCTTGTTGCCGGAAAAGAGTATATATCTGCCGCAGTTCTTTGAATTGCGGAGTATTTCAAACATACGCACGACAAGTCCCGGGTCGCAGAATTCGATTTCTATGATAACATCTTCCGTTACCGTTTCAAACCACTTATCAAATTCCTCAAAGGTCATAAGGTGAGCGACACGGTTTTCCGTTTTTCTGAACTGCTCAACCTGCTCGTCCGTATACGTTCTTGCCGAGCCCTCGTTTTCCGAATAGGGAACAGGGGGGTCAAAGGGAAGAAGATGACCTGCATACGGAAGATCTACGGAGACAAGCTCTTTGACCGTCAGGTCGTTGATGTTTCTTTCGTCGACACCGCGTGTCATCCGTCTGAAGTTTTTGTCGTGAACAATCACAACCTCACCGTCTGACGAACGGTGTATATCAAGCTCAATTCCTTCACAGCCGTATTCAATGGCTGCTTCAAATGCGGGAAGGGTGTTTTCGGGACCGTACTGTACGAGACCTCTGTGTGCAAAACGCATGGGTCCGGAATATGCAGGACTTTTTTTCATTTGTCTCATTCCTTTCGACTTGATAATGCCATTATAATACCTAGGATTCAAAAAGGCAAGATGATAAAAAAAGACGCCCTCAAGGCAGAGGACGTCTTTGTAATTATGCTTCTTCGCTTTCTTCGGCCTCAAGCTTGTCGCAGTCATCCCACGTAAGGTCTGCTTCGGGTGAAGCACCCTTTTTGACACGGATGATTTCAACAACCTTGATGATACCGCCGAAGCAGCAGATGAGACCGATAATGGCCCAACCGTAAGCGATATTTGCTTTAAGTGAGTAACCGTCGGCTGCACCGTAGATACCGCCTGACTGAATAAGTGAAACGATGTTCCAGATAAACAGACCGGAAAGAATAACGGGGCAGATAAATTTAAGGGAGATATTCAGCCAGCCCTTGGGCATTTTGAATTTCTTTGTATTGCGGTTGATCTGGTCAAGAATTTTGTTTGTCTTGAAGAACCAGCCGAGTACGATGGATTCAAGAACGCCGGTAAGAACGAGTGAATAGCTGTTGATGAAGTTATCAACGATATCAAGAACGGCAAGGCCTGCGCCCGTGACGAATACAAGACTTACAACGAAGTCAAAGATGCAGACTGCCTGAGTGACCTTCTTCTTTTCAAAGCCGAATTTATCCGAGATTGCGGCTGAAACACCTTCAATGATTGAGAAGAGTGAGTCGATTGCAAGCGTGATAAGGCAGAAATAGAAGACGAATGCGAACGCCGCATTGATCCAGGGAATGTTGGTAAGACTTACGATTGCCTGGGGATAGATGATGAAAGCGGTCGCAATACCGGAGGCAGACATATTATCAAGCATGCCTACGCCTGCCATTGTGGTGAACATAACGATACCTGCGAGTACGCTGACAAGCATATCGGAGAATGCGATGATCATTGCGTCTGCGGCAACGTTCGTATCCTTCTTGAGGAATGAGCCGTAGGCAACCATGATTGCCATTGCAACCGAAAGTGAATAGAATACCTGACCGATGGCGTCAACCCAGAGCGTTGAATCGGAAAGTGCCGACCAGTCGGGAATAAAGAGCTTGGCAAGACCTGCAGCCGCACCGGGCATGGTGAAGCCCTTGATTGCAAGGATGAGAAGGCAGATAACGGGAAGAGTAACGGTGTATTTAACGACCTTGCCTACGCTTGTCGTACCGTTACGGATGCACCAGTATGCCGCACCCCACGCTATGATAAGGCAGATGAGAACGGGAACGGAAATCGTGGTATATCCGGCTGTCGTACCGGTCGTTTTGATTGTTTCCGCCCACAGATTGCTGGCTGCTTCGGTGTTACCGGTAAGGCCTGCGAACTTCCATGAAAGGGCAAACATCAGAATTACCCATGCAAATACTGCCGCATAGTAAATCTCAATAAAGAATCCGTTGCCGACTGACATCCAGCCGATGAATTCCGATTTTTTGTTGATTACACGCATAGCACCCGAAGCTGCTTTTTTTGTATGGCGTCCGATGGCGATTTCCGTCATAAGAAGAGGAATACCGAGAGCAAGCATTGCAACAAGGTAAACCAGCAGGAAAGCACCGCCGCCGTGTTTTGCCGCAAGTCCGGGGAAACGCCACGCGTTGCCGAGACCTACCGCTGAGCCGATTGCCGCAAGAATAAATGTCGAGCGGGAGGCCCAAGTATCTCTTTTCATAAAGATAACCCTCCAAAATTGTTGTTTTTGTGACTCAAGTATAATACCACAGCACTTTTATAAAGTAAAGTGAAATTTACCGAAATGAAAATTTTTATTGCAATATGCGTCATTTTTATAATGCGGGATTTCCTTTTCCTTGACAAACCGATTTTTGCTTTTTATAATTAAAATATCAGCAAAGAAAAGAATGTCAGGTGAAAAATATGAAACATAATACAGAATTTGTAAACAGATTTATGGACAGAGTGGGTTTCCCCGCTGAAGCACAGGCAGAGTTCCTCCGCATAGAGGACCGTATTGACAGCGAGCCGGATTTCGCAAAGGATATGGATACTCTCGTCAATGAATTTATGTTTCCCACAGCAGAAAATATCGGCAAATATCTTGATATCATTACCAATGAGCTGACGAAGAAATACGGCGAAAACGAGTATACTCTTCACGAGGTCTTTCTGCTCAACTGCACGGAAATCCTCTATAACAGATACATTGATGCGGGCATTCCCGAGAATATCTACTGGGATACCATGAGCGACCTGAAATACAAGCTGATGGAGTGCAAAGAATGTGAGCACGTATGGGGCACCTTCGTTGCCGGCTGGAACGAGGGCTTTTTCAGGATGACCAGATTTGCTCTGGGCAGATTCCAGTATGAGCCCAATATCTTCAGCCACGAGGGCGGTTATCTGACGAAATGCGGATATAAAATTGAAGAAGGGGAGAAGATACACGGATTCCACATTCCCTCCTCGGGAATCGGTCTTACGGATGAGGTGCGACTTGATTCTTATAAGAAAGCATACGATTTTTACAAGGACGAGCTTGACGGCAAACCCCTTGTACTGTGCTGCGGCAGCTGGCTTCTTTACCCGAAGCACAGAGAATTTCTGCCTCCCCACATGAATATTCTGAAATTTATGGATGACTTTGAAATCATCTCCGAGGGTATTGATGAATCCTTCCATAACGACTGGCGGCTTTTCGGTCACTGGACCGAATATCCTCTTGAGCAGTGGCCCGAGGATACCTCTTTCCGACGTGCTTACAAAAAGTGGCTTATGGACGGGAACAAGGCGGGAGACGGCTACGGTGTCATAGTCTTTGACGGTGAGAAAATACTCAAATAAAAAAGAGAGCTTCGTTCCTTTCGGGAGCGAAGCTCATTTTTATGTCTTTGTCAGCTGTTATAGAATCTGAGAATATCGTCGTACACTGCCGCTTTGTCTGTTTCGTTGATTACCTCGTGGCGCATACCGGGATAGGTGATTGCGAATACACGGTGGTAACCGGCTTTGTTCAGCAGCTTGATACTGCCGGTAAGACCGATGAAAGTGCCTCTGCATACGTCGTTTTTGCCGTTTGCCGTCAGAATGGGAAGCTGTGGATTTTTTGCCTTGTAATTTCTGACCTTTTTCATCAGTGCGTCCGCTTCCACGAGGCAACCCACCGCATCGTTGGTGTATTTACAGTTTTGTACAAGCGGGTCGCTCCGGTATGCCTTCATTGTATCGGCATCCGCGCATACCCAGATATCCGTGCCGGAATTGGCTATTGCGGGAACGGGACCTTTACGGGTGTTTCCGCCGAATGCCCTGCTGTTGAGCTTTGTAATTGCTTTGCCGAGCTCTGCAACGTGCATCGGGAACATCGTGCCCGTCAGCACCAGCTTCTTTATCTCGTCGTCGTGGTCCTGAAGGTAAAGCCGCGCAAGCATTGAACCGTAAGAGTGACCGAACATATATAAATCCTTACCGGGATAAACGGATTTGATATATTTTGTGATTATATACTGGTCTTCAACTATTTTCATTGAGCTGTCAAAGTTACCCAGAAAGTATTTGTCGTTTACGGAGTGACCGTGACCTCTGTTATCGGAAACGAAGACCGCATAGCCGTTATCATTCAGAAATTTACAGAAATGATAATATCTTTCCTTATGTTCCATAGCGCCGTGGATGACCTGAATTATCGCTTTGGGGTTTTCTTTTTCAAATTCGGCAACGGAAAGCTCAAGTCCGTCGTCGGCAGTAATATAAAACTCTCTCATAAGTACCTCCCGATATCAGATAAGGTCGGTTAATCCGCTTTTGTGAAAAGAGGTCTGGACATTCTTTTGTCGGGTGAAAAAACGATTACCTTGTCACCCGGTGCGTAGGAATCGAGATTTTCGTTTTTGAGGAATTTTTCAAATGAAGAAGCTTTGACTTTTGTGTCACCGATTTTTACCGTTGCATAAGCTTTGTCAACGCTTACGATTTCGGCATAGTCACACAGATATGGCTCTTTTTTCAGCTGACGGCTCATAATTACGTTTATGATTACCAGACCGAGTGCGATTATAATCGGAAATACCCACGAAAATCTTTCAAAGAACATCAGAAGCAGTACCGCAATGAAGCAGGATGCAAGATAAAAGCAGGAAAAACCGATATAGCAGTTTCTTCCGTATTTGCCGAGACAGCCCTTTTCGGTCAGCTTTTTGTAACATTCTTCATTGAACATATATCTCACCTCTCTCAGATTTACTCTTTCCGCTTTCATTATAACGCGTGAAAAATCAAATATCAATCACGAGTTGAGAAATGTTTTCGGTTAATTTGAAGCAAATATCCGATTGCATAGTCTGATTGCATTTTGTTTCGGACGTGGTATAATATGATTTACAAAACGAATCACACAGCTTGAGGAGGCATTATTATGAATGCGCCCGAAATCATCAGCTTAAATACGGTTGCGGAGATACCTCCGCACGAAAACAATCCCCGCAACAGCGAGGGAGATTTTGCAATTCTGAAGGACGGCTCGATTCTGTTTGCATACAGCAGGTATACGGGCAGCTCCTCCGAGGATGATGCTCCGTGCGATATTGCGGGAATGATTTCCCGTGACGGCGGAAACAGCTTTGAACATCTTCCTTATCTGCTTGTCGGTGCGGATGAACACAACACACGGAATATTATGAGCGTGTCCTTCTGCCGGCTTGATAACGGTACGCTGTGCCTTTTTTATCTCTGCAAATCCGGGCCGCGCTCCGCTTATTATCTTCGCCGTGCTCTCGGTGACGAAACCCGTTTCGGTGAGGCCGAGTCGTGCATAGAATTCAATGACAGCATATATTACGTAGTAAACAACTGCCGTGTGCGCAAGCTTTCCGACGGAAAGCTTCTTGTTCCCGCGGCAAGACATAGGATTGTAGGAGACGGCATTGTATATTTCGGCACCTGCCGTATTTTCGGCGGTGATGCCGAAGCAAAAAACTGGCATCCGCTTTCGGAAGTGATTGAAATGCCGAATCCCGGTCATTCGGAAACGGGACTGCAGGAGCCGGGAATTTCCGTTCTGCCTGACGGAAAGCTTTACGGGTATTTCCGTACGGACAGATGCTTCCAGTATGAAAGTTTTTCCGACGATAACGGAAAAAACTGGACGGCACCGATACCGTCAAAGTTTACCTCTCCCGATTCTCCCATGCTGATTTCAAGGAATCCCTACACCGGAATTTACTATGCCGTCTGGAATCCCGTTCCCAAATATAACGGAAGATACAGGGAAGAAAAGTGGGTACATGCGGGGCGTTATCCTTTCGTAATGGCACAGAGCGAAAACGGAATTGATTTCTCCGACTTTACGGTAATTGAAGACGCTCCCGGGCACGGCTATTGCTACCCCGCAATCTTCTTCATCGGTGAAAAAGAAATGCTGATGTCGTATTGCTGCGGCGGCGCGGAGGACGGTAAGTGCCTCTCAAGGACGAGAATAAGAAAAATAATACTCGGTTAACACCGTAATCTTAACGCCGACAGAAATTACAGTCGGCGTTTTTACCGCTTTTTTCGCGGATTACCGTCACCAGGTTACGGCAAACCCGTTTCAATAAGAAATTGCGTTTACGGTATTGTTTTTTTATTTCCGATATAGTATAATCGTAAAAAAATCGGACAGGAGAATGTGTTATGAAAAAAATAGTTTCCTTACTTCTCGTTTTCGTGTTTATGTGTTCTGCTTTATGCGGCTGCGGTGCGGCTCCCGAGACCGAAAAAACAGACAGCTATAAAATCGGTATTGCCGCTCCCGACGTAACCCACGGCTGGGTCGCAGGTGTTGCGTACTATGCGGAAAAATTCTGCAAAGAGCAGGGCATTACTTATAAAATTACGACCTCCGCAGATGCCGCCGAAATGATGGCAAACCTCAATGACCTCGTTACGTGGGGTGCCGATGCGGTCATTCTCTGGCCTCAGTGGACGGGTATGGAGGATGCCGTTGCCGAAGTTATCGAGCAGGGTATTCCCGCCGTCAGCTTTGACGTTGAAATAAATGCAGACGGAATTTACAAGGTTACCGGCAATAACTACGGTATGGGATATGAATCCGCAAAATACATTGTTGAAAAGGTCGGTGAGGCGGCAAATATCGCCGTTCTTGACGTTCCCTCCGCCGGCTCCGTTTCCGCTCAGCGTAAGCAGGGCTTCTATGATTATCTTGACGAAATCAACTATGATAAATCCAATATTTTTGAGGTCAGCGAGGATGCCTTCACCCGTGATAACGGACTTCGCGATATGACCGATATTCTTGAGAGCCACAAGCAGATTGATGCTGTATTCTCAATGGATGATGAAATTTCAATCGGCGTTATCCAGGCAATCACCGAGGCCGGCAGGACCGATATCAAGGCCATCACCGGCGGCGGCGGAATGCAGGAATATTTCAATATGATCAAAGACCCGAAATATGCTTCCCTCGGTCTTGCTTCGGCACTTTACAGCCCCTCAATGGTTGAGGATGCGGTTAAGACCGCCATTTCACTCTGCAAGGGTGAAGCGTGCGAGAGCAATATCGTAATTCCCACTACGATTGTTACCGCAAAGAACGTAGATACTTATATCGACGCAAATAATACCGTATATTAATCATACTGTCAGAAAAATCCGACAGTCAGTCCAATAAGGGAAAGACTGTCGGATTATTTTTATTGATAAACAGGAGGCACAAATGGAACTGAACGTCAGAGGAATATCAAAATCCTTCGGTGCCGGAAACGTGCTTGATGCCGTTGACTTTAATGTGAACGGCGGTGAAATATGCGCTCTGCTCGGTGAAAACGGCGCGGGCAAATCCACTCTGATGAATATCATCGGAGGTATTCTTTCTTCCGATGCAGGAGAGATACTGCTTGACGGCAAAACGGTTTCGTTCACGAGCCCCGCAGAGTCCCAGAAGGCGGGTATCGCTTTTATTCATCAGGAGCTGAATCTTATCAACGACTTGACCGTTTATGAAAATATGTTTCTCGGTAATTTCCCGAAAAACGGTCCTTTCATAAACAGAAAACTGATGATTGAAAAAACAAAAGAATTATTTGAAAAGCTCGGCATAAACATTTCACCGGAAAAATCGGTGAGTGAGCTGGATGCTTCCTACAAGCAGATGGTTGAAATTGCACGGGCTCTGCTGACGGATGCTTCAATCATCATCATGGACGAGCCGACCGCTTCGCTGACGGGAGTTGAAATAGAACGTGTATTTGAAATAATGCGTACGCTCAAATCGCAGGGCATAGCCATGATTTTTATTTCGCATAAGCTTGATGAGGTTATGGAGATTTGTGACAGCTACACCGTTCTTCGCAACGGCAAGGCAGTCAACAGCGGTAAAATAGCCGACGTGAGTGCGGAAGAGCTTGCTTCCTTTATGGTCGGTCATGAGCTGAATGTGGGCACCACTTCCTCTCCTGCGGAATACGGTGACGAAATACTCCGTCTCGAATCACTCTGTGACGGCAAAAATTTTGACGGAATCTCGCTTTCGCTTCATCGCGGCGAGGTGCTGGGCGTGACGGGTCTTCTGGGTGACAAAAGAAGCGAAATATTCGGAACGGTGTTCGGAATTTACGGCGGGAAATATACGGGCAAGATAATTCTTGACGGCAAGGAAATCCATCCGTCGGCTCCTTATGAAGGATTAAAGGAGGGAATTGCCTACCTGCCGAAAAACCGTAAGGAAAACGCCATTATCGGTGATATGTCTATCCTTGATAACGGTACGGTAGTTACCCTTAAGGATTACTGCCGTTTCGGATTTATCAGTAAAGCCGAACAAAATAACGTGTTTGGTCGTCAGGTCACCGACCTTCATATCAAGATGAGAAGCGCGGAAAATCTTATCACCGCTCTTTCCGGCGGGAATCAGCAGAAGGTTGTGCTTGCGAAGTGGCTTATTTCAAACCCGAAGGTGCTTATCCTTGATAATCCGACACAGGGTGTTGACGTCGGAGCCAAAGAAGAAATTTATTCAATTATAGGAGACCTTGCGAAATCCGGCATAGCGGTAATCGTTCTGTCGTCGGAGGGTCAGGAAATAATGCGTATATGTGACCGCGCTCTGGTCCTTCGTCACGGCAGGATTGCCGCGCAGGTCAGCGGTGACGAAATGAACGAAAAAAATATGATGATTTATGCTACCGGTGCACGGAAGGGGGAAAAATAAAATGAATAAGACAAAAGACGGTGTTTCAAAAAAGCTCTCTCTGTTTTCCGGTAACGGAAGCATAATTCCCACGCTGATTGCTCTTGCCATTATGGTTGCGATTCAGTGTACGGTTATCGGCTTTAACGAGGGCTCGGCTGCCGCTGTTATACCCAAGCTCTGGCAGTCGTGGCTGAATATCCTCAGAAACAATACTTATACGGGCGTTATCGCTCTGGGTATGTGCTTCGTTATCGTTTCGGGCGGAATAGACCTTTCGGTCGGCTCGATGACCTGTGCCATCGGTGCCGCGCTTATGTATTTGCTTGATCCGGCTGCCGGACTTCTTTCCGGGCTCGGAATCAACGGAGCACCCGCTTACATAGCTGCGGTTGTTATTTCTCTGCTGCTCGGCTGTGTTTTCGGCGAAATCAACGGATTGCTTGTTTCATACGGCAAAATTCCGCCGTTTATCGTTACTCTCGGCACGATGAAAATCTTCCGTTCCGTGACTCAGCAGCTTACCAAGAATTTTAATCCGGCTGTGCCGTCGGGTTTCAAACAGCTTGCTTCTCTTAAAATCAGCGGTCAGGTTATCCTGCCGATAATCTACTGGGTAGCCATTGCGGCAGTTCTGTATTTTACATACCGTAAGACCGCTTTCGGCAGGCAGGTCGTCGCTGTCGGATCAAATGAAAAAGCGGCGCGTTATTCGGGCATAAAGGTAAATTCCGTAAAGCGTCGTGTATACGTCCTCAGCGGTCTTATGTGTGCGGTTGCCGCCATAATTTATGTTGCGAGAATCGGCTCTATGGATTTTGCAAATGCAGGCAGCGGATTTGAAATGGAATCCATAGCCGCAGTCGTTGTGGGCGGAACGGCAATGAGCGGAGGCAAGGGAAATCTTGCCAGTGCTTTCGTCGGTATGCTCATAATCGGCGTAATGAATAACGTCCTCAATATGCTCGGTGTACCTACGTTCCTTTGCGAGGCGGTACGAGGCGCAATCATTATTTTTGCCGTACTCGTTCAGCGCCGTGACAGCAGAGAAAACTGATTTTTCGCTTTGCTCATAAGTAAAAAGAATCACCCGTCCGATCGGATGGGTGAATTTGATTTTTTACAGACAGCTTTGCTCATGCCGCAGAAACGGAATCTTTTCTTTGACCGTATATCGATAAAACGCAATTCCGATATTATACTGATACATATTGATACTAATTTGTATCAGCAGGGGAAAATACGGGTGAACTGTCGGCGTTTTTGCTTTTTCTCCCATGAAGGCCAAATCCGATTTTTATGAAATCACGTTAAATAATAAAAATAATCCCCTGAAATTATTGACACATAAGAAAGTATCAATATTCTCAGGGGCTTTATCGTTTATTTTGGATTTTTATTCCGGTTTTACTTCAACCTTAGGAAGTGATTTGAAGAGTCCTCGGAAGAAAGCAATTATCATTCCGAAGAACGTTTTCTTCATAGTAATTTTGCCGCCATCCTTTGAAAGTTCGTTTCCGTTTGAATCTTTCTGAACCTTGCCGTTTGCATCAATTACTTTTACTGTATAGTTGATATCGGACTTGATTTCACCGTATTCGTAGGAAACGGATTTGTTGTTACCCTCGGCAACCTTCTGACTGCCGAGATAAATCGCAAGCTTGCAGTCGTCGGGTACACCGGTTGCGGTTGCTGTGATTGTTACAATGCTGCGGTAATCGATGGTCTGTGCAGAAGCAGTCTTTACTATCGTTCCCGTTTCTGTCACATCAGATTGAAAGATGTCAGATGACAGATTAAAATTCAAAGCGGGACGCACGCCGTAGAAAGTGTCATAAGTATAGTAGTAGTAGCCGACGAAGCCGCCGTAATCAACACTGCATGATCTGTCGGAACGGAGGCCGGGCGAACGCAAACGCCAATAAGAGTTTCCATCATACGAACCGCCTGAATATACATACAAACCCTGACATTTTGCGTAGTCACTGCCCTTTGCTTTTCTGGAGGTGTCACTAGCTGAAGTACTTGAGCTAAAACCGTAGCTTGTGTTAAGTGCATCATTCCAGGAAAGCAGATATATTTTATCGTTTGTAGATTCACTGTTGTATTCAGGATATGAAGTTGAATATGCACTGTTATCAAGGGTTGTTTTTTGAATAATATTTTGCTGTGCAGGTGAGAATGCCGTTTTATAAAAATTATCATTCAGCCATTTGCGAATTGAGCTTTCGGTATAATTATTTATATAATAGGTTTTTGCAGAATTGCCGTAATAATATTCCGAATTAGCAGAAAGAACATAGTTATTAAATGCCGGAGAATCAAGAATCGTTTCAGCCATTACCATTCCCGTTGCAGGGTCAAGAACACGCCATTTTATCGGCTCATATTTGAACCAATATATATTACCGCAGGTATAACCGTTTCCTTCTTGGTACTGTGAAGAAGTAGATGTTGTGCTTTGATCTCCCGTATAATACGGTCTGTAGCTGTCAAACACAACTCCTCTGTATTTTGTGTTGCCGTACATTACATCTGTATATCTCATATAATTTGACGGTGTCATCTGACCGTCACCCAATTCGCCCGTTCCGCTGTAATAACCATAAGAATACCATCCGAGCGTATTACCCGCCGAGGATGTCAAAGCATCTGTTATTAATGTGTTGGTTTCTTTGCTTTGCGGATACCAGCCGAATTCGATAATGTCGCCTTGGCTGTATGAGGTTACCTTTGTCGCGCTTGCTTTAACGCTGAATGCATCAAGCACCTCGGCAAATCCGCCTCCTCCGACGGCAACAGAGCCCAGCACCATAACGGCACAGAGCAGAAGGGATAAAAGCTTCTTTGAAATTTTCGTCATACACTACCTCACTTTATCTGTATTATTTTTATTATAGCAACTTTACTCAAAATAAGCAATATATCCCGCAAATAATTCACCGGGATAGTAAAAAAGTGGCAATTTACGGAATTTATGTTAAAACTAAAGAAAAAAAGAAAACCCCGAAACCCTTGTATATCAAGGATTTCGGGACTTTTAGTCTTGGAGGTGCCACCCAGATTTGAACTGGGGAATCGCGGTTTCAAGACACGGGGACGGTTCTATGTCTTGTTCTTGGCTGCTATTACAATTTATCTTCTTTTAAAATCCTCTCAATTATTCCCTTTGAGATTCCGGTCAATCTATTCAACTGACGAATGGAAATTCCTTTTTTATGCGATTTAATTATATTACTTTTCTGAATTTCTGTCGGCAACAGTTGAAATTCGGTAATAGTTTTTGTATGACTGATTTTTAACAGCAACTTTTGAGCTGCTTCGTCATTCAGCCGTAATGGCTTCTCAAATTTTACAACAAGTTCTGAATCTTCAATTGGTTCATTAAAATAAGTCAAAAGTTGTGCTTTCCCGCCCAAAAGCCGCTCGGCAACAGATGTGTCAATAAAACCATCCGTATTTTCAGAAGCGTAACGGGAATAACTGCTGAATTTGTAGTCCAAGTTATTAGTAATTCCGCCTTTTAACGGATTGCGATGAATATACCGCAATACCGTTAAAAAATAATCGTCACTGTCTACGGGTTCACTTTTGTATCTGTCTTGATACAAATGCCCACATCTGTCGTATTTCAGATTATACCAATATACATATTTGCTGCCGATTTTTTTGAAAATACTTTCAAGCGGGTCTGCGCCGGTTTTGATTAATAAATGAATATGATTACTCATCAGACAAAAACCATATATTTCAAATCCACATTTTTCTTTGTATTCGGATAGGATTGATATATATTTATTTTTATCTTCGTCGCTTTCAAAGATATTTTGTTTATTAATTCCGCGAAGCATTATATGATATCTTCCGCTTTCGCTTGTTACTCTCGCTTCTCTTGGCATTTTTATCACCCACTTTATTCTATCACGGGTTTTGGTAAAAAGCAAGACATAGAACCGTCCCTTTGTCTTTTCTTTGCACGGACGGAAGGCAAAAAAACAGCGGGCTCCGATTTGAACCCGCTGGAACTATATAATCATTTTACTGTGAATTCGGCATAGTAAGTTCTGCCGCTTACGGCTTTGGCGATACGATATTTGCCTGGCTTGAGCTGACCGTATGTCTGTGTAAAATCAATATCCATTTTATATATGTCATCAAGTGAAAGGAAATAGGAAGTCGTTATGAAAGACAGTTCAGGCCCTGTATATGACGGATCGTAATACTTGCGGATATAGTCTTCGTATGAAATCCAAGAACCGTTATCGTTTGCCTCAATTACATACATTGCACCCGTTGACAGTTCTCCTTCAGGTTTGCCGGCATTGAGTGACTGCCGAAAGGAAAGTGTCCCTGTCTTCCCGTCCTGACAGGCGAATTCCATTTTCAGGCCCCAATCGTCATATTCACCGTTGTCCGCGTCGAATTTTGAGATATCCCTATTGATATCGTTAAGGGTCGTGCCGAGTGGACAGAAGTAAAGCGCTTCATCAAATTTATTCGGATTGCCGGTCAGTGCGTGCTTTTTAATCATAGTGAAATCGTCTTTTTTATTGTTGTAAGCGCAGGTGCCGCCGTCTTTATAGTAAACCAATCCGTTTTCTTCATCACCGACAGCTTTACTGACATACACAAAGACATCATTTGTGGTAACTTTGCCTTGCTCAAGGGCGGTGTTCAGATCCATTTCTCCAGAATCGACATGCACTTTCACGGCACTTGCATTGTAAAGATAAACCAGGAATGGCGTGCCGTTCTTCTGAATGGGATAGTAAGTTCTACCCGTAGCATCTTCCTCATCAATTCGCATACTTTTGATAACGGGAGCGGGCGGAGAATTCTTCAGAGTTCCGTCTTTATTACAAAATTCACCGCTTTTTGCATCGATGTAGTATTTTACTGCATCTTCGGGATTATCGTATTTGTATTTTGTGAATATAATCAGCTTTTTATCTTTATTATATTCGCATTTATACACATATCTTTCCCCGTCTGTAATCCGCTCAATATCATACCTGGTCGAAAGTGGAAAGCCTTTCAGTTCTGGAAAACACTTGTAATGTTCAACAACGGACAGCGGAACATATTTTTCGATTAAATCTTCCGAATAAACATCTGCAAAATCCGGGCGTATACCGATTTCTGCCTGCCTGCCGATTGATTTGAGATATTCCGTAGCTTTGGCTCTTGTTGTTTCTGTCAGGCCGAAATCGGAAAGGCGTTCAAAACTGTCTAACTTCTCTGAATACTCAGCAGGAAAATATTCATGATAATCGGTTGAAGACTCGGTATAATCAAAGATAAAGGTTTGATAATCGTCAACCTTATATTTTAATCCTCTGTCATTAGTGTGCTTTGACATTTTTAAAATAAAAGGAAAGTAATTATACAAATTGTCTACGATGAAATTATCGCCCTCAAATCTAAAATTTTCGGTTAGCCCGAGCCCGTAAACGGTGAGCGTATCATCCGTTTCATCTGTACCGAATTCCTTATATGCAGAAGCACCGAATTCGTATTCAAATGTCGGGTATTCAACCTCAATACAGTTCATAATTGCATCTTCAGGAGAAGCAAACATCTCTTTGACTTCGGCGGTCATATCCGTTATGGATTCTTCTGGTCGAGTATCTTCAACTTTTCCACATGCTGCAAAAGAGAAGAAGAGCGCAAAAGCCATAAACAAAGATACTATTCTTTTCATATTGTGAGTCTCCTTACAAAAAATCTCAGCGATAATCGCAGTATAATAAATTCAATTTCATGTTAATGCCTCATCTGATATAAGACAATATGCAAACATATTGGTGCCGTTGATGGAGTCACCTGTAGCAAGAGCTTACTGCTCAGTTTGAGCGGAAGTAATTGTCACGGGTAAAGAACGATCCGGTTCTTCCGGAATATAGTAAACTGATTTCCACTCCGATGGAGTAAACTCATAGTTTTTATAATTGCCGGAACTTACCCATACAGCCGGTCTTACATAAGATTCATCTGCAGTCGAATTCTCACTTTGAATTTCATTACCCTCTTTATCGTAAGCAGTCCTTCTCAAAACAGGATGATTATTGCCGTCCGTGAGAGGATCAAAACTGCCTTTGCCGTAATCCTCAGATATTCTCACCTGTTTTCCGCAGACAACGAAATTAATATAGTCATGATAAAAAACATATGTGTGAAGATGCCCGTAAACAACAGCAACATATTTTTCCCCATCTTTTTCAACTATATGTTCTGTATAGCCGGAGGTTGGGAATGAAACCTTTAAAACGCCAAAGTAAGCGACGTAAAGAGATAATAGAACAAGAACAATGCAGGCAATTATTTTTTCGGATTTTTTCCTGATTAACAGAACAAGTTGAAATAATCCGATTATTGTTCCAAGGCAGATCAATCCCGCACAGACAAAAACGGGAACACGCCTGAATATTAATCCGTAATGATTAAGAATTATATGAGTAATAACAAGCAATATGCCAAATATTGCAGTATAAAACAGAATGTATTTATGTAATCTGAATTTCATAGTATTACCTCATCCACTCATCATATTGGCAATCACATATCATCGGTAAATTCAATCTGGTAAGGTGTTATATGAATAAAGCCATCTACCATCTGTCCCGGCTCATAACAAATAATCAAATGTGAGCCTGCGCGGAAATTCTCTTCTGCGGCACTTTCCAGGTCTCCGTAATCGCAGGAATACAGTTTGCTTTCATCACCGCTCCAGTAGTCGGTCAGGATAAGAACGGTACCGTTGACTTCTTTTACTCTGAAATCTCCCCATTTTGCCGTTTCGGGCGGATTGAACAGTGTGGTTTGCGGCACATCGGGCAGCACTCCTGCAAGAACGCCGTCAAGCATTTCTTTCTCTTTGCCGTGAAGTTCTACGGTGCTCGAATTGCCGAGAAGACCTTTCGACATATCATAAAAGATTTCATTGGTGACACCGAAAGGATTTTCCTCAATATAAATAATGTAATCTTTGCTGCCGTAAAATACCAAGGATGCGGTTACTTGATGGTTCGCAATTACTGTTTTTACGGTTTCAGATTCTGCGTCGTTGATATAAATCTTTCTTCCGTTGTGCCCGACAAGAACGCGGTTGTTTTTGCTTTGGGATCTGTCGGAAACAGAGCTTGTAATCGTTGTGATTTCTTTGCCGTCAGTGGTTTCAGTTACGGATTCATCATAAGGAGTTTTGCTGTTTCCGTATGCAACCAAAGAGACAAATAGTGCAGAAATCACAAACATAGATATAATCTTTTTCAAAACGATTTCTCCTTTATATCCTTTTATATAAGTGTAAAAAAGAAGGCTGTTTGTTTCAAATTATTATTCTATCGCTTTCTGACTGATTTCTTTATCAGTGTCACTGCTCCGACAATTGCGGACATTCCCGCAAAAAAGACCGGAGAGAGAGTTATTGCAGGCATGTCGTTTGTAATCAGTCCGTAAATCAGCATAAAGGTCGGTGGGATTACACAGAAAACCCACTTGAATCTGCATGTAATCAAGCCAACTATAACGGAAAGAATTACAGCAGCGGTAATAACGAATATGACTCCATCTGTATCGGGATAAAATTTGTCAATTACAGCGCCAAGAGCAAGCGGAAACACCGTAATAACTATTGTAATAACAATAATTGAAATGTTTGAAACATAATTTTTGCTTTTCATTTAATTACCTCCAAATCATAACATGTCTCCGTAAAAACAAAGAAACACTTACAGCGGGTTAGATATCCATATTATTTAACAGGGTATATTTTTCTGTCAAAAATCAATTCTCGATAAAAATCCGATTGTTGACCGTCTTTTGTTACTGTTCCTGCGAAAACAAAAACAGTAGTCTTTCCCCTGTAATATACCTCAGCTGTTATATGTATCGGTGATGTATAATTGTTATGTATCTCATCGTTCAGCAACTCCATCCAGACACCGAAATTTGCTATCTCGTCTTTAATATGCGGTGGCATCGGCAAGCCGAACCTTGTGCCCCATCCCAAATGAACAAGTTCTATGCTGGATTCGGTTGAAGGTTTTACCGGCTTACTGATTGAATAGTTTATTATCGGATTCAGATATGCAAAGTAAATACTGATTGAGAATACTGATACAAATATTAAAGCAATTATAATCGGAGCAAAAATCTTTAATATCTTCTTGCGCTTTTTTATTTCAATAGAGAGAATATCATTGATTTCAGACAATTTGTCAGGCAATTCAATACCTGATATTTCGGCCATAGCTTCTCCGAGCAAATCAGCCACCGACACTCCAAGACAATCCGAAATGCTTTTCAAGAGCATTGCATCCGGAACTGATTGATTTTTCTCCCATTTTGAAACGGTTTGTCTTACAACATGCAATTTCTCGGCAAGTTCCTGTTGAGTAAGTCCGTTAGCCAAGCGGTACTGTTTAATATTATCTCCAAGCATAACATATTCCTCCTTTTTCTTCAATTTTAACTTTAACTGAAGGAAATCAGCAAGCAACTTGAATTAACATTAAGCACTTATTATATATAGTAACTCTTTTAAAACACAATTAAGATTATATTAAGTTTCTTTTATATTATACCATATTCTCCGATTTATATATTCCAATAAAAAAACAAAATATGCACAAATAATATTAAACAGCGGGTTCCATTAAAAAAATCCGCTGTTATATTAAAAACCAATATTTCAATCTATTGAGCCTATTCTGGAGGGGCCGGTTGTGGCAACTCTTGTGCTCTGTTTCAACATTTCTGTTGTTCCGTCAGGATGAGTATACGATATTGAAAGTGGCTCTTCGTAGAGGCTCGGTCCGGAAACGCGAACAGATCCGCCATCAGCAAGATCGTAAACAATAATATACATTCCGCTTCCGATATCTCTTCCGTCATAGCTTTTGAAATCATCCCAGGAGATGTTGTCTTTCTTTTTTAATCTTTCAACATCCTTGTTGGTCATTTTTGGCAAACCCGATTCTTTAGATTCGGGCACTTTTTGTGACAGCGAATCGGCTTTTTTTACATTATAAACCGTGTCAATTACAGCCGGATTCTTTTGAACATCCATATTTGCATAAGACACTTCTATAATATCGCCAACAGAAACATCCGGAAATGTTTTCTTTTCTGAACCGCCGTCGATTATATGTTTGGAAATATAAATACGGTTTGCAAAGTTGCGTTCATAAGAGCCTTCAAGAGGTTCTACAAGAACAGTTGAATCGTTAACTTCAAGAACCTTTGCCCGAAAATTATCAATTCCCCCGACACGAGTTATATTCTCTTGTTGATTTGTTTCCGCTGGTCTCGTTAATGTTGTGCTTTTTTCAGGTTCATCGGATAAATAGATTGCAGTTGTTGTGGGTTCTTTCCCGTTGTAATTATCTGTTAGTACTACCTCTTTTAACGGAAAATCTTTTCTGAAAACAATTGTGTAGGTTTGCCCGATTTCCGTATCGCGATATTCAATAACCATTGTATTGCTGTTACAGCTAACAATATAGGTCTCAAAATAATCATCGGCAGAAAAAATCAAATTTGTTATGTTTGCTGCGGAATCATATTTAAGAGAATAAGTAAACTTATCTTCCTGAAGTTTTCCGTTTTCATAATATAACAGAACTCCGGGATAACTTCCATGTGATTTCTTGTCAAGTTTTATCTGCTGTTCTCCGTCCTCTGTTCCCCAAAGTCCTATAACATCCTTGTAACTTACTTCTGATTTCAGTTCAGATTCTTTTTCGGCAACCGATTTTTCTGCTTTGCCAAAGGTCAGCGCCGTTTTTTCGAGCTTCTGAATGTTTCTTATATAATCCTTGCCGTCCTCCGTCCTCAGGATGTTACACATATAAATATAACCGTTGTTCTGCCTGAGAAAATAAAAAACTCTTCCTTCGGTTTGAGCATATAATGCTTCTTTGTTGTCTTGCTTGATTTTTAATGCAAAGTCCCGATTATAATTTGTACCCAAAAATAAATCATCAAATGATTGCTCGCTCAGTTCATTCTTTTTTGTATTTTTCAACTTAATCCAACCGTAGCTGCTTGCTTCGGTGTATATCGGGCAATACCAATAAAGAGACTTGTTATAACCTTCAACGCAATACATAATTCCGCTGTTTTCATCTTCAGAAGTGCCGTCGTCAAGCTGATAGATTACTTCCGACACTTTGTATTGAACCATATCAGTTTTTATGTTTTTGGTTTTGGTAGTAAATGCAACTGCCAAAGCAGCCGAAAGAATAAGCGCAACTGTAATAATCCAGAACGCCGGCTTTTTATAGCTCAGCGCCGATTTAATTCTCTGCTTTACACCTACTTCACCGAACGACAGTGGACACACAGTTACAAGTCTGCCCGGCTTACTGCAATCAAGCAGAGTCTGTGAGTAATCGGCAATCTCCTCGGCAGTCAAGTTCTTAAGAACCTTTTCATCACAGGCAAACTCTATATCGCGGCAGAGCAGGATATATGCCGCCCATAACACGGGATTGAACCAGTAAACGGAAAGAATAAGAAAGCCGAGAGGTTTCCACCAATTGTCACGGCGATGGATATGAGCTATCTCATGGGCGATTATGCTCTGAATCTTTGTTTCGTCAAGACCCGACGGAATGAATATTTCCGGTCTGAATATACCCAGAATAAAGGGCGTATCGATTTCATCGCAGATATAGATATTATCTCTGAGTTTAATTGACTGATTAACTTTCAGGCGAATCTTTATAAAGCTGACCGCAGATGCGACAGCCATAACGATAAAACCTGCAAGCCAGACATAAAAGAGAATTTCACCTATAACGGCAGTTGTGCCCATACCCGTTTTTGCCGAATGAGTGGCAGGAGCGGCAACAGTTGCTATCGAATATGCCATTCCGGTAATAACATCATCAACCGCATAGATGCCTGTATTCACAGTTCCGCTGTCTGTAATAATATTGCTTCTCGGCAGGAGACCGATAATACTTTCAACAGAGAATGGGAAAACAAGGCGCAGACCGACAATCCCCCAGAGCAGACAGATAATCCATTTGGGAGCTTTCTTAAATAACAATCTGAAAACAATAACAGCTGCCGCGAGTATGCTTGCGGACACACTGATATTGAAAAGGTTATTGAAAAGATTAATCATGATCAGCTCTCCTTTCTGTAAGAGTCAATCAGTTTCTGTATCTCCTCAATATCATTTTTACCCAATTTTTTATGCGAAGTGAATGCCGCAATAAAGGCAGGGAGTGAACCGTCAAACGTTTCTTCAACAAACTGCTCGCTCTTTGCCGAATTGAAATCATCACGGGATATAACCGAGGTAACAGTGCCATTCTCGTTTTTGAAAAGACCTTTTTCACAGAGCTTTCTCAAAACGGTATAGGTAGTCGGCTTTTTCCAGCCGAGTTTATCGGCGCAGATTTTAACCAGCTCTCCAGAGCCTACCGGTTCATTATCCCAGACGATATCAGCAAATCTTGCCTGAACCTCGCCAAGTTCAAAATCCTGCATAGTATCACCTTCATATTCACAGATTGGTTTACTTGCAATAAACCTTTATTCGAGTTTATCATGGATAAACCGATTTGTCAAGAGAATGACAGAAGATATACAAATAAGGTTAAATCTCCTTATCTAAAATATGCCAAGCGGGGATTTCCCCGCTTGGCAAATCTGTTTATGGTTTGATTACAACAGGTTTAATAAGTCCAAACAAATCTTTAATAATTGCCAAAATTCTAGCAAAAAAGCTTGTGTCAGTACTTATTGTAATTGTTTTTTCATTGGCATCATCAAGCGTCTGTCCATCTTTACCGATAACTTTCACTGTAACAGTACGGCCTTTTGTGATTTTTCCAAGTTTAACATTTACTTCCTTATTTGTACCGACAGACAATTGAGTTTTGCCTTCATAAACTGCCAGTTTATATCCATCGGGCAAATTGGACGTTGCAATTACAGTTACTGTTGTACGGTTTTCAACTTTTATATCGCTTCCGGTATTGATAACAGCGTTTTTTGCCTGTTCCAGATCAGATATATCATTAATCTCTTCATCTTTATTTCCGCATACATCACAAACGCCATCGTTGTTTTCATCTTTATGACCGGTGCGTGGAACAGAAATGGTACTTCTTGATAATTCCTCACCGCAGACTGAACAATAAACAACCTTGTCATAGCTACCATCGTTAATACACGAAGGGGTTGATTCGTTCTCTGTAATGGGATTACCGATTGTGTGCCCCTTTGACGGCAGATGTGCCTGACATAACGAACAATCAGTTCCGGCTGTACATGTCGGTTGTGATGTGCTTGATTCATGAGTGCACTCAATCCATTTTGCGTATAATGTTATTGAATTGACTAATGCATTATTAAAATCCCATTCGTTTACACATTCAGATTCTGTGAACCAGCCACCAAATATAAAGCCTTTTTCAGCCGGATTTGGAGTTGGACAAATTATTTTTTGCCCTTCATCTATCATTTGTGTTTCCAAAATAGCACCATGCCCATTTAAATCAAAGGTGACAGCAAACATGTTCGGAGCAGAAATTGTAGAGATAGATATATCAGATTCAATATCAAAAAGGCTTATAGCAGGAACAACGCCCAAATAGGTTTGGTTGACATCATAGCTCAAATAACGACCGTATTCATCATAAGCTCTAGTGGCTTCAGTATCATAATTAGGCGAGCGTAACCACCAGGCACAATTGCCGTAATAATCCGAATTCTGGTTTGATGAAGAGCTTAAAATCTTACATCCTTGGCATTTTGCATAATCAGAACTCTTCATAAAATGACTGATTTTATCTATCGCGGTATTCCCCGTGTTAAATCCGTATTCTGACGAATTAACATCATCAAAAGAAAGCAAAAAAACTTTGTCAGTTAATGAGAATTCCGAAATCTCCGTTGATTTGATATTGCTTTTTTGTTCGTATGTGAATGCAGTATTGTAAAAATCTTCATTCAGCCATTTTCTTATACTGCTGTTTTCATAATCGTTTGCATAATAAGATTGAGCTTTATCACCATAATTTAAATCATCCTCATCCCAGTCGCCGTCACCATTCACATCAAACCATAGTATGTAGTTATTATATGCCTGAGAATCAATAGCGGAATTGCACATTATCAAACCAGTTAAAGGATCTAACACGCGCCATTCAATCGGCTCAAATCTAAACCAATATACGGTATTTATGGTGTATTTATTTTTATCGCCGCCGATGTTACTGTTTTGGTATGAAAAACCCGTTTCAGTACTTTCAAAATCAGTAGATGCAGGTCGATAAGTGTCAAAAACTACTGCTCTGTATTTATTACCCTCATAAACCACATCTTTATAACGCATATAGTCTTTTGCTTCCATCTTGCCATCGAAATCTTCACCGGTTCCGCTGTAATATCCATAACTATCCCAAAGGCTGTTGTCTTGAGGTGCTAAAGAATTAAGCGCAGATATCAGATCGGCGTCCTCACTTTCGTTAAGCCTGCTTTGAGGATAATTGCCAAATATTATTTTATCTCCAGAATGATAAAGTTCTATTTCGGTATCAGATTTTAAAATCGAAAGTCTCAATGCCGGAACTACACCATGATATGATTCCCCAAAATTGATATGGTATTGAGGAATATTATTCTCATCTACTCCTGTAAAACAACTTCCGTCGTCATCAATAAACCGCTCATACATTATGCCTGTATGAGTTCCCAACCACCAGGAACATATACCGCAATTGACAAAACACCCCTGACATTTTGCATAATCAGAAGCACCGAGTTGTCGAGCAACATTATTTGCAGATGCGTCGGAGTTAAAACCATAAGCTGCTGTTTTGATCTCATCATAAGATAAAAGAAAAACTTTGTCTGGTTCTGAAGTCTCTGACAATTCTGTCAGATTGATATTATTCTTTTGAGCTTTGCTAAAAGCAGTATTATAAAAATTACTGTTAAGCCATGTTCTTAGGCTACTTGTTGTATAGTCTGATGCATATTTGCCTGTATCGTTTTTCCAAAACACCCCGGTGCTGCCGTTTAGGCTCATACCATAAGAAATATAATTGCTATATGCCTGAGAATCAATGGCGGAATTGCACATTATCAAACCAGTTAAAGGATCTAACACGCGCCATTTAATGGATTCATATTTAAACCAATATACATTTTTACATATATATCCATTAGCATTTTGATAAGAAGGAGCATCCTCTGAACTTTCTCCCCCAGTCTCATATGGTCTATATGTGTCAAAAATCACTGCTCTATATTTTTCACCATTATAAACGATATCTTTGTATCGCATATAATCTTTAGGCGACATTTGGCCGTCATCATAATATCCGGATCCGCTGTAATAACCATAACTTATCCATTTTGTGTTGTCAACAGGAGCTCTCTTTTCCAGTTCAGCTATCAGTTCTGCGTCTTCTGTTTCGTCAAGCTTGCTCTGTGGATAATTACCGAACTCAATTATATCACCACTTTGATATGTTGGTTCAGTCTCAGCAGAGGCATAAAAGCATAGACTGAAAGCACTGAAAACAAATAATATATATAGTATTATCGAAACAAAAGATAATGCTTTTTTATTCATTTCAGTTTATCCCTCACTTTTATTATTTAAATATCCTTTGAATACAAATAATAAGCATCCATAAAAAATGATTTAGATTAAATCATTTGAAAAATCCCAGAATAATTGAGAAAAGATTAATTGCGAACTGAAACGCTTTTCTGAAAAATTCTACGATGGTAGATGAAGAGTCATTGTTATCTGTTTGATCTTCAGTTATATTAAATTTTGCGGTTTTGGTGCCGGAGAAATTTCCGATACCTGTAACCGTAGCTTTCGCAACTCCGGTTGCAGTATTATTTGTGTAGATAACCTCATAGTCTTTGCCTTCTCTTAAGGCTTTACCATTAAAAGATACAGTCAAAGAGGGAGTAATTTCATTACCTGTGTATGTTTGATCTGCTATATCCGAAATTGAAGCTTCAGAAATATTACGGGTAAGAATCGCAAAATTCACAATGCTCGAGAACATCTTGTAAGTGTTAATTCCGCTGACTTTTACAGTAGCAGTGCCGACATTGATATTGTCGGAGTATTTCACTTTGAAATCATCGCCTCTTGAGAGCGACTTGCCGCTGACAGACACTTTAACATCCGGTTCAATTGCTTTGCTTGTATAAGTCTGATTTGGAATCGGTTCAACAACAAAAGTACTAACGGGAATTCCGGCGCTTTTTGCATAGTTATATGCATATGAATCCTCGGAGCAGTATATTGTCAGTTTCGGACAGTTTTCGAAAGCATCAGAGGATATGGTTTCTACGCTGTCAGAAATAATAGCGGTTTCAAGATTTTCGCAATTTGCAAAAGCGCGGGTTTGAACAGTATTAACATTGCCGCCCAGGGCAACCATCTGCAGCTCAGGGCAATCCATAAAGCTCTGCGATTCTACGATTTCAAGTGCCGCCGCGGCTTCATTTTGGGCTTCACCGAGAGAAGCAACACCAATCCCACTGCCTTGAAAACTATTAGGATAAAGCTTTTCTATACCAATAAAATTAAAGGTTTCAAGCGAAGTGCATCCGGCGAAAGCCAATTTGCCTATAAGCTTGCTGTCCGCTTCCCAAGTAAAAGACGAAAGAGCAGTACAGCTTTCAAAACATTTTTCAGGTATATATACAACATTCCTTGACATATATACCGTCTCAAGAGATTCGCAACCGGCAAAAGAGTTTCTTCCGATATCTTTTACACTGTCAGATATGTAGATCTCTTTAAGTTTTTCACAACCGTTGAATGTGTTGTCTCCGATTAAAAATATATTACCGTTAATCACAACAGTTTCCAGTTCAGAACAGTTTTCAAAGCAACTGTCTCCAATACTCTCGAGACTGTCAGGCATAACTATGGTTTTAAGATTTGTGTCGGCAAATGTGTATGAGCCAATATCCGTTACTCCTTCGGGTATACTGATATTCTCAAATCCCTTACAGTTTCTAAGGAGATTATCGGGTATATATTTTATATCGTTACCAAAATTGAATTCTTTCAGTTCAGGACAGTTTTCAAACGGGTAACAATCTCCGGGTTCTAACGTACATGAAGTGGAAAGATAATCCACCCTTTCAAGCAGAGCGTTATCGCTGAATGCACCGCCGCCCAAAGTCGTTACGCTTTCAGGGATAATAATACTGGTAAGCTGATTATCTGAAAATGCCTTGTATGATATCGTCTTTACGGTGTTTGGAATTACAATCTCCTTGATGTTTGATTTATAAAATGCGCATTTATCAATAGTTTCAACACCCGGCATGACACTGATTTCCCCGGATATCACAGCCCCTTGAAAGATACGGCTTGGCAATACTTTAACAGTTTCCGTGATAGAAACACTTTCAATTACAGTTTTATTATTAAACAGGCCCCAGTCGGTATCCAAGTTTTCACATCTGAATGTCAAAGAGCCTATCTTACATTCTCTGAATGCATCTGCTGCTATTTCTTCAAGTGAAGCAGGCAAATCAAGATTACTGATTCTGGATTCTCTAAATGCATAGTCGTCAATAGCTTTTGTGCCATTGGGCAGTTCTATGTTTTCAGCAGTTAATTTGTAAAAACAATAGGTTGGAAAAGTACTGATTTTTGCATTAATAACAAATTCAGGAACCGTCAACGACGAGAGAGCGTAATCATCAAGAGAAAAGACTTTTTCAGGAATTATGATTGCTTCTGTGTAACGATTTCCCCTTAAAGCACATTTTTCAATTCTTTCAAGATTACTCGGTAATGAAATAGACGACAGTTTATTATATGCAAATGCATACTCACTCAACACATTTATGTTATCAGGTAAAACCAATTCTCCCCGGATTCCGGCGTAATAAAAAGCACGATCGCCAATATAGTCTAATGAAGACGGTAAAGTCAAAGAAAAACTATTGCCGTAATCCTTGTGCTTATACTCATAATTGAATGCGTCCGGACCGATCGATTTTACTCCTTCAGATATTATAACTTCTGTTAGACAACTTGATGTTGATCCCTTGTCCTCAAAAAACATCTTTTCAGGAATATTTTTGAGTGTGGAAGGTATAAAAATGTTATTCGGAAGGCAATTCTCAAATGCGCTCTCTCCAACATAAACCACATTGGGCAAAACGACTTCTTTAACTGAGCAATCTTTGAAAGCTTGTGCTTCAATTATTTTCAGATTTTCAGAAAAGCTGACATGTTTAAGAGCTGAATTTCCTTTAAATGCAGAGTTTGCAATATATTCAACCGTATCGGGTATAACAATTGATTCGGCTTCACCGGTGCTTATTGTAAATCCGTCTGCGCCAATAGCGATTACAGTATGGCTGTCAATTTCAGCAGGGAAATTAACGGCGTTATCGTTTCCACTGTACCCGATGATTATTGCATTTTCTGAATCAGTCAAAGTATAGCTGAAATCTCCGCTCTGTAATTCATTAACTGCCCCGGTATTGTTGATAACCGGAGAATATGCTGTGTCCGGTATTCCATTAACAGAATACGTTGTAAATCCGGTCTCAGCATCATAGCTTTTAACATATCCGAATTCCTGCAGACCCACATCAACAGCAGCGGAGGGAATATGATGAAATATAAAATCGGGTTTGTTTCGGAGTATGTTTCGTATGTCATAGAAATCATAAGTAACATTATCGCCTGTGACAAATCCTTTTATTTCAACAGTCTTAATAAAGTTTGTGCTGAAGAATCCTTTGCGTTCTCCGAATTCATAATCACCGGTAATAATAAGATTCTCAACCGGATTTAAATTAAAAGCGTAATGATCTGAACCGGAATAGGCTGATATGTTAACATATGGTATTTCAAGTTCTTTAATAGATGAATTTGACAGGAAATGACTATTTATATCTTGAGAACAGTACCCTGGGATTCTCAGTTTATGCAATAACGGACAAGATTCAAATAAACTGCCATTCAGATACATTCCGTTCATATGTTCATCAAAAGAAACTTCCTCCAATGAATCCATATATGAAAAAGCATAAAGATCTATAGTTTTAATTGTCGACGGAATTTTTATACTTTTAATCCTATCATTGTTTTCAACATTTACTGTATCATATGCACTCGAAGTCTCCTCCTTACCATAAAAACACCGACTTGAAATTGCATATATTTTGAATCCGTCTATCTCTTCAGGTATAACAACATTCGTCTCATCGCCGAGATAACGATAAAGACATGCTTCGTCATCAGTATCTTTTCGCGAATAAATCCATTTACCGTCAGAACTGGTATATTTTTTTGCGAATATGATTGTGTCAGCATTTACAGTTGGAATTATCCCTGCAACAACAACAATAGTCAGCATCAAACATAATAATCTTTTAAGGCTTTTCATCATTACACCCCTTTCATTTCAAAAGAACAACTGCATCCTTCATATTCGACCTTTATCTGAGCCGATTTGCGCAGAAGCAATCCCGTTTCATTTATCGTTACCGTATACTCACCGGAAGAGAGCTTCTGCACTTTTCCGGTGCTGTAAACCGCGTAAACCTGCATTCCGCTTAAATCCGGCTCACCCTTGTAGGTGAAATCAAAGCCTTCGGGGAATGTGGCATAGATAGAATTGAGTATCGGCGTTTTTTCGTTATTCAGAATTCTGACCTTGAAGCTTTCGCTGAAGCCGTAAGCCGTGACAGTTACAGTCTGCTCGCCGGCTTTTTCGGCAAAGGGCGAATCAAATTTTACTGTGTAATCATCTGTTGTATAGCTTCCTTCGGTGGTCAGAGCAACAACCTCAAGCCCCGTTTTATCAAAACTCTCTCCCACATAGTATTCACGGCGGAAGCTGTCGCCGAATCTCAGCTCAATCCATTTGATTTTTATTCTCTGTGTTGTGCTTTCATCTGCTTTGTCTGGAATCTGTTCGGTGACCGGTTCAAGCTCATATACATTGAATAATTCTCTGAAACACTTTGCGACATCACGGGCAATCTCGGACGGCGAGCCCTGAGTTGTGACAGCGCCGATTCCGATAACAACCGCCAGAGCGGCGGCGATTGCCGCTATCTTAAACGCGGGCGATTTGGGCGCAATGCCGATTCTCTTCATAAAATCTTTGCTTGAAATAACGGGAAGTATATCGGCTCCGTTTTCATGGATACAGTTTATCGCGTCGGCATATTCGTCTATAAGGTCAAAATCTGTTTCGTCGCCTTTGGTGAGTTCTTCATCAATAAGGTTATTAAAATACGCGCAGAGAGCTTCTTCAAGATTTCCGGTGAAATCTTCGCTGAGAAGTATGCTCTTATTTACAACTATTGCACTCAATTCATCCGCCTCCTTTCTCATATACTTTCATTTTTACTTTCTCTTTCAGGCGTTTCAGTCTCATTGAGACCGCCGCGGGTGAAATTCCCAGCATAACGGCAATATCATTAACTGCGGTTCTGCGCACAAACCGCAAATCGTAAAGCGTTTTTTCGTCATCCGAGAGAGTTTTGATCAGCTCCTCGGCGAGCAGATCATAGTCCGTTTCCTCAACCGCGGTGAGATAACCGGCATCGACCGATGCTATATCCTCGGCATATTCAAGCGGAACATTTCTCTGCTTCGCTTTGGCTTTTTCCTCTTTGCGCCGCCTGACGAAATTATCCGCCGTGCGGTAGAGGAACGCTCTCGGGTTTTCTATTACTTCTCCTGAATTCAGTTTTTGCTGCAGCACCAGAAAGGAATCCTGAACACAGTCATCTGCGTCTTCCCTTGCGCCGTCAAGCCGGGCGAGGCAGTAATTAAACAGTTTTATTCCGTACTGTGCATAACATTCTTTGAGAATAGTATTGCAGTCCTTTGTGTTTTTGATAACCTCGCCCCCTTTCTTCGGCATTCGGGATTGTCCCTTCAATAAGTAGTCAGCTTAAATCGCAAATCTAACGAAAAAATAATTTTTTCTTTTTTACCTTTCATGGTTGTTCCGGGCGGGAGATACTTTCTCATATTCGCTTCTGTTAAAGCCGAGTTCCTTTGCTTTTCGGCTGAGTGTCATTCTGTCAAAAATCATTTATATCTACTCCTTTGCCGGTAATTTCACTTAATGGCTGAGATATATATAAATTCCATCTTTTATTAAGTATATTATTCTGCGAATTACGCACAAGCGTATGCTTTGCTTTTGAAATGTGCTTACGGCACTCATCAAAAAACTCAACCGAAAGTCCAAGCTCAGTGTTCATAGACTCAAGAATATACCCGCATTTCTGCCACAGGAACATATTGCCCCTTGAATTCAGAATCTTCAAAAGCGACGGTTCATTGAGTGAAGGCACCATTTCAAGACACCGCAGCACTTCTTCAAGTCCGGTCAGCTTTTCAAAATCCTCTATGCTGTCGATTACGGTTTGCTCCAAAGATGTAACTTTGATTTTGTTTTGATTGACTGTTTCATAAAATTGCTTTGCGGCAACCCGATGATAGTAAAATCCGTTATACTCAAAATCTTTGAATCTGCTGTCCGTTGCAATATATATTTCATTATAGACCTGATTTGCGTAGCCGTAATACTCAAATGCAGAATGGTGGGTCAGGTGAGCATCAGGAAAAATGCTGCACCCGATCTGATATTGATTCAAAATCGGCTGTTTTGTTTCAAGGCTTATTACGGCATAAAGGTCTTGGCGGACCCGTTCAATATATCCTTTGGCGAGATAGCTGCCGATAAGACTGCCGGCTGTTTTTGCATTATGTGTAAGTTTTTCGACATCACTTCTGGAGAAGCAGCCCAGGAGCAATAAATCTTCATAATATTTCATAGAAATCGCCTCCTGTCATATATAATATCACAATAGCCCTGCAAAAGCAAGTATATTGTGCAAGAATATATAACATTGATATTGTTCCCGGTCTGCTGACTTATACAGTTGTTATAACCTGTCGGACACTTACCTCTCCAACTCTCCTCGGGTTGGAGGTTTTTTCGGTCTTTGAGCATTTAATATATCAGCTTTCACTTTGTTTCTCTTAAGTTTTTCCGTTATTGATTCCCTCTCTTCTCCGTTGGGATTAACGGCACCGGTTGCTACATCTACGCACCATTTGATTTTGCGTAGAGCATCAAGGTCGGTTTTAATCGGTTCAATCTGAGAGTTATATGATTCCACCTCTGCGGTCAATGCCGCAATCTGCTTATCAAGAGTTTTCTCCCAGTTCTCATCGGCAAGCAAATCCTCCGGAATGTGTTTCTTCGCGCCGAAGTATTTATCAATCTCGGTTTTATGCTTAAGCCGAATTCTGCCGAAATTCTTTTTGCGGCATCGCAGACGGATATGCCGTAATACTTTGAAACAAAATCGATTACATCGCCCTTTTCACCGCACCCGTAACAGTAAAATCCTCTGTCGACCTGCATAGAAGGATTTCTGTCATCGTGAAACTGGCAAATAATCTTTCCGTTTCTGCCGGTTTCAATTCCTATGAATTTAACATAGTCCGCAACCGACACATTGCTTTTGATTTGGCTGAAATTGATTGCAATATCGCCTCCCTTGGAAAACAGAGTAACAGTGAAGCCGTCTGACTTCCGGTGCTTCCTGTCTGACAGAGTTTTACTCCCTTCGTAATATTTGAAATAGGAACGGAAGCATATTCCTCTTCCTATGTGGGAGTTAAAAGAAAAGCCGCAACCCCTTGTGAATTAAAGGATTGCGGCGATTGTACCGTGAGATGATACCACGATTTACTCCAAAAACGAAAAGAGCCGGGGTCAATGTGACCTCGGCTCTGCTTTAATGTGAATGAGCTTTATTCGTCTGATGATTTTTTTAACAGTATTTCATAGGTGTTTAGGTTCATATTTCCATGTATCCTGACATCCTTTTCGAGAGGTAATTCTATTATTTCAGCATTATCTGTCCTGAAAGTATCATTTGTAAATGGGATGGCAACCAGATAGCCTTGTTTTTTATCAGGTTTAATTACAACTCTGCTTGTAGCAGTTTTATAGAATATGTCTCGAGGAACCTCATCATAAGAAGATTTTTGTATTATTGTTTTGTCTCCGTAAACCTCAGGCGCGTCTTCATAAGTCAGATCATACATCGGTATAAAGTCTGGATCCGACGGATCAAATCCATTATCAATCATCCAGTCCCAATCTTCATTTTTGGGTGTCTTTTCCTTTCCGTTACAGTAAGCACGTATATCTATAACGGCAGAATCCAAATCGTGATGATACCAGACTTTATACATTATCTCCTCTGTCTGATATATATCATTTCCGCCCGAAAAAATACCTTTCCCGTCGTTTTCTGCTTCGTTTTTATAAAAGCTTAATACTTTTTCTATTTCTGTTTTACTCTCAGCCGGAACAATATAATACAGTTTAGTGTAATCAAATCCTGAATAATTATCAATAACGAATACAGCTCCGAAACATAAAGCAGATGATAAACAAACAAAAGCCATAACAACCGCCGATATATGTTTTAAAGTGTTACAGGATTTTTTATCAACTGTTCTTTTAGCTTTTAACCTGAAAGAGCAGATTGAGATTGCGATGTTAATTGCGACAAAAAGAACAATAAACACTGCCATTAACAGCTGTGACAAATTAGCGGAAAGAATTTCATAATATTGTAAATCGTTCAGGAATTTTTTCAGATTCCCGGTTAAAAGTTCAGGAATTGCAATAATAAAAGTCGGTCCTTTTTCATATACCCATATAAGTTGAAGCAAGGCATTGGGAATAATTGCCAAAGGAAGTTTTATCATCTTCTTTTTTGCTGCAACGAAAGATAAAACGCTTAAAACTATAAACAGTATGCAACAATGAAATAAGTAGTAAGTATCCTGATCACAAGAAATAAACAATAAAAATATCTCAAATAAGAATAGCACTCCGGCAATTGCAACATAGCCTGAAAAAGAACAGATTCCTTTAACTATTGCCAGAAAGTTATCTTTTTTGTATGATTTACTTATTTCGGTTTTAACATTTGAAACATCACCGAAATTATTTATTACCTCTTTCAAGGCCTCATCTTCGGGTATATCACGCGAGACGGCATCTTCCAGCTCACAATTCAGATGATCGAGCAGTTCATTGCGCGCAACTGTTCTCTGCTTTGAGGGTATAATACTCGAGCAGACATTATCGGCAATATCCTCAAACTCACGCTTTGACAAGTTCAGCACCTCCGAGTACTTTTAAGACAGACTCTGAATATAAAGTCCATTCCTCTTTTTCCTCTGCAAACTGTTTAAGTCCCTTGTCGGTAATCTTATAATACTTGCGGCTTCGCCCGCTTACATCAACCATATATGATGACAAATAGCCTTGAGACTCAAGACTGTGCAAAATCGGATAAAGCGTACCTTCCTTCAATTTAAAAACTTCTTCGCTTTTTTTCTCAATAGTTTTAATAATCTGATAACCGTACATATCCTCTTTTGATATTACACTGAGCACAAGAAGACCTGTGCTGCCCTTGGCAAGTTCTTTGCCGATTTTCATAGAAGCGCCTCCATACATAGTTGCTCAATACATAGTTGCTCGATATATAAATACTACATTTCATGACAGTTGTCAAGAGAGTATTCAGTATTCCATTGATATTCTGTTATTCTCATAATAAATAGAGCCGGGGTCAATGTGACCTCGGCTCAGTTTTCATTTTATAATTGAGAATTCTTTATTGTTTTGCTAAAACCAGCTTTTCAATCTTTCGAGTATTCCTACTGTCATATTCAAGCGCAAAGATATCGTTGAGGTCAATCGTTGCTGAGCCGTCAATTTCTCCGTATTCGGTAAGCAGCTTGACCTGAGCCGCATTATCGCTTAATGAAGAAACAAAGGCATATTGCATTCCATCGGAATTATTAATATCGAGCAACACCGATTTGTTTTCCTCGATTGACAGCAAAAGAAAATCTCTGATAAGATTTTCGAATTTCATCTGAACGGGCTCATGCCTGTTGTCTCCAATTAAAACATCAAGAGTTTCAAGATATTTTGTATCGGTTGCAATTTCGATTATATCCCGTAGATCCTCAACATGATATCCGTCATAGTCTCCGTAGGGCCCATATGACCGAAACGCTATTGATTTATCATCGCAGGCAATCACCATCCCGCAGGAAAATTTGCCGTCGCTGTTTGTATAGAAATGCAACTCTGCCAACGCTCCACTTTTTAAAAGCTCATCAATTTTGTTTTTCATATTATTCTCCTTATTTTGTAAATAACATCATTACGGGTTGAGTCTGTTCTTCAATTCTGATATCAGGTCCCTGTCCTTCACGGATTTTCCAAAAACGAAGTGTAAACCCAAAGTACGGATCGGATTCTTCAATCAAGTCACTTCCGTCATCATATGAAGCCAGTATAGCAAATCGTCCTTCGGGGCAAAGTTCCTTAAGTTGGGATTCCCAGCTTTTTATTATTCCGACAGTTTTTCTGAACAGTATGGAAATATCGTCACTGATTTCGTTATCAATATTTACTTCGTTCCCGTCCCATTCAAGCCACGATAAGTCGCAATTTTCTTTTATGCCATTATCAGCATTCCAGAAGTTTGCTACGCCGTAGTAATCTCTTCCGTATGAGTCCGTTTTTCCCCATACATTATATTCGTTATCAGGCGAAATATCATCAATGGAAGAACAATCAAAAAGATTTTTAGCTGGTGCATTAAATATCATATAACAAACCTCGTTATTGTTATTATTCCGCTCTCGTTTCGGCAAGGTATATATTCCAATCTTTTAATCTCTCAGGCAAATCGTATATACGCAATCCGTCAACGGTCAGAGTTATGGTGGCGTTCATGGTGGTAGTTATGGTGGTAGTTGTATTTTTTGACCTCCAAAAGTGCAATGTTATTCCAAATTAGAATAATATTAGTCTCTGACTACCACCATTTGGTGGTAATAATGTGTCAAAAATCGCCTTTTTTTGCCTTGCTATCACCAATAAAACATAAAACAAGAAACTCTGAAAGCCTTGATGTACAAGGGATCCAGAGTTTCTCTGTCTGGAGGTACCACCCAGATTTGAACTGGGGAATCGCGGTTTTGCAGACCGCTGCCTTACCACTTGGCTATGGTACCAAAAAAATGGAGCGGATGACGAGGCTCGAACTCGCTACCTCCACCTTGGCAAGGTGGCGCTCTACCAGATGAGCTACATCCGCAAAATGGTGCCTTCGGCCGGAATCGAACCAGCGACACGTGGATTTTCAGTCCACTGCTCTACCAACTGAGCTACAAAGGCATAATAAAAACCTGTATAATTGCTTATACAGGTCTTTGGCGACCCGGAACGGGCTCGAACCGTCGACCTCTAGCGTGACAGGCTAGCGTTCTAACCAACTGAACTACCGGGCCAAAATGGTGGGAACAACAGGGCTCGAACCTGTGACCCCCTGCTTGTAAGGCAGGTGCTCTCCCAGCTGAGCTATGCTCCCACGGCTGCCGCCTTTTGTTTGACGGCTTGCATATAATACAACAATTTAGCGGGGATGTCAAGCACTTTTTCAAAAAAATACTCGAAAAACGGAAATTTTTCTTCTTATTTATTTTAACTTTATAAGAGAACGGATTTCGTCAGAAGAAAATCTGTATTTTTTGTTGCAGAAATGACAGCTTACTTCCGTTACGGCATCCTCCGCCATTTCGGTCAGATCCTCTTTGCTGAGAGTGGCGAGTCCTCTTTCAAATCTTTCCCTCGTGCAGTTGCATCTGTATTCGGGGGTAAATTCGTCAAGCAGCTCAAGATTGAATTTCTTAAGTACGCTTCTGCATATATCCTCGGGAGTCATTCCCGAAGTAATCATATTTGTAACGGGCGGAATATCCTTTATGCTTTCTTCAACAAGCTCAATGGTATCTTCGCCTGCGGAGGGGAGAAGCTGAATCATAAATCCGCCTGCCGCCTTTATCGTCAGCTCGGGATTTACGAGTACACCCAGTGCGCATACCGTGGGTGTCTGCTGACTCTGTGCGTAGTATGCGGTAATATCCTCTGCAATTTCACCGCTGACTATGGGTATCTGACCGATATAGGGCTCTTTCAGTCCTAAATCCATCATTACGGTGAGCGTACCGTCTGTGCCTACCGCACCTCTGACATCAAGCTTTCCCTTTTCGTTGAGGGGTATTTCCACTATGGGATTTGATACGTAGCCCCTTACGTTTCCTTCACTGTCGGATACCGCGATTACGGGACCTGCAGGACCGTTGCCGTTAAGACGTACCGTCAGCGTGTCGTCCTTTCCCTTCATTACCGCACCCATCATTGATGCGGCGGTGAGCAGTCTGCCCAGAGCTGCCGAGGTGACTGCTGAGGTGCAGTGAAGCTGCTCCATTCTTGATACTATATCCGTTGAATCTATTGCTATGACGGAAAGTGTGCCGTCATCTGCTATCATTCTTACTGCCTTGCTCATATTTACCTCTTTTCCGCTACGAAGACGGCTCTTTCGCTGTCTTCCTTTACGGGTGAAAACGTCATATCGTCATATATATTTTTTACCGTGAAGCCGGTTTCCTCAAGCATCTGCTTCAACTCTTCAAGGGGATATGCCCTTTCGGTGAAGCATTCTGTTTCACGGTAATACGTGCCCCCGTCATCCTCAAAGAAATCAAGGGTAATGTCAACGCTGTCATCATCGTTGAGGGAATTCTGCCACGCACAGAATACCTTATCGTTTTCAAATATATAGGCGTTATCCGCCAGCTTGTTTCTGTGCTTGAATACCGTGTTTACGTCAAATGCAAAGATACCGCCTTTATTCATGAAAAGCGATACTTTTCCGAAGGCCGTGAGTACGTTTTCCCTGCTTTCAAGATGATTGATACAGTCAAGAGTGCTGATTGCACAGTCAATCGTGCCGTAAAGGTCCAGCTCCTCCATTGACTGGTTGAGAAGAAGGATATCGGTGCCTGCTGTCTTTTGCCTTGCCTGCATCAGCATACCGATGCCCGGGTCTGTTCCGATTACGTCAAATCCCTTATGATGCATACGGATGCTCATACTTCCCGTTCCGCATCCGAGGTCGGCAAGTATTCCCGATTTTATACCGTTATCTGCCAGAATCTGCTGATAATAGTCGGCACGTTTGTCATATTCCGCATTTTCCATGAGGGAGTCATAGAATCCGGCAAAGATTTCGTAAGACATATTTTCCTCCTTTCCCGTGATACCTGAATATTGTATTACCTGCAGGTCATTATTTCAATAAAAAATTTGCAGCCGTTTTTTCCTTTTTCCGAAAACGGCAGTTCCGACAAGCACTACGCTGCTGACGAGCAGAAGTGCTGCCCGGAGGAGTATATTACCGTTATCTCCGGTCTGCGGAGGTGTTAGATTTGCGTGATTTGAAGAAACGGATGAATTGTTTACACGATTGTGATGTTCGGGAGCGACAGAGCCGTTACCGCTTTTCACTTTTCGAGCATTGACGTCGGTAATTCTGATATTACTGTTCGTATTTGCAGATGCCTTACCGGAGGGGCGGGTGTAAGAGGTGCTTGCCCCGGCAGGAGTTTGAGTTGCTGAAGTCCCGTTTTGCGGCGTATCGTTGTGCGTATTCTCAAGAACGGGAATGACCTTCGTTTCCTCGTGACCGCATGCGGAGCAGGAGCGCTTCCCGACACCTGTTTCGGTTTCGGTAGGTTCTTTGACCGTTGTCCATTCAGAGTAGCTGTGATTCTCAATTTCTGTGTGGGTTTCATCGTCGGAGCAAACGCGCTGATGCTGTGTGTCGCTGACAGAAGTCCATGCACCGAAGCTGTGACCTTTTTTGCTGCCGATGTCTGCAACGGTATCGGTTGCGTCACAGTTTTCACACTTTGCGGTCTTGGTGCCGTCGGCTGTGCATGTTGCATTTCCGTCAGAAACGTAATTCTTAAAGCTGTGCCCCGGCGGATCGCCTATGGTTACTGTTTGGGTATCATCTGTTGCACCGCAGATATCACACTGCATGTAATACGTTGCGCTTTCATTACAGGTGGCGGCTTTATTCAATACCGGATTGATATAATTATGAGTTCCTTCGTCAAACTTTTTGTTGCAGACGGAGCATACTTTCCAATGCGTGCTTCCGTCATGCAGATAATCCGATGAGGAAACGCAGGTGTGCGGTATTTTCGGAATAATCTCCTGTGCCGTCAATACTTTATGGCAATCCTCACAGTGGGAGCCCTGCGTAAGTCCGTCCGAAGTTACTGTCGGCTCAACCCTTTGATCGATTACAACGTTTTTGTGGTAATTGCTTGTCAGGTGTGAACCGATAACGGTTCGGGTATGACGGTAACCGCATTCCGTACATGAATATGTTTCGGTACCGTCTTTTATACAAGTTGAATTATCATCCGAAATATAATCGCCGGCGGTATGCGCACTTTCATTAAACGTTCTGCCGCATTCCGTGCATCTCTGCCAATGCTTCTCTGCAGTCGTTTCGTAGTCATCGCCCGAACACTTGTGACAGATTATTATGAATTCTGTGCTTCCCTGCTCAGGGGCGGCATTCAATCCCCAGGCACTCGTGTTTTCCGCTTTTATCATTATTGCGTCTTTGCACGCATACTCGGGAGGAAGTGTAAAAACAACACCGCCTCCGTTTTCTGTGTAATATATGCCGTCTTTTTCAAAATCACAGGATATGATTTCAGCTTGTCCGCCATCTCCGACAAAGACGATTTTATACATAACGGCAGTCTCGTCATTTATGCTTCCGTCGTTGGATGTGCAAGTGATAACGGCACTTTCGGATGTCTTTGTGATTACTCCGCCGTTCTTGTTTTCACTGCAGATAAGAGTGGCATTATCGCCGACTGTGATATTGCCCGAATTTTTATCAACAGTAACGGTCGCGTTATCAATTTCAATATCACCCGTGTTCTCTGTTATCTTGACGGTTCCGCTGTGAATTTTAACATGACCCTCGTTGGTATCTACCGTACCTTCAGCGGGAATTGTTTCACCGTTGATAGTCTTTGCTTCAAACGTTACGGTTCCGTTTTGACAGTTTTTCGTAATCTGACCGCTATGCATGGTAACGGTACCGTAGTTTTCTGCTATCGTTCCGTAGTTTTCGGATATGATTCCGATATTTTCCTGAATTGTTCCGTAGTTTCTTTCAACCACGTTTCCCATTCTGATGACAAGAATGGTTCCGTCATTATCATTTACGGTCAGCGATCCGGTGTTTGAAATGAGATTTACGGTTCCGTTATTGGTTCCCACGTGTCCTGCCGAAAGATCTTCGATGATACCGTGATTTTCATAAACGGATCCACGTGATGAAGAGATTTTTCCGTTGTTTTCTTTTACGGTTCCGCCGTTATAAAGCGTGTTAATCGTTCCGTTATTCACGTTCATCGTATCAGTAGAATTGTATATAGCGGGAAAAGAATCAAGAGTGGTGAGCGCCGGATTATTATCGGCGGCGTATGCGGTAATCAACTGCATTGTAATCAGCAGTACAACAGCAGGCAATATCCCCAATATTGATTTGACTGTTGAATTCTGTTTTTTCGCAGTCGTCATAAATAGTTTCCTCTCTTTTCAAGACTTTCGCTTTTTCTGTGTTTCACGGCACATATTGAAAATGAAAACAGGTTGTTAACGGTTTGCGTCTGTAACGGTTGTTCCTGTGGTATATGGCCGTTTGATGTCACTTATCAAATAATTATACCACAATGTATTGTGCTTTTTCAATGACTATATTGTTGTTTTATATTTTCCCATAATCGAGTGGCAGCTGCAAAGCTTGATATATAAAGGTTTGTTAGCAAAAATTATTATTTATGCATTAGCTATACGAAATGAAATATATAGAATATAAAAAAAGCCATCTTTTATTATTAAATCTCTGTACTAAATAATAAAAGATGGTGTAAATAAAGTATTTATATTTGTTTTTTCTTTATGGTTTTATAGTAATCAAATACTTTTTGGTAAATCAAAAAAAGAAAAGGCTATGTCACAACAAACAGTTGATAAATAGCCGTTTTTATAGGGGAGCCTTAAAACTCCCCTACAAACTGGGATTTGGCGAATTGATTTTCAATAAATCACTATTCGTTTATTAAAATGAAAAATGTATTATAACAGTGGCAGTTTCCGGTTACTTTATTTTATGATTCAACCGATGGTTGAATCATTTTCAAGAATCAAGTTATTGAATAAGTACGGTGACTGCATTATTATTGTGTCAGACGGTACCGCAAAAAATATATGAGGTGATAAAATGAATTTATATTTCAGCGAAAATATTAAACGGCTCCGCAAGGAATGTGATTTAACACAGGAAGCACTCGCGGATTTTCTCGGCGTTTCTTTTCAAGCAGTCAGCAAATGGGAACGGTGTGAAAGTTATCCCGATATAGAAATGTTGCCGGTTATTGCAGGATTTTTCTCAATTTCAATTGATGACCTATTAGGGGTTGATAGAGCAAAAAATGAAGAAGAAATCCTTACATATGTTGATAAATTTGATAACGGCAAGTATAAAGGGAGTGATGGCTCGCTATCGTTTATGAAGGATGCTTATCATAAATATCCTTCCGATTTCCGAATTCTTGTCCGTTATATGCACTCGCTTATTAACGATAATGTCATTGCAGATGATTACCTGAAAAACAAAAAGGAAATTCTTGAGATTTATGAAAGAATACAGAATTACTGCACTAATGACGGAATAAGAATGTATGCAAAGAACCTACTGATTCATTACTACAAGTCGCTGACAGAATTTGAAAACAGTGGAGTAACCGCACAGGATATGTATGACATGATTAATGAAATGCCATCAATTCCCGATTCAAAAGAATACCTGATGAGCTATATGCCGTTAGAAATTGAAAAAATTGAAAAAGGCTGCCAAAATTTGTTTGACAGTCTCATGTACTACTTTGACAATGCTGTTTCACATTTTACAAGAAGCTATATGCTGACGGGTGCAGAACCCACAAAAGAGCAAATGCTGAAAGCTGTTGAAGCTTTGGAATTGGTAATAAAAATATTTAACCTAATTTATACAGACGGAAACTATGGTGTATGTTGGCGTGTGGCAATTTATAACTATGGTTACCTCGGGCAGTATTATCACAGACTCGGTAATAATAAAAAGGCGATTGAAAACCTGAAAAAATGCGCCGAACTTGCAAAACATTTTGATGAAATGCCGAATATTACGGAACGCACTTCATTATTGTTTAATGGAACAACTGTTAATAAACAAGAGGACGTTGACGTCTATCTTGACACAAGCGTTTGCATGCAAATGACAAATCACATGCTGAATAATTATCCTTTATCTGATGAGTTCAAAGCAACGCCTGAGTTCTGCGAAATCTTAAATATAATGAAATAGCAAAATATTACAGACAGAATTCAACTGGTGTAGATAGCAAAATCAAATAGATGTACCTTTGGGTCGTTCTTAGCAGAAAAGCACTCATACTTTGATACAAAGTACGGGTGCTTTTTCTTCGCCTGTTCATTTTCAACGAAGGGTACATTTTAAAGCTAAAAAAGCGAAAAAGTACACTTCCTAATATGTTCGATAACCGGGAATTGTAGATATAAAGTCTCCCTTGGGGGAGGTGGAAAAATCTTTGGTTTTGACGGTGGGTAACCCCTTCAGTCTGCTCCGCAGACAGCTCCCTATTTGGGAGCCCTCATCCTGTCAAATTCAAATTAAGCGACCAGAGGAACAGCTGGTCTGTTTGATAAATCTCTGCATTTAGCAGTTTTCAATGTTGCCAAAACGAAAGTCAAAAAGATGTTCCTTTTCTCCATGTCGCTTTCTTTAGTGTAATTTACAAGGTTATTCCACACAAGGTAGTTGTTCAAATACTTGGTAGAAACACCGTTAAAGCCATGCATAAACCTCTTTAACTGGCTATGGCAACAATTGATAATAACAATCTTATTTTAACATAAAAACGTAATTCGCGTGGCAGTGAATCTTCACTTTTAAATTGATGAATAAGTACATTGCTACATATCAAAAATTCGAATGCTATTAAAACACTGAATATAATTGTCATTAACACTAATAAGTATAAAAACATACAATTAAATATTAGACTTATTCATAAGAAAGATGGCTTTAGTGCCTTTATCCGTAACATAATACATACCCCAAGAGCCAAACACAAAGCCATCGTCAATAAGTTCGTTCAATAGCTTATTACATTTAAGCTTGGATATATGACACAAATCGGCAATTTCTTGCTGTGACATAGACACGCACATAATGCCATCTTCATCTAATTTTTGTGCATCCGACAACATTTGGAGCAACCTAAATTTATCATTTGCGAATGTTAATAAAGAAAATTCTAACATAAAACACACCCTCATGCTTTATAGCTATCATAATTATACGGTGATTCGCTATAAAAGTCAAATGAGGGTGTTTAACTTTTTGTTGCAACTCTTTTTGCAGGTGTTTATAACGCTAAAGCACATTATATAGCTTAATGCTACAACAAATTTTTCGGCATACCATATATTGTGTTTTTACTTACCACCCGCTAATTGGAAAATATAATTGTTGTTTTATATAAAAATATAAACCGTCCTTCAACGAAATGTGAATCGGGAGAAATGTAAAAGCTCCGCTCAAGCTCAAGAATTTTGTCCTGACCCCGAACGGAGCTTTTTACTTTATATTCCGCGTACGCTGTCTTTTATTGCTTTACATACTCAATTATTATTCCTTCCGGTGCTGTTGATGATTTTACGGTAAGCCCTTCAGCCAGGGCTTTGCCCGAAACACTTATGCTTTCGGCATTATCATCAAACGGGAAAGAAAGGATATATTCCGCATTCGTATCAACTTCACAGAGCTTTACCGCAAGAGTATTTTCTGCGTTTTTATGCCTGTAAGCAAGCACAAGTCCGGCTTCTCCCGTGCCGTACTGCATGGCGACCCACGTTTTTGCATCGGTGCTTGCGGCAGGTGTGAGAGGATAATAATTTTCAATAAGATATGATTTGACGGAATTAAATCTTTTCAGGTGATTTACGCATTTTTCCGGATTGTCTATGGCGAGCTCGCTGTGAACTTCTCTTATGGGTGTTATGCATGAAAGGTATTCATATTCGCTGTCCGACCATTCATAGTCAATGCACGAATAGGGGAGAACAAGCGAAAGACCGTAGCTTTGTACCTGAGCCGACTCTGCCGCATCGCCGTGTTTAACACACTGATAGTCACTTCTCCAAAGCGGAACGGAACGGTGCATCATCTCGCAGTCAATTCTTCTGCCGCCCGATGAGCAGTTATCAATTCTGAGACCGTCAATGCTTGAAAGCATTGTGTCAAGATAGCGGTACAGATTGGTTATATAATGGTTTTCCGTTATTCCGCTGCGGCCTTTTCCGTCGTTTTTCTGCCAGTATGAAAGAGGATCTATATTGAAATCCTGCCGCAGCTCGGCAAGGTGGTTTTCTTTGAAAAAGGTCACCATATAGTCAATATACCAGTCACAGCATTCATCATTTGCCAGGTTAAGCAAATGATTCAATGAACCTTTTGAAATAAGCCAGCCCTTTTCTTGGCATACGTCATAGAAGAGCGTGCCTTTTCTTACTCTTTCGGGCTCAAACCAGAGCATCGTATCAATGCCGTTTTCCTTGAGCATATCCGATACTTCAACGAAGCCATTGGGATACCAGTCTTTTCTTGCGGTCCAGTCACCGGCAGAATTTCTCCATGACGATGTGGATTTTTTATAAAACCATTTTTCGGCATCAAACCAGAAAGTGTCAATATATCCGGAAACGCCGCTTGAATTTATTGCGTCAACCGTTGCCCGTATATCTTCAACCGAGCCGCTTGCACATTGATAAACGCGCTGACCGACGTTTTCATTTACAATACAGTCTTTTGAAAAACTGCGGTAGATATTGAATCCCTTTGCGGGCTTGCCCGTTTCATAAAAGCTCAGACTGACAAGGGGTGAACGCACTTTTTCTCCCGATGTAAGATATGCCTTGAAATATTCCTGCTTTGCCTGAAAATGAATTCCGGACTGATTCTGTGCAAAGGATGAATACCATTGACCCGTCCAGCCGATGGCGGTCACAAAGCCGAAGTCCTCACCGTCTATGTTGAAATACGGAAGCCAGGAGCTGTTTCTGCCTGCGGCTGCATTGAAAACGGTCGCTTCTTCGGAAAGAGCCGCTTTACGCACGGAAAAATCATCTTTTTTGTTATTTGAACCGTAAAGGCAGTATACATCGGCTTTCCCGGTTTCTATATCACAGTCAGCCGCGTAAAACTCATCTATTACCGGAGAATTACCGCTGCCGGTATTTTCAATATACACGGTCCATTCGCATGTGGCGTATTCCTCATAAATCGTTGCCTCGACCGTTGCGGTAATATCGCCTGATTTATGTTTAAGCGTTATTGTAACTGTTTTTCCGCCTGCGCGAACTGCACCGACTTCGCTTTCATTGCCGATAAAAATGCTCCAATCGGTAATATTGTCTTTCAGGTGCTTTCCGTCAACGGCAAAATCGTATGCGGGTTTTTCGTCGGTAAGAATGTTTTCGTTAAACCAATCACGGCACATCTTCTTTTCTGCATCGCTGATTTTTGCTTCGTCGGCGTCAAGAGCTTCAAAAGAAAAATCTTTGCTGAAATCCATATCTGCTTTCAAGTGGTCTGCCAAGGTTTTTAATCCCGGAACGTAGACGGAAAATGATGCAAGCGCAATTAAGATTACCTGCAAAAAAAACAGTAACGGCTTAAATATCTTCATACTTTTTCCCTTTCTTCTTTTTGTGACGGATTATGCCGGTAAATTCTGATTTATCGGTATATCGCATACTTGACGCTGATGAACAAATCAAAAATCACCCTGTCCGTCCGTGACTTTTTGAGAGCGGGATTGATTCATTTATTCGAGGATATTGCTTGTGACGTAGTCAACGCCCCAATCGATGAGCTGCTGACCCTCCTCGGCGGTATCAACGGTCCAGCAGTTGATTTTGATTCCCTTTGAGTGGAGCAGGTCGATGTTTTCCTTTGTGAGTGCTTTGTAGTGGATATCAAGGTCGAATTTATGCTCAACAAGTCTGCCGGGAAGGTCGTCCGTGTATTCGTCAACAAGGAACTGCACGACGGAGCAGGGGAGATACTGCCTTACTCTTACGAGATTATCAAAGCAGAACGAAATAAAGATTATATTGTCAATATAACCGCATTCTTTTATTTCACCGATGATTTCACCGATTTCTTCATAGGTGAATTCGTTTTTCAGTTCAAGAACACCCACCTTTTCGTATCTTTTGCAGGTGTTGACGTATTCCCTGAGAGTGGGCAGACAAAGCTCTTTCCTCGTGTTGTCGCCCTTATGAACGAGTGTCAGATTGCGAAGCGTACCAAAATTACTGCCTTCAACGGAAATATCCTCCGTTGCCACTCTGCCCGTGCGGTCATCGTGAATGATGATATATTTGCCGTCGGCGGTTTTGTGAACGTCTGTTTCAATGCCGAAATGGCTTCTGTTGCCTGCGGCGATGAATGCGGCGTTTGTGTTTTCGAGCTCTATACCGCTCATGCCTCTGTGAGCAATCATGAGGGTGTTTTTACTGTTGACTTTGATTGTATTCATAATGTTACCTCCTGCATTGCGCAGCTTATTTTTTCCCGAACATCCACTCAAGGGCGTACTGTATGTATTCGTCCCAGAATTCCCAGCAGTGAGTTCCCGGAGACTCTCTGTATGTAAGGTCGTAGCCGAGACAATTCAGCTTGTCGCGTAAACGGACGTTTTCTTCATAAAGACCGTCTTCCGTACCGCATCCCATAAACAGACGGGGTCTGTTCTTTTCGTTTGCTTTCATTTCGGCAAGGGTAAAGAGATTATCCTCGTCGGGTATAGTCTGCTCTTCGCCGAAAATCGGTATCATTACGTCTCTGAAACGCCTTACCGTAATATCCGCGGCAGAGGAAAATCCCGCACCCGCACAGAATCGGTCGTTTTCACGCAGGGCGATTTTCAGCGCCCCGTATCCGCCCATGGAAAGGCCTGCAACAAAATTATCCTCTCTCTTCGGGGAAATGTTGAAAAATTCGCACATTCTTTCGGGAAGCTCTTTGGCTATGAATGTGTAATAATTCATGCCGTATTTCATATCGGTGTAAAAGCTTTTGTGTGCGCAGGGCATTACCACGGCGATTCCGTATTCCGAAGCGTATCTCTCTATGGAGGTCCTTCTCATCCAGATCGTGTGGTCGTCGCTCAGACCGTGAAGCAGATAAAGGCACTTGTATTTTTCGTCGGGAGCTTTTGTGCTGGTGCCTATTTCACCGTTCAGATTTTTCTGGGGAAGCAGAACGTAAACCTCCGTCTGAACTCCCAGTACCTCGCTGAAAAATTTGAAATCAAGGAAAGCCATAATATACCTCCGTAAATGTATTCCGATTCATAAAAAAGTGCTCCATCCTCGGATGAAGCACGCCGATATCAGTCTTCCTTCTTGGGAAGCAGTGACTTTACAAGGAGCAGGATTACTATAAGACCTGCAACGATAACGCCTATCCAGATGAAAAGGCAGACACCCATGGGCTGGAAGGGGCAGATACCGCAGAGATTGCATTTTTCCTCAACCTTTTCCGTGACCTCGGGCTCCGTTGTGGTGATAACGGTCTCGGGAATTGTTTCGGGCTCTGTGGTGGGCTGGGCAAAGCTCATATAGCCGGCAACCGTGCAGTAGAAGGAAACGTCAAGATTACTGCCGTCGCTGAGCACGTCGCTTCCGCCGATTTCAATAACGGGTGTACCGTTGATCATAACTCTTTCTTCGGGAACGTAAAGATTGAAGGGAGTACCGTCCGATGCCTTGATACTGCTGAGCTCAATCTTGTAGACCGCGCCCTCGTCAACCTCCTCGGTTGAGGCACATTCTCTGAAATTATCGTGAGCGATTTCATCGGCATAGTAGTCGGTTTCGTCAAGGTCGGTAAGCTCTTCGGGCTTGACGGACTTATACCACTTGATTTCTTCAATCGTGAAATTCTCGGTCATATCAAGGATATTTTCGGGTGCGCTTGTAAGAGAAACGGAAATGGTGAATTCCGTTTTGCTCAGCTTTTCACCCGGCTCAAGAACGTAAGCAATGTTGATGTATTCGATTGCATCGTCACCCGTTGCGAAGCATACGGGCGCAAGGACCGACGCTATCAGTAATGCAGAAATGAGAACTGCAAATAATTTTTTCATAGTAAATTCCTCCTGAGATATGTTACCCGAATATAATACACCCTATACGGATTAAATGCAATAATTTTGCACCACTTTTTCAAAGTGAGTGAACGAAATCCGGATTGAAAATACCGCGATTTCCTAAAATTTCCGTAAAATTATTCTTTTTATAAAAATTTTAGTAGCATTTATATTTTTAATATGGTATTATATCCAATGTGCGTGTATCGTGAATGTATGCGCAAACGAGAGGAAAACGTATGAATAACAGAAATCAGCTTGGCTCGGGCGTAAAGGCGGGCATTCCCATTGCACTGGGATATTTTGCCGTTTCCTTTTCGCTCGGTATAAAAGCGGCTGCGGTCGGGATGACCTGGTACCAGGGCTTTATTTCAAGTATTCACAACCACGCTTCCGCAGGGGAGTATGCCGTTATACAGACGATTGCCGATAATTCGGGATATATTTCGATGGCTCTTCTCACCCTCGTGGTGAATTGCAGGTATCTGCTTATGAGTACCGCCCTGAGTCAGCGGGTCGCTCCCGAAGAAAAGACGGGTCACCGTCTGCTTATGGGCTTCGGCGTTACAGACGAAATATTTGCAATATGCATTGCTCAAAACGGTAACGTCAATCATTTTTACGAATACGGCGCCATGCTGATTGCCCTTCCCTCATGGGCTTTGGGTACTGCATTGGGTATCATCGCAGGCAATATCCTTCCTGAGTCCGTGGTGCTTGCCCTCAGTGTTGCAATCTACGGTATGTTCATTGCAATTATCGTTCCTTCCGCAAAGCAGGATAAAGCGATTCTTATTCTTATTATCATCAGCTTTATCGCAAGCTTTGTCTTTTCCAAAATCAGTCTGCTTTCCTCAATTCCCGAAAGCATCAGAATCATAATTCTGACCGTTCTGATTTCGTCCCTGGGAGCAATTCTGTTCCCCGTAAAAGAAAAAGGCGGGGAGGAAGACGGACAATGAACGTATCACAGGCCGGCATCTATCTCTATATCCTTGCGGCGGCGGGAGTTTCATTCCTGCTCCGTGTCCTGCCCATGACGCTTATACGCGAAAAGATTACCAATAAATTTTTCAAATCCTTTTTGTACTATGTTCCCTACGTAACCCTTGCGGTTATGGTTTTTCCCGCCATCATTAACGCTACGGGCAACATGATTGCCGGAGCGGTCGCACTTGCGGCGGGTATAGCAGGGGCGTGGTTCGGGTTGAAAATGATTTCCGTTGCGGTAATCTGCTGCGTGGTCACTTTTGCATTTGAACTATTATTCTAATTATAATTTCAGAGGTTTTATATGCCTAAGACAGAATTTCAATATTATAAAGTTCCCATGGTTGACACAATAGCGGAAATGATTGATTATGCCGCTGCCAACGCATCGGGAAGACCTGCCTACAAATTCAAGAAAAACGGTGAAGTGCAGACCTATACCTTCGGTCAGTTCATTGACAGATTTACTTCTTTGGGAGCTTATCTTGTGTCAAAGGGCTTTACCGACTGCCACTATGCGTGTGTGGGAAAGAACAGCTTCAACTGGATTACCGCTTATTTTACGGGGCTTCGTTCATCCGGCGTTTTTGTACCCGTTGACAAGGAGCTTCCCGAGGAAGACCTGATTCACATTCTCAACGACTGTGAAGCTCAGGTGCTGTTCTGCGATAAGAAATACGAGCCGATAATTGAAAATAATATTGACTCTCTTAAAGGCATAAAGTTTTATATTTCTCTTGACCGTGAAGAGGATGAGGGCAGATATATTTCCATTGAAACCGCCGTAAGAGAGGGCTCTTTCCTTGATAAATCCGCTTATCTTGAGCAGAAAACGGATAATCTCGCCATGAAAATGCTGGTTTATACCTCGGGTACGACCGGTATGTCAAAGGGTGTTATGCTCAGTGAGCATAATCTTATCGCCTGCACCTGCAACGGTCTTCGCGTCACGATATTCTATGACGTGGGCCTTTCCGTGCTTCCGTATAACCACACCTATGAAAACATTGCGGATTTGCTTATTTCTTTCCATCATCATTCGTGCCTTTGCATCAATGACAGTCTTAAAGCAATCCTCAATAATATGAAATTATATCAGCCCGATTATATCTGCATTGTTCCCGCAATCGCCGAAATTTTCTATAACAGAACAATGCGCGAGCTTGAAAAAACGGGAATGACAAAGAAATTCAACGCACTTGTCGCTACCTGCAACGGTATGAGAAAAGCGGGCGTTGACAAAAGGCGTAAGCTGTTTGAGGATATTCTTGATAAATTCGGCGGCAATCTCAAGAAGGTTATCTGCGGCGGTGCTCCCGTCAGAGCCGAGGTAGCCGAGTTCTTTGAAAATATCGGTATTGATTTCATCAACGGCTACGGTATTACGGAGTGTTCACCCCTTATCTGTGTAAATAATGACGAATTCAACGACTACCGTACCGTCGGTTACAGACTTCCCTGTATTGAGTGGAGAATCGACAAGCCCAATTCGGAGGGTATCGGTGAAATCTGCGTTAAGGGTGACATCGTAATGATGGGTTACTACCATAACCGTGAGCAGACCGACGAGGTGCTGAAGGACGGCTGGTTCTACACCGGCGACTACGGACTTATCAATGAGGATAACCGTCTGGTTATCTGCGGCAGAAAGAAAAATATCATCGTTCTCAATAACGGCAAGAATATTTATCCCGAAGAAATCGAGAGCTATATTCAGGGTATTGACTACGTTCAGGAGGTAATCGTCAGCGGTACCGTTGACGAAAAGGGCAACGAAACCACTCTGCAGGCAGAGGTTTACCTCAATGAAAAGAAAACGGGTGCCGAGGTGCTGAGAAAAATCAGAGAGGTCTGCAGAAATCTTCCGATTTACAAGCAGGTTTCCGACGTTAAGATTCGTGACGAGGAATTTGAAAAAACAAGCACCAACAAGATAAAGAGAAAACAGAGTCAGCCCGATTCTCCCAAGGTAAAGGAAAAACCCAAAAAGGAGAAAAAGGAAAAGGTCAAAGAAGAAAAAATCAAAGAGGATAAACCCAAAGAGAAAAAGACCAAAGAGGATAAACCCAAAGAGAAA
>CALAUI010000013.1 GCA_937892115.1 uncultured Clostridia bacterium | reverse complement strand
AGCGGGTATCTTTGTCTCATACCATAGCAAGCAGGGAAATTATATATAATTTCCGGATAGTGAAATATTTGCCTTGCGGCGAATGTGAAATAATTTGCTCACGCAAATTGTGAAATATTTTCGTTGCACTCGAATGTGAAATGAAATAAATCCCTATTACGCTCCTCAGAGCATTTCACACGCCTAAGGCGTATTTCACATCCGAAGGATATTTCACAAATCCCGAAAGGGATTTATTTCGTTTTCGGCGCGTTCCGACAAAAGTTCAAAAAACATCCTTATGGGCACGCACCGAAGGCCTGCCGTATTTTTATCTGTGGATGATTGAAATCGCAAGAGCTGCCGCGGCGACTCTGGGAAGAGTCTGTCTGAATTTGTCCGCAAAGTTATCTCTGAGAAGAGGATCAACCTTGACCGCGACCGAACCTGTTTTATTGGCTGCAAGTATGTCACTTTCAAGCTTATCGCCTATCATTGCTATCTTTTCAACGGGCGTATCAAGTATCTCTGCCGCCGCGTCAAGACCCTTTGTGCCGGGCTTGAATGCGGGCGCGTAGCAGGGAATATTACCCATCTGCAAAGAAAGAAGCTTTGCTCTTGATTTGACCGTGTTTGATACTATCATTACGGGAATGCCTGCATCCTGCATCATCTTGACCCACTCTTTTGCTTCCTGATGAACGTAGTATGAAGCAAAATAAGTTGCTGTTCTGTCAAGATCAAGTGCGATTGCTTCTGCACCCATTTCCGTTATATCAGAGGGCTTAATGTCCGTCAGCTTCTCAAAGCTGTGGTCCGGACAGCCGAATGTTTTATTGAATAACATAAATCTCTCCTGTGCCTTTCTGCATTATTTTGTGAGCATCCTAAATTCTACGTAAGTCTGATTTCACTCCCGGCAGACCAGCTAACTCTGCATTTGAGATATCCCTTCTCAGTGAGTGTGAAATACCGTCTTTCGTATATCAGTGTTTACTGAACACGTTTTTGTTGCATCTTTTCATAAAAAATATGAAAAGTTCCTCAATTACCTCGCCATCACCCTGCACAGGTGATGAAATATACCCCGTATCCGCAAAATGACGCAGATACCACTATTACGAAAATGAATTATACCATATATAGTATAGATTTGTCAAGATTTTCATTTTTCGGCACATAACGGCATAAATGCCTTATTGAATTGTGATTATAAATCTGCTATAATAATAAAACAATCAAACAGTAAAGGGGCGGTAAAAATGAAGACGCTTATTGTTACTTACCTTTGCGGTACAAAGGAAAACAGAGATGCATTTTACGCAGGTATTGTTGAAAACGGTATCGGTGAAAAATGTGAAAACGAAAAAGGGTGCGGAAGCTATAAATACTATTTCCCTGCTTTTGACGATACCTCACTGCTTCTTATTGAGGAGTGGGAAAATGAGGAAGCTCTCACCGCTCATAAATTTCAGCCCCATATGTCAAAGCTGATGGAACTCAAAGAAAAATACGACGTCAAAACCGTTATAAAATAAGGAGAGATAATATGAAAATCGATAATGAAACCATAAAGCTCGCTCAGGATCTGCTTAAAGTATACGTTTGCCCCGAGGTTAAGGAAGCAACGGAAAAATTCCTTGCTTCTCCCGACGATATGACCGCCGGCACGCTTGCCGTTGCCCTTACCGACGGTATCGCTTCCATTGACGAGGCGATTGCATTTGCAGGCAGTGATTACTGTAAAGAAAAATTCGGCGAGGAAGCCGCAAAATCAATCCTTGAAGATACAGTCAAAGCAAAGAAAAACGGTGCAAAATACTGCGGTTGTGACGGCTGTCAGAGAGCACTTGCTCTGCTTAACGCTCTTGCGGAATGATAATCGGAAAGATAATCAAAGCCGTATTTTCCCTTATCATAACCGTAATCCTCATTCCCTTTATTATCAACGCGGTTGTAATAGGATACGGTGCATATCATATCATTGATTTTGATGAAGCGGGGGAAGGATACGACTGTATAATCGTGCCGGGCTGTTCCGTTATCGGCGATACTCCGAGCGGTATGCTTAAAGCCCGTCTTGACAGAGCAGTTGAGCTTTACGAAAAGGGAGCTGCATACAGAATCCTGATGACGGGTGACCGTGATGACGAATATTATGACGAGGTTTCCGTTATGAGGGATTACGCTATCAGCCGCGGCGTTCCTCCCGTGGCGGTCATGATTGACCCCGAGGGATATTCCACCTATGAAAGCATGTACAGAGCGGAAAGGGATTTTGAGGTTGAAAAAGCCCTTGTGGTTACCCAGAGATATCACCTTTACCGCAGTGTTTACGATGCGCGTCTTATGGGCATCAAGGCAGACGGTGTAGTATGTGTTTCCGGTGATACGGATACAGAAGACAGCCGCCGCGAATTTCTTGCCCGCATAAAAGACTTTGTCTATACCATACTTCGCCCGGAGCCGGAAACGATTCAGGAGTATCGGCTTGAAAATCCGGAAGCGGCGGCACAGTTTCAGTAAAAAAAGGACCTGAGGTCTTATGACTTCAGGTTCATATTTGTTTATTCAGATAGTAATTGATAAAATCAAGGTTATCCTGCGAATACTCAATTTCGCCCGAATACATCCTTGCAATATCCTCTAACACCTCAATATCACCGCTTCCCGTCATACCGTATATGGTACTGATGATATAGACACTCAATGCGGTGAATGCGGCGTGTGCGGATGTCATATCGTCCTCAAAGCTTTGGGGCAGGTGTCTGTATGCGAAATATACCGCAAGCTGCTGAAATTCCATACCGTCATGCAAAGAGAGCTTATCCGCCTCGGAAAGCAGGTCAAGATACTTGTCCCAGCTTCGGTCAAGGCGTTCAAGCGCTCTGAATATATCTGCCCATTCCTTCGGGGACTTTTCGGGAAGGGAGGAGTCGGCATAATCAAGAAATTCCGCGATTCTGATTTCGGGCTGAAGCATACTGCGCTGAAGGATATCAACGGCTCCGTCACGGAATTCAAGCGTCTGCTTTTCCTCGGGGGTGGCTTCCTCTTCATATTCGTCATCCTCGAGGGTGACAAGACGCACTTTGTCGGGGTTTTCTATAATCAGCTTTGCGGCGGATTCACAGCAGAGCCCCAGACCGATTTCCGTCCTTGTGTCAAAGAAATTTCTGAATCGGGGATGATCCGCACATATATCGCACAGAACGTATTCTCCCTTTTCGGTAATGATTTCGCACAGACCGTTTTCGTCAAGGAAAGGGCAGCGGTCTCCTTCGAGCATACGGAAACAACCGTTTTCAAAATCCACGTTCTCGCGGAGCTTTTTGCCGAGCGAGCCGCCGATGTATTTGTATTTTCTCAGTGTGTCATCGTCAATGTCGATTTCCCAGCCCTTACAGCAGGTGTGATTGCATCTGTCGGCGGAGCATTGAAAATGCATAAAATAATCGGGAGCAATCAGTTTCATATCTTGATGGTATCTCCGTTGTCGGTCACCTCAACAATACGGACTCTTTCGTCTCCGGATTTATTGGGTGAGTGATATGTAAAATAAAGCTTGTCGTCTCTGAAGAGCATACCGTGACCGCCGTCCTCTGCCGTAATCGGGTCAAGGTGGCGGAAATCCCCTTTGATTGAGCCGGAATCAAAGCTGACGATACACTCGGCGTAATTATCCTTTATGAACGTTGACCATATCATAAACAGCTTTCCGCTGACGGATTTATACATAAACGGACCGTCGGTCACGTAGTGCTCACCGGCGGGCTTTTTATCTGCCCAGGCGGGGCTTGATGCCGAAAACAGAGTGACCGGCTCGCCCACCGCTTTGGTAAGGTCGTCGCTCAGACGAACGTAACACACCGTGCCGTCGATTATTCTGGTATGTTCGCGGCAGAATACAAGGTAGGGAACGCCGTCCTCCACATAGAAAGTTCCGTCAAGACATTCCCATTCAAAGGGAGTGACCGCACCCTTACTGTGGGGCGCGAACGGTCCCTCCGGTCTGTCTGAGGAAAGAATATACGTGCCTCTCAGGTCGTTTTCCTTGGTAAAGGTAATGAACATATAAAATCTGTCTTTATATTTATGTACTTCGGGAGCCCAGTTGACTCCTCTGTCAAGACCGTACCGTACAGAATCAAGGCACTCTGTCTTTTCGTTCCAGTCGATAAGATTTTCTGACACGTAAACATCAACGCCGTGAACGTTTACTCCGAAGCCGGCGGCTCTTGTGCCGTAAAGATAGAATTTACCGTTTTCCTTGAGAATAAACGGATCACGGATGTTTATTTCGTTACAGTTCATAATCCACCCCGGTTTGTTTTTCTCCAGTATATCACATTGACGGCGTTTGTAAATACATTACTTGACTGAAAATGTAAAATCGGGTATAATGCCCGTAAAATATATAACTCAAAGCACCCCGTAACCGGGGAGTCGGGCATACTGCGTGACGGTACTGCCCGGGGGTAAGGAAATTGCGGTGAAAATCCGCGGCAACAGCCATTACCGTAACTCTTTCTTATAAGAAAGTCAAGTCGGAATGCTTACCGTTTTGAGACGCAAAAAATCTCTTGGGCAAAATGGAGAGATGCGGAAGGGTACGGTTATGTGCCCTTGCTTTTCACTGCATCGGCGCCCATTGAGGGGCGTTTTTATTTTTTAACTTTCGGCGCGGGGAAGCCTGAAACGGCTGCGGTGATACGGTATGAAAAAAACAAATGCAAATAAAGCGAAAATTACAATAATAGAAATGACGGTTTTCAGTATGCTGGGTGCGTTGATGTTTGCTTCAAAACTGCTTATGGATATTCTGCCCAACATTCATCTGATAGGTGTTTTTATTGTTGCCGAAACCGTTGTGTACAGACGAAAAGCCCTTTATCCGATTTATGTATTCGTGCTTCTGACGGGACTTGTAAACGGCTTTGCTCTATGGTGGATTCCGTATCTGTATATATGGACGGTTCTGTGGGCATTTGCCATGTTTATTCCGAAGGATGCCGACGGCAAGAAGCTGATGATTCTCAGTATGCTTGTCTGCTCTCTTCACGGTTTGCTTTTCGGCACTCTTTACGCTCCGGCTCAGGCAATCCTCTTCCACCTTGATTTCAGAGGTATGATAACCTGGATTATAGCCGGTCTGCCCTATGACTGTATTCACGGCGCGGGAAATCTTGTCTGCGGAATACTGATCGTACCTCTTATTGATTTACTCCGAAAATCCGAAAAACTGTACAGATAAAATAACGGCTTCATCCGAAAAGATGAAGCCGTATTCTTTTATTTTCAGCCGATCACCTTTTCCAGCAGGTCCGGGTCATCCGACTTGAATACCATTTTTGATTCTGCGTTCTTGCCGCCGAAAATGGAATACATATACTCAATATTGATGTTTGCATCGGCAATCTTATCGAGAACTCTGTTAAGACTTCCCACTACGTTGGGAACGTTGCATACCGTTACGGGATTGACGGAAATAATGAATCCGTCACTGATGAGTGAGTCGATTGCCTTCTGCACGTCGTCAACGATGAGACGTACTATACCGTATTCCGCAGTTTCCGCGATATTCAGCGCCTCAATATCAATATTGTTATCCGCAAGAATCTTTGTAACCTCTTTAAGCTGACCGTTTCTGTTTTCAAGGAATACCGAAATCTGTTTAACTTCCATTACTGTTTCCTCCAATCAGATTTTTCTGTTGTCAATGATTCTTACTGCCTTACCCTCGCTCCTTGCGATACTTTTCGGGGGTACGAGATGAACGTTTGCCATAATACCGAGCATGGATTTCAGCTCAAGCACGAGAGCTTTTTCCTTTTTGGAAATATCACCGAGATTGCCCGTGAATTTGTCGGGAGTAAGCTCGACGTTGATATCAAAGGTATCCGTGTTTTTGACTCTGTCAACGATAATCTGATAATTTGCCTGATAGCCGTTGTTGAGAAGTACGGTTTCAATCTGTGAGGGGAATACGTTTACACCCTTGATGATGAGCATATCGTCGGAGCGTCCCATTGGCTTCGCCATTTTGATAAAAGTACGTCCGCAGGAACATTCCTCATCCGAAAGAACGCATATATCCTTTGTTCTGTAACGGATAATGGGCATTGCTTCTTTATCAAGCGAGGTGAATACAAGCTCGCCCTTTGATCCTGCCGGAAGCGGCTCAAAGGTTTCGGGGTCAACGATTTCCGCAATGAAATGGTCCTCGTTTACATGCATACCCGACTGGGCGGAGCATTCGTAAGCAACACCCGGTCCGCTGAGCTCGGTCAGGCCGTAAATATCATACGCCTTGATACCGAGAGCTTCCTGAATATCTCTGCGCATTTCTTCGCTCCACGCCTCCGCACCGAAGATGCCGGCTTTAAGCTTTATATCGTTTCCTATGCCTCTTTCCTTGATTGTTTCACCGAGGTAAGCAGCATAGGAGGGAGTACAGCAAAGTACGGTCGTACCTAAGTCCGCCATAAACTGAAGCTGTCTGTCTGTATTACCGGAGCTCATGGGAATCGTGGTGCTTCCCAGCAGATGAGAACCGCCGTGGAAACCCGCGCCGCCCGTAAATAAGCCGTAGCCGTAGGAAACCTGCACCATATCCTCTCTGGTTGTGCCTGCAGCCGCAAGGGCTCTGGCACAGCATTCATCCCACATGTGAATATCGTCCGCGGTGTAATAGGCGATTACTCTTTTACCGGTTGTACCGGACGTGGAATGAATCCTTACGCAATCGGCAAGGGGCTTTGCCAGCATGGCAAAGGGATAATTATCCCTTAAATCGTCCTTGCTTGTGAAGGGGAGCTTATGTAAATCCTCAATGCCTTTGATATCGTCGGGAGTAATGCCCGCCTCTTCCATTTTTTTACGGTAGTCGGGGCAGTCATCCCAGGCGTGGCGAACCTGTCTGACAAGCTTTTCGCTCTGAAGCTTTTTCAGCTCCTCACGGGGCATTGTTTCAAGCTCTTTCTGATAATACTTTTCCATATTCTTTCTCCAACGGTTGAAAATTAAGCGTTTTTACCAAGCATGAATGCTTTTTTATTGATTTCAAGGAATTTGGGAGGAACGGAGGTTTCAATAGCATTCATCCAATCCTCTTCGCTGAAATCAAAATATTGTGAAAGCTTGCCCAGCAGAACAAGATTGACTGCTTTTGAGGAGCCCGCCTCAACCGCAAGTGAAAGTGCGTCAAAGCATTCTGCCTTTACGCCGAGCGCCTTGATTTTTTTGTCAAGGTCTGCGGGATATTCCGCCGATCCCGTGATTACGGGCATGGGGTTTGTCTGCTGTGTATTTGTAATGATGACACCGTCGTCTGCAAGAAATTCAAGCCATCTTGCCGCCTCAAGAAGCTCAAAGGAGAGGATCATATCGGCTTCGCCCTTGTCAATGACGGGGGAATATACTTTATCTCCGTATCTGACGTAGGTTACGACACTGCCGCCGCGCTGGCTCATACCGTGAACCTCGCTTACCTTTACGTCATAACCCTTTGAAAGGAGAATTTTACCCAGAAGCTTTGATGCAAGAAGGGTACCCTGACCGCCTACGCCGACTATCATAATGTTTTTGGTTTTCATGGTATTACCTCCTTACTTTCCGAGTGCATCCTTGGGACAAAGCTGTGAGCAAACGCCGCAGCCCGTACAGAGGGTGCTGTCAACAACTGCCTTGCCGTCAACGATTGAGATGGCGGGACAGCCGATCTTCATGCAGGATTTGCATCCGATACATTTATCCTTATCACAGCTGATGGGACCGGGATGCTTGACATATTTAAGCAAAGCACAGGGCCTGCGTGAAATGATGACGGAGGGCTCTTTTGCGGCAAGCTCTTCTTTGAGTGCCGTGTCGCAGTCCTTCAGGTCATAGGGGTCAACTACTCTGACTCTTCTGATGCCTACGGATTTGCAGAGTGCTTCAAGGTCAATCTTTGTGCAGGGGTCACCCTTGAGATTGAAGCCGGTGGTGGGATTCTGCTGATGACCGGTCATACCCGTGATTGAATTGTCGAGGATGATAACGGTTGAATCGGATTCATTGTATGCGATATTTACAAGACCCGTGATACCGCTGTGCATAAACGTGGAGTCGCCGATAACAGCTACGCTCTTCTGTGCATTTTCTTCGGAGAGCTTGTTGAAGCCGTGAAGACCGGAAACGGAAGCACCCATACACAGTACACTGTCAACCGCGCTCAGGGGAGCAACTGCACCGAGAGTGTAGCATCCGATGTCGCCGATGACGTTGACCTTGTTTTTCTTAAGCGTGTAGAAAAGTCCTCTGTGGGGACAACCTGCACACATAACGGGAGGCCTGCCGGGAATGGCGTCCTCAACCTTTTTGCTTGCGGGAATTGAAATGCCCATTTTCTCTGCAATGAGATTCTGGCTGTATTCGCCTACGAAGCCGAAAAGCTCCTTGCCTTTGCAGGGAACGCCGATTTTTTTGCAGTGGGACTCAATTATATCGTCAAGCTCCTCGATTACGATTACCTCTTTTACCTGTGCGGCAAAGTCTTTAATCTTTTTGACGGGCAGGGGATTTACCATGCCCAGCTTGAGTACGGGATATTTGTCGCCGAATATTTCCTTGACATACTGATATGAAGTGGAGCCGGTGATAAAGCCGATGGCATTATCCTCGCCCTTTTCAATTCTGTTGATATCTGCGGATTCCGCAAATTCGGTGAGGGCGGCGGTCCTTGCCTCAACAACGGGATGCTTCAGCTTTGCATAGCCGGGCATCATAACGTATTTGGCAATGTTCTTTTCATATTTCTTATCTTCCGCCTCAACTCTGTCAGAGGTTTCGATAATGCTCTGGGAATGGGCAACTCTCGTACACATCTTGATGATAACGGGAGTGTCGTATTTTTCACTCATTTCGTAAGCGAGCTTTGCAAAAGCAATGGCTTCGGAGCTGTCTGCGGGCTCGAGCATGGGAAGCTTTGCGGAAATGGCATAATGACGGCTGTCCTGCTCGTTCTGTGATGAATGCATACCCGCATCATCGGCAACGGCAACTATCATGCCTGCATTGATTCCCGTGTATGAAAGGGTGAAAAGCGGGTCTGCGGCAACGTTGAGACCAACGTGCTTCATACCGCAGAAGCTTCTCTTTCCCGCAAGGGAAGCACCGTAGGCGGACTCCATTGCAACCTTTTCGTTGGGAGCCCACTCGGCGTAGATTTCTTCGTATTTTGCGGCACATTCGGTGATTTCCGTACTGGGTGTGCCAGGGTAGGACGAAACAAATTTGCAGCCGGCTTCATAAAGACCTCTTGCAAACGCTTCGTTACCGAGCATAAGTGTTTTCATGGGTATCAACCTCTTTTTCAGCTTTTAATCTGTGCTTCAACAAGTCTGCCGTGACAGTAGATTTCACGGAGCTTCGGCTTCTCAATCTTGCCGGTGGGGTTACGAGGAACGTCGGCAAAGATAATCTTTTTGGGTCTCTTGTATCTGGGAAGGTCGTTGCAGAATTCGTTGATTTCTTCCTCTGTGCAGGTCATACCTTCTTTGATTTCAATGATTGCGGCGGTGATTTCACCGAGTCTGGGATCGGGAAGACCGATTACACCGACATCCTTGATCTTGTCGTGCTTGCGAAGGAATGCTTCAATCTGAACGGGATAAATATTTTCACCGCCGGAAATGATAACGTCCTTCTTTCTGTCAACGAGGGTGATGAAGCCGTCTTCGTCAACGACTGCCATATCGCCCGTATAGAGCCAGTCGCCCTTGAGAATTTCGTTTGTTGCATCGGGATTCTTGTAGTAGCATTTCATTACGCCGGGACCCTTTACGCAAAGCTCTCCGACTTCGCCTGTCGGAACGACGTTGTCGCTTTCGTCAACGACCTTTGTTTCCCAACCGAAACCGGGAATGCCGATGGCACCGACTTTTTCAATATTTTCAACACCCAGGTGTACACAGCCGGGACCGAGAGACTCGGAAAGGCCGTAGTTGGTGTCGTATTTATGATTGGGGAAGTATTTCTTCCATCTGTGGATAAGACTGGGGGGAACGGGCTGAGCACCGATGTGCATAAGGCGCCATTGGTCAAGCAGATAATGATTAAGGTCGATTCTTCCGCTGTCAATGGCATCGAGAATATCCTGAGCCCAGGGAACGAGCAGCCATACGATGGTACATTTTTCTTCCGTCACGGCACGGAGAATCCACTCGGGCTTGACACCTCTGAGAAGGACTGCCTTACTGCCCGAAAGAAGAGATCCGAACCAGTGCATCTTCGCACCGGTATGGTAAAGGGGAGGAATGCAGAGGAAAACGTCGTCCTTCTGCTGCCCGTGGTGATTCTGCTCGGTAAGGCATGAATGATAGAGACCTCTGTGGTCGTGAAGGATTGCCTTGGGGAAACCGGTTGTTCCCGATGAGAAATATATAGCGGAATAGTCATCCTCTTTGATATCAACGGGGGGAGCGATGGATGAGCAGAATTTCATAAGTGACCAGCAGTCCTCGGTATATCTGGGACCACCCTGACCCACGAAGAAGAAGGTCTTTACCTTGGGCATATCGTTGTGTACTTCGTCAAGTCTTGAGATAAATTCTTCACCGAAGATGAGCACCTCAATATCGGCAAGGTCGCAGCAATACTGGATTTCGTCTGCGGCGTATCTGAAATTAAGGGGAACGGCGATACAGCCGGCCTTGAGAGTGCCGAAATAAAGGGGAAGCCATTCAAGGCAGTTCATAAGCAGGATGCCGACTTTTGTACCCTTTTTAATGCTTCTGCTGAGAAGCAGGTTGGCAAAGCGGTTTGCTCTGGTATCAAATTCGGACCAGGTCATCTCTCTGCGATAGGGAGAATTTGCCTTGGCTGTTTCAATCAGCGATGCTTCACGCCACGTTGCGGCGTTGTCACGCTCGGTTGAAGGGTTGATTTCCACTAAAGCGACCTCGTCCTTGTAAAGACGGGCATTACGCTCAAGCAGTTCTGTGATGATCATAAGATTTTCCTCCTTTGCCGGGGAAACAAAAACGTCCCCGGAGCTTAATATAGCTCTGAGGACGAGTATAACCCGTGGTACCACCTCAATTTACCGCAAGTGCGGCCTCAACGGCAACTTTCATTGCCTAACGCGATAACGGGCGCACCCGGCATTGCCTACTTAACGTCAGAATAAATCCCCGTGTTCGGAATGCTGCTCGGAAAGGTATCGGATTAAGCTTCTCCATTGCCTCGCACCGCCCGGCAACTCTCTGTAAGAGTACACAGAATCCTACTGTTTTCGTCATAGCATTATTACTGGGTATTTTATCACCCGCTTCTGCATTTGTCAACCGCAATTTAATATTGTTTTTGTTATGCGTTAAAATACTTGCATATCCTTTTATATAATGATATAATTAACAGATATTGAAAGGACAGGTGCCGTATGAGAAGAAAAAAATGGGTGGTTTCAAAAGGTAATAAAGAGAATGCGGCCCTCGTTTCATCAGAGTTGGGTATAGATCCTCTGGCGGCTCTCATAGTTTCCTCAAGAGGATTTGAAAATACAGACGAGCTTGCGGATTTTTTTGACGCCGATGCACCTCTGAGCATTGACCCGTTCTCCATAAAGGATATGGATAAAGCTGCCGAACGCATCAACAGAGCGATTGACGATTTTGAAATGATCTGCGTTTTCGGTGACTACGATGCGGACGGCGTGACATCCACGGCGCTCCTCTATTCCTTCCTTGAAAGCAGGGGAGCAAACGTCATCAGATATATCCCCGACAGAATCGACGAGGGTTACGGACTTAACATAAAAGCAATAGATGAACTCAAAGCAAGGGGCGTTCACCTCATCGTGACCGTTGATAACGGCGCAACTGCGGTGGATGAAATCGCTCACGCTTACGAAATCGGTCTTGAGGTGGTCGTATCCGACCATCATAAGGTTGGTGACATTCTTCCCCGGTGCGAAGCAGTGGTCGATCCTCACAGACCCGATTGCCCTTCCGTATTCAAGGAAATGTCGGGAGTGGGAGTTGCTTTCAAACTTGCCTGCGCCATAGACGGCTTTGACGAGGATGCCATCCTTGAGGAATACGGCGAACTCGTTGCTCTGGGTACGATAGGCGACGTTGTTTCGGTTACCGGCGAAAACAGAGTGATGGTAAGAAGGGGTATCTCATATATCAATGAGCATCCGGGTATCGGCATAGCCGCTCTCATTGAAGCGGCAGGTATTTCCGGCAAGGAAATCACGTCCTCCTCGGTTGCATACACCCTTTGCCCGCGTATCAATGCCGCGGGGCGTATGGGAAGCGCCGATAAGGCACTTGAGCTGCTTCTTTGTGACGACCCCGACGAAGCGGAATATCTGGCAAAGGAAATCGCTTCCATGAACGCTTCCCGTCAGGTGACGGAAAACGAAATATTCCGCAGTGCCCTTGCTCTCATACAGAGCAGTCCCTCGCTTGCAAAGGATAAAATTATCGTGGTTGACGGCGAAAACTGGCATCAGGGCGTAATCGGAATCGTAGCGGCAAAGCTTACGGAAAGATTCGGCAGACCGGCAGTCGTCATTTCCCGTTCGGGAGATACGGCAAAGGGGTCATGCAGAAGTATTCCCGGTTTTTCAATATACGAAGCCATAGAGGCGGTTTCGGACTGTCTTACCCATTACGGCGGGCATACCCTTGCCGCAGGCGTGGGACTTAAATCCGAAAATATAGACCTTTTCAGAAGAAAAATCAACGATTACGCAGAGGACAGCGAAATGCCCTTTGCGGAGCAGATTATCGATTGCAGGATAAATCTGCAGTCCGTTAATCTCAGCGTTCTTTCCGCAATATCATCAATCGAGCCCTTCGGCTCCTGCAATCCCCAGCCCGTTTTCGGACTTTTCGGCGTAAAAATTGAGGAAATCAACGGTATCTCCGAGGGAAAGCATACACGCCTTATCGTTTCCAAAAACGGATTCCGTCTCGGTGCGGTTTATTTCGGACTTGCAGAGAAGAGATTTCCTTTTGAGCAGGGTGACACGGTTGACCTTGCGGTAAATCTTGAACAGAACGTCTACAACGGTGAAATGCGTGTTTCCGTGGTTATCAGAGGCATCAGACCTTCCGTTACAGATGAAGAAAAGGTGCTTTCCGCTATTTCACTCTATGAAAAATTTGCCTCGGATAAGAAGCTTTCGCCCCTGCAGGCGGCGTTCCTTACTCCCGACAGAGAAACTCAGGTTGAGGTATTCAGGTCAATCAAGGCAAAGCCCCTCAGGGACAGATATTGCGAGCAGCTGTGCGTTCGCCTCGGTGATGACGGCTCGACCCTTGCGGCATATACGGTCACGGTTGATATGATGCTTGAAATGGGTATACTTGCCCTTGATGATGACGACAGAGTATACGTTCCCTCAAATACCCCGAAGGTAAATCTTGAAGAATCATCGGTCATGAAAAAATTACGTTGTATGCAGGTGTAAATATGCAGTATTACAATACGACCGTTATAGACGAATTTGACACTCCCGAGGAGGGACTGAAAATTCTGATGGACCTTATCGGAAACACCTTTTCCGAGGAGGAGATAAACGGAATCAAAAAAGCATACGAGTTTGCAAGGAATGCACACGGAGACCAGGTCCGTCTTTCAGGCGAGCCCTACATTATCCATCCCCTGAGCGTTTCAATCATAACAGCCCGTCTGGGCATGGACTGCCCTTCGGTCATAGCCGCTTTGCTTCACGATACGGTTGAAGATACCATGGCCACCGCAGAAACCGTAAAGGAATTATTCGGCGATACCGTGGCACAGCTTGTTGACGGACTTACAAAAATACAGAGCGTTCCGACCAAAACGGAGGAACGTCTTGAAGACGCTATCTGGCTTGATGCCACGAGAGTAAAACAGCTCCAGCAGGCAGAGAATATCCGCAAGATGCTTATGGCAATGTCAAAGGATATCCGTGTTATCATCGTCAAGCTTGCCGACCGTCTTCACAATATGCGTACCCTTATGTTCAAGCCCGAGCAGCGCAGGCGTGAAATCGCGCGTGAAACCATTGAGGTGTATGCGCCCATAGCTCACCGTCTCGGTATCCGACCCATCAAAGAGGAACTTGAAGACCTTTCCATCAGCTATCTTGACCCCGTTGCGTACAGAGAAATCAGCGACAGTCTTAAAAAACAGAATGAAACGAGTCTGGAATTTCTTGAGGATATCAAGGGCAGAATCGAGGAAAGGGTGAGAGAGACCGTTCCCGATGCGGCGGTCAGCGGACGTATAAAATCCGTTCACGGTATTTACCGTAAAATGTATATGCAAAACAAGAATTTTGACCAGATTTTTGATATCTATGCGGTCAGAATTATTGTTGAATCGGTCATAGACTGTTATAACTGTCTGGGCATTATCCACGATATGTTCAAGCCCATTCCGGGCAGATTCAAGGATTATATTTCAAACCCCAAGGCAAATATGTATCAGTCGCTTCATACCACCGTTCTGGGCAAGGAGGGCATTCCCTTTGAAGTTCAGATAAGAACGTGGGAAATGCATCACACTGCGGAATACGGTATTGCGGCGCACTGGAAATATAAAGCCGGCATCAACAACGGCAAGAATGACCTTGACAGCCAGCGTCTTGCCTGGGTAAGAGAGCTTCTTGAAAATCAGAATGAGGCCGAGGACGTTGAAGAAATAGTAACCACCATCAAGAGCGATCTTGTACCCGAAGAGGTATTCGTATTCACTCCCAAGGGTGACGTATATAATCTTCCCTCCGGCGCAACGGTAATTGACTTCGCCTATGCGATCCACTCCGCCGTAGGCAACAAAATGGTGGGTGCAAAGGTTGACGGCAGAATCGTTCCCATTGACTATGAGGTCAGCACCGGCGAAATCATTGAAATCATCACCTCCTCACAGCAGGGTAAAGGTCCCAGCAGAGACTGGCTCAAAATCGTCAAGACCAGTCAGGCAAGAACCAAAATCCGTCAGTGGTATAAGAGAGAAAGACGCGATGAAAATATCATTGAAGGCAAGGCCGAAATTGAAAAGGAATTCAAGCGCAATTTCATCCGCCTTACTCCTGAGGAGTATGAGCCCTTCGTTCAGAAGATATCGGAGCGTCAGCACTGCAAGAATGTAGAGGATTTCTATGCGGCAATCGGTTACGGCGGTATTACCCTGTCCAAGCTTATGCCCCGTATCAAGGATGACTACCTCAAGCTTACAAAGCTTAACGAGCCCGTCGTCATCAAATCAGCACCTCAGAAGAAAAGAACAAAATCCAGAGAAGGTGTTGTGGTTGAGGGAATTGATAACTGTCTTATCAAGTTTTCCCGCTGCTGCAGTCCTCTTCCCGGAGATGAAATCATCGGTTTCATTACAAGGGGTCACGGTGTATCCATTCACACAAGGAACTGTCCCAATGTGCCGAAGGATATTTCACTTGCACCCGAGCCGGAAAGATGGATTCCCACCTACTGGGATACAAACGTAAAAGAAGAATTCAAATGCTCGCTTCAGATTGAATGTACCAACAGAATCGGAATGCTTGCAGACGTGACCGCCATGGTTGCGGCAATGCATATCAATATCCTTGATATCAGCACCAGAACCACAAGCGACGGCAGGATAATGATGCTGATTACGGTATGTGTCAATAATATTGAGCATCTTGATTCAATCATAAATAAGCTGAAAGGAATCTCAGGTGTCCTTGAAATTGAGAGAACGGGCTTCTGAGGTGATAATATGAGAGCAGTAATTCAGAGAGTCACCGCCTCCTCCGTTAAGGTGAACGGCGAAATAATCGGTGAAATATCAAAGGGCTATAACGTTCTTCTCGGAGTAATGCAGGGAGATACCAAAGCTCAGGCAGAGCTTCTCGCCCGTAAAATCGCATCCCTCAGAGTATTTGAGGATGACGACGAAAAAATGAATCTGGGTATTCTTGACGTTGACGGTGAAATCCTTGCGATTTCCCAGTTCACTCTTTGCGCCGATCTGAAAAAGGGTAACAGGCCCTCATTCTTTCCCTCTGCTCCTCCCGATGAAGCGAGAGAGCTTTACGACTATTTCTGCGAATGTCTTTCTTCAAACGGCGTAAGGAAAGTCGCCAGGGGAGAATTCGGCGCGGATATGAAGGTTGAAATACACAATGACGGTCCCGTTACCATCGTAATGGATACCGAAATCTGGGATAAGAAGTGAAAAAATGAAAGTAGTAAAAATCAAACCCGAATACGAGAATCTGTCAAATATGTATCTGCTCATTGATGAAGATACAAATGAGGCGGCGCTTGTTGACCCGGGATGTTTCCTTGACAATGCTCATAAAGCCATTGAGGAAAGCGGAGCGAAAATAAAATACATTCTGCTTACACACGGTCATTTTGACCATATTCTCGGCACCTACAATGCCAGAGAAGAAACGGGAGCGCAGGTCGTCATCAATAAAGAGGATGAAATCTGTCTTTCCAGCGAAGAAGAAAACCTGATGGTTGATTTTGATATTGACTATGACCTGGTACACATGAAGGCGGATATCCTTGCAGAAGAGGGTCAGATATTCAGAATCGGAAACAGCGAAATAGAGGTCATGCTCACGCCCGGTCATTCCGCAGGCGGAGTTTGTTACATAAACCATAAGGATAAATTCATTATGAGCGGTGACACCCTTTTCTACTCCACCGTCGGCAGAACGGATAAGGGCAGAGCCGATGCGGCAGAGCTGACCGCCTCCCTCAAGCGTATTATCGCTCTTGAAGGAAACTATAAGGTATATCCCGGTCACGGTCCCGAAACGGAGCTTGACCATGAAAGAACAAGAAATATTTTTATCAGAAGGGTCGGCAGATAAGTGATACTGCGGATTTACGGTCACGATTTTCACTACGAATGTGAGAATCTGTGCAGGGTATTCTTTCCCAATGAAAAAATAAATATTGTTTACGACGACAGCGGTGAGGATGAGCTTACGGTCGTTACGAAATATGAGGAAGGTGCGGTATCGGCTGACGTTACGGTAAACGGCGAAAACCGTTCACTGCGAAAGGAAACCGATGATGAAAGTGCGGAGCTGGACCTTGCAAAGCTGATTTTTGCCGCTCTTTCCGACCTTACGGGCTATACTCCTCCCTGGGGCGTGCTTACGGGCGTCAGACCTTCAAAGCTGATGCTCAGACTCATCGCCGATATGGGTGAGGAAGGCGCAAGGGATTATTTTGAAAACGGATTGCTTGTCAGCGAACAGAAAACAAAGCTGGCAATGACGGTTGCGGCGGCAGAGGATAAAATTGTCTTCTCCTCAAAGCCGGAATCCTTCAGCTTGTATGTGTCAATCCCGTTCTGCCCTTCAAGATGCTCCTACTGTTCTTTTGTAAGTCATTCCATTGCCAATGCGAATGCAAAAAAACTTTTTCCCGAGTATCTTGAAAAGCTCACGGAAGAAATCGCTCTGACGGGTAAAACCGCAAGGGAAAACGGTCTGCGGCTTGAAAGCATCTATTTCGGCGGCGGTACTCCCGGCGTGCTTGAGGCATCTCAGCTTGATATGCTTCAATGTGCGATTGAAAAGAATTTTGACCTTTCATCTATTCGTGAATATACGGTGGAAATCGGCAGGCCCGATACGGTTACGGCGGAAAAACTCTCCATGCTCAAGCTTCATAAGGTTGACAGGATCAGCATCAACCCGCAGACCTTCAATCAGGAAACACTTGACGTTATCGGCAGGAAGCATTCCGTGGAGCAGGCAATAAATGCCTTCCGTCTTGCAAAAGGATACGGCTTCAGATGTATCAATATGGATTTGATTGCGGGACTTCCCGGTGAAGATTTCGGTATTTTCAGAGATTCTCTTGATACTGCCGTAATGCTGTCGCCCGAAAATATCACGGTGCATACTCTTGCCTTGAAACGCTCGTCAACCCTCAATTACGAGGGCGCTCAGGTGTCTGCAGACAACGAAGCGAAAAAAATGCTTGACTATTCATATCAGAAGCTTATACAATCGGGATATTCCCCCTACTATATGTACCGGCAAAGCAAATGTGTAGGCAATCTTGAAAACGTCGGCTGGTGCAGACCCGGTACCGAAGGACTCTACAACGTCTTTATGATGGAGGAGTGTCATACCGTTCTTGCGGTCGGTGCGGGAGGCGTGACGAAGCTCTGTCAGCCGGGCGGTACGAACGTAGAAAGAATTTTCAATTATAAATATCCATACGAATATATTTCCGGTTTTGACGTCATTACCTCGCGTAAGGACGGAGTTACGGAATTTTACTCACGGAACGGAGTGAAATGATTTGAAATCCAATGCAAACGCAAATAAAAAACAGTCTGTGCTCAACGGCGCCATGATTCTTATGGCAGCCGTTCTGCTCGTCAAGGTTATCGGTGTTCTGTTCAAGATGCCCATGACCAGTATGATAGGCGCCACGGGACGCGGATATTTCAGTTCCGCTTATGAAATTTATACCCCCATTTTTGCCATCGCAATGGCGGGACTTCCGGTTGCGGTTTCAAAAATGGTTGCCGAAAGTGTTGCTCTCTCCAGATATCAGGAGGCAAGAAACATTTTCAGAGTATCCAAAAAGGTGTTTATGATTGTGGGTATTGTCGGTACGGCGGTGCTTCTTGTTGCATCCTGGCCCTATACCGCTCTTGTAGGCAAGCCCAAGGCACTGCCTGCGGTGCTTTGCGTTGCTCCCTCAATCTTCCTTTGCTGCTATATGTCCGCTTACAGAGGATATTACGAAGGTCTGCGCAATATGAAGCCAACGGCTGTTTCACAGGTTATAGAAGCCCTCGGCAAACTTATTCTCGGACTTATCTTCATCAAAATCATCATCGTTGCGGGTACAAATTCCTTCAACAATACCGGTGTCGTATTCGGTCAGAAGGTAAATGACCTGACGGAGGCAAACTCCATTATTATGCCTTACGCCGCCGCAGGTGCGGTGCTGGGCGTCACCATCGGTTCGGGACTTTCCCTGCTGTTCCTTGCCCTTCATTTCAGAAGATACAATGACGGATTTACCGGTGTACAGCTTGCAGACCCTCAGGAGTCAAAGCCCGACAAATCCCTTTCATCCGAAATGATTAAAATTGCCATTCCCATGGTAATCAGTGCACTCGTTCTCAATCTCACAAATCTCATTGACGTTACCACCGTTCAGTCGAGACTCAAGAGTGCTCTTGAAAACAATCCCGAAACGGTTATCAATATGTTCAGAGCATCCCTTGAGGCGGCAGAGTCAAAAGAGCTTCTCAATCTGTCAATCCTTGAGGACGTATCAAGCTATATCTGGGGAGCTTATTCGGCAGCTCTTGACTTCAAGACACTTGTTCCCACCATTACCATTCAGCTGGGTGTAAGCGCTCTTCCCGCCCTTGCGACCGCATGGGCAATCAAGAACCGCGACGATATCAAGGGCTCAATTGAAACCGTACTGAGAGTGGGTATGATAATCGCTTTCCCCGCAGGTCTCGGTATGGCTTTCCTCGCAAAGCCCATTCTTACTCTGATTTACGGCGGCGGCAACAGTGCCGATATGGTAAACGTTGTTGCTCCCATGCTGGTCGTTTACGGTGTGTTTACCCCCATTATTGCCGTATCCACACCTGTTACGAGTATGCTTCAGGCAGTCGGCAGAGCCGATATCCCGATGAAGACTGTTATCGGAGCCGCAATCTTCAAGATAGTATGTAACTTTATACTGGTAGGTATCCCCGGTATCAATATTTACGGTGCGGTTGCGGGCACGGTACTCTTCTACGTAATCATCGTCAGCACAAACCTTTTCCGCCTGATGAGCATCGCAAAGGTTAAAATCAACTGGAAGAGCATAATCCTCAAGCCCTGCATAAGTGCATTGCTCTGCGGTGTGACCGCTTTTGCGGTAAACGGACTTATCAATATTTTCTTTACCTCCCTCAGCTCAAGAATGATGAGCTTCGTTGGATGTATACTGGGTGTCGGACTGGGTGCAATCGTCTACGTCGTTTGTCTCCTCTTTATAAAAGGCGTAGTCAGAGAGGACGTAATTGTTCTTCCAAAAGGAGAAAAAATTGCAAAATTGCTTGAAAAATATAGACTTTTAGGTTAAAATGTGTTACAATTCCGTCACGGAAAGCAAAAGGAGCATGATTATGGTTGACTTTAAGTTCAAAGAAAAGTATAATTGTGCAGACCTTGTTGATATTATGGAGCTGCTCAGAAAGCCCGGCGGTTGTCCCTGGGACGCGGAGCAGACACACCGGAGTATCAAAAAAAGTCTTATCGAGGAAACCTATGAGGTCATTGAGGCAATCAATAAGGACGATAAGACGCTGCTTCAGGAGGAGCTGGGTGATCTGCTTATGCAGGTCGTATTCCACGCACAGATGGAAAGGGAAGACGGAGTCTTTGATTTTGACGACGTTGCCGACGGGGTCTGCAAGAAACTGATTATCCGTCATCCCCACGTTTTCGGTGACGTTACAGCCGAAACCGTTGACGATGTGCTTACCAACTGGGATGCCATCAAGATGCAGACAAAAGGTCAGAAGACCGCATCCGATTCAATGATGAGTGTTCCCCGCGAGCTTCCCGCTCTGATGAGAGCCGCCAAGCTTCAGAAAAAAGCTGCCGATGTTGGCTTTGACTGGGATAATGTTCAGGGCGCGGTAGATAAGCTTTATGAAGAAATAGGCGAGCTTAAGGAAGCAATTGCAGAGGGAGATAAGTCACACATTGACGAAGAATTCGGAGACCTTCTCTTTTCCGCAGTCAACGTTTCCAGATTCGTTAAGATTGATGCAGAGGAATCCCTTACATCGGCTTCCGACAAATTCCTTAATCGTTTTACCGAGGTAGAGCGTAAGGCAAAGGAAAGAGCCATTGATATGACCGAAGCCGGCATTGACGTGCTTGACGGGCTTTGGGACGAGGTCAAGGCAGAACAGAAAAATTGTATATGATCGCTTTCGCGTTTCATAAATATCATTCACAGAATGGAGAAAAAACATGAATAAGACAGAACTTGTAAATGCTATCGCTGAAAAAGCAGGTATCGAAAAGAAGGCAGCTGACGCAGCTCTTAAGGCAGCTATCGACGCAATCACAGACGAACTCGCAGCAGGCGGCAAGGTTCAGCTCATCGGTTTCGGCAGCTTTGAAGTACGCGCTCGCGCAGCTAAGACAGCTCGTAACCCCAGAACAGGCGCTTCTGTTAAGGTAGCAGCAACAAAGGTTCCCGTATTCAAGGCAGGCGCAGCTCTTAAGGATAAGGTTGCAAAATAAGTTTTGACTTTAAGGGTTGTCCGTTTCGGGCAACCCGATTTTTTATTGACGGAGTGTATCATGAGACTTGATAAATACCTTAAGGTATCACGAATTATAAAAAGAAGAACGGTCGCCAACGAGGCGTGCGATGCACAGCACGTAAGCGTAAACGGCAGACCGCAGAGAGCATCCTACGACGTTAAAGTGGGAGACATAATTGAAATAACCTTCGGTCAGAATACTTCAAAATTTGAAGTGCTGAGCATAAACGAATACGCAACGAAGGAGAATGCTTCGCTGATGTTCAGACAACTTTGATTTTTTGATAAAATCTCTTGAAATAATATACGGTTATAGTGTATAATATGCGAAAAATGCGGCAAATAAGCAATCCGGTGAACTGATATGAATAAAAATTTCAAAAAAATAATAATTCCGGCTGTTTTTGTCGTGCTGGTGATAGTATTCCTTGTAATGTTTTTCCGCAGAAACGCCATTATCAGACAGCAGCGGGAAGAAATATCAATCAAGCAGTCAATAATTGCTTCCGAATCCGAGGCAAACAGCGCCCTTCAGGCAACGATTGAGGACGGTACAAACGAATCTTACGTTGAGCAGGTTGCCCGTGACAGAAGCTATGTATATCCCGAGGAAAGAGTTTATTATGATTCCGATGCGGAATAGTCCGTATCACACAAATTGAGGAAGGAAAACCTAATCTATGCAAATCGAGACAGGCACAGTAGTCAGCGGTAAAATTACCGGAATCACCGAGTTCGGCGCTTTTATGGAAATTGAAGGCGGTAAATCCGGTATGATTCACATTTCCGAAGTATCCACCGGCTTTGTTAAGGACATCAACGAGCATCTCAAGGTGGGTCAGGAGGTCAAGGCAAGGGTTATTTCAATATCTCCCGAAGGCAAAATCAGTCTTTCAATCAGAAAGCTTGATGCCGATAGCTCCGATTCCGGCAAGGAAGACAGAGCACCTGCCAAAAAGCAGTTTACCCCCAGGCAGGGCGGAAGCAATCATAACAGTAACCCCAAGGTATGGCAGGGACAGAAGCCCTCTGCACCCGCAGGCGAAAAGCAATCCTTTGAGGATATGATGGCCAGATTCAAGCAGGTCAGCGACGAAAAAATGTCAGACCTCAAGAGGACGGATTCAAAGAGAGGAAGCGTCGGCTATTCACGCCGGGGCAAAAACCAGTAAAGCTGAGGGGGCAGTGCCCCCTTTTTTGATGAGTATGAGAGAAATAGATTTATCTTTGATTACCGAGGCCGTAAAGAACGGATGCATAAAGGCAAATAAGATTCTTCCCTGTGACCTTGAATGCAGGATAAGGGAAAGCGTATCAGCTGAGGAAGGCGAGCTTCCCCGCTCCGTTATGGAATGCCTTGCGGATAATATTGACGCCGCTTCTTCGATGGATTTACCCGTTTGTCAAGATACGGGTATGGCGGTCATTTTTTTTGAAATCGGCCAGGACGTTCATTTCATCGGCGGTAATTTTGAGGATGCGGTAAATGAAGGGGTTGCCCTGGGCTACACGGAGGGACTGCTCCGTAAGAGCATCGTGTCCGACCCTCTTAAGAGAGTTAATACAAACGACAATACTCCGGCGGTGATTCATACGAGAATCGTTCCCGGTGAAAAGGTAAAGATAACGGTTGCCCCCAAGGGCTTCGGCAGCGAGAATATGAGCAGGATGAAAATGTTCACTCCCTCCGCTACGCGTGAGGACATCATCAGCTTTGTTGTTGAAACCGTTTCGGCTGCCGGCAGTAATCCGTGCCCTCCCGTTGTACTCGGCATAGGCATAGGCGGTGACTTTGAAAAATGCGCGATTCTTTCAAAGCAGGCGCTTTGCAGAAACGTATCCGAGCCCAACGGTGATGAATATTACGCACAAATGGAGAGAGATATACTTGAGAGAGTCAATTCTCTGGGAATAGGACCTCAGGGCTTCGGCGGTAAAACCACCGCTCTTTCCGTTGCAATAGAACAGTATCCTACCCATATTGCAGGCCTTCCCGTTGCCGTAAACGTGGGATGCCATGTAACAAGACATACAACAGTAACCGTCTGATGTGTGAACAATTTGTGTATTTTTACTGAAACCCCTTTATTTTTTGATTGCTTTGTGATAGAATACATATTGAGGTTAAACCTCATAATTCTATAAAGGGGATGACTGTATGAAAATCACAATTACAGGCCGTAAATGTTCACCTCGTGATTCCTTTAAGGAGCATGCCGAAAAGAAGCTGGCAAAGATTGAAAAGTTCTTCGGTTCGGATGTTGAGGCGAAGGTCACAGTAACTGTAGAAAAGTCATCACAATCCGTGGAAATCACCGTTAACAACGGCGGCATGATTTTCAGAGCTCAGGAGAGAGCGGAAAATATGAACGAAGCTCTCGACAAATGTGTTGACACCCTCATCAGACAGATTCGTAAAAACAAGACCCGCATCGAAAAGAAAATCCGTTCCGGCGGCTTTGATGCCTTTGACGGAGATGAAGCGGTTGAAGAAGAGACCGATTATGAACTGGTCAGAAGAAAGAGTCTTACCCTCAAACCCCAGTCGGTTGAGGAAGCTATTCTTCAGATGAATCTTGTTGATCATCAGTTCTATCTCTTCCTCAATGAAGAAACGGGTGCGGTTAATGTAGTTTATAAACGTAACGACGGAGGATATGGCTTGCTTACCCCCGAAGTTGAGTAAATGAAATTCTTGCGGCGGGAATTTTATTCCCGCCCTTTTTTTGTTTGGAGTATCTATGAACATCAATTTTGTAATTCCCTGCCTGCTGGGAATGGAATCCCTTATAGCAGGTGAGCTTAAGGATTTCGGAGCGGAAAACGTAACGAGTGAAAACGGCAGAGTCCTTTTCAGCGGTGATGAAAATATGCTGGCAAGGGTAAATATCTGCTCCAGATATGCGGAAAGAGTGCAGATTCTGGTCGGCTCGTTTGAAGCAAGAAGCTTTGAGGAGCTGTTTCAGGGTGCAAAGGCGCTTGCCTGGGAGGAATGGATAGGCAGGGATGATGCCTTCCCCGTAAAGGGCTATTCCATCAATTCCGCGCTTTTCAGCACGAGAGACTGTCAGTCAATCATCAAAAAGGCGGTCGTTGAACGGCTGAAATCGAAATATCATAGCGAGTGGTTTGACGAGACGGGACCCGTTCATCAGATACAGTTTGCCATCAACAAGGACCTTGTTTCAATGCTGATTGATACCTCCGGCTTCGGACTTCACAAGAGAGGATACCGTCTGGATGCAAACGACGCGCCCATCAAGGAAACCCTTGCCGCCGCGCTGTGCAATATTTCTCATCTCAGGCCCTATCATAAATTTTACGACCCCATGTGCGGCTCCGGTACCATTCTTATTGAAGGCGCTCTTATGGCGGCAAATATTGCACCGGGTATCAGAAGAAATTTTGCGGCGGAGAGATTTGACGTGATTGACCGCGGCGTATGGAAAGAGGAAAGAGAAAGAGCAAAGTCCCTTGAGAGGGAAGCTCACGATTTTGAGGCGTTCGGCTCGGATATTGATGCTAAGGCGATTGAAATTGCCAAGGTGAATGCACAGAGGGCGGGAGTAGCTCACATGATTGATTTCAGAGTGGCTGACGTAAAGAATTTCAGACCTCTTACGGACAGAGGCACACTTATCTGCAATCCCCCCTACGGTGAAAGAATGCTTGACATTTCCGAGTGTGAAGTGCTATATAAATGTATGGGTATGGCGTTTGAACAGAAGCACGGCTGGAGCTATACCATCATAAGCCCCGATGAGGAGTTTGAAACCGCCTTCGGCAGAAAGGCCGATAAACGGCGTAAACTGTATAACGGTATGATAAAATGCCAGGCATTTATGTATTTCAGATAATTGAAGGAGAAAGATTATGAAACACATTTTCATCGTTAATCCCCAGGCAGGTCAGGGAAAAAACCGTGCCATGGACGTGCTTAAGCCCATGGTTGAAGAAACTGCAAAAAAGTATAATCTTGATTATGAAATTTATCCCACCAAAGAACAGGGAGACGGCATCAGATACGTTAAGGAAAGAGCGGCAACGGGCGAAGAAATCCGTTTCTATGCCTGCGGCGGTGACGGTACACTCTACGATGTAGTAAACGGTGCATACGGCTTCAAAAACGTTGAGGTCGCAGTCGTTCCTCTCGGCTCCGGCAACGATTTCGTACGTTATTTCGGTACGAAGGAAGATTTCCTGAAGCTTGACGACCAGATTGAAGGTACCGTCTGTGAGCTTGACCTTATCAAATGCGGAGACGAGCTTGCCATCAATCAGTGTTCCATGGGTATGGATGCGGAGGTATGCGCAAAGCAGGGAACAATCAAGAAATATCCTCTTGTTACCGGAGAGGGCGCATATTATATCGGTTGTCTTTATGCCATCGCAAAGAAAATCAAAAACAGATTCACGGTCACGATAGATGACGGTGAGCCCTTTACGCTTGACGCACTTTTCTGCTTCATCGGTAATGCCAGCTATTATGGCGGCGGCTTCAGAGCTGCTCCCAAGGCACTTCCCGACGACGGACTTCTTGATTTTGTAATCGTAAAAAGCGTAAACAGCCGTTTCAAGCTTCTCAAGCTCCTTGACCCTTACAAGAAGGGCGAGCATCTTGACTGGGATATCACAAATTTCGTAAGAGGCAAGAAGCTTACAATCCATGCCGAGTCACCCGCCGCAGTCAACGTTGACGGTGAGTGCCAGTATGTTACGGACGCATCGTTTGAGCTTATTGAAAAAGGTATCAGATTCCTTGTACCCAAGGGCTCTGAATTTTTAAAAAAGAGAGGATTATAATAATGCCATTTTGTTCTAACTGCGGAGCCCCCAATGACGAGGGAAGCACCTTCTGCGCAAACTGCGGATCAAGGCTTGAAGCAGCACCTCAGCAGAATCAGTATGCAGCTCCTCAGCAGGGTGAGTATCATGCTCCTCAGCAGGGTGAGTATCAGCAGTATCAGGAAGCTCCTCAGCAGAGCTTTGTCGTAGATAAGGGCTATGAGCCCTCCGATATTGAAGCAAATAAGCTTTTTGCTATTCTTGCTTACCTCGGACCCCTTGTATTCGTTCCCATTTTTGCGGCAAGAAATTCAAAGTTCGCAAAATTTCATGCCAATAACGGCCTTGTTATCTTTATTATGTGGATTCTCTGCAATATTCTCAGAGTAATTCCCATCGTAAAGCATTTCGTATGGATCATTTCCATTCTTATTGCAATCGTTGATATTATCGGACTTGTTCAGGCAATCAAGGGTGAAGCGAAGCCCATGCCCGTAATCTCCGACATTAAAATCATCAAATGAAAAACAGTTTAACCTTTCATAACGGAAAAATCAGAATACTTCAGGTCAGCGACCCTCAGGACCTCAGATATGTGCGTCCCGCTATGGTAAAAATGCTTGACAGAGCATACGATACCCTTGATGCGGATGCGGTCATTTTTACGGGCGATAATATTCTCGGTAATCATCTGCTGGATGCGAGATTCGGAAGCAGAAAGGTTGCCGAGGGTGAGGGGCCTACTCTCATTTCAATGAGAGCCGCACTTTCACATATTCTTGAGCCCGTGAACAGCAGGGGAATTCCCTTTGCCATGATCTACGGCAACCATGACGATATGAATCTCATCACAAAGGAAAAGCAGATTGAGATTTACCGCTCATACAATATGTGTATGGATCTGAATAAGGATAATCCCGGGGTTGACTGCGACACCTATACCGTTGAATTGAAAAACGGCGAGGGTGAAACAAAATACTGTCTGTATATGCTTGACAGCGCATGGCAGGATAATGACGGTGAAAGAAAGTGTCACACGGAAGTGACGAAAGCCACCGTTGACTGGCTGCGCAAAGAGCTTGAAAGAAACAAGGACATTCCGTCAATGGCATTCCTGCACATTCCTCTTCCCGAGCAGAATATGCTTACGGAGGAATGCTCCGCTGACGAGGGAATCAGATCCCGTGACGGTAAATACCGCCGCCTTAAAGAAAATGTTTCCGGCTATATGTTTGAGCCACCCTGTGTTCTGGAAGAAAGCAACGGACTTTTTGAAGTGCTGAAAGAGGGCGGTGTCGGTGCCGTGGTGACCGGCCACGACCATACCAACTGCTTTACCGGTACTTACGAAGGTGTTGATTTCATTCAGACCGGCTGTGCCTCCTTCAGATGCTACGGTGACAAAAGGACAAGGGGAATACGTGTCTTTGATATTTATGAGGACGGCAGATACGAAACGAAGTTTCTTACGTATTTTGATATCTGCGGTGATACCGTAGGTACTCATATCTGCAATTTCCTTGATGCTGACGAATGGGAAAAGCCGAAATTCGCACTTCTCGGTCTGACAGCGGTACTTGCGGCAGCGGGAACGGCGAAATATATTGTGAAAAAGATAAAATAAACAGCGTAATATGAAAAAAATCCGTTTTTTTGAAGAAAAAACGGATTTTTTTGTTTTTTATCATTGACTGCAAAAATATTTTGCTGTAAAATGAAAAAAGAAGGGGGCCGGAATATGGATTCGGTTGATCTGAGAATACTTGAATGTCTAAAGGAAAACGCCAGAGAAAATGCATCGGTTATCGGCAGTAAGGTAAATATGTCCGTCTCGGCGGTTATAGACAGAATACATAAGCTTGAGTCCTCCGGGATAATCAAGCAATATACTGTGGTACTTGATAACGAGCAGCTCGGTCTGGATATTACCGCTTTTGTTATGGTAAGTATGGAGCATCCGAGATACAATGATTCGTTTATTGAATTTGTAAAGAATCACCCCAATATCGTTGAGTGCCATTATATTACCGGTGATTCGGATTTCCTGCTTAAAATCAGTACCCACAGCGGTAAGGGACTTGAGCAGATAGCCAACGAAATAAAGTGCATCGGCGGTATTTCATATACCAAAACCCAGGTAGTTCTTTCCACCAATAAAGAGAACTATACTGCGGATATCAAGGCAATCAAGCCCGACAAATAACAGAATAACAATACAAAAGTGCTTTCCTGCGGGAAAGCACTTTTTCTTTGCCTTATTATCTTTCGTATTTTTCAAAATAGGAGGGCAGATAGCTTATCATATCGCTTACCGTCATTCCTCTTTCGCTTGAAAACATTGCCACCTCGTCTGCACAGTCACCGTGAATATAAACCGCGGTAACGGCAGCGTCAACGGGTTTCATTCCCTGTGCAAGCAGAGAAACGAGTATGCCTGCAAGCAGGTCGCCGCTTCCGCCCTTTGCGAGTCCGCTGTTGCCGGTCGTGTTTACGTATATTTCTTTACTGCCGCAGGAAGCGATGATCGTATTTGCACCCTTGAGAATCACCGTGCAGTTGTATTTATCCGCAAATTCCTTTGCGGTTTTTGACGGATTTGCCGTGATTTCTTCAACGCTTTTTCCCGTAAGACGGCTCATTTCACCGGGGTGGGGAGTCAGTATAACGGGTGCTTTGGCTTCCGACAGTATATAGGGATTCTTTGCCGCCGCATTGAGTCCGTCCGCATCAATTACGAGGGGGATTTCAATTTCGCGGATTAACCTGTTTACAAGACGCAGAGTGTCGGTATTCAGACCGATTCCGCATCCGATAAGGGCGCAGGTGCATTTTTTTGCTTTTTCAAGGATTTCGTCAAGTGCATCCTGCGAGAAGGTGCCGACTTCGTTTGACTTGCAGGGAAGCATTACCTGCTCGGTTACCGAGGGAGCGATTGCGTTATAGGCGGCATCGGGAAAAGCCAGTGTAACAAGTCCCGCACCGCATCTGACCGCACCGGCTGAGGCAATTTTAGCCGCACCGGGCATATTTCTGCTGCCTGCGATAATCAGAGCATTTCCGAATGTACCCTTATTGGAATTTTCGGGTCTTGCGGGAAGCATTTCGCCTATTTCCCTTTCACCTGAAGTGTATTCAACCGGATTTATGCCGTTAAAATCCGAGGGGATTATTCCGATATCCGCAATCTCAATTTTACCGCAGACGTTTCTTGCGGGCTTGATTACGTGAATCGGCTTCAACGCGGAAACGGCAATAGTCATATCCGCTTCAAAGCACGTCCCGTGAATCTCTCCACTGTCACATTCCGCACCGGAGGGAATATCCACGGCAATTACGTCCTTACCCGATTTGTTGACCGCATCTGCAAGAGCGGAAAGCTTTTCGTCAAGAGCGCCTCTGAAGCCCGTACCGAAAACTGCATCAACGATAATATCGCTGTCATCAATAAGCGGCTGATAATCATCCGTTTCGTATATCCCGGCTTTATCAACAAGCTTCATATTATTAACGGAGATTTCGTCGAAGGGCATACCGCAGGGAGCGAGTATTCTGATTTTGTATCCCTTTGCCTTGAGAACACGGGCGATTACGTATCCGTCGCCGCCGTTCTTTCCCTTGCCGCAGATAATGAGCGCGGTATGAGCATCGGGATAATTCACGGCAATCAGTTCGGCGCAGGCGGTACCCGCTTTTTCCATAAGAAGTGAAAAGCCGAGACCTCTGTTTACAGCCGAGCATTCTGCCTGATACATCTGATTGTGTTTAACAATGTAATTCATTATTTGATTTCTCTCATACGTCCCGAATTGAGCTGGGGAAGGTAGGAACCGAATCTGTATTCGGGGAAGGTTTCAAATTCAATTTTGATAAGGGGATAGCCGAGAATGGGGTCGGGATTCTTTTCGGGAAGACCGCTGAGGATGATTCTGTCACCCTTCTTTTCAAATTCAATGGGTGTACCGTCCATGAAGCAGATATTCTTCGGCTCTGTCAGGAATCCGCCGATGCCCATTTTACCGTCAACGGGATGCCATATCTGATTCCACATATAGACTGTGTTGCCCTTTGTGGTGGGACGGGAAACGCCGTTGGGCTGGAACTGGTGACCGTTTGTCTTCTCGAGCTTGCCGTAAACGGCTTCACCGTTTACGCTGAGCCATTCACCGACTTTTTCAAGGGGAACGATAACGTCGGAGGGAACGGAGCCGTCGGGCTTCGGACCTACGTTGAGAAGCAGATTGCCGCCTCTTTCCGAGCAGGTCTGAATCATCTTGACAATTCTCTGGGGCGTGTAGCTGTAAGGCGCGACCTGGTCTTCGTCAACGTAGCCCCAGCTTAAATCGTTGAAGGTCATGCACGCCTCCCAGTCACGGTCCATGGGCTTGATTGAACCCTCGGGAGTGCCGAAATCTTCGTCAAGACGGCTTCTGTTGTTGATTATGATATCCGGCTGAAGGGAACGGAGGAACTGGTTTCTTTCAAGAGAATCCCAACCTTCCCAGCTTTCCATGGGTGCGGCAACGTCATACCAGAGGATGTCGATTTTGCCGTACTGAGTGAGAAGCTCCTCGTTGAGGTCACGGATATATTTTGTAAAACGGGCACGCGCTTCGGTATCAAATTCACATATACCGCCGTCGGGATGATGCCAGTCCATAAGGGATGAATAGAATCCGATTTTAAGGCCGAATTCACGGCATGCTTCAACAAATTCCCTGACTATATCCCTGTGAGGACCGTAGTTTACGGAATTGAAGGGATTGACCTTTGAATCCCAGAGACTGAAGCCCTCGTGGTGTCTTGTCGTGAGGACCATATATTTACAGCCCGCTTTCTTGGCTAGAGCCGCCCATTCACGGCAGCAGCCCTCTTTGGGCTTGAAGGAATCCGCGAGCTTTTCATATTCGTCAACGGGAATGTTTTCGCAAGCCATTGCCCATTCGTGTCTGCCGAGCTGTGAGTAAAGGCCGAAATGAATGAACATACCGAAACGGGCCTCACGCCACCATTCCATTCGCTTGTCTCTTGACTGTGCGATCATCTGCTCATAATCGGGTTTTGATAGTAACATACGTATTACTCCTTTACTTCTGCTTTTTCTCTTCTTTCCTGAAGCTCTGCTGCGATTTTAAGTTTCTTTTCTCCTACAAGATCATACTTGAGAAGAGGAAGGATTGAAAGGAGACTGCCGATACCGGGAAGACCTACGAATGCAAAGTAAACAACGTTCTTGGTGTATCTTACGCCTTCTGTGAGAACGCTGAAATCCGTGCCTGCTTCGTAATGAGCGACCTTAAGCATTGCAAGACCTATTGCTGCGCTGACGGCAAGGGCGACCTTGATGGTAAGGGTAAGAATCGAGAAAGCGGGACCTTCGATTCTCTTACCCGTTTCATATTCGTGATAGTCTACACAGTCCGCAACCATGATCATCGGAACGATGTTTACAACACCGAACTGAAGACCCGAAAGGAACATCATAATGAACATTACTATCATATTCTGTGTAACGAATATATAGATGAGAACTGCGGCGATTGATACGACAAAGCCGTAAATTGAAACGATGATGCTGACCTTCTTTTCGTCCCACTTTTTAAGCAGGATGGGAATGAGAGCCATACTTACAACGGAGCCCACGCCCATGCAGATACCGAAGAGAACAACGTAGTTCTGGCTGCCGAGCATAACGTTTGCCGCCTGCACCTGAATAGCCATTGAAAGCTTGCGGACAGCGCCGATGATGTATGAAATAACTACAAGCATAAGGGGCTTGTTTGACTTGAGAGTTCTGAACATTTCCTTCATGCTCATCTTCTCTGCGGAGTAGGGTACTCTTTCCTTTGTGCCGATATAAATGAGGGCAAAGAGAGCGCAGCCGAGGATTGCGCAGGCAATGGCTGAGCCGAAATATTCCGCAGCGTTGATGGGAGTATCCTTGGCACCTTTTTCAACAAATACCTTTGAACCGCCGGGAACGAGTATGCATACTAAAGGTACTATGACTGCCGAAGCGGAGAAACCGATTTCCTTGAAGGTGTTTGCAAGGGAAATGGTATTTGTTTTTTCTTCGGGATTGGGGGTAAGTACGGAAGCGATACCTTGAGAGGGAACGTCACCTATGGTCATGGACATACTCCAGAGCAGGAAGGTGATGAAAATCCATACATAAACAGCCATACCGCTGAAAAGCTTTGACACGTTCAGGAATACCAGAATGGTCATGATTGAGAAGGGGGCGATTGCGTAGAGAATGAAGGGCTTGAGCTTACCCTTGCTGCTGATTTTGTTGCCTACGAAGGGGTCAAAAACAGATGAGAGTATCTTGACGATACAGATAAGAATACCGACTATTGCAAGGTCGGCGCCCAGGACCTCGTGATAAAATTCCGCCTGATAGGAATTAAGCAGACCTACAATCATCTGGAAGCCGAAAAGACCCAGTGAATACGCCGCAATTTCCTTGAAACCGAGATACTTTTTCATTTGCAATCCTCCTCAGGATTATTGTTTATTTTCTCACTCTCCGATGCTTCAGCTTTTTCCCTGAAGGAAATGAGCTTGCTGAAAACATAGTTGAGGATAATAACCGCAATTGCAACTACCAGCTTTGCTATAAGTCCTTTTACACCGAAAAGAGTGCCGTCAAGACCCGCGTTTATCAGCAGAGTAGGTATAAATGTTTCCATAAGTCCCGTGACGATTCTTGCGCCGACGAAGGAGAAAAATTCCTTCATGAAGGTGAGGGGAGCGAAGCTTTTGCTTTCAAAGACAAAGAGCTTATTGGTAAAGAAAGCGAAGATTACCGCGGCGCACCAGGCGATGCCGTTGCTGAGGGTGACCTGACTGCCGTCCGGATTATTTCCGAAAGCGAATTTGACAAGCAGGGAATACGTTATGAAATTCACGAGAGTGGTCATCACTCCGAAGAAAAGATAAGAGATGATTTCTTTGGTGACCAGCTTGTCAATAAGCTTTCCCAAAGCCGTTTCCGGCTTGAATATCTTAAAAAGAAGACCGCGTAATCCCCCAACAAACCTTGTATAAGGGCCGGCTTTTTTCTCTTCCATAGTGCCTCCGTACGTCCGATGAATGTGGTATATCAGTTATTTTATATTATTGGCACCTTAAAGTCAATAAACACTTGCATTTTTAGTATTATATGGTAAAATAAACATTATTGATTTATAAATTTGAATGGAGATAAACGATATGAGCGAAGGATGCACGGGTAATTGCTCAACTTGTTCAAGCAATTGCTCTTCAAAAAAAGAAGAACCTCAGGATATGCGTATCCCCTGCGGTCAGTACAGTGATATCAAAAAGGTCATCGGTGTTGTCAGCGGTAAGGGCGGCGTAGGTAAATCACTCGTCACTTCCCTTCTTGCATCGGCAATGCAGACGAGAGGTCATCAGTGCGCCGTGCTTGATGCGGATATTACCGGACCTTCAATTCCCAAGTCGTTCGGTATCAAAGACAGAGCCGAAGCCGATGCAACGGGACTTCTTCCCAAGGTAACAAGCACCGGTATCAGAATAATGTCTGTCAATCTGCTTCTTGAAACGGAGGATTCACCCGTCGTATGGAGAGGCCCCGTCATTTCCGGTGTCATCCAGCAGTTCTGGAAGGACGTTGCCTGGGGCGACGTGGACTATATGTTTGTTGATATGCCTCCCGGAACGGGCGACGTTTCACTTACGGTTTTCCAGAATCTTCCCGTTGACGGTATTATCATCGTTACCACTCCTCAGGACCTGGTTACCATGATTGTCAAAAAAGCTTACAACATGGCAAAGCTTATGAATATTCCCATTCTGGGCATTGTTGAAAATATGAGCTATGCAATCTGCCCCGACTGCGGTAAGGAAATTCATATTTTCGGTGAGAGTAAAGCCGATGAAATCGCCGCAGAGCTCGGTGTTCCCGTTCTTGCAAGAATTCCCATGGACCCCAAAACAGCTGCTCTTGTTGACAAGGGTGCCGTTGAACTTGCGGATGACAAGTACGTTGCAGATGCAGTTGAATTACTGGAAAGGATTGAAAAATAATGATTGATATTAAATTCCTGAGAGAAAATCCCGATATCGTTAAGCAGAACATAAAAAATAAGTTTCAGGACAGTAAGCTTCCTCTCGTTGACGAGGTAATTGAGCTTGATGCTCAGCTCCGTGCCGCAAAGACAGAGGCGGATGCTCTCAGAAACACCAAAAACAAGGTTTCCAAGGAAATCGGTGCTCTTATGGCACAGGGTAAAAAGGACGAGGCAAACGAAGTCAAGGCAAAGGTTTCCGAGTATTCAGCAAGACTTGCCGAGCTTGAAAAGCTTGAGCCCGAGCTTCAGGAAAAGGTAACCAAAATAATGATGGTTATCCCCAATATCATCGACCCCTCCGTTCCCATCGGTAAGGATGACAGTGAAAACGTTGAGGTACAGAAGTACGGTGAGCCCGTTGTCCCCGATTTTGATATTCCCTATCATACCGAAATCATGGAAAGCTTCAACGGTATTGACCTTGATGCCGCAGGCAGAGTAGCAGGCAACGGCTTTTATTATCTTTGCGGTGATATTGCACGCCTTCATTCAGCCTGCACCGCTTACGCAAGAGACTTCATGATCGACAGAGGATTTACCTATTATATTCCTCCCTTTATGATTCGTTCCAATGTTGTAACCGGCGTTATGAGCTTTGCCGAAATGGACGCCATGATGTATAAGATTGAAGGCGAAGACCTTTATCTTATCGGTACAAGTGAACATTCAATGATAGGTAAATACATTGATACTATCGTTGAAGAGGATACTCTTCCCCACACTCTTACCAGCTATTCACCCTGCTTCCGCAAGGAAAAGGGAGCTCACGGTATTGAGGAGAGAGGCGTTTACAGAATCCACCAGTTTGAGAAGCAGGAAATGATAGTTGTTTGCAAGCCCGAGGACAGTCCTCTCTGGTTTGATAAGCTCTGGCAGAATACGGTAGATCTTTTCCGTTCTCTTGATATACCCGTAAGAACTCTCGAGTGCTGCTCAGGCGACCTTGCAGACCTTAAAGTAAAGTCCGTTGACGTTGAAGCATGGTCACCCAGACAGAAGAAGTATTTTGAGGTCGGCTCCTGCTCAAATCTCGGCGATGCCCAGGCAAGACGCCTTAAAATCAGAGTTAACGGTAAGGATGGCAAATATCTTCCCCATACCCTCAACAATACGGTTGTTGCTCCTCCCAGAATGCTTATCGCTTTCCTTGAGAATAACCTTAATGCCGACGGTACCGTCAATATCCCCGTTGCCCTCAGACCTTATATGGGCGGCAAGGATAAGCTCGTTCCCGTTAAGTAAGAAAAACAAAAAATCAAGGGTACTCCCTCGGGAGTACCCTTTCGTCATTATACGGCAGATTTTAAGTGAGCAGAAGACACATTATGCCTGCGAAGGAAAGCACTACGGCGGCAATTTCTCTCTTCTTCGGTTTATTCGGCGTGAAAGCGCAGATAACGGTTGATACTATCATCACTCCGCCCGTGACAAACGGATACTGGGCCGATGCGGGAAGGTGCGAAAGTGCAATCAGCAGAATGAAATTCGCAACGTTGCTGACTATACCGCATCCTGCCATACAGAAGAGTGATTTTTTCTTTGGCAGGGATTTGTCACCCTTTATACAAAGCAGAATGATAAAGGCGGCAATGACCGAGAAGAGCGCAATCTGTGCCGAATAACCGTTGCTGCTTGCCTTGTGACATCCGGCCTCGGAATAGAATTTGGAAATCACTCCGGACATACCGTTTGTTATGAATACACCGGCATAGTAGATGAAGCCCTTTTTGCTTTCGCCCTTCTGAAACGTAAAAAACAGCGAAACGGCAATCAGTATGAAGCACAGAGCTTTTCCGATCGTCATCGGCTCGTCATAAAAAAGGATGCCCGCAATAAAGGGGATCGTCATTCCTCCGAGCATTGCGAATATGGAGAAAAGCGAAAGATTGATTTTGGACAAAGACCTTATACTGCAAAGAGTGTAAAGCAGGTTGTTCACTACCGCCCATAAAGCCACCGCCGCCGAAAAAGGGGTGAGCTCAAGGCGGAAACCGTTCATTGCAAACAGAATCACAAACCCTGCGGCAGACGTGCCGAGGGAGAATTTGAAGATTGCCGTGAGTGCGGTACCGCTTTCTTTTTCATACTGTTCGTTCAGCAGAAACATGAAGCTGAACATTACGACCGCAGCACTTACAAGTGCGTAATAATACATATACTCTCTCCGTTAATGAATATGAGGATAATATATCATTATCGGCCTGAAATTTCAACCGTTTTTGTTGCACTTACTCTCTTATGATAGTATAATAAAAAGGATTCGGAAAAGGGGGACGCTTTATGGAAAAATATCTGATTGAAAAGATACTTCCCTGCATTCAGGCAGACGGAGGTCACTTTGAATTTGTTTCCTGCGAAGACGGAATTGTAAATCTTACTTTCAGAGGCGAATGCTCAAAATGTGATAAGCTTGACCGCTGCTGTAAATGGATAGAGGAAAGAATTAAAACAGATTTGGGCGAAGAGGTAAGGATAATCGCTGCCAGACGTAAGCCCTGGTTTCAGGATAAGTGAGGTGAGATAAGTGGCACAGATTAAGGTTGAAAGAAGAAGCATGAAGCCGGAGGAATATATACGCCTTCGCTTCGGCTGGCTCAAAAGACATATTTACTCATACAAATCCGAAATTGACACTTTTCTCATAAAGGATGCCCGTCAGGTGCGGGAAATGGAATATGAATTTTATGACGGCGGTGAATTCCGTCCTCTCAGAAAGGGAGATATGTATTTTACTCCCGACGGAACGGCTTTCATTGAAGCGGATTTTGATATTCCGGATTGCCTTATGGGTAAGGATTACAGCTTCGTTTTGCCCACCACTGCCGAGATGGTCGTAAAGGCAAACGGAAAATATATCGGCGGTATAGACCCCAACAGAGACCGCATAGATATTTCCGATTATATAAAAGACAGACATATTCACATTGAAATAGAGGGATATAACCGTTCCAAGCCCGACGACGAAAGAAACCCCGATAACCTTTCAAAGAGGGGATGCCGTCAGATTTTTGAGGGCGGATATATTGCCGTAGTCAACAGAAAGCTTCAGTCCTTAATCTACGATATAGAAGCGCTGCTTGACGTTGCTTACAGCGAATGCTTCAATGAGGATTTCAGTGAGCTTATCGCAAAGGAACTGAACATTGCTCTGAATTATATTGATTACGATGACGTGCGTGATGAGGATATCACGGCGGCGGCAGAGCATATTGACAAGCATATTTTCTCGTGTGATTTATACAAGGGGGACGGTGTCGTTGAGCTTGTATCATATTCCCACCTTGATATTGCCTACTATTGGCGCAGGATTCATTCCGTACAGAAAAATATGCGTACCGTACTCATTCAGCTTCGTCTGATGGATAAGTATCCGGATTTCAGATATGCCCACACTCAGGCGTATACCTACGAGACCCTTGAAAAATATTATCCCGAGGTCTTTGAAGAGATGAAGGGAAGAATTGCCGAGGGCAGATTTGAGCCCGCCTGTGCAATGTACGTTGAGCCCGACTGCAATATTCCCTCAGCCGAGTCCCTTATCCGTCAGTGCCTTTACGGTCAGACCTATTTCAGAGAAAAATTCGGCATTACCGTTGACAATGCATGGCTTCCCGACGTTTTCGGAAACAGCTGGATACTTCCTCAGATTCTGAAAAAGAGCGGTGTCAATTATTTCGTATCCAATAAGATGTCCACCTGGAACGATACCAACCGTTTCCCCCACAATAATTTTATATGGAAGGGAATTGACGGCAGCAAGGTTTATGCCTGCGTACCTCCGACCCATTTCAATTCGTGGAATATGCCCAGCCAGATAAAAGCAAACTGGGATGCCTTCCAGGATAAGGATACCCTTTCCCATACCTTCCAGATGTTCGGTTACGGTGACGGAGGCAGCGGTGCCACGGAAGAAATGGTAGAACTTATGCACCGCTTTGATAAGCTTTCCGTCATGCCCGAAACAAAGATGACAAGCGGAAAGGATTTCCTTCACGATAATTTTGACGGAAGGGATGACCTTGCCGTATGGGACGGAGAATTTTATCTTGAAATGCACAGAGGTACCTTTACCTCCAAGGCAAAGCTTAAAAATTACAACAGAAGGACCGAATTCGCCCTGCGTGATGCGGAGCTTGTTTCCGTTCTGAGAATGAAGCAGGGTAAAGAATATCCTGCCGACGAAATTCGTGATATCTACAAGAAGCTGATGGTAAATCAGTTCCACGATATTATGCCCGGCAGTCATATTACCCCCGTTTACCGTGATGCCGTTGAGGATTTTGAAGACAGCGAAAAGCGGCTTTCCGCTTTGATTGGAAACGAAGGTAAATATTTTAATACCCTTAACTTTGAAAGAAAATCCTTCTCATTCATACCCGATGAAAACGGAAAACACGTGAGAAAAGGTGTCAGAGGCAGATTCGTTCATACCCACGCGCCCTCCCTTTCAAGGGCTGATATAAGTGAACGCAAATCCGGCAGCATCATTACTGCGGATAATCTTTCAGCCGATACACCTTACTATAAAATCGCATTCAATCCCGACGGCAGTATTGCTTCAATATATGACAAGGAGCTTTGCCGTGAATGGATAAACGGTGAATTCAACAAGCTTCATCTTTATTACGATATGCCCGGCAACTACGATGCATGGGATATCCTGCCCAATTACGTTGAGAAAGAGCTTGAGATAAAAATCACTTCTCCCCTTGAATATAAGGGCTTTGACGGAGAATGCGCGGAATTTGAGGTCACGCTTGCAACACAAAAGAGCAGCTGGAAGCGTATAATCCGTCTGTTTGCGGATTCCCGTGGTATTGAAGTTGAAAACCTCGTTGACTGGAACGAAAGTCACAAGCTTGCCAAGGTGAATTTCGGCTGTAACGTGCTTACGAGAGAAATGCTGTGCGATACTTCTGCCGGCTTCATTCCCAGAGAGACTCACCGCAACACCTCGTGGCAGCAGGCGAGATTTGAAACCTGTATGCATCGCTGGTGCGATATGTCGGAAACCGGCGGAGGCGTGGCAATCATCAACGAAAATAAATACGGTGTCGGCGGAGTGAATAACGAAATGTCCGTTTCTCTTCTGCGCGCAACGGAAAGACCCGACCCCACGGCAGACTTGGGCTTTCACGATTTCTGCTATATGATTTATCCCCACGGCGGAAGTGTTGCCGATGCGGGTGTCAATAACATATCCCTTGAGTATAATGCTCCCGTTATCAAAGCGGACGTACAATGGAGCGGTACGGACTTTGCTCCCCTTTATCTGCAGGCGGTGAAGCTTTCGGAGGACGGCAGGCGTATCGTTTACCGCCTGAGTGAGCAGAACGGTGCAAGAGGCACGCTGAAGCTTGACGGGAAAATGCAGGTGCTGAATATGCTTGAGGACGTAGAGGGAGAGACGCAGACGGTTGAATATACTCCCTTTGAAATTATTACGTTAGGTGAAGAAATATGACGGATTTTGAATATTGGTGCTCCCTTGATGAAGAAACGAGGGCAGAGCTTGAAGCGATAACGGATAAAAAAGAGCTTGAGGACAGATTCTGGAAAAAGCTTGAATTCGGTACCGGCGGTATGAGAGGCATAATGGGCGCAGGCCCCAACAGAATGAATATCTATACCGTTGCCAAAGCAACAAAGGGGCTGGCGGATTATCTTAAAGCATCAAAGAAGAATCCGTCCGCAGCCATTGCCTTTGATTCAAGAAACAACTCCGGCAAATTTGCGGAGATTTCCGCTCAGGTGCTTGCCGCCGAGGGAATCAGAGTTTATCTTTTTGATAAGCTTATGCCCACTCCCGTACTTTCCTATGCGGTCAGATATCTGAAATGTGACGGCGGTATCGTAATCACCGCAAGCCATAATCCCAAGGAATATAACGGTTACAAGGTATATGATGCCGACGGCTGTCAGCTTACCCCCAAAGATGCGGATAAGCTTATCGGATACGTCAATGCGGTTGAAAGCTTTGACGAAATCAAAACGATTTCTCTTTCCGAAGCGGAGAAAAAGGGGCTCTTCAGCTATATTGACGAGTCTCTGCTTGATTCCTTTATCAGCGAGTGTAAAGCTATTTCACTTTACAAAGAAAAGTCGGACCTGAAAATTGTATATACTCCTCTTCACGGTACGGGAAATATACCCGTTCGCAGGATTCTTGCGGATTATGACGTGACGGTCGTATCGGAGCAGGAAAATCCCGACGGCGATTTTTCAACGGTACGCTCGCCCAATCCCGAGGAAAAGGATGCCCTTACTCTTGCCATAAAGAAAGCAGGGGAAATCGGAGCAGATATCGTTATCGGTACCGATCCCGACTGCGACAGAGTGGGTATTGCCGTAAAATGCGGTGAGGGTTACCGCCTTATGACGGGAAACCAGACGGGAGCGCTGCTGATGGACTTCATCCTCAGATTCAGGGCACTTCCCGAAAATCCCGCAGTGGTCAAAACTATCGTTACAAGTGAAATCGGAGCCGCTATTGCCCGTAAGAGGGGCTGTGAGGTCATTCAGACTCTCACCGGCTTCAAGTATATCGGTGACAAAATCTGCAAGTGGGAAAAGGACGGCGGCTATTCCTATGTCTTCGGATATGAGGAAAGCTACGGCTACCTTGCGGGCACTCACGCAAGGGATAAGGATGCCGTTTCGTCATCAATGCTTATCGCGGAAATGGCGGCGTACCATAAATCGCAGGGCGGGACTCTCGTTGATGCTCTCAACGGTATCTATGCCGAATACGGCTACTATTACGACTGCCTTGAAACGGTCGTTCTCAAAGGAAAAGAGGGCGCCGAAAAAATCAGAAGTGCAATGGATACCTTCAGAAATAAGGGGACTTCCCTCTTTGCTGACCTCGGGGAGCTTTCCGATTATTCGCTCGGCATCGGTGATTTGCCTGAGGAAAACGTGCTGAGATTCAATTTTACGGACGGCTCATGGGCGGCGGTCAGACCTTCGGGGACCGAGCCGAAGCTGAAGATGTATTACTCCGTAAAGGGTGACAGCGAAGAGAAGGCAATCGCAAGGCAAAAGAAAATCAGCGAAGTTTTTTACACATATATCTGATTTTGATTGTTGAAATCGGCTTCATTTTGATTTATAATAAGCCATACTTTTCAAACAAGGAGAAATAAAATGAAAAAGGTAATTTCAATTGTTCTTTCATTGATATTTGCATTTTCCTGTATGTCGGTCCTTTCGGGCTTTGCGGCTGCGGATAATGCTTTTACGGTGAAATTTGCATCCCCCTCGTCGGAAACCTCTCCCGAGGTTACCGAATGGTACAAGGGCGAAAACGGTGAATATTATTTCTTCATTCCCTCATGCTGGGATGCTTCCGGGCTTACGCTTTGGTTTGGCGCAGACGGCGTAAAGCTTAACGGTGAAGCTGTTACAAGCGGTGAAGCTTACGACCTCGGCGAAAAGGGAACGATTTCCTGCGCAGGTACCGATTACAAATATAACGTTATTTCAAGCGCAAAAATCGGCTCTGTCTTTATTGAAACCGAGAGCGGCTCTCTTGATGCCGTTCACGCCGATAAGAATTATAAAGAAGAAGGCAAAATCACCATTCTCAACAAGAAGGGTGAGGTTGAGTATGCCGGAGCTCTTGACTATATCAAGGGCAGAGGAAATCAGACCTGGGAATACGACAAGAGACCCTATAACATCAAGCTCGGCGATAAGGTCAAGCTTTTCGGTATGCAGAAGAGTGCAAAATGGTGTCTGATTGCAAATTACGATGACACGACACTCATCAGAAATGCGATTATGTATAATGCCGCTACCGAAATCGGTCTTTTCTATTCTCCCGAATGTCAGCCCGCCGACGTATATATCAACGGCGAATATAAGGGCTCATATCTTGTAACGAGCAAGATTGAGGCAAGCGGAAAGAGAATTGACGTTGAAAATCTTGACGACGTAAACGAAGAAGTCTGCATTGACGAATACGGTGATGACTTTGATATGGATACCCTTGAAAGAGGCGGCGTTTACGGCAAGTATTCGGGTCTGCTTGAAAACACTTACAAGTACGTAAAGGTTCCCGAGTCGGAAAAGAATACAACTGACGGCGGCTATATACTTGAACTTGAGCTTGCCAACAGATATGCGGCTGAAATCAGCGGCTTCGTTACCTCAAGAGGTCAGCCCGTAATTATGAAATGCCCCGAATACGGTACCGAAGACCAGATGAAATTCATCAGCGAATATTTCGGCAGATTTGAGGACGCCGTATTCAGCGAAACGGGTAAAAATGAAAAGGGCGAAAGCATCACGGACCTTGCCGATATCACCTCTCTCGCCAAGTATTATATGATAAGCGAATGGGCTTCAAATATGGACTCCGGTCTTACAAGCACCTATTTTTATCTTGATACCACCAAGGACGGCAAGCTTTATGCAGGCCCCGTATGGGATTACGATATCGCATTGGGCAACAATAACAGCACCAGATACGGCTGTGATTACAGCAAACCCAACGAGCTGACCGTTTGCTACGGCAGGCAGTACAGAAACACCGTATTCGGCAGTCTTGACGTTGATGAAAAGCCCACAATATTCAATCAGCTCTGTAAGAATGCCGATTTTATTGCCGGGTGCAGAACTATCTGGGCAGATATCTACCCCGTATTGAACGTATGGGCAGAGGAGGGAATTAACGACCTCGCCGCAAACGTAAGAGCATCCGCAATCATGAATCATATCCGCTGGAACACCTACGGTACTCTTGATGCAGAGGAAATCGGAAAGAAATACGATTCCGATGTCAATGCTCTCAAGTCCTTTGTTGTCACAAGGACCTCATTCCTCAATATCAATAATTTCACGGTTGAGCCCAAAGAGGAAAAGACAAATTTCTTCTCAAATATCGGTAAGAAGATTCTTACCTGGGTAAATAATATGTTTGAGAAATTTATCGTTCTCTTCCGTCTTGAAAATAAAATCTGATATACCGAAAAAACTTTCCCGGACAGTCCCTTACGGACTGCCCGGGAATTTTGCTTTATAGGATTATTGTGTTATTTACTCAGATGGTAGTCTTGCTGTAACCGTCGTATCCGCAGGTTTCACCGAAGTATTTCGGAGCACCGACAACACCGGTGTTGGAGTTGTTTGTGAACGTACACTTGTCGTCTTCAATCCTGCCTATCATACCGCCTGCATAGGCATCAATTGCATTGATGCTCTTTGTATTGATGCAGTTCTGGATTGTGCCGCCGCCGTACATGAATCCTATGATTCCGCCTGCGGAGGTCTTTCCTTCTACGGGACCGTAGTTTTTATCGGAAGTAAAGTTGTGTTTTGTACTGTCGGTTTTGAGCATACCGATAATTCCGCCTGCATTGAGGCCGGTGGAGTATACGGTGCCGAAATTGATGCAGTTTGTGAAGGTGAAGGGATCGTCTTCATCCTTGCTTCCTGCTTCGCCTACGATACCGCCGGAGGAGCTGACACCTCTGATGAGTGCGTTGTTCATACATCCGTCAAAGGTGCATCCGTCGTCAACCACGTAACCGACGATGCCGCCGGCACAGGTCGTAGCACTTTCAATGCTGCCTGTGTTGGAGCAGATTTTGAATGTTCCGCCGCCTTCGCATTTGCCTACCAGACCGCCGGTACTGATTTTTCCGCTTATACGGGCTCCGTTGGTGCAGTTGATGAAGCTGTGGCTTAAGCTGTCTGAACTGATTACGCCTGCAATACCGCCTGCGTAAGACGTGCTTGAGGTTACACTGCCTGTGTTGGTGCAGGTGTCAAACGAGAATGCCTTGTCAAGGTCTCTGCTTCCCGTGTAGCCGAGGATACCGCCTGCGTAGGATTCCGCGGTTATTACTGCGGAGTAGTTTGCACATGAGGTGAACGTAATAAGGTCGTCTTCGTTTTCTGCCAGAATACCGCCTGCGACCTTGCCTGTTATCTTACCGTAGTTTGAGTCGCCGCTGAATGCTCCGCCGCCTTCACAGTAAGCAACGATACCGCCTGCTCTGCCTGAAGGAGCATTAACGTCTGACGAATTCGTACAATCCGTGAAGGTCTGGTTTAAGCCGTCTGTATCCAGATGACCGACTATACCGCCTGCGTTCGCCGTTTCGGAGGTAACAGAACCGTTATTTTTACATTTGACTGCTGTGTAGCTCTTGTCGTTATCGTTACTGCCGAGATAACCTGCAATACCACCTGCATTTGAAACAGCGTTGATTTTGCCCGAGTTTTCGCTGTTGCTGAAATTTATCGGGTCATCTTCGTTATTTCCGAGAATACCGCCCGCAGTCTTACCGTTGACGGCTGCCAGATTGGTGTTATAGGTGAAGTTTCCGCCGCCCTCTGAATAAGCGACGATACCGCCTGCGTTATTGTTGGTGGCAGTGATGACGCCTTCGTTTCTGTTTCTGGAAATGTCATGATTCTGATTGTCTGAATCAAGATGTCCTACAATACCGCCTGCAAGACCGCTTCCGCCGTTGACTTTACCGAAGTTTGTGCAGTAGCTTACAGTATGCTTCTGATCCTTACTGTCACTTGCGAGATAGGTGACAACACCTGCGGCGTTTGATTTGGCGTTGATTTCGCCGTAGTTTGTGCAAAGGGAGATATTCTGTGAATTATTGCTTGATGAGCAGCCGAGGATACCGCCTGCATAATTGTCTGATGCGGTGACGGATGCATAGTTGTCACAGTCCTTGATTACAAGCGAACCGCTGTTGACAAATCCGACGATACCGCCGACATAGGATACACCGGATACCTTACCGCTGTTTACTCTTACGCTGCTGATTACAACGTTGCCGTTTACGGTGCCTGCAAGCGCACCCGTATATGATGAACCGTTGATGTTGACGTTATCAAGCACGAGATTCTGGATTCTTGCGCTGTCGCCGAGAGTACGGAAAAGACCCGTGCGTCCCGAGGTTACGGTGTCGTTAAGACCGCTGATAACGTGAAGATTTCCTTCAAACGTTCCTTTGAATTCACTTGAGTTTCCTGCTGACCAGATTTTATTGTACTGAATGCCGGAAAGGTCAAGGTCTGAATTGAGGATAATCTGACGCTGATAATACGTATTGCCCGAAGTGATATCGGAGATAAAGTTTCTGAAATCCGTCTCGGAATTGATTTGCATGGGTGCGGCGCGGAAGTAATAGAAGGAATAGTCGCCGACATAGTTTTTGGTATCTCTCGCCGAGGGATTCAAACGGTTATACCAGTAATCATAGTAGGTTACGGTATCCCATTTGATGCTTTCCGCGGGTGCACCGTTGTTATAGCCGATTGCCTTGCCGCAATCCGTTCCGTATGCTTTGGCGTTGGCAATGTATTTATCCCATGCAGAATAGGGATTTGACGTGTACTGGTCATGGGTATATTTCTTTGAGGAATCGGAAACGAAGATTTTTGTACCGCCGGATGAGGGAACGTCAAAGCCGTATTCCTCAAGCATAGCAAGTATTGTGTTTTCGGTAAAGGACGATTTTGCCTCACTTGCGTCATAGAAAACGCCGTTTTTGTTTTCGTAAACGTGGTTGATTATTCTCTGTATTTCTTCGTTGCTGACGGATGACGAATACATTCTTGAACGAAGCTCGTTGTTGGCGGTGCTTACCATACCGTCGGTTGACGACTGCTTTTTACTTGTGTCAATACCGAGCTCTGTGGGAGTGACAACGCCGATGGAGGAGTAAAGGGGAACGAGATCAAGTACGATATCGTCGCCGGTAACCGTTGCCTTGCGGATATAGCTGAACCAGTTTGCTTTAATGAGAGCGTTGTATTTTTCGGCTGTGCTTTCCGGGTCCTCATCATTGAAGTGCTTATTGTGGATTTTTGCTATACTCGTTTCGGAGGTTTCGGAAAGAAGGTCTGTCCATAAGCCGAAATAATAAGCATTATCATAATTGCCGTTTTCAAGTGTGCTCAGTTCCTTCTTGAGAGCGGGATCGGTTTCGGCGTCGGCAATGATTGAGTCGTAGTTATCGTGTACCCAGAGCTTGGCGTTGAGGACAATCGCCATAACCTTGTATGAGTAGGAGAAAATACCGCTGATTTCATTGACGTAGGGAGCGACGATTGCGGCTGCCTCACCGCCGAAGATGGCATCGGTGCAGACGTAATCGTATGCCTTTTCAAAAATACCCTTCTGAGTTCTGGTTGAAACCTGAGTACCGTCAAGATAGTTTGCAAGGTCTCTTGTCTGCTTGACCATAGCGGAAATATTCTTTTCATCAAAATCAAGAAGCTCTGCGGTCATCAGGAATTTATAGCTTTCGCTTGAAGAGGAGCCCTCAATGACAGCCAGCTGGTTAAGCATGGCGTTGACCGAATTTTTAAGACTGTTTACTTCGGTGTTGAAGGTAATGAAATTCTTTTCCTCATATAAGCTCTTGAGGATTTCCTGACTTGAAGCCGAAACAAGCTTGGTAAGCTCGTCAAGCTGGGCTGAAATGGCGTGAAGCTCATTGATTACGTCGGATATGGTGGGTGCTGCCTCTATATCGAGAATTTTGTTGATCGTTGAATCAAGAGCACCGGCAGCGAATCCGCCGACGTAGGGAATCTTTTTGATACCCATTGTGATGAGGGATTTTGCCGCTTTCTTGGCTATTTCTTCACCGTTTATGTCAAGACCGCCTACGATACCGGGGTTGATTCCGGACATATCCACTTCGGTCTCTGCCTTAAGTGACGTCTTTGAATAGGTAGCGTCCTCTGTAAGAAGTACGATGCCGCTTGAAAGCTCACTGCTGATTTTACCTTTTGTACTTATCAGCACGGAGCCGGAGCTTTTTCTCTTTACAGAAGCGATTTCAAGGCCTCTGAAGGCACCGTCAAGGATAATGTTGTCAGTTGCAACCTTAAGGCGGAATGACGTTTTGCTGACGTCAATACCGATTTCAGGGTTTTCGTCGCCGTAGGAAAACTCACCGACTATTGCTGCGGACGGCTGAAGCTTCTCTTCAAGTCCCTCAAGTGAAATACCGAGAGGAGAGAGGATTGTCATCAGTACCGCCAGGATTACGGATAAAATTCTGTAAATCATGATAATCATCCTTTCAGATACGGATTTGTTACATCTCTATATACGAAGCCGGAATAACAATGGCTACTTTCTCATTTTAGCATTATGAAAAAATAATGTCAATCATATAAATATATTTCTATATAGAGTAATATAAGTGACGGTAACTTGAAAAATCCCGATCCGTCATCCCTTGAATATCTGAGTGTTATTGCCGAGTACGCCGATTGGTTGGAAAAGAGCGATGCCTATGAGGAGAATAAGGGAGGCCTTACAAACGAGGAAATCGCTTATATGACCGCAGTTCAGCTCAGGGTAAACGCAAAGCTGGCAGCAATGTAACAGAGTATAGAAAAAGCCCCACCAATCGGTGGGGTTTTCGTTATACAAGCTTAAAAACAGATTTCAGATATGCAATCAGATATTCAAATTCGATTTTTATCCATTCCGTGAAGCTGTGTTCATCAAGCTTTTTATATTTTTCTGGATATTTTTCAATTGAATCGGTGAAGTAATCCTTGTAATAAACAGAAAACGTTGAGAGAGCTTCGGTGCGGTCTGTACCTTTGAGCGCTTCTTCATTTATGTCAATCACTCTGACACCTCTTGCTTCCGCTTTGCTGCCGTTTTCGTCCGTATATCTTGATGAAATATTGAATCCGCCTGCGGAGGGAGTTGCACCGAGGATAATGTTATCCTCCGTTATTCCGCAGAAATCGTTGGTGTGGGTGTGACCGAAAAACAGACCGAATACATCTCCCTGACTGACAAAGGCATCGTATTCGCCGTTGTCCGAATCGGGGATTTCGCAGGATTTGTTGAGATGAAGCGTCTGTCTCGTATTTTCAATGCCCGTGATACCGTCCTTTACCGTATCGGTGATGCCGGATTTCAGTACGTATTTTTTGCCTGCACATTCATATCCGTTTTCGTTTTCCTCAAAAAGTGAGGTTACCTTTTCAATACCGAAATGCTGGAAAGCGATTGCGGGAAGGGGACTGCCGCCGTTAGCATTTTTCAGCTTATTGCTTTTCTCAGTATAGCTTTTAATCTGTGAAACGGGTACTCCTTCAATGACTGTGCTGCCGTTTATCTTTGTTTTTGTGCCCGAATCAAAGAGCCAGATGTTGAATATATCCTTTTCGCCGGACGAATCCTTTACGGTGATGTTTCCGCAGCCCGTTCCCGTAATGGAGCTGTAACCGTCGGGAATAATGCAGTTTTCGTAAGCACCGTAAAATCCGGTCTGCATGGATTTGGGGCAGAGATATGCCTCCCAATCATGATTGCCGTAAACGAATGAGAACGGAATATTTCTTTCCGCAACCGGTGCAACAAGCTTGTCTATGGCGGCTTTTACACCCAGCTGCATAGAGGTGTCAAACCATCCCTTTATATTGTCACCGCCGAAAATGACCAGGTCGGGATTATAGTCGTCAAGTGCCTTTTCAATGAATGCGATTGATTCCTCAAATGGGAAATCCGTGTAATGGGTATCGGCAATATGCATGATTCTGAAATTACCGTTTTCGTCAAATTTCAGTTCATTCTTTTCGTCTTTTGCAAACGAAGTAAAACCGAACGTGCCGAAAAGCATAAGTAAAGCAAGTATGACGGATAATATTCTGCGGCTTGTTTTCATTTTTATCTCTCCTTCGGGCGAAATTTATCTGATTGTGATTATTCTTGCCGTATTCACGTTTGTAACGAGCTGTGGCGTTCCGTCGGGAAGGACGGACTCGCAGTCCTTATGAATGTGACCGCAAATAAGAAGCTTGATTGCCTTTTCATTCAGCACGTAATCAAATACCTGCCTTGTGATTTTGTCTTCCTTTTGCTGAATATATCTCTCCTCGGGATATTCGGTCATTTTTTCCTCGGGTACGCATACCTGACTTGCGTGTTTTCTCTTGCCTCTTACCACAAGGTCATAGGTTTCTTCTGTATAGAAAGGAACGTGCATGGTGAGAATTACGGGGAATCCCTTTGCGACTTCTTCCTTAAGCATTTCAAATTGCCGCTTTTCAAATCGGTAATAGCAGTTGTCAATGCCCACAATATTTATTCCGTTGACGATTTTTGAAAAGAATCTGATATCGTTGCCGAACATCTGCTGTACCTTCGGCAGATTCTTTTCTCTGTATTCGGGTACGTCGTATTCCATTCCGCCGAAGGGACGGAAATCATGATTTCCGGCGACAAAAAGACATTGGTTTTCATCGGTAAATCTGCGGATTTTTTCAAAGTTTCCCGATGAATTGAAATCCATCATATCTCCTGTTATCAGCAATAAGCCCTCGGTATCGGAGATTACTTCACGGATACCGTCAAGCACCGTTTCGGAGAAGGTGTATTTCAGCCGCCTCGCCGCCGCAAGTGCCTTTATTTTCAGGCTGTCGCTTTCGTCGGTTTCCGTAAGATGAACGTCGGAAACGTGTATTATCGTAAAGGGAGATGAAGCACCGAGATTGAATTCATTATATATTCTGTTAATGACAACCACCCCGTTCAGGTAATTTTCAGTGTGAATAAAATCAGAAACGCGGTCTGAATTACAAAGAAGGCATTGACGGTTATGTTGCTTCCCTTGAATCTGTCAAAGGGAATCGCATCGGAGATGATATAATAAACCGTGTATATAAGTATGAATGCAACGGGAGGAATATCCGTGAATATGCAGAGCAGAATTGCCGCAAGGGTACATACGCCGTATATGATTCCGAGTGTAATCCTGAATGACTTTTTCTGTTTCCTGCATCTTTCAAATACCGTCTTTTCGCCTGCAAAGAAAACAATAAGAGCAAAGGCGGTAAGCTTTGCGCTCAGTTCACATCCCGAGAGTGCGAGAATCATCGGAATGACGTAAAGCACGGGGCGCTCAATAATGTCTATGATATGGTCATCGATTCTGTCCTCAAAAAGATGAACGGCCTTGACAATCGGAACGAGTGCAAGGGCGATGTAAGAAAGAACGTCGGCATAGGGGGTGAGGGGGCTTGATATAAGAGGTGAGCCCTCACTTACACCGCTGATACGGGGAAGGAGCATACTGTCCTTTGTCAGTACGAAATAAACCGCAAAGCAGATTCCGGCAAAAGCACCGAAGGAAAATTCCATTATTTTCCAGCCGTCAACATATTTTCTGAATTTGCCCGTGATATATTTTCCGTTTTTCATGGGATGGTTTACAAAATCGTAAAGCACCATTCCGATGGGGAAGCCCGCTCCGCCTATGATTCCCGTAATGCCGAAAAAGAAGGCGTAATAATCCTTGCGGATAAGCGTAAAGATAAGGAGCATTGCAAGATTCAGTACGTTGCCGCCCCATTCCTCGCGTCTGTCAATGGAAAAGTTGATTCTGGGATATTTTCCCTCCTGCTTATCGTAGGGCTTGTTGAATATCCGAACGCCCAGAGCGGAAACGAAGGGAATAAGTGCAAGTACGATGATTATATCGGTACCGCTGTAATAATTTCCGCTGACCGCAGAGTAGGTCATACCGAGGATAACTCCGCAGATTCCCTGCCACAGAGAGCCCTTGATAAGTGTACCGACGTATCCCTTGCAGGGTGCATAATCCTCTCTGCCTCTGTGAAGAATGAAACCGAGAGTCTGACCGTATGGCTCGGTACCGCCGAACGCCATTGCCGAAGCACCTGCGGCGGCAAAAATCCAAAAATTTTCAGCTATTATTTCGTTTCCCGAGAGCAAGGCCGTGAACATACCCAGCAGAGCACCGGGAAGCACCGCGCCTCTTTCTCCGCCGAGAAGAGCACCGCGCATACCCCAGCCGTAGCTGACGGCAACGCCGATTATCAGAATTATAAGTAAATTGCTCATTTATTCGTCCGCCTCATACACGTAAAGATTGCCGTAGCTCCAGTTGAAGCTGCTGCCGAGAACTCTGTCAAAGGTTACCCAGTAAAGCTTTTTTCTGTTGCCGCAGGTAACGGGAACGACCGTTCCCCAGCCCCTGAAGCCGCCGTCGGGATAGTCAAATTCCGCCTTTTCAATCAGCTTCAGATTATCTGCATCGTAGATTCTGTATTCCTTTTCCGCCCCGCAGATGAAGTAACGCTTGTCTCCGATTTTTACCGTAGTGCCTCCGGTTTCGCCGAAGTCGTTTGTGGCATCAAGATATCTGTAATTATCAAATGGGTCATCCGATTCAAATCTCACATAGGAATATGACCTGCCGTTTTCTTTTTTACGCAGACGGCAGACGGTCAGCAGCCAGCGACCGTTTTCTTCATCATAATAAAAGTCCGGGTCTTCGTCTCCCTCAAAGCCGGAAAAAGCTTTCTCATCATCCGTTTCCGCTTCTTTCATCGGAGTAATGTCAATTATGCTTATACCGTGCTTTATATCACAGCCGGTTTTGCCGTAACCGCATATATGACCGTGTGAAAAACAGCACATCCAGATATAATATTCATTTGTCTTTCTGTTGAATATGACGCTTGAAGCCACGTCTGCGGAAATGTATCCGTCGCCGCAGTCAAAGAGTATCATGCCTTCAAGACGGAAATCGCAGGTGCCGGGAAGCCATGAAATAACGGATTGATATCCCCCCTTGCCCAGCCGTGACGACATGGTAAAAAATACCCTGCCGCTTTCATATATCAACGAGCCGTCCTCATATCTTACGGGACGCATATCGGCAAGGGCAATGCCGTTATCAAGATAAACCTCGATTTTGTCCGTTTTCAGCTTTCCGTCAACAAAAAGCAGGGCTTTATACCCGAAGGGATATTGATTCACGCCGTTCATTGACGGAATTGCGGCGGATTCACTCAGAATCATATTGCCGTTCTTTCTGTAAAATATGTCAACAGCACCCGTTCTGAAAGAAAAGGAAACGCCCTCTGCATCAAGCGGTATATCTCTGATTTTTTCAGCCGCTTCTGCACACGTGTAATGAACGGCATATCCGTCTTCACTTTTTACGGCGTATATATCCGTGAAATTGCCTTCCTTATCCGCAACCGAAATACCTGCGCTTCCTTCAAGGGAAAGCAGAGAAATGTAATATTCGTGATAAAAACGGTGCTCGCCGATAAGTCTTCTGAGTTTTCCTTTTACGGAGTAAATCCCCTCTGCAATGCTTTCCTCTGCACCGCAGTCCGTAACGAGGGGATAAAGATTGCCTCTGTCCGTAACGGTAAAATCATTTACAAACGACATTTCGCCCAGCGGTATTCTCAGCCGTTTTGAAAGATTCAATGCAAATTTTCTCCTGAAAACGTAATTCATACCGATTATCCCTGCCTTTTTTTCATATTATCATATAAAATGGGATAAAACAATAGATTTGGTATATTGCAACGATGATTTTTCTGTGGTAAAATATTGCCGTTCTGTTCAAAGGGGGAATAATTATGAAAAAAGTAGTCGCAATATTATTGACAGTCCTTATGGCTTTCTCCTCAATGGCTGTTCTTGTTTATGCCGAGGAGGGCGAAACCGCAGAAACGGTCGGCGCGGAAATCCTGCCGCATATCAACATCCGCGGATTTATGTGCTGCCCGATTTACGAAGATAAAACAAATCCCGACAGCGGTAAGCTCTGGCCGCCCGACGGCAAACAGATTGCTTCTGCCGTATTCGGTCTTCTTCCCGGACTTTTCGGTTATATGTTTAACCGCAACAGCGCTAAAATGATGGAAAATCTGGTAAAGAACGTGAATAAGATTTTCAATCCTCTCATGTGTGACAGCGAGGGTAAACCCATCATTGAAACCAGCGGTGCATATCAGCCCCGTCCCACGGCAGATGAAATAAAGGAAAATCCCACCATTGAGTATGCCTATGACTGGCGTGTTGATCCGTTTGAGTCAGCGGCTGACCTCAACGATTTCATCAATTACCTTTGTGACGACCTCGGCTTCGGTCAGGTAGTGATAGAATGCCATTCAAACGGCGGTACGATTCTGCTGACTTATTTATCCGTTTACGGTACCGAAAAGGTACGTTCCTGCTGCTTTTCCGCTTCCGCGGTCTACGGTGCGGGTTTTGCGGCAGAGCTGATTGAGGGCAGAATGCTCATTAACGGCGAGGGACTTGAGGAATATCTTATCAATATTCTTGAAAATAACGAAAAGTCAAATCTTGTTTCCTTCCTCGTTAAGTTCGCATCAAAGCTCAATCTGCTCAATCTTGTCACCCGTTTTCTCAATAAGCTTCTTACCGATGCTCACGATGCTTTCTTCGGTAAATTTGCGTTTCCCATTCTCGGTAACTGGCTGAACGTCTGGGCTATGGTACCCGACGATTCGGTTGAGGACGGCATTTCCTACTGCCGTGACAATTTCGGCTTTGACGTTGAAAATGAGTATAAAGCTTTCTTTGAAGCGGTAAACAGATATACGGACGAGGTCAGAAGCAAAAGAGAGGCGATTCTTGATAACATCAACGAAAACTGCAATCTCTATGTATTCTGCTTCTACGACCTTCCCGGTATTCCCATCGTTGCGGATTGGAACACGATGAGTGACGGTGTCCTCAACTCAAAGGATACGTCTTTCGGCGCAGAATTCAAAAACTATATTGACACCTCAAAGTTTGACGAAGGTGAATACGTTTCTCCCGACGGCAAATGCGACGGCTCAACCGCGAAATTCAGAGACCAGACCTGGTATTTCAAGGATTGCAATCATCTGTACAAGAGCGATTATCTCAATACCATGGCAAAGGATCTGCTTTACTATGACGGTCAGGCAACCGTAGATACCTTTGAGCAGTATCCGCAGTTCTTTAAGTATGACGTGATTAAGAGAACGGTTGTACCGGCATAAGACAAAACGGCAAAATTGACTAAATCCGAAATATTGACTAAATTTCCGAAAACTGATATAATGTCAAAAATAAAAGGAGGATATAGTTATGAAAAAAGTAATATCACTTGTTCTCGCAATTCTTACCGTAATTTCAATGTTTACAATCTGTGCTTCCGCAATTTCGGTTGCAATAACCGAGGAAGAAGCAAAGCAGAAGGCAGCAGAATACGTAGGTACGACGGTTGACAAGCTTTCAAACTATAAGTGCACTACCATAGAAACCACCCTTGTTCAGGTTCTTGTAGTAAGCGTAAAAGCTTATGACTACAATATGACCTTCAGAGCAAACGGCACAAATTATACGATTACGATTGATGCTATCGGCGCACTCAAGAATTACAGCTATGCAGGCAACGGCATCAAGTTGCCTAATGCAGGTATCAAGTGGGCAAGCGAAAACGATGCTCTCGCTTCCGCACTTGATAAAGCAGGTGTTCTTTCAAGCGATTCTTACGTTTACTCACAGACCTTTGAAATTACCGATTATACTGCATATTACAAATTCAGCTTCTATGGTAAGGACTGTGATGTTTCCGCAAAGGTATACGCTCTGGGAGCAACAACCGACAGCGACAATGTTGTAAAGACAGAGAAGAACGCTTTCGTTATCTTCTTCCTTAAGCTTTTTGCGAAGATTAAGAACGCATTCGGTCTTTAATTCTTATCTTAAATAACAAAATGCCTCACGGATAACCCGTGAGGCATTTTTATCTTAAGTTGTTACGCATCAAGACTGTCAACGAGTTTTTCAAAGCCGGTCATGATCTGTGAGGCGCAGGGTTTTCCTGCGGAGAGAAGCTGGTCTGCGGTGCCTCTGAATATGTATTTGAAAATATCCTTGCTTATGTCATATTCATAGTTTGCACAGTCCGAGCCCTTGATTGCCCAATGTCCCCAGCCGGAATAGAAATTATCGGGAACTACGTAGCCGATATAGTCGTTTGCGAAGCATACGGCGTAAACGTCAACGCCGTCTTTGACCATATCGTGGGCTGAATCTATCGTCCATTCCGTACCGTCCCATGAGTAGTTTTCCACGTCGTTTGTGACAACATCTTTTCCGTGGAATACTTCGGGATAAAGCTCTGCGGGGAAGAGACCGAAGGCAACCTTCTGACCGAATTCAAGATAACCGATTTCGGAGGGAAGCACAACGTCGTCAAGACGGCGGCCCGTGGTATATACCTCATTGTCAACGAGTCTGCACTGGCAGGCGAGATGAAGGGTATAGTTTTCGGTTCGGAATTCGGTATACGTATATCTTGCGTTGAGGACGGGCTCAAGTTCTTCCTCTGCCTTGAAGCTGTCGTCATCCTTTGCACCGAGCACTATTTCAGCAACCTTTTCGCCGAAGCAGTCCGCTTCAAGTCCGTTTGCTTCCGCGTAAACTTCTTCACCGACTTTGTCCTTGATGCCCTCTGCCTTGCCTATCTTTGAATAGTTTTCGGGGTCGGTACAGCTCCAGTTTCTTGAAAGCTGGCCTACCGCACCCTGAGTCATAATGAAATTGTATCCGGCATTCTGCACGGATTTGTCAAGGTAGTAGAGATAGTCGGAGGATACGTGGTCACCCCTGAAGCTTGAAATTGTGGGATGGCAGGAGAAATTGATAAGATAAGTGCCCTTTGCGGTTTCGTCATCGGGAACAAATCTGAGTATGCCCATTTCGGGGCTGTCTTCGGGAGAAATATATTCTCTCTTATCGTAGACGATTTCGGAGGTGTCCGCCTTGTCGTAGTAGATTTTACCGGGCTTCATATCATCGTATGCCTTTTTGATCTGCTCTGCGGAAACCTTGACGATTGTGTCAATGAAATTATCGTTATCCGTTTTTGCTCTGTCTTTACCGAGAATATTGGTAAAGATATTTGAAACGAGTACCTGCAGGAATGACGTGGATACGCCCTGGGTATCAAGTCCGCAATGGCAGTGGGTAGCGGAAACGTTTATTGCGGAAATCCTGCCGTCGTTTACGTAATCGGAGACTGCGGCACGGATTTTTCTTATCGTATTTGAAGTAACGCCCAGCCCGTCGACAACGGCGATTACCACTGCGCCCTTGCCCGAGCCGTCGTCAATGCAGGCAACCCTTACTCTCTGGTCGTCAAGTATTCCCTGCGCCTTTGCATGATCAACCGTTGACGTGAAATTGAGCTGACGGCCGAGATAATATTTGCCCGGTGCGAAATCATCCGGAATAATGCTTTCGGATGCATAGCCGAATTTCCACTGTGCATTATCGGCAGCTTCGGTTATATATTCCCTTCCGTCTTCCTCATCGTAAACGTAGGTGCTGTCGTATTCGTCAATGCTTTTCCAGGTGCGGGGATTGGGATAGACCCTGCATATTCCCTTTACAAGGGACTGGATGATTTTACTGATTGCATTGCCGAAGTCCGCTCTGCTCTGTGCCGATTCCGTAAGTGCAGATGTGAGATTTGCATTTGCATTACAGGTCATGACCGAAAAGACCATGACGAAGCAAAGTAAAACAGCAAGCAGCTTTTTGACTTTTTTCATAAGTGATACCCCCATATCATTTACATACTGTAAATAATATTATCATTTCGGCCCGATTCCGTCAAGTAAGGCGGGATAAATTTAACCGTTGACTTATTCTCTGCGTTTGATACAATTATACCGTAATTTATGCGGAGGTCTGATTTCGTGAAAAAGATACTTAAAAATTTTTTATCCGTCATTTTGATTCCTGCTGTACTTATGAGCGTCGGTGCTGTGAAAATATGGGCGGAAACAAACGAAAAAGACAATCTTCACTGGTCCCTCAGCGACAAGGGTGTACTTACCGTCAGCGGAAAAGGAAGAATGGACAATTACGGGTATACCGAGCCGCCATGGAGCCCCGTTAAAGATTCAATCAGGGCGGTAACGGTATCAGCGGGAGTGGAAAATATCGGTGAAAACGCATTTTCCTATTGCTATTCTCTTGAAAAGGTAACGGCTGAAAGCGGACTTACCGAAATCGGAGCAAAGGCATTTTGCTCCTGTAACCTTCTCAGAGAGGTAAACTTGCCGGACAGCGTAACCAAAATAGGAGAAAGTGCCTTCAAGGATTGCACCGCACTTATAAATTTTGACGTTCCCCGGGGAATGAGTGAAATATCAAAGCAGAGCTTTTGCGGTTGTATATCCCTTGAAAGCGTTTCCGTTCCGGACACCGTAATTTTAATTTCAAGACAGGCATTTTTCGGATGCGAAAGTCTGAAAAATCTTAAAATACCCGACAGCGTGACGAGTATCGGTATGTGGGCGTTTGTGGGTTGCGTCGGATTAAAGAGCGTAATAATTCCCGGGAGCATTGAAGCCGTTGAAGACAGCGTCTTTTCTGCCTGCACGGGGCTTGAAAGCGTTGTTATTTCAGATGGTGTTAAAAGCATAGAGCAAAGTGCGTTTTCCGGCTGTACCTCGCTTGAAGCCGTTTATCTTCCCAAAACCGTGACCGATATCAAGGGATATGCTTTTTCGGGATGCACGGCTCTTACCGATATTTTTTATTCCGGTTCTCAGAGTGACAGAGAAAAAATGAATATTGCCGATTACAGTGAAACCGGAGATATTTTCAAGGCAAACTGGTGCTTTAACCGTTCGCAGCTTATAGCGGGAAATGTTTCGGGTAAAGGAGAATACCCGTTCCTTTCAACCGTAACGTTTCATTCGGACGTGCCCGCGGGATGCAGTATCAGATGGTATTTGGACGGTGTTCTGTCGGGCGAGGATGGCAGTTTTACAGTATCAAAGGCAAAAAAAGACTATACCGTTAAAGCGGTGATTACCGACGGCAACGGCAACGAGCAGACCGATGAAGAAAAAGTCAGCATCAAATCCGGAATTTTTGATATCCTCTTTTCTCTGCTGAAACTGATTTTTAACAGGAAATCACTTATATTTGAGCAGAAATAACCATAAGAAAAGACACCCTTGGGCGGTGTCTTTTTTCTTCTGCTGTGTTGTTACACATAAAACGGAAAATCAAAGCCGGGTACCGCATTACCGATGTTTTGCAACAGTAATAAAAAGCTTTGCTATTATTTCCGTTTGGTGGTATAGTATATACAGACTACCGACGGAAGGGTGATATAATGAAAATCGGTCTTTCAACCTGCGGAGGCAAGCTGAATAACAAAAATTTTTTTGAAAACTGTGCAAAGGCCGGAATTGACTGCGTTGAGGTGACTCTCGGCGACAGCAAGTGTGCCGGCTGGGATTATAAGAATACAAGGAAGCTCGCGGACGAATACGGCGTTGAACTGTGGAGCTATCATCTTCCCTTTTCGCCGTTCAGTACAAACGATATTTCCTCAACCAAAGAGGAAAAGAGAAGAAACACCGTTGAATTACAGAAATCCCTTATAAACAAGGTGGGTGAAATCGGCATAAAGCATTTTGTCATTCACCCGAGCGCAGAGCCCATTGAGCCGTTTGACAGACGGGAAAGACTGATTCGTTCAAAGGAAAGTCTGAGTGAATTACAGGATGAGGCGGATAAATTCGGCGGCGTGATTTGTGTTGAGGATTTGCCGAGGACCTGCCTCGGCCGTAATTCCTACGATATAAGAGAGCTGATCAGGGATGATGACCGTCTGAAGGTATGTTTTGACACGAATCATCTGCTCGGTGAATATATTCCCGAATTTATCCGAAACGTAGGGGACAGAATCGTCACTCTTCACGTAAGTGATTACGATTTCTGGAACGAAAGACACTGGCTTCCCGGAGAGGGAGATATTGACTGGAATGAACTTTACACGGAGCTTGTCAAAGCGGGATACGACGGTCCCTGGCTCTACGAGGTAAGCTTTGATGCACCTTGGAGTATAAAACGCGACAGAGACCTTACTCCCGGGGATTTCGTAAGGAATGCCAATGAAATTTTCAGGGGTGAAAAGCCGATACCCGTCGGTAAACCCATAGAGATATTATCCTTCTGGCCCGAGTGACTGAGAAAGAAATATACTAAAGCCGTCAGAAAAATTCAGAAATTATAATGAAATCAGCCATCACTTATGTGATGGCTGAATTTTTTATCCGAATAAAGCTCTGAGACCGTAGATTACGGTGTAGGTGATATTGTTGAGTATGTATCTGAAGAATGAGAAGACGAAGGGGAAGGCGAAATTCCATTCGTTTACGGGAACTACCGAGCCGAAGTAGGAATCATCATAGACCTTTTCGCTTTCAAGGAAAGCTCTTGTCTTCATCTTTGCCATACAGAGTTCTTTGCATCTTTCTCTGAGGGCGGTACCGAATCCGATGGGATCCTTAAGATACTGAATCCGTACTGCAATGATATGGGAGGGAAGGAATACGAATTTGATGCCGGTAAGAATCGTGTCGTTTCCGCTGTAAACACCGAGAACGGGACTCATATAGCCGGAGCCCGTAATATTTGAAGTGAAGTCCGAAACAACGAAGCCGTCAAATCCCCATTCCTTTCTCAGCAGGTCAATAAGCAATGCGGATTTGCCGCCGCACCAGTCGGCGCCGATTCTGTTATAAGCCGACATAATACCGCCGCAATCGCTTTCCTTGACGGAAATTTCAAAGGGCTTGAGATAGATTTCTCTCATTGTCTGCTCGTCAGCCCAGGTATATATGCCGTTTCTGTGAGATTCCTGGTCGTTGAGAGCAAAGTGCTTAAGGGTAACGACAAGGTTTTTGCTGCTGCAGCCGTTTATCATTGAAGCGGACATCTTGCCCGAAATAACGGGGTCTTCTGAAAAATATTCAAAGTTTCTGCCGCCTCTGGGATTTCTGTGGATATTGACTGCGGGAGCATACCATATATCCGTACCGATATCGTCAGCTTCCTTGCCTACGGCTTCGCCGATAAGCTTTGCAAGCTCTGTATTCCAGGTGCAGGCGATGGCTGTTTCGCAGGGATAGGCGGTGCCGCTGTCGGTATAGAGCAGACCGTTTCTGCCCTTTACGCTGGAGGGACCGTCGTTATCCATTGTAGCGGGAATACCAAGACGTTCAATTCCCGCGGTACCGTAGCCGCCGTCACAGACGAGCAGTGCCATTTCGGCTACCGTCATCTGGTCAAGGAAAGCATCCCAGAGACTTTCATCCTCATAAACGTCCTTAAGTGTAATGGTCCTGTCGTATTTTTGGTTGGTCTTGGGAGCAGTGCCTTCGGTTACGGGCGCAGGCAGTGAATCGGAGTTCTTGACCTGTTCGCTTGTCTTTCTGTCGGAAAATGCGGGATAAGTGCCTTCTTTATCCGCTCTTGAAAGAATAGTGAATCCGCTGTATGAATCGTCAAAGAGATTTTTGATTTCGGTACCCGTTTCAAGGTCATATTTGATTACTGCGTCCTCGTTTACGGCGTATTCAAAGGTTTCATAAATATCTTTAACGTCGTTTGCGGCATAAATATTGTATACGCCCTTTTCAAGCACCCACGCTTCGTTTACGCTTCTGTCGTATGAAGCCATATCGGCTGTGTTGAATGAAACGGTCAGAGTTTCGCTTTCACCGGGCTCAAGAAGCTTCGTCTTTGCAAAACCGCCGAGACAGATTGCACTCTTTTCAATTCCGCCTTCGGTATAGGGCGCACCGTAATAAATCTGTACCGTTTCCTTGCCTCTCACCGAGCCGGTATTCGTAACTTTTACGGTAACGCTGATTTCATCGGAGCTGAAATCAGTACCGGTAACGGCTTTTTCAAAGGAAGTGTATGAAAGACCGTATCCGAACGGGAACTGCACCTTTTCGGGAGCAAAGGTTTCAAAGTATCTGTAACCTACGTATATGCCCTCCTGATACTCAACGAAATGCTTCGATGAGTCAGAATAGGTGTAACTGCCGAAGCATTTGCCCGAGGGATGGTCCTCCACATTATACGCAATAGTGTCGGCAAGCTTGCCCGAGGGATTGACGTTACCTGCAAGCATATCCGCAACCGCGCTGAAGCCGAATTCACCGGGAATCCATACTATTGCGGCGGCTTTGATACTGTCGTATTCATCAAGCCAGCCCATTTCCATGACGTTGCCGATATTGAATATAACGATAACGTTTTCAAAGGTGTTTGCAACCTTATCAACGAGCTTCTTTTCCGTGTCGGAAAGTCTTAATGTATCCGCACTGAGATCCGAGCCCTCTGCACTTGTTCTGCTGATAAAGAGCATGGCAGTATCGGAGAAGGCGAGGGCGTTTGCCATGATTTTATCCGTGAGCTTATCCACGGACATTTCCTTGAGCGAATCAATGGAAAGAGCGACCTGAAGCAGATTGTTGATAACCGTATTGTCGGTTTTCGGCATCTTATTCATACCGATATTTGCTTCGTATAGTTTTTTCAGTTCTTCATTATATTCTATTCCCGCTTCGTCAAGCCCTTCGTAGAATGTGATCGGATCATCGGAGGTGATTGCACCCGAGCCTGCACCGCCCATAAAGGGATATACGGAGCCGATGCCGAAAATATTCAGCTTCTTTCCTTCAAGAGGCAGACAGTTGTCTTCGTTTTTCAGCAGGACTATTCCTTCCGCTTCCGCATCAATCGCGGCTTTTTTGGAAAATGCCGCAATATCGGCTGATACTTTTCCGCTGAGAGCGGATGCACTGAAGGAAAGCGTACATGCAACAACAGTAAGCGCGAGAATGACCGAAATTGTTTTTTTCATTTTCATTTTTACACCCCGTTTCAGGATTATTGCTCAAAATCTTCAATTATTCCCAAATCCCACGTGAGAGAGGAAAGGATATATTTATTCCTTATATCCTTCGTGCACAGGAAGGTCATGGGAATATCCGATTTGTCAATGCCGATTTCTTCGGGTTTTTTCGGAATACCTGCGAGAGAATAAATATTATTGAAGCTTTCCTCATCGGGAAGTTCTTCTTTTACGGCTGAAATGATTTTATCCCAGTTGCCGATTATATTTTCAAGGCGTTTGGCGTGATTTGCGAGGTCATATTTCCCGTCTTTCTTTTCCGCTTCTGTCATTGGCTCCGCACCGGGACCGATAAACCGTCTCAGTTTTTCGTTCCATGAATCAAGATCAAAATTTTCAGCGTATGCTTCCGCTTTTTCTCTGTCGGGAGTGACGGTGAGCAGCTTACGGTATCGGCTGTATGCCTCACGGGTACCGATTGCACAGTTGATACCGTGAAGACTTTCCGCTTTACCGAAGCAAAGAGCGCGCATATCCCATATATGGGAAAAATAATGTTCAAGCCCGGAAGCGGGTCGTGAGCATCCCGCAATATTCATTGCGATTCCGCTTACCACAAGTCCCTCAAACACGGCCTTGATTGCCTCATCCTCTCTGTTCAGAAGGGCTTCGGCGTTATCGGTGCAGATTTTAAGTGCCGTTTTGACGAGAGAAGCCACTTTTTCACAGTAGTATTCACCCGTAATGAAGCGGGAAATATTCCATTCAAGATTGCTGATGTATTTTGCCAGCATATCCCCGAGGCCTGCTTTGAGCATAATGTCGGGTGCTGTTTTGAGTATATCGGTATCGCCGATTACTACGTCCGGGGCCGTTGATGCAAGACTGATTTTGAGACCGCTTCGCTCCACCGAGGAAGTGAGGGAGGCAAAACCGTCCATTGAGGGAGCGGTGGCAACGAGTATATACGGTTTGCCCGTGACGTTTGCGACTATTTTACCGACGTCGTTCATTACACCCGAGCCCACGGAAATAATCATATCGCATTCGGATGTATAATTCATAATTGCATAGCCCACGGTTTTTTCATCGGGTACGGGCTTGTCACATTCAAAAAGGCAGCAGGTATATGCTTTACCCGATTTTTCAAGCATTTCCTTGACTCTTTTGCCTGCAACGGCTTCCGTATTTATATCGCTGATTACGTAGGGGTGTACTGCACCGAAGGAGTCAATATGACCCGTCAGAGTATCAAAAGCCCCTTTTCCCGATTCAACTGTTATATCGGGAAGTTCGTGTATCTTGCCGCATTCGCATTCGCCCGTTACGGCAGAAAGTATTTCTTTAACGCTCATTTTTATATCTCCGGGGATAATTTATTCTGAAAGCCAGTTATGGGCAAGGGTATATGCCTTGCCTCCGTCCTGCGACATATATGTGCTGTGGCCGGAGCCCTTTATGACAGCCATATCGCTGCCCTTTACGCTTTCGTGGATGTAGATTGTATCCGAAAGCTTCATGATATCAAATTCACCGCAGACAATGTATGCGGGGCAGGTTATCCTTCCGAGATATTCCTCTGTGAAATCCGGCTCGTAAAGCATTAAATCGTTGAGCTTATCGGGCTTGAAAAGGTTGCTGATACGTACACCGATTCTGAAATAGGGCCAGAATTCCGAGGGCTTTGAATTTGAACCGCATGAAATGATTTTGCCGGGAAAATCGGGATAATTCGCCGCCACGGCAAGAGCGACCATGCCGCCGTCGCTGTGTCCCATTATGATGGGCTTTTTCAGATTCAGAGCATTGCCGAATTCATAAATATCCTTTGCCATCAGCTCGTACGTGATAACGCCCGGGTCGGAGCTTTCGCCCTGGCATCTGCTTTCGGGAACGTAAACGGTGTATTCGTTTGCAAGGTATTCGGCAGCTTCGGCAAGTGAGTGCGCACCGCCGCCGTTACCGTGGATAAGGATAAACGGCTCACCGCTTTCACCGTATTTACGGTAATGCATTTTTACGTCGCTGAGCTGAATGAAATCTTCCGTATATTCCTTTACGGGAGCGGGAAGGTCGGATGCTTCAAGGGTGATTACATTGTATTTGTCGGGATTGAACGCGATATCAAACTGCATCACGTGACCCGTAATAAATGAGAGAATTGCCATAAAAACGCTTACTAAACCTTTCATGGTGATGCCTCCGTTATTTTATTTCAAAGAGGATGTGCGCTTCTCTGTCCCGGCCTGCGCCGAATCTGGTCATATACATCATATCGTCTTTGATTGAAAAAACGTCAAACGCGGTTTCGGTTATCGTTCCGAGGTCTCTTCTCGGGCAGGCGGAACACCATTCCTGGACGAGAGAACAGAGGGTGGATACCGTCAGCAGACGGTCATTATATGCAATATTATCAAAGTGAACGTGACCGCAGATATTTGCCACCACGTTTTTATGCCGTGAAATATCATAGAGGATTCTGGGAGCGTTCAGCGTGTCATCATAGGGCTTTATACCCAAAGGCATGCCTTCCGTACCGAATACACCCGCGTTATGCAGGGGAGCGTGAGAAAAAATGATGATTTTTCTGTCTGTGTTCAGAGCTTCTTCTTCAAACCATACCGCCTGCTTATTTGAAATTTCAAGGCGCCAGTCAAACGGATAACTGCCGTCGGAATCGAACTGATAAGGCAGGTCAACGCTGTTCATAAAGATAAATCTGTAATCGGGCTCCACGTCAATGAAATAATAATTTTCCTTCGTGGGGTTATATTTCATACAGATTTCGTGCATTTCGTCCGGCAGAATCGTATGAGTACGGTAATCATAACCTCTGTCGGCACAGTTGCCGAAGCCGTCGTCATGGTTGCCGATAATACAATGAACGGGAACGGAAAGTTTATAAAGCTCGTCATAGACCTCTCTGACAGAGAATTTATACGCCTCAACATCCGGGTCGTAATCGTTTCCCACATCACCGCCGCTGACAACGAAGCCGATTTCAGGACATCTGTCAAGAATATACTGTATTGAACGTATATGATTTCTTGCCAGTTCAAACGTCAGAGTGTCGGTAGTGCGTATCGCCCAACCCTTGTCATGCTCGTTGAGTCTGTTATGCTGGTCGGTTATGAAGACAAAATTGAGGGGAGCATTTATCTGCTTTATCCTCTCTATTTTTTTGTCGTAATGGTCCGTAAGATAACTTATGTCTTCCATAATATCTCCCGTCAGGATATTTCGGTGAATGAATCCTTGTCTTCGTTGATTTTAAGCTTGATTTCTCTGTCTTTGAAGGTAAGACGGATTTCACCCTTATTGCCGAGATATTCCCGTATGTGCTTTTTGATTTTTGACGATTTATAGCTTTTGACGACAATCCATTTGCCCTTGCCGTCGGCTATTTCGCTTATGCTTCCCTTTGATTTTTCTCTGATTGATTTCGGAGCAAAACGCTTCGGAGTGACTACCGTCAGACCTTTTTCCTTAACGCATTTTTCAACCGCCTTAAGGGTATCCGATGAGATATGAATACCCGAGAGGAAGCAAAGCTTCAGACTCTCAAGCAGTCTCTCGTCTGCCTTGTGGTCAAATACGGCGGTGCTGTTCATTGATACAAACGAAAAGTGTTTTCTGAGGAAGTACGGTGAAAATCTTGCCCAGGAAATACCGTTTTTGCAGGTTTCTCCGTGGGTGATTATATTGAAAATCCTGAACATTTCATAGGATTTGCTGTTTACCTTTAATCCTGGATTGCCGTTGAGACATTTCTTGAAGATGACGGGATACCACTGCCCCCAGAAGCCGTCGTCATAGTGTATGATGCCGATTTCGGGTCTGTAATCCTCAATGGAATAGTCCCTTTCTTTTCCCGTATATTCTTTGCAGAATTTTTGAAAGCTTTCGCCCAGGGGAGTGATTTTCCCATCGTTATCGGTCATTACGCTGATGCTTTCCACATAGCAGCAGTCAACACCTGCCTTCTGAGCGAATACAAGATTATGATACAGCTCCTCGGGAGAATGCCCCGGATGTGTCATACGGAACCAGTTGTCAACACAGTTGTAAAGAGGCATATTATATTCCATCGCCGCACCTGCCGCAATGGCGAAGCCCACATTGGAATAATCCTCTTTCATTGATTTGTAGTTGGGTATGATGCCGCATTCGGCAAAGGTGTGGAGCATAACGGCAAAAACGTGTTCGCCCAGCATTGCGGGGGCACCGTTTTTCCTGAATCCGTCCGCATATTCCTTAAGCTGTTTTCTGAGAACTTCTCCCTGCTTTACGGGGTCCTTCGTATCGGAAAGAGGAAACACGGGAAGTATCTTTTTAAGCTTTGTGTTAATCTGAATTGAAGGATTCTGACTGACAATCATATGCTCAAATTCGTCGTACATAATGCCGTCAAAATATTCGCTTTCGGACAGTGCATTTACGTATCCGTCGTAAAGCTTCAGTCTGTGACAGCCGTCCGAATTATCCGCCCATTCAAAGCCGTCAGCCGATTTGCAGTCTATCGTCGTATTCTGAAATTCGTAATTCGTGATGAAATGAACGCCGCGCTTTTCAAAATACTCGCTTAATCTGTGAGCCGCGTCAACAGATTCTTCCTTTGTGAACTGATTAACGTCAACGTGGCATACCGCGAAGTCAATAAGCTTTCCGTTATCGGTTACAAGGTCGATTTTTTCTTCGCTGTTCAGGACCTGACGGTGAAAAACGTTGAGTCCTGTTTTCATCGGTTTATTCATGAGATATATCCTTTCGGGCAGTATTTTTCTTTTGCTTTTTCAGCAGGATTTTTACGAGGGAAGCGATATTCAGACAGATGTGTGATGCGGCTTTTTTTACCGCTCTCCTGCCGTTTATTACGGACCAGCCGTTAAACCTGCTTATCATTTCAAGGTCGTTGTAATCATCGCCTACGACTACCGCATTTTCCTTTTTCAGACCGAAATACTCCAGAATATGACCGACTCCCTCTGCTTTCCCCGAGCCCTTCACACCGATATTGATATGAGGTCCGTTGACAAAAGCGGTGATCGTATCGCCGTATTTACCGTTGATATCCTCCGCAAGCTCAAGCGCTCTCTGAGGATTGGGCATTTCGGCATAGTAATGAAAGTACTTCTCGCTTTCATCTGCCTTTGAATAGTAAACGCAGTCGGAAACCGGGGCGAAATATTCCTCCAGCTTCACGAACATATCACGCATGATAAATTCTTCGTGGATATGTGAGCCGTCGGGTCTGAGTATGAGTGAGCCGTTATACACAATCAGATAGTCAAAGCTTAATCCCATTTCCTTCGCTTTCGGGAGAAAGTCCTCACCTCTGCCGGTGACTATACCGAAATAGTTTCCGGCGGCTCTCCATTTTTCTATTGCTCTGTTATTTTTATCAAGCTGCTTCCGGGTGGTACGGTAGGTACCGTCAAAGTCGCTTGCCATCAGCATTTTCATAAGCTTTTCCTTAAATATTGACAGTCAGTCTGTCTCTGAATCCTGTCAGAGAAACCGTTTTATGATTTATTGATTTGATTCCGTTACCGCCTACGGTAATGACGGTACCGCCGTCAAAACCGGGGCGAAAGCCCGATGCCATACCGATTTTCATCATATAAGTCAGCCGTATGCCCTCATAGAGTACGGAAAAATCATTCAGATGATCGTGACCGCAGAAAACATATTTTGCGTTTCCCGCTTCTTTGAGTACGTCAAAGAAGCCCCTTGAAGAGGGATTGCCGTTTTTATCGTATTCACAGCAGATTTTTTCAAATCTGTCCCCACAGCCGCTGCAGTCATCATCCCAGCTGTCGCCGGAGTGATAAAGTCTGTATGCGGTTTCGTATTCGGGCAGGGGAATATGCATTATTGCGGAAACCTCCGCATTGCCGCCGGAGATTTTTCCCGTTCCTTCACAGACCCATTTTGCCCATTGATTCTGTATTTCGTTGGGCTGGGAATGGTGACTGTCGGTCATAAGGAGCGTTTCAATCAATCTGTCACCCGATTCGTCCTTTTCGATTATATTGACTGCATAGTTTCCGCAGCCCATACGGGGGTCACCCTTTTGTAAAAGACAGTGAGGACCCGACATCATAATGTCACAGAGGTAATTAAGGTCGCAGTTGGCTTCGTCATCGTGATTGCCGAAAACGGGAGCCCAGGGAATACCGAAGCTTTCCATAAGGTCGGTAAGCCGTCTGATTGAATAACTGTCGGAATCGCCGCATACCATATCACCGGAGAGAGTGATAAGATCGGGTTTGACGTCCCTTACGATCGCTCTGAGTACCGCCTCTGCACCTATACCCGTAAAAATGCGGTAACCGAAATCGGAGAAATGAATATCCGCAACGTTCAGTATTCTGAAATCGCGGTCCTTTTCCTTGAATACGGCAGCACCGCAGTCAAGGGCGTATTCATCCTCCTCTGACCACACGTCTCCGGAGGGCTTGCCGATACACTTTTCAGCAATCGTTTTCTCTTTATTAAACAGTATTTTGACAAATTCACCTTTTGAGGTCTGCATTTCATAACCTCCGGTCACGCCGTATCCGCCGCTTGTTACGGCAACAAGAACGGACATAATCAAAGCCATTACCTTTATCATATCAGAGTTTCTTCAAAGCGCCTGTCGGGCAGGCGTTGACACACTTGCCGCAGGTCATGCAGTATTCGGTTACCTCGGGTTTGTTGAATTCGGGCTTGATTACGGTGGTGAAGCCCCTTCCCACAAGTCCGAGAATACCCTTGCCTACGTCTTCACTGCATACTCTTACGCAAAGATTGCAGAGGATGCATTTATTTTGGTCTCTTTCAATTACGGCAAGTTTTCTTTCCTTCTGACAGCTGTGCTTGTCACCGTTGAATCTTGCGGGGTTTACGTCGTATTCGTTTGCATAGCGGATAAGCTTGCATTTGTGATAATCGTGGCATCCGCATTCAAGACATCTCTTTGCTTCGCTCATTGCCGCTTCGGCGGAGAAGCCCAGATTTATTTCATCAAAGTCATGCTTTCTCTCTTCGGGATTTCTCTGAGGCATCTTTGCACGGCTGATTTTTTCTCTGTCTGCAAAATCCGAAGCCGTAACGGTCTTTTCGACCACGAAGGGCTTGCGGTATTTTACGTCTTTACCGTTGAGATAGCCGTCGATTACCTCGCTTGCCTTCTGTGCTTCGCCGATGGCTTCAATGGCAATGGAAGCACCCTTGTTGGTGGCATCGCCCGCGGCAAATACGCCCTCAAGTGAGGTACGGAATGAAAGGGTATCTGCGGAAATATTGCCTCTGTCGGTAAGCTCAAGCTCCTCAAATCCCTTGATATTTATTTTCTGACCGATTGCCATGATGACGGAGTCAAGTTCAATCGTTTCAAATGCGCCTTCAATGGGAACGGGACGCCTTCTGCCTCCTGCATCGGGCTCACCGAGTTCCATTTTCTGAAGCTTTACCGCCTTGACTTTTCCGTTTTCGCCTATGATTTCAGTGGGATTGCAGAGGAATTTATACTGTACGCCTTCCTCCTCTGCTTCGTCGATTTCAACCTTTTCGGCGGGCATTTCGGCTCTTGTTCTTCTGTAAATAACATAAACGTTTTCCGCACCGAGTCTGACCGCACTGCGGCAGGCATCCATAGCGGTATTGCCGCCGCCGCAGACAGCGACGTTTTTGCCGATATCAACGGGATTTTTAAGAGCAATACTGCGCAGGAAATCTATACCTCCGATAACTCCCTCAAGCTCCTCGCCGGGAACTCTCATGGAGCTGCTTGTCCACGCACCTATGGCAACAAGGACGGCATCGTGTTTTTTTCTTATTTCGGCAAAGCTGATATCTTCACCGATTTTTACGTTATTTTTCATTTCAACGCCGAGCTTTGAAACGGTATCAATTTCCGCATCAAGCACCTCTTTGGGCAGACGGTACTGAGGAATGCCGTAGCGGAGCATACCGCCCATTTTGGGCATTGCATCGTAAATTGTGACCTTGTGTCCCTTGACGGCAAGGAAATATGCAGCGGTAAGACCTGCGGGGCCTCCGCCGATAATACCTACGGTCTTGCCCGTTGAGGGTGCAACAGCGGGAATGATCTTATTGCCCGATCCGAGATCTCTGTCTGCGGCAAATGCCTTGAGGAAGGCAATGGATATGCTGTCCTCAACATACTGTCTGCGGCACGCCTTTTCGCAGGGATGCGGACATACTCTGCCTATTGATGCGGGCAGAGGAACTTTTTCTTTTACAAGCTCGGTTGCTTCTCTGAATTTGCCTTCCGAAATCAGCTTTACATAGCCCTGGCAGTCTGTTCCGGCAGGGCAGTTGAGTGAGCAGGGACCCTTACAGTCTCCGGTATGATCGGAAATGAGAAGCTCAAGGGCAATTTTTCTTGATTGGTCAATTCTGGGAGAACGGGTATGGATTACAATTCCGTCGGAAGCAACCGTTGCGCAGGCACGCAGAAGCTTGGGAATATTATCTGCCTCCACCGTGCACAGACCGCAGGCACCGTAGGGTCTCAGCTCGTCAACGTAGCAGAGGGTGGGGATTTCTATTCCGTTGGCATCGGCAATCTGAAGGACTGTCTGTCCCTTGGGGGCGATTATTTCTTTTCCGTCTATTGTTACTTTTATCATATCCATCAGATCACCTCCTTAATCTCTTGTTACCGCACCGAAGCGGCAGGCATTATAACATGAGCCGCAGCCGATACATTTATCCGCATCAATGCTGTGAGCTGATTTGACTTCACCGCTGATGGCATCGGCAGGGCATTTCTTTGAACACAGAGTACATCCGCGGCACTTATCGGGATCAATGCTGTATGTGACAAGGTCCGCACAGCTGTGAGCAGGACATTTCTTATCGTTGATATGTGCCTCGTATTCGATTCTGAAATATCTGAGAGTGGTGAGTACGGGGTTGGGAGCAGTCTGTCCCAGACCGCAGAGAGCACCGTCCTTGATTGCAAGGCAAAGCTCCTCAAGCAGCTCAATATCTCCCGGCTTTCCTTCACCTCTGACGATTCTGTCAAGGATTTCCAGCATTCTCTTTGTACCGATACGGCAGTGAACACACTTGCCGCAGGATTCCTTTGCAGTAAAGTCAAGGAAGAATTTTGCCATACTTACCATGCAGGTGGTTTCATCCATGACGACCATGCCGCCGGAGCCCATGATTGCACCAGTTGCACCGAGTGCTTTATAGTCGATTACGGTGTCAAGCAGGTCGGCGGGGATACATCCGCCGGAGGGACCTCCCATCTGGACTGCCTTGAACTGTTTACCGTCACGGATTCCTCCGCCGATACCGAAGATAACGTCACGCAGGGTCTTACCCATAGGGATTTCAACAAGTCCGCCCTTACGGATTTTACCCGTGAGAGCAAATACCTTGGTACCCTTGCTGTTTTCCGTACCCATGGCGGAGAATGCTTCGCCGCCGTTGAGGATGATCCATGAAACGTTTGCAAAGGTTTCAACGTTATTGATATTTGAGGGCTTATACCAGTAGCCCGCCTGAGCGGGGAAGGGGGGCTTGAGTCGGGGCATTCCTCTTTCTCCCTGGAGGGATTCGATAAGTGCGGTTTCTTCGCCGCAGACAAATGCGCCCGCACCTGCCTTTATTCTCATTTTGCAGCAGAAGGATGAGCCGAGAATGTTATCGCCGAGATATCCCGCTTCCTCTGCCTGACGGATCGCGTTCTTAAGTCTTTCGATTGCAAGGGGATATTCCGCTCTTACGTAAACGATTGCCTCTTTTGCACCGATGGCATAAGCGCCGATAAGCATACCTTCAATGAGATTGTGGGGGTCACTTTCAATAACGGCTCTGTCCATAAACGCACCGGGGTCACCCTCGTCTGCATTGCAGATAAGATATTTTTCTTCACCCTCTGATTGACGTGCGGCATTCCATTTGAACCAGGTGGGGAAGCCCGCACCGCCTCGGCCTGCAAGTCCCGAGGTCTTGATTTCTTCTATGACATCTTCGGGAGACATTGTCTTAAGCACTTTTTCAAGGGCTTTATATCCGTCCGTGCGGGTATATTCCTCTAATTTTTCGGGATTGATGATACCGCAGTGACGAAGGGCAATTCTGGTCTGCTGAGAGAGAAATGCCTTGTCCTCGTCCTCGATTTCAATGTCTTTGACCGCTTCACCGTCACCGTTGACGAACGCGATGATCTTTTCCGCATCCCCGGGCGTAACACGGACAAGGCGTTTGAGAAGCTCGTCACCTTCATAGATGTCAACTATCGGTTCAAGATAGCACATACCGATACATCCGGTCACGGTAAGGAAAGCATCGGTTTCGCTGATTCTTGCTTCGATGGCTTCATATACTTTTGCTGCACCTGCGGCAATACCGCAGCTGCCTTCACCTACTGCAATTTTCATGAAATGCTCTCCTCTCTGAGTTTATTGATGATTTCGATTGCTTTTGCGGGAGTAAGTCTGCCGTAGGTTTCTCCGTTTATCATCATGACGGGAGAAAGGGAGCAGCAGCCCAGACATGATACGGCTTTCAGAGTGAAAAGTCCGTCATCGGTAGTTTCGCCGTCGCTGATATTCAGCTCACGGCAGAGTGCCTCTTCGATTTTCTGTGAGCCGTTTACGTGGCAGGCGGTACCCTGGCAGAGCATAATCAGATATTTGCCTACGGGTTTGAGTCTGAACTGTGAATAGAAGGTGGCAACGCCCATTACCTGAGCAGGTGATGAGCCGATTCTTTCCGCAATGCGGTAAAGCACGTCAACAGGCAGATATCCGTATATCTTCTGGGCATGCTGAAGTATCGTGATAAGACTTCCCTTTACGTCGCCGTATTCTTCAAGAACGGGTTCAATAAGGGAAAGGTCACTTTTTTTGCAGTTACATTCCATAGTGTTTCCTCCGGATTTAAGGTATATACAGTTAATATATCATATTATGCTTATGTTATCAATATAAATAAAGAGAAAAGCGGGTATTTACTTTTTATTTCCGTTATGGTAATATTGACGGGCACGAAAAATTCAGGGGGATTATTATGAATAAAAAAAGTAACGCAAAGGCACTGCTCCCCATCGGAGTATTTATAGTGCTTTATCTCGGGCTCGGTATTCTTTTTGAGTATATTCTCAAAATAGAAATGGGATTTTATAACATTCCCATTATTGCCGTATTTATCGTTGCGGTACTTGTAGCAATGGTACAGAGCAAAGGTCTTGATTTTAACGAAAAAATGACGCTTATGGGTAAAGGTGCAGGAGACAGGGATATCATGATAATGATATTCATCTTTTTCCTTGCCGGTATGTTTTCGGGTATTGTCGGCAGAGGCGGAGCCCAGAGTGTTGCCTATTTTCTGCTTGATATGATTCCCGCAAGGTTTGCTGTTGCGGTGCTTTTCCTCATATCCTGCTTCGTTTCTACGGCGATGGGCACCTCGGTGGGTACAATTACCCTGATTACTCCCATAGCGGTTGAGGTCGCAAATGCATCCGGACACGGTCTCGCACTTTGCGTAGCCACGGTAATGGGCGGTGCGATGTTCGGCGATAACCTTTCCTTTATTTCGGATACCACCATAGCCGCCTGCAACGGTCAGGGATGTCAGATGAAGGATAAATTCAGAGAGAATTTCTTTATTGCTCTTCCTGCGGCAATTGCAACGCTGATTATCGTATTGGTTATGACAGCCAAAAACGGTGATGCAATCACCATTCAGGATTATAACCTGCTTCAGATAGTTCCGTATCTGCTGGTTCTTATACTGGGTATAATCGGTATAAACGTATTTATCGTTCTCATTATCGGTATCGTTTCCGGCTCAATTATTATGCTTGCAACGGGAGCTGTCAGCTTCTATGACCTGCTCTGCAGTATGGGAAACGGTATTTCCGGTATGTATGAAACCGCAATGGTTGCCATTCTTGTTTCCGCGCTGTGCGCTCTCATTCGTGAGGCGGGCGGATTTGAAGCACTTCTCAGCGGTATCAAGAAAATTTTCAAGGGCAAAAAAGGCGGTCAGTTCGGTATGGGCGTTCTTGTAGGCCTTATGGATATAGCTACGGCAAACAATACGGTTGCAATCGTAATGGCAAATCCCATTGCAAAGGAAATGTCGGAGGAATACGGTATTTCAAATAAGAAATCCGCTTCGATTCTTGATACGTTCTCCTGCATTTTCCAGGGAATTATTCCGTACGGTGCGCAGATGCTGGTTGCAATTTCTCAGGTTAAGATACTTGAAAAAAGCATATCCGCATTTCAGATTATTCCTTATCTTTTCTATCCGTTTATGCTTCTTATCAGCTCCATGCTCTTTATCTTTGTGCTTCCGGAAAGAAAAGGAAACAAACAGAAAAACCGACAGTAAATGTAAAGGACACCGTCAGTCGACGATGTCCTCTTTTCTTATATTCTGACTGCTTTTTGATTTGCGGTTCATTCCGATATAAAAGACGATACAAATCAGTATTGACAGTATTGAACCAATCGGTGCTGCCGTTCCCATGTAAAACAAGCTTTTATATGCTTTTGAGAAGTAGTATGACAAAGGTATTCTCGCAAACAACGCTGATACGGAATTATGAATAAACGAAAGCTCCGACCTGCTGTATGCGCAGAAATAACCGCTGAATATAAAGTGAATCGCCGCAAACAGACAGTCCCAAACGTAGCTTTTAAGATACGGAGTGCCCGTTTCAATAACCGCCGCATCCTTTGTAAAAAGAGAAAGGACAAAGGGGGAAATGAACTGGAACAGTACCGAAAAGAAAAGTCCGCTGACGGTTGCAATGATGATTGCATCCTGCATCGTCTTTTTTGCTCTGCCGTGCTTTCCCGCACCCACGTTCTGGGCACAGAGCGCGGAAACGGATGCCATCAGCGTTGAAGGTACAAGGAAAAGTATTCCGATGACCTTCTCCGATATTCCTACTGCGGCAGAGTCGGTAAGACCTCTGTTATTCGCGAATACGGTAATGAGCAGGAAAGCAATCTGGATGAATCCGTCCTGAAGGGAAATGGGAATACCGACTCTCATTATCTGACCCACTACGTTCTTACGGAGCTTGAAATGAGCTTTTGATATTCCGCTTATCATATTCTTCTTCACGATGAAGAATACGGCAATAATAACGCTGATTGTCTGTGAAAGAGTAGTGCCGAGTGCCGCACCGGCACTGTCCATCCCGAATTTCCCTATGAAGAGGAAATCAAGACCGATGTTGCATACGCAGGCAACCGCAATGAAATACAGGGGACTCTTTGAATCGCCCATTCCTCTGAAAACGGAGCTTATCACGTTATAGAGCACGATGAACGGTATGCCCGCAAAGCAGATTCTCAGGTAATTGACCGTTCCCTCAACCGCATCCGCGGGAGTGGACATTACGCTGACTATGGGCTTTGTGAGAATGAGGAGCAATGCTGTCAGCACGAGAGAAATGATAAAGAATACCGTTATCGTGTTTCCGACAGCTCTGTTTTTCAGCTCTTTATCCTCTGCACCTACCGCTTTCCCGATAAGCACAAGGGAGCCCGTCACCAGCCCCACTATCATTACGGTGAGCATGTGCATCACCTGACTGCCGATTGAAACGGCGGTGGTACTTGCCGTAGGGCAGAATCTGCCTATGATGAATAAGTCCGCCAGCCCGTAAAGTGTCTGTAAAAAATACGACAGAAGGAAGGGCAGGGAGAACGTAACTATATTTTTGAATACACTTCCGTTGGTTAGATTTTTTTCCATATTGCTCCGAGGATTATTTCTGATTTTCGGCGGCTGTTACACCTGCGGAGTATAAATCCTCGCGGCAGGTTTTCTTTACTTCGTCAAACGGCTTGGGAACGGGGCAGGAATAGTACATTTCGGAAACACCCACGTCCTTTGCCATCTGAGCACCTTTACCTTCACATCCGCAGATAGTGATGACCTTTTTGCCCATTGCCTTACATCTGAGGGCAATACCGGAAATCACCTTTCCGTTTACGGATTGGGAGTCAAGCCGTCCCTCACCCGTAATAACAAGGTCTGCCGTCTTCGCTTTTTCGTCAAAGCCGGCGGTATCAAGTATAATGTCGATTCCCTTTTTCAGTTCTCCGTCAAGGAACAGCACCGTGCCGGCGCCGAGACCTCCCGCCGCACCTGCGCCCTTCAATGAGGAAACGTCTTTTCCGAGGCATTCAAGAGAAACCTTTGCGAAGCTTCTCATGCCCTCGTCAAGACGGGCAACCATTTCTTCGTCTGCCCCTTTCTGAGGAGCGAATACGTATGCGGCACCCATTTCACCGTAGAGGGGATTTTCTACGTCGCAGGCGGCAGTTACGGGAACGCCGATTGATTTTTCGGGAGGAATGATTTTTGCGATTTTACCGAGATTTGCACCGATGGGTTCAAGCCCGTTTCCGTCTTTGTCAAGGAAACGAAAACCGAGAACGGATGCCATACCTATACCGCAGTCATTGGTGGCACTGCCTCCGAGACCGAGCATGATGCTTTTCGCACCCTTTGATACGGCATCAAGTATGAGACATCCTACGCCTTTTGTGGTGGAAATTTCGGGATTTTTACTGTCACCTGCAAGAGGAAGACCCGAGCAGGCGGCCATTTCGATTACCGCTTTGCCGCCGTCAAGCATGAGATATTCCGCATCAATCGGCTCGCCGAATACACCGGGAACCGTTACGGAAATATTCTTGCCTCCGCATACGGAATGAAGACAGGAGCAAAGCCCCTCGCCGCCATCGGCAACGGGGAGCTTGGTAATGTTTACGTTTTCTATTGTGTCCTCAAAGGCCTTGCCAACTATATCGCAGACTTCCTTTGCGGAGAGGGTGCCTTTGAACGAATCGGGAGAGATAAGTATATTCATAATATTATTCTGCTGATGCTTTTCTGATGTATCTCTTGAAGAATGCGATGCCGGGGCCTATTGCCTCAACGGGGATTCTTTCGTTTGTACCGTGTGTACAGAGAAGAAGCTCAACGCTTGCCTTGTAGGGAGAGTATCTGTAAATGTTTTCACAGATGGGCTCATAGTTGCAGGCATCCGTGCCGCCCATTACGAGATAGGGAGCAACAACGTTGTTGCTGTTTTCCTGCATGCAGATTTCCTTGATGATGTTGAATGCTCTTGAATCCGTGGGTGAGAATGAGGAAGCTTCCTTCGTTTTGAGTGCCTTTACCTCGATATTCTTGTTTCTGACTACCTTACGGATATGGTCCTCAACGTCCTGAACGGAAACGCCGGGCATCTGTCTGAAGTTTACGACGATGCTTGCCTTCTGGGGAAGTACGTTTGCGGCGGGGCTGCCCTCAGCCATGGTAACGCCGGTCGTGGTACGTACGAAGGTGGCGGCGGGAGGAATGAGCTTGAATACCTGAGTGAGTACGGGAGTGAGAACGGGAAGATTGCAGGTAACAAGACGTACGGGATAAGTGCAGTTACGGCCGATGGATGCAAACAAATCCTTTACAAAGGGTCTCATCTCTGCCTTGAACTGATGATTCTCAAGGTCCTTGATGACGTCTGCAAGCTGACCGAGTGCGGTATGCTTGGGGGGCTGTGATGAATGGCCGCCCTTTGCCTTTACGCTTATTTCAAAGTCACAGTATCCTTTTTCGGCGATGCCGATACCGACAAGCTGCTTGTTGTTGATAACGCCCTTGATGTCAACGGGAAGGATTGCACCGCCCTCGTCAACGATTGAATCAAGATGAACGCCTCTTGCTTTAAGAGTTTCCATAAGTGCTTTTGCACCGCTGTCGCCGTTGGCAACTACTTCTTCATCCTGACCGAAGAGCAGATATACGTCTCTTTCGGGCTGGAAGCCCTCTTCAAGAAGGGTTTCAACTGCTTCCATTACACCCATAAGGTGATTCTTCATATCAAGAGCACCGCGGCCCCAGATGAATTCACCGTCATTGTATCCGCTGAAGGGATCGTATTTCCAGTCACCCTCAGTACCTTCCGAAATGGGAACAACGTCCTGGTGGGAAAGAAGTGCGATGGGATCAAGGTCGTCTCTTGTACCCTTCCAGCGGTAAAGCAGACTTGCTTCTTTAACAATTTCCTTTTCAAGCTTCTCGTGAATGAGAGGGAAAGCTTCGTCAAGGAAATCATGGAATTTATCAAACTGTGAAAAATCGACCTTTTCCTTTTCGGGGTAGCTGATTGTGGGAATTGAAAGCGCCGTGCTCAGATGAGCCATTGCTTTTTCAGCGTCAACCTTTTCCTCTGTGGGAGTGCCGTAGTCGATTTTTTCGGGAACGAATTTTGCGGCTCTGACTGCGTTTACCGCTGCAGCAGCACCGAGTGAACCGAGAATACCGTATTTAACTGCCTTTTTCATAATATTTCCGCCTTTCAAAAAATAAAAGTCTAAAACAAATTATATAATACATGCCGAAATTTTTCAATAGCAAAATTATTTGACTTTTTCGCTTTGCCAAATTATAATTTTTTCGTCAGGCAGGTGTTTCTTATGACCGGAATAATACTCATAGATAAACCAAAAGATTTTACTTCATTTGACGTGGTGGCGAAGGTGCGCAGAATCAGCGGAGAAAAGAAATGCGGACACAGCGGAACGCTTGATCCCATGGCAACGGGAGTAATGACCATATTACTGGGAGGAGCTACGAAATTCTGTGAATTGCTTCCCTCCCACGATAAGGCATACGTTGCAAAGCTGAAGCTCGGTACGGTAACGGATACTCTTGATATCACGGGAAAGGTGCTTGAAGAAAGGGACGTTACGGCTTCGGCAGAGGATTTTGCCGCTGCCTGTGATGATTTCAGAGGCGAAATAACCCAGGTGCCTCCCATGTATTCCGCAATTTCCGTAAACGGAAGACGGCTTTATGACCTGGCGAGGCAGGGAATAGAAGTTGAAAGACCCGAAAGACAGGTCAGGATAGATAAACTTGATATTCTGAATTGCGACGAAAAGAATAACGAATACGAAATTTACGTGGAATGCTCATCGGGCACATATATTCGTACCCTGATAGCCGATATCGGAGCAAAACTAAACTGCGGAGCAGTTATGACTGAGCTCAGACGCGTAAAGGCAAACGGCTTTACAATACAGCAAACGGTTACTCTTGAGCAGTTGGAAAAAACTGCCTCGGAAGGGGGTATTTCCGACCTGCTTATACCCGTTGAAAACGCTTACAGCTCATACGAATCACTTACCGTAACTGAAGCTCAGGCAAAGAGGTTTTCAAACGGCGGTGATTTGTTGACAGAACGCCTGAGTAACTGTAAAGGCAATGGGCTTTACAAGGTGCTCGATCCGAACGGAAATTTCCTCGGCTTGGGCGAAATTGACGGCGGAGATTCGCTGAAAGTCGTCAGATTGTACATCAAAAAGTGATTTTTTCTTCCCAATATCTATATATACACTTGACAAAATCAAAATATACAATATAATGTGTTATGATGGCAAAGTATATATGGCTCAAAATTACAGGAGGAAAAAATATGAAGAAGATACTTTCCCTATTGCTTGCAGTTATGATGATATTCTCATCAGCCGCGGCACTTTCAATGATTTCTTATGCCGACGATAATACCGGCGCGCTCGGTGAAAATCTCACCTGGTTATACAGTGCGGGTACGCTTATCATCAGCGGTAAGGGCGATATGGATGACAGAGACGTTCCCGAAGCGCTTACCGAGGTTATCGTAAATTTCCCCGAAATCCATTACGTTGATATCCGCGAGGGTGTCACCTCAATCTGCAAGGATTGTTTCAATAATTTTGATGAGCTTGAGCAGGTCTGGATTCCCACTACGGTCAAGACCATTGACGTTACAGCTTTTCTCGGCTGTCCCAATCTCAAGAGCTTCACGGTTGCCTTCGGCAACAAGGATTTCCTTCCCAATGACGACATCAGCCGTTCCACGGACGGTGTTCTCTACAACATTGACAAGACAAAGATTATCTGCTTCCCCAGAAACAGCAGTATAATCACAAAGGAAAAGCCCTCGTTCATTCTTCCCGGTACGGTCAGCGAAATCGGTGATTATGCCTTTGAAGGATGCGCAGGTCTTAAAAAGATTGAATTTGAAACAGACTGTCAGCTTCAGACGATAGGCGCAAATGCGTTTGCAAACTGTACCGCTCTTGAATCCGTTGATTTTACAAGACAGACGGATGTTACTGCCATCGGTTCCAATGCTTTCAGCGGCTGTTCGGCTCTTACCGAATTCAAATTCTGGCCGACACTTAATTCCAAGAAGTTAGGTACCGATATTTTCAAGGGTACCGGTTTTACCTCCTCAAAGGGTAAGGTTACCTTCTACGGTAAGAAAGCGGAGTTCAACTCAATCAATCTTCCCTTCCCCTCCGGTACGGTTATTGAATACGTCAACGGTGAAAACGAATTCTCAATCATCAAGGCCGCTTACGTCAGATACAATCCCAACGGCGGCACAATGAGTCATCCGCTTGATTACAGCGTCAATGCTATTCCCATTACAATCACCGACGTCGCTCCCATCAGCAATGCCGGCAGATTCCAGGGCTGGGCAACAGACCCCAAATCAAGCCAGGTTGTTTACAGAGCAGGCAATACCCGCAGGACAGAGGACGGAAGCATTGTTCTCTATGCGGTTTACAGCAATACAATCGTAATTAATTATGATGCAAACGGCGGTACTGGCGCTCCCACTCCCACGGAAGTCGTTGCCGCAGGCACGGTCAACCTTTCTTCCGTTACTCCTTCCAGAGCCGGTTATACCTTCAAGGGCTGGAGCAAGGATAAGAATGCGACCACAGCAGATTGGAAAGCAGGTGCTTCCTTTACCGTTGACCAGTCGGTAACCCTTTATGCCGTCTGGGAGGATAACGGCCCCTACGACTTGTTCTTCTACTCACAGGGTAATGAAATAGCCAAAGTACAGAAGGAAAAGAACGTTCCTTATACCCTTTCTCTTGAACCGTCATATTCGGGCGACAGCCGATTTGTATTCCAGGGTTGGTCAGTCAGCGAAAATGACAAGACCGTCAAATACACAAAGGGACAGAATTACACCGAAAACAAGAGTCAGAAATTCTATGCAGTTTATAAGAACGTAGGTCCCTACAAGGTATTCGTTCAGACCGCATACGGTGACGACAGTTACAGGACAAACGCTTACCGTACCCAGTCCTATTCGGGTGAAAGCTTCGCAGTCAACGTCACTCCCGTAAACCGTGAAGGATACAACTTTATGGGCTGGATTGACAATAACGGCAGAAGATATCAGCAGGGCGACAGCGTCTGCCCCTCCGGCGAAGACCTTTATCTTGAAATCGTATGGGAAAAGATCAACTTAACCAAGAATACTACGCTTAATCTCGGTCCCATAGTTCAGAAGACCGTCAAATTCAAAAACAGGGCTCATATCGTAGCAGAAGCGTCCAATCTTCCCGATGATTACAGACTTGTTCTCATTGATGGTAAGACTGTTATTACCGATGTGGCCGCCGATTCCTCCGGAAATGCCCGTATTGACATTACCACGGGAGAACTCAAGAGCGGATTTACGTATTATGTAAAGGTTCTCGGCCCCGGTGATGCCGTCAGCGAAACCTATCAGGGTGATTCGGGCAGAACTCTCAGCTCAAAGATTTCCGTAGGTGTAGACGACAATCTTATTTTGAAAATCATAGCGTTCTTCAGGATATTCTTCGGCGGACAGCCCACAGTTGAAATAAAATAACCCCATGGTTTAAATTGAATATCGGGAGCGGCGGGTGTCCTGAGGATGCCTGCCGTTCCGTTTTTATTTGTTGCATTTATTTTCTTGAATTTCAGTTGTTGCTATGATAAAATAACAAGTGGTGATTATTATGAAAACTTTTAAGAAAATTTTGTTTTGGTTCTGGCAGTTTACTTACGGCCTTCTTCAGAATATTGCAGGACTCTGTATGCTTGCAATCTACAAAGCGAAGGGCAGCAAGAGCGAATGGTATCACAACGCTCTCATAACTTATATTGACAAAAAGAATTTCGGCGGAGTCAGTCTGGGTATGTTTATTTTCATTACCGATAAGGCAGAGGGAGATAAGCTGAACGATTACCGTATTCACGAATTCGGTCATACGGTTCAGACTATGATTTTAGGTCCCGTGTGGCTTCTTGTCATTGCTCTTCCTTCGTTTATTTGGTGCGGTCTGCCCGCCTTGAATAAGTGGAGAAAAGACAACGATATCTCATACTACTGGCTTTACTGTGAGGGTTGGTCAAACCTTTGCGGTCTGTGGTACACAAAAGAAAAATTCAAGACCGAGGAATGCCTTACAAGAGGCCGATTCGGTAAACCTATCTGAGAGAAAATGAGCTATGGATTACGAATTTGATGCTTTTACCGAGGGCGTTGATGCCGGCGGCCTCCGGAGCAGAAATCAGATTAAGCTGATAATTGAATATCTTGCGATGTATTTAAGCGAACCCCTTACCTCTGACGTTGTAATTGAGTCCCTTACCGTCTCCGCTCTTGCCAATTATTTTGAAACGACACAGGCGGTTGAGGAGCTGGTTTCCTCGGGTAATCTTACAAGGAATGAAAACAACGAGCTGACGATTACAAAGAAGGGCTCGGATTCTCTCAGAGAGCTTATGGACGGAATACCCGCATCCGTCAGAGAAACGGCTATGACATCCGCCTCGGTTATCCAGCTTCGTAAGAGAAACGAGGGCGCAGCCAATGCCTCAATTGTCAAAAACGGCGAAGCATATGAGGTCGTATGCAAGATAATGCACAGAGATACGGTTCTTGTAGAGCTGAAGCTTCATGCCGATGACTATGAACAGGCACGTAAAATCAAGGAATCTTTCGTTGAAAGCCCCGAAAAAATCTACGAGGCGGTAGTTTCACTGCTGTATTGAGGTTAATATGCTTGAAGAATTGAAACATACAGTCTGGGAAGCAAACCTTAAGCTTGTTGAATATAAGCTTGTTCCCTTTACCTGGGGTAAAAATCCCCTTGAAGCGGCAAAGAACGCCGCCGTACTTGAAGAAGTATCAAAAATGGCATATCTTACCGATGCTCTCGGAGGCGGTACTGCCAACAAATATATCCAGAAGAAGCATTACGAAAGAAAACACGGTCCCAATGCTTATTACGGGCAAAAAAGGTGATTATATGGCAGTTTGTCCTCATTGCGGTGTAAAACTTCATATATGGAATATACGCGCCGAGTGTCCCAAATGCGGCGTGAATATCCCCAATTACGATTGGGAAGCACGCCTCGAGAGAGATTCCGAAATTGCCGAGTCATCCTTTGCAAAATTCAATGATGCAATGGCAAAGCTGAAGTATTCCTTTACGGGCTCAAAGTTGAGAATAGCCAGGATCCCCATAAGCGTTCTGCCTCTTTTCGGCTTCCTGCTTCCTTTGGGCAAGCTTGCCGTTTCCCTTCCTCTGAACGAGGCGGGATATACTCTCAACGCGGTCACAATTGTCAAATTTCTGATGAAAATTGACGTTTTCGGCTTTATCGGTGCGGTAAAATCTCCCGTAATCGGTGACGGAGTGCTGATGCTTCTGCTGGCACTGATTCTTGTTTTACTCAGTGCCGCTTCGCTTATTGTAAGTCTGGCATTTCTGCTTCTGAATTATCTTAATCTCAGAAGTAAGGGACTGTTCATAACGAATCTTATCGCATCGGTTATGATGGCGGGCAGCGGAATCTGTTATTCGTGCTTTATGAAAATGGTCGCTTCAAGTACTCTCAATAAAGCAATCGGCGGGGGAATAAGCTGGGGAATTTTCGCGGCGGCGGTCCTCTTCCTGATAAGTGCCGTTACAAATCTGATTGTTGCGCTGAAATCCGAAAAACCGACGAAAACGAAAAACTGAATCATAAAATGCAAATAACGGGTACTTCCTGACGGAATACCCGCTTCGTTTTTTATTGCGGCTTTGATTATTTACGGCTCAACTGCTGATTTTTGCGTGCGACGTCCTTTCCGATGCTTTATTTTTCCGCGCGGGAATCTTATGAGATAAAAATATTTTTCTCATAATTTTCTCTTGACAATTCCATAATATATGATATAATACCCCTTGCTGAGTTGGTCAGCAACAATATTTCCGGGTGTGGCGCAGTTGGGAGCGCGCTTGACTGGGGGTCAAGAGGCCGTGAGTTCAAGTCTCGCCACTCGGACCACAAAAGAGTTCAAAGCTTTTGCTTTGGGCTCTTTTGTTTTTTAGGGCAGGACTTGAACAGGGCACGAGCAAAGCGAGAAAAATGCTCCGGTGGAGCGCTTTGGTGCCCGCGTGCGTGCCGTTAAGCGGGCAAGTCTCGCCACTCGGACCAGTTGAAAACCGTTGAATTCTAAGGAATTCGGCGGTTTTTTCGTTTCTTATTAAACCTGTAAACCATGCAGTTCAGTATTAAACTTTATTAGTTAGGGGGGTGCCTTAGGGGGTATTTGTTTCTGCCATAGTTATTATCTCGTTTCATAATTTTATTCAGGCATCCGTTCACTCGGAGCATAAGCCTTTTATAAATAATATGACCGACGGCACTTATGTTGACAGCAAATAATAAAGACTATATAATTTAATAAAAGGTATTAGCCTTTTTCCTGACTCATCCGTATAAAGAAGTGAAAACACAAAACAAAGGAGAAATTACAATGGCTAAAATAATAAACGACAAAGACCTTGAAGGCGTAAATGGCGGCGTCGAACTTAAACCCTCTGAAAACGACTATGATATAGTTTATGAAAAAGACGGCAGCAGCGAACCCGATAAGCCTATTGATGCAGGGAACTATAAAATAGAGATAGCTATTGATAAAAAAGGAAATTATAAAGAACAGTTTAATGAAGAAACCAACGGCTCTTTTTCATTTAACATCGCACAACCGGATATAAGATGAAAGCAAATGAGCTGAAAAAGATGGTTTGCTGTTATTAATTTTGTAATTTAACTTAATTTTAAAATTAACGGAGGTTATTATCATGAAAAACAATAAAAGAGAGCTTG
>CALAUI010000012.1 GCA_937892115.1 uncultured Clostridia bacterium | reverse complement strand
GTGCCTCGGCAGCCTGTTCCTGAGAGAGCTCAGCTTCATTTCTTGCGTTTCGGATAATTGTTCCTATCTCCATAATCTTGTCACCTCAAAATGTTTCATAGACTGCTTTTTCGTTCCGGCCGGGAACATCTCAAGGATACGGGATTGTCCCGATTAAGTCTATCAAAGCTGTTTTACATCCACAATTTACATTGTCAAAATGCTTTTACAAATCTTTATTTTATGCTGTTACATCGGTGTTCCGACTTCAATCAGATTCCCGTCAAGGTCATAAAAACGAACCACTTTTTGTCCCCACGAATGAGTCATAGGCAGGTTAACAAACTCCGTTTCCGGATAAAGTGTTTTCAGTTTTTCGTAAAATGCCTCTATATTTTCTTCCTCAAAATACAATTCGCAGGCGTTGTTTTGCGGAATAACATCTTTGCCTATAAATGTGTGCCAATAATTTTCCTCCTGCAAAACAAGACCGTCCGACATAATCATATTGCCGTCGTTGTCTTGGAGCGTTTCAAGACCGAACAGGTCATGATAATATTTCTCTGCTTTCCTGATATCTTTTACAACAATCAAAAATCCGTTTAATTTCATATTACCGTCTTCTTTCTTCATAAGGGATTCGGAATGTAAATTTTTATTTCATTTTACCCTATATCGTTTTCATCCGACGGACTGTATTCCAGAATATCGCCCGGCTGACAGTTCAGTGCTTCGCAGATCGCAACAAGAGTGGAAAAGCGGATTGCACTGATTTTTCCCGTTTTCATTTTTGATAAATTGACGTTGGCAACGCCGACCTTTTCCGAAAGCTCCTTTAAACTCATTTTCCGGTCTGCCATCACCCGGTCAAGTCGAAGTATGATTTTCCCCATCCCGGCACCTCACAGAGTTTCGTCGGATTCCTGCTGCAGACTTTCTCCGTATCTGAAAACAAGAGAGAGGAAGAACAGAATACCCGCAATAACGACAAAAGACACGTTAAACGAATAATTGTACGCAAACCTTTGAACGCTTGCGGAATTGAGCAGGAGCGTCAGATCATACGCTTTAAGCTCCGCAACAGTGCCGAGCACACGGCACGCTTCTATGACTGCGCCTCCGATAAGAGTGGTGAAGGCGAGCTTGCGCACTTTGGATGATACGCCGCTCTCAAAAGGTCTGCCGTCCTTCATCGTCTGCAGGAGCTGACGAATCACATGAAGAAGATACCATCCGGCTGTGACCATAACGATGACTGTCATCAAATCAATGACAATACCCTTGCGAAGCTCGGAATAATCCGGTATCGCACTATCCGAAATATATAACGACAGATTCCCGAGTTCAATACACGAAGCGTCACGTACAATTTTTTCTCCGACTGTAAAGGAAAGAATGATAAAGATAACCGAAACCGCGGCAAAAGCAATCATGAATCCCTGAAGGAAACGCAAAATGCGGTCAATGATTTGTGATGATCTGATTATTTTGGAATTATTCAATTATAGTCCCTCCGAAATATAAGTTTATCGCATATAATTTAACGATTATCATTAATATCATAACGTATAATTTCCATATTGTCAATAGATTTTACGGAGTTGATACAAAAAAGACAGCAGACTTTTTGTCAAAGTCTGCCGCCTTATTTGGTGGACCTGAGGAGATTCGAACTCCCGACTTCTACAATGCGAATGTAGCACTCTCCCAACTGAGCTACAGGCCCGTATGACGGATACCGGGGTATCCGTTTTTATTATCCCTGAATTTTGCTTCTGAATACCTTGCCCGTTTCGTTGATGAGAATCATCCAGGGCTTCAGCATGGCCATATCAAAATTCATTACCTCATTCGTCTGCGCAAAGGTTTCAAAACTGAGGTCACCCTCATAACCGGCCTCTTTAAGCGCAAAGCAGAAATGATTCCAGTTTATAGTACCCGTAAGCGGTGCTTCGTGCTCGTCACCCGAGCCGTTATTATCGTGAATATGGAGTGCCTTGATTCTCTTGCCGTAAACGGCAATAAAAGTACGCAGGTCGTGATGAAGCAGATTCGCATGACCTGTATCAAGACAGAGACCGAAGCATTCTTTACCTGCAAGAGCATTGAGCTCGTCAATCTCTTTTGCTCCCGCATAAGGGTCGGAGCAATGTCCCTGATAACACACACCGTTATTGGAGCTGAAAAGATTTTCAAGACAGATCGTAACGTCTGTATCCTTCAGAACGGATATAAGAGAAGAATAAAGCTTAAAGTTGAGTTTGTCAATAGTTTCTTTTGTATTTATGTCGTCATTGAGTGAATAAGAGATGCCGTGAATAACGAGATTCCGGATTTTTGCATACTGACAGAATTCAATATTTCTCTTATAAACGCCGATAGCGTAATCAAGCACTTCGGGATGGTCCTTTGAAAATGAGGGGAACGGTGCGTGCGCCTGAGTAAGCTCAAGGCCGTTTTTATTTATTATCTCAAGCTCCTTCGCGTAGTAATCGATTACGCCCTCAAGAGGCATATCAAAAACGCAGTTGCCCAGATTTCCCTTTCTGATTTCGGAGCCCTTCCACGCGTGGTCGATATTCCAGTCAACGGCATCAAAGCCGGTTTCTTTTATGAGGGCATAACCCTCCTCAAGACCGACACGGTCAACAATATCGCCCGTCTGAATACTGATTTTCATCTTATCACTCCTCAGTCAATGCGGATTTTGAATACTGCCTTGAGTATTGTATCCGTTGTGGATTTGATGCAGGGCTTATGAGCGTCCTGAGGTGCAAGAAACGCGAACGTTCCCTCGTCAAGTGCGGCACTCGTAACGGAGCAGTCCCCTGCCGGGAAAAATTCCGCATCGGGCTTGTAGCCCTTTGAGCCGATTGCCTTGTCTGTGGGAATAACGTCTATTCTTTCGCATCCTCTGATTGCGAACTGTAAATCGTGATACTGACGGTGCGCCTCGTAGTCGCTTCCTTCACCGGGAGCATACTCCGCAAGATTCATCGTAACACCCTCACATACGGGGAAACCGCCCTTGCGCTCCATTGCCTCAAAATCCGTCTTTTCAATATAATCGGCAATTTCCTGCGCGTGAGGAATTACCGCGGAATAAGCTCTCAGATTTCTGATATTATCGTAAATCATTGTATATCTCTTCTTTCATGTCAATACATCTCCCAATACAACCCCTAATGTATCACTTTCACGCTTATAAGTCAATTATAATAATTGAAATGCCGTTTATTTTGTGTTATAATAATCCAAATCGGTTTTTCCCGGAGGTAAACTATGCGTATTGTCGTTAAAGTAGGTACATCAACCCTGACTCATGCAACGGGCAGGATAAATATCAGGAGAGTCGAATCTCTCTGCCGTATTCTCAGCGACCTTAAGAATGCCGGTCATGAAATGATACTGGTTTCAAGCGGTGCCATCGGTATGGGCGTAGGCAAGCTTATGCTCAGTGAAAAGCCCGTGGATATTCCCACAAAGCAGGCGGCTGCCGCAACGGGTCAGTGCGAGCTGATGTACGTTTATGACAATGAATTTTCAAAATACAATCACAACATTGCCCAGATACTCATTACCAATGCGGATATTGAGAACGAAAAGCATCACCGCAATTTCCGCAATACGGTTTCAAAGCTCCTTGAATTCGGTGTTCTTCCCGTCGTAAATGAAAACGACACCATCGCAACGGATGAAATTTCCATCGGTGATAACGACACTCTCGGGGCAATAGTTGCGGTCAGCGTTGAGGCGGACCTGCTCATTCTCCTTTCGGATATTGACGGACTTTACGACAGTAATCCCAAAACCAATCCCGAAGCGAAGCTCATTTCAAAGGTATACGAAATAGACGATAATATCAGAAATATGGGCGGCGGCAAGGGCTCGGAGCTGGGCACCGGCGGTATGGAAACAAAAATCCACGCGGCTGAAATCGCTACCGGCGGCGGCATTGATATGGTTATCGCAAACGGAAACAATCCCGAAATACTTTACGATATAGTCGAGGGCAAGCCCTCGGGCACAAGATTTTTCAGCAGAGGAAACTAATATGAAAACATCAGAAATCCTTGACAGAGCAGTCATGGCAAAATCGGATATCCGTTCACTCAATTCAGAGGAAAAGAACAGAGCAGTCTCCGTAATGGCAGACTGTCTCATCAGACATACGGATAATATTCTTTCGGAAAACGCCCTTGATATTGAAGCATCAAGAGGAGTAATTTCCGAGGTAATGATTGACCGTCTTACCCTTACAAAAGAAAGAATCGAGGGTATGGCGCAGGGTATGCGTGACGTAGCGAAGCTTCCCGACCCCAACGGCAGGGTAATCCGTGAAATTGACAGGCCCTCCGGTCTTCATATTGAAAAGGTTGCCGTTCCCATGGGCGTAATCGGTATCATCTACGAAAGCAGACCGAACGTTACCTCCGATGCGGCGGTACTCTGCTTCAAGAGTTCAAACGTCTGTGTTCTCAGAGGCGGTAAAGAGGCATACCGAACCTCCAAGGCAATCACTCAGGCACTCCGCGAAGGTCTTACTCAGTGCGGCATCAATCCCGACGTAATCAATCTCATTGACGATACGACAAGGGAAAGCGCAAACGAAATGATGACCGCAAGAGGAAAGATTGATTTGCTCATTCCCAGAGGCGGAAAAAATCTTATCAGGGCAATCACGGAAAAAGCGACCGTTCCCTGCATTGAAACGGGTACGGGCATCTGCCACATTTATGTTGAAAAGACCGCCGATATCAATATGGCTCTGAATATAATCGACAATGCAAAGACCTCAAGGCCCTCTGTATGCAATGCCTGCGAGGTATGCCTTGTTGACAGAGAAATCGCAGATGAATTCCTTCCCCTGCTCTATGACAGACTGACAAAGGGCAGAAAGAATCCCGTCAGCTTCGTTGTTGACGAGGAAGCGGGAAAAATCATCAGCGGTGAAGAAGCGGGCGAAGAGGGATTTGATACGGAATTCCTTGATTACAAGCTTGCGGTCAAGGTGCTTGACGGCGTAAAGGAAGCCGTTGACCATATACTCATTCATTCCACAAAGCACAGCGAAGCAATCGTAACAAGTGACTGCAATGCGGCAGAATATTTTGTCAATAATACTGACAGTGCCGCAATCTATGTCAACGCATCTACCAGATTCACAGACGGCGGCGAATTCGGTCTGGGCTGTGAAATGGGCATTTCCACACAGAAAATGCACGCAAGAGGTCCTATGGGACTTGAGGAACTTATGACTTATCATTACGTGATAAAAGGAAACGGACAGGTGAGATAAATGTATAAATTCGGATTTATCGGCTCCGGCAATATGGGCTCAGCCCTTGCAAAGGCAATCAGTTCATCAAAAGACGGCAAAAACATGATAGTCTGCGACAGCTCCACCTCAAGAGCATCCGCGCTCTCCGAAGCTCTGGGATGCAAATCGGGATGTGTTGAATCCGTTGCAGGTGAAAGCGAATATATTTTCATTGCCGTAAAGCCGCAGTCGCTCCCCGATATGTTCGGTGAAATCAGCGAAATACTCAAGGCAAGAGAAGACAGATTTATTCTCGTCACCATGGCGGCGGGCACTTCTATCCAAAGGATAACCGACCTTGCAGGTGTTGAATGCCCCGTAATCAGAATCATGCCCAATGTTGCCTGCTCCGTAGGTGCGGGAATGACACTTGCCGCAAAAAACGACAAGGTAACGGACGATGAATATAAATATTTCATTGAGGCGATGAAGGCATCGGGAAAAATCGACAAGGTCAATGAGGAAGCGATCGACTCATTCTCAATAGTAACCGGCTGCGGACCCGCCTGGGCTTATATGATGATTGAAGCTCTTGCCGACGGTCAGGTAAATATCGGTGTTCCCAGAGATAAAGCATATCTCTACGCCGCAAAAACACTTGAGGGCGCCGCAAAGCTGATGCTCGATTCGGGACGCACTCCCGCAGACCTGAAGGACTCCGTTTGTTCGCCCGGAGGCACCACCATTGAAGGCGTTAAAGCCCTTGAAAAGAACAATTTCCGCTACGGTGTGATTGAAGCGGTAAACGCATCCTATTCAAAAACAAAGAAGATGTAATTATGAAGGTTACTTTCAACGAAAACGAAGAAATAGTCAAGGTAGTCAAAGAAGGTCTTGAAAGGACCGGCGGATACTGTCCCTGCCGCAGAGAAAGGACAGAGGATAACAAATGTATGTGTAAAGAATTCCGTGAGCAGATAAAGGACCCGGATTTTGAGGGCTACTGCCACTGTATGCTTTACTACAAATCAAAATGAGGTAAAACCATGGCTGAAATTAAAATTACCGTTGATAATTTTGAAAGCGAAGTTCTTAAATCGGACAAGCCCGTTCTGCTTGATTTCTGGGCAACCTGGTGCGGTCCCTGCATGATGATTGCTCCCGTTATCAAGGAAATTGCCGACGAAAGAACGGATATAAAGGTAGGCAAAATCAACGTTGACGAAGAGCCCGCTCTTGCAGCGCAGTTCGGTATCGACAGCATTCCCACTCTGGTCGTTATGAAGGACGGAAAGCCCGTAAACGCCGCTATGGGATATATGCAGAAGGATAAAATTCTCGCTCTATTATAAAGCAGTTAAGCCGACGGATTCTTTCCTCGGCTTTTTTCAAACAAAGAGAGGACATTTATGGAAGACAGAGTTTATATTGCAATAGACTTAAAGTCATTCTATGCTTCGGTTGAATGTGTTGACCGGGGCATTGATCCTCTTACCGCAAATCTGGTCGTGGCAGACGAAAGCCGCACGGAAAAGACGATTTGCCTTGCGGTTTCCCCATCCCTCAAATCCTACGGTATTCCCGGCAGAGCCCGTCTTTTTGAAGTAATTCAGCAGGTCAGAGCCGTAAACTCAATGCGTCAGTCAAAAGCACCCGGACATAAGCTGACATCTTCATCCTGGGATAATAACATAGTCAGTACCGACCCCTGCGTCGCACTTGATTATATCATCGCTCCGCCCAGAATGTCCCACTATATGACGGTGAGTGCCGCAATTTATGACGTTTATCTGAAATATGTTGCACCGGAGGATATTCACGTTTATTCCATTGACGAGGTATTCATCGACGCCACGGATTATCTGAAATTATATAAGCTTACGGCACGTGAATTTACCATGAAGCTGATACATGAGGTGCTTGAGACTACGGGAATCACCGCCACCGCAGGTATAGGTACAAATCTGTATCTGTGTAAAATCGCAATGGATATTGAAGCAAAGCACATTCCGGCAGACAAGGACGGCGTGAGGATAGCGGAGCTTGACGAAATGAGCTACCGCCGCAAGCTCTGGAATCACACTCCTCTGACGGATTTCTGGAGAATAGGCGGGGGCATTTCAAAAAAGCTCCGGCAATACGGAATAAATACCATGGGCGACATTGCAAGATGCTCTCTCGGAAAGGATGACGAATTCTATAACGAAAATCTGCTGTATAAGCTTTTCGGAATAAATGCGGAGCTGCTGATAGACCACGCCTGGGGATATGAATCCTGCACGATGGCGGATATCAAGGCGTACAGACCCGAAAGCAAAAGCTTAAGCTCCGGTCAGGTGCTTCCTCAGCCCTATGATTTTGAAAAAGGACGGCTGATTATAAGGGAAATGGCGGATTTACTCTCCCTTGACCTTGTTGACAAATGCCTTGTAACGGACCAGATGGTGCTGACAGTGGGTTACGATACAGCCAATATCACGGAATCCGGCAAGGTATCATATTCCGGAGAAACCGAGGCGGACAGATACGGCAGAAAAGTGCCCAAGCAGGCACACGGCTCAATAAATCTGGGTAAGCATACGTCCTCCACAAAAATCATCGTTGACGCCGTTGTGGAGCTGTATGACAGAATCGTCAGCAAAAAGCTTTCCGTAAGACGAATGTACGTGGTCGCAAATCACCTGATAAACGAAAATGCCGTGACAGAAGAAGACGAACAGCTTAATTTCTTCACCGATTACGAAGAAAAGGAACGGCTTGAAAAAGAAGAAAACGAAATGCTGGAAAAAGAAAAAAGCAGACAGCATACCATAATCGCCATTCAGAAAAAATACGGAAAGAACGCAATTCTCAAGGGTACAAGCTACGAGGACGGTGCCACCACGAGAGAAAGAAACGGTATGGTAGGCGGTCACAAGGCGTAGGAGGATTTATGTCCGAAGAAACAAATAAATATGATGATATAATAAACCAGCCCCGTCACGTTTCCGCAACAAGGATACCCATGACGAATTACGACAGAGCCGCCCAGTTTGCTCCGTTTGCGGCGCTGACGGGTTACGGCGATGAGATTGACGAAACCGCCCGTCTGACGGATAATGAAATTTATCTTGATGAGGACAGAAAAGCGGAACTTGACTTCAGATTACGGGAAATCCGTGAAAATATCGCCAAGCAGCCGGAGGTGACCGTCACCTGCTTCATTCCCGATGAATACAAGCGGGGCGGAGCATACGTTGAAATAAGCGGAATGGTAAAAAAGATTGACGAAAACGAATCCGAGGTCATCCTTGCAAACGGAGAAAGAATCCCCGTAAACAGAATTTATGATATAAAATTAAAATCCGTTGACCTGTAAGGCCAACGGATTATTATATTCTGCCGAATTATTTTATATCCGAATAGAAATCCGGCTTGTAAACGCCCTCTTCGTAAAGTTTTCCGAAGCTTTCGACAACGGACTGCTTATCCTCCTTATAGGTAACACCGAACCATTTGGCATCCGTTGAAAGTGCGGTACACTCCTCACCGGATTTGATTTTATAATCCACCATTGAGGGCAGAAGATACTCATCTTTAAGAGGGTCCTTCAGGTTCGCAAGGAAATCGGGGAAGCGCTCACGCAAAACGTCAATAAAAGATGAAGGAAGGCACCAGAAATTCATGGAAACGGGTGTGTCAAATCCGTAGAATACGCCCTCCGATTCGGCACCGCCCTCAACCTTCACAAGATTACGGGTTTCCGTTATATCAACAAGCTTGCCGTCTTCTACTCTGCATATTCCTCTTGAAACGCCGCCGTTATCGGAAAGGGTGTTGCCCAGAATATACGTGACGATACCGTATCTGTTTGTTTCAAGGAAATCGGATGCCTGCTTGAATCCGCCTATTCCGTAATAGTCATCTGCGTTTATTACGGTAAAGGGCCCGTCAATCAGCCCGTCGCAGCAGAGAAGAGCATGAGCCGTGCCCCAGGGCTTGGCTCTGCCTTCACGGAGCTTTTCCGGGATATTATTCATATTCTGGAATGCATAGCAGACCTCAACTCCGAACTGAGCGGCTGTCTTTTCAATTCTGTTGCCGATAATTTCTTTGAAATCGGCTTCAATATCCTTTCGTATGATGAATACGATTTTATTGAAGCCCGCGGAAATCGCATCGTGAATAGAATAATCCATAATGATTTCGCCGTTGGGACCTACCGGCTCAAGCTGTTTGATACCGCCGCCGAATCTGGAGCCGATTCCCGCGGCAAGGATTACAAGTGTCTTTTTCATATACAAAACCTCTGTCAGTAAATATACAAACCATCTGTTGGATTCAATATATCACATTACACTTAATTTATCAATACAATAATATCCTCTGAAAATGTCGAAAGCTCCGAGATTAAACTCGGAGCTCATATATATAAATTTTTATATCCGTATAAATCACGGGGATTTATGCGTACATGGGAATCACTGTCTTTCTTATAAATTTTGTTAAGGTTTAACCTGAAACGTACATCGGATATCACAGACTTTCATAAGAATTCTTGTCATGGGTTATGTTACACGGAACATATGATATCACTGAACTTTCATATAAATTTTTCGGGTTTACTCTGAACAAAACATATGAAATCACATTTCTTTCTTTTTGAAGGTTGTTTACACTTTCAGTTTCCGAATCCGGAGAGGCGTTCTCTTTGTCCCTGCGGACCGTGCCGTTTTAAGACCTCGTTACGAAACTGCCTCTGCGGATTCTCCGATAAAACCTTCCATCGGAAACGCCGCCTTTCTCGATGAGCTCCGGCTCATCTTTATTTCACTTACAAAGTACCACATTTTGTGCAGGTTGTCAAGTAGTTTTTCACATTTTGTGTTATATTTATTAAATTTGCACAGGCGTATATTATTGAACCGAAGTATATATTTTTATTGCATTTGCTGTTGTAATCGGCAGATTACTTTGTTATAATAGAAAAAATGAGAAAAACAGGTGACGTTATGGACGTAAAAAGTATTGTTTCCGGACTCGGTAAAAGCATAAATTCCGCCAAAGCAAGTCACAATAAAACAAAAAGCACCGTGACCCGTCTTGATCAGAATATCTATCTGATGGATTACAGAAACGATTTTTATCTTGACGAAATTCTTGACAAGGGCTGCTCATCCATAGGTGAACTCATTGCCTATGCAACAAAGAAATTCTGCAAGGATTTTGTAATCGGAAACGAAAAGGGAAGCGGCTGCACCACGTTTGAAGCCCATAACGAAAGCGGCGACCACCTGCTTGCCAGAAACTTTGACTTCAAGGAAGCTCCCTGCTTTATCCTCTGGACTCATCCCGAGGGCAGATATTCAAGCATCAGTATGGTTGACAACAACTTCATCCTTTACGGCAAGAAGCACGCAATATGCAAAAAGGGCGACCCTCAGGCACTCCTTGCTCCCTACTGCTGTGTTGACGGTATGAATGATCAGGGCCTTGCCATTGCGGTGCTTCAGATAAGAGCCGCCGCCACAAAGCAGACGGATAAATCCAAAAAGGATATCACCACCACTCTGATGATAAGAGCCGTGCTTGACACGTGCGCCAACGTGGACGAGGCGATTGAGCTTATCCGCAGCTACAATATGATTGACTCTCTGTTTACCAACTACCATTATCAGCTCTGTGACAGTTCGGGACGTTCCGTAGTGGTTGAATATATCAACAACGAGCTTAAGGTATACGAGAGAAACAGCGAAAAATATCCTGCAAAGGGTTCAATCTTTGAGGATGACGGCCTTGATTTCCAATATGTATGCAACTATTCCGTCACAAAGGATATAGGCGACTGGAAAGCACTTCAGCACGGTCACGACAGAACCGATGCGGTCATTAAGGCAATGACGGAAAAGAAGGGCGTTATGTCCGAAATAGAAGCCATGGACCTTCTCGGTCACGTACGCCTCAAATACGACCATCCCAAATACCCCTGGAAAATCATCTCACTCTGGAGCATCGTTTACAACACAAACGAGCGTTCAATCAAGATTGCCGCAAATGCCGAGCTGAACAGAATTTACACCTTCAGCTTATACGAGCCGCTCAGAGTGCTTGACAGAGAATATATCAGGGATTCCGCCTATCCCGTTACCGAATGGGAATATCTTTAATATGAAGAAACGGGCTTTCCGCTTTGGAAAGCCCGTTATTTTTTATTCAAAAAGAGGAGTCGAGAAATATCTCTCTGCCGTATCGGGAAGGACCGTAACAACGGTTTTGCCCTTGCCCAGCTTCTTTGCAAGCTTGATTGCGGCAGCCACATTTGTTCCGCTTGAAATACCGCACATGATTCCTTCAAGGGAGGCAAGCTTCTTTGAGGTGCTGATTGCTTCCTCGTCGGTGATTATGCACACGTCGTCATAGATTGAGGTGTTGAGTATCTCGGGAATAACGCCGTCGCCGATACCCATCTGATTATGAGTGCCGATTGAGCCGCCGGAAAGGATAGCCGCATTCTCGGGCTCAACCGCCCAGATGACCATATCGGGATTTGCTTCCTTAAGCACTTCGCCTATACCCGTAATCGTACCGCCGGTACCTATACCCGAGCAGAAGCCGTGGATAGGTTTGTCAACCTGCTCAAGGATTTCCCTTGCGGTCTGTGAACGCTGAACGGCGGGATTTGCGGGATTTTCAAACTGCTGGGGAACAAATACCTTGGGATTTTCGTCACGCATTCTGAGAGCCGTTTCAAGGCATTCCTCAATGCAGAGACCGATATTGCCCGCATCGTGAATCAGCATAACCTCGGCGCCGTAATGATTGACCAGTTTCCTGCGTTCCTCACTGACGGAGTCGGGCATAATGATAATCGTTTTATATCCTCTGATAGCACCGACAAGTGCAAGTCCGATACCCTGGTTGCCGCTGGTGGGCTCAACGATGACGGAATCCGGGGTAAGAAGCCCCTTTTTCTCGGCATCAAGTATCATATTATATGCAGTTCTTGTTTTGATTGAGCCGCCTACGTTCAGTCCCTCAAATTTAACGAGGATTTCCGCACCCTCGGGGTCTGCAAGGCGATTGAGACGGATAATGGGAGTATTGCCCATTGCCTCAAGTAAATTATTAAGAATCATTTCTCTTTCAGCACCATTGTGCCCTTTCATAAAATCAACGGTTAAGATTATATACAATTACTTCTTTTATTTCAAGTATTTCCGATAAAAAAATATAAGTACGAAAGAACACATAGTTATATAATTTTTACAATAATGCGGTTTTCCCGTTGATAATAAATCCCCGATGGTTTATAATACCGTCATATAATTCTATTACAGGAGTTTTTGATATGATTTCCGTTACAGACCTTGAGCTCAGCTACTCCGGCAGAGCCCTTTTCAAGCACGCCGATATTACCTTTTCAAGAGGCAACTGCTACGGCATTATCGGTGCCAACGGTGCAGGTAAATCCACTTTTCTCAAAATACTCTCAGGTGAACTTGAGCCCACCCACGGTCACGTTGACGTTACACCCGGTGAAAGAATTTCCGTTCTGAGGCAGGACCATTTCGCATTTGATGCGGAGCCGGTAATCCGTACCGTATTGCTTGGCAACAAGCACCTTTGCGACATTATGGACGAAAAGGAAGCTCTTTACGCCAAAGAGGAAATGACCGAAGAGGACGGTATGCGCGCCTGCATACTGGAGGAGGAATTTGCGGAGCTTGACGGCTGGAGTGCGGAAAGCAATGCGGAAATACTGCTGAACGGTCTCGGCGTTACCAACGAATGGCACGAAAAGCTTATGTCGGAGCTGCCCAACGACCTTAAGGTCAAGGTACTGCTTGCCCAGGCACTTTTCGGCGAGCCGGATATACTGCTCATGGACGAGCCCACCAACCACCTTGATATTGATGCCATCGGCTGGCTTGAGGATTTCCTGCTTGAGCTTGAAAGCACGGTTATCGTCGTATCTCACGACCGTCATTTCCTCAATACGGTCTGCACCCATACCGTTGATATCGACTACGGCAAAATGGCTCTCTACACCGGCAACTACGATTTCTGGTTTGAATATACACAGATACGTCAGCGTCAGCTGAAAGAACAGAATAAAAAGAACGAGGCAAAGGCAGAGGAGCTGCGTAAATTCATTGAAAGATTCTCTGCAAACCGTTCCAAATCAAAGCAGGCAACCAGCAGACGCAAGCTGCTTGAAAGTCTTGACCTTGAAGACCTCCCCGTTTCGTCAAGGCGTTTTCCCTTCGTCGGCTTCAAGCCCGACAGAGAAGTGGGCAACGACGTAGTGACCGTTACGGGCATTTCAAAGACAATCGGTGACCGCAAGGTACTTGACAACGTTTCCTTCACCATCCTACCCTGCGAAAAAGTTGCCTTTGTGGGTACCGATGCGGTAGCGAAAACCGCCCTTTTCAAAATCCTTGCAGGTGAAATGGAGCCCGACGAGGGCACCGTCAAATGGGGCGTTACCACCTCAACCTCATATTTTCCCTCGGACAATTCCGCTTACTTTGACGGTGTTGAGGATAACCTGATTGACTGGCTGAGGAACTATTCAAATCTTATTTTTGAAAGCGATGTAAGAAGCTGGCTGGGCAGAATGATGTTTTCGGGAGACGAAGCACTCAAAAAGGCGTGTGTGCTTTCCGGCGGCGAAAGGGTACGCTGTATGCTCTGCAAAATGATGCTTTCAGGTGCAAATGTGCTTATTTTTGACGAGCCCACCAATCACCTTGACCTTGAATCCATCGCTTCGCTCAATGACGGACTCATCAATTTCAAGCAGACGATTCTCTTTACCTCACACGACCACCAGTTCGTTCAGACCATTGCCGACAGAGTGATTGACGTTACAACGGGAAGTCACTTTGACCGTAAGATGACCTACGACGAATATCTTGAATTTATTAAAAACAACTGAGGATTGAATATGGATAAAAGCGTTGAATTCAGATATGCGGAAAGAAAAGATATTTCCCTCATACTGCAATTCGTAAGAGAGCTTGCGGAATATGAAAAAATGGCAGACCTTGTGGTCGCAGATGAAAAAGAAACCGAAAAATGGATTTTTGACAAACAGAAGGCAGAGGTCATCTTTGCCCTTGAAGACGGTAAGGAAGTCGGATTTGCACTTTTCTTTCATAATTTTTCAACCTTCCTCGGTAAAGCCGGAATCTATCTTGAGGATTTGTACGTAAAGCCGGAATACAGAGGAAAGGGCTACGGAAAAGCCCTTCTCAAAAAGCTGGCATCCATAGCCGTTGAAAGGAAATGCGGCCGCCTTGAATGGTGGTGTCTTGATTGGAACAAGCCGAGCATTGACTTTTATCTTTCCCTCGGTGCAGAGCCAATGTCAGACTGGACGACCTACCGCATTGCGGGAGAAACCCTCAAAAATCTTGCAAAGGAATAAACACGAAAATTCAAAAGGTATGGAGTATTGAGCTATGACTGCTGTATTTGATTACATAATATCCGCTTTTCTGACAATCGGAATGTTTTTTAACATACTACCGACCATTTTTAGTCCCGCCCCTCTTTACGGACCCGAGGAAGACGGTGTTTTGCTGAACTGCGTAGCGGTATCCGACACTCATTTCGACAACAATTATTTCAGAGACAGGACCAACATAATGAGGCGTGTGTCTCTGGGCATCGGCAAATGCAGCAGTGACGTGGATGTGCTTATGAATATAGGCGATATCACAAACAGCGGCTCTTTCAACGAGTACAGACACGCGAAGCTGATTACAAACACTTACGCAAAGCCGAAAAACTACGTTGCCTGCATGGGAAATCACGATTCCTGGAACGGAAGCGCCGACCCCGACTACAATAAAGCTGTATCTCTGTTTCTGAAGCATCTCAAGGATTACGGTATTCAGACAGACAGTGTTTATTATGAAAAAGAAGTCAACGGCTATCATTTCATCTGTCTTGGAACGGAAGATCTTGACATAGACGGACAGCCACCCTTGTATTCGGAGGAACAGCTGAAATGGTTTGACGACACTCTGGCGAAAGCCGTAAAAAGTCAAAAGCCCGTATTCGTGCTCAGCCACAGACCTCTTTCGGGACATAACGGCTTAACAAACGATTATTATCTGCCTGCCGAAACAGACAGCATTATGAATAAATACGCCACGGCAAAGACACCGATACTCTTTTTCAGCGGTCACTGTCACACCTT
>CALAUI010000011.1 GCA_937892115.1 uncultured Clostridia bacterium | reverse complement strand
TCTCCAAAACCGCGTGCCGAGGGTTCAAGTCCTTCTGCCCCTGCCAAAAAGGAAGACGTCCGTTGGGGCGTCTTTTCTTTTTGTGTAAAACAAGAGAAGGGCTTGAAGGACGAGCGGTACAGAGCAACAGTTCGGTGAACTGTTGTGACCGCGAGCGACCAAGCGCCCGCAGGCGCGCGAGTCAAGTCCTTCTGCCCCTGCCACCCTAAAGCCCTTGAAATTATTGGCATTCCGTTGAGTGTCAACAGTTTCAAGGGTTCTTCTTTTTCTATTTGCGATATCGCACTTATCACTACTTATCACTACTTTTGCAGACAATTTGCAGACAATTTTCTTGGGTTTTCGCAATATTTTTATACGGAACTATTCGAAATTTATACATTTTCCAAAAACCGACATCCTCGTACCCTTCACGAATAGTGTTGTAGTAATATCTGTTTGGAACGGAGCCTTTGCCATAATTCATGATATACACCATAGCCTTTACTACCGAGCCGTCATACAACTGAACATCAAGCTTCAATTCTCTTCGTATGCTTCCATCAGCGTTTGTGTACTCGAAAATTCCCACACTCGTCAAAATCGGTGTGTCTACAAGATATCCCTCTTCGGTATATTCGGCTTTAATCGGTACGCTATCGAACCTCAGCGTTTTTCCTACTATTGTTTTCTGCACTTTTCTCACCTCCTCCATATACAACATTCGGAAAATATAAAAAGGCCTCAAATTGAAAATTTGAAGCCTTTTTTGCATAATTAAAAGACCGAGGAATAAATCCGCGGTCTTCTTATTTTGCCAGGCGGGTGTGCCTGTCCCCGCATTTCTTCTGACCTGATAATTCAGGTGTGTAGCGACACTAAATTTCTACTTCTGGCATATTCATATTACCATGTTCATTCTCTTTTGTAAACAGTTTGTGAAGCTATTTGAATTTTGAATGTATTTAAAGTGTGTTTTTCGGGATTGAGTAACGTCATTATGGAAATCCCGAAAGTCCGGGGAAGAAACCGACTTTAAAAGATGCGGACTCTTCACCTTCTGAATCAGTACGGAATAGGAACAAGTGTGTCTTTTTCAGACTTCTTTTCGTTTTCGGGCTTTAAGGGAACAGGGTCAATAGTAGGAACTCTATTTTGCTCGGCAAATATAATGGGCATAACGCCGCCGGTAACATCCTCAAGCTCTTTATCATTACTTACGGTTTTTTCGTTTTCAGCATTCATAAAAGTACCTTCCTTTACTATATTTAAGATGTAGGACCGCAGTTATCAACAATCTGAATATCAGTCGGGTCAACACCCATTACATATTTTTCATCCGGGTTTATTTTCGGCATATTATGAAGGTTTGCCGTTTCGGTTGTCGGTCTGCGATGAGGGCGTACCGTTCCGACTATGTTGGCGCTTGTAACGTCTCCGCCGGTTACGTTTTCAAGTTCTTTTTCTTTAATTATTAATTTATTGTTTTTCATAACATTTACCCTCCGTATAAATCAGCCTCTTATTCCAAAAAAAGCATTAACTATGGTTTCCCACCAGCCTGCTTCTTCTTCGGTTTCTTCAACAACAACCTTCATACCGCCGTTAATCTCTTCAAGTTCTTCATCATTAACCGCTTTATAATCTTTATCCATATCATTTTACCTCCGCAAAGTCTTCATGATTTAATTTTTATTACCTTAAATGTAAAATAGTTCAAGAAAAAAGCAAGCACAAATCATGTTTTTTATCTCCTTTATTTTGTCTTTCATCTCTTTATACGAAAAAACATTAAAAGTGGCTAATACTTTATCGGAGTTATTATATTCTTTTTTTAACATACCGGGGAAATCGTCGATATTTCCTGATACCTTGTGAGTGCTTTCTCAACATTACCTTGTCAGTTCTTCGGCGAGAGCATCAAGCTGTGCTTTGCTTTCGTCATTCAGTGCAGACATAATTTTAACCGTTGTGTCGGTATAGGTAATATCCTTGCAGCTTTCCAGCACCGCTTTCATCTTTTTTGCCGCAAGAGGTGCCCACGTACCGTTTTCAATAAATCCAACGGTTTTATTCCTGAATCCGCGTTCGGTAAGATGGCTGAGAAACTCTCTCATAAACGGGAAAATATCTCCGTTGTACGTTGTTGTGGCAAGAACGATTTTTCCGTAACGGAAAGCATCCTCCACACATTCCGCCATATCTTCTCTTGCAAGGTCATTGATAACAACCTTCGGGCAGCCGTTCGCATTAAGCTTCTCGGCAAGCAATTCAACAGCTTTTTTCGTGTTGCCGTACACAGAGGTATAGGCAATCACAATGCCTTCGCTCTCAACACCGTAGGAAGACCAGATGTCATAAAGATTCAGATAATAGCCGAGATTTTCTGTTAAAACCGGACCGTGAAGAGGGCAAATGATCTGAATATCCAGAGCAGAAGCTTTTTTAAGCAGTGCCTGCACCTGTGCACCGTATTTACCGACGATACCGAAATAATACCGTCTCGCTTCGCAAGCCCAATCCTCTTCCGCATCCAGCGCACCGAATTTTCCGAAACCGTCTGCGGAGAACAGCACCTTATCCGTGCTGTCGTACGTAACGATAACCTCCGGCCAGTGTACCATCGGTGCGGTTACAAATGTCAGTGTATGTTTGCCGAGTGGAAGCGTATCGCCTTCACCTACAATAATTCTGCGATCCGCAAAATCCGTTCCGAAGAAGTTTTTCATCATTGTGAATGCCTTTGAGGAAGAAACGACTATTGCTTCCGGATAGGCGTTCATAAATGAAACAACGTTTGCAGAGTGATCCGGCTCCATGTGCTGAACAATCAGATAATCCGGTTTTCGGTTGCCGAGAACCTTTGCAAGATTATCTTGCCACTCGTGAGTAAAGTTTCTGTCCACCGTATCCATGACGGCGATTTTTTCATCTATAATGGCATAGGAATTATATGCCATCCCGTTCGGGACGACATATTGACCTTCAAAAAGATCTATCTGACGGTCATTAACGCCGATATATTTTATGTCATTCGTAACGTTCATATTTATTCTCTTTTCAATGATATAAGTTATTCACCGACAGCAATCAGAATATTCATATTCCGCACGGTGCTGTCTGCTATCTTGTCATTAACGGAATAGGCATGTTTTTCAAGATCGCCGCATATTGCCTTTGTCAATTCCTTTTCATAAAGCCGCGAAATCGTCTCTGATGCGATTTCTTCAATAATAGCACACTTTTGCCCGACAACCGTATCGTCACGGTTATCGCTAAACAGCAGAAAAGAAAGTTTTTCCGAAAGACCTGCCGTATCTGTCAGTTGCCGAAGCGCACGGAAACTCCATTTATAATACGGCATATATCTGTTCTGAAGCAGAAAGCTTGTTTTCATCGCGGCATTGACAAATTCCACGCAGGCAAGCTGTGCCGCCTCCGGCTCGCCGTGCTTCATACAACGCATAAAGTTATATTGGCCGGACTGTGCCATAATCAAAAGGTTTCCCGCCAGGCGTTTTAGTTTGATATCATCCGGCATACAAGCAAGTTTTTTTCTGATTGATGAAAATTCACCGTAGTTATCAAAAAACATTTCTCCGTTGACCGCCTCCGCCAATGCGTAATCCGGAAGTCTTAACCACTGCATATCGGTCAGCTCACCGTTTGCCGAGCCAATTGTTCTCAAAAAGAATTCATCCGTTTTGAGAACGCCGTGCCGATTTCCTCCGACGGGAGAAATTCGCTGACGCATGATTCCGGCATATTCCGTCGGAAGCTTGGCATAGGCACGCTCCAACTGAAAAGCACGCCTGCAGTCTATGATATCCTCTCCCGGAATAAATATGCTGAAGCCGGGCTCAAAATCATGGTCACGTGATATTTCATCGTCATAACCGTAATGCTCCGAGCCGCTCCCGACAAAGCCCGCGGCAAGAAACGGCAGAATATCGGCAAATTCATTTTCCAGCATCGGCTTGCCGAATTCTTCAAAATATCCTCTTGCAATTTCAAGCCCGGTCATAAATTTCCTCCGCTCTACGCTTCAGCTCACGCTCTGTAAAAAAGTAACCGTAGTAACCGAATACGGACGCACATTTTTCGCAGACAAAGGCATAATACCCATCTCTCGGCAGACTTTCGGTGTTCAGCAGTTCCTCCGCTTTCAGCAGATATTTTTCTATTTCTTTTTCTCCGGCTTCAATACCCGATTCATCGGCAGTGAGATCGGCAAGATTCAGAAACGTGATGGCCACTTCAAGCTCACCGTTTTCCTGCTTTTTCATAATCTCAACCGCTTTATGATAGAGCTCTTTTGCTTCACGGAAATCTTTGAGCTCGGCAAGCGTTAAAGCCATATTATTATACAGTCCGCCGAGCTTTGGGTCATCCTGCTTAAGCACCGCTTCATAAACATCCTTTGCTCTGCGGTAAAGATGCAACGCCTCGTCCGCTTTACCGAAAGCTTTATATCCGGTTGCGGCATTAATAAGAGTTGTTCCGTATGTAACGGATCCCTCCATATCCGAAGAATTTACGAGAGAAAGCGCCTCATCAACAGCACGCAGGCATTCCGCTTCGTTGCCGATCTTTCGGTAAAGACCGATCTGCTCATTCAGAACCGTGAGCTTTCCGCACAAATCGTGACCTGCATCCGCCTCCGAAAGCCAGTATTTCAAATGCCTTTCCGCCGTATCATAGTCTTTTTGATTGAGATAAGAATCCAGCTTATCCATAATCCGTCCGACAGGGATGGGAGTTACCTCCGGGTGCATATTCAAAAGGCACTTCGGTTCTTCATAATCATCTTTTGACAAATATTCTTTCATAGCAGAGCCATATTTCCTCCCTTATTTGCGGTAAAAAAGAACGACAAGAAAAGAAGTGCGTCGGATTTCTCAGACACACTTTTTATGTACAGAAATACCGAGTAAAGTATCTCACGAGCAGTTCTGCAAACGATTTAATAGTTTTCTGCGTTGATTTCAAAAAATGCCTGAGGATGAGCGCAGACGGGGCAGATATCGGGTGCTTTTGTACCGACAACAATGTGTCCGCAATTGCGGCATTCCCAGACCTTGACCTCGCTCTTTGCGAAGACTTCACGGGTCTCAACATTCTTCAAAAGTGCGCGGTAACGCTCCTCGTGAGTCTTTTCAATGGCGGCAACACCGCGGAATTTTGCGGCAAGATCGGTGAAGCCCTCTTCTTCGGCTGTCTTGGCGAACCCTTCATACATATCTGTCCACTCATAGTTTTCGCCGTCGGCGGCTGCGGCAAGATTTGCTGCGGTGTCACCGATACCGTTGAGCTCCTTGAACCAGAGCTTTGCGTGCTCTTTTTCATTATCGGCTGTTTTGAGGAAGAGAGCGGCTATCTGCTCATATCCCTCTTTTTTTGCTTTTGAAGCAAAATATGTGTATTTATTTCTTGCCTGGGATTCGCCTGCAAAGGCGGCCTCAAGATTCTTTTCAGTCTGAGTTCCGGCATAGGGATTTGCAAGCAGAACTACTTTGCTGTCCTTTGCCTTGCAGGCGGGGCAGACAGGCTCCTCACCGTCGGCAACGGAGAAGATTTTTCCGCAGATAAGGCATTTGTAAGTTTTCATTTGTTATCCTCCAAAATATTTTATTCAGACACGGAAGCCGTAGGGCTCCGATGTTTTCTAATAATGTTGCGCCCATTTACGGGCGTTTTTGCAATTGTCACCGATCAGACCATACCGTTATATTCACTCGGCTTAAGTTCTTCAGCCGGAAGATGCGGTTCACCGTTAAGCGGTTCGCATCCTTCAAACGTATCACGACATACGATTTCTGATCCGCCGTTTACTTCTTCAAGCTCATTTTCTTTAAGTTCTTTAAGTTCTTCATTTATGTTTTTCATAATAATTATCCTCCGTAGATTTTATGTTTTTTGTCTTGCATCTCTATATACGAAAAATAACGAAAAAAGGCTAATACTGTATCGCTGTAAATACATTATATTGTATTTTGCGGAAATATTCAAGCGTTCATATTGATTTCTGTATACTTGTTTGGTACTATATAGAAAAATGATAATTAAGGTGGCTGTATTATGACTTTACGCGAAGCCGAGCCCTTTGCTTTTGCTTTCAGGGAAGCGGATATGACGGACATAGAGCCGGAATATGAAAGAGAATACAGAATTGCCTGCGGATTCCGTGCGGTAATTGAAAACGTTAAAATCAGTATCAACCCCGATGACTGGTTTTGCGGTCTTTGCTGTGAATATCCCGGAATAGGCATTCACTATTCAAGAGGTTCCGGAATAAACTCACATCCGAATATCAGAAGCCGTCAAAAGGAAAATTATCCCGAATTCAAAGATGAAATTGACCGTTTATATGATGAATTTGAGCCCATAAGGACTCACTATCTCACGGGGAAGTCAATGACAGAGCTTCAGCATAAGCTTAACGACACCAACTGCTGCTGGGGTGCAGGCGGAGGTCATGCAAATCCCGATTACGAAATGCTGCTGAGAATCGGAACAGACGGCATTCGTGAGAAAATAAAGCTTTTCAGCAAGATTCATAATGACAGAAAAGGTCTGTATAAGTCTTTTGAGACAGCGCTTTCATCAATTGAAATACTTGCGGAGCGTTACAAGACACTGGCTCTGGAAATGCTTGAAAGTGCAAACCAAAAGGATAAAACGGTACTTAACAGAATCATAAAATCATTTGAGGTCATTCCTCATAAATCACCCCGTAATTTCTTTGAAGCGTGTCAGTTTTTCTGGCTTGCATACAGCTTCATAGATAACGATTCGCCCGGACTTTTTGATTACGCTCTCGGAGCTTATTATCAGAACGACGACCCGGTTGACCGATATGAATGTCTGAAAAAACTGTGGGAGCTGTTTTACAGAGTACGTGCGTGGAATCTCTGCATCGGCAGGAGCGATGAATTCGGCAACGATTACTCCTGCGACCTTACGTACGACACGCTTAAGGTTGCAAGGGAGCTGGGTTACAACACGCCGAACATCACCATGCGTTTTTGCAAAAATACTCCCGAAAAAAACTGGGTCGAGGCAGTAAAGACAATAGCAACCGGCATAGGTATGCCTGCGATTTACAACGATGACGTAGTTTGTCCGGCTCTTGAAGCAATGGGTATTCCCTCCTCCGATTCGCATCTTTACTGTATGAACGGATGTAATCAGATAGATATTTACGGCAAGTCTCACATGGGACTTGAAGACGGTGAAGTCAACATTATCAAAGCCCTTGAATTTGCTCTGTTTGACGGCGTTTGTCAGAAAAGCGGGCTGAAAATGGGACCTGATACGGGAAATGCGGCAGAATTTGACAGCTTTGATAAGCTTATGAACGCTTATCGCACGCAGGTGGAATTTCTCGCCGATAACGTTGTTGACATTTCAAACAAAGCACAGAAAATATTTGCGGAGGATGCACCTAACCCGTGGCATTCCAACGTAATTCAGGGATGTATTGAAAAAGGTCTCGATTACAAAAATCACGGTCCTTATTACGGTGACGGTCAGATATTGACGGAAGGGCTGCCCGACACTGCCGATTCCCTTGCGGCAATCAAACATTTTATATTTGATACACAAAAATATACGATGTCACAGCTTATCGATGCCCTTAAAAATGACTACACGGGTTATGACGAGCTTTACCGTGATTTTTCAAATTATCATAAATTCGGCAATGACGAAGACGACGTAGATAAAATCTATGCGGACATTACCGACCATATTTACCGCTACGTAAGGACGAAATCCACCTTCAGAGGCGGAAAATTCGGTATGGGATGCAGTACCTTTGACCGTGCCGCCCGTTACGGAGCAAGCGTTGCCGCTCTGCCTAACGGCAAACACAGAAACGAAACCCTGCTGGCAGACAGTATCGGCGCGGTGCCCGGTTGTGATGTAAACGGTCCCACCGCTCTGCTCAATTCCGTCCTGAAGGCAAATCAGTATCTTGCGGTAAGCGGTAACGTACTGCAGATGAAATTTGCAAAAAATCAGTTTTCAACACAGTCCGGTATGAATTCGTTTATTTCCCTTGCAAAAACATATTTTCGTCTGGGCGGTCAGACATTGCAGGTAAACGTACTTTCCAGAGAAGAACTTGAAGACGCATACGAGCACCCGGAAAAGCACAAAAACCTGATAGTGCGCGTCGGAGGATTCAGCGAGTATTTTATTGAGCTTGACCGTGAATTGCAGGAAAATATACTTAAACGTACCGAGCAGGAAATGTGAAATGAACGGAAAAATATTTGATATTCAGCGTTTCAGCATATACGACGGTCCCGGAATAAGAACAAACGTATTTTTCAAGGGCTGTAATCTCAGATGCCTCTGGTGTCACAATCCGGAATCACAGCGAATGGAAAATGATCTGATGGTTCAGAAGGATAAATGTGTCGGATGCGGAAAATGCGCGGAAATATGCAAAAATACTTTTACTTCAGAATGTACCGCCTGCGGTAAATGTGTCGGAGTATGCAGTCACGGTGCAAGGAAAATCAGCGGAAAAGAAATAAGTGCCAAAGAGGTATTTGACATTGTATACCGTGACAGAGAATACTATCTGACATCGGGCGGAGGAATAACCCTTTCGGGCGGAGAGCCCCTGCTTCAGGCGGATTTTGCCGCGGAAATCCTCTCGCTTTGTAAAAACAGCGGTATCAACACTTGCATTGAAACTGCCGCCAACGTAAAGCAAAGCGAATTACAAAAAGTACTCCCCTTCCTTGATACCGTTTTATGTGATATCAAATGTATGGATAACGAGCTTCACAGGCAGCTTACGGGAGTGTCAAACAAGCTTATACTTGAAAATGCGCAAATGCTCAAAGAAAGCGGCGTAAACGTTACTTTCAGGACACCCGTCATTCCCGGCCTCAACGACGGTGAAATCGGTAAAATAGCCGAATTCTGCGGCAAAAGCAAGCTTGAGCTGATGGCATATCATAAGACGGGATGCGGAAAATATAACTCTCTCGGAAGAGAATATTCCATACCCGATATAAACCCTCCGAGCCGTGAATATATGGAAAATCTTGCAAACAAATACGGGACTCAATATAATTATACGGGAATGTAATAAACCATTAGCCATTATCTTGTTTAATTCGTATATAAAAGTGCACGCACGAAAACCGAGGTAATAGACATAAAAAAACAAATCATTCAATAAATCAGGAGGCAATACAATGAGCAACGTTATGAATGACAGTGACCTTATGAATATAACAGGAGGGGTATCATCCGAGGGCTCACTCCCGAAATACCCCATCGGGACTGAAGTCCTCGAAAATTCATTCAGTCAGGCAGAAGGTCAGGACAAAGGAGCGATCGTCGCTTACGGCTGGCCGGAAAACGGTAAATACAGCTATATAGTCAAATGGAGCAGAAAAGGCGAAATTAAATATACCGAAGAAGAGGTCAAAGTCTTCCGCATGTGCTGGGAACTGACTTTCGGTTAATCGTATATAGCAGAATAAAACTCCCCCGATTTATACAGAATAGGTATAAATCGGGGGATTCCTTTATCACATTTTCTCTTTTATATCAATTTTCTTATCAATTACGGTCATCCTGAAGATATTCATTACTTCCGGTCCTGCGTTAATAACCTCAAAGGATGCCTCAAGGGACTTTGCTTTCTTATGCGCCGCAATTACCTGTCTGAGACCGGCAGACGACATATACTCTACGAGGTCAAAATCAAGGACAATGCCCTGAGCTTCGTCAATCTCTTCAATGGCTTTGCCGAGTTCGGGCGAGGAAGCGGTATCAAGCCAACCGTCGGGCTTGAACGTAACGATGCCGTTTTCAACTGTTTTTGTGATATTCATATTATGCCTCCTTGATATATTTATCAAACTGTATGATGTTCTTACCGTCCAGATATTCGTATCTGACCTCGTCAGCCGATGCGAAAGCAATAAGTCTGCCGAGTCCGCCGATCTGAGTATCCGGGTCATATTCATCAGGATCAATTACGTTTTCGGTAGGATTGAACTCAACACCTCCATCTTCAAAACGCATTACGATTCTGTCGGAATGTTCAAATACGAACTTTACTTTTTCACCCTCGGGAACACCGTCGGGAAAAGCATAGGAGCAGATATTGACGAAGATTTCTTCGGCAATGACACAGAGATTGAGCTGTTCGTTCCGTTCAAGGGAACTTGAAAGTATCGCATCGGATATCTTTTTGAATTCCGAGACATCAACATCCACCTCAAATTCCGTATAATCCCTTACGGTGAGAGCAAGCATTGTCATATCATCATACTGCTCGGTACCGGCTGCGAATTCATCAATCGAATCGCAGACCCGACGGACTATGTTATCGCTGTGATTCTTTCTGAATTCCGTCAGAGCGTTACTCAGTCGTTCATCTCCGTAGAATTGATTCGATGAATTGCGGGCTTCATTAATACCGTCGGTATAAAGGAAAACAATGTCTCCGTTTTTAAGCTGAATCTCAGCCTGCTCGTATTTTTCCGATTCAAATATACCCAGGATGGGATTTGTATTTTCTTTAAGGATTTTCGGCTTGATACCGATTACATACGGAGGATTATGACCCGCATTTGAATAAACCAGTTTCTTGGTTTCGGGGTCATAAATGGCAATAAATGCAGTGATAAACATGCCCCCGCTGTTACGCTCGGTAATAACGTCGTTTGTACTCTGTAAAATTTCGGCGGGAGAATATCCCATTCTCGCAAACTGACGCATAAGAGTAAGAGCAACCGCCATATACATTGAAGCCGCAATTCCCTTACCGGAAACATCTGCAACAGTTATCATAATTCTTCCGTTATCCAGAGGAAGATAATCGTAAAGGTCGCCTCCTACGTCTTTCGCCGGTCTCATCATGGCATTTATTACATAACCATCGGTGCTGTATTCCCGGGCTGAAAGCAACCCCTGCTGAATTGCAGATGCGATATTCAGCTCAGCTGCATTACGTTCTTTTGACCCGGTAAGCTTTTTGATATCGGTAAGATATTCATCAATATCCACCGTCATACTGTTAAACGCCTTTGAAATCATTGCGAATTCATCATCACCGTCTTCGTCAAGCTTTATTTCCTGACGTTTGCCGTTTGTGATAAAAGCGGTCATTGATTCGCTTATACGCTTTGCCGGATTGAATATACTTTTACGAATGATAAAATATGTGACCGATATCATACCGGCAAATGCAACGAGAATCATAATCAGAACGGGAATAAATTCACTTACGGTTGTACTTTTAAGCTTATCAAGAGACATTCCTATTACAAAAATGACTCTGTTGCCGTAACCGTCAGTTACCGCCTCCAATGATTCCAATGCATTTTCAAAGTAGTCATTCCTACGGGTCATCCTGTCAAGTTCACCGTTCCAGAGAGATTCCTCTTTTTCGGAAAGGGTATACTCAAACTCTTTTGATACGGCACCTGTTTCGTTCAGGTCCTCAATGGGCAATTCTTTCTTTTTATTAAAACCGAGAAGAACGATTTTATTTTCACCGGGATAAACCTTGTAGGCGTAGGAGTAATCCACTCTGTACCACTGACAGATATAATCGCCGTAATCATAAATAAACTGATTATGTTCCGAATCAATGGGGAAGTGCATTCCATCGGATTCATATTTGACAAAATCGGCATAAATGCTCGCTATGGAAGCCGTGTAATGCTCCGTTTCATTCAGCACTATTCTGAAAACAACAAAGTATGTACAGGCAAGCAATACGGCAATAACAGCCACCGTAAGCACCGCAAGCTTTGTTGTCAGCTTTTTTGCTATCGTACGTTTCATGCCATCATTCCTCATCAAATTCAAAATAATCAAGTGTAAGCAGACTCTCTATTGCACGTTCAAGGTAAGAACTGTCAACAAGAGGCCACGCGAATCCGAGACGGTAAAGCACGTTGGCGGTGAAGATATTGTCTACCTCCACGGCGTGCAGATCCGGTCTGTCGTTGGTAACGAGTCCCTGAAGCCGTGAATTGATTTTTTCATCGCCGAGCATCCGGTAATAATCGGCATAATATTCCTCATCGGGAACGGGTGTAACGGTAAGTCCGCAGTTATTTGCCGCTTCAATAAGCTGATATTCGTCAAAGCCGAAGCGGTTATCTGCATGGAATGCGGTAAATTTATCATTCGTTCCGGCAAGCAATACTATTGCCCTTGCGGTAAGGTCAATAGGTGAAAAGCTCATTGGGTCGGTTGCATGGCTGATGGGACATTTACCTATGGTAACAAAGCCCCTGAGAGCATTCATAAAGGCATTCGTATTGAAGTTTATCTGGAATTCGCCGTCACTGTGACGCCCCATAAGATTGCCCACACGGATTACCTTTCCGCGAAGCCCGTTCCTTATTGCATCAAACATTTTCTGCTCGGCATGATACTTGGATATACAGTATTTATTATCCATATCATCAATGACGAACAACTCGTTTTCATGCATGGTAACCTGACGTTTCCAGGTATCGTCCGTATGTACACCGGGAACAGACGTGGTAGAAATCTGAATCATACGTGCGTTCTTTTCTTTAGCCGATACAATCAGATTCTCTACTCCGTGAACGTTGATTTTTTCAATGATATCATCCGAAGCATAGTGCTTCACGCAGGCGGCGCAATTAATAAGCGTATCATAGTGAACGTCTGCAAGAACAAGATTTAAGTTATCATCGGTAATATCGGATTCTATTACGGAAATGGTATCTGTAAACTCAGATTCAAAGGTATCGCTGAAATAGTACATAAGCATATTCTTAAGTCTGATTTCCGGTGAAGCTTCATTGCCTCTTCGTACGAGACAGATTACCTTTCCTTCTTTACGGTCAATCAGTTCCTTGAGTATATGAACACCGAGGAAGCCCACGGCACCTGTAAGAAGAACATCTCCGAGCGGCTCACGCACTGCTTCCGAAGCGAAACTAAGTGAATTGAAATTAAGTATATCGTCATAATCCGAGCCCGGTTTTTCGTCCTCTTTCTTTTCAGCGGTTATCTTTTCCGTCTTGAGGGATTCAATATAAGAAGCAAGCTCTTCGGGAGTGGGATTTGTGAAAATATCCTGATATTCAACGCGGATACCCTTGCTCATCAGCTGCATGGTAACCTTTGAAGCAGAAAGAGAAGTACCTCCCATTTCAAAGAAGTTGTCATCGGCATAAAACTCGTCAACCGACAAAACGGATTTGAAAAGGTCGCAAAGCTGCTCTTCAAGAGACTTTTTCGGAGCTTTTCTGCCCGACTTTTTGGCTTCCTTCTTAATTTCCGGCAATGCCTTTTTATCAATCTTTCCGTTTACGGTAAGCGGCATTGAATCAAGCTGCATAATGGCATCGGGAACCATATAGTAGGTAAGCTTGGATTTAAGATGCTCGCTCAGATCGGCAATGTCAATCTGTCGGTCTGCGGTAAAGAAACCGGCAAGGAAGTCCTCCGAACCGTTATTACGCACGACAACCTTACTGCTGACAACACCTTCGTATGTGCAGAAGCATTTTTCAATTTCATCAAGCTCAACACGGAAGCCGCGAAGCTTGACCTGATTATCTTTTCTGCCGAAGAACTCAATCTCACCTTCATCGTTGAAGCGTACTATATCACCGCTGTGATAAGCCCGTTTTCCCCTGAGGGTAAAGAAGGACTGACTTGTTCTTTCAGGAAGATTCATATATCCCCTGCCTACAAGCTCTCCGCAAATGATAAGCTCACCGCAGGCGTAGGGAGGAAGAATATTTCCGAATTTATCAAGAACGTAATATTCGGTATTGGTATAGGGCCCGCCGATTGAGATATTTCTGCTGCTTTCAAGAAGCTTTCCTCCGCAGAGAATGGTTGTTTCGGAAGGACCATAACCGTTGATTATATTTATATCGGGATTAATTGATTTAAGGTCGTCATACATTGCCGCGGGGAACGCCTCGCCGCCTGACAACAATACTTTAAGATTTTTCGCAGCCGAACGGAAACGGGAGAATCCCAGCATATTGACGAAGAATGAAGGCGTACCTACGATGGTATCAACCTTGTTTCTTTCCATCAGATCTGCAAAAAGCTCAGGATTGTGTATCTCCCTGCCGGAAGCGATGCAAACGGTTTTTCCGTTCATCAGCATAATCAGATTATCAAGAACGGAAACGTCAAAGGTTATGGAGCAAAGCGCAACGCACGTGCTGCCGCTGTTTTCTCCGACAAGGCATTCAAAGGAGCATTCCGTACTCTGTGCACAGTTGGCCAGATTATGATGCTCAATCATAACGCCCTTGGGATTTCCGGTTGAGCCCGACGTATATATGCAATAGACAAGACTGCCGGGAGCAACGTCAAGATTGAGGTTGGTTTCGTCCTTGTTTTCAAGCATTTCCTCAACCGTAAGAGTACGGTACGGCTTATCGTCACCGAAAAGTGAGGGACGCGATGCCTTGATTTCGGCGGTTGTAATCACAAACGGACTGCCTGCATCAATAAGGCAGTATTCCGCTCTGTCATCGGGATATTCCGGCAGAAGTCCGAGAAAAGCACCGCCGGATTTAATAATGGCAAGCTCTGTCACGGAAAGCAAGGATACTCTGTCAAGCATAAGTCCCACTACAGAGTCCTTTTTTACTCCGAGGTCATACAGAACGTGTGCCATTCTGTTGGCGAGAGAATTAAGTTCCGAATAAGTCAGAACAGCATCCTGTGCAACGATTGCCGTCCTTTCAGGAGTAAGTGCCGCATACTTTTCAACAAAACTGTTGACGGGTTTATTTTCAAAAGGTCTTGCCGTGTTATTTATTACAGAAAACAATCTGTCTGCGGATTCGGAAAGCAGTGATATTTCTTCCGCCTTTTCTTTTTCGGCAAATCCGCTGACTGTTCTTTCAAAAACATCCAGAAGATTTTCAACAAACGGTTGATTATACATCTCACATCTGTATTCGGCTTCTGCTCTGAATTTTCCGTTTTCAAGGAAAACGTTTATTGAAAGAGGCACCTTACCGACACTCGGAAGAACGCTGATAAATTCAGCCGGTTCACCGCAAAGCTCCGTAAATACGAAATTGTCGCCCTGATAGATAAACAGAATATCCGAGCGGATTCCGTATGCGGCAGAAATTTCGGCAAAGGAGTATATGCTGTTTGCCATACTGTTTACAAGCTGTCTCTGTGTTTCGGCAATAACGTCATTAATTACAACGCTTCCCTCTGTATGAACAAGCACCGGGATGGTTTTTACAAGCATCGTCACCGATGAAGCAAGACGCGAATCGTTTCTGCCGTTATAAATCGTACTGAATATTACATCTTCAAACTGACCGAAACGACTGAGAGCAAATCCGAAGGCGGCATTGAAGAAAGCATTAAGCGTATAATTATTCGCTTTACAGAAATCTGATATCTTTTTTGCATCGGCGTTAAGTATACGGCTGACCGCTTCCGCACCGTTTTTATTCAATTCGGGTGCTTTCGGAGGCAGACTGTCTGACTCACACCCCTTGAACACACTGTCATAATATGCTTTTGCCTCTGACAAACGACCGGATTCACGTTCCGCTTTTTCGTCAAGAGCAGCTTCAAAGCCCGTATACGATTCGGGAATGACCTGCTTACCGGAATACGCTCTATCAATATCCGATAAAATAACGGTTTCAGACATACCGTCGGAAATAATGTGGTGAATATCCATAAACAGATAATTTCCCTCATCCGTTTTATAGACGGAAATACGGTAAAGCGGAGCATTCAGTAAATTGAAGGGTGTCACAAGTTCATCCGCTTCCGGAACGGACTTACACTTGATCAAGTCTATCAGCGGCTCATCGCCGTCATTCCTGCGTGCAAGTATATCGCCGTTTTCATCTGAAAACAAAGTTGTCTTGATGTAAGGATGAGCATTCACGGCGGTCTTCAATGCCGAAACAAGTCTGTCGGTGTCAACATTCTCACCCAATTTAACGAGGACGGGCATATTATAAGTAACCGTATCGGGCATGGAACTGCACTCGACAAAAATTCCCATCTGTGTCTGAGTAATAGGATAACTGCCGAGTTTTTCGTAAGTTATTACTTCAGCCGAATCCGAAAGCATTGCCTCAAGAGCGATAACAGTCGAATTCTTTTTGATATCTTCCAGCTTAACGGAAGTATTAAATTCTTTACCAAGAGAAACGTTCAGCATAAGAGAGCCGATAGAGGTAAGACCTGCCTCAAACAGATCCGTATCAATGCCGAAGGACCTCTGCCCGATAATATCGGCAATAATATCATAAATTCTCTGCTGTACTTCATTCTGAGGCAGAATAACGTTTTCGGCTTTTCTCTCGGGAACGGGAAGAGCTTTTTTATTTACCTTCTGATTCTGATTAAGGGGAATTTTATCAATCTGCATGGTAACCGCAGGCACCATATAAGGAGGTTTTTTCGAACGGATAAATTCATTGAGAGCCGTAACATCAATTTCCTTATCGGAGACAACGTAAGCGGCAAGAAATTTGCCTCCGGCAGAGTCATCAAAGGCAGCAACGGTGGCATCGTCTATACCGTCAAAACGCCGGATGATTTCCTCCACTTCGGTAAGCTCTACGCGGAATCCCCTTACCTTGACCTGCCCGTCACGTCTGCCGATAAACTGGTAATTACCGTCACTCATAAGGCGCACGATATCACCGGTACGGTATACTCTGTCATATCCCGCATCGTTGCAGAATGGATTTTCGCCGTATGCTTCGGCGGTTTTTTCGGGTCTGTTGAGATATCCTTTGGTAACGTGAACGCCTGATATCCAAAGCTCGCCTACCGCACCGGGAGGAAGAAGTCTGCAGCACGGATCAACAACATAAAGTTTTACGTTATCAAGCGGTTTTCCTATAGGCACATCCTTATACAGCTTATCAACATGAAATCCCGTTGCGAGTATTGAGCCCTCGGTAGGGCCGTACAGATTGTAAAGCTTAAAGCCCTCGGGCGGGTTTACGGGCGTCAGTTTTTCACCGGCGACATTCAGATAGCGCAGGTAATCCGAGCCGCCCATAACGGCAAACTGTCTGCCTACCTGTGTCGTCATTGTTGCATGCGTGATTTTATTCTCATTGAAATACTGCTGAAGAGCGGGTAAATCAAGCCGCAGCTCATCTGAAATAATATGAAGAGCCGCACCGGACGTAATTGTGGCGTATGTATCAAAAGCGTTGGCATCAAAGCCGTAGCTTGCATAGGCGGTTACGCAGCATCCGGGGCCGAGGTCATAGAAATCTCTCTGCCACGCAGATGTAACCATGATATTACTGTGAGCAAACATTACGCCCTTGGGCACGCCGGTTGAGCCGGACGTATAGAGCATAATGAACAAATCATCCTTATCGGGTACGGGAAGAGGCGTGCTTTCCTCTTTCAGAGTGAGAATTTCGGCAGTCATCATTCTCAGTCCCGTGTATTCATCGCTTATGATTCCGTTAAGTTCGGGAGTTGTGATGAGAAGCGATGCACCGGAATCGGTCATCATAAGATTCAGACGTTCCGGAGGATAAGTGGGGTCAAGAGGCATGTACGCTCCGCCTGCCTTCAGTACGCCGAGCGAACAGATAAGCATATATTCGCTTCTCGGAATCAGAACACCCGTGACCGTACCCTTACCGATACCGAGGGAAAGCAGATAACGGGCAAGATTATCCGTTATACGGTCAATCTCGCTGTAAGTAAAATTCTTTTCTTCGTATACGAGGCAGACTGCATCGGGTATCTTTGCCGTCTGCTCGCGGAAAAGCTCCACTACGGTTTTTTCATATTCATAGGTTTTTTCCGTTCTGTTATTGCTTTCAATCACGGAAAAAGCTTTTTCGTCAACGAGATAAATATCTCTCAGAGAATTTACGCAGGTCATACCGAGAATTACGTTGATGAACATTCCGGTAAAGCTTTCGGCAAAACCCGCAGTGTAATCGGAGAGGCAGTAACGGCAATCGGCCCGGTAACCTTTCTCCGTCTTGAAGAACATAACCTCAATATCGGAAACCGAATCCGTATTTTTCCCGAGGTCAATGAAAGTTGTACCGTTTCCCAATCTGACTGCATCAAACAGTTCCGACTGATAGATAAAGGAAACGTTCATATTTAGGCCGTAACGGGCTGCAAGCTCCGCAAAAGAAATGCAGTCATTTTGCTTGGTAATGTAATAATCGTCATAAACCTTTGCAAGATATTCTGCCGGTGACATATTTTCGTCAAATGAGCAAAGGAACGGAAGGGTTTTAACAAACATACCCACGGTGCCCGAAAGACGGCGGTCTCTGCGTCCGGTATTTGCCGTTACAAAGGCGCTTTGATTTACTCCGTTGAATCTGGCAAGAGCATACCCGAATGCACCGAGGAAAAGCGCATTCTCACTTATTTCATTTTCGCCGACAAAACGGCTTATCGCGGAAACGGAATCAGTATCGGTAATTTCACGGGTAACAATTCCCCATTCATTACTGTCGTTTGAAATAACGCAATCGGGAACGGGCTTTGAGTCACAGTCTGCACCGCCGAATTTATTTTCAAAGTAGGAATTGAATTCTTTTATTGCTTCTTCTCTATCGGAAGACGGTGTTTTCTCCGCCTTTGCGACGTCAAAAAGCGTCAGCTCCTCGTCGGGAACCGACTTACCGAAATATGCGTCCGAAATCTGATGAAGCAGAATTTTATAGGACGTTCCGTCAATAATAATATGATGAATATCTATCATCAGAACGTCACCGCCGGGACAGGAAACGTATCTGAAGCGATAGAGAGGACCGTTTTCAAGGTCAAAGGGTTTTGAAAAGAATCTGAAGTCCGCTTCGGCATTATCGGATTCCGTTTCTTCAAATACTATTTCCCTGTCAACGGGAATCATTGAAGGTACTCCCTCAGGTGAACCGATTTTAACGGAAAGTATCTTATGTTTTTCAAATACGGTTTTAATTGCATCATAAAGACGCAGTTTATCGGTTCCCTGCGGTATATCAAGCATAACGGGAACATTATAGAGAGTATTATCCGGTTTACCGACACATTCGAGATAAATACCGAGCTGTACCTCCGAAAGAGGACTGACTGCGGGAATACTGTCACTGTGCGGTATATCCGTATTGTTTCCTTTGTACATATCGTACATCCCCCAATGTAAAAATAATATACAATCATATAATATCACGACGACAATCGGTTTTCAATAAAAAGAAACAGTTACCCGCCGCAATATCATAAGACACTGCGGCGGGCGGGCTATTATTCTGTTGCGGGCGGATTCTTTTCTGCCTTGATTTCCTCAATCTTCTTGTTTATGAAATCCGAAATAATACTAAAAAGATGTTTGAAGAACGAACGAAGACGGGCAAAGAAACCGGGTTTTTTGAAGGTATCGCCGTTTTCCTCCGTAAGAGGAACAAGCTCCTCGGTATCCTTGACAAAGAACATATACTGCGGATATTTATCACAGTCGGGTGCGGAAAGATAATCTTCACTGTCAAGAATATAAGATATCATTTTGTCTGCTTCACCCGGCATATACATATGACTGTTATTTTTGATAAACCAGGTATGCTCGGGCAGAAGGCAGGCGGATGCATCTATCTGCTTATCGGCGGAAATATATCTCGGGTCAGCCGAAGAAAGATATTCATCAGTGAATTTGGCGTTGATTCCGCAGCAGGTAGCTCCGCCGGATGCGGAAAACGTTTCAAGGATAGTATCGGATTGAATAAAACTATCTCCGCCGGTCGGGAAAATCTGTAAGCCGTATTTGGTGACATTATAAACCTTGACTCCTCTGTCAACCGCATTATTTACTATTTCCTCATATCTGAGAAGATAATTATAATGGAAATTATCTATTTTTTTGACAAGCTCAGCGTACGTAGTATCAATTTCGTCACCGAAAACAAACTTCTTTGCATCCTCATAGTATTTGTCACCGACGAGTCCCCAGAATGAGGGCATCAGGCCAAAGGACTTACGCAGTATTCTCGGAACAACATTTGCGTATACCTTGTCATAGATATTATCAAACGTATCAACCGCAACTCCCAGGGTTTTCATGGTATTGAGAATGCTGATAAGGTCGGTAAGCATTTCATAAAGCTCATCATCACGATACTCACCGTCCGACAGATAATCGTCGGCAAAGCGTGAAAGGGCCGCGGCATCAATGGAAACGTCACCGGTAAAAAGCTTACCGATAATCTCAAAGCCCTCAAATCCCTCACAATAAAAAGCAACGCTGTTGATATTTGAAACATCATAATTTGAAAGATACGAGAGCAGTACATTGCCGCCGATGCATCTGCCGACAATGTTTACCTTTTTATAGTTTTTCTGCTTATTCAGAAGGCGTTTTATGTAGTTATTCAGTCTGACGGTGGATTCAACCGGATCGGCACGCCAGTCATATTGGTAAAAATAGGTCGCGATATCGATTTTACCGTTTTCGTCTCTGAAATCCTTGCTGATATTTGTTTCCCCATAATAAACCGGCGTCACGGTATTTCCGTTTTCGTCCATTGCAAACTGTTCAAAAAGAGGAACAATTATATCAACGAAAGTATCGCACCAATCATCCCAGTTCCCGGTCATGACGCCTTTTGCAAAGGGCTTGTGCAGCAGATTAACGGAGTCAAGTATTTCGTTGACGTCATATTCAGGCGGGAAGATTTTATTGGCTGTCCACCTGCCGTTGCTGTCTGCGGCACGTATATCGGCACCCTGACCGCTGATATACATTGTAGGCAGATTAGTTGCTCCTCCCCTGCCAACCGCAATTCCGTACACACCGGAAGCACAGGAAACGGCAATAATCAAAGCTAAAAACACGCAAATTGTTTTCTTCATATCAAAATATCCCCCGTACATTTATTGTATTATATCACAACAACACAAAATAGTACAGCATTTTATTTTTTTCGAATAAATTATATTTAATCGGATAATTCTTGCATTCGCAGAATAAAGTTGTTATAATTCATTCATACAAAATCAAACGGAGGTTTGCTTATGTCTGAACTCAACGCAAAAAAGATGCCGAAGTTTTACGCTGCAATCTGTTTTGTAATTGCAGCAGCATATGGTATATGGATGAATTTCTTTATGAAGGATATCGTTCTCAACCATTACAGTAAGGTTGCCGCGAGAACGGTTGACGGTGCCGTACACAAGGATATTACCGGCATTCATTCGGTTGACACCTTCTATTTCTGGCTCATACTCTCCTGCATTACCCTTCTGCTTTTTGCCGTTTATATCTCAACGATTCTCTATGCAGGTAAGCTTTCGGGCACTATAAAAGCGGTATGTCTGATTTCTCTTCTTTTCGGCCTTGTTTATATCAACGTTTACGGTTTCCTTTCATACTACGGAATGATTGACGGCGCTATCAAGGAAGCAACACTTCAGGATAAAATCAAGGTAGTAACGGCAAGTATGATAGGTCTTGAATGGCCCTGGCTCTTCAGAGGTTGGGGAATTTTCGCTTCCGCATCAATCTTCATGAATACAATGTATACCTACCGCAGATACAACTACAACAACAAGGCGGCCGTTATCCTCGGATTACTTGGCTCAGCCGCTATCTATATGACAATCAATCTCCCCTCTTACGGTGAAAACAAGGATTTCAGCGTTCCCAGATGCTCTGTTCACTGGGCAGGCGCATTACTCTTTGCAGCTTGCTGTGCTGCTCCTCTTATCATTTTCCTTTTCAGCAAGGCAATAAAGGAGAAGGGCAGATTTCTGGCTGCTCTCATTACCTTTGCCGGCATACTTCTGTTAATGCTCGTCCTTCTCGTTACCGTAGGCAAGAGCGCAATTATTGAAAACATTCCCATGATCGTTGCATACGTACTGCTCTTCATACTTAATTTCACAAACGTATTCGGCAAGCAGGAAGCATAATTACAGCGAGCAACATACAACAGTATGCTGCTCGCTTTTTCATTGTTTTTCATCTGAAATCTGAGGTTTTCCTTCTATTTTGCTTGATACGGAAAATACATGATGATATAATAGTAACGGTTTACAAAATACAGCCAAGGAGAGATAAAAATGAAAGATTTCACCTTTTACGTGATAACCGACACCCATTGTTATGAAGAATCTCTGGGTGCGCAGGGCAAGGCATACGATGAAAGAATGAAAGGCGAGCAGAAATGCTTCCGTGAAAACCGTCAGATAAACCATGCCTGCTTTGAAAAAATAGCCGAAGACAAGGAAATTGAAACGATTATTATCGCGGGTGACCTTACCCAGAACGGTGAATATGAAAGCCATATTTCCTTCCTGAAAGACCTGAAAATGCTTAAGGATTCGGGAAAGAGAATACTGCTCATTACCGCCCGTCACGATTTTAACGATTCACCCAAGGCATATATCGGTGACAATACGGTAACAGTAAAAGGAACGAAGCGCACCGAGCTTCGTGAAATGTATAACGATTACGGTTATTCCGAAGCCATCGCCATTGATGAGATTTCATATTCATACGTAACACAGCTTTGTGAGGGGGTACGTCTGCTTGCCATAAACTGTGATGGAGACGACAAATGCAAGGGATGTATCGACGACCGTCTCTGCGGCTGGATTGCCGAGCAGGCAAAATCGGCAAAGGAAAGCGGAAATAAAATCATCGCTATGGAGCATTATCCTCTTATTCCTCAGCAACCGGTATTCGGTCTCGTAGGCGATGCCGTTCTTAAGGATTGGAGGAACAGAGCGTCATTTCTCGCAGATAACGGCATTCATCTTATCTTTACGGGTCACATGCACGCCCAGAGTGTAAAAAGGTTTACAAGTGAAAAGGGCAACGAAATAATTGATATACAGACTTCATCAACAATCGGATATCCCGCTAAATACAGAACGGTTACCCTCAGCGGCGATAACGCAGTCGTAAAATCAATTGACGTTCCCGATTTTACGATGACGGACGGTACGTTCATAGACAAGGAATATTTCAGAAAACAGTTTTCACAGATGATTCCCAACAAGCTTGCTTCCATGCTCAAAGACGGTAAAGACGACCAGACCGGCGTTCAGAGGATACTGCTTAAGATTGCACGTTCCCTTACGGTAGGAGGTGCGGCAAGACTTGCAGCCGCATCGGCAAGCAAAGAACTGAAAAAGATGAAGATAACGGATTTTGCCGTTATGCTGGTACTTCCCATGTTTGAAGGAAATCCGAAATTCGGTCCCGAAACAGCCGTATATAAGGACTTAAACAAAATACTGACACATATATCACCCATTCTCAAAAAGCTGAACGTCAAGCTTTCAAAGAACGGAAACACGGTTGATCTTAAAAATCTTATTCTTTCATCGCTATACAACGAGGACGGTCTCGACGACAACGATTGCACAATCAGGTTTTAAAATAAATTAACGGGGGAAAGAGAAAATATGTCAAAAATAATAAGCTTTTTTATGACAATCATTATGTTTTTATTCCCGACCCTGAACGTTTCGGGCATCAAGGTGGATAAAAGCAAATGGAACACGGACTACACTTACGTTTACTGTCACGGACTTTCCGGCTGGGGCAGTTATGATTTTCAGAATAACTTTATGCCGTATTGGGGAATGTTCGGCGGTGATATGACAAAGAATCTGAACAAGCTCGGTTACAAGTGCTATTCCGCATCTGTTGACCCTCAGGGAAGTGCATGGGACAGAGCGTGCGAGCTTTATGCCCAGCTTTCGGGAACGGTGGTTGACTACGGAAAAGAGCACAGCAAAAGATGTAACCACGAAAGATTCGGTGAGGATTTTTCAAAGAAGCGTCTTATTCCCGACTGGTCCGCGGAAGAAAAAATAAATCTTCTGGGTCATTCCTTCGGCGGCGTTACGGTAAGACTGCTTGCGGAGCTTATGGCTAACGGAAGCGAAGCGGAAATGGCGGTTACCGATAAGGATGATATTTCCGCACTTTTCACGGGCGGAAAGCAGGACTGGATCTACAGTATCACCACTCTTGCCGCTCCCACAAACGGCACAACCGCATACGGCTTTGCAGACCCCGACATTGCAGTCGGTAATAAAGACAGCGCCGCATACGATATGTATATTGACAATGCTCTTAAAATCAATGAAAAGATTTCCACTCAGGACTGCACCTATTATTTTGCAATCCCCTGCTCATCAACCAACAGGAACGAGGACGGAACGTATACGGCAGACAATGAGCTGACAGAGATAATCTTCCGTTCATCGGCAAACGAAATGGGCCGACTTACCGGAGTAACTCCCGGCGGATTTACCGTAGGTGAGGAATGGCTTGAAAACGACGGACTCGTCAACACGATATCCGCAAAGGCACCAATAGGCGCTCCGTCAACCGTTCTTGACAGAAGCAATATTCAGCCGGGAATCTGGAACGTTGCCGAAACATACAGAGGCGACCATATGGCATTCAACGGAGATTTATTCAGTCCCAACAATATAAGGCCCTTCTTTGCAGACTGGATGAATATGATAAACGGCATATAATTGATTCCGGAAGGATTATTATGGCAAAATATCTGATAATAAATGCCGATGATTTCGGAATGTGTAAATCGGCAAACGAAGCTGTTTTTGACCTGTTCAAAAGCGGGAGACTGAAATCATCCACAATAATGGTACCCTGCCCCGAAGCTGAAGAAGCGATTAAATTCTCAATAGAAAATCCCGATTATGCCATCGGAATACACACCACGCTCACCTCCGAATGGAAGGATTACAGATGGAAGCCGCTGACAGAAGGGAAAAGTCTTGTTGACGAAGACGGCTATATGTGGCACGACAGCACTCTTGTTGAGAAAAACGCAAAATCCGATGAAATTGAAAAAGAAGTCAGAGCTCAGATTGATAAAGCCCTGAAAATGGGAATGAAGCCCTCACACATAGACAATCACATGGGTTCGCTTTACGGAAATAAAACAGGAAGATTTTCGCTTCTGAAGCTGGCATTCAGAATATGCGGCGACTACGGATACGCATACCGTATGTTCATAAAAGCCGATAAATCCGTCCTCCCTGCCGGTACACCTATGCCCGCTCTGAGACTTGCCGCTTTGATTGCAAAAAGCTGGTCAAAAAAATATAATGTTCCGACCATTGATTACCTGCTGTTTCCGGATTGGGGAACAAAGGAAATCAAAGCGTGCAGGGATTACTCCGAATATCGCGACCTCATACTGAATATCTGGGCAGGCATTCCCGACGGAATAACGGAAACCTTTGTTCATCCCGCCCTTGAAAGCGATGAGCTGAAAAGTATTACCGGCTCATGGAGAAACCGGGTATGGGAGTATAATCTTCTGAAGGACCCGGAAACCGAAAAAATACTGAATTCAAAGGGAATAAAGTTAATCAGTTACAGAGATTTACTTGAAATAAGAAAAAGATAATCCATGGAAAAAAGCCGTCCGAAGGGCGGCTTTCTTTTTATTTTCTGAGTTTTTTCTCTCTTGTTCTGCTTTCTTTATCAAGGCGTCTTTCGGCGGCAAGGCGTTCACTTTCCGCACGTTCCCTTTCAAGCCGTTCGCTTCTTTCGGAAACGACTCTGTCATAATCGGCGGTTATTTCATCAAGATGAAGGTAGCCCTCATAGAGATTGATGGTCCTCATTGCCGCAAGATAGGGAGCGGCAACGGTACCGTAAAGATTACGCTTTGCGTTTGCTTCTTTCATTGCCTTACGCCTGATTTTTGCTTTTTCCTTTGTGTCATCGGGAAGATTGTAAGCATCCTCAAAAATGCTCCGGTCAAATTCTTCTATACCGTCAGGATAATATTTTTCGGCAAGCTTCTTAGACCTTCTGAGAGAAGAAGCATTTCTGATTTCCTGCTTTCTCCACATACGCTCTTCCTTGATATCCGTCAAAGGCAGTGCTGAAGCAAGTAAAACCGCCTCATCGGCATTATCAAAGAAATGCTGAGGACCTCCGGAAGCAATTAGTTTACACAATTCAAGCTGTTTTTTACCGAATTCCGTGTCAAATCTGTTGATTTCATGCATAACGAAATCGGCAATCTCAATTTCCTCGTTATAAACCGCGGCATCGTCTCTCTCTTTTTTCGCCGCCTTTATCGCTTCGTGACGGGCATCTCTCTCTTCGGGAGCAGCCGAGGGAAGAAGCTTTGCCGCTTTGATTTTTTCCTTACCCGGAATCGCAATCTTATCAAGTCCGTAATATTTTTTTGCCTTGATGATTGCCTCGCATCCCTCAATATAGGATGAATCATCGTTTTCCTCGGAATCTCTGTCCTCAACGATAGTACGTATACGGATAACCCTTATCATGGATTTCTGACCGGTTTCCGTAATATCGTAAGCAAACCACGGCAAAACATCAACAGCCGCACCGACAATGGATATTTTAAGCAATGTACTCATTAAGCTGTAAAGTACACAGTCGGGATTTTTTTCCTGCTGTGAAAGCGGCTTGGTTTCATCGTAATTTTTATATACATCCAGCACGGAATAGTCGTTTCCGTCAAATCCCTTCTTATTATAAACCCAAGGAATGAAAAGTCCCGTAACGGCTCCTATTACGCCGCCTGCATACGACTGAACGAAGCCGAATGCACCGTCGATTCTTTCACCGATAAGATACTGCTGATTATCACGCATATCTGATTCAATCGCACTGTCAATGACGTTATAAGTATCCACAAAACGGTCAAGAGTGTAAACGATAAAGAAACCGATACCGGCAACAATGGGATTGGGATTTTTATAGAAAAGGAAATAGGAAGCAATAAGAAAAATCTGAACGATATTCTTGAAAACCTTGATTTTCTTCTTGCCGAATTTTTTGATAAACCACGGCGAGAAAAGCATACCCCAGAAATTAGCGTTATATGAAATGGTGTTGAGAAGGCCGTAGGTGGTGCTTTTCATGATATGTGCACGGTAAACCATCCAGTCCCAGATATTTCCTTTTGCATCTTCAAGGAAATTATTCCAGCCGTCTGCACATTTGATCCAGAAAATCTTATTGCCCGCAACGGCACGCAGAGAACTGCCGAAGCTCATCTTTGAAATTCTGCTCTTGGGAAGGACCAGTCTTTCCTTTGTGCCGAAATAGGCAAGCAGCACAACGGGCATAAGAAATGCAACGGGAGTATATGCACCTCTTATATATCGCATATTGTATTTATCGCCATTATCGCAGAGAATATCAACCATAAGAGGATAATAAACGTTATTTATGGTGTAGCCGAGGGAATAGATTATACTTGTAATCGCCATTATTTTTGTGCGTTCCTGGGTATTGGGAGTAATGACGTGAACAAGATTTGTAACGCCGGTGTTGACCCAGCTCTGAATATATCCCTGCACCTGTCCCACAAGGAACAGAACGATTATCATTATATATCTGCCGAATTTTCCGCCGTCACGAATCTGCTCATAAGGAAGCCACAGCGAAAGCAACGTCAGAATCATTGACGGTATGGCGAGCTTAACGTAAATACGGTACTTGCCGCTTGTGGAACGAAGATTATCTATAATCCAGGCGTTAAGGGGCGTAGTGATATAACCGATTGCGGTACACACATATCCCATTACAAGCAGTTCGTTATTATTCATTTTCAGCGTCATACCGGTAAACCAGTTGCCTACACCGAAGCCGATACCCCACTGAATGGACATAAGAAGCGCCATCCATGCAACAGACAGCGACACTATCTCCTTGTAAGGTACGTATTCACCGGGACGGGGCTGATTCCAATAGAGCCGCACTTCATCAATTCCGTCTTTTACTTTTCTGATAATTTCCAAGCAGGTACCCCCTCTGCATATTCATTACCGTAATATGAGAATATCAAAAAAAGAATAATCTTGTCAAGAAAAATAACAGAAGCATAGCAAAAGAATAATCCCGCCCTCACAGAGAACGGGAAAGTAAATTATTCAAACATCTCTTTGCAGATTTTAAGCTGATTGATTATGTCAATCTTCTGAGGACAAACCTTTTCACATTGACCGCATCCGATGCAGGCGGACGCCTTGACCTCAAGTGCCGAGTAATCCGATTTTGCTTCGTCAAGTCTGCCGGAATAAATCTGCTTGTTTCTGACGGCAAAAACATCGGGAATCTGAATCTTTTTCGGGCATCCCTCGGTACAGTAACGGCAGGCGGTACAGGGAATGTCGGCGGATTTATTGAATATTTCCTGAGCTTGTTTAATCACCTCAAGTTCCTTTTCGTTGAGAGGTGTAAAATCCTCCATAAACGATACGTTATCCTCAACCTGCTGTACATTCGACATACCGGAAAGTACGGTTAAAATACCGTCAAGAGAAGCGGCGAAGCGGATTGCCCAGGAAGCAAAGGAAGCGTCGGGATTTGCCTGCTTGAACAGTTCCTGAACTTCCTCGGGAGGATTTGCAAGCTTACCGCCTTTGACCGGCTCCATAACTACAATGGATTTGCCGTGTTTTCTTGCTACCTCATATACCTCACGCGACCTTACCTTGGGGCTCTCCCAGTCGGCATAGTTAAGCTGAAGCTGAACGAATTCAACGTCGGGATGCTCGGTGAGAAGCTTATCGAGAAGCTCGGGACCGCCGTGGAAGGAAAAGCCGTAGTGCTTTATCGTACCCTTTGCCTTTTCTTCCTTTACGAAATCCCAGAGGCCGAATTTATCATACTTGGTATAATTGCTCTCCATAATCGAATGGAGAAGGTAATAGTCAAGATACTTTGCACCCGTTCTTCTGAGACTCGTATCAAGCTCTGCTTTTGCGATTTTGGCAGAAGGTATTTTTGCCGCAAAAAGCTTACTTGCCAGAGTATAGGATTCCCTCGGATATCTTTCGACAAGCGCCTTTCTCGTTGCCGCCTCAGAACCGACGTATATGAACGCGGTATCAAAGTAGGTAAAGCCGTTTTTCATAAAGATATCAACCATTTCAGACGTTTCCTTTACGTCAATGGCAGGGCCTTTTCTCGGCAGGCGCATAAGTCCGAAGCCGAGTTTTTTAATTTCTTTGCCGAAATAATCATTTTCCATAATCTTTCCCCTTTTCAATGTTTTATTTCAATTCTGACGGTTATCCGATAAAGCACGGAACTGCCTTTTTTTGCCGAGATAAATAAATATGAGAGGAATATCCGCAAGTATCCAGGCGGCGGGCCCGGAATAGCACAATGCGGGAAAACCGAGTACGGGGGTCAGCAGAAAAGCAACGCCCAGTCTTCCGATAAGCTCCCCCGCTCCGGCTATCGTATTGGAATAGGTAAAGCCGAGTCCCTGAAGGGTATTTCTCATTATGAAAAGTACCGCCACACCCGAATAACATCTTGAAATTGCCAGAATATACTGCTTTGCCGCCGTCATCATTTCGGGATTCGGTACAGTCATAAACAACTGAACGACATAAGGTCCCGCAAAATAGAGGGTACAACTCATCAGAACGGAAATCAACAAATCAAGTATCAGAATTTTACGCACCGATTTGATTATTCTGTCGTAATTGCCTGCACCGTAATTCTGCCCCACAAAGGTTTGCGTGGCAACACCCGGGCCGCTCATCATGATATTCGTCAGATTTTCAACTCTGGCTGCTGCCGTTATACCTGCCATGGCATTTTTTCCGAAGCTGTTTATTACGCTCTGAAGACACATCGTACCTATGGATGTAATCGTAAACTGAAGAGAAACCGGTATACCCAATTTCAACTGTTTAAGCGAAATGGATTTATTCACTCTGAAATCCGAGGGCTTTATATCAATGTTTTTATTAAATTTCAGCACGTAGATTCCCGTCATAAGCATAACGCTGATATGTGAAATGACGGTTGCAAGTGCCGCTCCCTCAACTCCCTTATGAAGCACCTTAACGAACAGCAGGTCAAGAAAGAAATTCAGCACTATACTGACGGTGAAAAAATAAAGCGGCTTTTTGCTTTCACCCACTGCCCTTGAAATTGAGGTAAAATTATTCGAAAGCATCTGAAACGGAATACCGAAATACAGAATATTCACGTATGAAGCGGAAAGTCCTATTATATCATCGGGTGTACCGATAAGACGCAGAATGGGTTTGGAAATAATATGGGCAATAATTACAAGGCAGACACCGATTATGAAGGCAAGAGAAATACTGTTGCCCGCAAAGCGCCCTGCCTTCTGTCTGTCATTCGCACCGAAGGAATGGGCAACCGGAATGGTAAATCCGCTTGTCAGCCCCAGAGCCGCGCCGATAATAAATGAATTTATTGAACCGACGTTTCCTACTGCGGCGAGGGCATCCGTGCTGACGTATCTGCCGACGATAATGTTATCTACAAGGGTATAATTGAACTGCAGAAGCGAGGAAAGCATTATCGGCAAGCTGAACAGAAGAATGCTTTTTATGGGATTATCCGTAAGCATATCGTTATTTTTGTTTTTCATTTTCATTTCCGACCGTTTTATCTTAAATAAGGGATAATCTGCACACATCCCATATTTATTATTATATGTTCAACGCACTTTATTGTAAACACTTTTTCGGGAATATCGTCAAAAAACAGCCCGTCTCAATGACGGGCCGTACGATTTTATCTGTTCCTCTTGCCGCATACCTCGTTGAGTTCAATTCTGAAAACCGCAACGTGAGGAAGACTCTGACAGCTTGTAACGGGAAATCCGCTTTCTTTATACTTTGAAAGCATACATTTCAAGGCGTTGACTTTATCGGTTTTATCCGTAAGAAGAACTGCATCTCCCGTACCGATAACGCTTTCATAAATGGCGGTAACGTCACCGTTATCCTGCTTTTCAACTTTGTAATATAAATCTGCCTCTACGCATACGCGGGGATCTCTGCCGAGGATATCCCACTTCCTGCCATCTGCGGCTGAGTGAAAATAAATAACGATTTTATCATTCATCTTTTCACAGCCGAAGGTCATCGGAATAACGTAGGGATAATCGCCGGCATTCATACCTACTCTTATTGTGTCACATCGCGATAAAATGTCATATATTTCATCAATATCGGTTACTGCTCTGTCATTTCTTCTCAATTAAATCACTCCTTGAAAATCGGTTCAAAATCCGAGGCATCGTGTCCGCAGACGGGGCAGATAAAATCATCGGGCAATTCTCTGCCGTCATATATGTAACCGCAGATTCTGCATTTCCAGCCGATAATTTCTTTTTCGGTGTTCTTAACGGGTTTCGGCTTCAGCTTCGTCTGATAGTCGGAATATGTCAGCGGAGAATTATCACTCAGACAGATTCCGTCGTCAATTTCGGCAATAAATAAAGTGTGGCTGCCTAAATCGGTTTTATCAACGACACGGCATGAAATCACGGCACAGGTCTGCCAGGAAAGATAGGGAACACCGTTAACATCAAGCGGCAAGTCAATATCGGCAAATTTGTCAACGTCCCTACCCGATTGCAATCCGAAATGCTTTATCGTTTCAAAAGTGCAGGTGTTGTCAAGGATGCTCAGAGAGAAGACACCGCTTTCCTTGAGCATTTCACAGGTAAGATTACCGTTAATGCAGGAAACGGCTATTCTCGTGGGATCGGAAGCCACCTGCATACAGGTATTCGTAATACAGCCGTTCACCCTGTTTCCGGCTTTGGTTGCAAGCATAAAAACGCCGTAGGTAATTGAATACATTGATCTGATATCCATATTTCCGTCCTCTGATTATCTGATTAAATCGGTCATATTATATACCAAACGGTCGGAATTTACAATATGATGACAGAAAAATGAATCCGAACTGACCGAACAAACCGATTGTCTTGCTATTTTCGTCTTACAATGATATTATAGCCAAAAAGGGGCGATAATATGAAAATTGCAACAACAACTTCTGATTTTACGGGTTATGTCGGCAGCGACGCCGAGGCAGTCAGAGCTTTTGAAGGAACGGGCTTCAGACACCTTGATTACAGTTTTTACAGATTGAATTACAAAAATTCCGAATTTATGGGCGACAACTGGGTCAAAAATATAGCCGCAGCAGCAAAAGAGGCGGAAAAACTGGGATTTGACTTTGTTCAGGCCCATTCGCCGAGCAACGATTTTTTCCGCGACGACAAAGAAACCGTTATCAAAGGAAATATCCGTTCAATTGAGGCCTGCGCTTATCTTGGTATCAAAAAGCTTGTCGTTCACTCGGGAAGAACCGACAAATATCAGGGCAAAGAAAATATGAAAGCTTACGTTGAAGACGTAAAAAGCTTTTATGAAGCACTTTATCCAGCGATGGAAAAATACGGTGTTTACGTCTGCGCCGAGAATTATATTCCCTCCGGAAGTGATACCTGCTCCTTTTACAGCGGTGAGGACCTGGCTAAGCTTATGGAAATATGCAATCATCCTCTTATGGGAGTCTGCTGGGATATAGGGCACGCCAACCTTATTGATCCGGACCAGTATAAGGACATCATCCGTCTCGGAAATAATCTGCAAGCCGTTCACATTCAGGATAACTACGGTCTGCACGACGACCATATATGCCCCCTCATCGGTACAGTAGATATTGACTCGGTCATGAGAGCACTGATTGACAACGGTTTCGTCAGCAGAGGCGGAGTATTCACATTTGAAGCGGAAAACGTAATATCAAGAATAAAATGCTGGCCCAATGCAAGACATGAATTCGGTGAATCCCTGGCAAATATACCCACTCTTGAAGCAAAGATAAAAGCGGAAATGCTCATATATGAAATCGGAAAATCAATACTGACAAAATATAATCTTTACGAAGATTGAAATAGAACTTGTTTTATGCTTTGAAGAATATAGAACCGCACTTAGTGTACTTGCATAGGATAAAACTATGTAACTTTTTATGGAGGAGCGTATTATTTATGAAACTGTTTTATTGTAGAGTAGGATGGATGAATGCCTACATGGGAAGTAGAGACGAAAAGCCACAAAATGGAGGAGCTTATAACAAAGACAATATCGGCTATGAAGTTCACAACTACTTAGGGGTTAATGGAAAATATTATGGATTTGTTGAAGCAGGAATTAACAATTCAATTCATATTGACAGACTCGGAGCAACAAAAAAAGATGAGTGTATAGATGATATTTTGGTAATATGGGTTGCTTCACATCCAAAGAAAAAAGGTCAGTATATTGTTGGATGGTACGAAGATGCACTTGTTTATAGGAATCTTCAAAAAGTACCAGATGATATTATGGATAGTCGTAGTTTGAAATCACATGATGTTTACAATATTTATGCTGAAAAAGTAACATTGTTAGATGTGTCGGAAAGAAATTATCAACTTGAAGGCATGGGCCAATCTAATATCTGGTATGGTAACGATAAAACAGATACTGCAGTCTATGACTACATTAAGAACAAAAAGCTAGGGATAGATAACAGAATTAATTCAATTGAAAAAGATTTGCTTGAAGGCCAAGAAAAGGAAATGCTTATAAAGGCAAGAATAAATCAAGATGTTTTCAGAAATAACCTGATTGATAAATATGGAAGTTGCGCTATGTGTAAAATTAATAATCCTAAACTGCTGATTGCAAGTCACATCAAACCTTGGAGCGTGAGCGATAAGCATGAAAAGTTAGATGTTTACAACGGATTGTTATTGTGTCCTAATCATGACCGACTGTTTGATAGTGGACTGATTTCTTTTGATGATGAAGGTAAAATAATAATTTCAAATGAAATGGACACAATTAATCAGATTTTCACAAATATAAATCCCGATATGAAAATTGCAATGGATGAGAATACAAAAGTTTACATGAAGTATCACAGAGAGCACATCTTTAAATCAACATAAAAAGAAATAGTAGTGGTAAACCAATTCTAAAGGAACAACAGTCACTTGATATATTCTGCTCAAATTCGCCATATTTAGTAAGTTATCAAGAAGATAGTTTGTAAAATTGTTATTTAATCGCTCCAACTAATAGTATAAAGTTCCTACAGAGCATACTGTATTAAGGCTTTTCATAAATGTATAGAAAAACTGGTTAAATCAAAGTATGCGCCCTTATATGAGGTTATACAAAGTTATGATAAAAGTATTGTTTATCTGCCTCGGCAATATCTGCCGCAGTCCTATGGCGGAAATCATATTCAGAGATATGGTGGAGAAAAACGGGCTGAGTGATGAGTTTATAATAGCATCAAGCGCCACCAGCAGCGAAAATGTATGGAACGGAATCGGAGCAGAGATTTATCCTCCCGCCAAAAGAATACTTGCACGGCACGGTCTTTCCGCCGAGGGAAAAAGGGCTGTTCAGATAAAAAAGAGTGATTACGAAAAATACGATTTATTTGTATGCATGGATAAAAGCAATGTGAGAAATACTCAAAGGATTTTTCATGGAGATAATGAGGATAAAATCCGTATGCTGATGGATTATACCGACAGACCCGCTGATGTTTCCGATCCCTGGTACACAGGCGATTTTGATAAGGCATACAGAGATATTTATGACGGTTGTGAAGGATTGCTGAAAGCAATATTAAAACAAGAAAATCAAGCTTAACAGGTTATACGGAAAACCGCCCGCATCGGATGTGCAGGCGGTTTTTGCTTGATTTTACAGACTCATTCGGTGCTGCTTTCGGGCAGACTGTTCTGATTCCTGTATATTTTGACTATACGGATAAACGCCTGAACCACACAGAAAAGAGAATATATCTGATAGGCAAGGTACGTATACTGTAAGGGATCGGTGCGTGCCATTTTCGCAAACATTATAAGCCCGATGAATACGCTGAGGCATTGCAGAGGCGAATATTCAACATAGGGAACGGTGCAAAGCACGGTAACGAGTATTCCCAAAAGCATACTCCAGCAGTCATAGAATCCCCAATCGCTGCCAAAGTATCTGAGTATCAGATAAAATACGGCATATAAAACGGCAAAACCGACAGTAATCATAATTCTTTGAAAACTGCCGAGCTTTCTGAAAACGGTCTTACCGTTTGTATCTTTATTTTTCCACCTGAAAAAAGTCCAGAACTGAAACGGGAACGAAAAAAGAGCGCAATAGACCGCCGTCAGATAAAGTCCGTCGTAAATATAGACTGCCGCATAAAAAAGAGAGTTAATTGCTCCGAGCAGGAACGCCCATCTGTTGACACCCGACTGCAAAAACAGAATCAGTATGGAAACATAGAGAGGAATCACTATTATGGTTTCGGTACCGCCGCCGTATTTAACGGTGAAAAAGGTAATTGCAACCGCTGTAATCACAGCCGCAATTACGGTCATAACACGTACCTTGTCTTTACCTTGTAAGAGTTTCATTCATTTCACCACATAAATTTTTGATTATTCTATCACAATATCCGCCAACATAAAATGTGTAAATTACTGAAAAAAACCGCAAATTTCAAATCTAATCTGTTAATTATATTTGTCTTGATAATATTAAATTGTTATGATAAGATATACTGTAAATAATTATTATGGGACAGAATGCTTATGGACAGATTTGAACTGCATTCCCCCTATTCACCAATGGGTGACCAACCGGAGGCAATCAAGGATCTGGTTGAGGGGTTAAAAAAGGGATATAAAGAGCAGACTCTGCTCGGTGTTACCGGCTCGGGCAAAACGTTCACAATGGCGAACGTTATTGCGCAGGTCAACCGTCCCACGCTTGTTCTTGCCCACAATAAAACCCTGGCGGCACAGCTTTGCAGCGAATTCAGGGAATTCTTTCCGAATAATGCGGTTGAGTATTTTGTTTCCTACTACGACTATTATCAGCCGGAAGCATACATAGCCACCACCGACACCTACATTGAAAAAGATTCCGCCATCAATGACGAGATAGAAAGATTACGCCATTCGGCAACCTCGGCTCTTTCGGAGAGAAGAGACGTTATAATCGTTGCCTCGGTTTCCTGCATTTACACCTTGGGCGACCCCATTGATTACAGAAGTCAGGTTGTTTCTTTAAGAACGGGAAACGAAATTGACAGAGATGAGCTTATCGCAAAGCTTATTTCAATCCAGTATGAAAGAAACGATATAGAATTCAGCCGAAACAAATTCAGAGTACGCGGAGACGTTATTGAAATCTATCCCGTGTATTCAAACGAAAACGCTTACAGAATTGAGTTTTTCGGCGATGAAATAGAGAGAATCAGTGAAATAAACGCCCTGACAGGTCAGGTAAAATGCGTCATATCACACGTTGCAATATATCCTGCTTCCCACTACGTAACGGCACCTGAAAAGATGGAAAGATCTCTGATTGAAATATCAAACGAGATGGAAGAAAGAGTTGCGGAATTTGAAAAGCAGGGCAAGCTTCTCGAAGCACAGAGAATAAGACAGAGAACGGAATACGACATAGAGATGCTTCGCGAAACCGGATTCTGTAAGGGAATTGAAAACTATTCACGGGTAATGTCCGGCAGACCTGCGGGCTCGTGTCCGTTTACGCTGCTTGACTATTTCCCCGACGATTTTGTGCTGTTTATTGACGAGTCACACGTTACATTGCCTCAGGTAAGGGCAATGAACGGAGGAGACAGAGCGAGAAAGGAAAGTCTTGTCGAATACGGCTTTCGTCTGCCGTCCGCATTTGATAACAGACCGCTCACCTTTGACGAATTTTATAAAAAAACCGGACAGAAGATATTTGTCAGTGCCACTCCCGGTGATTTTGAGAGAGAAAGAAGCGCTCTCATAACGGAGCAGGTCATCAGACCTACGGGACTGCTTGACCCGGAAATTTCGGTAAGGCCCGTTGAGGGGCAGATTGATGACCTTGTTTCCGAAATCAATATGAGAACGGAGAAGAAGCAGAGAGTACTCGTCACCACACTCACAAAGAGAATGGCCGAGGATTTAACGGAGTATCTTGAAAATCTCGATATCAAGGTCAGATATATGCATCACGATATTGATACCATTGAAAGAATGGAAATCATACGCGGTCTTCGTCTGGGTGATTTTGACGTTTTGGTGGGAATAAACCTTCTTCGTGAAGGTCTTGACATCCCGGAGGTATCACTTGTTGCGATACTCGATGCAGATAAAGAGGGCTTCCTGAGAAGCGAGACGTCCCTTATACAGACTGTCGGCAGAGCCGCGAGAAACTCCGAGGGCACGGTAATAATGTATGCGGATTCCGTAACGCCCTCAATGGAGAAAGCGATTACCGAAACGGTAAGACGACGCGAAAAGCAGATGAAATATAACGAGGAAAACGGTATTGTACCGAAAACCATCGTTAAGGATATTCACGAAATAATCGAAATTTCGTCTGCGGTAACCGATGATGAAAAGCAATATGCAAAGATGAGTGCTAAGGATAAGCAGGTGCTTATTGCCAAGCTCACCGCAGAAATGAAGGCAGCGGCCAAGATACTTGAATTTGAGCATGCCGCTTATCTGAGAGACAAGATAGAAAAAATCAGAAATTCCAAGAGGTAACCATGGCATCAGAATTTATTACGGTAAAAGGTGCAAAAGAGCATAATCTTAAAAACGTGGACGTCAGCGTTCCTCACAATAAGCTCGTTGTATTTACGGGCCTTTCGGGTTCGGGAAAATCCTCTCTTGCATTTGATACAATTTATGCAGAGGGTCAAAGGCGATACGTGGAATCGCTTTCATCGTACGCAAGAATGTTCCTCGGTCAGATGGAAAAGCCCAATGTGGAGAGCATTGACGGACTTTCGCCGGCAATATCCATTGACCAGAAATCCACGTCAAAAAATCCCCGTTCAACGGTGGGAACCGTTACGGAGATATACGATTATCTGCGTCTGCTCTACGCAAGAATAGGCATTCCCCACTGTCCCGTCTGCGGCAGAGAAATACTCAGGCAGACCGTTGACGACGTTACCGACAAGCTGCTCGCCCTTGATGAAGGTACTAAAATTCAGATTCTCTCCCCCATTGCAAGAGGCAAAAAGGGAAGGTTTGAAAAGGAGCTTGAGCAGGTACGCAAAAGCGGATATGCGAGAGTGCGCATTGACGGCAGTATTTACGATTTAAGTGAAGAAATCAAGCTTGACAAAAATCTCAAGCACAATATAGAAGCGGTTGTTGACCGTCTTGTAATTAAGGACGGAATACGCTCAAGACTTGCCGATTCGGTTGAAACAGCCACCGGACTTTCCGACGGGCTGGTTATCGTGGACGTAATCGGCAGTGATGAAATGATGTTCTCCCTTAATTACGCATGCCCCGAGCACGGCGTAAACGTTGAGGAGCTTGAGCCGAGGTCATTTTCATTCAATAATCCCTTCGGTGCCTGCCCGGTATGCTCGGGATTGGGTGAGCTCAGAAAAATCAATCCGGAGCTGATCGTTCCCGACCAATCCCTTTCAATAAATGAAGGCGCAATCTGTGCAAGCGGCTGGAGCATCAACGACAGTTCAATTTCAAAAATGTATTTTGACGGTATTGCCGAAGCGTATGGCTTCTCACTTGATACTCCGTTCCGGGATTTAAGCGAGGAAGCAAAAAAGGTACTGTTTTACGGTACTAACGGCAAAAAAATCAAATTCGTACGCGGCGGAATTTACGGCGGCGGCACGTATATGGCGGATTTCGAGGGAGTAATAACAAACCTTGAAAGACGTTACGGCGACACCTCAAGCGAATATATGAGGGCGGAGCTTGAACAGTATATGTCCACCGAGCGCTGTCCCGAATGCTCGGGAGCAAGACTTAAAAAGGAATTTCTCTGCGTTACCGTAGGCGGAATAAACATAGATGAATTTACCCGCAAATCAATCACCAAAGAGCTTGAATTCATCAATTCCCTTGAACTGACGCCAAAAGAACAGTCCATAGGAAATCAGATCATCAAGGAAATCCGTTCCCGTCTGCAATTTCTTTCAAGTGTCGGTCTTGAATACCTGCAGCTTGCGAGAAATGCCGCTACACTTTCCGGCGGTGAAGCACAGAGGATACGGCTTGCAACTCAGATAGGTTCTTCCCTTATGGGCGTGCTTTACGTCCTTGATGAGCCGAGCATAGGTCTGCATCAGAGAGACAACATGAAGCTTCTCGGTACTCTGAAGGAGCTTCGTGACATTGGCAACACTCTCATTGTGGTTGAGCACGACGAAGAAACAATGCTTAACGCGGACTACATCGTTGACGTAGGCCCCGGTGCGGGTATTCACGGCGGAGAAATCGTCTGCTGCGGCACTCCCGAAGAGATTATGAAATGCGATAAATCAATTACCGGGCAGTATCTCAGCGGCAAAAAGAAAATAGAAGTACCCGAAAAGAGAAGGAAAGGCAACGGCAAAAAGCTGGTTGTCAAAGGTGCCTGCGAAAACAATCTCAAAAATATTGACGTTGAAATTCCCCTGGGCAAATTCGTTGCTGTAACGGGTGTATCCGGCAGCGGCAAAAGCTCACTTGTAAACGAGATACTTGCAAATCATCTTGCAACAGAGCTTAACAGAGCAAAGAAAACAAAGGGTAATTTCAGCGAAATAACGGGAATTGAAAATCTCGATAAGGTAATCGTCATAGACCAGTCCCCCATCGGCAGGTCACCGAGATCCAACCCCGCAACGTATACCGGAGTATTCACGGATATACGTGAGCTTTTTGCCCAGACCGTTGACGCAAAGAAAAGGGGCTACAAAGCCAACCGATTCTCATTCAACGTCAAGGGAGGAAGATGCGAGGCGTGTCAGGGTGACGGCATAGTCAAGATAGAAATGCAGTTCCTTGCCGACGTATACGTGCCCTGTGAAACCTGCGGCGGTGAAAGATACAGTAAGGAAACTCTTGAGGTAAGGTACAAGGGCAAAAATATATATGAAGTGCTTGAGATGACCGTGGATGAAGCCATGAATTTCTTTGACTCCATTCCGAAAATCAGACATAAAATCGAAACCCTCTACGACGTCGGTCTCGGTTACGTCAAATTAGGTCAGCCCGCCACCACCCTTTCAGGCGGTGAAGCACAGAGAGTCAAGCTTGCAACAGAGCTTGCAAAACGTTCAACGGGCAAAACCATTTACATACTTGACGAGCCCACCACGGGACTGCATACCGCAGACGTACACAGACTTATTGACGTACTCGGCAAATTCGTTGACAGCGGCAACACCGTACTTGTAATTGAGCATAATCTTGACGTCATAAAAACGGCAGACCACATTATTGATTTAGGTCCCGAGGGCGGAGATGCGGGAGGCAGAATCATCGCCGAAGGCACTCCGGAAGAGGTAGTCAAGGTCAGGGAAAGCTATACAGGTCAATTCCTTAAACCGCTTCTTGAAAGGAAATAATTATGAGCGAAAACATCAACACCGTTAATGAACTGCTTAACGCTTTTACCTTTGAGGGTGAAATGCAGAATATCAGAAGAATTGACGACGGACACATAAACAACACATTCGTTTTTGAATTCAACGATAACGGTAAAATCAACAGATACCTCGTCCAGGAGCTTAACACTTCCGTTTTCACAAAACCCGTTGAGCTGATGGACAACATCGTAGGTGTGACCCACTATCTGCGCGAAAAAATAATCGAAACCGGCGGAGACCCCGACAGAGAGTGTCTTTTCGCATATAAGGCAAAGGACGGCAAGACATTTTACATTGACAGCGAAAACAGATTCTGGCGCTGCTTCAACTATATTCACGGCGCTCATTCAATACAGTTTGCCGACACTCCCGAAACCTTCGGAAAAGCCGCAAAGGCATTCGGTAATTTCCAATGTCTGCTTGCAGATTATCCCGGGGAAACACTGGTTGAAACAATCCCGAATTTCCATAACACAAAATCAAGATTCGCCGATTTCAAAAAGGCAATTGAAGATAATCTCTCCGGCAGAGCCGAAAGCTGCAGGGAAGAAACGGAAAAGTTCCTTGCACGCGAAAAATATTACGGCGTACTGACAGATATGATTGACAAGGGTGAGCTGCCCGTAAGAGTAACCCACAACGACACGAAGCTCAACAACGTAATGTTTGACGATAAAACAGATGAAGGTATATGTGTCGTTGACCTTGATACTGTAATGCCCGGACTTTCACTTTACGATTTCGGTGACAGCATCCGCTTCGGCGCAAGCACCGCCTCCGAGGACGAAAAAGATTTAAGCAAGGTCCATTTCAGCCCCGAATATTTCAGAGCTTATGCAGACGGATATCTTTCAACCGCAGGTAAAGCGCTTACGAAGAACGAAATCGCATATCTCCCCTTCTCATCAATGCTCATGACACTTGAGTGCGGTATGAGATTTCTGGGTGACTACATAAACGGCGATATATACTTCAAGACGGAATATCCCGAGCATAATCTCGTAAGAGCGCGCACACAGATAAAGCTTGCGGAAGAAATGGAAGAAAAAATGCCCGAAATGAAAGCGATTATTTCGGAAATCTGCAGTAAATACGGTATATCGGAATGATTACCGAAGTAATAAGCGAAGATGAGCTGCGAAGAATAATGGCTCTGTGGTTTCTTGAGCATGACAAGGGCGCGTGCATTCCTCCCGGTCACACAAAGGAGGAATACATTGAGGATTTCCGTATTCCCGATGTTCCCCTTACACATACTCAGTCAATGCCCGACCCGTACGGAAACGTAAGCACTCTGCTGAAGGGCGAAATACGGCTGAGCGATTGGGAAACGAAGCAGGGAAAAAGAGAGGAAAGATTCATCTTTTACAAGGTGCTTACCACTCTGACGGATATTCCCGATGTTGAGCCGATACTCAAAGGATACATCGCAGTTACATAAAGAGGAGAAAACATGAAATACGAAAACAACTGGGATTCACTCATGCAGAGAAAGGTTCCCGAGTGGTTTGAGGATGCAAAATTCGGCATTTTCATTCATTGGGGACTCTACTCCGTACCCGCCTACGCGCCGAAAGGTCAGTATGCGGAATGGTACTGGATTGCAATCAAAACGGAAAATCCCAACGAAAATCAGCAGGCGTTCATAGATTTTCACAGGAAGAACTACGGTGAAAGCTTTGAGTACGCCGACTTTGTAAAGGATTTCAAGGCAGAATGCTTTGATGCGGATGAATGGGCATCAATCTTTCAGCGTGCAGGTGCAAAATACATAAATCTCGTTTCAAAGCATCACGACGGATTTACTCTCTACAAGAGTGATTACACTCCCGGATGGAACTCCGTTGACGTAGGTCCCCATAAGGATTTCTGCCGTGAGCTGAAGGATGCACTTGACAAGACGGACGTAAGATTCGGAGTGTATCATTCCGTTTATGAATGGTATCACCCCCTGTATCTCAAGGACCCCGAAGAATATGCAGTCAAGCATCTGATTCCCATGCTCAAGGAGCTTATGGAAAAATACCAACCCGCCACATTATTTACAGACGGTGAATGGGAGCAGACAGATGAGGTCTGGCATTCAACGGAATTTTTACAGTGGCTCTACAACGAGTCATCCGTCAAGGATTTCATAGTGCCCAATGACCGCTGGGGTAAGGGTACGAGAGGAAAGCTCGGCGGCAATTTTACATCGGAATACGGCTACATTGACGGCGGCTCATCCCCGGGAATAATGAACGTAATCGATACGTACACAAGGCCTAATGAGGAATGCAGAGGTATCGGCGGCTCATTCGGATTCAACAGAATTGAGAATCCCGACGACTATCTTTCTTCAAAAGAGCTTGTTCATATGCTGATAGATCTTGTCAGCAGAGGCAGTAACTTCCTTCTCAATGTAGGACCCACCGCGGACGGCAGGATTCCCGTTATCATGCAGCAGAAACTCTTTGATATGGGTGACTGGCTGAAGGTCAACGGAGAAGGCATCTACGCCACAAGAAGATATGGCTTCAGCAAGGATAAGGACATAAGATATACAAGAAGCAAGGACGGTAATACGATTTACGCATTCCTGCTGAAATTCCCGTTCGGAGAAGTATATCTTGATGAGGTCGAATATTCGGATAATCTTGAATGCACACTTCTCGGCAGTAACGAACACATTGAGGTAAACGAGAAAAACGGCAAGGTATTACTGAAATTCAGCCCCCTTAACCCCGACGAGCTTGAATCAGAATATGCATACTGTTTCAAAATAAAAAAGTAAGGAGAAAATACGATGAAAGAAAAAGCAAATGAAGAAGTATTGACCGAAAAACAGCAGCTCAAACTCGAAAAGAAAAAGAAGAGAAGAAAAATCGGCCGCAGAATACTGCTCGGAATAATTGCCGTCATCGCTCTTTTCATAGCAATTACTTCCCTGATAACAGCCCTGGGCAACAAGAGCAATCTCAAGAAAATCGCAACAATCGAAAAAGTAAAATATGATAATCAGCTCGTTCCCGAAAAAGACGAAAAAGGCAACTGGACCTTTACATCAGACGAAGACCTTAAAGTAATTCAGCTGACAGACGTTCATATCGGCGCCGGCTGGCTTTCACTCAAGAAGGACCTTATGGCAATCAATGCCGTTGCCACAATGCTTACGGCCGAAAAACCCGACCTGGTAATCGTTACCGGTGACATTGCTTATCCCGTTCCTTTCCAGGCAGGTACAATGAACAACAAATCAGCGGCAAAAATATTTGCCGATCTCATGGAACAGCTCGGTGTGTACTGGACACTCAGTTACGGTAACCACGATACCGAAGCTTACAGCAGATACACAAGAGAGGAAATCTCCGATTTCTACGGCAGCGGTGCTTACAAATACTGCCTCTTCCAGAAGGGCCCCGATGACGTTGACGGCTTCGGCAACCAGATCATAAACATCAAAAAGACAAACAATATCATTACTCAGTCCCTCTACATTCTTGACAGCCATTCATACACCGGCGGCGATATTTTCGGTATTTTCTGGAAATATGACAACATTCATCAGAATCAGGTCAACTGGTACATCAAGAACGTAAAGGCATACAATGAAATCAACAAGAAAACGGTTGAAGAGCTTGGTCTTATCGACTGCGACCCCGCAGTCAAATCCTCCATGTTCTTCCACATTCCACTTGTTGAAATGAAGGATGCAATAACCGAATACGCAAATAACGATTTCAAGGATACGGATAACGTGGAATTTATTTACGGTGCCGCAGGCGAAACCGGAAAGGTCGTTTTCAGCGGAATCGGTGAAGACGCAATGTTTGAAACCATCAAGGAGCTCGGTTCAACAAAGGCAATATTCAACGGTCACGACCATCTTAACACACTTTCACTCAAATATAAGGGAATTCAGCTCACTTACGGTATGAGCATCGACTACCTTGCATACATCGGTATCTCCGAAAAAGGATATCAGCGCGGATGTACGGTAATCACCTACAAGCCCGACGGCAGTTATGAAATCACGCCCGAAAATTACTATCAGGATAAATACGTTCCCATTTTTGAAAGAGAAGAAGTTACTATGGAGAAGCCCACAATGGTCGTTCCCGAACAGTAAAGATATCAGGAAGGTGTAATTATGAGTAACCTTGTAATTAATCCTCAGAGCAGACATCAGACCTTTGATAAATTCGGTGCAAGCGGTGCCTGGTGGGCACAGGTCGTAGGCGGATGGGATGAAATCGACGAAAAATCCGGCATGCCGAAAAACGAAAGGATCGCCCAACTCCTTTTTGACAAGGACGAGGGCATAGGCATCCGCATTTACAGATACAATTTAGGCGGCGGTTCAGCCCACAGCGGCAACGGTGACATTCCGATGCAATGCCGCAGGACGGAAAGCTTTGACATAAGCAATATTGACTACGACTGGTCAAGGGATAAAAATGCCGTCAATATGATGAGGCTTGCCTGTAAATACGGTGCGGACGAAGTCATATTCTTTGTAAATTCCCCCATTGAACGCCTTACAAAAAACGGAAAGACGCATCAGGACAGGGCGTTTCAATACAATCTTTCACCCGATAATTACGAAAGATTCGCAAGATACTGCCTTGACTGTGTTGAGCATTTTCTGGGCGAAGGTATTCCCATTAAGTATCTGTCCCCCGTCAATGAGCCGGTATGGAAATGGACGGGCGGTCAGGAGGGCTGTCATTACAGACCCACGCAGGTCTGGAACCTTTTCAGAGTATTCTGCGATGAAATGGACAAGAGACCCGCACTGAAGAATTTAATGCTCTCAGGCGCCGAGAACGGCGATATCAGATATTTCAATAAGACATACTGCCGTTTACTGCTTGATGACGTTAAAATCCGCAGGAGAATGGATTCCGTTGATACTCATTCATATTTCCTCACACCCGACTATGCGATTCTGAAATCCACTATCGGTGACAGAATTGCATTTATGAAGAGATACAAGCAGTTCATGGACAGACACTATCCCGATGTTGCTCTTAAAACAAGTGAATGGTGTCACATGAAAAACGGCAGGGATTTCGGTATGAAATCCGCGCTTGAGCAGACAAAGGTAATGATGGAGGATATGAAATATCTTGACGTTACCTCGTGGCAGTTATGGATCGCTCTTTCAAACGTTGACTACTGTGACGGTCTTATATATGAATTTGACGAGCCGAGAGCATTCCGTATGACAAAGAGATATTATGCTTTCGGTAATTTCTCAAAATTCATTGAGCCGGGCATGGTAAGAATCGACTCCGATGCAGGTGAGGAAATCGACTCCGTCTGCTTTGAAAACGATGAAAAGACCGTAGTTGTCGTTTCCAACAGATTCAAGCAGGTCAAAAAGCTTGACCTTCCGTTTGAAGATGCGGAAATATATCTCACATCCGAGAAATTCGATCTTGAAAAGCAGGCCTATACAAAGGAACTGTTTATGCCCGCAAGAAGCGTTGCGACAATAGTCGTAAAGAAATAAAATGAAGCCCGCCGATTTGAATAAATCAGCGGGCTTTGTTATATCCGAATCATTTAATTTTGAAAAGACCGGGAATCGTAACAGTGAAAAATTCAATAATCATCTTGACGAAATTGAGGAGTGAGGGTGCTTCTCTGAATCTTTCCGCCATTGTCTGAATCCCCTTTACGGGGGTCAATGTTTCGGCGTGGTCGTCGTTTTTGAGGAACTGAGGATATTTTTCGCTTGAAAATACCGTTAACTGTACATCGCTCTGAAGGAAGGTATTGTAAAATTCATCAATGGCTTTCTGTCCGTTGCAATGAAGCCAACCCTTATTGAACCAGGTGCAGTCGGGCAGAGCACAGGTTGAGGCGTCAATACACTTATCGGGAGACACGTATTTTTTATCTTCAAGAGATGAAATATATTCATCCGTCAGTACGCTTCCGTCATCGGCGCAGGTCGCACCGAGGGAGGCATATTTTGTATCTACGGTACCGTCGGAGGTATTATGCCATGCGGTAACAAGAGGAGTTCTCTGAACGTCATAGCCGCAGAATATATATACTCTTACGCCGTCATCCTTTGCCTTCCTGAGATTATCGGCAACATTTGACTGAGCAGTTCTATAACGGGCAATCTGACTGTAAAGACCGCTTGATTTATCAATCTTCATAAAGGTGAGAGCGCCTTCATAATATTCGGCGGGAACAAATGCCCAGATACCCGGCATTGAGCCGAAAATCGGAATAAGACATTCGTCAAACACCCTGTCTCCGAGGTCTTTAACAAGCTTGTTTCCGAGCTTTATGATACCGTCCCATACTCCCGCAACACGGAAAGCTTCGGTAAGCGAATAGAGAAGTGCCCGGAGGAAGTCTCCGCCGTCAAGATAAGGCAGGGCATCCTGAGCATACTGCCGCAGGGAGGTCGCATTAAGCTCAACAAGACCGTTGAAAAGCTCGCCTGCAACGGCAGTACCCCAAAGAGGACAGCACTGACAGATTATTTTTTCAACATCGGACCAGCCATATTCTTCAAGATATGCGGCAAGAACGACACCGCCCATTGACGATGCTTTAAGCTGTACCTTACTGTGTTTTGTAAGCGACTTTATCTGCTGAATAACCTCGTTGAGGCGTTCTGCATGGATATACGGGTCAATGCGGAAATCATAATTGAAATAAAATGAATAATTTATTCCGTGGTTTCCGTCTGAAGGAACGTTGAGTCCTTCAACTGTTACGCTGCTCTTTGAATTGCCGTCGTTATCAAGAGCGAGATCGCCGAAGCTGTCGTTGACGAATTTTATGAGAGCGTCACCGAATTCATCGGGATCATTCAGCACGGCACCTTTAAGAAGACCGCCAAGCTCATCCTTTGCATTTGAGAGAAGAAAGCCCGTATCGGTTTTCCAGAGCTTCTGCTCATTCTCCGTGCCTGCATCCCTGACGATATCCGCACAGCCGAGAGGACCAACATAAATAACGGGTGAAAAACCGCAGCCGCATTCTTCCTCTGCCGCAAGTGCGGGAAGAGCAATCATGGCAATAAGCACCAATGAAAGGATTACGGAAATAACTTTTTTCATTTTATCATCTCCATTTCGTTTTCATCATAATAACATACACGGAAATAATTATCAACACACGTTTTTATTTGTCGGATATCGCTTTGATTAGTCGTATGCTCTGCGGTATATCTCGTCTGACGTTACATCCTTATCGTTGGCTATATACTCATACAATTCGGTTATAAGAGCTTTCTGCTCTGCGTTGGATATGTTTGTCTTGAGTCCGCCCCAAAGGTCTTTAACAACAGATGCAATGTCATTCTGATTAAGCTTGCGTGCAGGAAATTCGGTAAGATTATTCAGCTCGTTTGCATTTGCTTCGGCAAGTCGCTTCTGCTCAAGCAACCCGTTAGGAACAAACCTTAGAAAATCTTTATTGTTGACATTGCGTAACACATCTGCTATACTAACACAAACCAAGCGAGAGTCAGTGCTTCGCAGTTTATCTGTCAACACTGATTTGATGACCTTGGTCTTTTTTATTCCCTCTTCGTCTATAATTACATACAGAGTATTCTGATTATTTGACTGCTTTATTCCAAACCTTACAGGAACAAACAAGTCCCCGTCAATATATCCACCCACCATTTCAAGAAACTGAACTGTATTGTAATCAAAGAAATACCTATTGCTGTGGGCTTCTATTCCCACGGCGTTTTTATTGCAGCATCAATTTTAGGCATTAATTTTACGATTTGGCCGGCAAGTTTTCTTGCGGATGTCTCGTCCTCGTTGCAGAGTTCTTTGATGGCTCTCTTTGATGACAGCACATCAAACATATGGTCGGCAATAAATTCTTCGTTACGCTTTTCTTCTGTATCGTATACCGCCGAATTGCCGTAGTATTTTTCAATATATGCCTTTTCTCGTCTTCGGAGTATAAACTGTCTACAAGATCGGAAATGCGTTCTGATATCTTGTCATTTTTACAGCAGTATGGTATTTTATATACATAAAGATTAAGGAGAGGCAAGATGAGAAATAAAGCGTTACCGTTATTATTTGCCGTTTTATCCGTTCTGATGATATTCTCCTCCTGCGGCAAACATGCAGAGCGCAGAGTCAAGGTTTACGGCTACGTAAACGGAGAAGCAATCCTTCAGGACGAAGTAGAATATTTCATGAAAAGAAACAAAGCGGAAACAATAAAATATTACTCGGAAAAATACGGTGTAACAGATTATTCGGATTTCTGGGATAAGGAATTTGACGGTAAAACTCCGCATGATATGCTCACGGAAATATCTTTTCGTGATGCGTGCGAATACAAAGCGGTCTTTCTGCTTATGAAGGAAAAACACATTTACAGAGATATTTCATTCCTCGGGCTGAAAGAAGAAGCATTGAAATATAACAAAAAGCATAAATCGGAAAAAGCGGTAGGTGCAAACACGATTGATACGGAGTCGTTTTATACCTACTATTTCCAGACGGGTGAAATCGAGCTGAAAAACCGTCTGACGGAAAGCGGAGACATACCTGCTCCGGACGAAGACGAAATCAGAGAATATATAAAGAACAATCCCGGTGTTTCGGAAAGCTCTGCCGCCGCAGCTCTGACGGAAAAGGCATTTGCCGATTACATTTCGGAGCTGATTGAAAAAGCGGAAATCAAAACAGTATAATAATCAGCCGTTTGCTTCACTGCAGACGGCTGATTCTCATATTATTCAATTTCAAGCATATAGCACGAGGTAACGGGCATACCGTAAACATCGCGTACGGTAAATTCGGAGCCCTCCTTTTTCCAATAGGCGTGAAAATATGCTTTGCCTGCTATCTCGCGCCCGCCGGTAATTTCAAGACCTTCGTCACGGGCAGATACACTCAGGCATTCCATCATACCCTTTTCGTCCTCAATATTAAGTCCGCAGGGATTATCGTCCATAGTCTTAAGAACCTGACAACCGCTGACGTAAACGAATATTCTTTTACCGTCAATCTTCTTTGCGCGGGTAATTACGGGAGCGGAATAACCGGGAAGTTTATAGTACATTTTCAGCAGAGCCCCTGCAATTCTTTCACCGATAATAACCGAAGCACCGCTTGTATTATGTATTCCGTCACAGACGGGAAGGTCGTTTGTGGTAACGATACAGACGTCCTTCAGGGTAAGTGCAGCTTTTCGCTGCGCATCCCTTACGGCACCCCAGCACCTGCTGTTGTCGTTTTCGCGGCTTGCATGACGGTTAAGCTGACAGGTTACTATCGGGAAATCACCGAATCTGTTTCGCCAGAGCCGCACCGCTTCGCAGAATTTATCATAATAGGTAAAGCATTCCTCTTCATTCGTTTCGTTGCATCCCTGATACCATATCATACCCGAAAAGTCGCCGACTTCCCCGATTTTGTCAACCATGGAATCGTAAAGGAAGGGCTCTTTTTCTGCGGGATTCCAGCTTTCAAGGGACGAGCCGCCGAGACAGGCGGAAACAAGTCCGACGGGGACACCGAGCGCCTTTTTCATGGCTTTGGCAAAGGAAAGACCGGGTGAAGTACCCGCGGAGCCGTCATTATTGGGATAAACGGGATTTATTGAGGTGCAGAGCGGATGTGCCGCAATGCCCCATTTACCGCTGTTGTCAAAAAGATGAACTCCCATTTCGGGAGGATCATAGGCAGGGTCTTTACCGTAACCGGACATATTGCTCTGACCTGCCATAATGAATATTTCACCTACGCCGACATGATGAACGCATTCAACATAAGGCGCCCAGTCGTAATTGTTATTTGCCGGATTAAATACGCCGTTTGTCTGACGGGCTTCTATCCGGTAAAGTCCACCTGCAGGAACGGTAAGTTCTACGGAAAAAGCACCGTCCTCAACCTTACATTCCGTCCAGGGAACAATCATGACATTATTGTCCTCGTGCATCACTCTCGCAATAACAAGATTGCCGTCTGACGGGTTTATTCTGCCCGTGAATACACACTTACCGCAGCCGTCGGCATTACGACGGATTATCATATAATCGCAAACATCTCTCATAGCGCACCTCCGTATATTTTCCATGTCAATTATAGCAATCCGCAAAAGGTAATTCAATCACTTTATTCTGACATAAATAATAATTTGTATGATTGAAAAATCACCGGCGATATGATATATTATTTATATAAAGGAGTGATCAAATGGCTAAAGAATCCGTAAACAGAGAGCTCAATGCAGAGCCCCATCCCAACAAAATAGGAATAAAGGAAGGCATGGGATATATGCTCGGTGACGCAGGCAACCTATTCGTGCTCACCTACGTATCATCCTTCCTGAAAATCTTTTACACGGACGTACTGAAAATAGCAACGGACAGAGTTGCCAATCTTTTCCTTTTTACAAGGTTATGGGATGCAATCAACGACCCTATGTGGGGTGCGATAGTTGCAAAGAAAAAGCCCTCAAAGGACGGTAAATTCAGGCCCTATCTCAAATGGGTATCAATTCCCCTTGCCGTTTCACAGCTTCTGTGTTTCGTTGACATAAGCAAAATCACACAAAACGATATTATCATACTGATATTCGCATACGTTACATATATCGCCTTCGGTATGCTTTACACGGGAATGAACGTTCCCTTCGGCTCACTTGCATCCGTTATTACCGACGACCCCGCAGGCAGAACTCTCCTTTCAACCTTCAGGACAATCGGCGGCGGTATCGGCGGTGCGGCTCCCCTGCTGATAGCTCCCATGCTTATCTACGTAAAAACAGGTCAGCTTGATGAGCTCGGTAAGGATATCAAGATTGCCTCCTCAGGAAAAATGTGTGCATTCGCTCTTGTGATGGCGGTACTTGCCATAGTATTTTATCTCGCCTGCTACAAGACGACAAGAGAACGCGTTGCATCCGATGAAGAACCCAACGTTGATATGAAAAAGACCTATCTGGGAATGCTCAAGAGCAAGCCGTTTGTAATTCTCGCTCTTACGGGTATCCTCATCAGCGGTCAGCTCCAGTTTGCATCACTTAACCAGTATCTCTATAAAAACTACTTCACAAATACAAGTCTTTCCATTTTCGGTACAATAGCACAGTATCTGCCAATGGCAATCATGATTCCCTTTGTACCCAAGCTTTCCGCAAAATACGGCAAGAAGGAAATCAGTACGGTCGGCGCATTTGTTGCCGCCATTGCCGCCGTTGCCACTTTCATTCTCAAGCCCGGCCCCGATCAGCCCTGGCTTTTCATTGCGCTGCTCTTCGGCATCGGCTTCGGATATTCAACCGTTTCAATCACAAACTGGGCTGTCGTTTCGGATGTAATCGACTTCCAGTTCTTCAAGACGGGTATTAGAAGCGAAAGCGCAATCTATGCGGTTTACACATTCTCAAGAAAGCTCGGTCAGACTGCCGCAGATTACGGCGGACTGAAGCTTCTCGGAAACTATGCCGGCTATGATAAGTCAATGGCAAATCTCGGATTTGTAAAGGGTGTCAGCGAAAAAATCCTTACAATCTGCACGGCCATTCCGGCTATCACCTATTCACTGATATTCATTCTTTACCTTGTATTCCCCCTTACAAAGAAAAATCTTGAGCCCGTTTACGAATACACGCGCAAGGCAAATTCTCAGGCGATTGAACGTAAGGCAGAGGAGTTGAACAGCATCTGATGTCAACAGAAAACACGGCAGAGGTAAAAAACAGAGAAATTGACAGAGTATCAAACGGCAAGCTGCTGGCTTACTCAATAGGTCTTGCAGGTCAGAATATGACCTACAACTATATTTCAAACTGGCTGTTTTATTACCTTGAAAACATTAGACACATTGACGCCAGAGTATCGGGACTTATTACCGGTATTTCAAGAGTATGGGATTCAATAAATGACCCCATAGTCGGTGCAATGGTAGACAAACACAAATTCAAAAACGGAGAAAAGCTCAGACCCATCCTACTGTATACTCCCCCGATTATCGGCATACTGTCCGCTCTGATGTTTATGCCGTACAAAGTCGGCAAGCTGGCTCTGGTGGGAATAATATGCGTTTGCTACCTGCTGTGGGATTTCTTCTATTCATTCCAGGACGTAGGTCTGTGGGGAATGATAGCGGTTTCTTCACCTAATTCTCAGGAGAGAAGCCGTGTGGCACAGTGGGTATCAATCGGCGCAGGTGCCGGCAGTACCATAGGCGGATTTTTCCAGACATTCAGAGGTATGGTCAACGGAATGGGTGTAAGTGACCCGATGACCTTTGCTCTTTTCGGAATAATTCTCGGTCTCGGCGGCGAACTGATTTCTCTTTCCGCACACAAGATGGAGGAAAAAATAGAAACTCCGAAGAGCGAAGAAAGTCTGATAGAGGCAATTCTTATACTGAAAGAAAACAAAAAGCTTTTCCTTATTTCCGCCGCAAGATATTTCAAGGATATAGCAAACACAATTCTTCCCTGGGTTTATTTCTTTGAGAGCAGAGAGTTCTTTGATTTCGGCTTCGCTAAATTCAGCGGAGGCAATATGCAGGTAATCTATTCCATGCTTACGGGCGTCATAGGTGCCGTTGCAATGCTTTTTGCCACCAAGATAGCCGGTAAGCTGGGCGGAATGAAAAAGCTTCTTATATTGGCTCAGGTAAGCAACATTATCTGCAGGGTCATCTCCTACTTTATCGGATTCACCTCCCCTGCAAAAATCATCTCGGTCATGGTGCTTATTTCCGTTGCACAGGTACCCATTAACTCAATGGATATTGCACACCGTTCGCTTACCGCCGACTCGATTGACTACGTTGAATACAAGACCGGCAGACGTACCGAAGGAATTTCATTCTCAATACAGAATTTTATTTCCAAGCTTTCATCCGCAACGGTACAGATAATTAACGGCTTCGTTCTTTCCGCTCTCGGACATGACAGCAAAATTCCCAATCACAAGCAGAACGCAACGTATATGAAATGGCAATGGCCGATATTTATGCTGGGACCCGTAATCGGCGCTGTGTTATATACAATCATCATATCCTTCGTCGACGACGATAAGGAAGAAAACGCAAGGATTGAAGCGGAGCTTCTTGAAAGACACCGTATTCAGGAAGAAAAAGCCGCAGAAATGTAAATAAACAACACAAAAGGGACTGCCACTGATGTGACAGTCCCTGAACTGTTTTATAAGGTTATTACCAATAGATGGGATTCAGAATATCTCTGAAGCCCTTTGCACCGAATACTTTATAAACGGCATCGTCCGCTTTCTTGAGGAAGCCGTCGTCACTTTCCCCGGAAGGAGCTTTTGCTTCTCTCTTACCGAGTTCAACAAGTACGTTATAAAGAGCGTCAAAGACCTTATTATCCTCTTCCCAGTTTGCGGTACCGCTGTCTCTTACGGCAATGGCATCGTCGTATGCCTTCTGCTGGTCTGCGGTAAGAGTGCCGCCGTTGGCAATATAATCATCAATTTCCTTCAGATCGCTTTTTGCGCTTCTGAAATATCTCTGATCGTTGAACTTGGCATAAGCGGTATCGGTATTATCCGAAACAATACCGCAGGCGAGGTCAAGAGCAAGACGAAGGGCAATATTATTATGCTGAAGCTCATGTCTCTGGTTCTTGAAGAGCCATACGTGTGTGGGGAAGTAACAGGTTGAAATATCAACGCTTCCGTCGGGAGTAAGAACGGCATTTGCACCGGGCTCACTTACCTGAGTACCGAGAGCACTCTTGACTATTGTTGCACCAGTTGCGGTTGAGGAAATCTGGATGATTTCATCGGAGTTTGTCGTAGTCGTAGTTCCCATGAATTTGAAGAATTCATAGTCGCTGCCCTCGGAACCGCCGAATTCAAGGCCGTAACCGGCAATATAGTAGAATTCAATACCGTTTTCTCTGTTGAGCTTCTCAAGTCTGTCCTTAAGACCAAGCTGACATTCATAGTATTTGTCGGTCATATCCATAATGTATTTAAGGTCTTCTCTGGGAGCGAGATACTTTTCTCTGATTGCCATATATCTCTCTGCGGGGATAAGAGCAAGGAGAGAGGGAGTCTTGAGAACAAGCTCGTCAACAAGTCCGTCAACGATTTCGTCAATAATGCTTCTGAGAGTTTTCTTGGGGAAGAGTCTGAGAACAAAGTTTACGATATAACCCCAGGGCTCACCGATAAGGCCGGCAACAAGGCCGTGATAAAGCTTATCCGGAGCATCAGCAGCAAAGTTATGCTCAATAAGGTCGGCAAATACGTCACTGCCGTTCCATGCACCTACAATGCTGACAACCTTAGCTACCTGTTCCTTTGTGCCGAAATCCTGAAGATACGCGGAAACAACGGAAGCGCCCATGCTCATGGGAACAAGAACAACCTTATCCTTGCCGGTCTGCTCGAGAACGACATCGTTGATAAAGGTGTCAAGGTCCTTTGCGTTATTGTAAGTGAATGAGAATGCGGAATAGTTGAAGCAGAAAATCATATCTTCACCTACGCCGGAAATAACATCCTCGCAGGGAATTGAACGGTAGAAATTCTCTTTCTGTTCCTCGGTCATACCCGCAACGGAGCAATCTGCTCTGGGAGTAATGACGTTTTCGGGAAGGTTGCCCTCTTTATCTATAATATTGTATCTGAAAAGAGTTTTTACAACGTAATTTACCGCACTTTTCGGAATAAGATTTATTCCTATCAGGGAAGCAAGAAGGCCTACTGCGACGCGAATTACGGCAAAAATAGTGGCGGGTTCTTTGAATGCGAAGCTGAAATCATTACAGAAAAGATTCCATCTTGCGGTAGAATTGTCAGTTTCTCTGACGTTGCTGCCATCGGCATTTTTACCTGCGGTGCCGTTCTTTACCTTTTCAAGGGTCTCGTAGTATTCGGCAACATCGTCTTTATTCTCATAGTAATAACTGTAAGACTGACCGATGCCCGTAACGAATACTATGGGGTACTCTGCATCGCTTTTGCCCGGAGTGGGATTCTCTTCCTCTGCAAATGCCGAAACTGCGAACACGGAAAGCAGCATGGAGAGAACAAGGATAACGGATATTACTCTCTTGAAATTTTTCATATTTAATCTCCTTCCGAAAATTATATGATTATTATAAAACAAAAATATACAATTATCAACATGATATTTAACATAAAAATACGGCGTTGGATAACCAACGCCGAAATTTTTATGAATTGGTCGCCCTGAGCTCTCTCTCAAGCCAGATGCTGCCTATATCAAGGGCACTGTAAAGACCCTTGCGCTCAGCACTCTTTACAATCTTATCCTTTAATCTTGTGACCGCGGGATCGGTCCTGTAAAGCTGAACCATAACCTTGTCTGCGACCTGCTCGCCCTGAAGCTCTCTGAAGGATTTAATCTGCATAATAGCAACGTAGGGCTGGTCCATATAGCCGTAATAAATGGTATTACCGTTTCTTACAAGCGGCTTACCCTTATACATTAAGATATTATCTGCCATTTTTTACTCCTCCGGCAATTATTTAATGCCCAGATAGGTCTTTACCATCGCCTGAAGCAACTCATCTCTGTCAAGCTTTCTGACAAGACTGCGTGCATTATTGTGGGTTGTAATATAGGTGGGATCCTCTGAAAGAATGTAGCCGACTATCTGACTGATTGAATTGTAGCCCTTCTCATTAAGTGCCTCATACACTGTCTGAAGAGTTCTTTTCATTTCGTTTTCGTTTTCATCTTTGATTGAAAATTTAATTGTCTTATCTGTCAATTCAGTCGCCTCCGTTATCAATCATTACCCGCTAATTATAACCCAGATTGCCGAATAATACAATACTTTTTTGGAAATTTATGCTCTGAGAGCCACACCGATTGCGGAAAGATTTGCAAGGATAGCATCAATATTCTTCTGAACTTCTTCCATTTCAAGAGTTCTGTCCATAGCAACGAAATTGAAGCGGATGGTGATGCTTCTGATACCGAGACGTTCAAAGGTATCAATTACCTTTACGCTTTCAAGCTCGGCAATATTTTCCTTTTTCCAGCAATTTTCAAGCTCTTCAAATCTGACGTCATTACCGAGAACAAGTGAAAGATCATAGTAGATTGACTGCATTTCGCTGGCCTCTTTGAACGCGATGGGTCTTGCACCTACGGTATTGAAGCTGTCCATATCAAATTCAACGGCAACTACTGCACCGGTCTTATCAAACTTCGTCCTGTTTGAGGGATGAAGCGTGCAGATTTTACCGAATTCAACACCGTCAACAGAAATGATTGAAGTATTCTTGGGATGCTGCCATGCTTTGACCTCAACCGCTTTCTTATAAACCGGATTTACCTGCTTGATTTCATTTACTATGCAGTTGATGATTTCAAGTGCCTTGAAATAAAGCTTCTTTTCATCACCGTTCTTATTGAAGAGAACGAAGCCGAGATGCTTTCTCTCGTTTGCATATCCGTTTTCTTTAGTGCCCTCAACTACTCTGCCGATTTCAAACAGACCGTAGCTGTCGCTGAAATCCTTATTCTCACTTGCCATTACAAGAAGTGTGGGCATCATGGAATTACGCAGAACGCCGTTTTCGGAATTTTCAATATTGAGCACCTTGACGTTATCTTCAACATCAATACCGAGCTTCTTATACTTTCTGCCGTCACACCAGATATAGGAGTTGACCTCGTGAAGAGCATACTTCTTTACAAGAATATCCTTTACCTCTTCGTCCTCAAGACGGCTGTAATCATTGGGAACGGGCTTAAGAGGCATCTTGGTAGTGGTAATCATAAAGTTATCGTAGCCGTATATTCTCGTAATTTCCTCAATGATATCGGCTTTGATGGTAACGTCCTTTGTTGCTCTCCATGAGGGAACGTCAACGATAAATTCACCGTCATTGTAATTCACGCCGAAGCCGAGAGAAGAAAGAGTCTTGATAATTCTCTCATCGCTGATGTCAATACCCGTATATCTGTCAACATACTGCTTGTTGAATGAAAGCTGAATCTGAGGATATTTCTTTGTGTACTGATCGTTGAGCTTTGAAGCTACCTTTGCACCGGGATCAACGGACTTTACGATTTCAACAAATCTGCCGACCGCATCCATGGTAAGCTCGGGATCAAGCATCTTTTCGTATCTTGCGGATGCATCTGTTCTGTGACCGAGTCTTGATGAGGATTTACGCACGCTTACGCCGTCAAAGCAGGCACTTTCAAGTACGACCGAGCCGGTATCCTCAACGATTTCGCTGTCAAGACCGCCCATGATACCTGCAATGGCAACGGGAGTTTCACCGTTGCAAATCATAAGGGTATCTTCGTCTATATCTCTCTCGACGCCGTCAAGAGTAGTGAACTTCATTTTTTTCTTCGGAGTTGTGATAACGATATTATCAATGGAATTTGCATTGAAAGCATGAGTGGGCTGACCGATTTCAAGCATAATGTAGTTTGTTACGTCTGCAAGAAGGTTGATGCCTCTCATACCGCAGTAGAAAAGTCTTATCTGCATTTCAAGGGGACTTTCGTTTACGGTGATATTGTCCATCTTAAGAGCTGAATATCTGTAAACGAGGTCTTCTCTGCCTACGGTTACGGGAACCTGATAGTCACCGTCATAGGAAATGTCGCCGAGCTTAAGGGGTTTGAGCTCTCTGCCGGTAAGTGCGGCGAATTCTCTCGCAATACCGTAGTGACCCCAGAGGTCAGGACGGTTTGTAAGGGATTTATTATCTACCTCAAAGATGATATCGTCAATGGGATAAACATCCTTGATATCGGTGCCGTTGGCGGCATCTGTCTTAAGGTCAATGATACCGCTGTGGTCGTCACTGATACCGAGTTCCTTTGCGGAGCAGCACATACCCTCTGAATCGTAACCGGCAATTTTAGTAATACCGATTTCACCTGCGGGAACCTTTGCGGGAGCTACCGCAACGGCAGTCTTCATACCGAGTCTTACGTTGGGTGCGCCGCAGACGATATTGACCTGCTTTGTACCGATATCAACCTTCAGAAGATGAAGCTTCTTTGAATCGGGATGGTTTTCAACCGAAACGATTTCACCGATAAATACGTTCTGAACGTCTTCACCCTTTACATAGATATCCTCAACCTCAGCGGTAGCAAGGGTGAACTGATTGATGAGCTTTTTGATGTCAAGGCCCTCAAGGTCAACATAATCTTTTATCCAGTTAATTGATACAAACATTCTGATTACGCCTCCTTGCTCTCATTTGCGGGGTTTGTAAATGATTTTTCCGTGAACTGAGAAAGTGATTTAAGGTTACCGCTGTTGAATACGCGGATATCCTTCACTCCGTATCTCATCATTGCGAGTCTTGTCATACCCAGACCGAATGCGAAGCCGGTATATTTTTCGGGATCAATGCCGGCAGCGGTAAGTACGTTGGGATGAATCATACCGCAGGGGCAAAGCTCAAGCCAGCCGCTGTCCTTACATGAGGGGCAGCCGTCACCGCCGCAGATAAGACACTGAATATCAAGCTCAAAGCCGGGTTCAACGAAGGGGAAGAAACCGGGACGAAGTCTTACGGTAATATCTTTCTGGAAGACCTCGGAAAGCATGGTTTTCATAAAATAGATAAGGTTTGAAATCGAGATATTTTCATCAACCATGATTCCTTCCATCTGGAAGAAAGTGTTTTCGTGGCACGCATCTATCTTCTCATTTCTGAAGCATCTGCCCGGGAAAATGGCACGGATGGGATTACCGTTTTCAAGATTGGATTTATACTTTCTGAGAATTGTATTCTGTGCGGCGGAGGTATGTGTCTTGAGAAGCTGATTTGATGAAAGATAATAGGTATCCTGCATATCTCTTGCGGGGTGATGCTTGGGAATATTCAGCGCCTCAAAGCAGTTATAGTCGTCGGTGATTTCGGAATAATCCTCAACGGAAAAGCCCATTGAAAGGAAAATCTGCTCAACCTCACGGCGAACAAGGGTAATGGGATGATATGAGCCGTAGTCAACGGAAACAGGCATGGACTCATCGTAGCTTTCGGTAGCTTCAATAAGCTTCTGCTCCTCAAATTTTTTCAGCTCGGCAATCTTTTCGGTGATTGCGTTTTCAATATACTGTTTTGCTTCGTTAATTTTCTGTCCTGCTTCTTTTTTGCTCTCGTTAGGTACATTTCTCAGTTCCTGCATAAGCGCCTGAACAGAGCCCTTTTTGCCGAGGAATTCAATCCTGAGCTGTTCAATATCGGAAGTTGCGGTTGCCTTGGCAACTTTTTCCGCAAACAACTTTTTAAGTTCATCGGGTTTTTCAAACATAGCTATCAATCCTTTCAAAAAATAAGCCCTCACTGTCAAAGACAATGAGGGACGAATAATATCCGCGGTACCACCCTGCGTTCCCGTAAACGGGCTCTCTCGGTTATAACGTGACCGACGTCAGCGACTAAACTATTCACCGCTGCTGCTCACGGGCGAACATTCAATTAAGCGCATACAGTCCCTTCTCAGCATCGGGACCTCTCTGGAGTATGACGGATAATCTACTTTCCCGGTCTTCGCATTGTAAAGATAAAAAGGCAGGGTATGCCCTGCCTGTTTTATTCTGCTTCCTTAACTACTACCTGTTTGCCGTTATAATAACCACATTCAGGGCAGAGTCTGTGAGCTCTCTTGTACTCACCGCAGTTTGCGCACTTCTCAAGCTGGGGAGCTGTCATCTTCCATACATTTGAGCGTCTCTTATCTCTTCTTGCCTTGGAAACTCTTCTTGCAGGTACTGCCATACTAAAAAGCACCTCCTTATACGGGCTTAAAAATACTAATCAATCCTCGAGCAACTGTGCAAGGGCCGCCAAACGGGGGTCAATATCCTTTTTACAGTCACAAGGGCCTTCGTTAAGATTCTTGCCGCACTTCTGACAAAGCCCCTTACAGTCATCGTCACAAAGAAAGCGTGACGGGAAATCAAGGAAAATGTCATCCGTAACAAGCTCATCAAGATTGAAGCGAAGCTCGTTGACAAGCAGAAGCTCGTCGTTATCTTCGTCATTCAAGCTTGTAACCAGAGTATGATTTATATCAACCTCAACGGGATAATCAAGGGGCTCGGCGCATCTGTCACAGCAAACGTCAAGCACGAATGATGCAACTGCATCAAGCTCAACGATACCGGCTTTGTTGCCGACCTTACCCTTTACCCTCACGGGCGTCGTGAACGGCTTAGCACCGCCTACTTCTTCCCCGGATAAATCAATCTCATAGTCAAATTCACTTGTCAGACCTTCAATATTGAAAATCGGCTCTAACTCAAGAATCATAACAATTACCTAAAATCATGCAGAGAGTATTATATATTCTGATGATTATTTTGTCAATAATTATTTACAAATATTTCAGATTTTTTCGCAATAATTGAAGATTTCAGCAGGTAATTCTGCTTCGTCAGCGGAAATCGTGAATACGAAATCTTTTTCAATAAGTCTGCTGAGTGCTGCCACTCTCTTGATGAACGCGGTAAGTTCTTCAAAATTCTTGCCGCCGATTTTAAGAGTAGCATCAACAAGCACATCCGTAATATCGTGGTCACCTGCTACGATACCGCTGAGGAAACCGTAGAATGCGTCATAACCGACAACTCCGTAATGGTCGGTCTCAACAAGTCTTGCATGATAATCAATATCATAGGTGAGAAGGCGTTCCTTCTCAACGCAGACAACATTGCCCTTTGAATTTGCAACAGCTTCGTTTACAAGAGTAATGAGTCTCTTGGTCTTGCCTGAACCTTTGTTGCCGATAATAATTTTAACCATAGAAAATTCCTCCAACTGTATTTACAGGTTATTTAAGTCTTGCTTCAAGCTCACCCTTGGCATCCTCGTAACCGGGCTTGCCGAGAAGAGCAAACATATTCTTCTTATAGCTTTCAACACCGGGCTGATCAAAGGGATTGATGCCGAGAGTGTAACCGCTGATACCGCAGGCAAGCTCAAAGAAGTAAATCATTTCACCGAGGTTGTACTCATCCATTTTGTCAATTTCAACGAGAATGTTGGGAACGTTTCCGTCCGTATGAGCGAGGATAGTACCCTGGAGAGCTCTGTTATTGACGTAGTGCATGGTCTTTCCGGCAAGGAAATTAAGGCCGTCGCCGTTTACGTCATCGTAACCGACCGTAACGTCTTCTGTGGGATTCTTTACCCAGAGAACGGTCTCAAACATACATCTGACGCCCTGCTGGATATACTGACCCATGGAGTGAAGGTCTGTTGAGAAAACAACAGACGAGGGATAAAGTCCCTTTCCGTCCTTGCCTTCGCTCTCACCGAAGAGCTGCTTGAACCACTCGTTCCACATAGTCATTGAGGGCTCGTATGAAACCATAAGTTCAATCTGCTTTCCGCCTCTGTAAAGAAGGTTGCGCAGAGCGGCATACTTACAGCAATCATTACTGAGAACGTCATCAGACGCATATTTGACTCTTGCATCTGCGGCACCCTTCATAAGAGCATCAATATCAATGCCTGCAACCGCGATGGGAAGAAGACCCACTGCGGTAAGAACGGAATATCTGCCGCCTACGTCATCGGGAACTACAAAGGTCTCATATCCTTCTGCATCCGCAAGAGCTTTGAGCGCGCCTCTCTTTTTATCGGTGGTAACGTAAATTCTCTTTGCGGCTTCTTCCTTGCCGTATTTCTTTTCAATGATTTCCTTGAAGATACGGAAAGCAACTGCCGTCTCGGTAGTAGTACCGGACTTGGAAATTACGTTGATTGAGAAATCCTTGCCTTCAACAAGCTTGATAAGCTCGGAAAGAGCGGATGAGCTGAGGGTGTTACCGCCGAAATAGATATCGGGGGTATCCTTAGCGACAAGGTTATAGTTATTTGATTTACAGAATTCAATGGCAGCTCTTGCACCGAGATATGAGCCGCCGATACCAAGCACGACGAGGACCTGGGAATCCTTCTTGATCTTTTCCGCGCTGAGCTTGATCCTTGCAAATTCTTCTTTGTCATAGTTTACGGGTAAATCAAGCCAGCCGAGATAATCGCTGCCTGCGCCCGTACCCTCTCTTAGTTTTTTGCACGCCTCGGTGATTTCGGGCTGCATTGCGGCAAGCTTACTCTCCTGAGCAAATTCGCCTGCATAATTAAAATTAACACTAATGGGCATAATATACCATCTCCGGGAAATATAATCTAATTCATTTTACATTATAATAGCGATTTATGCAAGGAAAAAAAGGGAATTTTTCAGATAATAACGGGATTACTTTTAAGAGGAACCGCACTGCGTGTATCCCAGAAGGAATCCGCATAAACCTCCGCAACGTATTCCCCCGCTTCAAGACCGTCAAAATCAACGGTAAGGAATTCCGGCATATCGTAAAAATAGTAATCGCTCCACATATTCTTATTTCTGATAACGTGCCCCTTCATATCCTTTACATACACGTTATATCCGCAGACATATTCATCTCCGACGGGTATTGCCTGCCGGAATTTTACCGTAAAACCGTCCGCCTTTTTGTCAATAATTTCAACAGCAGAGTTTTCGGCGAAATAAGGTGCGTCGGTGGTCTTAAATCTTGCATCGGTATAGATGAAGGAATCAACGTCCCAGGGTCTGTCAATCTTCCAGGTATATGGGAAGAAATTATCCGTAATCAGGTCATAGGGATATACGCGGACTCTGTTATCCTTATCCGCTTCAACGATAAGCATCTGTGAAGCGATTTCTTTATGAGGAGGAAAAGTACTGTAATACTTATCAAAATCGTCAAGCTCAAAGTAGCTGAGCGTTCCCGTACCGAGACAGGTGAAGTGGCGCTGATGAATTGACCTGGGATCATTGATCGGTGCGTGTGAATGGCCGGAAAAATCTATTACCTGAGGGAAGTTGCAGAGAATGGGAGTAAGCTCATCCTCACCCCAGGCAATACTGCCGTAAACAGTATCCTGAATATGGGGGTGCTGGAAAAAGAAGACGGGTTTTTCGGGAGAATCCGCCGCCGCTTCTTTAAGAGCATTCCATGCGTATGCTTTTTCATCATCACCGAAACGGCATCTTTCGGTACATCCGACGGAAATAAAATGAAAGCCGTTGATAACTCGGTGGGTATTACATTCCTGACCGAAAATTTCGGAAAGGCGCTGTTTTGCACCCTCGGGCCCGTCGTTCATAAATTCATGGGAAGCAAGGGAAACATTCCACACCGTTTCTTCCTTAAGGTTTGCATCAAGGATATCTTTGACCGCTTTCATCTGAGTATAAGTGCCTCTGTCTGCAAAATCGCCTACGACGTAGCAGGCATCCAGTTTGTTATATGTACTTTCCCCGGACAAACGGTATGCGGTCTTTATCGCCTGCACCATACGGTCTCTTTCTATCGTATGCTCGTCCTTTACGTGAACGTCGCTGATAACCATAAAGCGAAGCACGGGGCTGAAATCTTTATCAAACATATTGTTACCTCATAAAAAAACCGTTTCACCAACGGTCTGTCGGCGAAACGGTCGAAAATTATTATAACTTAACCAAATGCCTTGATGATTGAACCGATTGAAAGTTTGATAAGACTTACGATAGTGTTAAGGAAGTCAACATTTGCCATAAGGGGCTTGAAATTGTCGTTCCAGAATGCTTTCCAGTCAAGTGACTTAATCTTATCCCACCAGCTCATCTTGGGCTGGGGCTTTTCAACCTGCTGTGACTTGATGTTATAAGCGCCTTCGGAATAGTTTGTACCTGCCTTAACAACGATGATATAGGTACCTGCTTCTCTCTGGCTCAGGTCAAACTCTGCGTTCTGTGCCTTTGAGCAGATCGTGGTCTGATAGGTTGCACTCATATCAGCATTATAAAGGGTAACTTCCCAGGTAACGCTGCTGTCGTTTCTTGAGTCATTAGCGCAGGAAACGATAATCTTCTGATCCTGATCTGACGTTACTTTGAAAGCATCAACGTCTTCGGGTGAAGAAAGAGCTGCGTACTTTTCGGTACCGATTGTTATAACGTTTGCCTTTGCAAGAACATCGTTATATTCGGACTCTCTCTGAAGGTCAAGCTTTGAACGAAGCTTGAACATATAAGCACCTGCTCCGCCGTTTACGCCTTCAACCTTGAGATAATAGTCACCGGAGGGGATACCCATATCTGCGCTGGTCTTGTCTGCCGTATCGGATGTAACCTTGAAGGAACCGATAACCTTATCGGTGGCCTTCTGGATAACGGATACTTTGAAATCGGAAGCCGCGGTATTGTAGAACTTAACCTGAAGATAACCTTCGGGAACTACAATGCTGAATGCGAAGAAGTCAACATCGCCGGCAGCGATTGTACCGCCGATTTCAAGTGAATCCTTCATTGCATCCTTGATTGCTTCTGCCTTGACCTTGGTAGCGGCAGCGGCAGTATCGTTGGGCTCTACCTCGTAATTTTCCTTTGTAATCACATCAAAGAAAACCATATAGGTCTCTGCGGTGTAATCCTGAGCTGCATTGACAGCGGAAACCTTGATGTAGTATGAGCCGACTGCGGTGCTGAATTCTTCGGAGGAAACCTCACCTGCTTTGTCTACGTTGAAAGTAGCAACAAGCTTGGATTCGTCCTTATCGTTACCGATAACGTCAACCTCATACTCTGTAGTTGCACTTGTGGAAACAAGTCTTACCTTGGCTTTGCCTGCATTGGCAACTGTTGTCTTGAAATAGTCAACATCCGAAGCTGTTGCAAGGTTGCCCTGTGCGCTTGTGGTGAATGCAAGAGCAGTATCGATAGTGTCATAGTCGTCACCTTCTGCAAATGCAACACACATTGTGCCCATAACGAGCATTGAAATAAGAAGTACGGAAATAATGGCTTTAAACTTTTTCATTATGTTTCCTCCCTTATGTTTTAATGGCTGTCTAATATTTTATCATATTAAAAAATAATTGTCAAATATAAAATAGTGGACTGATTATTAACATTTAATGAACCGAAACGGAATAAATCTGCCAGTCAAAGCAATCCGTATTGAGAATCCTGCCGCAGTATTCGCATTTTGCAATCCTGTTGATATCGGAGGGTGCTCCGCAATAGGGACAGTTACGGGAACTCATTTTTTGCGGTTTTTCACTCTGAAGGCCGGATTCTCTGCAGAATACGACCCGATTATCAATGAACTGCTCGGATTTGTTTCCTCTGATAAACTCCTTTGTATCGGGATTGATTATATATCTGACTTCCCGTGTACGAAGATCGGCGTAAATGTAGTCAAAGCCGTCACGCTGTTCATAGCCCGCAACGGATGCGCCGAGTACGGTAATCCTTTCTGTATAAAGGAAAGCGCGTTTGCCGAGCATATCATTCATTTCTGCGGTAAGAGTATCATACAAACCGGGAAATACGTATGCTTCTATCCCCTCGGGCTTTCTGTCACTGAAGCATACCCTGAGCCGATAAAAAATATTGGTTATCTTCTGGATGAAGAAACTTTCGCTGAAGCCCTTATCAATGTTTTTGTACTGTGCAATCGGGTTCAAGGATTTCACCTCTTATCAGTTATATCTGGTGAAGGTAAAGATACGAACGAAGAAGCAGAAAATATCGTAAAAGATTTTGAAAAACGGTTTCAGCTTATACCAGAACGAATTTGTCGTTTCGTACCATGCATCTATGGCTGTTGAATGCTCCGGTTCTTCGGGAGCAAGAGAGTGTGTCTCTGCGTCATAGAAAAGGTACTGAGGATAATCGGGGTCGGAATAAACCGTAAAATCCTTCTCGTAAATCATCTTCTCAAGCAGCGTATTAACACAAAGGTCAAAATTCGTGTGCTCAAGGTTATTGATATACCACGTTGTATCCGGCATAAGTCCGGTTGATGCGTCTATTCGCTTATCGGGAGAAACATATTTGTCCTTTCCCTCTGCGGCAAGAGCCGAAATATAGGAATCATCAAAGACGGTTTTATAACCCGAAGTTGTTGCACCGAAGGATGTATCGCTGACAAAGCATACTCTGTCGGAAAGCTCGTCTGAACGGGGTGAAACGGGAACACACTGGTTGCCGTACTTGACTACGTCAAATACCTGACCTCCGTTTTCCGTAAACTCATCAATAATCTTTTCCTGACGAAGATAGATATTGCTGTGATAATTATCTATCTTTTCAATCATACCCGCGTACTCGTCTTCCATACCGCCGAAAACAACTTTTTTGGCTTCGTCAAAATATCTGTCATCGACCATACTCCAGTAGCCCGGGAACGAGCCGAGAGTTTTTCTCATAGTGCGTGGAATGATATCCATATAAATCTGACTGTAAACGTTATTGACTGCCCAGCAGGCAAAATCAAGGCCGTAAACATCGCTGAGAGTTACCAGTATCTCGCGGAGAAGCTCCTCGGTAAGAGTCAGTTCATCGGTAATGGGAATTTCAATATCCATGTCAAGGCAATACATAAACCTTGCCACTGCATCCGGGTCAACGACAAGATTACCGCTGAACACCTCGCCTACAGGGCTTGCGCCGTAATTTGCGCCCGCATAGAATACCACTTTTTTGAGATGGGGATCCTTGTAAACATCCATGTAGGTAAGGGCAAGATTACAGCCCATACATCTGGATACTATGGCATAGTCTTCGCTGCCGGTAACCTGTTGAACATTCTCAACGTAAGAGCGAAGCTTCGCCATATTGTCATAGGGGTCAAGGCGCCAGTCATAATGGAATTCAAACTGTGAAACGCCTCTGAAATTACGGTAAAAATAGTTTACGGTACCGATATCACCGTAAAATTCCGGATAGGAGCCGTCGGAAACATTGCCGTCATTATCAAGCATAAGCGGCTCGTACATAGAGGTGAATATTTCGTATATTTTATCGTCAAATTCGCTCCAGTCCTGAGTAAGAACGGCATTTATGATAACGTCCTTATTCTCTGTCAGATAACCGAGAATAGTGTCCGTACTTGTATCAACGGGATAAAGAAGCGAAGTGGAACCGTCATCATTGTGTCTTGCTATGGAACAGCCGTAACCCACAACATAGATTATGGGAAGATTATCTGCAGAAGCCGTCAGCGACGAAGCTCCCACGGCAATCACTCCGGCGAGAATGATAATACACAATAAAACAGATATTACTTTTTTCATGATATCTCCTTATTTGCTGAGAACGTAATCCACAACCTCCGCCTTGGTATCAACCTGTGAGAAGAAAAACTTTTCTCTCTCAGCGTTATTTATAACGGTTACGGGTTTGATCTGATTAAGGACTACGCCCTTGCCTGCAAGATATTTGTTAAAGTTCACGTAAGCATTTTCTTTTAAGAAAAGTACTTCGGGTTTATTGAGCATACCCCAGCGTCTGTACTTATAATACTTTTCGTTGATATCGTCCATTGCGCCGTCAAGGGCGGTGATGAGCTTCTGTCTCGTTTCCTCATCGGGAACGCCGCCTCTGATTTCGCAGAGCATGGTGTATCTGGGGGGCTTGGTGGTAAAATCGGGATAGAAGCTGAAGCCCTGATATTCAACGCCGACTTCCTTTGCAATACGCTCGGCGGCGGCGTCAATCATATCGGTCGTCGTCTTTTCGTTGGCAACGTTCATTGACAGATTCTGTCTGAACATAAGCTGAACTTCAGGCGTATTATTGTACATTCTGGTTACCTTTACAACGTCCTCCATCTTGTATCTGTAAAGACCCGAGAAGTTGGAAACTATAACCTCGTAGTATTTGCCTACCTCAAGCTGATTGATAAGCAGGGGCTTAACGCTGTCGTCTGCCTTTTCTTCGTCCTCGGAAAGAGGAAGGAACTCAAAGAAGACGGTATAGGGAGTAAGAACATAGTCGTCTGCATCAAGCTCCGTGGGTGTGGCAAAGAAGCCCTCAGCAGCAGCATAACCCATATTGTGAATGGGAACGTCGGGACCGATATTCTTGCGAAGCTTATCAACATAAACGGAAAGATTTGAGCCCATCATACCGTATGCCCACTGAAGATTGGGCCAGATGCGGGGAGCGATGGGATCCTCAAAGCCCTTTTCAAATTCCTTTCTGAGCTCTGCCGCTCTTTCGGGATTGGGCTTGAATTTCTTTTCGTATTTCTTTCTGAATTCATCGGTACAGTCAATATTCGGATTGATTATACCCTTCTCGATATCATCGCAGAGCATTTCCCAGTTCTCTTCAAGATAGTCAAACATCTGGGTAAGAAGCGTAACGACGATTGAGCCGAGATAGCTGACCTTCTTGTTTTCAAGGCAGAAGCGAAGATGAAGATAAGAAGTATCGTACTTGTCGTTAAGGTCGGGGAAAAGAAGAGGAAGGGGCGAAGTGCAGAAGAAGGGAAGAATGGGCTTGAGCATTCTCAGGGGAATCTGAGCGGCACCGTTGCTCATCTTACCGTCGGGAGTCTTGTGACCGGAAAGATTAAGGGCAAGAGGGCCGACCTGATTGCACATTCTGATGCCTTTCTTCTTCATGTGATGAAAAGCGGTTGCAACGGAAACGGAAAAGCCGATACACTGCATCTTCCAAAGGTCATTTGCACCCTTGGGAAGCATCTTGGGCTTACCTACGGAACCGGATGAGGAAGCGTAGCGGAAATTGATGCCGTTGAACATAAGACGCTTTTCGCCGTTATTCATCATTCTGTCAACGTAGGGCTCATAATCGGCATAAGTTGACAGAGGAACAATCTTCTGATAGTCCTCAATGGAGTGAACGTCTTTAAGATTAAGCTTCTTTCCGAGTTCACATGATTTATTTCTTCTGATTATCTTCTTAAGCACGCTCTTCTGTGCCTTAAGAGGGTCTTTTGTAGTATGATTTATCTGTGCTCTGGATACGTCACCGAGAAAAACGCCGAAATCTGAAAAAGCCATAGATATACCTCCGATGATAATTAACGCAGATATTATATTATAAAATAATAGTATTGTCAATTATGCAGATTTTGAGATTTGACTGAACAGCGTATGAAATATTTTTTACATTTTGACAATACTCGGTGTACAAAAAAAGAAAAAGTGCCTCCTCTGTTGAGGAAGCACCCTGATAAATACAATTTTACTGTTCTACTGCGTAAACGCTGACCTTTTTGCGGTCCTTGCCCATACGCTCAAACTTAACTGTACCGTCGATAAGAGCAAAAAGAGTATCATCCGAGCCGATACCTACGTTGTTACCGGGATGAATCTTTGTGCCTCTCTGCTTTACAAGTATATTACCTGCAAGTACAAACTGACCGTCTGCTCTCTTGGCACCGAGTCTCTTGGATTCGGAATCACGGCCGTTACGGGTTGAACCCATACCTTTTTTATGAGCGAAAAGCTGAAGATTAATCTTAAGCATTTTTTGCACCTCCGTAAATAATTCTGATATTCTGTGGATACTGCTTTGAAATTTCAACAAGATGAAGTTTAAGCCCTTCAAGTACCTGATAAGCGGATTCGGATGCATCGGACAAAGTAAAACGGAGAAATCCCTCGTCAACTTTAATCTCTGCCTTCTCCCCCATTACATCCGTAACGGTATTTACCGCCATTTCGGCTGCTGAGGAAATCGCAGCGCATACGATATCGCTGCCCTCTTCGGAATATCCTGAATGACCTTTTATTTCAAAGCCGTTAAGCCGGTTGTCACCGATAAAGAACTTAACATTTGTCATACGAAAAGCTTATGCGTTGACAGCTGTGATTTCTACCTTTGTATAGGGCTGTCTGTGACCCATCTTGCGCTTTTCATTCTTTTTGGGCTTGTAAGTCATAACAGTAACCTTCTTGCCTTTGCCGTTCTTGAGAACTTTGGCTGCTACTGTTGCTCCTGCTACGTAGGGAGCGCCTACATTGATACCGTCATCGGTGCCAACAGCGATAACCTTGTCGAAGGTGTATTCGCTTTCTTCTTCGACAGCAAGCTTTTCAACGAATACTACGTCGCCGGCCTCAACCTTATACTGCTTACCGCCTGTTTCAATAATTGCGTACATGTGGATAACCATTCCTTTTTCAGACTCGCTATCTTGGGCCCACAAAAGTGATTACAGGGCATAATTCACCCTGCCCCTGATATGCGGCATAAGAGATTATATCACCAAAGACAAGCTTTGTCAAACAGTTTTTTGTTATTTTTCAATATTATTTTGCTCTTTTGCCGCGGCAATCGTATTTCTCATAAGCATAGTGATGGTCATGGGGCCTACACCGCCGGGTACGGGAGTGATAAACGATGCCTTCGGCTCAACGTCTGCGTAGTCAACATCGCCGCAGAGCTTGCCGTTTTCGTCTCTGTCCATACCTACGTCGATTACTACCGCGCCTTCGCCTACCATATCGGCTGTAACGAATTTCGGCTTACCTACTGCCGCAACGAGGATATCCGCCTGCCTTGTAATTTCGGCGAGATTCTTCGTTTTTGAGTGGCATACGGTAACGGTGGCATCGGCGGCAAGCATAAGCATAGCCATGGGCTTGCCCACGATATTGCTTCTGCCGATAATGACACAATGCTTACCTGCGGTTTCAATGCCTTCGTATTCAAGCATTTTCATAATACCCATGGGAGTGCAGGGCATAAATACACCGCTTCCTATGGAAAGCTTGCCCACGTTTACGGGGTGGAAGCAGTCAACATCCTTTTCGGGAAGAATGCTGTCAAGCACAAGCTGTGAATCAATCTGCTTGGGAACGGGCATCTGACAGAGAATGCCGTTGACGCAGGGATCGGCATTGAGCCGTTCAATAAGGTCAAGCAGCTGCCCGGTCGCGGTGTCGGCGGGAAGAGCGTACTCCTTAGAAATAATGCCGATTTTTTCGCAAGCGGCTTTTTTGTTATTAACATAAACTCTTGATGCGGGGTCATCGCCTACGATGATAACCGCAAGGCAGGTATCAACGCCTTTTTCTTTGAGAGCGGAAACCTCGCTCTTCATGATTTCAAGATTATAGTCTCTGATTTTTTTACCGTCAATTATCTTTGCCATTATTCTTCCTCCCCGCTTTCATACTTTTAACGGATTGTCTGTTTTTCTTTACTTCAGATAAAGGTCTGTCCGAATAAAAATCTATACCGTCAATGGGTTTTGGATTGTTTTTATATTTTATTGTGAAATACAGAAGCAGAGCAAAGCACACCACGGCAAGAATTGCGGAAAGGAGCTGTGAAATTCTGATAGTGGTATTTGCAATATACAAGCTGTCTGTTCTGAGTCCTTCGACAATAGCTCTTTCAATTCCGTACCAGACGCCGTAGGCAAGAATCATCTGTCCGCTGAAAAGACGGAATTTACGACAAAGCAGATAAAGCACCAGCACGCCCAGCAGACACCAGAGCGATTCGTAAAGAAAAGTCGGATGTACAGGCTCGTAGGCATTGATATGAATGCCTTTTGAAGTGATTTCATCGTAGTTTGCGAGAATATAGCTGATGGTCTTTTCGCTCTTCATTCCCCAGGGAAGCGACGTATTCGTACCGAACGCCTCCTGGTTTGCGAAATTGCCCCATCTGCCTATTCCCTGCCCCACGAGAAGGGAAATACCAACACAATCAAGGAGATTGAGAAAATTCAGCTTTTCAACCTTACAGACGATAAATCCGGCAATTATTCCTCCGATGATACCGCCGTAGATTGCAAGGCCGCCCTCCCAGATTTTGAATATATCTCCGGGATGCGCGGAATAATAATCCCAAGTGGAGAATACATAATAAAGTCTTGCACCGACAACGCCCGCAAGGGTGCCGTAAATAAGCACGTCAATCATTTTGTCAAGACTCATTTTCCAGGTGTAGGCAATCCTTCCGCCGAGAAGAGCGGCAAGGGTAAATCCGAAGGCGATAATAACGCCGTACCACTTGATGGAAACCGGTCTGCCGAAAAGCTCAAACTCGGCAAGAACGGACGAGACCTCAAAGCCCTTGTCAAGGGCAGTAAAAAACACGGTAGTAGTATTCATAGACACATTTATCTCCTTAAAGGGGTGAAACAACGGAAAGTGCGCTGCCCTCATCTGTTAATTTTTCAAGACGCTGTGCCACAAGCTCTTTTGAAACGTTTCTTACTGCAGAAAGCTCCTCAAAGGGCTCATATCCGGCAAAATACATATTCATAAGGCAGTTGCTGACACTTCCGATGTCGTTATAATCCATAATGAATCTGCCGTAAATCTTACGTCTTGCCCTCTCAATATCCGCTTCGGGTATACCTTCCTTTTTAAGCCGTGCAATTTCGCTCTTGACGAGCTCGGCAACCTTTTCGGGGTCGTCGGAGGTACCGCAGGCGATAAACGAACTGTAACCGAAGCCGTTGAAGGGCATACCGAAAAAGTCCATTTCAACAAGGCCTTCATCCACAAGACGCTTAAAGAAACGGCTTGATTTGCCCATAAGCACCTCGGAAAGGATATCGGATGCAATTTCCTCCTCAAGGGTAAGCTGGGGCTTTGTCATAAATTCCTTGAAGCCGAGATAAAACTGCTTTTTACCTACGGGAAGCTTCTTTTCAATGTATTTCTGATATGCTTCGGGAACTTCCGGGTCAAATTTTCTCTGAGGAACATTTTTCTTTTCTCTTTTGATTGACTTTTCAACCTGAGCAAAGATTTCGTCGGGATTTGCCTTACCGGTTATGCAAAGCACCATATTTGAGGGATTGTAGTAGGTATCGTAAAGGTTATACAGCAGCTTATCGTCTATATGGGAAATAGATTCCTGTGTGCCGGCAATATCAACCCTTACGGGATTCTTTTCATAAAGACATTTCAACAGATTGAGCATAACCACCCAGCCCGGATCATCCTGATACATACGGATTTCCTGGCCGATGATTCCCTGCTCCTTTTGTACCGTTTCGGCGGTAAAATAAGGGCTCTGAACAAAATCAAGAAGATACTCAAGGGATTTGTCTATGTTGGTTGAGCCCTTGAAAAGATAAGCGGTCTGCTCAAAGCTCGTATAAGCGTTGGCGTACGCTCCGGTTCTTGCAAAAAGCTCAAAGGCATCAAGCTCTTCACTTTCAAAAAGCTTATGTTCAAGAAAATGAGCGGTACCCTCGGGAATGGGAGTAAAAGTACCGTCTTCGTTGCCGATAAAGGTATCTATTGAGCCGTATCTGACGGCAAAAAGTGCATAAGCGGAGTCATAACCCTCCTTGGGCATTACGAGGATACGAAGTCCCGAAGGATGATCTGCACAGAATACGCTTTCGCCGAGCATTTCGTTTTTGTATTCTTTAATCTTCATTTTCATCCTCCTGTGTTCCGTCGGATGCAAGCATAAAGATTGTATCCTTTGTGATCTTACGCGCCGCTTCGCAAATCTGTTCCTTCGTAACGGCAAGTACGCCTGCCTTATCATCCTCGGGGGTGGCAATTTTTTCACAAAGTATCTGCCTTGAATACCAGTTTGAAATAACCTCGGGACCGTTGAAGGTAAGTGCTTCAACAAGTGAGCGCTTTGAGGACTCAAGAATTTCATCGTCAAAGTTACCGTTTCTCACGTCGTTGAGCTGATTTTCAACCTCGGCGGTAACGGTTTCTTCCTTATCGGTATCAATACCGCTCTGCACCATGATAACGCCCTTGGAATTGATAAATCTTGCAGAGCAATAATAGGCAAGACTCATCTTTTCACGGACATTGGCAAAAAGCTTTGAGTAGGTACCGCCGCCGAAAATATCGGTCATTACGCGGATTGCATAATAATTGTCGTCATCGTATTCGGTGCCTGCACGGTAACCGATGACAAGCTTACCCTGATTGACGGGCTGCAGCTCCTCATATCTCCTGACCTCTTTGCTTTCTTTAACAAAAATGGTGGAAATATCGCGGGGCTGTCTTTCAACTGCACCGAATCTTTCGGCAAAAAGGTCAACTATTCTGTCAACGTCGTTGCCGCTGACAACGGTTATCTGGAAAATTGCAGTGGAAAGGATACGCTTCCATGCGGCATGGATATCCTGCATGGTAACCTTTTCCACTTCCTCAACCGTTCCTCTTACGGGTCTGCCGAAGGGCTCATCCTTGCACATATACGAGGTACACTGCCTTAGGGCATAACTGCGTTTATCGTCAAGCTCCTCAAGTATGTCGCTGATGAGAAGACGCTTTTCAAGATTAAGCTTATCCTCGCCGAAATCCCCGTCCGTTTCATTGGGATTGAAAATCAAATCCGCAAGAAGCTCTGCGCAGGAGCAGGCGATACTCTCGTTATCAAGGGCAAATCTGTCGTCAAGGCAACAGATTGAAAGGGTAAGAATCTGAGCATCTCCGTCCTTGGAAACGGAGGCGCCGAGATATGCTCCGTAAAGCTCGTCAAGCTTTCTGTTGAGGAGGGTAAAATCCGCATACTGCTTTGACGAACGCTTCATCAGTCTGACAAGCAAAGTATTCGCCGCCGCATTTTCATCAAGAGGAACCGCCATTGATACGTCAATGACATTGGTCTTATATTCATTGGTTTCAACGCTGACAACTCTCACACCGGGAGCCGCAGTCCTGAGTTTATACATAAGAATTCATCTCCGAAAAAATTACATATTAAACATCGCATGAGCAGATCTGCTCATAGGTTTCTCTCTTTACAACCTCTCTTGCCTGACCGTTCTTTACGAATACAACGGGAAGTCTGGGAATACGGTTATAGTTGGAAGCCATTGAATAGTTGTATGCACCTGTTGAAAGAACGGCAAGGATATCACCGGGAACAACGGGCTGAAGTCTTGTCCACTCCTGGATAAGGTCACCGCTTTCGCAGCACTTTCCTGCAACGGTAACGGTCCAGTCTCTCTTTTCGGATGCCTTATTGGCACATACGACCTCATATGTTGACTGATAAAGGGCATATCTGGGGTTATCACCCATACCGCCGTCTACGGAAACATAAGTACGTACATCGGGAATATCCTTTACACAGCCGACAGTATAAAGCGTGATACCTGCGGCACCGACTATTGCTCTGCCGGGCTCAATGAGAATAAAGGGAGTCTTAAGTCCGAGCTCGGATGCATAGGAATTGACCGCTGCGGAAACCTTACGCATATAGTCGCTGTAAGCTCTGGGTCTGTCGCTCTTGAGATATTTGATACCGAAGCCGCCGCCGAGATTGAGTTCTTCAAGCTCAACGCCCGTTTCATCCTTGACCTGCTTGAAGAGGTCAAGCATTACGGTTGCGGCAAGTTCAAAGGGGTCAAGGTCAAAAATCTGTGAGCCGATATGGCAATGAAGACCTCTGAGCTTGACATTTTCCATATTGAGCGCTTCCTTGATACCGTCAAGTGCTTCGCCCGTTTCAAGTGAGAATCCGAACTTGGAGTCTATCTGACCGGTCTTGATGAAAGAATGTGTATGTGCATCAATGCCGGGCTTGATACGGAGCATAACGCCGATTTTTCTGCCCTTTTCCATGGCAATCTTATCAAGAGTCTCAAGCTCGACAAGATTATCAACGATTACTCTGCCTACGTTATTTTCAACTGCCATTTCAAGCTCGTCGTAAGTCTTGTTATTGCCGTGAAAAACTATATTTTCCGTGGGGAAGCCGACTGAAAGAGCAGTATAAAGCTCACCGCCGGATACAACGTCAATACCGCATCCCTCGGAATCACAGAGGCGTACCATTTCCTTACAGCAGAATGCTTTTGAAGCATATACTACAAGACCGTTGCCTTCGTACTCGTCATCAATTGACTTTTTGAACTCACGCAGATTTTTGCGGATTTCATTTTCATCAAAAGCGTAGAGAGGAGAGCCGAACTTTTTTACGAGCTCAACGGTGTCGTAGCTGCCGATGGTAAGATGGCCTCTTTCGTTCATGGAAATACAATCTGATACATACATATTATTTACACCTCAACTGAATTGATAATCAACGATTTTAGTTCATCCGTTCCGGTACCGGTAACGGAGGAGAATTCTATTTTTTTAATGTCCTCGTAAGCGGAAAGCTCCTTTTTCAATTCTTCACGGCGCTTTTCCGTTTCGGATTTATTAAGCTTGTCGCACTTCGTAAGAGCGATGACAAAGGGAATCTGTGTTTCTCTGAGGAAGGAAAGCATGGTCATATCGTCCTGAGAGGGAGCATGACGCATATCTATGAGCTGAATGACGAGAGCGATATCTCTGTCCTGATGAAAATATCCTTCCATAAGCTCAGCCCAGCGCTGTTTTTCCGATTTATCGCGTTTGGCATAGCCGTAACCGGGCAAATCCACGAACCACACTCCGTCACCCTTGAAAAAATTGACGGTTATCGTTTTACCCGGAGTGGAGCTGACACGCGCAAGATTCTTGCGGTTAAAGAGTTTGTTCATAAGCGATGACTTGCCCACGTTGGAATGTCCCGAAAATACGATTTCGGGCATAGTGACCGCGGGAAGCTGCTTTGAAGTACCGTATGAAGCAAAAAAATCAATCACGTCAAATCTCATACCGCACCGTCCTGACCGAAGCCGAGAACCGCTTCGTTCCAAACCTGGTCAACGGATTTAACCGGCTTGAAAGTGATTTTTTCTTTGACCTTGCTGTCAACCTCATCAAGGTCCGGCACGTTTTCAAAGGGAATAAGGACGGTATTCATACCCGCACGGTAAGCCGCCATGGATTTCTCCTTGAGCCCGCCGATGGGAAGAACTCTGCCGCGAAGGGTGATTTCGCCCGTCATCGCCACGTCACCGCGTATCTTTTTGCCGGTAAGCGCGGAAACAAGGGACGTTGCGATAGTAACACCCGCAGAGGGACCGTCCTTGGGAGTTGCACCCTCGGGAACGTGAATATGAATATCACTGGTCTTATAAAATTCCTTGCTGATGCCCAGTTCTTCCGCTCTGGAACGGATAAAGCTGACGGCGGTTTTTGCACTTTCCTGCATTACGTCGCCGAGAGAGCCCGTAAGCTCAAGCTTGCCGCTTCCGTTAAGCACGGCGGCTTCTATTTCAAGCATTTCACCGCCGACACCCGTCCAGGCAAGACCGTTGGCAACGCCGATTTCATCTTCCCTTGCGGTATCTTCGGCTCTGAACTTCTTTGCACCGAGATAGTATTCAACCTTTTCGGGAGTAATCGTGATTTTGCCCTCATCACCGTTTTCAACTATCTGTGCCGCAACCTTTCTGCAGACCGAAGCGATTTTCTGCTCAAGCACTCTGACGCCCGCCTCTTTGGTATATCCCTCAATGATAAGCTTAAGTGCCTTATCGTTGAAACGGATAGCGGACGAGGTAAGGCCGTGACGCTTTATCTGCTTGGGGATAAGATGTTTTTTGGCAATATTGAATTTTTCCTCGTAGGTATAACTGCCCAGCTCAATGATTTCCATTCTGTCCTGAAGAGGAGCGGGAATATCGGAGCGGACGTTTGCGGTAGTGATAAACAGTACCCTGCTCAGATCAAACGGCAGGTCAATATAATGGTCGGTAAATTCAAAATTCTGTTCGGGATCAAGAACCTCAAGAAGTGCGGAGGTAGGATCACCCTTGTAATCGGCGGAAAGCTTATCCACCTCGTCAAGAAGTATGACGGGATTGCTGACACCGGCTTTACGTACGGCATCCGTAATTCTGCCCGGCATTGAGCCGATATAGGTCTTTCTGTGGCCGCGGATTTCCGCTTCATCCTTGACACCGCCGAGGGCGATTCTGACATATTCTCTGCCTGTCGCTCTTGCGATTGAACGGGCAACGGAGGTCTTGCCTACACCGGGAGGACCTACGAGGCAAAGAATCTGACCCTTGATATCGGGTGCAATGGAGGAGACCGCAAGGTATTCAAGGATACGCTTCTTGACATCGGTAAGACCGTAATGGTCGTTATCAAGGATTTTTCTTGATTTTGAAATATCCTTGTTTTCTTCCGAATATTTACCCCAGGGAAGCTCAAGGCATACTTCAATATAATTTCTCGAAACTGCCGCATCGGGTGAAGATGACTGCATTTTTTCAAGCCGTGCGCATTCCTTGAGAAGCTTGGATTTCACTTCGTCGGAGGCGTTGAGCTTTTCAATGGATGTCCTGTATTCAAAAACGTCGTCCTCGGAACTGAATCCGTTGAGTTCCTCGGATATCGTTTTTAACTGCTCCTGAAGATAATAATCGCGCTGATTCTTATCCATCTTTTCCTGGACCTTCTCGGAAATCTCACTTTCAAGAACAAGAAGCGATGACTCCCCTGCCAGCAGAATATTCATTTCAAGCAGACGGTCAAGAGGGTCGTTTATCTCAAGCAGGCGCTGTCTGTCCTCATATTCAATCATAATATTGCCTGCGATATAATCGGCAAGCCGACCCGGGTCCTTGATTTCCATTATATCGGCAATCATATCCTCAGGCATTCTGGGAGCGACCTCGGCATAGGAAGCAAATTCATCCTTCGTTTCTCTGACCAGAGCTTTGGCATAGGGATAATCGGATTTTTTGAGAGCGGGCTCTCTGAAGGGAGCAATCTCACTTTCAAGATATTCACCGTTATCGGTCAGACTGATAAGCTTCGCTCTGTAAAGTCCTCTGACGGAGATATGCAGAAGTCCGTTTTTTCCGGGTACACGGAGTACCTGCTCAATGGTGGCATAAACGCCGATTTTGTAGAGGTCCTTCTGCTTCGGGTCTTCAGTAGAAACCTTTTTTTGTGCAACGAGGAAGAGGGCATGATCCTTTTCCCACGCCTGCATTATTGATTTTGTTGATTTGTCTCTTCCCACGTCAAAGTGAAGAAGCTGGCCCGGGAACATTACAAGTCCGCGGAGCGCTACTGTGGGAACATTGGTAAAAGATAATTCGTTCATTGGGTATCCTTTCGGGGTTGGTATCAATCTCTTTGCTTGCGCAGATAAGCGCCTGCGGGTATTTCGGTCTCACATTCAAAGGAAAGATTCATCATGGGATGGGGAGCATTGTCAATAAGCTCTCCCTCTTCGTTTCTGAGACCTTTTACCTTTATGTTGAAGGGCTTGATGCCCTTAATCATCACTTCAAGTTCATCCCCTTCAAAGAAGCGGTTACGCTGGCTTGCATAGAGGATGCCGTTTTCCCATCTTTCCGATATTGCCGCAACGTCCCATTCACGCACGTAACCGCCCTTATGATAAATCTGGGCATCGTCAAGAGGAGAAGTATAGTAAAAGCCGGTACAGTATTCTCTGTTGCTGGCTCGGATAAGCTCGTCGCTTATCCATTTTTCGGGTATATAGAGAGGATCAAAGCCGGACTGCTTGAATCCATCGAGAGCGGCTCTGTATGCATTGACCGCAACGGCGGTGTAGTAAGCGGATTTGGCACGTCCTTCAATCTTGAAGCTGTTGATGCCGGCGTTGTATAACTCGGCGATATGGTCAATCATACACATATCTCTCGAATTGAAGATATACGTTCCCGTTTCGTCCTCCTCAACGGGAAAAAACTGACCGGGACGCTTCTCCTCCTGCAGGGAATATTTCCATCTGCAGGGCTGAGCACAGTCGCCTCTGTTGGAGTCTCTGCCGGTAAGATAATTTGAAAGCAGACATCTGCCGCTGAAGGAAACACACATTGCTCCGTGAACGAAGCATTCGATTTCAAGTTCTTTCGGGCATTTTGCTCTGATTCCGGCTATTTCCTCAAGAGAAAGCTCTCTTGCGGTAACTATACGCTTCGCTCCCATATCGTAAAGGGCACGGGCGGTGGCGTAGTTGGTAACGCCTGCCTGAGTGGATATATGTATCTCTACGCCCGGGGCATATTTGAGTGCCTCAAGCATTACGCCGAGATCGGTAACGATAAGGGCATCCACTCCGCTGTCCTTTGCATATTCAAGGAACTGAGGAAGACAGTCTATTTCATTATTGCGGGGAATCGTGTTGCAGGTGAGGTATACTTTGACGCCTTTTGAATGGGCGTAGGTGCAGGCGTTTTTCAGTGCCTCTCCTCCGAAGGAGGCGGCAGCGGTCCTCATTCCGAAGCTGTCGGAACCGAGATAGACCGCATCCGCACCGTATTCAACCGCGGTATGCAGACGCTCCTCGTCACCCACGGGAGCGAGTAATTCGGGTAAAACCATAGAATTCATAATTCGGGGATATCCTTTCGGTATCAGCCGCCGCTGTTTGCTCTGAGAACAAGGTTGGCGTTTCTGTCGTGCTCCGCCTGAGTTTCGGCAAGATAAATCTTACCGTTCTTGTCATGACGGAAGAAATAGTAATTTGTATCTGCGGGATAAAGTGCCGCGTTTATGGCATCCTCACCGGGGTTGCATATAGGTCCGGGAGGAAGTCCGCGCACGGAATAGGTATTGTAGGAATTTGCATAGAGCTTTGCCTGAGCATCCGTTACGTTGGGACCCACGAACTTACTGATATAGGTGCTTGTGGAGTCACAGTCAATGGTAGGCCAGGTAGACATATTGTTGAGTCGGTTATGAATGACTGATGAAATTTCATCCATCTGCTCAACGTTGGCGGCTTCACGCTCAATAATTGATGCGATAATCATTATCTCATCTCTTGTGGTGCCCAACTCATTGGCACGTTTTTTATATTCATCGGTCCACATCTCGTCCGAATGGTCAAGCATCTTTCTGATTACGCTGTTGGGGTCGTCGTTTTCGTAAAATTCATAGGTATCGGGATAAAGGTAGCCCTCAAGCTTGAATGTCCTGTTGCCGTTGCTTGCAAGCGCCTTAAGGAAATCGTAGCTGAAATTGGTACCCTTAAGAGAAGCTATGAATTTAGACTGGTCACAGATACCGAAATCGTCAAGTCTCTTGGCAATCTGATAAATCGTGAAACCCTCGGGAATGGTAACGAGATAGGTCTTCGCTCCCTTGACGGGATTACTGAATCTGTTGAGGTAGGTTTCAAAGCCGAGATTTGCCTCAACGTAATATACGCCGCCCTTGTAGGTCTTTTCGCTCTTATGGAGAAGAGTGGTAAAGGCATAGTTATAGAGCTTACAGAACCATTCCTGCTTTATGATTTTACAGTCACCGAGAATCCCGATAACGTCATCGGTGGTAGCATCCGCGGGAATTGAAACGGTAACGACATCATCACTGCGCATAAAGGCAAGTATATCGTTGATACAGCTTATGCCGAGTACGGAAACAACGGTAGTGAGAATTATGCTGACCGCAAAGAAAACGATAAGGGAATGGTAGCCGTTTCTCTTTTTGACTTTTTTGGCTTTGGCGGGTTTTTCGGCTTTGCCGGATTTATCCTGTTTTTCCGTTTTGTCCTTTTTATCCTTTGACGGCACTTTCGGCTCGGAATTTGCCGGAGTAATCCTGATGGGCTCAAAATTCTGAAATCCGACGGAATCCGCAAACGAGGGGTCATCCGGCTCAAAGGAGATAAGATCGTCGTCATCGTCCTCAATATGAACTTCAAATCTGGGCTTCGCGGGAATCTGTGCCTTAATTATGTCAAGCTCATCCGGCGCATTGTAATCATCGTCGGAAATATTCACGACAAAATGATTTGATCCCACCTGTCTGAACTGCGCTTCCTCTACCTTCACCTGAGGAGGAACGTGGGGTGCGGAAGGAACGGAAGGAGCAGGAGCAGGGGCCGCAGGCCGTTTGCTCTCCTCTTTGAGAAACAGATTCAGTTCATCCGGGCTGAGGAGGTCCTCGTCAAATAAATTATCGGAATCGGGATTGAAATCAAATCCGAAATTGTTATTATTGTCAGGCATTACTTTACCCCCAAAATACGGTTCTCCGTAATAATTTCATGGATTTTAATATCGGTACTTTCCGTCGGAAGACCTTCGGAAAGACAATCTTCAAAACAAAGTGCTGCGGTTTTTATTCCGGGATATGCCGAGAGAAATCTGTCATAGTAACCGCCGCCGTATCCGAGACGGTTTCCGCTTATATCAAGGGAAAGGGCGGGAACTATGCAAAGTGCGTTATCAAAGCAATCGGCAAAGGGACAGCTTTCGTCAGCGGTAAGAATACCGAATCTGCCCTGAGTAAGGGATGAAACGGAGGTTATGACCCTGAATTTCATTTCTTTGCCGATACAGAAGGGTACTGCTGTGATTTTGCCGTCACGGAGAGCTTTTTCAATAAGCGGAAACGTACATACCTCACTGCCGGTACTGACGTAAACGAGCAGCACGGAGCATTGCTCATATTCAGCCGTACCCAGCAGTCTCTCCGTAATCAAAGCGGATTTTTCAAGCCGTTTTTCTTCGGATATCGCATTTCTTACCGAAAGAAAATGCTTTCTTGACTCTGTTTTATTCATCTGTAAATCTGAAGTGTTGAGCGAAGCTCGGAAGCGAACTCTTCGCCCTTGAAATAAGCAACGATTGAAAGGCCGAATTCGACTGCACTGCCCATACCTTTTGCGGTAATGATATTTCCGTCACGGCAGACGTATTTATCGGAAATAATGGCTCCCGAAAGCTCCGATTCGAAACCGGGGAAGCAAATTGCTTCCCTGCCCTCAAGGAGTCCTTTTTTGCCTAAAATCATCGGAGCGGCACAGATTGCGCATATAAGCTTACCCTGCGAAGCGCAGAAATCTATCGCTCTGTTGACTCTGTCGGATGCGAGCAGATTCTTTGTACCGGGCATTCCTCCGGGAAGGATAATACCGTCAAGTCCGGTAAATGCGGCTTCCTCATCGTCAAGGTCAGTCTTGATAGTAACGTTATGTGAGCCCGTCACCGTCTTTGATCCGACGCCGACAGAAGCGATATCAATCTTTGCTCTTCTGATAACGTCAAGAGCGGCAATGGCCTCAACCTCTTCAAAGCCATCGGCAAAATACATATAGAGCATATCAATTCTCCTTTAATCAAGGGTATAGTCAAGATAAACGTTTCGCGGTAATTCATCACCCAAAGGCAATATCATACCGTGATTGATTTCGGTGCATTTCCCGTTTACATCCGTTTCCAAAGGAAGCCGTACATAAATTTTATCACAGCCGGTTTTCTCTTTTACTTCGGAAACAAGCGGTGACTTTTTCCATTCCTTCACGGTTACGGTACCGTCTTTAACGGAATAAATCACACTTCCGCTTGGGTTTATTATCGTTTCGTAATCGGGATAAGAATATAATTTTTCGGCGTATGAATAAACATTTTCACTGTGAACAAAATGTGAATATTCCGATTCGTCCGGTAAAATGATGTTCCCGCCGTTGTATTCACAAAGAAGACATTTGCACAAGGGTCTGAAGCCGGATTTTTCATAAAATCCGTAAAGCTTTTCTTCGCCGGGGAGGAGAAGTATGTAACCCTTGCCTTCACGTTTTGCCTTTTCGGCAGCTTCGGCGATAAGCTGCGTCATTATTCCCCTGCCTCTGTAAGCACTGAGAGTTGCGGCGGCATAGAGGTAATAAGCAGGTACAGATTTTTTACCGTCGCAAACATTTCCTTCAAGGAGAAAAAGCTGTGAAACCACCCTGCCGTCTTCAACACGGGTAATTACGTTCTTTTCGCTGACAAGAGAAAGAAAAAGCGAAATTTCCTCCTCCGTATCACCGAAGGCCTCCCTCCAGAGGGAAATCATATCTCCTGTGATATCCATATCAGAGCACTTTCTTTACTGCTTCGTAAACCTTATCGGAAATGGCTTCGGGTGAAAGGGGCTCCCCGTTTTCGGAGCAGTCGATTCTGTACCAGCCGAGCTTCCTGCAGGAATAATCCGCGGCGACACGGCACTGTGAAAGATAATCCGTATCCTTTTCGTGAATGTCCTTTTTGGCTTCATCGCCCTTATATCTTGAGGTCATGAGCTTCTGCGAAACCTCAACGGGCATATCAAGATAAATAACAGCATCGGGTCTGGGTATTCCGAGCTTTCCGTATTCAAAATCCTCAAGCCACGCGAGGTACTTATCCCAATCCTCACGGGGAGTTTTGGTAAGCTGATGATAAGCGTTTGAAGTAGTATATCTGTCCGCAAGAATGATACCGCCCGCAAGATACTTTTCTTTCCAGTAACAGTGGTAGCTGACGTATCTGTCAACCGCATAGAATGAGGATGCGGCGTAGGCGTTCACATCACCGGGCTTGTCACCGAATCTGCCCGCAAGATACTGCTTGACGAGAACGCAGGCATCGTCGTCGTAATTGGGCAGTTTGATATATGTAAATTCTCTGCCTTCGGCATTGAACCTCTCTTCAAGAAGCTTTTCCTGAGTAGACTTTCCGCTGCCGTCAAGGCCCTCTATTACAATCAGTTTTCCCATTATACCTACCTCCGAGGCAAGAAAAATTCATTTTATTATATCAAAGTGATTTTATAAATGCAAGTATAAATAAAATAAATAATAAAAATTTATTGCAAAAACGCCCTCTTCTGTGGTAGAATATGCTTGTAATTTTATGATTCGCAAAACAGCCGTAACAGGCGGCGGATCAAATCTTTTCCCAGAGGTAATTTGCTATGAAAATTGACAAGCTTGCGGGCGAAAGGTTTAAAGAAAGACCTTCCGACTGCGTAATCGACTCCCACGCTCTTATGGTAAGAGGCGGCTACATGAAGGGTGTTGCAAACGGCATCTATTCATCATATATGCCCCTTCGCCGTATCACAAAGAAAATCGAAAACATCATCCGCGAAGAAATGGATGCCATCGACGGTCAGGAGGTACAGTTCCCCGTCGTAATGCCCGCCTCTCTGTGGAATGAATCCGGAAGATACGAAAGCATCGGCAGTGAGCTTTGCAGATTCAAGGACAGAAACGACGTTCCCCTCGTATTGGGTATGACTCACGAGGAAGCCGCCGTTCAGCTCGTAAGAGAAAGTGCAAACAGCTACACGAAGTATCCCTTCATGATTTATCAGGTGCAGACCAAGTTCCGTGATGAGGGCAGACCCAGAGCAGGTCTTATCAGAGTAAGAGAATTTACAATGAAGGATGCTTATTCCTTCCATACGTCCCAGGAAGATCTTGAAAGATACTACGCAATCTGCTATGAGGCATACAACAAGATTTTTGCCCGCTGCGGTATTCCCGAGGTAGTCACCGTCAAATCTGACAGCGGTATGATGGGCGGCAGCATTTCACACGAATATATGCTTCTCACTCCCGTAGGCGAGGATTCAATCGCAATCTGCTCCGAATGTGATTACAGGGCAAATATGGAAGCCGCCGAAAGCATAGTTGAAAACGTATGCGAAGGCGAAGACAAGCCCCTTGAGCTTGTTTATACACCCGATATCCATACGATTGAAGAAATCTGTGATTTCCTCAAGACACCCGTTATCGAATCCTGCAAGGCGGTAGTCTATCAGAAGAACATGACGGACGAATACGTCATCGTATTCATCAGAGGCGACCTTGACGTAAACGAGACGAAGCTTACCAATTACCTGCGTGAAGAAGTTCATCCCGGTGAAATCGTTGACGGCTGCGGTCTTTATGCCGGCTTCATCGGTCCCGTAGGTATGGACAGAGAAAAATTCACGGTAGTATTTGATAAATCCCTTGAGGGCACACACAATCTCTCCTGCGGTGCAAATCAGCCCGAGCATCACTACACAGGTCTCTGCATTTCAAGAGACGTGGGCGAAGTGGAATACGTTGACGTTGCAAAGATTTCCGAAGGCGGCATCTGCCCCTCATGCGGTAAGCACACAATCTCAATTTCAAGAGGTATTGAAGTCGGCAACATTTTCCAGCTCGGCACAAAATACACCAAGTCAATGGGTATGCAGTACCTTGACAAGAACGGCGAGCTTCAGTATCCGATTATGGGCTGTTACGGTATCGGCGTTGGCCGTCTTGCCGCTTCCGTATGCGAAGCACATCACGACGATTACGGTCCCATCTGGCCCATGAGCATTGCTCCCTGGCACGTTGAAATCTGCTGTCTGAGAGTGACGGACGAAGAGTGCAAGTCAGTCGCAGACAAGCTCTACGATACAATGATGGCTGACAGAATGGAAGTTCTCTACGATGACAGAGATATCAGACCCGGTGCAATGTTTGCCGATTCAGACCTGCTGGGCATTCCCGTAAAGGTCGTTGTCAGCCCCAAGAATCTCAAGGACGGTATGTGCGAAATTTCCACGAGAGATAAGGAAATCGACAAGCAGATGGTACCCGTTGACGAGGTTGTAGACTACGTGAAGAATATCATTGCAAAAAGAATGGCACAGGGCAAATAATCGGAGAAACGGAGGTTTGTCATGAAAAAACTCAGGAAGATTACGGTCTTGCTTTTATCGGCTGTCGTTATATTTTCCTGCTTTGGCATCAATCTTTTTGAAGCGTCTGCCGATGAAGCAAACACCGCATACGATAACAGATATCCCATGATTTTCGTCCACGGCTACAACGGCTGGGGCGGCAACGAGGATATTGACAGAGCAATCCCATACTGGGGTGCCACGACCGGCGACCTGATGAAGTATCTGCAGAGCGAGGGCTATGAATGTTACTCCGCCTCCGTAGGTCCCATTTCAAGTGCCTGGGACAGAGCGTGCGAGCTTTACGCACAGCTCACCGGCACAAGGGTCGATTACGGCGAGGTCCACAGTAAAGAACACAACCATAAAAGATACGGCAGGACCTACAGCGAGCCCCTTTTTGATGGCTGGAGCAGTACGAAGAAGATTCACCTTATCGGTCACTCCTTCGGCGGCACTACGGTAAGACTGATGACTTATCTTATGACCTACGGCTGTCCCGAAGAAGTAAAGGGTACAAGCGGCGAGGTTTCTCCCCTCTTTACGGGAGGAAAGGAAAGTTACATTGAGAGTGTGACTACAATCTGTACCCCTCACAACAGTGCTTCAACATACAGATTCACTCAGGATCTGAAAATTTACGACCCCGTAAAAATAATAAGCGCACTTTACGTTGCCGTAATGGGCAGAAGCCCTCTCAACGGCAATCTTGTAGACTTTCATCTTGAGCAGTTCGGAATCACCAACACTCCCGGTACCCTTGATTCCGACACGTTCATAAAATCGCTGGTCAACTTCATCAACAATTCCGATGACGGATGTATGTATGACCTGACTCCCGAGGGCATGGCAAAAATCAACGGTATGATTAAAATAAGCCCTCACATTTACTACTATTCCTACGCCTTTGATACTACGGAAACGGGCAGAATTACCGGGCTGACTTATCCGGTAATCACCACAAACCCGATAATAGCTCCCATTTCATACTGGATAGGTCATCACAGGACCTTTACGGATGAAACGACAGGGCAGGTTTATGACGAAGAGTGGCACGCAAACGATGCTCTCTGTAACACAAAATCGGAAACATATCCGTTTACCGAAGCACACAGAGATTACGACGGTAAACAGGTAAGCGGCGTATGGAACGTGATGCCCGTTCAGAAGGGCGACCACGGCACGGCAATCGGTCTTCTGGCAGACAGAAGGACCACACGCGAATTCTATCTCAATCTGGCACAGATGCTTGTAAAGCTTGAAAAATAAACACAAAGGAGAACACTTATGGACAAGAAACTTGAACCCTTATTTACTCCCTGGAAAATCGGTAACTGTGAAATCAAGAACCGTATCGTACTGACAAGTATGGGCGGTACAGACCTTTTCGGTTGGATGGAAATCAACCATTTTGATAAAGCAGGTGCAAAATTCATCATGGAAGTTGCAAAGAACAACTGCGGTCTTGTACTTCCCGGATGCCAGCCCGTTTACAACCCCATTATGGGTCAGTGGCTTGATAAGAAAGACAGTATGTATAAGGACCTTGCCAAGTGGATGCCCGAATTCCACAAGACAGGTGCTAAGCTTTTCGTTCAGCTTACCGCCGGCTTCGGCCGTTCATTTACCGTCAGCAGTATGATGGAAATGCTCTACAACACTCCCGTTGTAAACAAAATCAGCAAGCCCTTTATGAATCTTGATAAAATCACTGCTTCAGCTTCAGCTTCCGAAAACCGCTGGAGCGACAAGGTTCCCTCAAGAGAAATGACAAAGCAGGAAATCGACAGATTCGTTGAAGCATTTGCAGTTTCCGCAAAGAAGCTGAAGGATGCAGGCGTTGACGGTGTAGAAGTACACGCAGTTCACGAAGGCTACCTTCTTGACCAGTTCACTCTCAAATACGTAAACAAGCGTACAGACGAATACGGCGGCTCATTTGAGAACAGATACCGTTTTGCCGTTGATATCGTTAAAGCAATCAAAGAGAAGTGCGGCAAGGATTTCCCCGTTTCACTCCGTTACAGTGTTATCTCCAAGACAAAGGGTATGCGCCAGGGCGCTCTTCCCGGTGAAGACTACGTAGAAGTCGGCCGTGATATGGAAGAAAGCGAAAAGGCAATCAAGTATCTTTCAGACGCAGGATACGATATGTTCAACTGCGATAACGGTACATACGATGCCTGGTACTGGGCTCATCCTCCCGTATATATGCCCGAAAACTGCAACCTTGCAGACGTAGAGCACATCAAGAATTTCACAGACAAGCCCGTCGTATGTGCAGGCCGTCTTGATCCCAGAGTTGCCGCTGATTCAATCGCGGCAGGTAAGCTTGACGGTGCCGGCTTTGCCCGTCCCTTCCTTGCAGACCAGGAATGGGTCACAAAGCTGATGAACGGCAACGAAGAGGACATCCGTCCCTGCATCCTTTGTCACAACGGCTGCTTCAATATGTGTCACTATAAGGGCGTTCCCAACGATCAGGCACTTTCAGACAGTACACACCTTGCACGCTGTGCAGTAAATGCCGAAACGATGCAGTGGAACAAACATAAAATCGTTCCCACCAAGAGCCCCAAGACCGTTCACATTATCGGCGGCGGTATAGGCGGCATGGAGGTTGCAAGAGTTCTCAAGCTCCGCGGCCATAATCCCGTCATTCACGAGAAGAGCGACGTCCTCGGCGGCACATTCATTCCCGCATCCGCAGAAAGCTACAAGGGCAAGCTCCGTGAGCTGCTTGAATGGTACAGACTCCAGATGAAGAAGCTCAACATTGAAGTCAAGCTCAACGACGAGGTCAAGGATATTTCCGTATTCGGCAAGGATAAGGTAGTAATCGCAACCGGTTCCGTTCCCAGAGTTCTCAAGAGAGTTCCCGGACACGAAAAGATGGTTGAAGCATGCGAATTCCTTAACGGTACAAAGGAAGTAGGCGAAACGGTAGCAATCATCGGCGGCGGTCTTACCGGCTCGGAAATCGCTTATGAGCTTGCAATCACCGGCAAGAAGCCCATCATCGTTGAAATGAAGGACGACCTTGTAAGTCAGACCGGCGTATGCCTTGCAAACTCCTCATACCTGAGAGAATGGTTTGCACTCAACAAGACTCCCGTTTACCTTGAGACCACTCTTAAAGAGGTCAAGGACGGCGCCATCGTCTGTGTAGGTAAGGACGGCAAGAGCTTTGAAATCGCCTGCGATTCGGTAATCAGCTGTGCAGGTTACATTCCCAATCCTCTTGCAACCGACAGCAAAGCAGACCTTGTAGGTGACTGTCTTGCAATCGGCAATCTCCGTTCCGTAATCTGGAGAGCATACGACGTTGCAATGAAAATCTGATCTAATATCCATATAACAGAAAACGCCTCCTGAGAAATCAGGAGGCATTTTTATACTTAATTATTCAGTTATTCGGTACTATGATTCCGTCGCCGATATGTTTTAAGAATCGGGGATATTCCGGGAAGGTATCAACCGTTGCCTGACCGTCATAGCAGAGGAGCTTCTCAAACATATCCTCCGGCTTTGATCTCATGTGCATATAGTCATAAATAAACCAAGTCTGCTCCGGGAACATACAGGTGGAGGCATTGATTATCTTATCGGGAGAAATATATTCTGCGTCAACGCCCTTGATTTGTTCGTCTGAAAGAACAGAGCCGTAATCGGCTGTCTCTGCACCGAAAGAGCCGTATTTAACGTCAATTACGAGGTCGCTTGCGTTTCTCCATGAAGGAGTAGCGAAAACAGAGCAATATCCATATCTTGCCACCACGTATAAATTGGCGGAATCGTTGATATCATTGAGGATATCCTCCTTGCGGTTCCTGATTGAAGTGTTGTATTTTTCAATCTTTTCAATCATTGCGGAGTGGTCGATTCCGTCATTTTTATAAACATCATTGAACACATGGTCATAGCACTCGTCAAAATATTCATCGGGAATCATGGACCATATACTGCACCAGTTTCCGAAAAGAGGATATACAAATTCAGAAAAGAAGCGGTCGTGCGTCTTATCAACAATTCTATTCAACAACTTGCAAAGTGCGGGAGTAAAGCCGATTTTGTTGAGTACGAAAAACAGACCGTTCAGGAAGCTCTCGCCTTTTTCGTGAGCAAAAACACCCTTGAGAAATTCCGTAACGCCGTCTGCATCAAGCTTGAATTCGCCCTTGCAAAGCTCTGCGGTAAAAGTTTCTCCGTTGGCGGCAGAGGCATTGAAAAGCGCTCCCCTCACCTTTGATGTGCCGTAAATTCCGCAATAGGTCATAAGGATGACGTTGCCGAAGCTGTGGCCTTCAAGATTTACCTGAGAACAACCGGTTGCATCAAGAACGTAATTGATATAATCGTTCAGCTGTGAGGCAAGTTCAACGGGATCAAGACGCCAGTCATAATCAAACCAGAGCATAGAATTCTTTTTCAGCTGTGACTTCGCGGGATACGGATTTATTGCACCGCTGTTGTCGGAGGGCTCGCCCTTTTCGTTGAGAAACCACGGCTCAAGGGCTGCCTTGAGGGCGGGAATATAGGTATCGGCAAACTTATCGTAATTCCTTGTTAAACCCAGAGCAAATAATGCGGGGATAATCTTACCCACGTTTTTAAGAATATTATTTACGTCGGGAGGATATGCCGTGCCGGCATCGGGATCTGAAACGTCAAGATAAACGTCGCTTGTCATAAGTCCCTTGATATGTATAAAGGGAACGGGTGAATTATACTTAGCATCAAGGTAATCCGCAGATGCTCCGGGCATCATTACAGGCGTAACGCAGAGAACAAATGCGGTAATAATACAAACTATTTTTTTAAGATATCTGCTTTTCATTAAATTATCTCCGTTATCTGATTTCTGTAAATTTGAGTGAACGGGATTCCGCATCGGAAACGGCGTAATACAGAGAGTATCCGCCATCGGGTGAAACTCTTGAGCCGTCGCTGAGTACCGCGGAAACCCAGTATTTGTCTATTTCACATTCGGCGGTTATACATTCACCGGAAGGTAAATCAACCGCTTTGATACAGCAAAGCTGTCTTATGGGTGTTTCGGTGCGGGAATCGGAGTATGAAGCGTAAATCTGTATTTTTTCGGTGCATCTCATTCCGCTATTCTTAAGAACAAAACTGACCTTTACCGATTTATCATCCTCATAAGTCTTTTGGGCGGATAAATAATCCGCCTGAGAATAACCGATACCGAAGCCGAAAGGATAAAGCGGCTCGCCTTCAAAGAAGCGGTAAGTCCTGCCCTTCATGGAATAATCCGTTATATCCGGCAGATTTTCTTCGCCCTTATAGAAGGTGACGGGAAGTCTGCCGCAGGGAGAATATTCGCCTGCAATAATCTGAGCGATTGCAAGCCCTCCCAGAGAGCCGGGATACCAGCCGCAGATAATCGCTTTGGCTTTATTTCTCAGCTTTTCGCCGATATCAATGCTGCTTCCGCAGAGCAGAATGACAACAACGTTATCACATATATCGCATACCGCTTCGGCAAGTTTAATCTGAGGAGCGGGAAGAGAAATATCCGCTTTGTCGCCTTTACCTGCATCTCCCTCTTCGCCCTCACAGTTACCGTTAAGTCCGAGGCAAAGGAAAGTAATATCACTGACGGACGCTACGGCAAGGCCGTCGGCAAGCAGGTCATCCTGTTGTGAATAATCATCCGCATTGGCGGAAAGATAACCGGAGCCGCCGCTCACTCTTACAACAGCATCGGCAAATTCGGAGCGTATACCGTCGGCAAGCGTTATATATCTTGACGCTCTTGCCTGATAATTGCCTTCAAGACCGATTACGGAAAGAGCATTCGGACCGACAACGCCTATATTGATATTGCTTTTTCTGTCAAGAGGGAGAAAGTTTTTCTCATTTTTGAGAAGGACGACAGACTGCCTTGCGGCTTCAATATTAAGGTTAACGTGCTCGTCACAGTCAACCACCGTATAGGGAATATCGCTGTACGGTCTGTTTTCTTCAAATTCGCCCAAAAGAGCTCTTACCGTGAACAGATGCTCTGCCGCTTTTGTAATATCATCATCGGAAACGAGGTCTTTTTCATAAGCTTCAACGAGATGAGCATAGCAGTCACCGCAATTCAGGTCACAGCCCGCTTTAAGTGCAACAGCTGCGGCTTCATCGGGAGTTTCAACGAATTTATGATTTTTCCAGATATCATTTATTGCTCCGCAATCTGAAACAAAATATCCCTCAAATTTCCAGTCGCCGCGAAGGATTCTGCCCATAAGCCGGTCGTTTGCACAGCAGGGCTCACCGTCAAATCGGTTATAGGCACCCATTACGCCTGCCACTCCCGCTTTTACCGTTTTTTCAAATGCAGGCAGATACGTTTCGTATAAGTCCTTATCGGAAATCCTTGCATCAAAGCTATGGCGTAAGCATTCGGGACCCGAATGCACCGCAAAATGCTTCGCACAGGCGGCGGCTTTCAGAAATTCACCGTCTCCCTGGATTCCTTTTACAAATTCAACGCCTAAAGTCGCGGTAAGATAAGGGTCTTCGCCGTAGGTTTCGTGACCTCTGCCCCATCTGGGATCTCTGAAAATATTGATATTGGGCGACCAATAGGTAAGTCCTTTATATATAGACCTTGCACCGTATTCAATATACTTGTTGTATTTTGCCCTTCCTTCATCGGAAATGGCAGAAGCGACCGAATGCATAAGCTCCGGATTGAAAGCGGCGGCAAGACCGATGGCCTGAGGAAACAGAGTCGCCGTACCTGTCCTGGCGACTCCGTGAAGCGCTTCATTCCACCAGTTATATTCGTTTATTCCGAGCCGTTCAATGGGAGGTGAATCGTTTACAAGCTGTGAAATCTTTTCTTCGGCGGTCATTCCGGCTACGATTTCACGGGCAGTTTTTCTTGCTTTTTCAATATTCATTATTTCTCAACAAGCTCTTTATTGGCAACAATAAACGTATATCTTTCCTGCATGGTGGGGCCGCCGTGCCAGCTGTTATATCCGCCGTGGTCGCTGGTGATGATAATGAGCCAGTCTTCTTCGTCATAAGTCTCTCTTGCCTTGACGGCATTGAGAATTTCGGCAGAGGTCTTTTCCTGGTCGGCAAATGCTTTAACGACATCGGGATTATTCATACAGAATCCGCTGTCGTGACCTGTATGATCGCAATATTCAAAAATTGAGAAGATAAAATCGGAGCAATCCGCTTTTGTTACGTCGTCAAGGACGTTCTTCTTTGTACCGTCATCGTCACCTGCTCTGAGCATATTGACATTAAGACCCTTTTCTTCGTCATAATGTCTTTCGTTGATATATGTGGAGTCGTCATCAACAAAATGTCCGCCCCATGAAACATAGAACGCGGAGGAATCGATTTTTTTATCCTCAACGAGAGTGGTAAGAAGGGTAAGATATTCATTTGATTTGGGAATTCCGTTGCCCTTGACACCGATTTCGCCCGCCCATCTGCCGATAAGCATTGAACACCAGCCGGGAGCGGTTGAAGTATCCTGCTTATTTATCTGAGGATAATTTACACCGCCGCAGTATGAGAGAACGGCGCTGCCTTCCTTCTGAAGCATCATAATTCCGCCGTCGTCCTCACACATGACAAGATTATCCGCACGGCAGCCGTCGTAACCGATAACGATTACCTTCTTGGCGGTCTTTCCCTCGGGAAGAGGAGAATTGACGTGGTCACTGATAAGCTTATATATATCGGTCTGGGGAAGTGCGGAATCAAAATCATTCTCATAAATCTCAACAGATTCAACGTTCTTTTTATAATTTCCCGTAAAATCCATATTATTTGTTCCCGTAAAAATACCCGCAATAAAGCATCCGAAGGTGGCAATCCAGGCAATTACCTGCCAAAAACCGTTTAACATAATCAGAATCTCCTTTTATTTAATATTGAAAATTGACTTGATAAAATCAACAAATCTGTACCAGAGCAATACGACAAAGTGAAGGGGTTCCTTCGCCTGCTTGAGTTCAACCGAAGAAGCGGAGCCGTTATAAGGAGTCGCACCGCCCTCGGTTTCAATACCTATTACGGTACCCTTCATTGTACCTGCCTGAGAATAATCCCACTTTTCAAAGCCGGCTTTAACTGCGGGCGAATCGTCGGAAAGCTCAAAGTCAAAGTTTGCCGCATCTTTGAATCCGGGATCAAAAATCAGCGCCTCGGAAACATAGGAATTATCAAGCGCAGTACGGATATAGGTTGCTTTCTTAAGGTCATTGGAATAACCGATGTACAAATCATCGCCGTTGGTAAGGTCCCACATAACCGTACCTTCGTCTGCAAACGAATCTCTGTACCGGGCATAGGAATAGGTGCGTACGTGGTTATCCGTAAGCAGGATATTATTGATGAAATCCGCACATTTCTTACCGCCGTCTGCAGGCAGATTCCTTGCATAAGCGGAATTTATTCTTACCTGGGATTCACCGTTGAGGGCAAAAATATTGTTTCTGACGGTGTTATATGAGCCATAGTGGAGATGATAACCGTCACTGCCGCAGGCAAAGCAGAGATTATTCTCAACAGTAATGTAGGCAGAGCCCTCGTCAAGATAGATGCCCCATCCGCCGTATCCTCCCTCATCGGGGTCGGCGGCTACGTTATGGATAACATTGCCCGAAAGCACGGTGCCGGGCTGATTGCCGAGAGTGTAGATACCTCCCATATCGGAAAGCCAGCCCTGACCTATATTATAGATAAGATTATCGCAGATTTTGTTATTGTAGGTAACGGTATATGCGTAGCCCCATACCCAGCCCACGGAAATGGCTGTATAATAACCGTCGTGGATTTCATTATTGCAGACATCCACGGAATTAGCGTGAATGACAAGAATACCTACGGCATTGAAGAAGATTCTGCCGTAACCGGAAATGATGTTGTTGGTTATCTTGATATTTTTTGTAACATCGGGGCTGTCAACGTCAACGTTATCCCCTCTTACATAAACCGCCTGAGCGCCGATTTCGTTGAATACACAGCTGTCAACTGAGGCATCCATAACCGCTTTACCCATAAAGACGGCGCAGGATGAAAGATTACGGAATTCGCAGTTTTTAACGTAGAAGTTCTTTGCCTTTTCGTATGAAAGGCAGGATTTGGCATCGTATGCCGCCTGAGAACCGTCCTGCCACGGGTTTACGGTATAACCGTTACCCTTGAAGATGATATTTTCAAAGGAAATGCCGTCAACACCGGTAATGCTGATGAGAGTTTCAAGACTGCCACCCAGAAGCGTAAGCTCCCCGGCGATTTCATTTTCCTCGGGGATATAATAGAGGATACCCTCGGGCTTATCAAAATACCATTCACCCGGCTCGTTAAGAGCTTCAAAAACATTTTCAAGGAAATATCTGTCGGTTGTGTTTATTCTCATGGATGCGCCCTTGGTAAATTCCATCAGACCGCTTTCCGCATTATAGGTCTTTACGGGAAGAAGCTCATCCTTCCACCAATGAAGAATACGGGCTACAACGAGGTCGGGATTTTTCAAATCCGGCAAATCCTTCTTGTGAACATCCATGGCACTGTAAGAAAGGAATATTCCGCCGTCTCTCTCTTCAATTTCGGGATTGAGGCAGTATTTACTGCTTACTCCTGCGGGGTAAAGATAACCCTTTTCGGGCCAGCGGGTCTTTTTAAGAGTTGTATCGCCCTTGATGAGCGTGGTGATTCCGGCATCCGTACCCACGTTCATTCTGAACGCTCTGACTCCGTTTACGGTACATTCCTCAAAACCGGAATAACTTTTGGCGGCAGTAAAATAAACACGCTCGTCTTTATATGCTTTGTAAGTCACGTCCGACTTATCGGAGGAATCAAAGTAAACGGTATCGTCAAAGGTATATGTGCCTTCTCTGAAACAAACGGTAACGTCACCCTTGACGGTTTTTGCCTTTTCCTTTGCACCTTTAAGAGTGGCAAGAGGAGAATCAATATCTCCCGAAGCCGAGTCATCGCCGTTTACCGAAACATAGAGCACAGTGCCTTCCCCCTTTGCAAAGGTAATTATTCCGAAAGGAACAGTCATAATGAGAGCAAGGAGTAAAGATACGATTTTTTTCAAAACATCATCCCCTGTCGTTTATTAAGATAAATATATCAAATAAAGAAAGATAATACAATAGAAAAATACCTTCCCCAATAAAATTGAGGAAGGTACTGAAGTTTGAATTATAATCAGATGTCATTCTTGCTGTTGACTTTTCTTCTGATTGCCTTACCGATTTCAAATGCGGGAATGGTTGAAAGAGCAAGTGCAATGGAAATTGCAAGTTCTCTCAAGTCAAAGCCCTCGCCTATCCACTGGAAGCTTACGGGTGAATATGATCCGGCGAAGTCTGCGGGAAGGTCTGCCTGAAGGAAGATACCGTTAAGGGGTGAGTAAATTGCAAGAAGTGAAAGGAATGAGGTCACAACGAATGCACCTACGAGCCACCAGTTCATATTCTTAAACATCTCTTTTGAGAAGAGTGAGCCCGTTCTGGAGCGCATATTGATTGCGCACATCATTTCGGCAAAGTTAACTACAAGGAATGCCATTGCCATTGCGTTTACTCTTGCGAGGATAAGATTTACATCTGTTGTATCACCTGCGAAGAAGAGGCCGCTGAAGTTACCTGCATCAAGACGGAAGCCGATAACGTAAGCCGCAATTTCAATCAGTGCAAGATAAATACCCTGCCATACCATATCGGCACCCGCACCGTGGGAGAAGATACCGTCGGAAGTAAGTCTGGGCTTTCTCTTCATAAGGTTACCTTCGGCTTTTTCCATACCGAGTGCAAGACCGGGAAGAGAGTCGGTAACCATATTTATCCAGAGCAGATGAACTGCATCAAGGATGTTGAAGTGAAGGATGGAAGCGAAGAACATAATGATAACTTCGGAAAGGTTTGTTGAAAGCTGGAACTGGAGAACCTTACATACGTTATCGTAAATCTTTCTGCCTTCCTCAACGGCGTTGACGATGGTAGCAAAGTTATCGTCTGCAAGTACCATGTCGGAAACGCCCTTGGTAACGTCAGTACCGGTGATACCCATGCCGATACCGATATCGGCTGCCTTTATTGAAGGAGCATCGTTTACGCCGTCACCGGTCATGGCGGTAACCATACCGCGGGCTTTCCATGCTCTTACGATTCTTGACTTATGCTCGGGCTGAACACGGGCATAAACGGAATACTTGGTAACCTCTTCAATAAGCTCTTCATCTGTGAACTTATCAAGATCTGCGCCGAGAATTGCCTGAGAAGGATCAGCGATGATGCCGAGTTCCCTGCCGATTGCAACTGCCGTATCCTTATGGTCACCCGTAATCATAACGGGACGGATACCTGCAAGACGGCATTCTTCAATAGCGTCCTTAACTTCGGGACGGATGGGGTCAATCATACCCGTAAGGCCGACAAATACAAGGTCAAATTCAAGCGCTTCGGGGTCTAAATCTGCGGGAGCGGAATCATATTTCTTGAGAGCGAGAGCAAGAACTCTGAGGGCCTTGTCTGCCATTCTCTTATTATCGGCAGCAATATTCTGAAGTATTTCGTCTGTCATGGGAACGGTTTCGCCGTTGACAAAAGCGAACTTGCACTTCTTGAGAACTACGTCGGGAGCACCCTTGGTAAACTGAACGATTCCGTCGGGAGTCTGATGAACGGTAGACATCATCTTTCTGCCCGAATCAAAGGGAGCTTCACCGATTCTGGGGTTAACCGAAACAAGATCGTTTTTATTGAGCGAAATGCTGTTTGCGTAAGCTACGAGAGCCGCCTCGGTGGGCTCACCCGTAACAACGCCTGCCGCGTCAATATTTGCATCGCAGCAAAGTGCCATACCGGTTGCAAGAAGATTCTCGTCATCGCCGTAATGGTCAACAACGGTCATCTTATTCTGTGTAAGAGTACCGGTCTTATCAGAGCAGATAATCTGTGTACAGCCGAGGGTTTCAACTGCAGTAAGCTTACGGATAAGTGCCTGTCTCTTTGACATGGCGGTAACACCGATTGAAAGAATGATGGTTACAACTGCGGGAAGACCTTCGGGAATAGCGGCTACCGCAAGGGCAATAGCCGAAATAAAGGTGTTGAGTGAAGTATTGCCGACAAGTGCCCATGTAAAGGGCTCGCCGTTTTTATTGGCAATGATAAGTGATTCAACTATACCTACTACGAATACGAGAACGGAAATACCGATAACGAGCTTTGTAAGGAATGCGGAAAGCTCTGCCATTTTAATCTGTAGAGGAGTCTGCTCCTGCTCTGCCTGGGAAAGAGCATCTGCGATTTTACCCATTTCGGTATCCATACCTACTGCGGTAATGACTGCCTTGCCGCGGCCGTAAACGATGGTCGAGCCGCTGTAAAGCATATTCTTTCTGTCACCGAGAGGAACTTCGGTATTTTCATCCCTGCACATAAGAACGTCAATAATCTTATTAACGGGAACGGATTCACCGGTAAGAGCTGCTTCCTCTGCCTTGATTGAATGGGACTCGAGGATACGGCAGTCCGCGGGAACTGCATCACCTGCTTCAAGAACGATAACATCACCTACGCAAAGGTCTTCGCTCTTAACGGTAACGACCTCACCGTCACGGATAACGTGGCTTGTTGCGGCAGTCATTTCCATAAGGGCATCCATTGCCGCCTCGGATTTACTTTCCTGAACAAGACTCATTACTGTGTTGATGATAACAACAACGAGAATTACAAGCACGTCTGCAAAATCCTTGATGCCGGGCTTACCGCCTGCTTCGATAACCGCAACAACGCCCTGAATGGCGGCGGCAACAAGAAGCATAATAATCATCGGGTCCGCAAGGGAATTGATGAATTTCTTAAAGAGACTGTCTTTTTCAGCTTCTTTAAGTTTGTTTTTGCCGTTCTCGGCAAGTCTTTTTTCTGCTTCGGCGGAGGTAAGACCGTTTTCGGAGGACTTAACTTCAGCCAGAACAGAAGCGGCTTCTTCAAGATAGTGTTTCATATTTCAAACCCTTTCAAAAGATTTACAAGGAAAAAACCCCCAACATAGCAAAAGCTATGTTAAAGGTCTTGCTAACATAAGTCATGTACTGCCTGCCAGTCGGAAACCGACGGCTGTTGACAAAGCAGTTTTAAGCTACTCCCCTCTAACGAGGTTTATTACATTGTGGGGAAATTTTACTATAAAACTACATATTTGTCAATATATAAAAAAGTAAAAAAACAGTGAACGCTATGTTAAAAAATGTACACAGCTCCGTACGCGGTACGGAGCTGCATTTATGAAATTGCGTGTTATTTGCCGAGATAAGCCGCTTTGATATCGTCGTTTTCAAGAAGCTCGGGACCGGTACCCTTCATGGTGATATTACCCGTTTCAAGTACGTAAGCCCAGTCGGCGGTTTTGAGTGCCATATTTGCATTCTGCTCAATAAGAAGAACTGTGATGCCTTCCTTATTTATTTCTCTGATAATCGTAAAGATATCCCTTACGACAAGAGGAGCAAGTCCCAGTGAGGGCTCATCCATCATAATGAGCTTCGGCTTACTCATCATTGCTCTGCCTACGGCAAGCATCTGCTGTTCGCCGCCCGAAAGAGTACCGCCTGCCTGCCAGTGACGTTCACGGAGTCTGGGGAAAAGGTCATATACACGGTTCATATCATCCTTGATATCATCCTTGCGCATATATGCACCGATACGGAGATTCTCCTCAACCGTAAGGTCGGGGAATATCTTTCTTCCCTCGGGAACAAGAGTAATTCCCTTTGAAACGATTGCCGTGGTATCAAGTCCCACAAGGTTTTCACCGTTGAACTCAATACTGCCGCCGGAAACATTTACGAGGCCTGCAATAGCTCTGAGAGTAGAGCTTTTGCCAGCGCCGTTGGCACCGATAAGGGTAACGATATCACCCTTTGAAACATCAAAGCTGATGCCTTTTACGGCTTCAATACCGCCGTAATTTACCTTGAGATTGTCTATTTTCAGTATTGTATCACTCATCTTCGGCAACCCCCAGATATGCATCAATTACTTTCTGATTGGACTGAATTTCGGAGGGAACGCCCTGCGCGATTTCAGTACCGAAATCAATTACGTAGATATAGTCGGAAATCTTCATTACAAGGTCCATATGATGCTCAATAAGGAAAATGGTGAGATTGTATTTATCTCTGATTTCCCTGATGAAATCGGCAAGCTCCTGAGTTTCCTGAGGATTCATACCTGCGGCGGGCTCGTCAAGCATAAGAAGCTTCGGCTCCGTAGCAAGCGCTCTGGCGATTTCAAGGCGTCTCTGAAGGCCGTAGGGAAGACTTGTCGCAATTTCATCCTTGAACTTGTCAAGTCCCTGCTCCTCAAGGAGCTTCATGGTTTCTTCACGCATTCTTGCTTCTTCCTTCTTATTGAGGCGGAAGATTGCGGAAAATACATTCTGCTTTGCCTTCATGTGCTTTGCAAGAAGAACGTTTTCAAACACGGTCATGGTTTTCCAGAGACGGATATTCTGGAAGGTGCGGGCAATACCGCCCTTGGTAATAACATCTGTGGTATTGGCAACAACGGTACCGTGATATTTGTCGCCGTCCTGACCCTTGTAATTCTTTTTCATCTTGCCGCGCGGATGATTGCGTACGATAGTCTTGCCGTTGAACTCAACAAGACCGTTCGTGGGCTCATAAACACCCGTAATGCAGTTGAATGCCGTTGTCTTACCTGCACCGTTAGGACCGATAAGTGCAACGATTTTACCCTCGGGGATATCAAGATTAAGTCCGTTGACGGCAACTACACCGCCGAACTGCATTGTTATATTTTCAACGTGGAGAACGTTATCACTCATTTTGCTTCATCCTCCCCTGCCGAAATTTTATCTGACGGAACGGATTCCGCGGTTTCAACCGGCTTTTTCTTTTTCTTTCCGTCAATGATATCCGCAAGCTCTTTGTGACCGAAGATACCGTTTCTGAAGAAAAGAACGATAATCATGATTACCACGGAGAAAACGACCATTCTGAAGCCGTTTCTGAACAGAGGAATCTGATAATCACCGATATACTGGGTATTATCAAGGAATCTGAGCCACCACTCGGAGCATGCAATATAGAAGAAGGATGCGATGCAGCTGCCGGAAATGGAGCCGATACCGCCGATAACGACAATGAGGAAAATCTCATAGGTCAGAGCGGAGGTAAAGGTCTTTGCCTGGACCGTTGAAGCAAACATTGCGAAGAGAGCACCGCCTACACCCGCGAAGAATGAGCTGATGCAGAAGGAAAGACTCTTATGCTTTGCAAGGTTGATACCCATTGCTTCCGCGGCAATTTCATCGTCACGCACTGCCTTGAATGCTCTGCCGTAGGATGAATTGATGAGAAGAACGATAACGAAAATGCAAAGTCCCGCAATAATAAGGGGAACAACGGAGGAAAGGCGCAGAACGACAATACCCTTTTCGTTTGTGATATTGAAGTCGGAGAAGGTGGGATAACCTCTCAGGGCGTTTGCACCGTTGGTAACTTTACCGAGCTTGTCCCACTGGAAAATGGCTCTGAGTATTTCCGCAAAGCCAAGAGTTGCGATAGCGAGATAGTCGCTCTTGAGGCGGAGTACGGGCAGACCGATAAGGAACGCGAAAAGAGCCGCCACAAGACCCGCAGCGACGATTGCTATGAACACGCCGAGAATCAGACTTATAAATTCCGCCGCACCCTCATTGCCGAAAATACCTTCAAAGAAATCAACAGTCGAGAAGTGGAAGGATGAACCGCGGAAAAGATAATAAACGGAATCCCTTACGTTTTCGGGAATGGTGAGAATCGCATAAGCGTAGGCACCGAGAAGCATAAAGCCCGCCTGACCCAGCGAAAACAGACCCGTAAAGCCGTTAAGAAGGTTCATGGAAACTGCAACAAGTGAATAAACGGCTCCCTTTCTGATAACGGTGAAAAGGATTGAGTTAGCGTTGATTGTATTCTCAAGAATTACGGTGGCAATAAGCACCGCAAAGATGAGAATGAGAGTGATAAGAGTACCCTTGGTTATTTTTTTAGTCTTCATCTTACCCCTCCTTAAACCTTATCCGTTGCCTTTTCGCCGAAGATACCTGTGGGCTTGGCAACGAGGATTACTATAAGCAGAGCAAAGGTGAAGGCATCGGAGAATACGGAGAAATCGGTACCCTTGATAAGAGTCTCGCAAATACCGATAACGAATGCACCGATAACCGCGCCGGGAATCGAGCCGATACCGCCGAATACTGCGGCAACGAAGGCCTTGAGTCCGGGCATTGCACCCGACATGGGAATAACCGTGGGATAATTCGTAAAGTAAAGAGCACTGCCGACTGCCGCAAGAAATGAGCCGATAATGAAGGTTACGGAGATAACGGAGTTAACGTTAACGCCCATAAGACGGCTTGTTTCAAAATCCTTGGCAACGGCTCTCATTGCAATACCTACCTTAGTCTTGTTGATAAGGAGGGTAAGAGCCACTACGAGAGCGATTACAAGCACGGGAGTGATAATCGTAACGATATGAGTATTTGTACCGAAAATGGTTACGGTATCGGAAATCCACGGGATTCTGGGATAAGTCTTGGGCTGACCGCCGGTAACGTAAAGAGCCAGATTCTGAAGCAGATAGCTTACACCGATAGCCGAAATCATAACGGACATTCTGGGTGCGTTACGAAGTGGTTTATATGCCGCACGCTCAATTATGAAGCCAAGCAGTACGGTAAGGACTACCATAACGGGAAGCGCGATATAAATCGGCACGGAGGCGGTAAGATAGATAAGCATAAGACCGGCAACCATAAACACGTCACCGTGTGCAAAGTTTATCAGTCGCAGAATGCCGTAAACCATGGTATAGCCAATGGCAATGAGGGCATACTGTCCGCCGAGAGAGATGCCGGATAGTATCTGAGAAACTGCAAATTCCATAAAAGACCTCTTTTGTCAAAAACGGGGAGCCGTCACACGGCTCCCCGCAGTAATCTGATAAAAAATTTATGCGGCTGTCTGCTGTGTAACGAATTCCCAGGTGCCGTCAGCTGTATTTGCGGTCTTGATGTAAGCTGTATCACGCTTTGCATCACCGATATCATCAAATGCGATATCACCGGAAACACCTGAATAGGTAACTGAAGGAATAGCTGCTTTGATTGCACCTGCATCAGCTGAATCTGCGGCCTTGATTGCCTCAAGAGCTACAAAGTAAGCGTCATAACCCATTGCGGTTACGGCTGAGATGGTGTCGTTGCCGCCGTTAGCGGTCTTGGCATCAGCATTGGTATTGATGTATGCCTTGATGCCGTCGTCAAATTCCTTGTTGCCGCCCTCTGCATAGAAGGTGGAAACGTAAAGCTTAACATCTGTGCCCTTGGCTGCGTCAAGAACCATATTATCGTCAAGAGTATCGGAGCCGAGGATGGGGAATGTTACGCCGAGGTCAGCTGCCTGAGCAACTATCTGTGTAGCATAAGCGATTGAAACGGGGCAGAAGAATACGTCACAGCCCTCGCTCTTTGCCTTGTTGATGTAGGATGTGAAGTCGGAGTTATTGGTGGGGAAGGAATCGGCGATAACCGTGCCGCCCTTCTTCTCAAATGCCTCTTTGAAGAAGCTTACAAGGCCCTGGTCATAGTCGTTGCCGAGCTCGCCCAGGCAGTATGCTTTCTTTGCTTTTACTTCGTCAGCAGCAAAGTTTGCAAGAACGGTACCCTGGAAGGGATCAAGGAAGCAGATACGGAAATAGTGGCTGTTGCCTGCGGTAACGTTGGGGTTGGTGCAGGTAACACCGATAGCTGCAAGACCGGCATTATTGAAGGTTTCGGAAGCAGCGATTGAAACGGATGAGCCGTAAGAACCGAGAACTACGGAAACATTCTTATTAACAAGCTCTGCTGCGGCTGCGGGTGCCTTTGCCTGGTCTGAACCGTTATCAGCATAAACAAGCTCTACGTTGTAGGTCTTGCCGCCGATATCAACGGTGGGAACCTGAGAATTGGCGTACTGCATACCGAGAGTTTCCTTTTTGCCGCCTGCGCCTGAGTCGCCTGATGCGGGCTCAAATACGCCGATGCGGATAGTGTTGCCGCCTTTGTCATCTTTTGCCGCATTGTTGCCGCCGCAGGAAGCGAAGCAGCAAACGATGAGTGCAATTGCCATCATGAGTGCCAGAAACTTTTTCATATAAATACCTCCAAGGTATAATTTTATTTATTATATTATTTCCTCACGAAAATTTCAACTGTTTTTTGCAATTAAAAAACAAACAGTAAAAATATCGGAATATCGCGGTTTATTACCAAAAGGGTACCCCGTTTCCGAGATACCCCGTAAATTATTTGGTCTTTTTGAGCATTTTCCTTGTGGGAAGCCAGAAGCAGAGCGTAATGACGAAGGTAATAATCATTACGGTTATAACGATTCCCTCGCAGGAGGTCGCCCGATAAAAGAACTGACCCACGGTGCTGACCCCTTTGAATATGGGTGCATTCTCGTGAAGGGAATCGGCAAAGAGGAAATAGACGATTCCGCAGAAAATGAAATATACGGTAAGAAGTCTGCCCGAAAGATTTTTCGGCTTATCCTCTACGGGAACGGGAAGGTCTCTGTCAATTATCGTCTTCTTGAATCTGACGATAATAAATATGCCGATTATTACGGAAAGAACGGCACAGACTATCGTACCGATAAGCTCTCCGTCAAAATTGAAGCCGACCTTCTTTTCAAGCATTCTGAATGAAGCAATTCCCAGTGCTCTGAAGGGAACTACGCCGAACACAAAAATTGAAGAAAGCATAAAGTAAGCGTATCTGAGGCCTTTATTTTTAATCATCGGCTCACTTCTGAAGTCCTCCTGCTTCGTGTATTTATTTGAAAGCAGGGCGATTACGAGCATACTGCCTAAGCCGAGACCCATACCGGTCGCAAATTCCCACAGTCCCCAACTGCCGTATTCAAGAAATCTGGGAGGATTGACGTTTCCGAAAAAGCCCGTCTTGAAGGGAATGGTAAGGAATACGTCAAAGACAGTGGTATTGACAGCCATAATGAGATTCACGAAGAATGAGCCGATTGAGGAAACCTTATCCTTCCATACGATGAGAGGAATAAGATAAACAACAAGAGCGGCTATGGCATTAGATATACTTTCAATGCTCATATAGTAATTCTCAAAGAAAGCGATATCGTCAGCCCATCCCCTGTCATTGAAATGAGCAAGGTACGCCTTGACGGGAACAAGAGGAGTATCCGGGTCTATGAAGCCCTTTTCAATGGCGTCCGCAATACCTCTGGCGGCAAGTGCCGTCTGGTCGGGGTTGATGGCATTCATAATGTAGGGAGAAACCGTTGCCCTGAGAGTAAACGACACGCCGAAAAAGACGGCTATCATTATAGCGTAGTGATGAATCTTGTATTCCTTTTCCGAAAAAAGACTGCATACGTAAAACGAAAAGAGAGGAGCAAGAGTAAAGCCCATAATAAGCATTATCCAAAGGGCACTCCATTTATCAATGGGAAGATAAACGGGAAGCTCGGAATTCTCAAAGGGATAAATATCGCTGTATGCAACTCCCGCCATCTGTGTAATGATGGTGGCGTAACCGGTCACGCCTGCACCGAGCATAAATACACCTACGGGGATAAGCTCGGCTTTCATCTTGAGCTTACTGCCGTAAAACGAATAAATGAGAAGTGTTATGACCGTACCGACAGCACAAAGCCCCCAGAATGAGCCCCAGCCGCCTTCACCTCTGCATCTCCAGAGGAAGGCACCCATGAGAGCGCCTAAAATAACGGATAACAATTTTTGAGATTTACTGACATTCATAATAATCACCCGAAATACATATCAGCTCATGTGCTGATGAAATAATCAGAAAATACGGAAGATATCGGAAAAGCCCTTGCCTTTAAGAGTGCTGAAAAGGAAGGATGAGAGCCACGTAAAGAATACGGTAAGTCCGTCGTTGACTTTATCTCCGATTTTATCGATAATCGTGGGTTCTTTTTCTTCTATACCCCTTGCTTTGTCATACGCCTTATAGAATTTCGCCTTGGCGGCATCAAACTTTGCTGTATCAACTACAGTATTGTCAAGCTCTGCCTGCGCCTCTTCAACGGCGGCATCAAGCTCTGCCTTATCCTCTGCGGAAAGAGAAGAGGTATCAAGTGCTTTCGCCTTTTTAATGTCGTTCTGAAGTCCGCCCGCATCCCTTGTTTCGTTGAACTGAGGATACTTTTCGGGATAGGAATCAACGCTGACGAAATCGTTATCGGTAAGCAGAGTGGTGGCAAGCTTCATGATAACGTCGTTTCTTGCCGTGCTTTCATGTCCCTGATTGTGGAAATAGAAGGTGGTATCGGGAAGAAGGCCCGCACCTGCATCAACAAGTCTGTATTTATCAACGTACTTTTCGCCCTTTACGGGAACGTAATCGTCGGGAAGCTGAGTATCAATACCTACGCTGTAAGCACCCATGGAGGTGGAGCTAAGGTGAATGACACCGTCACCGTTGACCTTCCAGTTATCGGCAATGGGATAGAGAGGATAGTTATAGTCAACTACGTTGAAAACGGTTACGCCGTAAGTATCCATCTGATATTCAATGTTTTCAAAGCGGTCAAGCTGTGCCTCATACATCTTATCGGTCTGCGCTCTGATGAAGGCATCCTCGGGAGCACCGAGATATTTGTCTGCGGCGATTTCATAGTTGGCTGTATCAACGAGTCCCCACATGGTGGTGGCGTACTTGATATAGTCACCGATAAGGCAGTCCACCGCCTCGTCAAGAATGCTGTTGACTACTTTATTGGGAAGGATTCTGAGTGCAACGTTGATAAGACTGCCGAGCCAGGGCTGGTCATCATCATAAACGAGAATCGGGAATACCTCGCTGTAAAGGGATTCGTCATCGTCAATGATTCCCTTACCGTAGATATCGCCTAAAAGGAGGGTACCGTCAAGAGCGGGAACGATGTAGATGATTCTGTCAAGATACTTACCGACCTCGGGATATCTTTCAAGCAGATTATTGGCAAGTGAGCCGCCCTGGGAAATGGGAACGATATTGGCTTTACCCGTGGGAGACGCCTTTGCCGCCTTGATGATAAGCTGATAAAGCTCGTCAACGATGGAATCAAGATTGCTGATTGATGCGTATGAATAGAAATAGAGATGATCTTCACCTGCTATTTCGGCATAGTCGTTAAGAGGAATCTGTGAATAGATATATTCCTTGTCTTCTTCGCTGAGAGTGGCAACGGAATCCTCGTATTTGTCTGCCTTTACGTTATACACAAGGTTGCCCTCAGCATCGTTTTTGACCTTTTCGCCTACTGCCCAGCCGATAACGGAGGCAACGCTCTTTGCAAGCTTTCCGCCGAAATCATTCTGAGTGATGAGGGTAAGAAGAAGAGGACCGAGGCACTTTTTAAGAGCCATTTTGACTATATCGTTTGTAGCTTCAAGGAAGAATGGGGCTTCATATTCATCACCCTCTGAATTTACGGCAACGGTGCCGTCGTCATTATAAAGGCGGGTCCTGGACTGGAACACGCCGGGGATAACAACGGTATTGCTGATAAGGTCACCGTCAATATTATCGGCAGTCAGATAGCCGAAAGCGGTATCATAATCGGGTGCCGCCGTAACAAGAGGAATTGACGGTAATTCTTCTGCGGCATATCCCAGCACCGCAAAAGAGGAAAATGCCATAATAAGGGTAAGAATAACTGCGGTGATGCGGAAACAATTCTTTTTCATTTTCATCAGCTCTCCTTCAAATGATATTAAAGTAATATTATCACAGTAAAAATGCAAATTCAACACATTGTTGCAAAAAAGAAAATCCCGCCTGAAAATCAGACGGGAAAAGCAGTATTCAAGGTTTTTTATGCAAAAAGATTTTTGAAGAAATTTACGATTGAAGCGAAAAATGCTTTAATTGAATTCAGCAATCTTGAAAAGAAACCGAGTTCTTCATCTCCTCCATCGTCAACTGCGGGAAGTGAATCTGCAATTCTGATTGTTTTGCTTTCGGTATTGTAAACAACAAGATGATTGTCGTAAAGGTCGTTGCCTTCCTCATCAACGTCACTGCGGCCGTCGCTGTAGCTCTGAATACATACCTGGATATAAATTTCACCCGAAAGTCTATTTGCGGCTATTACTTTTTCAATGGCGGTTCTGAGATATTTGTCTCCGACAGTTACCGTATTACCGGATACGGTTACATCGGAGTTACTGAGATCGGCAACGCCGCCGTCCTGTCCCTGAGTAATCCAAACGTAATCATTATCATAAGCCCAAACAACGACTTCATATTTTTCGCAATCTCCGTCTTTATCAAAGGAAACGGTAAAATCCTCTGAAATCACAACGTTGTTAATGGGATGGTATGCATAAGCACTCAGACCGAAGCAGCTCATAATGAAGATTGACACCAACAGAATCGATAATACCTTTTTCATAGTTGTTTACTCCTTTCATAAATATACATTTCTGCATTATAATTATTATAGCGCATAACGCTCAAAAATGCAAGTCGCTTCAGAATCAACGCTTTCGGTAACGGATTACATAAACAAAAAGGCGGGAATCCCCCGCCCTGATTGTCATATTCAATTTAACTTCATACCCATTATTCTGGCACCGAAGGCCTTGAGAAGTGTATGAAATCCGTTTTTATTATAGAAAGAGATCGCCTCCTGATTCCCCTCTCCGACTATGAGCATAAGTCCCTTGACATTTTTTGATTTAAGGTGGGTAATCAGTTCATTCAGAAGTCTTGTCCCGTTACCTTTACCCGTAAACTCATAGTTGATGTCAATATGCATATGGGCGGGATAGGAACGCGAAAACAGCATCGTGCCGAGATATTCACCGTAAACCTCAAGTATGTTTTTGCCTGCATTTGCCTTTATGACGGGAAGGTACTTCTTAAAGCCCTTTCTGAATTTTTTGAAATCGGAGCAGCAGATGATATATCCTCTTGCAATATCCTCGTCATCGGTAAGGACAAAGCAGTTTTCCGATTCGTTGTCAATATAGTAATTGCAGTAGGTGTTGACAATGTACGCGGCGATTTTTTCATCCGTCATACATTCGCCCGGACCGGTCATTTTGCAGACGAGCTGAACGTCCTCTCTGTATTTTTCGTTATATTTTTTGATTTCCATAAGTCTTTCCTCAACAGTAATACTACGGTATATCCTAATACCCCCGAGCAAAAATGTCAAGAGAAGCATAAAAATGCACCCCCGATGAAGGGGGTGCCGATTATCATGATTATCAGACCGTGATGCCGAGAATCATAAAGAGAACTCTGAAGAAGACAATGGCGTCAAGTGCCTTCAGAAGCTTTTGCCACCAGGTCATTTTAACGTTTACATTGAACGAGGTGGAAATGCCGGTATCGGTATCGGTTACCGTAATGGTAACGTTACCGCCGTTCTTTGCGCTGACGACACCGTTGCTGTCAACAACCGCAACGGAAGGATCGGATGAGGTATAGATTACGTGTCCGGCACTCTCTGATGAGAGTACAATCGTCTCGCCGTATCCGACAACGATGGTTTCGCCGTTCTCAACGGGAGCGACATCTCCGCCCGAAACAACGACTGAAGAGGTCTTTTCGTCAAGAATTTCTCCGCACTTGTCACATTTCTTTACATAGTGACCCTTTGAAGCATCGTCACAAATCCATGAGCCGGGAACATGGTCAACGATATCGGTTTCGTCGCCCTTATATGATACACCGCAATATTTGCAGCAGTAAATGGTAAATCCTTTTTCAACGCAGGAGGGATGAACAACGTGAAGGACCTCATAATCATGACCCGTTGCCGCAACCTCGTCTGCGGTATAACAATCGCTGCAGTTTTCGCACTTATAGACGGTATATCCGTTTGAAGAGCAGGTGGGCTCAACGGTCTTATACGGCTTGTAGCTGTGTGAAAGTGCCATGATTTCGCTGACCTCGGCAAAGCCGCAGGCAGAGCATACCTTGACCGAAATGCCCTTCTTACCGCAGGAAGCGGCAATTGAATACTCAACGAATGAATGCGAATTTCCGCAGGTTGAGCCAATCATTTCAAGCCACTGCTCAAGCGTACCCTGATAACCGTTTGCAACAGCCATTTCGTAAGCGGACTTGCCGTCTTTACCGTCCTGTCCGTTCTGGCCGTCCTGTCCGTT
>CALAUI010000010.1 GCA_937892115.1 uncultured Clostridia bacterium | reverse complement strand
TTAATTTTAAAATTAACGGAGGTTATTATCATGAAAAACAATAAAAGAGAGCTTGACGACAATAAACTTAAAAACGTAACCGGCGGTTCAACCATAGCTTCTGACCATATCCTCAGAATGGAAGGCGGTATTTGTCCCATTAACGGTAAATATTGTAAACACGGTCGGATAGACGGCCTTAATGGAACCTGCTTGAAAGCAAAAGAAGGTATCGGTATCACAGCTCCCGAACACCATCTTAACCCGGATGGTACTGAAGCAATAACCATGGGGGAAGAATACACTTTTTACAAATGTAACTACATTAACGACCAAGAATAAGAAAGGAGTCTTTAAAATGAGCGAAGATAATAGTAAAATTACCCAAAACGCACCAAAAACAATTCTGGATGATGACCTTAAAAACGTAACAGGTGGCGCAGGTACGGCTATCGATGACGCAGGTAGAGATGGCTCAGCTAGGGAAAGGAAAAATACAGGAAAAGATGCGGGAAAATATGCAGGAGGCGGTATCTGTCCTCTTAATGGCAAGTACTGCAAGCACGGTGCTATAAGCTGCTTGGACGGAAGTTGTCATTATGCAGAAGAAAGAAAAGAAAGTACAAAAAACGGCTACTTCACTGTTTTTATTTGCAGATACATTAACGACCAAGAATAACAAAATTTTTTAAACCGGCCTTTTCAAGGGTCGGTTTTTAAGTTTATTATGATGGCTTATGTTTTAAAGAATGAATTCGTTAATGGTTTCATCGGGGCTTACCGTTAGTGCTCAAGCCCTCTATTGTCACGTGTTTGCATCAATATATTCCTGCACTTCGCATCTTATCACGACAGCGTGATGAATATTCCGTCGCACGAGCCGGGCTGAACGGTCAGCACATCGGTGTTTTCCGTTCTTGTCAGCTCACCGTGTTCGTAAACGTTCACCGCGGTTTTTTTGTTCAGCCGGATAGTTACCTTCTGCGAAGCATACGGATCATAGATATTCCGGCAATTCACGACCATGAGCGCATTTTTCTCCTCGGCATTTGCAAAATATCCTACAAGCACCGTGCTTTCGCTTTCGATGCTTTTCACGCTTTCAATGCCGCTGAAACCGGCACGCTTGTTGTTCGCATTCTGCTTAGGCAACGCAAACGCAAAATGGTGATTATTCTTTTTGCCCTTAAAAAGACGAACGCCGAGACTTCTGTAATCCCTGATGACCGGCGAAAGCTTCACTATCTCCGAGTTGACCCTTTTAACGTAAAGATACTGCTCCGTAAGGTTGCCGTCATAATCTATGATACCGATTGCATCGTTGCCCCAAACGGGATTGTAGGAGGCGTTGATGATACTGCGGCAGCCGTAGGCGATGGAGGCATAATACTGCCACTTTATCATTTCAAAAGTTGTGTAGGTATATAAATGTGAAAACCATCGCATCTGCGTCTGGATATACAGCCAGAAATCCCTGCCCTCACGGCGACATGCCTCAGAAATATGATGATAGGTTTCAAGGCATATCATCATCTCAAAATAATTTATGATTTTTGCCGGGTGGAAAGGATAAATATCAACCGAAATATAATCCGCACTCACCGCTGCGGCAAAACGGTCAACGTATTCCTTATAGCTTTTTGTGCCCAGCTGTGATTTTACGGCACCTGCGGGGAACAGATTTGAAAATGCAAATCTGCCGGGCAGATATTTTTCATATATTCGGTGAAATTTTGCAATCTTGCCGAAGCTTTCAGTATGCGGCTCGTCAAAAAGACTGTCACCGACCGAGGCGGGATGCGGAGTGAAACCGCTGAAAATATTCTCTTCTTCATTCGCCGATGAAATATCAAGCTTATTTTCCGAGGCAAATTCGTGGATTTCTCCGCCTATTGCGGCAAGCCCGTATTTTTCGCACCAATCAAAAATCTGCTCTGCGTATTCGCCGTTATTGCCGTTAATGATAAAATCAAAGCCGGCATCGGAAATGAGCTTAATATCCCGTTCGGTCACCCTCGGGCGGTCGCCGAACAGAGTCGTTGCGGTGAGAATCTTATCTCTGTCAAGCCGTCCGCCGAGGTTGGCGGATGGCTTTTTGATTGGTTCGCCGAGCTTGTCCTCGGCAATCAGCTTTCGGTCTGCTTCACGGATGGCCTGCTCATCTTTTGTTTTGGCAGGCGAGATAAACGCCGCAAAATCCATCAGCATTGTCAGATATTTGTTATTGAAAAGATCCGCCGTAATCGTAAACTTTTTCTTTTTCAAGCTTCCTCATCCTGACTCATCGGGGAACGTATAGGTTTCCCGGTAATTTTTTAACATTGACGTCTGATTACATATTATAATGATACCCCAAAAAAATCAAGAAAGAAAAAAGTGTCGTCATAGGTTGGCACAACGGAAATTGTCAATTCCGAACTCAACCTGAAAACAGCAGACCGGGAAGAAATCTTCGGTCTGCTGTTACTGTAAACGGTATTCTGATACGTATCCGGGAAATCAATAATGCATTATATTCAAACCAATCAGTTTATCGTAATTGAGTACGTGGAAAAGACTGCCGTCGGCTCTGGGATAAACGGTTATATCCTCGGCCTCATTGTCATAGTTCGGCATAATCTGTGTAAACGCCGTACTTACCTGACCCGTTGCAATATCAACGGCAAGAACGTCTTCAGTTGTTGAAGAAGAGTTATCCTTTGAAAGATAAAGAGTTCCGTTGTAAAATTCGCCGCCCTGAATTCTTGAAACCGATTCAGAGAGCTTAATGCTGTCCGCAGGAGTAAAGTCATCGAGGTTGAAACGGAGCAGCTCGTCGGTTTCGTGCCAGGTGGAAGTATAGATATATCCGTTTTCCTCGTCAACGGCTACCCAGGGAATACCGTCTGTTAATTCCTCACGGCTTACGTTGTGAGCTTCAATCAGGGATAAATCCTCTGTATCAAAAAGGAATATAAAGTTTATGCTGTAATCTGTACCTTCAACCGGAGCATAAATCACACCGTCCCGACAGCTTATTCCGCCGATATGACCGCAGCCGTAGGTGCTTTTGTAATAACGGGGAATGGGGTTAAGGTTTACTTTTTCCCGCTTAAAGCCATCGGCGCTCCATTTTCCGAGAAACTGCAGGCCGATACCGCTTTTTTGATTAAAAACCGAACCCGAGGTATAGTAATGCTCTTCGTCGGCGGTGATACCCTGACCGGCATAAAGAGCGGCAAAACCCACCAAAGAATCCTTCCTGATTACGGAAACGGGACCTTCAGCCGACGGTACGGAAAATCCGAATATGTATGAAATAATCAACGTCAACGCAGTAAAAAACGATGTAATCTTTTCCATAAATACCTCCTGATGCCTGATAAATTCATTGTATATCAAAATAAGAATTTGTCAATATATTTACGGAAAAAGGAACTGATTTGACTCATACGGTGCCGTGCAGTCGTATTGACTTTATCATTATTTTATTGCTATAATGAAATATCAACTAATTTATATCGGTATCGATAAGCCGACGGTGTATTTTGAAAAAATCAAAGCGTAACCCGTTTGAATTCTTTATCGGGAGGTTCTGATTATGAAAAAAATAATTTCGGTTTTCTTTATTTTTATTCTGCTCTTCTGTGCGGCAGTGCCTGCCTTTGCCGCGGCTCAATCCCCGGCGGCAGCCGTATCTGCCGAGGCGGAATCCGGCAGTTCATTTTTTGAAACCGTGATAAATCATATCAGAGATTTCTTTGAACGCATCGGAGCTTTTTTCAGAGAGCTTTTCGGCAACAAGCCCATTGACGTTCCCACCGAACCGCTTGAAACAATTACTTCTCCCGACGGGAGCGAAATGCACCTTGTGTGGAATGATGAATTCAATTCGGATTCTCTTGACTCCGCCAAATGGACTCTCCGCGCTAAAATGAACCAGAGTGACATTAAAAACGGAACGGACGGACACAATGTAAAGGTTGAAGACGGCAACCTTGTTATGCGCTCATGGAAAGAGGATGACGGCACATTCTCTACCAACACGTCCGTTACAACCGACGGAACGATGAGCTATAAATACGGCTATCTTGAAATGTATGCCAACGTTCCTTTTGTTGAGGGCTGTTGGCCGTCATTCTGGATGCAGTCAAAGGATATTCATCGCAGTATGCCTTACATGACGGAAATTGATGTTTTTGAGGTATATGATACCCGCAATATTGTCGCACCGAATATTCATAAATGGTATCCGGGAGACGAGCATTATCAGGCAGGCGGCAGAAAATGGGGCTATAAATTCAAAAAGAGCATCAATCTGAATAACGAATATCATCTTTACGGCTTCGGCTGGACACCGGAGGAAATGTATTTCACGGTTGACGGAGAGATATATTTCCGTTATGACCTGTCACAGGATTTCGGCGACAGAAATGACGGTATGCAGGGCTTCAATGACCCCGTTTACATCATCTTCAATAATTTTATTTTCACAGAAAATTCATCATGGAAAAACCCGCCCGTAACCGACAAAACCGAATGGCCGATAACATATAAAATCGACTGGATTCGTCTTTATCAGAAGGACGGCGAGGGCGAAATTTTTGATGATACGGGGCACTGATTTTGCGTTCTGTTTACTGATTGACATTCTTTGAATGAAAGTCCCCGCAGATATATTGTAATAGGAGAAAAATGATGGTACTGAAAAAGATTATATCTCTGGCTTTTGCTTTTTTGATTTCGGTGTTAAATCTGCTGTTACCCGTCAGTCAGAAAAAAGCCGAAAAATTAGTTTCCAAAATGACCCTGGAGCAGAAAATCGGTCAGATGATTATGCCGGCGTTCAGAACGTGGGACGGCGAAGGCGTGACTTCTCTGAATGATGATATACGCGGCGCAATTAAAAAATACGGCTTCGGCGGTATAATACTTTTTGCCGAAAACTGCAAGGGAACCGAGCAGACCGCAAAACTGATAAGTGACCTTCAGGATTCTGCCGAAACAAAAATGCTTATCGCCGTTGACCAGGAGGGCGGCAGTATTACCCGCCTTGCGACCGGAACACGCACCTGCGGTAATATGGCTCTCGGTGCGCTGAACAGCAAAAAAGATACAAAGGCAATGGCAAAAATCATTGCCTCCGAGCTTTACGCCGAGGGCTTTAATGTGGATTTTGCGCCTGACCTGGACGTGAATAACAACCCGTCAAATCCCGTTATCGGAATCCGCTCGTTTTCGTCCTCTCCGGAAACGGCTGCAAATCTCGGAAAAGCATTCATTGACGGAATGCACAGCGAAAATATTGCAACAGCCGTGAAGCATTTCCCCGGTCACGGCGACACCGAAACGGACAGTCATTCCGGCTTGCCCTGCATTGATAAAACCTATGATCAGTTAAAGGAGCTTGAATTGGTTCCCTTCAATGCCGGAATCGAGGCAGGCACCGACCTTGTAATGACGGCACATATTCAATACCCCGAAATTGAAACAACACAGTATAAATCTATTTCAACGGGGGAAGACGTTTATCTGCCCGCAACGCTTTCCGAAACGATAATTACCGATATTCTTCGGGGTGATATGGGCTTTGAGGGTGTAGTTGTTACGGATGCAATGAATATGGATGCGATTGCAAAGCATTTCAATCAGCAGGATGCCGCCGTCCTTGCCGTAAATGCCGGTGTGGATATTTTACTTATGCCCGTGAACGCAACCAAAAAATCCGATCTTGATAAATTCGATTCATATATAAAAAATATTGCCGATGCGGTAAAAGAAGGCAGAATAAGCGAAGACAGAATCACCGAATCGGCAGTGAGAATTATGAACTTAAAGCTTAAAAGAAGCATTTTGCGTGAAGACGGTATAACCGTTGAGAAGCGGGTTTCGTATGCGAAAAAAATCGTCGGGTCATACAAGAATCACGAAAAGGAATTTGAGGTCGCGGAAAAAGCGATAACACTCGTTAAGAATGATGATAATCTGCTGCCGCTTAAGAATTCCTCATCTGAAAATATTCCCGTATTTTACCCATACGCCGGCGAAGAGGTTTCAATAGAATTTGCAATTCAACGGCTTGATGAAAAACTGAAAGACGGCTTCAGTTCAAACATAACGTCATATTGTTACAGAGATAAAACCTGCGCAGATTTCACAAACGAAATCGAGAATGCATCGGTTATCGTTGTCTGCTCCGAAATATATTCGCAGAGCTATATCGGCAGCTCGGGTTGGCAGCCGGCTTTTATTGATGAATTGATTGCCACAGCTCATTCTCTTGATAAGAAAGTCGTTCTTCTCAGTATGCAGTTACCCTATGATATCGCCCGTTATCCGTCGGCAGATGCAATAATGCTTTGCTACAATGCAAAGGATATGAAAACCATTCCGACGGTATACGAAGGTGAAGTTCAGGGATTCGGAGTGAACATTCCCGCCTTGATTTGCGTTATGTTTAATGAAAGCTCGCCAAAGGGCAAGCTTCCCGTGGACGTATATGAGCTTGACGAAGATTCAAAATATACGTCAACCGTTCTTTATGACCTCGGATACGGATTATCCTATTGAAATCTGACCGCAGTCGGAGTTTTTCCGTAAAAGTGAATTTACCGCTGTAATTATCATTCTTTTCAACTCTGAAAATTCATTTCGGACATGTAAAGCCGTACTCATTAAATCCTGAGTACGGCTTGATTTTTTATTAATCGCTATTTTATTAATAACTTAATTCATTTATTATTTCCTTGAATTTTTCTTCATTACGGACAAAGTCAAATTCATCGTGGATAAGCCATTTATCACGGAGAATTTCACAAAGCGGTCGGGTATCTGATGTTTCAAAATCAAGTTTTCTTTCAGTTATTTCACCAACCAAAACAGCTGTGTATTTATGCTCATCGGGTCTGTTGTCAAAAGCCTTTGCTTCATCAGCAGCCGAACGCAGGTGCTTATACATATTATCATAATCACCCATAAGTGCATATCTTTTGGCTATATCAAAGTCAAGCCACACTGTACCCCAATTATTATTAGGACGGTTGCCGTCAAATATAAGCTTTTCCAGCTCAAAAAGCTTTTTTAAAGCAATAAACTCGGTTTCAACATCGACAACATCCGCATCTGCCAAAAGCCATATAAAAGTGTTTAATAATTCATAGCTGTCTTTAATTGCTTTATGCAAAAACGGTAATTTTTCATCTTTTTCTAACGCCCACCAAATCTGCTTTTCTTGGCAAAGTTCCATTGACGGTAAGGTTTCAAAAATCCTTTTACCGATTTCTTTTCTGCCGTGCAAGCAATGGTTAAAAGCAAGTCTTGCCGTTGCATTAATGCGGATATTCATGTCGGGACAGTATTTCATTATTCTTTCGCCCAACGCCGTTATTTCGGCATCATACTTTTCCATATTTTCTTTCCATTCGGGGATATTGCCGTCATCGTCGCCCGAAGCAAAAAGAGCATACATCAACTTGTCAAGAAGAACATAGCTGTTTGGATATTCCTTAACACCTTCACGAGCAATTGCTATGCACTCGTTAATCTCTCCCTTACTGATTGCAAATTGAAAACGCTCGAGATATTTTTCAATGTTTTCTTTTTCTGTTATCTCATCTATGCCCATAAGTTTATCTGTTGATATACCGAAAAAGGCTGCGATGGTCGGAATAAGTTCAACATCGGGATAACAATTATCGTTTTCCCAACGTGACACAGATTGACAGGAAACACCGATTATCTCGGCAAACTCTTCCTGCGTAATATCTCTTTCTTTTCTGAATCTCTTTATTGTTTGACCGATATTTAATTTCATAATAAAACTCCCTTTGCTATATTGAAATCGACGTCTCTTTCTGCCTATATTGTGGCATACTTTTATATCGATTTCAATATCACGCTCAGAGAGTTTTTTTCACGGTTATGGTTAAACAAATCCTGATTTGTGACACAGGTTATTTGATATTGTGCTGTTCGGCATAGTCGCATACAATTTTTGAAAAATGTTCGTTTTTGAAGTTGTTTTTTACATCGGTTATATCTATGTAGGCACCGGCTTTCAAATTTTGAATAATCGCTTCAGCTACGAAACATTCCAAAACATATTCATCTGAAAAAGCAGGCTCTATATCAGTGTTCATTTTTTCGTTAATCCCGTTTATTGCATAACGATATATTATGTTATCCTTTCCAAGCAATTTGCCCATCTCACCTAAACATTCAATTCCTCTGCGCATATCCGAAACATTTATTTTGCCTCTGTAATTCATCATTTTTTCTCCACCGGTCAAAATATTGTCGATTGTAGTTTCTAAAATATTCGCAAGGTCTATTAAAATTGCCGTATCGGGTAGTGTTTCTCCCCGTTCCCATTTGCTTACAGCTTGAAAAGATATATTTAATCGTTGTGCAAGCTCGGCTTGTGTTAAACCTTTCCTTTTTCTTAAGGCAACGATTTGTTCGCCTGCTTTTTGTGCATAAAAAGACATATTCATTACTCCTTAATTTATATATGAAGCACTTCATATCTTTATTATAATTATTTCTCATTATTTCTCAATAACTGTATAAGTTATCAAAATCATAACAACCTAAACCGTAAGTTGAAATTCAAGCTCTTGAAATGAGTATTATTTTCATCTGTACAAATTCTGATTTATCGTTCCGTTTTATTTTTCCTCAACAGTCTGAACACCAGTCCCGTAATGGCGGAGGCGGCGGTGGCGCAGGCGGTGGCGATGGTCAGCAGACCGTAGGATTCGTTCCCTGACACGGGCGGATTCAGCGCTACGATGAACCCGATGAGCGACAAAACAGCGCCCGTAACGGTGACAATCCACGCTTTTTTGCGCTTGCGGAGTAAAAACCGCACGATAAAACCAACGAGAAGCGGTATAATAAAGATTGCCATATAATTGCACACGATCTGTGCCATGAAAGTGCCTCCTGAAAAATTACTCAATTTCGTTATTGAAAATTTTGATTTATCTATCACGACAAACAGGGATTTGTCAATCTAAATATTTTGAAAATTTTCCTCTCAAAAAGAACTGATATTCAGGATGATTTACTGCTTCTGCATATTCATTTTTTATGATTGAATATAACCATTTTTCACGTTTTGCAATAAAGTCCTTATATCTGACAATTTTGATCAAGCCGTTTTGTTCAGCTTTTATTATTTCATCAAGCGCATTGCCGACACATTCACAACTAACAACATTTACATTTTTTCTTGAAACAACAGCATAGGGAATTTTCGGCTCGAAATCGACATCACTTTCAACTGTATCACAGGAATAAATATATCCGCTCACTTTATCATATGTTTCTTCAAGTGCATTTGGATAATATTCTTCATACTGCAATATCCCTTGAGAATCAAATCCATATGGTCCCCACTTAGACCATACGCCTTCATACGGGAATCCATTTTCTTTGCAAAATTTCTCAACTGCATTACTGAGATATACAAGTGTATTTTCACGCTTTGCGGACAGATATACCAATGGGACATTATGATTTGATAATCTCGGTTCTAATACTTTTATCCCTTGAATAGGTGAAGCGTGATAATACATTATTTTTCTCCTTCATAAATTCTGATTTGTGTGTATCCCTGCAAAGCGTGATATGATAATTTACTCAGAAAGGCCGATTGCTTCATTTTTTGAATTGTGCTATTGCATCCCTTACTGCGTAGTAAGACGGCTTTTCTTTACCGCTGCAGTCAACCATTCCCCAGCAGGTTTCCGTCGGGCAGTCGCTCTGACCGCACACGTAGCATGCCTCCTGATCGGTGTAGCTGAAAACGGAAAGACCGCCGAGATATTCTTTTTTATAAAATCTCGGAATCATATCCTCAAAGAATTTTGCCTGACCTTCACGTGTATGCTCATAGCCGTGAAGCTTTGTTGCCTTGGGCAGCTCTCTGAAAAAATGGTTGCGGAAATCGCCCTTGAAAATATATTTCCAAAATAACTTTTCGTTATCCTGCGTATCGAATTTTATTCTTTTGCGTACGCTTTCGGGAACGTTTTTCATAAGAATCTGAATATTTGCTTTTGCATCTTTTTCGCTTTTTACACCGTATGATTTGAGAATTTCGGTTCTTTCCTGTTTTGTTTTCGGTGCACCGCCGCCGACGTAGCCGAATTCCTGCAAAACAACGGGCTTGCGGGTGAATGCCCAGAAATAGTCAAGCACCGCGTCAAACATCCACCTGAAGCAGGTAACGGGGAGAAAACAGCCGAGATAAATATCAATACCGATGAAATCACAGTATTTATAATACGGCTTCATCATGGCGTTAAGCTGTGCCGCCGGACCGGGTGAATTATAAGAAACAAGTATATCGCCCTTTATGGGGTACATCGCTTCAAGCTGAATGCCGAGAAATTTAACCGCCTGTTCCATTGTGTAGGGAACGGTGAAGCGGGGAATGCCCATTTCGTTTGCGACCTGAAATGCGTGAACGCATCCGCGTAAATCATTGATGAAAAAGCGGGCAATTTCTTTTATTTTTTCGTCGCCTTCGGGAGTGTCTATTTTGATTCCCACAGCTTCATAATCACGCGGATAAGGGGTGTTGACCTGCACCTTTATGCCGTGTCCGGTGTAATCCGTGCAGCGCTTTTTGAATGCCTTGTATTCATCGGTAATCTCACCGTTTTTATCAAACGGAAACGGAACGTCATATCTTGCCCAGTCAAGATTGGCGGCTTTTATCTGCTCATAATTCATATCGGGGTGCGAAACGCCCCACATAAAATGATTCTCCCGGAAAGCTTTTGTTTCGGGTGAAAATTTCGGAATAAATGCGGCTTTAAGCAGATTTGCGGGCACGTATTTCAATCCGTAAACAATCTGATCCTTGACAAATTGATCCATTTTTACTGCTCCTTACTACCGGGTCATATTTTTCCCCGAAACAGTCGGGTGCTTTCTGCCGTAAATAAAGTTACTTTATCGGAAGCTCAGACAAATTTTAATCTGAAACTGTTCATAATATCTTTTTCAAATTCATTTGCGGACATATTTCCCGCTCCGCCGTCAAATGAAGAATTTTTCATATAAACCGCGGCGATTTTATTCACGGGATCAATCCAGAAATGTGACCCGTATGCTCCGCTCCAGCCGAAGCTTCCGACCGGAAGAGTATTGCCCGGCTTTACTATTACCCTTACTCCCAATCCCCACAGAGTGTTGTCGGGGCGCTTGTCGTCGGGAACGGGTGTTGACATAAGTTTAAGTGTCTTTTCGGAGAGAATGACTGTACCGTCCTCTGCTTTGCCGCCGTTAAGCAGCATCTGAACAAATTTTACGTAATCATTTGCCGTTGATGCGAGTCCCGCACCCGCCGCATGATACGTTACGGGGAATGACCCGAAAACACATCCCGGAACGGTAGCGTCATTTACCGCTTTCCCGTCAACGAGATTATGTACTCCGACCATTCTTGACCATTGCTCCTCAGTCGGCTCAAACGTAGTGTCCGTCATGCCGAGCTTATCAAAAATATTGATTTTGATATATTCCGAAAATTCAGTTCCGCTTGTGATTTCTATTACTCTTGCCGCAACGTCAAATGCACCCGTGGAATACATCTGCTCGGTACCCGGCTCAAAGAGAAGGGGCTGAGAAGCAAGCCATTCGGCTGCGGTTTTACAGGTGCATTTATCGCTTCCGATTTTTCCGATATCAATTTCACCGATTCCGCTTGTATGAGAAACGAGCTGATAGAGCTTGATGCTGTTTTTTGCTTTCTGCAATGCTCCGTTATCATCTTTTGCGGATACATACATTTCGCCGAATTCGGGCATATATTTTGTCAGGTCGTCGTAGATATTCAAATGTCCTCTGTCGTGTTCAATCAGAAGAGCAACGGCGGTAATGGGCTTTGTCATGGATGCTATTCTGTAAACGGCATTGCCGTCAAGCTCCCTGCCGCCGACCTCATAAAGCCCGAAGGCCTTGTTTATTATCTGCCTGCCGTTCTGAATAACGATTGCATGGGCACCCGTAAGTGTGCCGTCCTCTATGCGTTTGTCTGCCGAAGCCGTTATTGCCGCTTCGGCCTTTTCTGCGTTTACAGCGTATCCTTTAGGCATCCGGTTTACTCCTAAAAATGAATTGATGAGCATTATGAGTGAATTGATGAATATCAGCACTTTCATAATAGTGACCTTACCTTATCTTTTCAAAATTACTTCTGATTTCTTCGACCGTGCCGGTTGTCAGATAGAAATCGTATTCAAACGGCTTATAGCTTTCAAACTGCCATTTATCTGCGGTCAGCGTAACGGCAAAATATGAGGTGGAGGGATCCTTTGATGCGTCTGCTTCGGCGGTCTTGTCTCTGCCGTAAACACCGCTGAGGAAATCTATATTCTCTAAGGGTGAATAGAGAGCAATTCCGAAGCTGTCATCAAATTGACCCGTAAAGGCGGCCCAGTTTTCCGTTGACTTGAAATGGGGATAATTTATTGCCCAAAAATCCAGAGAGGGCTCAACGTCAACTGTATCACCGGTCCAGGGCTTGTCACCACCATAATATACAAAACGGTTAAGGGGTTCTACGCAATAAAATGCGGGAAGCTCAACACCCATTCTGCAGGTGGGATAGCCGGACCAGTCAATATATCTGCAGCTTGCGTAAACACAGCCGTTATCCAGGGAATACCACGCCTCCATGTATGACGGGGTTATCCATTCGTCAGGCATTGCCCAATCCATGGGACGGCATTTTACATAAAGAGAATTATCGTCTTTTCTGATATCCACGATTTTACTGCATCCGCCGTATTTGTTTCCACCTTGAACGGGGTTATAGTTCCATTTGTTTCCGTCGGTAAAGGTACCGTTGGGATATCCCTCTATATCCATGGGACCGTAATATGATTGCTGAACAAGTCTTCCCGCATCAAATCTGTTTATCAGGTTGACGTGACGGCTTTGTACTTTCTGACCGTATCTTTCGGATGCATTTGAATCAACCTTGACCACACCGTCTACGGTAACCGATTCAACGTTGTTTCTGAGGTCTTCAAGATAGCTGAGCGCACCGCCCCATTGAGTGTCAATGCCCAGCTTATAGTATTCGTCGCAAATGAATATCTCTCTTTTTTCTACCGTGCGGTTAAAGGTTTTAATACCGTGAAGGACGAAGCTTTCACCGGTAATGTTATCAACGGTAATTGTTTTTACCGCTTTGTTTTTTGCTTTGTTGAGGAAATTATCAATATAGCTGTAAAATACTGCGTTTTCTCCGGGCTCAAGGAAGAAATCCTCCTGCACACTTTTACCCGTAAAGGTTTCAAAAGCTATATGGCCTTTGCAATATCCGTCGGATGAATACTGAATCCCGTAGTAATTGAATAAATCCGTATCAAGATTGACCGAATAAACCGTTTTGTTTTGATTTTTCTCTGCTTCAAAATCCGTAAATGCATTATTCATAGAAAAGTCACCGTCACATTTTGATGGTAAAAAACTGAAAGGATAAGAAAAAACGGCAATAAGAACGGAAAGAAAAATGCTTATTATTCTACTCATCTTAACGCACTCCTGTATCTGATTTTTATTATTTCATATTTTCGTAACCTATGACGCATTGCAGAAGCGTCTGCGCATAAATTCGGGTAAAAAAGTCGTTGGGATGATTGATGTTGTTGCCCGTATAGTCACGGAACTGCTTGTGCTCAAGAACGGAAAGAGAGGTTGAACTCATACAGACTACGGCGCAGGGAATACCCGCCCGATTATATTTTTCTGCACCGTCAATAAGAGTTTTTTCCTGATAAACCTGGTTGCCGTACCATCCGATGCCGTCGGGATTGGGTACCATTGTTGCCATAAGCAGCAGGTTGACTTCGGGTGACTGTCTGATTACTTTGTTGAGAATCCTCTTTTCATTCTGAAAATATTTCCGTGCAGTTGCTCCGCCGTCATTCATACCGAAGCCAAGCATGAATAAGTCACAGCCGTATTCGTTGATAAAGGGCTTCACATGGGTGTTGTAATTTTTGATGCCGTCTGTTGACGACCATCCGCCGACGGAAGTGTTTATATACGTAATGGTATGTGATGAACCGTTATCATAGTCGTCGGGTACTGCGGCGGTCTGAGGCAGATTTGTGTTGATATAGCGAATGTTGTATCCGAACAGATCTGCGAGCGCCTTTGTAAACAGAACGGTGTACGGCATCTGATACGGCTGTGTCCCGATAATACTGCTTGCGTTTGCGCCGAAGGTTATGGAATCACCGTAAAACATAACGGTAATGTCTTCTCCGTTCACAAGCTTTTTGATAAACGGGCTCAATGTTTCTGTCGAGCATATCTGTCTGTATCCGTTCCAGGTATCCGAATGCGTATACGTAACGTTGACCTGCCACTGTGTCATAGTCGTGCCCTCGCCCCAATACAGCGGCACGGTTTCTCCGTCATGATTTACCTTAATGGCTGAATCCTCGTAATTATAGAAAACCTTGCCTGTAATGCAGGGAATGGAACTGCCTTCAAGGCATACGATTCGTCCGTTTTCCAACGCGTAATCGACTCCTTCAACGTATGTCGTTTCGCCGCCGTATGAGGTTACGGACAAAATTTCATCTATTTTGAAAAGTAAATCCTTTGCTTCACCTTTTTCAAGGAACATCACGGTTTCGTTTTTTACAACGCCGCCGTCAAATATATTCCGCATATTTTCGTCAAGGTTTTTCATCTCAATATCCAAGTCAATAATCTCCGTTTCCGGCTTTTTTATGATTCTCTCTATGTTGGGAGTAATACCGTACAGTATGGAAGAAATAATCAAAAATGCGCAAATCAGTATTCTGTTCATTATCATACCTCATTTTATTTCCGATAAACCGTTGTTTTGAAAAATTATATCATTATACTGCGGGACTTACAATATATACGCGGCAATTTTATTAACGGAAGCGGGTACGGATATCCGCTTTTTTACGGTATGATTTTCCGTTTTGTATTGCCTGCGGTTTTTTGTTGTGATATAATTCAGATAAATCATATATCGCAGGGTACATTACAGTTAAAAAGGAGATATCTTTTTATGGCAGAAACCCTTCGGACAGTTGAAGATACTGATGTCAATGCGCTTGATATCAGCAAACGCTATGTCAACAAAAAGGGAATCATTGCATTCATCCTTTATGACATTGCGAATTCCGTCAGCACCGGTAATTTTGAAAGATTCAACACCGATGCTCTCAAGCTCAAGGCGAGTCTGTTTACCCTTGCAAATACCATAGTCGGCATCTGGGATATTATCAACGATACGTTTACGGGAGTTATCATTGATAAGACCAGGACCCGTTTCGGAAAGTTCAGGCCTTACCTTATCGCCTGCGCTTTGCCTGCCGCGACCATCGGCTTGCTTAAATGGTTCGGGTGTTACATTTTTCCGACGGATGCCGCCGCAGAGGCAAGTATGGCAAAATTTGCTTTCACCCTTATCTGCCTTTTCCTCAGCGAAACCATAAACACTTTCCAGGGAGTGGCCAAGACCGGATTGCTTGCAACGATGACCCCGAATCCGGAGGAAAGAATCTGGCTTGCGGCAAGGTCCGCACAGCTTTCCGCCGTTGTTGATAACATCCCCGGAATAATCATCAATCTGATTTACGATATGATGATACAAAAAAAGATTCATATCGGATACAAGGGATTCTATACGTCCGTTGCTACCGTCGTGACGGTTGTTTCAGTTTCACTTTCGCTCTACTTCTTTATGAATGTAAAGGAGAGAGTCGTGCAATCCATTGAAAAGCCGAAGGTAAAAGACGGCTTTATCAGCATTTTCAGAAATAAACCGATGCGAATCCTCCTTATTTCCGAGTTTCTCGGAGCGTTTTCGGTTTCCGTTGATAAAAACGATTACTTTATTGACGTATTGGGAATGTCCTCATTCGGAACGCTTACCGAGGTTCCCGCCGCACCGATTTCCGTTATCAGCTACGGCTGGATAAATGCCATGCGCAGGAAATTCTCAAATAAATTCCTCTGGATTCTTACGTCTCATATGGATGCCGTTATCAATATTGTTGCTTTTCTGTTCGGTATCATCGGCGGAACAGGCAAAAACGGATGGTATAATCAGCGCTGGAAAATGTTCTTTGTTCTCTTCCCGGCGGAGCTTGTCAGAAAAACCTTCTGGGGTGTCAAAAACGTTATTCCCGGCGAGGTGCTTTATGAATCCATTGACTATTGCGAATGGAAAGACCCTGCCGGAGTCAGAAACGAGGGCGTTATACTTACCGCAAGAGGCCTGATGACGAAGCTCGTGAGCAACACCACCGGAAGTCTCAAGGCGTGGATAAAATCGCTTTTCGGCTACGATTATTATTCAAGCGGTGCTCAGACACAGAAGGTAAAGTTTTCACTCTTTGCCCTTTCGTTTATGCTTCCCGCCGTGATGAGTCTGCTCAGCGTATTCCCGAAGTTTTTCTATAACATCACTCCCGAAGTGCGCGCTCAGATGTACAGCGAGCTTCAGACAAGGCGAGAGCTCGTCACACTCAGAAAAATTGACGCAATGGAACAAAAAATGAGTGAGGAGGGAAATGTATGAACTGTCCTGTTTGCGGAACGAAAATAAAGCCGTGGGACTGGAGACAAAACTGTAAAAAGTGCGGCACCAACCTTTTCCTTCACGATTTCAATAACCGTCTTCGCGCAGAAAGCGTTCAGGCGGAAAAAGACTATCTCTGGTGGACAAATATGACGGCTCAGTTCATGGATTACGGCGTAAAGGATAAATTATCGCTTTTCCGCCTGATTATTTCCGTGCTTCCGCTCATCATTCTGTGTATGCCCGTGATAGCGTTCAACGGCGGCAGTATGATTTATCTGAATTTCCTTCTTGATGCCTTCGGCGGCGGAAACTTCTTTCCCGAGGGCTTCGGATTGGCAGATATGACGCAGTATTCATGTCTGCTGCCCGCTTTCATCCTTTTGGCGTTAAGCTTGCTTGCGGCGACGCTTGCATTCTTTTCGGTCGTTGTCGGACCGGCGTTTATGAATTTCAAGGCGGCGGCGATTTTTGAGCTTGCGGGAGCTGTGTGTGCAGTGGCGGGAACGGTTATGTTCAATTTCTTTTCCGTCAGCTCGCTTTCGGCAATAAATTCCTCGGTCACTCCGTCATTCGGTCTGTATATTTACTGCGCCGTTATGATTGCGGAAACCGTCTTCCTTTTCTGCTTTGTACCGTATTCAAAGAAATTCAAAGCACTTAACTGAATATAGCTTATCAAATCGGACGGATTGCTTTGCTTTCCGTCTGATTTTTTGCGTAAAAAAGGAGTGCCCGGAAAAATGCTTCCCGGACACTCCGATTATATTTGTTTATTGCTCGTCGCCGAAATAATCGGCAAATTCCGTCAGAACGGACGCCGAATACAAGAGGCAGTTTATCCAGAATTCCAGGTCTGCCCCGGCTCTGTCAACGAAATCGGGTACGACCCATTCGGTCGGTATTCTGCCGTTTTTCTTGTTTTGAGCTCTTGTCACGGTGTTCATCAGTGCCTTTGCCTTTGCAAAGTAAAGCTCATCCCCGGTCACCTTTCCCAGTGAAAGGAACGTGTTTGCGATAACGCAGGTGCTGGCGTCAACGGGCACGTACCAGTTATATTGCTCAAGACCGCAGGGCGTAGGCCAGCAGGAAACGTCAAAGTCGCATCTGTCCCAGGGGCAAGGTCTGTTCCATACGACAAACTGGTCTTCTACAAACCGCATAAGCTCCTCCGCGATGTCAAGCTTCTCTTTGTCATTCGCGTAATTTTCCGCATAATACATTATCAGCTTGTCACAGTCGCCGTGAGCAAGGTTGGAATAGTTTGAGGAAAGAACGCTGTCCTCAAACTGACCTTCCCAGTCGTACGTTTTCAACGCATTGCTTTCAACGTAGGCAAGAGCATTATCCGCAAGAGTTTTCCAGCAGCCGTTTCCCGTTCTGCCGTAAAGCTCTCTGATGAAAGGAAGAATGGCATTGGTGGGCATACAGTAATTTGCCGCAGTCGGTTTCCCGGTAAGCCGTGAAACCACGAGATACCAACTTCCGTTTTCAAGCACGTTTTTGCGGTAATATTCGCCGATTTTCAGAGCGGCATCAAGATATTTCCGATTTTTCGTTTTCTTTTCAAGGGCAAGATACGCCGAGCCGGCAGAAGCGGGATAAAACATCATCACGGTATCCTTGCGCTCATCTGCCGTAAGGTTATTCATATTGCCGCCGAATTCTCTGAAATCCGTATAGTATGTGGGAGGGATGCCCTCAAGGGGACTGCCCTCCGGCTCGGTTATTGATATCAGATAATCCGCGGCATTGCAGGCGATTTTAACGCAATCATCATTTTTATCCGGATCAAGTTCACCGTATCTGAGCATTGAAACGATAACGGATGCCTCCATTTTGCTCGGATAAACATACAGGTCATAGTCGGGATACGGTGTGCCCTTTTCAAGCCAGTGCCGTATGATGGGGCTGTTGAAGCAATATTCAAATGCCCTCAGAGCGCATTCACGGTAGCTGCCGTCCGCTTCGGGATAATTGCCCGTGAACGGAGCCGACCTGAAAAACGTTCTTGCCCCGATAAGATACTGCTTTTCGCCGCTTTTATCGGTTGAATATACTCTGAGATTTACTATGCCCTCCGGGATATCCTTCCATACGGGAGTAAGAGGCGCGCAAGCCGATTCCGATTCAAAGGAATGCTGCTTTCCCGTTTCGTCATCTGCCTCATAGATATATTTTTCACAGCCGGGAATCGGCTGAAACTGAAAAGACGGCACGTACGTGAATTTCCTTGCCTCGGCATTCCAGAAGGGCTTTCCGATGCCGCAATGTGCGGTTGTTGTCTCAGACGTGGTCTGCTCCCACGATTTTTCTGCAATATTCATATTCCGCCTCCGCTTTTGTCTGGTCTGATTTTTACGGGATGAGCCGCTTTCGGTGTGAAAGACGGCATATATCATCGGAATCATCCCGGCAAACTAACATAATTCCTTGTTGAAATCGGGCATTGTGAGGGTATCGTAATCAATACCGAGAGCGGGACAAACGCTTTTCAGTACCGCCTTTGTCATTGCTTCTCTGCCTTCGGGAGTGTTGAAATGTGTGGCATCCGAAAAGTATTCTTCCTTCACGATTGCATGCAGGTCGTTTATCTCTATGTCATAATCCTCAAGAGCATTCAATGCCGCAGAATTGAGTGCATCGATTTCCGCATTGCTTCTGTGAAGCCAGTAGTTGTACCGTGACTCGATAACGGGTGTTGACGTTGCAAAGATCTGCTTTGCGGCGGGGTAGAGGAATTTAAGTCTGTTGTAAATTCTGACGATATATTGAGCATATATATCGGGAGGTGTGACCGGCTCCTCATCTGCAAAGCGTACTACGTCGTGCAGACCGGCATTCCAGTGTACCGCGGCGAGGTCGGCACCCAGACGCATATCATTCTCCCAGTTGCCGAGTGAATAGTATGTATAGGCGGCAAAGCGGCAGTTTTCATCGGGCCAGTAAACCTCTGCCTTTCCTTTAAGCGCTTCACGGACATAGGGTGCGTAGCCCATTCTGATTGAGTCACCGATGAGAAACAGTTTTTTATTTGCGTTTTCCTGCATTTTTACATCTCCGTTATATGGTTTTTAAACTTATAAGATTATACAAAATCTGCCGACAATAGTCAAATGCAGAATGCATTTATTGATATTCTGTCCGTATTATCGGACTTGCTTCGCGGTATCATGAATATACATCCGGAATTAAAGCGGGAAATACCGTGAATATCGGAAGAAGTGTATATTTCCGCGGATTTTACAAGCTCTTTTATGAAAAGGAGGTTCAGTATTAAATTCAACAGGCAATAAGGAGGTATTATATCGGGTTTTCACCCGTATGATGAATCGGGTTGAAACAAAAACGAAACCCTGCGGGGTTAATATCAAAAAACAGGAGAATGTCACATGTTATTTAATTATTCTCATATCGGTGGGCAGGGTATTGTCCGTATGGCGTATAAATGTCGTTTCCGAAGCGACCTGTAAGCCGTATTTTTGCGGTATTATTCAATTGCAAAAGGAAATACAAACTGCACGATGACGGAACAGTTGAAATCAATGAGCTAAGGCCGTTTACATTATCGGATAACTGCGGTAAGATAACTGTGGAAGGAGTGGTTAGATATGAAAAAAATTTCTTATCAAGCAATTGAATTTGGCGGAGGAGAAATTATCGAACTTTATCGCTGTGTAAAAAGCGGTGACGACACTAAATTTGAGGTTTTTAATGAGAAGCTTGGCGAGTGGGAAGAAAGTAGAGAAGCTATGGCGG
>CALAUI010000009.1 GCA_937892115.1 uncultured Clostridia bacterium | reverse complement strand
AGCACGCGGCTGTTAACCGCGGTGTCGTAGGTTCGAGTCCTACTTGAGGCGCCATGTTCAGAGCCACTCATAAGAGTGGCTCTGTTTCTATATTCGGGCTTTATTATTAATTGGTTATATCATATAATTCTTTACAATTTATAGTTGATTTGATAAACTTACATAAAACTTGTTTTATAGGGGAATTATTTCTATGTTTCAAATTTTTACTAAAGATGAAATATTCAATCAGCTTCTTTCCCTCGGCGTCCCAACAGACAGACCTGTTACTGTTCATTCTTCATTAAAAGCAATCGGAGAAGTTGAAGGAAGAGGCGAGGGGCTTCTCAATATGCTTATTGAATACGTAACGGCTGACGGCGGTTTGCTTTGTATTCCGACACATACCTGGCATAGATGCGATAAAAAAATTACTCTTGACGTTTCCTCAGATGATGTATGTACAGGTATGTTATCACGAATTGCTTCAATTCATAAAGATGCCCATCGTTCTTTGAATCCGACACATTCGCTTGCAATTTTCGGTGAAAGAGTAAAAGCTGAAACATTTGCTTCTTTTGATAATTCAATTTGTTCTTCTTCTGACCCGAACGGTTGTCTAGGTAATTTTATCAATTATGACGGTTATATTCTTCTCATCGGTGTCGGACAGGAAAAGAATACTTTTCTTCACGTTGTTGAAGATATGAATAATGTTTCAAATCGTCTTTCCTCAGACATTTTTCCTGCAACGGTAAAGCTTACTGACGGAAGTATTATCGATAAACCCTTGAAACTGATAGTTCCACGCGATATCGGTGATGTTTCCCAAAGATATCCGAAGCTTGAGCCGGCATTTTCTCTTGGAGGCGCGATAAAATACGGAAAAATCGGTAATGCTGATGTTCAGCTGTGTTCTGCACGAAAAATTGCAGATATCTTTTCAAATATAATAAAAAAAGCTGATGGAAGAGAACTTTTTGCCGATGATAGTCCATTGCCTGAAAATTTATACAAATAATTAATAAGAGTTTTATTATATATTTTTTTATTGAAAGAGAGTTTTACGATGAATAGTCTTTTTAATGTAAGAACAGAATGTCTTGATAGTAACGCTAAGATTGATTTGTCACTTTCAGGTCACTTCTGCGGATCCGAAATATATTCTGTAAAGGCTGTTTTTAATGAATGTGAATCGCCTATGCCGTTTTCGTTGAGCTTTATGACCGATAATAAAAACTCTTACTCAGTCTGGTCACCTCTTCATTGCAAGGATAGATGCTTATATCCCGGTTGGAGAAAAGAATTAAATATTTCTTCTGATGCACGATTCGGTTTACCACTTGTTCAGTTTTCGGATAAAAGCGGGAAGAATATATGTACGGCTGCACTTTCTGATTTTACAAACCCGATTTCAATCTCAGCGGGAATTGACGAAAGAAGCGGAAAGATAGAAATTAAAATCAATTTCTTTAACAATATTGAAAAGCCATGCAGAGAATATAATGTCTTTTTGTTTTTGAATACGAATAAAATCCCTTTTTATGAAGCTATAAATTGCTTTAATGATTACAGGAAATCGTTTGGTTACGTGAGTGCCTTTGTACCTGAAATCGCACGCAGAAGAACATATTCGTCTTGGTATGCTTTTCAAAAGGATATTGATGAAACAAGGTTATACGAGCAGTGTGTTCTTGCAAAAAAATTCGGTATGAATACCGTGATAATAGATGACGGATGGCAGACTCCCATTTCTGATTCAAATAGTAATGCTTACATAACATGCGGCGACTGGGAGCCGTATTTACCTAAATTTCACGATATGGAAGCTTTTGTAAAAAAACTTCACATATACGGTATAAAGGTTGTCTTATGGATTGCTACTCCTTTTATTGGCAGCGAAAGCAAAGAGTTTGGTTTGTTTAAGGGGAAACTATTAAGAAAAAACCGTGAAGACGGTACAGTAATGGTTGCCGACCCAAGATTTGCCGACGTAAGACGTTGGTATGTAAAGATGCTGAGCGATAGGATGAAAAACTGGAATCTTGACGGTTTCAAACTTGATTTTATTGATTGTTTTACTCTTTGCGAAGATTCATCGCTAAATTACGATGAAATGGATTATCCTGTACTCGGTGAAGCAATTACCGTTTTGCTTGATGAAATCACTACTTCTCTGAGGCAGATAAATCCCGATGTAATGATTGAATTCAGACAACCTTATATAGGACCCAATATGCAAAAGAGCGGAAATATGTTTCGTGTTGAAGATTGTGCTTACGGTGCAAAATTTAATCGGATAAACGGTATTGATCTGCGTCTTATAGCTCCGGACTCCGCAATTCATTCCGATATGCTGATGTGGGATTATGATGCTGATGTTGAGGCGGCGGCAGATCAGCTTTCTGCTTTGCTTTTCATTGTTCCTCAAGTTTCAATGTTGTTGGATAAATTAAACGATGAACATAAAAAAATGCTTTCATTTTATCTTGATTTCATTGATGAAAACAGAGATGTACTTCAGCACGGTGTTCTTGTTCCTCTTTATCCCGAGGCAGATTATTCTGTTGTTTTTGCTCATAAAAATAATAAAGTAATTGCAGCCCTGTATTCGGCAAACTCGTTCGAAGTTCCTGACGGGACCGAAGAATTTGCTATAGTAAATGCTTCCGGTAATGAAAAAGTATATATTGAAGTTCACGACTCTATAATAGGCAAAAAATATATAATTTGTAACTGCATGGGCGAGGAAATATCATCCGGTAAAATTGTAACAGCTGTAAATTCATACCATATACCGCACAACGGTATTCTGTTTTTCAATAATTGATATAATTAAAAAATAACCCGTACAGATAAGCTGTACGGATTATTTTTTAAAGTTTTGTGATATCAATTTCTTCCGGTTCATTGAAATAATCCATATCGTCGTCGACCTTGATTTTGACTTTTTGGTGCCTGAAATCTCCGAAATATACAAGTGAGTAATAAGTTTCAATCAAGGCGATTGAAAGAAGAATACCGCCGAGAATGTCAGTAAACCAGTGATAACCGGAAAGCAATCTTAATATAATTGCAAGACCGGAAAGTATCGGAAAAACAATCGTAATTGCCATTTTGATTTGATTTTTCTTTCCGAAAAGTCTTATTCCTTCAGGTATAGCTGTGCAAAATGCAACGATGGAAAGCATCGTGTGTGATGAGGGATAGGATGCCTCATAAACGCCTTCAACCATTATCGGTCTGTAATTTACTATCAACAACTCAAAAAGGCCGTAAAAGGCAAATAATAATATATAAACGATTGCAAGTGAATATATCTGATAATCAACCTTTTTGAATGACTTTCTGAAAATAAGCTGAAGTAATCCGATAATTGCAAATACAGTCATTACTGCTATCGCTAAGTATGCGAGTGCATTTGAAAAGCCGAGGAAAAAATCGGATTTATTTGCCAGAGCAGAGGAGTAGGTAATCTTATGATTGAAATTCTTATTCAGATTTGAAAACCCTATTTTCATTTCATTATTACTAATGTAGGTTGATACGTCAAAAACCTTAACCAGCAACGTGAAAAATAAGAAAATACCATAAAGTATACCTGTCTTTATAAAATTGAACTTTACATCTTTTTTATCAATCATTGTTGTTCTCCTTATTGATCAGGTACTCATCAAAGCTGATAATATCGTATTTTTTGTATAATTCAAAGGTTTCTGTATAATTACAGTCAAGGTATCTGCAATCATGACAATCAGAAGTGACAATAAAGTATCCGCCCTTCTCAGCAATATAATCTGCAATGTCAAAGGCAGGATAGGGTGTTTTTCTGTATCCTCTTGCAATTGCTCCGGTATTAATTTCAAAAGGCTTATTAAACGGAATGAGAGCGTCAACAGCATCATGCCACGCGTTTATATATTTTTTATCTTTGGTATCAAATGCACAGTCTGCTTCGTTGAATTTTGTTACAAGATCAAAGTGCCCGATTATATCCGCATCGAATTTATTCAGGATATCTCCTACATATCTGTAATAATCAACTGAATAGTCTATCAATGATCCTCCGAAAAATTTATCGGCATCTCTTTGTTGAATTTCAAGCGAAGTATCTATCGGCTGCTGTTCACCGCCTTGATTGAGATAATGAACGGAAGCGATGGTATAATCATATCTGTTCATTTCAACGTCGCTGAAATAATCCAGTTCTGTCCCGATGTATATATTTATCTTATCTTTGTATTCTTCTCTGAGTTTTGTAACGGCATTTATATAATTATTTGTCCTTTCATCAGACATGCTCCAGTTACTTTCAAAGCAGCTGATTTTGCAGTGACCGGAAAAACCGAGGGCGTTAAAGCCAAGATTTACAGCCGCCTTAACCATTTCCTCGGGTATATTCTTACCGTCGCAATAAATTGAATGTGTGTGAAAATTTTCTTTAATCATCGTCATCATCTCGTATAAATTTATTTATATATGATTGATATTCAAGAATCTCATTTCCTTTTGAAATCATAAATTCTTTTATATCTGTATCAGTATAAAGTAGTTTTCCCGCTTTTTCAACAGTTTTAATAAATTTACGATTAAATTTAATGAATTCGCAGTTTTTTACCATAGGACATATTCCGTATCCTCTGTAGTCAATCACTGCTTTAATTTTTCCTTTATCGTTTATTACGGGGAAGAAAGGAAAAATCATACACGAAAGCGGTCTTTCTGTTCGGTTACAACTGCAGTTACATACGGCAATAATGCCGCTTTCTGTTGTAATTGTATTAAGCCCGGTCTTTTCCTCCGGAAAAAGAAGCATTCCGGTTGCATTGTCACCTTTACAGCAATTTTTGTTGCAAAGCTGTCCGCAATCACATTTAAGAGGGGTGACGTCTGTCAGCATTTTATACACTGAATTATATATTTCGTCTTTATTCATACTTACTCCATTTGATAAAATATAAAATGATAACACATTGGTATTATTATTTTGTATTTTATCAAATTTTCGGGCCCGTACCGAAATACGGGCCCTACTTTTATAAATTAGTCTTTATTGATTTTGAAGATTGTTTCAAAGAACTTCTTGATTGTTGCAAAGAAGTTTTCGATTAAATCTTTGAGTTCAAGAACTTTGCCTCTGGCTTCGCTGACAGCGATATCCTTAACTGCCTCTGTAACTGTGGATACTGTTACGTCGTTAATGTCGGGATATACAAACTCGTCGTTGAGGTCTTTAGCGGTAATCTCTTCACCTTTGACAACGTTGAATGTCTTTTCGGTGAGAGCTGTATCAAGTGTAACGTATTTGTCAGCACCAATCTGTTCATTCGTTAATGACCAGTCTTCAATGCCGTAAGGAGAATTCTTTTCAACTGTTACCGTAAGGAATGCATCTGTTGAATATTTGAATTCAACGTTGCTGTCCTCATTAAGGAAGAGAGTCTTTACATAAGTTGATGTACCGTCGTTAAACAGAACACAACTGTCTCCGTTGGAACCGGAGAAGATACCTTCCTGGTTGAACAGTGAGAAATCACCGTCATGTACAAAAGCACTGGAGCAAACCGTAAGAATTGTGTTTACGGGCTTTGCATCCTTTATGCTCTTATTGATAAGAACCTCTCTAGCAAGCTGAAGGAAGCATTTTTCAGCTACATATTCGAAGCTGATGTTGTAGTTGATCTGGTTTTTAACCTTACCTACGAATCCTTCGTTTTCAGCATTCTTTGCATTGTAAAGGGTATCAATACCTGCTTCTCTGAGAGCGAGAAGAGTATTGACGGCAAATTCAATCCACTCTGCGTTACCGCTTGATTTTGCATCCGAATACCATGATTCTGCTGCTTTCTCTACAAAGTAAGTTGTATAGAGAGCATCATAGCATTCATAAAGGTCGCCGGTATTCCAAAGATAGTCAGCTGCTTTGTTGCCTGCATTGTAAACGGCAACAACGATAGCTGCATAATAATTGGATTCCATAGCTACTTCGATAGCATCTTCTATAACGCCCGTGCCTGTTGAAACAGCAAGTGAGACAAGCTTATCAGCGACTGCATCGGCAATGTTTGCATTGAGATCATCAATCATATTCTGAGCTGCGGTAACTACGGTTGAGTAGCTGCAGGTGTCAACTATGTACTGAAGGAAATCAATGTACATTTCGTTTGCGGCCTGTACTGAAAGGATTCTGGAATAAGCTTCAATAACATCATCTCTTGCTTTGTCATACATATTGTATGCATCAATCCAATAGTTGATGTACTTGAACGCCTTTGTCCATTCTTCTGATGTAAGAACGTCGGATATTTTAACATAACCGTTAACCTTCTGAATCAGGTCGTTGATATCCCTTGCGGTCTTGAGGACTGAAGTGATTTCAGCAAGCTTTGATTCGCCGATGTTTGCATCTACCTTTTCAATAAGAGAAGCAAGAATCTTTTCTGCCTGTTCAACAGAGATGTGATTGTCCATTCCGTTTGCCCATGCATCATCATAAAGAGAAAATGCTGTAAGTGTTACCATAGTATCACTGATTTTCTTTTTATTCTGATCAACATACTGCCAATGAGCTGACTTTTCGTTTTCTGAAAGTCTTTCAAGAACAAGGGAATAGTTTTCATTCCAGTTTGCTACTTTTGACTCTGCGGAAACACCGTTATCAGCGGCAAATGTTGTAAAGGGAATAGCGCAAAGTATCATAAGCGTCGCAAGAAGTACAGCGAGAACTTTTTTTGCCATAAAATTTTTCCTCCTTTCTTCAAAAATAAAATGATATTTGCTGAGAATTATTATATAACAAAAATTAAAAAAAACATATAGATAAAATTGATAAAATGTCTATATATGATTCAAAGTTTATCTACATAAAGTATTGCGGATTACTGTAAATCACATTATATTGGAATATGCCATCTCCATAATTGCCGATAATGCGACAGCATCATCAATATTATACGGTATTTCCGTTCCGTTAACCATACCGTCAATCCACATTTCAATCGGCGAGGGCTTTCCCTTCGGTAATTTCGGGAATATCCATCCGTTTCCGTTATTATAGCAGATTTTATCATTGAATCCGCCTGCAAGTATTGTTCCTTTATCGCCTACAATTTCAAGCTCAAAGGGATTGTTTTCGGCAACAAAAGCGGTTTCGCTTACTCCTATTGCTCCGTTTTCGTATTTGAGAATCGTAACTGCGTTGTCTTCAACAGAATTTACTTTAACATTGGTGAATGCGGATGATGCTTTGAAGGGAGCGCCCATAATCCAGTTGAGCGTGTACATTGAGTGGGCACCCAGGTCCATCATTGCTCCGCCGCCACAGGTTTTTTTATCGTAAAACGTGTCGGGAAGCCAATCAGATGACGCCCCGTTATGAGCGTTTCTCATTCTGAAATAATTAACTTTGCCTATCAAACCGGAATCGACAGCATCTTTCATCCAGATAAAATCGGGTCTTGATCTCCACGGAAATGAAATGCAGAATTTAACGCCTGAATTTTTAACGGCTTGCGCAACTTCAAGTGCATCCGCTTTAGTAAAGCAAAGAACTTTTTCCGTAAAAATATGTTTTCCGGCATTTGCGGCTTTTATAATAACATCCTTATGCATATCTGTTGATGTGCAGATGGAAACGGCGTCAATGTCTTTTCTTAAAAGCAGCTCGTCATAATCAGCAATAAAGTCACAACCGTATTTATCTGCAGCAACCCTGCCTTTTTCTTCGTCCGGGTCCCACAAAGCTGTTATCTTGCAGTTATTATTTTTTTGAATGTCGGTTGCGTATCCGTTAAAATGAACGTGCCAGGTACCTATAAGTGCAACATTAATCATATTATATTCTCCCTCTTTTTTTTATATTATATCAAATTGAAATTTTGATTTCAATAAATCTTTACTTTTATCAGTCAATATGATAAAATTTTTATATAAATTTTACAAGGAGTGCAGAATTATGTATTCAGACGGTAAAATCTTTATTGCGCAGTCAGATAAAAATCTGTATATTGAGCCCAAGATGGCAAACAGACACGGTTTGATTGCCGGTGCCACCGGTACAGGTAAAACCATAACCATGAAGGTTATGGCCGAGTCATTTTCCGATATGGGTGTGCCCGTATTTTTCAGTGATATCAAAGGCGATCTCTCCGGTATGTGCTGTGAAGGCGCAAATACCGAAGATATGGCTAACCGAATTCAAAGATTCGGTATAGGCGATAGCTTCAAATATAAGAAATATCCTACAAGATTCTGGGATATTTTCGGCGAGAAGGGTCATCCCGTCAGAGTTACGGTTTCACAAATGGGACCTACTTTGCTTTCGCGTCTGCTTAATCTTACCGACGTTCAGGCAGGAGTTCTGAATATTGTATTTAAGGTTGCAGATGATAACGGTTTATTGCTCCTTGATTTCAAAGATCTCAGGGCAATGATTAAATATGTAGGTGATAACAGAGCAGAATATTCGATTGAATACGGTAATGTTTCCACACAGAGCATCGGAGCGATACAGAGAGCACTTCTTGCCCTTGAAGATGAAGGAGCAGGTACTTTCTTCGGTGAACCCTCTCTTGATATCAGAGATTGGATGAGAACGGATGCTGACGGTAGGGGATTCATCAATATTCTTAACAGTGTTAAGCTCGTTCAGAGTCCCACTATTTACGCTACTTTCCTTCTTTGGATGATGACCGAGCTGTTTGAAAAGCTTCCCGAGGTTGGTGACCTTGATAAGCCGAGAATGGTATTTTTCTTTGATGAAGCTCATATGCTCTTTACGGATGCATCCAAAGCTCTTGTTCAGAAAATTGTTCAGTTGGTAAAGCTTATTCGTTCAAAGGGCGTAGGCGTATACTTCGTAACACAGTCTCCTTCGGATATTCCCGACGATGTTCTTGCTCAGCTTTCCAACAGGATTCAGCACGGACTTCGCGCTTATACTCCCAAAGAGCTTGAAGCTGTTAAAGCTGCTGCACGTTCATTCAGAGAAAACCCTGCGTTTGATTCTGTTGAAACTCTTAAAACAATCGGTACCGGCGAAGCCCTTGTAAGTTTTCTTGATGAAAAAGGTATTCCTTCAATAGTAGAGAATGCAAAGATTCTTCCCCCACAGAGTCTTATGGGTCCCGCTCCGGAGGACAAGGTAACAAGTAACATCAATGCCGATGAATTTGAACTTAAATACAGAGATACAGTAGACAGAGAATCTGCTTATGAAATTATATATAAAGCGGAGCAGGAGCTTGCCGCACAGAAGCAGGCAGAAGCTGATGCAATAGCCGCGGCTAAGGAAGAAGCAAGACTGCAGAAGGAACAGGAAAAAGCCGCCAAGGAAGAGGCAAAACTGCTTAAGGAACAGGAAAAAGCGAAAAAAGCAGCTGAAAAGGAGTCAAAGAAAAAACAAAGTGCGGTTTCCAAAACTTTACAGAAAGCAGCAACAAATGCCGGCTCATCTGTTGCCAGAAGTTTGACCACCAATATGGTAAATTCCGTTATGGGCGGAAAGAAATCATCTGCTCAGCAAATCGGAAAGAGAGCTGCAACAAATGCACTCAGTTCAGTTCTCCGCAGCGGTACTACCTCAATTATAAGAGGACTGTTCGGAAACAAGAAATGATGATCAGATAAAAATTGCACCTGCAGAAATGCAGGTGCTGATTTTTTATTCTTTATCCATAACGAAAATAATGTTTTCGTTGTTTTCGGCTGAATCGTTGAATACTCTTATAAATCCTTTGTGGTATACTCCAAGATTTTCAATCATCTTATCTGTATTAACTATCTCGATTCTTGTCTTTTTTTCTATTTCCGAAAGACAATCCGCAAGAGCATCAAGATTATTTCCGTAATAATCGGGAAATTTCATTTTTTTCTTTATGTAAGAATGAGTTTCCTGCCTTGATGTCATCATATTTCCGTCAAGAATGATTTTTTTCATAATTTTCACCTTAATATAATCTTGTAAAGGTTTCGTAGTGATCGTTGGTATAGAATATCAGTCCGTCGTTTGAAAATACGATTCTTTCCGCTCCGCGTGAACTCTTTCCGTTAGTGTTAATATCACACTCGTAGTATTTTCGTCCCTGCTTTACGGGAAGCGTTTCCTCGTAGTTGCTGTAATAGTCCCCGCCGATGGCTTTACCCGGTGCATATTTCTGGACGGAACCGCCTTGCCATCCTAACGCTCTTGCCTGATTTTTTGTAATGAAATTATCGGGAAGATGTCCGTATTTGTGAATATATGCCGCGACCTCATCTTTTGAAAATATGCCGCTATTTGATTTTTCGGTTGAATTTTGCTTTGTTGTAGTGGATTTTTTTGTTGTAGTAACTTTTTTGGTGGTGGTCCACTTTGTTGTAGTAACTTTTTTGGTGGTGGTCCACTTTGTTGTAGTTTCTTTTTTGGTGGTGGTTACCTTTTCAGATGTTTGCTTGGCGTCTGTAACCTCTGTTGTGGTTTTTGTTTCTTTTGATTCAGATTCTTCTTCGGTATAATTCGAAGCATCCGTATTATCCGTTAAGGAAGCTTCTTCATCAAGCTTATTTGAATATTCATCCAAAGCAGATGATATTTCATTTGTCGGCAGTTCTTCACCTGTAAGCTTATTGTAAACCGGAGCAATTACTGCACAGAGTGCAAGTATAATGGCAATTATTATGCCTAAAGATTTTTTGTTTTTCATTATATCACCGTCAATCCGAGAATGGTGTGCTTATTCCGTAGAACCTGAAATTATCCGACACACGGTTTTTATTAAATCTGTATACGCTCATTACAAGTCCGATTCCGAAATAGATACACATGTTTGATGAACCGCCTGCACTTATAAAGGGAAGAGTAATTCCTATGCAGGGGATTAACTTAAGACACATGCCGATATTCATAAATACCTGTGAAGCAATCATAAATGCACATCCGTAACAAATCATTGCACCCGGAAGATTATGAGAGGATTTTGCAATTTTCATCATTCTGAAGCAGATGAATCCCAGCACGAAAATCAGAAGGAATCCTCCTATGAATCCCAGTTCTTCACCTACAACGGAAAATACCATATCACTTTCGTTAACGGGAATGCCGGATTGAGATTGTGTATAAGTACCTTTGAACAGTCCGTCACCAAGCAGGCCGCCTGATCCGATTGCATTAACAGCTCTTTGCTGCTGATATATTCTCGCTTTATAAACGGACTCGCTCAAAGCTTCCGGATAATAAATTGCAAGAATTCTTTGTCTGTGGAAATTTGAGAGGAATTTTGTCCAGATAAGAGGAACGAATGCGATTACTGTTCCTATTGCAACTGCAAAATATCTTAGCTTCAGTCCGGCCATAAACATCATGCCTATGAACATAAAGGCAAATATCATTGCCGAACCGAGGTCATCGGTCAAGATAATAAGACCAATAGGAATTAAGGCATGAACAGTAAGTAATATAACGTTTTTGATTTTATCCATATCGTGTTTTACTTTATCCAGATGTGCTGAAAAAGTCACGATAAATCCGATTTTTGCAAGCTCCGAAGGTTGAAAATTTATTTTAGTCCCGCCTATTTCAATTATAGGCAGCCAGCACCTTGCATTAGGTCTGTCTTCGGGTGCCTCACCCCAGATAAACAGGGCAAATATCAGTAATAGACAGATTCCGCCTACGAACTGCCAAATGCGGATTATTGAATTGTAATCAAGAAACGATATCATTGCACATACGATAATGCCTACAGCCGTGGCAAGTATCATTACAAGACATTCTCTGCTGATAATAAGATTGGATTCAATGGCTTCGTTTCTCGTTGCGGAATAAACCATAAGGCATCCGAAGACGGAGGTAAGAATACAAGTAAAGTAAAGAATTAAATCTGTTTCTTTAACTATATTCCTCAGCTTGTTTTTCATTTACAGTTACCTTATTCTTTCTGAGTATGATAATTCCCAAAACAAGTATCAGAGGGAAAAGTGTAGCGGCAGCAAAACCTATGTGAAAGTTTCCGCCGAATTTATCCGACGCTATTCCCACGACATTCGGCCCGACAGAACATCCGAGATCACCTGCAAGTGCAAGTAAAGCAAACATTGACGTCCCGCCTGCGGGAATTTTGGCGGCAGCCAGAGAGTAAACTCCGGGCCACATTATTCCAACTGTGAAGCCGGTCAATGCGCAAGCCGCCAAAGATATTATTGAAACGTTTGAAACAGCGGCAGTCAAATAGCATATTACACAAAGTATACCGCTTATCATAATATAGTTTGATAATTCTATTTTTTCACACTTTACAGCATAAAGTACTCTTGATATGCCCATAAATATTGCAAACATTGTAGGCCCGATAAGGTCACCTACCGTTTTTGAAATATTCAGTCCCATTTCGGCAAATGCACTTGCCCATTGGCTCATCGCAAGTTCCGAAGCACCGGAACAAAGCATAAGCAAAAGAAATAAATAAAACACTTTATTGCCTAACAACTTTTTTATGGGAAGCTTTTTTTCTTCGCTTACAAGCTTGTTAATTGGTACAAACAGAAAATAAAAACCGTTAAACAGGGGGATGATGCTCCAAATGTAAGATAGGTATCTCCAGTTTGAAATCCCGGAAATTACAAAATACAGAGTAGAAAGTACCACAACAAGCACTTGTCCCCAGCAGTAAAAAGAGTGAAGCAAGCTCATTGAAGCTGACTTTTTATCTGTAGGACACGCTTCAACAATAGGACTTATGACCACCTCACAGGTACCGCCGCCAACCGCAAGGAAAACAGTTGATATAAGGATGGCGGCATAACTGTCAGACATAAAGTAAGGAAGAGTGCCGAGTAATATAAATCCGGTAAATGCGGAAAAGTGAGCAAAGGACGCTGCAATTCTGTAACCGATTTTATCCGTAATAAATGTAGATAATAAATCAACACATAATTGTATCATAAAATTTACTGTTATTAACGAGCAAATTTTAAGCATTGAAATATTAAATGCAGAATTGAAGGTTACAAATAACAGTGGTGTAAAATTATTGACGATTGCCTGAGTTATATATCCTATATAACTTGCGGCAAGTGTATGCCTGAAATTCCCGATTTGTTTCATCCTTTAACTTCGTTGTAAAGTGAGGTATAAGCTTCGGTAATCTGCTGACCGGCAAATCTGCCTGCGGAAACAACCTCTTCATTCTCCGTAAAGATTGAATGCCAGTTATTGGCGGTAACAAGATAACCTATCTGGTCATTGGTAAGACCGAATACGATGAGTTCTCTGTCTGCAGCAAGATCTTTGAATGAGGTGTAATCCCAGTCTTCACCGTACCAGGAAGTTTCTGCCGTATCAGCACCGCCGAAAGCGATTTCGGGAGCAAGTTCACCGGGAATGATGGGTACTGCGATATCTTTACCGAATTCACAGTAACCGACTTCCGTCACGATAGCAAACTTGCCGAGACCGTCTCTGCGAACGTTATTTACAAGCAGACCGCCTTTGGCAGCTAGTACAAGAATGTTATTTTCGATATTAACCCATACTTCTTTGAAAGAAATATTGAAAATGGGAGCTATCTCTTTTTCATTTTCGATTGTGTTAAGCTTTGAAACAAGAGCGTGAGCGTATACGGGAATTTCGTATCTGCTTCCTTCTGCAGCAACTCTTTCTTCGTCAAGTTCGAGAGGAGCGTACTGGCTTGAAATTGCAAGTTCTGCACCCTGAATGTAGAAGAAATTGGCGTTGTTATTTTCATTGATTTCCTTTTCCATATAGTAGGGATAGTCGCCGGTAAGCTCTGTATGAGCGGCACCGTTACCTACGCAATGAATAGCTCCGTTTACAATCCATGTTTCCTTTGATTCGTTATTATCGGGGACAAAACGGAATCTGTGAAGCATTTTATCAAATACCTGAGGATCTCTCTTGTCACGGATATATTCGGAAACATCAACCTCTCCGTAGTAAAGCTTGCCGCTTTCCATATTGTTGATTGCATTTTTCATTGAATCTATTGTAACGTTGTAAAGATTCTCCATATAGTCTTTGTTCTGACCGCTGGGAAGCTGGATGCCGAGAAGAGAACGGATAGATGAAAGAAATAATGCACTTACTATATCGCCGTTCATACCGAATGTATCAACGCATGAATGCTGATGAAGCGCGGATATATTTACGCTTGTAAGTTCAATATCGTTTTCTGCTGCCCAATCGGCAATGATTTTTCTCAATGCTCTTACATCGGTATTTGCAATACCGTATGCATCAAGTACTGCGAATATGCTGATGCCTCTGCCGTCAGAAATAGCGACCGTTCTTACCTTCTGGTCGTCAAACTGATCGGTAGCAAGCTTTTTAGTTACGGAAAGACTGCCGCCTACATAGTAATCACCGCTGCCGTCAAGCTCTTTTCCGGTAAGCAGCGAAGCGTTTGAATATCCGATTTTCCAGACATCATTATCCGATGCTTCGGTTTTGTATTCATCCTTTGCATAACCGGGATAGAAATTCTCTGTTTTATAATCTGCTTTCTTGCCCCAGTTGGGTGTCTTAATCATAGCGGCGATGCCGCCGACGAGAGTATTTACCACGTCATCAAGAACCGAGTAAACCTTCTGGAGAGCAGGACTCGTAACGTCTTCATTTGCGTATGCGGGAATAATCATTACCGAGAAAACGATTGAAATTGCAAGAACAATTGCCGTGATTTTCTTTTTCATATTCATATCCTCCGTTAAGCAATATCATCAAGTGACATATCGCCGAATTTAATAAAATCTTTTTTGCGCATAAATTCGCTGACAATCAGAGTTAAAATTGCAGGTGCAATAAAATGCATTATGACTATTTCTATTATCGTTACTGTCGGTGAAACACCGTCTGCCGTCATAGCGGAATAGGTCATAAACTGACCGACAAGTCCGCTTGTTCCCATTCCGGAGCCGGCTGTATCGCATTTCATCTGAAGCACAACCGTTGAGATGGGACCGAGTATAGCACTTGAAATAATAGGGGGTATCCATATCTGAGGGTGCTTTAGGATATTGGGCATCTGAAGCATAGAAGTTCCGATACCCTGAGATACAAGACCGCCAACTTTATTTTCTCTGAAGCTTGCTACGGCAAATCCTACCATCTGACAGCAGCAGCCGACAACGGCAGCACCGCCTACGATTCCGTCAAGCCCGAGTATTATTCCGAGAGCTGCGGAACTGATGGGAAGAGTAAGGCAAATGCCCATAACTACACTGACTATAATACCGAAAATCAATGGCTGTTTATCCATACTCCATTTGATGATTTCACCCAGCCAGGTCATAAACTTTGACAGATAGGGGCCTACTACTATGCCTACTGCAGAACCTGCGAGAATTGAAAGTGCAGGTGTAAGTATAATATCAAGTTTGGTTTTACCGCTGATAAGTTTACCTATCTGAATTGCCGTAAACGCAGCGACAAACGCTCCGAGCGGGTCGCCGGGTCCTGAATATAGAAGAGCACCTGTTTCTGTAATAAGAGTGCCTTTCAGTAATGCTGAAGCAAAAGCGCCTACCATACCGGATACTGCCGCCGAAACAGAAGTAAGAGGGGATGATTTATATTTAGCCGCCATCCCTATACCAATACCGGCTCCGGTAATTGATTTTGTAACCGAAGAAGCAAATCCGATATATTTGCCGATAACGCCCGGAATAAAGGATGCAATCTGCGCAAGAATGGTGCCGATAATTAAAGTACCGAACAGACCGAGCGCCATTCCGGATAAGCCGTCAATTAAGATGTAATTTAATATATTTTTGATTTTTTTCATTTGATTTTACCCATTAATTCATCGAAGGCATCGGCGTATAGTTTTCCGATGAACTCCGCACCGTTCTTATTGGGATGAACTCCGTCATCCGACCAATGTTTTGAGTCCTCATCAAGGCACGCCTTAGCAAGTAAGCCGTCCGTGGGGACATAGACGTCCGCAAATTCTCTCGCGAGTTTTCTGGTTATATCTATTTTCCCGTTAAGATCTTCCCTGAAATAATCTTTTCCATCATCGGGAAGAAGATACTGTTCGAGAATGATAATCTTCGCTTTCGTCTTTTCTTTTATTGCAGATAGTACCGTGCGGTATCTTTTTTCAAATTCTTCATTATCAAGCCATGCTCTTTCCGCGGCTCTGTGCCACGTATCGTTAACGCCTATCATAATCGATATGACGTCTGCATCTATATCAATGAAATCTTTCTGAAGTCTGTTGACGAGGTCAATCGTCTGATTTCCGCTTATGCCGAGATTGATAAATTCGATATCCATTTCCGGATGTCTTTCCGATATGAATTTCTTTGCGTAAAGGGGATAGCCCTGTCCCATTTCGTGACAATCGTCACGGTTTCTGCCGGCATCTGTTATTGAATCGCCTTGAAATAAAAGTCTCATGTCATTTACCTCCATTCCGAATAATTTTATCATATATTTTAATATAAAACAATATTAAAAATTTACAAATGGTTGAAAATTTGCTATAATCATTTCAAATATAATTATGGAGAAATATAATGCTTGATTTCAATTTGGAAAAATGTTCTTCGTGGGATTATTTATCTGCATCAGGTAAGCCGGTTCTTATTTACGGAATGGGTAACGGAGCCGACAAAATCATTGACATTATGAATCGCAAAAATATTGAAATTTGCGGTGTTATGGCAAGTGACGAATTTGTCAGAGGTCAATCCTTCAGAGGATTTACCGTGAAAAAACTGTCAGATTTTGAAGGCGATTTTGTCATAGTTCCTGCTTTCGGTTCTTCGTTACCTGACGTAATGAAGCATATCGTTGATATCGGTAAAGAATTTGATATGATAATACCTACAGTTCCTGTATTCGGAGCAGGTATATATGACGATGAATTTTTTGAAAACAATGCCGCAAAGATAAATAACGTTTATTCCTTTTTATCGGAAAAATCAAGACAAATTTATGCCGATAGCATTAACTTTGTTTATTCGGGAAAAATTGATTATCTTTTGAGAAGTCAAACCGAAAAATATGAAATATTCAACGATTTTCTTTGCCTTGACGGCAGCGGTGTATTTGTTGATCTGGGCGCATACAGAGGCGATACAATAGAAGAATATCTCAGATATACCAAAGGGTCATACAGCGAAATAATCGCACTTGAGCCCGATAGAAAAACATTCAGAAAACTATATGATAAGTTCGGTAACTCAGACAACATATATTTGCATAACAAAGCTGTCGGCGATAAAAACGGAGTAATTAAGTTTTGCTCCGAAGGAAGCCGTAATTCTTCTATATCCGATGAAGGCGTTGACGTTGAATCCGTAACAATTGATGATTTGTGCCACGGTAAAAACATCGAATATATCAAAATGGATGTTGAGGGCGGTGAAATGGCTGCTTTATCCGGCGGTCAAAATACAATAAAGCGCTGCAAGCCGAAGCTTAATACAGCGCTTTATCACAGATTAAATGATTTGTTTGAAATCCCGCTGAAAATTTACGAGCTTAATCCCGATTATGAATTTGAAATCAGGCATCATCCCTATATTCCGTGTTGGGATTTCAATTTGTATTGCAGATAATTACTCAATATAGAATTTATCAAGTTTGCTCTGCCATGCATTAACTTTGCCGGAATCGTATTTTGTCGGAATATCTTTTGCGGCAATCATTGCCTTTTGACCTTTTTTGAGCTTAAGGATAACATTGAGAACGTATTTGAATTTTTTCTTGCCCTTCTTTAATTTGTTGAATATATCGCCGAAGGTGAGTTCAAGTCCTTTACCTTCGGTGATTTTCTTTAATTCATCGTTGGTAAAGATTCCTGCTTCAAAGAGGAATCTGAGTTCTTCGGATCTTGAGGTAAGAAGAATTCTCTTTGTAATATCGGATAAGAAGCATTCACTTCCGATCTGCTTGAAATAATTGACTTCATATTTCCACAGATTTTTTTCGGTAGGCGCACCGTTACCGATTGCTTCAACAAGCATTTTTGCGGCTTTGAATGAATTGGAAATGTCATGGCCGTTAAGCGGATTGTTCATGAATGCACTTTCGCCTATTGCTGCATAACCGTTACAAACCATTTTGGTAAGAGGATATCTGACGGGAATCTTATAAAACTTGCCTCCGCGGAGCATTTCGTATCCGATAATCTGATTTTCGATTCTGAGCTGGCGAAGCATTGTTTCGTGCTCGAATCTTGACATTCTGCCAAGTTTTCCTACAAAGATGTCAACTGTTTCGTCGGGATAGCACGTACACCATGAAACACCTTGCTGACCCATAAACTTAACGTATATTCTCTTTAATTCTTTTGGCGGTTCACGCTCGGGGTAATAGTCGTAAATTGCTCTGTATGAGCTGAAATAATCAAGCTCTCCCAATTCTTTCGTAATATTGAAGTTGTCGGGAAATGATTTACGAAGAGGCGAATTTACTCCGCAGCTGTCAATTACCAAATCAGCGTAATACTTCTCTTTGTCTATTACAACACCGCTGACCTTGTCACCTTTAATGACAAGTTTTTTAACTGGCATTTCATATTCGATTTTTGCGCCTTTTGCAACTGCTTCCTTTATAAGCTGGTTGATAAAGAGACGTCTGTCAACATTCCAGCATCTGTTTTCTTTCGGAATCTCAAGAGAAATCGGAAAATCCGAGAAGGGAGGGAACAGATTAGTGTATTCTGCCTTAAGAGTACCTTCCGGAACCTGCATTCCGTTTTCGGTAAAAGTTTTAACCTCTACATTATCAAACCAGTCGTAGCCGACTTCGTTTTCACATTCTTTTTCGTAGATTGTGACATCGTGTCCTTTTGCAGCAAGAAGCTTTGCGGCAACAAGTCCGCCGGTACCTGCACCTGCGACAATAATTTTCATATGCATTTCCTTTCGGATTAGATATTTATACATCATTATTATATTATTATACCAATTATTAGTCAAGCCAAAAATGGGATTAAGATTTTATGCAAAATTATCAAATGAATTTTATAAAAAGTTATTGACAAACAGAATTTATTATGTATAATGTATTTCGTTGACCGCGATATTGGGGAATTGTGTAAAGGTAGCACTGCAGACTCTGACTCTGCCTGTTGGGGTTCGAATCCCTATTCCCCAGCCAAAAAGAAGCATTCCAAAAGGGGTGCTTTTTTATTTTTTGATTTAGGAATTCGAACTTTGAGGGAAGTCACATAGTGACCAAACAGTCCGGTGGACTGTTTGCCGAAGCGCAACGAGCGAAGCGAGGCGATAAAATCCCTATTCCCCAGCCAAAAAGAAGCATCCCAAAAGGGGTGCTTTTTTATTTTTTGATTTAGGGATTCGAACTTTGAGGGAAGTCACATAGTGACCAAACAGTCCGGTGGACTGTTTGCCGAAGCGCAACGAGCGAAGCGAGGCGATAAAATCCCTATTCCCCAGCCAAAAAGAAGCATCCCAAAAGGGGTGCTTTTTTATTTTTTGATTTAGGGATTCGAACTTTGAGGGAAGTCACATAGTGACCAAACAGTCCGGTGGA
>CALAUI010000008.1 GCA_937892115.1 uncultured Clostridia bacterium | reverse complement strand
CGATAGCTTACGGAAGAATTTACAAAAAATACAAACGGTAAATGTAATTCGACAAATCCCGGTTTGTCGAGCAGGCAGACGCACGTACCTTTTGGTCGCACTTATACAACAAAACCGTTTTTTGTCTTTAGGCAAAAGACGGTTTTTTGAGTATTATGAAGCAACCATTCCGCTCGGATGATGCAAAATATTTATTTACTCACAGAGGATAATAAAGATGAACTATAAAATCATTGATAAAGAAAAATACTATCGTAAGGGTGTATACCGCCACTTTTCGGAAGACTGCAAATGTTCAACCTCCATGACGGCAAGAATCGACGTTACGGACCTGGTCGAATATTCAAAGAAGACGGAAACTAAATTTTATATCAATTTCCTTTATATTCTGTCAAAGGTTTTGAATTCGCGTGAAGATTACAGAATGGGATATATCTGGCAAAAGGATGAGCTCATCTGTTACGATGTAATAAATCCCACACAGTATATTTTTCATGAAGATACGGAGACCTGCACCCCGGTATATTCGGAATATTATAAAGATTATAAAAAATTCTATACTGCCGCTTTGCGTGACGTTGAAGAAGCAAAGAAGACAAGAGATTATTTGCTGGATACGGAAAACCATCCCAACTGGTTTGACGCTTCGTTTATATCGTGGCTCTCGTATGATTCGCTGAATATTGAACTGCCCGACGGATACCTGTTTTTCGCACCCATAATCAACTGGGGAAAATACAGAGAAGAAAACGGCAGACTCGTTATGCCGGTAACCGTTCGTATGAACCACGCGATAGCCGACGGATATCTGATTGCCAACGTTTACCGTCTGCTGGAAAAGGAAATAAAATCATTTGTTTTGTGAGATATACAGATACAAAAAGCACTTGCCGGGCGGGTGTTTTTTCGGTATAATCCGTAATTTATACTCAAAGTTATCTATGTGACGGTTGAATACCGTATAGTACGGTGATATAATCAAATCAAATAAATTACCGTTTGAAAGGAGTCTCATCATGCCCGTTATATTTCAGAAAATACTTGCAGCATATCTTACCGTAATTACCTTTTTCGCAGGAATATTCGGAATCGAGCTTTATCCCGTAAAGGATTACGCCCCTCCCGAAGGCGGAGCTCAATCATTGGAAAAGGATGCTCTTTTTGAAGAATACAATCTGCCCGAATTTTCGGCAGGCAAGCTTCTGGGCATATATGAAAGCTCGGATAAAACCGTTATCGGCAGATATGAGGAAACAGATGAAGCGGATTTCACCGCTTACATTGATGCTCTGACATCGGACGGATTTAGGGTTTATGACAAAAACGAAATAGAAAACAACAAATTTGCCACTCTCATCAAAGATGAAACCGGTGTCTATGTTTCGCGGTTTGCAAACACAAAGACGCTGAGAATTATTGCAGAGCCCCTCGGCGGACTTTACCCTCTTGAAGACAATACCGAAGGTGAATACGAAACACTTATAACCGGAATGAAAGGCGAAACCTCAGTTGCAAATGAAGGAATGGGATTCATCATCCGTCTTAAGGACGGCTCATTCTGTATCATTGACGGAGGAATGGGCGATGCCGACCACGTTGACTCGGATAAGCTGATGGGTATTCTCAATGCCCAGAAGCCGGAGGGCACCGAAAAGCCCGTAATTGCCGCCTGGATTTTCACTCACTGTCACGGTGACCACATCGGTGTTTTCGGCTGTTTCTCCATCGACCATCACGACGACGTTGAAATTGAAAATATTTATTTCAACTTCCCGAAGGATGAAGAAATTAAAAAATCAGATTCAACATATATGCTGGACGATTCCATTTACAGATTCACCCAGTTCAGAAAGAATCTGACCGAGTATTACAGCGAAGTACCCGTTGTAAAGCTCCATTCCGGCAACCGTTTTCAGGTAAGGAACGCTTCCTTTGAAGTGCTTTACGCATACGACGACCTCTATCCTCTCACAATCCTCAACGGCGGCATGAATGAAGATTCACTGCTGATGAAGATGACCGTTGAAGGGCAGACAATCCTGTGGACGGGTGACATTGCTTTCAACGCAACAGACCTTGTACTGTGGGAGTATAACGAAGCGCTTAAGGCAGATTTCCTGCAGCTTGCTCATCACGGACTTAACGGTACAAAACCGTTCTATTCACGCGTTAATCCCAAGTATGCATTTATGCCGGTCTGGGATGGAGCAGTCACGAGAATGCTGTCAAAGAATCAGAATTTACTGCTTGTTGAGAACAAGGATTTCAGACAGATGTTCATCACCTGCTACGGCACATGGACGATTGCAATGCCGTATAACACGATTCCCGAAGCAAAGGACAGAATACCCGTCGCGGGAACGGAATATCCCTCATATCCCACCCTTATGGGTCAGTAAAAATGAACGAGGCAAGGAATTATTTTCCTGCCTCGTTTTTGTTATATTATCAGAATTTTCCGAAAACCTTTTCAATAAGCTCCGCATATTCCTTATACGGCTGTTTGTTTTCAAGGCATCTGCAGGTATCAAGAAAGCTTGCATAGTACCATTTCAGCTCGGAGGGATTGCTCTGATTGAATCTTGACCAGAATTTTTCTCCCAGTTCGGCATAATCCCTGCTTATTGCCCTGAGGTTGGCAAGCTTATCGGAAAGAGCGATGATTTTAATATCGTTATCGGTACAACATTTAAGGTGGTCAATCGTTTCCTGCTTGCGGATTTTCCAGGTTTCTCCCTCGGGAGTACCCTCCCTCTTATTTTCGCTTTCGTTAGCTACGAGATAAGCAACTCTTTCGCCGAAAAGCTCCGTAAGTGTTTCCTTATCCGTGCCGGTGTCCTCAATGGTGTCATGCAGAAAAGCCGCCGCCACTACCCGGTCATCATCCGTCATTGCGGCGGCAATAACTCCGGTTTCAAGAGGATGAACAATGTAAGGTATTTCGGTTCCCTTGCGTTTCTGTGTCTTATGGGCCTCTGTGGCAAACACTATTGCTTTGTTGATTAAATCCGAATTCATAATAATGCTCCCCTTTCACTGTAATCATACTGTAAAGTGAAAATTTCCGCAAGTAATCACTGCACATAAAGAATAACACGTCACGAAGCGTACAGGGTCGTCCGTGAAACGACAAATGTATTATTTCCAAATAAACCAGATCAGAAGATAACCCGTTACAACCGCCGAGAGAGTGAACGGAACACCGTATTTCATAAACGTAGTGGATTTAACCGTGTACCCTTCCTTCCGGAGAATACCTATACCGGCGATATTGGCACTTGCTCCGATAGGTGTAAGGTTTCCGCCGAGAGTTGCTCCGCAGAGAAGACCGTAGTAAAGAAGCTTCGGCTCTATGCCTGCACCCTGAGCAATAACGGGAACAAGAGCAAGCATAGTGGCGGTATAAGGAATATTGTCAATAAAGGCGGAAAGAATCACACTCATCCAAACTATCAGAGTATAAACGGCAAATGCCGAACCGTTTCCTATTGAAGCGATTCTATTACCTATATAGTCAACCACACCCGCATTTTTTACTCCTCCGATGACAACGAAAAGACCCATAAGAAGAACTATGGTATATAAATCGATTTCTTTGAACGAATTGATGACCTTTTCCTTATTCTTTTTGAAAAACAGTTCCCTGATAATGCCTATCAGGAAGAACAGAATACAGATTATACCGTTGATTACATCCGGCTTATAAAATGCACCCTCGGCAGCCGAATCCTTGTAAGGGATAAACGAAACGGCGATAAGGCAGATAACAGTTCCCGCAAGAAGAAAAGTGGGAAAAGAGTCGTCAACCTTTGTCCTACCTGAAAAATCAATACGCTGATTGTCTTTTCTGAACATAAAGAAGATAATGAAGGCACTTACCACAGCCCCTGCCTCAACAACCCAGAACATACCCGGTTTTCCGTCATCAACGAAGAAATCGGAAAAATCAAGGCTTGCCGCCTTGGCAAGTAATATTGAAGTAGTATCGCCTACAAGCGTTGCCGCGCCCTGCAAATTTGAAGAAACTGCAATGCATATGATTGACGGCACGGGAGAAATGTCGAGCCGCTTGCAAAATGCAAGTGCAACGGGTGCAATCATCAGTACCGTAGCTACGTTATCTACAAAAGCGGAAACTATACCGGCAAAAAGAGATAATGACACCACGACCCATTTGACAGAAGGCATACGGGAAATAAGCAAATCACTCATAAGCTGCGGCATTTTTGATTCAATAAAGAGATACACAGTACCCATTGTACCCGCAATCATCATGATTACGTTCCAGTCAACTTCTTTTAACGCCTCAAGAGGTGTAAAAGAAAAATTGCCGAAGGTTCCCGGAGCGACCGTCTGAACAATGCCCATTGCAATAAAGACAAGGGCACTTGTAACTGCAATATGAGGGCGTATCTTCTGGAACACCATCATAAGCACGTAGGTCACCGCAAAAAGAATCAAGGCAATTAAAGTAATTTTTTCCATTGTTGATCAGCTCCTGTTGAGTATTTATGGTTTTACGATTACTCAATCGGGATGGAGGTCAAAAAAACAGAACCCTTACGGATCCTGTCTGATTTCATACAATATTTATGCAGAAATACAATCCCTCCAAATAGAACCGACGGTTCTATGACAGACTCCACCTCTTTTTGGGATTGCAAAAGTATTATATAGGATGTCAAAGCTCAAGTCAATACTTTCCGGCAAAAAATCCGAAGCTCTGAAAAGAGCTTCGGAATCTGGTGCACCGAAATCGGTGAAATCCGAACCTTTCACTGCCTCTTCAATTTCGGCAAAGGTTATTGTTTTTGAACCGTCTTTGAAATTAAAAGTGATTACCATTTTGTCATCGTCAAGATAAATTGCGTTGATAAATGTATCAATCAGCTTGCGGCGATGTTCAAGTTTCTCTATGTTAAGCTTTCTCAATCTGTGGAACCAAAACAGTATCTGTTCTCTTGTAAGAACCGGTTTTGACATTTCTTCTTTCATTATCTGAACCGAAAGTTCGCCTTTTTGCTGTTCAAGCTCTTCAAGTCTTTGTTTTGTTGACGGTGTAATTATGCCTTGCTCTATTGCGTTCAGCATATTATTTATAGCTTTTTCAGTCTCTGAATACCGTTTTTGAAGTATCGGTAAAACCTTGTTTTCAGAACCTAATTTTTCTAAAGCCATATCGGCAAGGCGTTCAATCAGATCATCATCAAGAATGATTTTTTGTATCTGTTCAAGGACTAAATTCTCTATCCAATCCTTTTTTACGGTCTTTTTATTACATCCACGGTGTTCTTTTACGCTGACACATTTATAGTATCTGTGAACATAACCGGTGTGACTTGTACCACTTTCGCCAACCATAAAACATTTACATTTTGCACAGTAAAGTCTAGTTGTTAACAGATATTCGTCTTCGGCTTTATGTTTAGCCGGAGCCTTTTTATTTAACGCCA
>CALAUI010000007.1 GCA_937892115.1 uncultured Clostridia bacterium | reverse complement strand
GCGGCGTTTTCCCATTGATTTATCATTTCATTCACCACTCTATAAATTCTGATTTGTCGATATATCGGCATATTGAATCTTACCGAATAAACCCACAAACATCCTTATAAACCGGTCGCCTTACGGCCTGCCGATTTTTATTGTTGCCTTTAATTCTCAGCCCCGTCAGTATTTTCATAAACGCTGATATTTTCGGGAACGGAATGTCTTACGATGGTAAAGCTTCTGCCCTCCATCTGAGTGATTCCCGTAATACTTCCGTTGGCATCCTGCAGAATTGAATAGTAATATGAGGTATCCATACCGTCCATGGTTATGACGACACGGTCAGAATTTTCAACCTTCCATTTGCCTTCAAGTGTATTACCCTTATAAATTTCCTTATAGGTGCCGTCGGCATACAGATAATAAATATTGGTTTCATCCGCATTATTTACAAGGGTAGCATTTGAAAACGCCTCATTCGGGTCGGTATAAGCAACCGTTTCAGATTGTGTTACCGTACTTTCATTTCCGGTCGTGGAAACTTTTCCGCAGGAAACGAGCAAAAAAGCCATAACAAAAACGGAAAGCAATACAATAATCTTTTTCATATCTGCACCTTAATCGTGGTTTTTAATATAATACTTATAGAATTTGACACCTGCGGAAATTGCATCCGTTGAGATATTTTCATTAGCCGCGTGCATTGCCGCCATCTGCTGGTCATCCATTCTGATGGGTGTGAATCTCAGACAGTTATCGGTAACGGGCTCAAAGTCACGGCAATCCGTACCGCCGGTCACGTAATAGGGAGCAAAGCAGTATCCGGGGAAGCATTCCTTGACACATTTGCCGAGGAAAGCAAGCTCTTCGCTGTCGGGAGCAACTATATTTGACGCGCTCTTACCCTTGATGATTTCGGCTTCAATATCGTATTTTGCGGCGATATTCTTAAGAATATTAAAGCATTCGTCAAGATTCTGCTGAATTGAGGGACGGATATTCGCGATAACGTACGCTTCGCCGGGGATGATATTTGCCGCCGCCGCACCGCCGCTCATAGTGAATACGCAGGACGTACCGAGAAATGCGTTTGCCATAGGCGAAACCATGGGCATTGCAATCTTAAGAAGGGGCTTGAAGAGCCAGAGATTACCCATAAGAAGACGGAACGGGAAAGTGAGATAGGGTGCGATTGAGGTAAACATATTCTCAACGGGAGGAGTAAAGCTTCTTATAAACGGGTCGTGCTTTTCAACGTCGTTTACGAAAGCCGAAAGACGCGCGATAGGTGTATTCTTGGGGGGCGTTGATGAATGACCGCCCTTTGCTTTTGCTGTAAATTTAATATCCGCAGTACCCTTTTCAACTACACCGCAGGCGCAGAGCCACGTTTCCATACCGGGAAGAATACCGCTGACTATACCGCCGCCTTCGTCCATTGCCGCCGCAATATGAACGTTTCTCTCTTTGAGGAAATTAACGATTTTATCCGCGCCGCCGCCGGAAATTTCTTCGTTGACGGAGGATGAAAGATAAACGTCTCTCTCGGGAACGAAGCCCTCTTCAAGAAGCTCCTCAACTGCGGCATACTCTGCCATAACGGTACATTTGCAGTCCATTGCACCTCTGCCGTGGACCTTACCGTCAACTATATCACCCGAGAAGGGCTCATGCTCCCAGTTGGATTCAACCGCAGGTACAACGTCCTGATGACCCATAAGCAGAATGGGGTCCTTGTCGGTTTTGCCCTTCCACCTGATAAGAAGGTTGCCGCTGATGTCATTTACCTCAAGCTTCTCAAAAATAAGGGGGAAGTTTGATTTAAGCACCTCTCTGAATCTGTAAAACTCGGTGAGGTCATCTCCCTCGGCAGCCGATACGGTTGGAATCTTAATCATTTCCGACAGGAATTTTGAATACTTTGCCTCATCCTCCGGAGTAAAAGGTGCAGCGGTTTTATTGTTATCCGGCTTGGCCTTGATTTTTGCCGCTCTGATAAGAGCAATAACAAGAAGGACGGCAAATACCGCAACGGCCGCAAGAATTACATAAAGAATATACTTCATAATACTACTTCCTGTTTGTTGTTTTTATACGACAACATCCCCCGAAGGGGATGAGCCGTAAAATCAATTATAATTATGTGCCTGAGCAAGCATCATATCCTTGACTTTCATAAGTCGGGTTGTGGTGCTTCTCTCGTTTTCATCAAGCTTCATTGTGATATACTTGATGGTTTCTTCGTATCTGGGAATCATTACGTGCTCAAGTGCATTTACTCTGCGGCGAGTCTTTTCAATCTCGTCTGCCATAAGCTGACAGGATTTTTCAATCTCCGCAAGGCGAATCATCTTGGGCATAATGTCGGAGAGCGCCTTGACAGCAATATCAAGGTCTCCTGAGGTTTCGGAAAAGCCGTAGGAATAAATGTCCGCGGCATTGGCTGTCCTGAATTTTACGTCAAATTCGGGAATCATAACGCTCATGACATTCTTTTCGGTAACATCAAGCTGCATTTCCTGAGTGGGAAGCATAAGAGCAACGTCAAGCGCCTTGTCACTCATTACGCATCTTGCCACACTCATGGCAATATTCGCCTGCCTGATGCCTTCCTCAACCTCTTTACGCAGAGCTTTGTTTTCGCGTACCCTGTCAAGGAAGATACGCATAAGCTCATCGCGTTTATCCTTCAGAAGCTTATGTCCTCTGCGGGCGGTAACAAGCTTTCTCTTGAGGTTGGTAAGCTCCATTCGGGTGGGGTTGACATTCATTATTGCCATTTAATCACATCCAAATCAATACTTACCGTAATATTTATCAAGTAACTTGTCGCTGATACGTTTCAGCTCGCTTCTGGGAAGAATCTGAAGCAGCTTCCAGCCGATATCAAGAGTTTCTTCAATATCTCTGTCTGTTTCAAATCCCTGGGAAACATAAACCTTTTCAAATTCATCTGCAAACTGAGCATAAAGCTTATCCATATCGGTAAGAGCCGCCTCACCGAGGACTACCATAAGCTCCTTGGCGTCCTTGCCTCTTGCGTAAGCAGAGAACAGCTGGTTCATCGTGTTGGAATGGTCCTCTCTGGTCTTGCCTTCGCCGATACCCTTATCTTTAAGACGGGAAAGTGAAGGAAGAACATTTACGGGAGGATTGATGCCCTTACGGTAGAGCTCACGGTCAAGGATAATCTGTCCCTCCGTGATATAACCGGTAAGGTCGGGAATGGGATGAGTCTTATCATCCTCGGGCATTGTAAGGATGGGAATCATAGTGATTGAACCTTCCTTGCCCTTCTGTCTGCCGGCTCTTTCATAAATTGATGCAAGGTCGGTGTACATATATCCGGGATAACCGCGGCGTCCGGGAACTTCCTTACGGGCTGCGGAAACCTCACGCAGAGCATCTGCATAGTTTGTAATATCGGTAAGGATTACGAGAACGTGCATACCCTTTTCAAACGCAAGGAATTCAGCCGCAGTAAGTGCCATCTTGGGGGTGGCGATTCTTTCAATAGCGGGGTCGTTTGCAAGGTTTGAGAACATGACCGTTCTGTCAAGAGCACCCGTTTCACGGAAGGACTGTACGAAATAGTCGCTTTCCTCAAAGGTGATACCCATAGCCGCAAATACAACGGCAAACTGCTCGTCCTTACCTCTTACCTTTGCCTGTCTTGCAATCTGTGCCGCAAGGTTGGCGTGGGGAAGACCTGACATTGAGAAAATGGGAAGCTTCTGACCTCTTACGAGGGTATTAAGTCCGTCAATAGCGGAAACGCCGGTCTGGATGAATTCCTGGGGGAAGCTTCTTGCGGCAGGATTGATGGGTACGCCGTTTACATCCATCCTCTTTTCGGGAATGATTTCGGGACCTCCGTCAATGGGTCTGCCCAGACCGTCAAAGACTCTGCCGAGCATATCAAGGGAAAGTCCGAGCTCCATCTGTCTGCCGGAAAAGCTTACCTTACTGTTTGCAAGGTTGATACCGGTTGAGTTTTCAAAAAGCTGAACGAGAGCATTGGTACCGTCGATTTCAAGTACACGGCAGCGTCTCTTCTCGCCGTTTGCAAGTTCAATTTCGCCGAGTTCGTTGTAGGCAACACCTTCAACCTCACGGACAAGCATAAGAGGACCTGCTACTTCCTGAATAGTTCTGTATTCTTTTGGCATCAGAATTCCTCCTTCTTTGCTGCTGCAAGTCTGAGTTCGGAAGCAAGCTTATCCGAAACTACCATAAACTGTGCATCAACGTCTTTTTCTTCAACATATTTGAATCTGCCGATTGCTTCTCTTACGGGAAGGGCAACGATATCGTTGATATCCGCACCTGCCGAAAGGGCTGCAAGGGACTCATCGTAATACTTGATAACAAGCTTCATCATACAATACTGCTTGTTGAGTGATGAATAGGTGTCAATCTCGTGGAAGGCAAGCTGATGAAGGAAGTCTTCACGGATTGAACGGGCCGTTTCCATTTTAAGTCTGTCGGAGGGTGAAAGAGCATCCATACCGACCAGTTTAACGATTTCATCAAGAGATGCTTCGTCTGAAAGCAGAGCCATCATACGACCTCTGAGCTGAGTCCATTCGGGATTGACATTGTCGTTGAACCACTTGCCGAGAGAATCCGCATAGTTTGAATAACTGGTAAGCCAGTTGATTGCGGGGAAATGACGCTTATAGGCAAGATTTGAATCCAGTCCCCAGAATACCTTTACGATACGCAGGGTTGCCTGGGAAACGGGCTCTGAAATATCACCGCCGGGAGGTGATACGGCGCCGATAACCGAAAGTGCGCCTTCTCTTGCATCGGAGCCGAGGGAAATTACACGGCCTGCTCTTTCATAGAACTGAGCAAGACGGCTGCCCAGATAAGCGGGATAACCTTCTTCACCGGGCATTTCTTCAAGACGGCCGGACATCTCTCTGAGGGCCTCTGCCCATCTGGAGGTAGAGTCAGCCATAAGAGCTACCGAGTAGCCCATATCTCTGAAGTATTCGGCAATCGTGATGCCTGTATAAATTGATGCCTCACGGGCTGCAACGGGCATATCCGAGGTGTTTGCGATAAGTACGGTACGCTCCATAAGCGACTTGCCCGTATGGGGGTCGATAAGCTCGGGGAATTCGTTAAGAACGTCGGTCATTTCGTTACCGCGTTCACCGCAGCCGATGTAAACAACGATGTCTGCTTCAGCCCATTTTGCAAGCTGATGCTGTGTAACCGTTTTACCGCTGCCGAAGGGTCCGGGAATAGCTGCAACGCCGCCCTTTGCGATGGGGAAAAGAGCGTCAACTACACGCTGACCGGTTACAAGGGGTACGTCGGGAGAAATCTTCTTTGCATAAGGTCTGCCCTTTCTTACGGGCCACTTCTGCATAAGACCTGCCTTGTATTCACTGCCGTTATCAAGGGTGATATCGGCTATTGAATCGGTAATTTTATAATCGCCCTCGCTGATTGCGGATACGGTACCCGAAACGGTGGGAGGAACGAGAATTTTGTGAAGAACGATATCGGTTTCCTGAACGGTACCGAGAACGTCTCCGCCGACAACCTTATCGCCGGCACTTACCGAGGGAACGAAATGCCATACGGAATCGCGGTCCAGCGCGGGAACCTCAATGCCTCTGGTAAGGTTGTTGCCTGTCATTTCAACTATTTTATCAAGGGGTCTCTGGATACCGTCATAAATGCCCTTGATAAGACCGGGACCGAGTTCAACACTCAGGGGCTCTTCCGTGGATTCGACGGGCTCTCCCGTACGGATACCCGAGGTTTCCTCGTAAACCTGAATGGATGCTCTGTCACCGTGCATTTCTATGATTTCACCGATAAGTCTTGCGTCACCTACACGGACAACGTCAAACATATTGGCGTCTCTCATGCCCGAAGCAACTACAAGAGGTCCGGCAATTTTGGTTATAACACCGGTACTCATATTGAATCATACCTTTCTGTTAAAATATCTTATCCCCAAGAGGGATAACGGTGCAGTAAACTGCATCAGGACAAAATGTCACTGCCTACCGCCTTTTCAACGAATTTACTTACGCTGTCAAGACCCAGACCCGTATTTCCTCTGACACCGGGAATGGGAATGATTGCGGGCAGAGGTAATGAAGCATAGCGGGCTATCTCATCCTTCATAAGGGAGGCCAGCTGCTCCGTAATATAGATTACTCCGTAATCCGCATCCGCAAGCTGACGGAGGATTCTGCTCCCCTGTGCAGCATCGTTTGCGGGAAAAATACTCACTCCGAGAGAAGCGAAGCCGTAGATACTGTCTTTATCACCCATTGCGGCAATTTTATACATAGGTATCCCTCACTCTCTCCGAAATTATTTCTTTGGGAACTGAAGCTGCCTTTGCGGAAAGAACTATTCTGACGTTCTTGACTTCCGCTACCTTTGCATAATAATACGCAACCACGGGGTCGGAACCGAATATTTCGTGTCTGTTTGTCCCCGCCATTTCCGTAATCAGATTGTCGCATCTCATTTCAAGTGCCGTAAAGTCACCGTCGGCATACTCCGCGAGGCCGTCAAGTCCGGCACTCTGAATGACCGGAGCAAGCTTTTCGCCTGCGTAAGCCGCATCAACAAGCTTTTCACAGTCAACCTTTCCGCTGAAGCTGACGGCATCAAGAGCAAATTCACGGCTCTTGCCCGTAGTAACACAGCGTCTTGCGGTTTTGATATCCGACACGGCGCAGGTCATCTCAAAGATTTTTTCAAGGAGAGGACTTTCCGCCCTGACTGCCCACTGTGTCTTTGCCTTGCTGCACGCCTTATCGATAATCACCTCAACCATCTGTCCGCTCTGACTGTCGGCATAGGTGTGATAAGCTGCCTCGGCGCATTCCGCAAGATAATCGGGAAGGAGTGAAAAATCACTTTCCTTAACCGCTTTGATTATAACTGCGGGGTCGCACAGATAAGGTGCCGTCATATAATCCGCAGCATCAACGGAGGAAAATTCCGCTTTGATTGCCGCTTTGAGATTTGCAAAATCATTGGCGATTACAAGTGCATCAAAAAGTGACGCATCGGGAACACATTCGCTTATAAGCTTCACGGTCTTTGACATTTCGTTTTCGCAGATATCAAAGCCCTGTTCACCATCGGGCTGTGTCCAGCCCCTGTCGGTAAGTATTCTTACGGCGGTATCGTAGCTGTCAGCGGCGATAAGCTGGTCAATATCGGCTCTTGTAAGCAGAGCGTTTTCGTTGGCCCTTATTCTTGCAACCGCATAAGCATAATCGGTTTCACGCATAGGTTTTCACCGCCTGTTAAAATATTATTTCGCTGATTTTTTCTTTGTAATAGTCTGAGTTTTCCTCAACGATTGCTTCAAACGAGCAATCGATTACTATATTTCCGTAATCAAGAATCACTCCGCTGCCGATGTCTGCGTTATCTGAAGAAAGAACGCATTCTGCACCCTTTGCCGCAAGTGCGGAAACAAGGTCTGCACCGAAGGAAGCGGGTAGACGGGCATTATCCTTTGCATTGAGGAAGGCGGTACACTTACCCTTCATTGCATTTTCAACCGCCAGCTTGATAACGGTAGCAAAATACTTTTCGTCATCAAGGGATTTAAGCGCGGTAACGAGTCCTGCAAGGGTTTCGTTGACTGCTTCAACTCTTGCGGAAAGGAGAGTCTGTCTGGACTGCTGAACAGCACCTGATTTTGCGATTCTGATGATGTTGTCGCATTCTTCCTTTGCCGCCGCTTCAATTTCGGAAGCGAGTTTTTCGCCTTTTTCCTTTGCATCCGCATCTGCCTTCTCACTCTGCTTCTGAGCAAGAGCGGCTATTTCGGAACATCTGATATTTGAGTCGGAGTTGATCTTGTCTGTTATTTTTTCAAGACCTGTCATATTCAATCACCATTAACCGGCAATTTTGCCTGTGATATTGAAGATAGCGAGGATGGAGATAAGAAGTGAAAGAACTGCGTATGTTTCAACCATAGCTGCGAAAATGATTGCCTTACCGGATTCTTCGGGTCTCTTTGCTACGATGGAAACACCTGCAACAGCGGCATTTGCCTGATGAAGAGCAGAGATAAGTCCGCCTGCTGCCATGGGAAGGCAAGCTGCGAAATACATAAGTCCCTGAGCTGTTGTAAGCTGAAGGGGAGCATCACCCATAAGGCCGACCTGTACCATAAGAAGGAAAGCGATAAGGAAACCGTAAAGGCCCTGTGTACCGGGAAGAATCTGAAGAATAAGAACCTTACCGAACTTTGAAGGATCCTCTGTTACTACGCCTGCTGCGGCCTTACCTACGCGGCCGACACCGATAGCTGAACCTACACAGCCGAATACTGCGGCAAAAACACCGCCGAGAATTGCGAGCATCATACCCATTGTCATAATTAATTGTCCTCCTTGACATTATAATATTTGGAATTGATTTTAAGAGGTGTGAAGGACCTTCCTCCGCCCTCATAGAACTTTGCGAAGAATTCAACGTACTGAAGTCTGTTCGTATGTACGTAAGTACCGATAACGTTGATAGCAAGGTTTACCACGTGACCGAAAATAAATACGGGCACAAGCAGGATTGCCTTGGTAACAAGGTTTTCGGGAATGGTACCGAGAGTATTGACGACCGTCGCAATTACACCGGTACAAAGTCCCAGAGCAAGAAGTCTGGAGTAGGAAAGAATGTCACCGAGCCAGCCGGAAGCTGTATTATAGAGTCCGTAAAGGCCGAGGCCGAGCTTGCCGACGATATTCTTTGAATCCCTGCCCGAGGTAGCCACCACCAGCACCGCGCCTGCAATGGCAAACCATTTTGAGATTGAGGTTACGCTCTCGGGGAAGGTACCTGCCTTGAAGATATTGGCTCCGATGGGAGCAATACCCGCTATAAGCAGCCAGATGGGAATACAGTCACAGATTGCACCCACCTTATTATTGAGCTTCCACATCTTCACGAAGCTGCATCCAACACCTACAAACAGGTGAATGATACCGAAAAGGAAGGAGAAAAGCATAAGCTTCATCGGGTCGTTGACCGGCTCAAACCAAAGTGCAACGGAGCCCATTTCTCCGACAGTTGAGGGATCAATCCAGGGAAGGATTATCCTGGTATTGAAAAATTCATAGGCAACTCTGGTAACTATATCACCGAACCAGCTGCCGAAAAGAGCTCCCCAGAACACGGTCGCGATACCGCACCAGAAGTACATATCCACCGTCTTTTTGAGTTTACCCTTTACTTTGAATCCGAATTTTGCTATACCGCATCCTATTGCCATAAGCAAGCCGTAGCCCGCATCCGACAACATAATACCGAACAGCAGATAGTAGAATATCGCCATTATGGGGTTGGGGTCTATATCCTCCTTGCCCGGCTGTGCATACATTTCCGTAATGGGCTCAACTGCGGCTACGAAGGGCTTGTTTTCAAGGAGAACGGGAACGTCCTCATCTTCGCCCGGCTCAGCCACGCTGACCGCCACAGTAAACCTTTCTTCAAGCCCGGATACGAGCTTTTCCGTTTCCCCGGCAGGAACAAATCCGCTGAAGGTTATGAAATTTTCACCGGCACTGACTTTTTCAAGGGCCTCATACTTGTCACGCTTGATACTGAACCAGTCGCTGACGAATTTGATATCGTCTCTGTCCTTTGCGTAAGCTGCTATGCTCTCTTCACAGTCCTTTGCGTGCTGCTCTGCCTTGTCAATTTCCGCCTGCAGTCTTTCGTATCTCACCTTAGGCGGATGCTTTGTGGGGTCTGAGGGATAGGAAAATCCCAGAGAACGCAAAGCGGACAGTACAGATTGACTGCAGCTCTTGTGTGCCATTACGAAGACACAGCTTCTGTCTCTCGTGTGAGAAAGCACTTCACAGCTGTAATCGCTTTCTTCGGGAAGAATACCCGCAAGAGCGATTTCAAGACTGTCTGCGGTATATTCCGCAGGGAGAGAACCGATAAAGAACTCCGTCGTCTGGGTGCCCGTTGCCTTCATCGGTACGTCAAGGGACAGCCAGGGCTCAACAGCCGCCATGGATGCACGGCATCTTGCCACTGTCGCCTTTGACTCTGCAATATCCTTTTCGGCGCCGACTATATCAAAGCACTTTGCCAGAATCGCATCCGCATCCTCGGATTTTGCTCTGTACTCTGAGGCAGTCATTTCGGGAAGTCCCTTGAGTGATGCCAGCAGACTTGTCTTTTCGGGAACACGCTTTTTCAGAATTGCGAGAGCAGTCTGTGCCGTTTCACAGTATTTTTCCATAGAGCTGACGGTTTTTGCGGTTTCAAAGGGAGCGAGTCCTTCAATTTCCACGGGAGCTTTAAGCTCCATAACGGAACGCAGCTGAAGAAAATCAAGCACGTCCTTTGCATCTTTGAGCAGTGCCGCTATCTCTACATATTTCATTTCAACCTTTGCCAAGAAAACACCTCCTTTACAAATAATTGAAAATAGGCATTTAACCTGTTATTTCCTTAACAAGTGCCGCTATGGCTTCTCCGCTTTTTGCAAGTGCGGATGCTTTGATTGCCTCGGCCTGTGCAGACGTATCGGCTACCGCATCAAAGCGGATTTTTTCCGCCTCTGCCTTCGCCTGTGCCTTCATTGCCTTTGCCTTTTCAGCGGCATCGGCTCTGTATTTTGCCTCAGTCTCCGCCGCCTTTGCCTCAGCAGATTTTTTCACTTCCTCCGCGTTGAGATTTGCCTTCTCAACCGCTTCAACAGCGGCCTTTTCCGCGGCAAGAACCTTATTGATCATTTCGGATGCCATAAAAAACCTCCTTTTCTGCCATTATACCCTGTTATTATACAGTATCCTATTTATAAATACAATACACAACCGCACACATTGAGTGTAAAATTTAATTTTATATTTGTGCAATTCACATAATTGAACAAAGTCCGGCAAAAGTGTATAATGAACTTGTATATTTTACAGTGAAAAGAGATGTTGTATATACTTAAACTTGATTTTGCATCCCTCATCAGGGAAAGGGATTTTGACGGCATACTTGCATTGATAATATCAAAGATTCCCCTTATCGTGACCGCCGTTATCATAGTGGTTGCGGGAGCATTTATTTCAAAGGGTATAAGCAAGCTGATAATAAAATCCCTTGTGAAGCACAGGGTAGATCCCTCGGTACACAGATTCATTTCCACCATAGTAAAATGCATTCTGAATCTTGTTTTCGTCCTTACGGCATTTTCAACTCTCGGCATGAACGTCAATTCGTTTGTTGCCGCCATTGCCGCAGGCGGAGTTACCGCAGGTCTGGGTTTACAGCAGAGCGTAAGTCAGTTTGCAAGCGGAATACAGATACTTATCAACCATCCGTTCAGAAGCGGAGATTTCATTGATATCGGCTCTGTCAGCGGCACGGTAAAGGAAATCAGATTTATGTACACCGTGCTTGTAACCATTGACAATAAAAGGGTCATCGTCCCCAATTCACACATTACGGACAGTAACATCATCAATTTCAACGCCGAGCAGAAGCGAAGAATTGACCTGATCTATTCCATCGCATACGATGCGGATATAGCAAAGGCAAGGGCCGCCATTGAAAAAGCGGCAAACAATCACGAGCTCATCTATCAGGACCCCGCTCCCGACGTCGCCGTATGGGAGCACGGTCAGAGCAGTATCAACCTTGTATGTCACGTATGGTGTGACAGTAAAAACTACTGGCCTGTATTTTACTATATGCAGGAGCAGGTCAAACTTGAATTTGACAAAGAAGGAATTTCAATCCCCTTCAATCAGCTTGATCTGCACATAACGGAGGAAGCATTGAATGACAAATCTGCTGATAAAGCTTTTCGTTAAGAACAGCGAAAACACAACCGACCCGAAGGTCAGGGAAAATTACGGAACTCTCAGCGGCTTAGTGGGTATTTTCGTCAACGTGATACTGTCGGCATTCAAATTCATTTTCGGCAGTATTACCGCGAGTATCGCAATCACCGCAGACGGAATGAACAACCTTTTTGATGCCGTTTCGTCCGTCATTTCCCTTGTGGGCTTTAAGATTTCCGGTAAGCCCGCAGACAAGGACCATCCCTTCGGCCACGGAAGAATCGAATACGTTGCCGCCCTTGTTCTTGCATTTCTCATCGGCCATACCGGCATTGATTTAATCAAGGAATCCATAGCAAAATTCAGCGAAAAATCCCAGATAACCTTCACCTATGCTGCAGTCGTCGTGCTTGTGGCATCCATTCTGATGAAAATATGGCTTGCGGTGTTCAACAGTAAAGTGGGCAAAAAAATCGACTCCGTGACCGTTGATGCGGTAGTGAAGGACAGTATCGGCGATATTGCCGCCACCACCTGCTCACTTATTGCCCTTTTCGCTTCAAGATTTACTTCTCTTCCCCTTGACGCCGTTATGGGTCTTATCGTATCTCTCGTAATTATTTATGCGGCATTTGACATAATAAAATCCACCCTCGGTCCTCTCCTCGGCGAGCCGCCAGAAAAAGAAGTCGTTGATGAGCTTGAAAAACTCGTTATGTCTTATGATGGTATTTACGGCATTCACGACATGGTGCTTCATGCCTACGGCACGTCAAAGGTAATGGGCTCTTTACACGCAGAGGTTTCCGCAGACGTTCCCGTCATGGAAAGTCACGATCTGATTGACACGATTGAGTTTGAAATCAAAAAACGGATGAATATGGAAATCACCATTCACCTTGACCCGATACTTGTCAACGACGAGCGTACGGATACGCTGAAAGCCAAAATGCTTGATATCGTAAAATCGATTTCCGAAGAAATCACAATTCACGATTTCAGAGTTGTTGACGGCCCCACTCACACAAATCTTATTTTTGACGCGGTGCTTCCCTTCAAGTTCCGGCTCACCGATGAGGAATTCAGGGAAGCGGTCGGCGATGCTCTTTCAAAGGAAGAAAAGGCGTGCTTCGCGGTCATAAATATTGACCGTAACTACGCAGGATAATGTGATTGGCATTTTAACCAAATAAATGAGGATAAACCTTGTTTTTTTCTTCACCGAAATGTGTTTTTCGGTCTTTAACTGAGAGAAAAAATACTATATAATGTATTCAAGACATATCATCATTACTGTTTGGGAGGTTTTAGTATGTCCGATCCCCAATTTCTCACCGAGCCCGTAGGTAAGCTCGGTATCATTGCCCTTGAGGGCTGTGAAGCAATGGCCGAAAAAATCAATTATTATCTCGTAAGATCCAGAGCAGACAGAGATAACGACCATTTTGACGGCTATAATAAAGAATCCTACATCATTGACACCGAATTCGTCAGATTCGGCTCAGGCGAAGGCAAATGCGTTATCAAGGAATCCGTAAGAGGCTACGATATTTTCGTTCTCTGCGATCCCTTCAACTACGGTGTTACCTACAAAATGTACGGTATGGACCAGCACATGAGCCCCGACGACCATTATGCAAACCTGAGAAGAGCACTCAGCGCCGTTGAAGGCAAGGCAAAGCGTCTCACCGTCATCATGCCCATGCTTTATGAAGGCAGACAGCATAAGAGGACGAGAAGAGAATCCCTTGACTGTGCGGATATGCTCAGAGAAATCTGCTACACATACAACGTTGATAATATCGTAACGTTTGACGCACACGACCCCAGAGTTCAGAATTCAATTCCCCAGAAGGGCTTTGAAAGCATCCAGCCCGCATATCAGTTCATCAAGGCACTGCTCAGAAACGTTGACAATCTCAAGATTGACAACGACCACATGATGATAGTATCACCCGATGAAGGCGGTATGGGCAGATGTATCTATCTTGCAACCGTTCTCGGACTTGAGCTCGGCGCATTCTATAAGCTCCGCGATTATTCCAAAGTAGTAAACGGCTCCAACCCCATCCTCCGCCACGAATTCCTCGGTGACAACTGCGGCGGCAAGGACGTAATAGTAATAGATGATATGATTTCCTCAGGCAGTTCAATGATTGAGGTAGGCGAAAAGCTCAAGCAGATAGGTGCAAACAGAATCTTCGTTTACTCGTCATTCGGACTTTTCTGCAACGGCTTTGACAAATTTGACAAGGCATACGAAGCAGGAATAATCGATAAGGTTTTCACCACAAACCTTGTATACAATCCCCCCGAGCTTCTTGAGAAGCCCTGGTACGTAAATATTGATATGAGCAAATACTGCGCTTATATCATTGATACGCTCAATCACGATGAATCCCTCAGCTCACTTCTTGACCCCAGAGACAGAATTTATCAGAAGCTTTCCGAGTACGGATTTGAACGCAAATCAGAATAAAAGCAATAAAAGACCGCCGCGGCGGTCTTTTTAACTGATGAGGATAATATGAAATTTAATCCCGACATAATCAAAAGTGACAGACGTACCGTATCCATTGAGGTGCGTCCCGACGGCAAGGTCACGCTCCATGTACCCAAAAGGATGACCTACCGTGAAATAGAAAAGCTCATTGAAGAGAAATCCCCGTGGATTGAAAAAACGATTGCAAAATATAACAGTGTCCTCGGGGATGAAATCGTCCCGTATACGGATGAAGAGCTGGATGAAATGACAGCAATCGCAAAGCAGATAATACCTCCGAGAGTTGAATACTATGCGAAGCTGATGGACGTCACCTACGGTAAAATAACCATAAGGCACCCGAAAACAAGATGGGGAAGCTGTACATCAAAGGGTAATCTCAGTTTCAACTGTCTGCTTACCCAAGTGCCGCCTGAAATACTTGACAGCGTGGTAGTACACGAGCTCAGCCACCGCAGAGAGATGAATCATTCCGAAAGATTCTATGCTCAGATATTGAATGTAATGCCGGATTATCACGAAAGAGACAGATGGCTCAGACAAAACGGCATGAAGCTGATGGCACGTATCAGAAAAACAACCGAAGAAAAAGAAGAAGAGAGATGACCGTAATCATCTCTCTTTTATTATCTTGTAACAAGATTCTTATATTATTTATTTATTTCAATTTTACCGTAGAGTGTTGCGCCTTCGGCATCACTTCTGGGCTCTCTTGCGGGAGCGGAGGGAGCGCTGTCTCTGTTATAGTTCCTGCCGCCTCTGCCCTTGTTGTAGCCGCCCTTATTGTAACCGCCGCGGCCTCTGTTATTGTAACCGCTGCCGCCGTTTGTGGGCTTAACGCCTTCTTCAAGGGTAATAACTACCTTACGGTCATCGTCACTGCCGACTGAATGTGATGTAACGCCTTCAATCTCCTGAATAGTGGTATGGATGATACGGCGCTCGTAGGGATTCATGGGCTCAAGTACAACGTTTCTGCCGTACTTTCTTACCTTTGCGGCATTCTTCTTTGCGAGCGATCTGAGAGTAGCTTCTCTCTTTTCACGGTAGTTGCCAACGTTGATGGATACGTGCTTATATTCGTCTGTTTCTCTGTTGAGGACAAGACGGGTAAGATACTGGATTGCATCAAGGGTTTCGCCTCTTCTGCCGATTACCGAGCCGTAATCGTCACCGCAGCTGATGCTGATGCGGACATCCTCACCGTTTTCAACTTCAACGGTGATTTCGGCATTTTCAATACCGAGATTTACAAGAATTGTATCAAGATATGCCTTTACCTTGGCGAACTTATCTTCTTCGTATTCGTAGTAAGCTTTTACCTGAGCATCCGAGCCGCCGAAAAGACCGAGAATCTTCTTTGCGGGCTGAGCCAGGACTTCAAATTTAACCTCAACATCTTCGGGAGCTGCAAGTGCCTTCTCTGCGGCTGCTCTTGCTTCCTCAATGGTGGAGCCTGTGCCTATAGCATCTTTAATCAAGGATTTCACCTCTGAACAGCAATTTTACTTTTCTTATTTTTTATCTTTGTTTTCTGCAGCTATCTTGAGAACGTTCTCTTTTGAACGGTGTTCAATCGTTTCTTCAACCATAATTCTGGCAAGTTGCTTTCTGGGATTGTAAATCTGACCGATGACAATGCTTGAAATAAGACCGATTACACCGGAGGTAATCCAGTAAACACCGATACCTGCGGGGTAGTTGATAACGAAATAAAGTGAGAATATTGCCATACCAACGGTCATACAGCCCATTGACTTTGCGGCTGCTGCATTAGCCGAACCACTCTGTTTCTGCTTGATGGTGGAGTAAATGGATGATCCGATTGTTGAAACAGTGGAAAGAATGGGGATGAGCCAGATAAGACTCGGGAACGGACTTCCTCCGGGAGTGGAACCCAGTGAAATTCCGAAAACGTTGTAATCAATAGACTGAATCTTTGCGAAGGTTTCCGCGGGAACATCCTTAATCAGATCATAAACGTCAACCTTACCTACAAGGTGAGGAACACCTGCGTCAAAGATTGCCTTGATTTCATCAATACGTTCAATAACAAGAAGCTCGAATAATCTGGTGTTTTTACCCGGAGCGGATGCGCCCAATGCCTGCACGGCATCCTTAAGAGCCGTAACCGTGGATGCATCAAGATGAAGGAAGTTGGTAAGAGGGTAATAAATAACACCGATAAGACCGAAAAGGAGAATAAACTGAATGATAGTGGGACCGCAGCCGGCACCCATGGGGTTAAAGCCCTCTCTCTGATAGAGAAGCTGTGTCTCTTCCTGAATCTTTCTCTGGTCTCCCGCGTATTTTTCCTGAATCTTTCTGACCTTGGACTGAATACGCTGAGTCTTTGCCATACCCTTCTGCTGGCTTATTGATGACGGAACCGTCAAAAGTCTTACAAGAAGAGTGATAATAACAATCAGGAGAGCATAATTGTGAATTCCCAGACTGAAAAATCCGTAAAGGATCCAACCGAAGGGAATACCCAATAACTCGTACAGTCTTTCCATTTCTAATCCTCCGAGTGTTTCTGTTTCTTTGGCGGAACCGGATCATATCCGCCGGGAAATAGCGGATTGCATCTGAGCAATCTCCATATTGTGAGGACGGTACCTTTAATGACACCGTGAACCTCAATCGCCTCAATGGCGTAAGCTGAGCAAGTCGGGTAATACCTGCAAACCGGTGGGGTATGGGGAGAAATATGCTTTCTGTAAAAGCGGATAGGCGCAAGAAAAAGCTTCTTAATCAAACCGCTTCCCCCCTTTTAGTTTTTGACGATAACTCCGAGTTTGACCAGCTGCTCACGCATAGCGGTCTCAACCTCGGTGGATTTTACCGTCTTTGTCTTATACCTTGCAACGAATACCAGATCCCAGTTGCCTTCTATTTCTTCACTTAAAGAGGCAAAAGCCGCCCTGATAACACGGCGGCATCTGTTCCTCTCAACCGCACTTCCTATCTTTTTGGAAGTGGTAATGCCTTTTCGGCAGCAGGAATTCTTATTCCTGAGTGCATAGGTCACCAGCACCGGTGAGGCGCATGATTTACCCTTTGCATAGACCCTGTGAAATTCGGTATTCAGCTTTAAGGTGTTTGCCTGTAACATGGCAGCTTATCAGTATGAAAGCTGCTTTCTGCCCTTTGCTCTGCGGCGGGCGAGAACCTTGCGGCCGTTACTTGTTGACATTCTCTTGCGGAAACCGTGCTCCATCTTGCGATGACGCTTTTTGGGCTGATAAGTTCTTTTCATTTTACGTACCTCCGTTCACTGTTGAGTTATGAATCAAACCGCATCGGAGTGTTTACCCCCACCCTTCGGCGGTTCAACTTTTAACCTTTGACGGCAACAGGGCATAAATACCCCATAGCCCTCGGAGTACCAATTATATACTAACTATATATAAAAAGTCAACTATTTTTTTATATTTTCGGAAATTGCGGTTTTCCCCTTGCAAAATTTACCGATTTGTGCTATAGTTCACAACACTAACTTATATAATGGAGTATAGTCCCCTACTATACGAGGAGACCGCAGCGGGCGGTCCGTACAGGAGTGTAAGATTTTATGGAATCAATCAGAGAAATGTGGGAGCTTGTGTGTGAGCAGCTCAGGCATTCCATCAGTGACGTGATTTTCAACATCTGGTTTTCCACCATTGAATTGGTTGACTTTGACGGTGAAACGGTTCAGCTTGCCGTCAGCGAGATGAAGAGAATTACCATTGAGAAGCAATTCGGCAGCGAGCTCAGGGAGGCGTTCAGATCCGTGCTGGGATTTGACGTCAACATTGAAATGATCAATCCCTCGGAGGTCGTTATCCCCACCACCGAAGAAAAGGCACCGGAGCCGGTATTTTCAGACGAAAACAATACTTTTGAAACCTTCGTTGTAGGTGCATCAAACAGATTCGCCTGCGCGGCGGCAAAGGCAGTTGCGGAAAGACCCGCAGTTGAATATAACCCTCTGTTTATCTACGGCTCATCCGGTCTTGGAAAGACTCACCTTCTTTCCGCAATCAGAAGTGAAATCCTCAAGAGAAATCCCGAAGCAAACATCATCTATACCAGGGGTGAGGATTTCGTAAACCTCATCGTAGGCGGAATGCAGAGAGGTACCATGAATTCCATTCACGATAAATTCAGAAACTGCGACGTACTGCTTGTGGACGATATCCAGTTCATTGCGGGCAAGGAACGTACGCAGGAGGAATTCTTCCATACCTTCAACGCCCTTACCGCAGACGGAAAGCAGATCGTGCTTATCTCGGATTCGACGCCGAAGGATATTCCCCAGCTTGACGAAAGACTGCGCACGAGATTCGAGCAGGGACTTATTGCCGATATACAGCCCCCCGATTTTGAAACCAGACTTGCAATCGTGGAGCGCAAAGCGGCAGCTCTCGGAGTGGATCTTTCGCAGGATGTAACCTACTATATCGCGGAAAAAATCAAGACGAACGTCCGTCAGCTTGAGGGCGCGGTAAAGAAAATCCACGCTCTTTCCAGTCTTGACGGCACACCGATCAGCATTGCTATGGCACAGAACGCCATCAAGGACCTCGCCAGCGAAGGGCTGCCCATCAATGAGCTTGTAAACAAAATCATTTCCGAAACCGCAAGGACCTTCGGTGTAAGCCACAGCGATATTATCTCCAAGAAAAAAGATAATAAAACCGCAAAGGCAAGGCAGATTGCCATTTACGCAATCAGACAGTGCACGGACCTTACGCAGCAGGAAATCACCGAATTTTTCAACGGCAGAGACAGAACTTCCATCCACTACGCCCTTGAAAAAATCGAGCCGGAAATTGAAAACGATTCCGCTCTGCGCAAGAACGTTGAAAACATAATCAAAAACGCCAAGGAGCAGTAATCCATGGGATTTTTCAGTAAACTCAACAAGGGACTCAAGAAAACGCGTGACAGTATGTCCGGTGCAATCAACGAGGCCCTTTACGGAAAAAATGAAATAGACGACGATTTTTATGACGAACTTGAAGAAATCCTCATCATGGCAGACGTCGGCGTCACCACCGCAGAGGAAATCGTAAGCCGTCTGAGAGACGTCGTATTCAAAAAGAATCTTCACAAGGCAAGCGACGTTAAAAACGAGATAAAGGAAATCGTATCGGATATACTTTCCGGCGGCGAAGACATTGACTTTATCACCGTTCCCTCGGTTATCCTCGTTATCGGTGTCAACGGCGTAGGCAAGACCACCTCCATAGGCAAGCTTGCCGCCATGTTCAAGGCAGAGGGCAAAAAGGTCATCCTCGGTGCCGCCGATACCTTCAGAGCCGCAGCCATTGACCAGCTTGAGGTCTGGGCAGAGAGATCCGGCGTTGATATCGTAAAGCACAAGGAAGGTGCGGACCCCGCCGCAGTCGTATTTGATACGATTGAAGCCGGAAAAGCGAGAAATGCGGATATCATTATCTGTGACACCGCAGGCAGACTCCATAACAAGAAAAATCTTATGGATGAGCTTAACAAGATTTACAGGGTAATGGACCGTCAGCTTCCCTATGCAGACAGAGAAATCCTGCTTGTACTTGACGCTACGACAGGGCAGAACGCAGTCAATCAGGCAAAGGAATTCCTTGACTGTGCGGAGATCACGGGTATCATTCTCACAAAGCTTGACGGCACCGCAAAGGGCGGCGTTGTGCTTGCGATAAAGAATGACCTCAAGGTTCCCGTCAAATTCATCGGTGTGGGCGAGGGCATTGACGATATGCGTCCCTTTGTTCCCCGTGATTTTGCGGAGAGTCTGTTTGAAGAAGAAAAGGAAGAGGCATGATTATGGATTACATAATTGCCACTCATAATATGAAAAAGAGGGATGAGCTTTGCAGAATTCTCTCCCCTCTCGGTATCAATATTCACCTTGCCGAAGAGCTCGGCATTGAGCTTACGGACGCGGATGAAACGGGTACCACCTTTGAAGAAAACGCCTTCATCAAAGCCGAAAGCGGCTGCAAAGAAAGCGGGTATCCCTGCATTGCAGACGATTCGGGACTTGCGGTAGATTACCTAAACGGCGCTCCCGGAGTATATTCCGCAAGGTATTCCGGCGGTCACGGCAACGATGAAGAAAATAACAAAAAAGTCCTCAGAGAGCTTGAAGGTGTTCCCTTTGAAGAAAGAGGCGCCGCTTTTGTAAGTGCGGTCTGTGTCGTCTATCCCGACGGCAGATCAATCACCGTCAGAGGCGAATGCAGAGGCAGAATCGGCTTTGAGCCCGTCGGTGAAAACGGTTTCGGCTACGACCCTCTTTTCTTTGCGGAAAAATATGATTACAAGCTCACCACGGCACAGCTGACGGCTGAGCAAAAGGACGAAATCAGTCACAGAGGTATGGCACTTCGCCTGCTTGCTGAGAAAATCGGAGAAAAATAATGACAGGAAAAGAAAGAGCACAGTTCAGGGCAATGGCAAACGGCCTGAAGCCCGAGCTTCAGATAGGTAAGGAAGGCATGTCCGAGGGACTTGTTGCACAGGTGATGGACTGTTTTCGCACCAAGGAACTTCTTAAAATAAAGGTGCTTCTTGATTCCGCACCCGAAACGCCCCGTGAATTTGCAGACGCAATTTCCGAAGCAACAAAAAGCGAGGTAATTCAGGTAATCGGCGGTATCATCGTTCTCTACAAAAAGAATGATGAGCTCGGGAAAAAGGAAGAAAAGAAAAAACCGAAAAAGACAAAGCCCCTTGCCAACGTTAAGGCAAAGAGAGCCGCCGCCGAAAAGAGAGAGGCGGAAATGAAGAAGGAAAAGCGTAATTTCTATGCAAAAAAGCGCTACTCCTCCGATAGCCGCAAAGGTTAAGCGGGATTGATTTGCCCGTACCTTTGCAGAAAGGAAAAATATGGGTAAAACAGAAGGCATCAAGCCCGTTGCACAGAATAAAAAAGCATATCACGAGTATTTCGTTCTCGAGAAGCTGGAAGCAGGTATTGAGCTTTTCGGCACCGAAGTTAAGTCACTGCGTGCCGGTAAGGTAAATCTTAAGGATTCCTGGTGCTCAATCAAGGACGGCGAAATATTCGTCAACGGTATGCATATCAGTCCCTATGAGCAGGGAAATATATTCAACAGAGATCCCATGAGGGTAAAGAAGCTTCTCCTTCACAAGAAAGAAATCAGACAGCTTTTTGCAAAGACAAAGCAGGAGGGTCTGACGGTCATTCCTCTGAGTCTTTATTTCAAAAACGGCAGAGCCAAGCTTGAAATAGGGCTCTGTAAAGGTAAAAAGCTTTACGATAAGCGTGAGGTTGCCGCAAAGAAGGAAGCAGAAAGAAAAATTGAACGCAATCTGCGTCAATAATATATGGGGATGAAAGGATTTCGACGGGGAATCCGAGCCCGGATAAGCGAGTAGCGGTGCGGGACCGCTATAAAATCCGCAACTTTTCAAAATAAACGACAACAATACAGTTGCACTTGCTGCTTAACTAAGCAGCCGTCTCTGCAGGGAGTACTGCGGCCCTGCAAGAGGCGTCGATAAGCAGTGAACGTGAACAGGTAACGGCGGTATTCCTGTCATGCATTATCCGCCTACTGAATTCACAAGCCCGGTCATCGGCGTGTGAAGGAGGGAACGTCAAAAGGTGAAATACACTCGTAGAAAGTCCCTGCAGAGGTTTTTCGGACGCGGTTTCGATTACCGCCATCTCCACCATGGAAGGCAGGCAGTTTGCCTGCCTTCAACTAAATCAGCCTTTGGCTGAATAAATCAACTTCGTTGATGAAATCAAAGCCGACCGTGTCGGTTTTTCTTATATGACAAATCCCTCCGAGGCACACAGCTTCGGAGGGATTTTTTCACCGATATATTATTCGGCTGCATTTTTTCAAAAACAGGGTTTACAAAAACAGTGTCTTCATCAAAATTTTTGTAATCAGCGTACCGTTTCTCTTTTTGACGAATAAACAACTTCAACGTTTTTCTTGAATAATCCGGCATCCAGCTTCGGCAGCCAGGAATCACCGATTTTCGTTCCGGAAGTGAACGCGGCTTCATCCTGCTGAACGTTCATCTTTGCAAGTCCCTCTATCTCATCGCCGGATTTATATGCCATATTGAAAAATGCGTGATGACCGATTTCCTTAACAGAAGACGGGATAAACATATAGGTTATGCCTCTGTCATAGGTAAAGGCATCGGAGCCGATAAATTCAAGCGTATCGGGGAGAGAACGGCTAACTGACGAAAGGGCTGCAACGGCGTTCCAATCCGTACCCGCAACGGTTTCGGTGCAGGTATACGAGTATATTTCCTTTAACTTTTCCGCCTTGAAAAATCCGAGAGTGCCGATACTTCTGAGCCCGTTGGGAAGATATATTTCGGTTATATCTGAATAGGCAAAGGCAAGCTTTCCGATTTCGGTCACGGTTGAGGGAAGAACGTATACGCCGACCTTCTGATTATAGTCGCCGATAAAAGCTTTCCAGTCAACTTTTCCCATCAGAACATTCAGTTTTTTGAAAAGTGTCGCTTCTTCTCCCTCAAGCTTATCGGGAGATTTGCCTTCGGAAGCACATCTGTCAAGCAGCTTGACGGCAGAGCAGAAATCGTCATTGCTGATGCTTCCGTCTTCGGGGAAATCAAGCTTATAGCCCGCTTTTCTCGTAAGATAGAGATTATGGGCGCTGGGATAATATATGATTTCGGTAAGTTCTTTATTGTAAAGCACGCCGTCTATGTCGCAATAGTACGGATTATCATCGTCGACAAAAACGTTTTCAAGATTCCAGCAGCTGTAAAAGCTTTTTCCGTCAATTTTGCGGATATCTTTTCCGACGTTTACTGTTTCAATCTTTTCATCGCAGTTAAAAGCATATTCGCGGATTTCGGTTATCGGCTTGCTCTTGTCTCCGAAAGCAAAATCAACGTTGACTTCGGTCACCTGCCCGGGATTTGAATATTTGACGAATTCCCATCCGCCGTCTATCTGCTTATATTCAAATTCCTCGTTAATGAGGGCATAGACACTGAAAAATACGGAAAGAACAATGGCAACAACAAGAACGGAGATGATAGCAACCTTTGTGCGTGTTTTAATGCTTTTGTCAACTATTCTCGGTGCCTGAAGCCCCTCTATACGGTAAGTCCATATTTCTTCTTCGGGGATAACGAGTGTCTCCTCGGAAAGCTCCGCTTCAAGCATAAGGTCTTTCTTTTCTTTGTTTTTACGCATTATCTGCCACCTCGCTTTCCTCAACGGCTTCCTTTGAAGCTTCTGCCGCCTTCATAACTTCCTCACGCCGTTTCAGCACCTGAATGACCTTGCGCTGCTTTTTATCGTCATAGTCCCAGAAAAGATAAGGAATTGTCATAAGCAGATATCCGATAATATCAATAACGATGGGAATAACTATGATTTTCGTTCTTGATTCGTCGATGAAAAGCACGTCCCAGTTGCTGTTGAAACCGTATTTCAACAAAATCAGAGGAATTATCAGACCTACGAAATTGGTTACAGGTCCGGTGAACCAGCCGAAAATGCCCGAAAAGCTTTCAAGTCTTTCACCGGAAAGGTACATCTGATAGTCGTTCACCTGAACCTGCATATCGCTGTTAATGGATTTCGGAACGGTTGAGCAGACCTGCTCAAACATAAGAGCAACAATGCTTATCGTTCCGCACAGAGGCAGATTGTCGCCGAAGAAAAGATAGCAGAAGACGATAATCGTGTTTGTAACGGCTCTGACGAGCTGATAGAATATCATGACCTGGCGGTAAGAGAAGCGCTTGCGGAAATACGGAGTAAAGAAATCGGGCGGAGTTCCGCAGAACGAAACAAGGGTAACCAGCAGACTGTAAATGAGTCCGCTAAGACGGAAGGTATAAAGATAGAGGATGGTAGTGAACGCAAGCATACCGTTTCCGAGAGAATCAAGCAGGCCGACGATATTGTTTATCCATCTGTACTTGTTGTAGAGAACTCCCGTCATACCGTCCCAGAAGCTGATATTGACCTTCTTTTCAATAGGCGGCTGGGGAATGCGCTCCTCAACTCTGCGGGCAAGGAAGAGAGTAAGAGTGGCAAAGAAAAGGAACGTGAACGGAATAACATACTTGAATACGGCAATATCTGCCCATTCGTCGCGGCAGAATCCGATAAAAACGGGTATGAGAGCATCAACAATATTCCATATAAAGTGAGAAAGCTTGATCGGAAAAGTTCTGACCCATATTCTTTCCTTGGGATCGGGACTGATATTCTGGGCGCAGGTCTCGAGCTGATTGTTGAATGAATAAACATTATATATACTGAACAGAAGATTTGCCGCCCAGACTCTTGTGGTAACGTCACCGAGAGTTTTATATATCGGAAGCCAGCCGATAACAAAAACCATAATCGTTTTCGGCAGGAAGTCACAGTAAAGCGAATATTTATATCTGCCGAATTTCGGTATAAGCTTCTTACGCCAGAAAATGTTTCTTGCGCCGCCGTAACCGTTGACAAAAATATACGTACCGAGAATCTTTATTGCGGAAGCGGAATTGATTCCGTCAAGAGAATTGATATAGCGTATGATTGAATTTGACGGATTCAGAACGGGAGAAAAGTCAAAGATAATCAGGAAAAGGCCCGCAATTATCATAAAGAAATAGAGCCCGTAAAATTTCCGCTCCGTTTTCTTTTTGAGGAAGCCGAGATTATCGTTGATGACCCAGCCGATAAGATTGAAAACATAGCTGAGCGGCATATTGATAATCGTTATCACCGCAAATACCAGATAGGGAAGCTTATAGTGATACATCATCAGATAGCAGCTTGCGGCAAACGCAATGAATTTTGAAATAATCATTGCGGATGAATAATTTGCACCGATGCCGATGGTTATGTCGATGTATTCACGGAACGAAACGTATTTGCCTTCGGGCGGATTTTTCCAATGGGCTTTGAAGTAACTTATACCGTCTTTGATTTTTTCGGTATTGATTTTTGCCATATAATCTCTCCCCTTATATTTTCGGCGTAAAGCCGTTCAATCAATTCGATTATACAACAAATTTTATTTGCAGGTCAACAATTTTAGCAAAGCTCTTACCGCAGTTTAGACAGACGCACGCCTTGAAAGCCGAAAACAAACTGTCATTTTTTTATATTGTCAAAATAGCGGAAAATAATTCAATAAATTGCCGAAATCACGCACATAAATACGTCACCCCCACTGCGGAAGTGTTTTCGAGGTGGGGGTGACTGTTTACTGTTGCGAATTAAAACGGAAATCCTCCGTCACACTTGAGCTTCAATTAAAAGAAGGATAACTGAGTGCTGCGGGGAATGCCTTCAAATGCGCCGCTTTCGTCAAGAATATCTATTATCGTCTGGGGCGCACGAGATCTGTCCTGAATATCCTCTATGGAAATGAAGGGCTCGATTTCGTCGGTAACGGTTTCCTCTACGGTACCGTCTTCCTTTCTGACCTTCACCTTTTTGAATTTGGCCTGCTCAAGACTCAACGCGGCTGATTCTCCGCAGCCGGCGATTGATGCGAAGGGCAGACGGATTTTACCGTCTTCAACGATATATTCCGTTCCTCTTGATTTATAGATATCAATCGGCAGCACCCCGATTCCTCTTGCCATCATTTCGTTGACTACCTGAAGAGAGGTGTAAACATCCTCTTCCTTGTTGCTGGCTTCCTTCGTCTTGATTCTCTGACCGAGCTCAGCCATTCTCTGCTTGACCCTCGTTCTTCCCGCAAGTACGGTTTCCGTTTCAAGGTCGCCGCCGCGCACGGTCATATAGGTCGCATAGTATTCAACGGGATAATAAAGCTTGTACCAGGCAAGGCGGATAGCCGCTATAACGTATGCTGCCGCGTGTGCCTTGGGGAACATATACTTGATTTTGAGGCAGGAATCAATATACCACTGAGGAACGTCGTGGTCAATCATCGCCTGCTTATGCTCATCCGTGAGAAGCTTGGGGGCTTTGCCCTTTCTGACGATTTCCATAATCTTGAACGCCATGCCGTTATCAAGGCCCTTGTGAATAAGGTAAACCATGATACTGTCACGGGTACCGATAACGTTTGAAATGGTGCAGGTGCCGTTTTTGATAAGGTCCTGGGCGTTGCCTACCCATACGTCTGTACCGTGAGAAAGACCTGAAACCTGAAGCATATCCGAGAAATTCTTGGGCTTTGCTTCCGTCAGCATTGCGAGAACGAAGCCGGTACCGAGCTCCGGCAATGAAAGGGTGCCCGTGGGGCATTCAATATCCTCTGCAGTTACGCCGAGAGGTGCGGGTGAGGTAAGCATTTCATAAAGCTTGGGGTCGCATACGTCCGCATCCATTACCGAAGTATGGGTAAGGTCCTCAAGGTGCTTGTAGAGGGTTGGAACTTCGTGGCCGAGATTATCCAGCTTCAGAATCGTATCATGAAGCGAATGGAAGTCAAAGTGAGTTGTTCTGTGAATGGATTCCGCATCGTCTGCGGGATGCTGAATTGGAGTGAAATCCTCCGCAATGTTGTCATTGGGGATAACGACCATTCCGCCGGGGTGCTGTCCCGTAGTTCTCTTTACTCCGGTACAGCCCATTGCAAGACGGGTCATTTCCGCATTGGAAATGTCGGTTTTTCCCCTTTCCTCCATCCATTTTTTGACGTAACCGAAGGCGGTTTTTTCCGCAACCGTACCGATCGTGCCCGCCTTGAATACGTGCTTTTCACCGAAAAGCTCCTCCGTATATCTGTGGGCGTAGAACTGATATTCGCTTGCGAAGTTAAGATCAATATCGGGAGATTTATCACCGTAGAAGCCAAGGAAGGTTTCAAAGGGGATGTCGTGACCGTCACGTATCATGGGTTTATTGCAGACGGGACAGTTTCTGGGCGGCATATCAAAGCCGGAGCCGTACTCGCCGTTCAGGAAAAATTCAACGTGCTTGCATTCGCTGCAAAGATAATGGGGAGCCAGAGGATTAACCTCGGAAATACCCGATGCAAAGGCAACGAAGGACGAGCCGACAGAACCTCTCGAGCCCACATAGTAGCCGTGATCCATTGAATTTTTAACGAGCTTCTGTGCAATCATATAAAGCACGGCGAAGCCGTTTTTGATGATTGAGGACAGCTCCTTGTCAAGCCGCTCTCTTATGTACTGAGGAAGGGGCGAGCCGTAAAGGGCTTCCATTCTCTCGTTACAGATTCTCGTCAAATCCTCCTCGGAGCCGTCAATATGGGGAGGAAACGTGCCGTCGGGGAATGGCTTCATGCTTTCGCACATATCCGCAATGAGGTTTGGATTGTCAACTACGATTTCCTTTGCCTTTTCCGCTCCGAGATAAGCAAAATCATTCAGCATTTCGTCGGTCGTCTTGAGATAAAGAGGTGCCTGCTTATCCGCATCGGAAAAGCCCTGAACGGTCATGATGATTTCTCTGAATATGGCGTCCTCTTCCTCAAGGAAATGAACGTCACCCGTTGCAACAACGGGGATATTAAGCTCATCCGCAAGAGCTATTATCTGACGGTTTATGTCGTTCAGCTCTTCTTCGCTTTCAACAAGCCCGTCACGGACCATAAACATATTGTTGCCGTTGGGCTGAATTTCAAGATAGTCGTAAATTGAAGCGTACCTGAGCTGCGTTTCATGGGATTTACCCGCATACACTGCCTGATAGAGCTGACCTGCCTCACAGGCGGAGCCCACGAGAATACCCTCTCTGTGTTTGAGAAGCTCGCTGAGAGGTACTCTGGGATTACGGTAGAAATAATTGAGATTTGATTTTGTGATAAGCTGATAAAGGTTTTTAAGTCCCACATGGTTTTTCGCAAGGAAAATAATATGGTGACTCTTCTGACGCCTGGGATCGGGCTTGATGACGGAGTTGATTTCCTCAACGTTTTCAATTCCCTTTGCCCTCATAAGAGCAATGAGTTTTTCAAAAATCTTGGCAAGGATGCTGGCATCCTCATCGGCTCTGTGATGGTCAAAATCGGGAAGCTTCAGAGCTTTTGCAACCGTATCAAGCTTGAAATTCTTTACACCCTCAACCAGCTCCTGGGAAAGAATAAGGGTATCAATATGGGTATAATTATAGGGAATATCGTGTCTGGCGCAGGTGGCTTTAAGGAAATCCGTATCAAAAGTGGCATTATGGGCAACGAGCACAACGTCCTCACCGCAGAATTCAAAGAATCTGCGTATTGCCTCCTCCTCTTTGGGAGCGCCTCTGACCATTGAATCGTCAATGCCCGTAAGCTCCGTAATCTTTCGCGGAATGGGTCTTTCGGGGTCAACGAAGGTCCTGAAATAATCTGCCATCGCACCGTCCTTATATCTGACGGCGCCTATTTCTATAAGTCGGTCATAGCCGGTACGAAGTCCCGTGGTTTCAACATCAAAAACGATGAAGGTACCGTTAAAGGGCATAGGACGGTCGCCGACAACGGGAGTAACGGTATCGTCAACATAATAGCCCTCCATACCGAGAATTACCTTGATACCTGCTTCATTACCTGCCGCAACTGCATCGGGAAAGGCCTGGACTACACCGTGGTCGGTAATCGCAATCGCTTTATGTCCCCATTTTGCAGCTTTCTTTACCAGCTTCGCGGGAGCGGATAAGCCGTCCATCTGTGAAAAGTTGGTATGAAGATGAAGCTCGACTCTCTTTTTCTCCGCCTCATCTTTTTTACCCTCAAGTTCATCAACAAGGGTAATTGCATTGGCGTTGAAAACGTAGCCCTTGGCGTAGTCGTCATACTTCACCTTGCCTCTGAAAAGCCCAACCTTGCCGTCCTTGAGATTGGCAAGCAGCTCCTCCACGTTTTCGTTTTTATCAAAAACCTTGACGGGATAGGCAACTGTCTTATCGTAAATATTGAAATTGATTATTTTTCTTAGTCCGTCTTTTGTATCCCTTGATTCAAATCCGAAGACCTTGCCCCATACGCTGACGTAGCCGTGATCTTCCGTTATATCGGAAAGAGGAACCGGCTTTGACCTGATGCCCGCACCGTAGATTACCTTGGCATTTTCAAGAGAAATCGGTGTGTTTTCGTATGGCTCAAGAGTCTTTACGGAGGGCTTGGGCTTACTGATTTCCTTCATCGGAATTTCAATGGAATTTTTTGCCTGCATTTCAAGGTGTTCGGGAGAATCCGAATCAATTTCAATATCTCCCTCAATACTGACAGAAACGACTTTGCCGCTGTAATGCTCGCTTATCCAGCTGCGGACAAAGGTATCGCATCCCATACCGCACAGCATTTTTGCGCCGTTGTCTACACGGATATCAACGGAATCTTCGTTAACCTCAAAGGTGGCACTTTTGGTAAAAGCACTCGCCGCAGGAAAAGCCGTCTTCATATCTCTGAACAGCGCAGGAATACATTCCCTGCCGAATTCACTTTCGGGATAACGGCAGGAAATAACTGCTTTATTTATTTTCAGTACGTCGGTGAGAATATTCTGCGTCTCCGTTACGGCACGGTCATCCACGGTCTTTTCAAAGTCAACCGTCATGGTGAGGGCAGACTTTTTTTCGTCAAAACCGATATTCGAAACCGTACCTCCCTCAAAATACTTTCTCATATTCGGGGACAGATATTCACCTATAAAGTAGAGAATGTCCTTATTCATATCAATCAAGATTTCCTATTTCTTCTATCAATCTGTCAACTGCTTCGCTTTCGGGTACCTTGCAAAGGATTTCGCCCTTTCTGAAAATGAGGGCACATCCGTCTCCCCCTGCGATACCTATATCCGCTTCTCTTGCTTCGCCGGGGCCGTTTACCGCACAGCCCATCACGGCGACCCTGATATTTTTATCACAGCCCGCCAGACGGCTTTCAACCTGCTTTGCAAGACCTATAAGGTCTATTTTCGTCCTGCCGCAGGTGGGGCAGGCAACTATATCGGGGCCGGGCTTACCCAGACCGAGCACCTTAAGTATATTCTTCGCGGCTTCAATCTCCTTTACAGGCTCGTCGGTCATTGATACACGGATAGTGTCACCGATACCGTCGGCAAGAAGTGAGCCGATACCGATGGAGGATTTGATGAGAGAGCTGTTATATGTCCCCGCCTCCGTAACTCCGAGATGGAGCGGATAGCCGCATCTCTCCGCTGCAAGACGGTACGCCTTGATCATAGTCTCAACGTCGGAGGATTTGATTGAAATAACTATATCCCTGAAATCAAATTTTTCAAGAAGGGATACGTGATACATGGCGGAATCAACCAGTGCCTCTGCACAGGGACTGCCGTATTTTGCAAGGATTTCCTTTTCGCAGGAGCCGGAATTGACTCCGATTCTGATGGGAATATTCTTTTCCCTGCAGGCATCCGCCACGGCTTTTACTCTGTCGTCAGAGCCGATATTGCCCGGATTTATTCTGATTTTATCCACTCCCGCTTCAATGCTTCCGAGAGCGAGGCGATAATCAAAATGAATATCCGCCACAACGGGAATTTTTACGTTTTCTTTCAAAGCGGAAATAAGCTTTACCGCATTCATATCGGGAACGGCGGCACGGATGATTTCGCACCCTGCCCTTTCAAGCTCAAGTGCCTGCCTTACGCTTCCCTCAATATCGGAAGCGGGGACGTTAAGCATGGATTGGATTGTTATGGGGCTGTCTCCGCCGATATATATATTTCCGACTCTTACTTTTTTTGAATTTCGTCTGTTCATAGTCTCTAACCCTTAACAAGTTTCAGTATATCGCTGAATGAAATGACCGCCATAAGTGCGAGCAGCAATACCATACCTATCGCATGGACAAGCGCCTCAAGCTTCTTGGGAACGGGCTTTCTGAAGATAATTTCAATAAGAATGAAGAAAAGGTGACCGCCGTCAAGGGCAGGCAGGGGAAGGAGATTGAAAAGTCCGATGTTGATGGCAATCATGCCCGTCAGCATACACAGATAACTCCAGTCCATATTCTTCTTTGATTCGGCTGCCGCATCCGCAATATACGAAACGGTACCTATGGGGCCCGAAAGGTCACTCATACCGTAGGTGCCGGTAATAAGGTCAAAAAGTGACAGATATACGAGACGCGAGTAAGTAAGGGTCTCCGGAATAATATTCGTAACAACGTTTCTGAACGTGACGGGAACACCCACGATGTAAAATTCCATTACGATGGAATTTCTCTCCTTACCCTGGAATTCATACTTTGAGGTTTTGAACTGAACGTCGTTCACCTCAACCTTTTTGCCGTCTCTGAGTACGACAAAATCAAAGCAGCCCGTCTGATTTCTCTGCATCAGGAAGTTGATATCGTCACCCGAAAAGACGTTTTTGCCGTCTATTTTCAGCAGCTCGTCACCTGCTTTGAGGTACTTTCTGCTTGCGGCATCCTCGGTATAGAAGGAATGGATTTCTCTTGTACCGATAAGCTTTTCACTGCCGTCTGCATTGGTTTTGAGAGAGAGCATTACGGTGAGTATGATTATACCCATAATCAGATTTATCACACCGCCTGCGGCAATTATGATAAACCGTTTCCATGCCTTCTGATTGCAGAAAGCCCTTTCGTCCTCACTGTTTTCGCTTTCTCCCTCCATACTGACGAAGCCGCCTATGGGGAAAAGACGGATTGAATACTGTGTTTCCTTTTTCTTTTTCTTGAGAAGCACGGGACCCATTCCCATTGAAAATTCGTTTACCTTAACGCCGAAAAGCTTTGCGAAGGTAAAATGTCCCAGCTCGTGAAGAAAAATCAGCAGACCGAAAAACAGAATCGCAAGCAGTATGGGCCAGACCTTACCCCATATTGCAGATGCGCTGATTGCCATTGAAATCATTGCCACATCTCCTCCGTTCTCTTTCTGATGATTTTATCCGTTTCAAGTATATTTTCAAGTGTCATCTCAATGCCGTCACCGCCGAATTCAAGAGATTTTTCAACGGAACGGGCAATATCGCCGAATCTGATTATGCCCTTTCTGAAAAGCTCGTTTGCTTTTTCGTTGGCGGCATTGACTACTGCCGTATAGATTCCGCCTTTTTCAAGAGCGGTGCGACAGTATCCGATGCACCTGAACGTATCGTAATCGGGCTTTGCAAAGGTGAGAGAAGCGTATTCCGCAAGGTCAAGCTCACGCACGGGGCTGACAAATCTGTCGGGATAAGTGAGAGCATACTGAATGGGTATTCTCATATCCGGCACTCCCAGCTGTGCAATTACCGAGTTATCGTCAAACATAACCGCAGAGTGAAGCACACTCTGTCTGTGTACGAGTATATCAACATCCTTCGGGGCAACGTCAAACAGACGCACTGCCTCGATAAGCTCCAGTCCCTTATTCATCATTGTAGCGGAGTCAACGGTTATTTTTGCACCCATACTCCAGTTCGGATGATTGAGGGCCTGCTCAAGTGTAACATTTTCAAGCTCCGAAGCGGTCTTTCCGAAGAACGGCCCTCCCGAAGCGGTAAGCAAAAGCTTCTTTATCTGTTTTTTATCGGCACATCCCTGCAGAGACTGGAAGATTGCGGAATGCTCACTGTCAACGGGAAGGATATCCACGCCGTATTTCTTTGCAAGCTCCGTTACGTAGCTTCCGCCCGCAACAAGAGTCTCCTTATTGGCAAGGGCAAGTCTGTTGCCCGATTTTATCGCACAGACCGTAGGACAGAGTCCCGCTATGCCCACTATACTGTTAAGCACCGTGTCCGCCTTCATTGAGGCGCACTCATTTACACCGCCGCTGCCCGAAAGCACCGCGGTATCCGTATCCGCAACTTTAATTTTCAGCTCTGCCGCCGCCTTTTCGTCAGCAACAGCGACATATTCCGGATGAAATTCCCTTATCTGAGCTTCAAGAATATCCGTCCTCACATTTGCGGTAAGGGCAACTATTTTAAGGCCCATAAGGCGGGCTACATCAAGGGCCTGAACGCCTATTGAGCCGGTTGAACCCAAAACCGTAAGACTTTTAATCATGTGAAAACCTCCGATATACAGACACAAAGGGACGGCATTGCCGCCCCCGTTGGTATCAGATTGCAAAAGACACAACCGTCTTTACGACAAGATAGGTGAATGACATAGTAAAAATGAATGAATCGATTCTGTCCATCATACCGCCGTGCTCAGGGAAAAGAGTTCCGAAGTCCTTGACTCCGAAGTTTCTCTTGATAACCGATGCGGAAAGGTCGCCGCACATACTGATTACACAGCAGAAGGGTGTGAAGATAAGTACCATCCACCACTTGATTGTGTCAAAGTGGAAATAAAACTGATTGCAGATTATCCATGCGATAAGCGAGGATAAGGTAGTACCCACGATACCTGCTATTGCGCCCTCAACACTCTTTTTGGGACTGATTTTGGGAGCCATTTTATGCTTTCCGAATGACCTTCCGATGAAGAATGCGAAGGTATCGCAAAGCCACGCGCAGAACATTGCAGTCAGAGCAATGAAGACAATCATTGACTTTGAGAAATATTCGGGATAACCGTCAAGGAAGTTGAATAAAAGAATCAGTGTGGAAAGGGCATAGGGAAGAGCAATCGATGCGAACAGGCCCGTTGCCACATTCTCAAATTTCGTGATGTCATACATTTTGAGCATCAGTATGAGCATTGCCAGAACATAAGCGCCGGTAAGCACCTTGCCGAAGCCCGCGAAGGTTGCTCCCTCAATCTGCTCGCTGAATGCGATATAGAACGGGAACAGACCCGCAAAAATCATATTGCAAGCGGTAAGCACCTTGTTTTTGCATCCCGATACGTTCTGGATTTCATAAATTGAAACCGTACAGAGTATGCAGATGGGAATTGCGGCAACCCAGGTGTAACCGTATCCGAGAAGTACAAGGAATCCGATTGCAACCAGGGCAAGTGAAACACCTACCACTATTCGTTTTAATAATTTCAACTGAAAACACATCCTTTCGGCTCAGACACCTCCGAAGCGTCTGTTTCGTCTGCAGTAGTCTAATATTGCCGTGTCAAGATCATCCGGGGTAAAATCCGGCCAGAGAATATCCGAAAACCAAAATTCCGAATATGCCGACTGCCACGTCATGAAATTGGACAGTCTGTATTCTCCGCTTGGCCTGATGATAAGATCCGGGTCCGGCTGACCTGCGGTAAAAAGATTGGCGGAAATATCGTCTTCTGTCAGCTTATCGGGATTGATTTCCCCCGATTTAACCTTTGAGCCGAGTGTTTTGAAGGCGTGGAGTATTTCGTCTCTTCCTCCGTAGTTGATTGCGAGATTTACCGTCATTACATCTTTATCTGCGGAATTCTTTTCAAGAGCATTGAGTAATTTTACGATATCGTCGGGAAGTCCCTTCTTTTCGCCGATGAGCTGAAGCCGGATGCCTCTCATCTCATTCTCGTTTTCTCTTGAAGTCGCTTCTTCAAGGTATTCCTTGAAAAGCTTCATTATGGCGGCAACCTCCTTGGGAGGCCTGCGCCAGTTTTCGGTTGAGAAAGCATAAAAGGTCATAACCTCAATACCTAAATCGGCACCGTAATCACAGATGCGTCTGAAGGTCCTTGCTCCGGCTTTGTGACCCTCGGTCCTTTCAAGACCGCGCTGCTTCGCCCAACGGCCGTTGCCGTCCATTATGATGCCTATATGCTTAGGCAGCTGAATGCTTTTTAACTGTTCTTCGGTCATAATTTACACCGTTATACGGACATGATTTCCTTTTCTTTGTCTTCCGAAATCTTGTCGATTTCTTTGATATATTTGTCGGTGAAATCCTGGATTTTCTTTTCGCAGTCCTTAAGGTCGTCCTCTGTGATTTCGGATGCCTTTTCCATCTTCTTTGCCTTATCGAGAGCATCTCTTCTGGTATTGCGTATCGCTACTCTGGATTCCTCTGCCATCTTTCTTACGTCCTTGGCAAGCTCTTTGCGTCTTTCCTCGGTAAGAGTGGGGAACATAAGGCGGATAACGGTACCGTCATTCTGAGGATTGATACCGATATCGGAGGCCTGGATTGCCTTTTCAATGGGCTGCATGGTGGATTTATCCCAGGGCTGGATAACGAGTATTCTTGCCTCTGCGACGGAAACGGCTGCCAGCTGATTTATGGGAGTGGGTGTGCCGTAATAGTCTACTCTGATTTTATCGAGAACGTTTGCGTTGGCTCTGCCTGCCTTAAGCTGAATATATTCGTTGTTAAGTGCCTTGAGAGTCTTTTCCATTTTTTCTTTTGTCTGAGCAAATAAAGTTTCCATAGTCAAACCTCCGTTGTTTATATTGTAAATCAGTTGTTGCTTACCAGTGTGCCTACGTTTTCACCGCATACGGCTCTTACGATATTCTGAGGGTCGCTGAGATTGAAAACGAGGATGTTGATATTGTTTTCACGGCAGAGAGAAGCCGCCGCCGCATCCATTACCTTAAGGTCCTTTTCAAGAACCTCGGAATGAGAAACCTTGTCATACTTGACCGCATCGGCAAATTTGTTGGGGTCCTTATCGTAGACACCGTCAACGTTTGTTGCCTTCAGCAGAACGTCCGCCTTGATTTCCGCAGCTCTGAGTGCCGCGCACGTATCCGTTGAGAAGAAGGGGTTGCCCGTTCCCGCACCGAAAATGCAGACTCTGCCCTTCTCAAGATGACGTACTGCCTTGTTTCTGATGTAAAGCTCCGCAAACTGAGGCATTTCAATAGCGGTTTCCACTCTGACGGGAACGTCAAGCTGCTCAAGAGAATCAGCAAGAGCAAGGGAATTCATTACCGTTGCGAGCATACCGATGTGGTCTGCTCTGGTGCGGTCCATACTGCCGCCGCTGCGTCCTCTCCAGAAATTGCCCCCGCCTACGACGAGGCCTACCTCTACATTCATATCGTTAAGCTGCTTTACCGCTTCACAGATAGAATTGATAACGTCAAAATCAAAGCCGTGGCCCGCATTGCCTGCGAGGACTTCACCGCTGATTTTCAAAAGAATACGCTTATATACGGGACTGTTCAAAGGGCATACCTCCCAAAATGGAATTTTACCCATTTTATATTATTTTTGCGTATGTGTAAAGGGAAATAATTAAATTTCACAAATTTTTTACACTTGACAAAAAACTGTTGTGCATTTGACACGGCTGTTGTATAATGACTTGATATCTCAAAAAGGAGAAGTTGAATTGAAAAATCTTATTCTCAGAAACACGCCTGATATTGCAGACCTCTTTGAACTCAGGGAAATTCCGTGCACAGACGGCAAAAACACCTACGAGGTTTACTGCGAAGACGGTAAAATCGTCATTGCCGGAGACTGCAAAATCAGTCAGGCAATGGGCTACTACGACTATCTCAAAAAATACTGCAGAGTAAACTTTTCTCATTGCGGAAATACTCAGATCAACGTTTCACAAGCTCCTCTTTTTGAAGGAAAGCTCTCAAAGGTAATTCCTCAGAAAAAGAGAGCGTATCTCAATTACTGCACCTTCGGTTACTCTACCGCCTTCTGGAAATGGGACAGGTGGGAAAAGGAAATTGACTTTATGGCAATGAACGGCATCAACATGCCCCTTTCCGTAGTGGGCAGTGAAGCCGTATGGTACTACACCCTGCGTGATTTCAAATACAGCGAAAAGGGTGCCCTTTCCTATCTGAGCGGTCCCGGCTTCTGGGCATGGCAGCTTATGGGAAACATTGACAGCTATTTCAGTGTGACCGACGTAAAATACATTGAAGAAAGACTTGAGCTCGGCAAAAGAATCATTGACAGAGAAGTAGAACTGGGTATGACTCCCATTCAGCAGGGCTTTTCCGGTACGATTCCACAGACTCTCCGCAGATGTCCCGAGTTCCCCAGATTCAGAATGGCAATGGTCAAGGGCTGGTGCAATTTCAGAGTGACCTGCATCATTGATCCCACCGACGTGGCATTCAAGAAATTCGGCACCGCATTCCTCGAAAAACAGCGTCAGCTTTTCGGCTCATATCACTACTATATCTGTGACCCCTTCCATGAAAACGAGCCCCCCGTAAAGCAGAAGGATTACCTCTGGAAGGTCGGCAGGGCAATAGACACCATGTATAAGGATTTTGACCCCGAATCCGTATGGGTAATGCAGAGCTGGTCACTGCGTGAAAAGCTTGTAAAATCAATACCTGTCGGCAGATTGCTCATCCTTGATATCGACAGTTCAAAGCATGCTCAGACAGAGGAATTCTGGGGACACGACTACATCCTGGGAAGCATCCATTCCTTCGGTGACAGGACAACTCTCCACGGAAGTATCGGCAAGGTCGCATCCAACGAATACTATCAAAATAACGCAGGGAACTGTGTCGGTACGGGACTTTTCCCCGAGGGTATTTATCAGAATCCTCTCTATTACGATCTGGCTTTTCAGATGCTTACCGAAGATAAGCCCGTTGACCTTGGCGCATGGCTTGACGATTATGCGGAGCGCCGCTGGGGAAGCAATGAAAAATGCCTCAAAGAAGCGGCTCATCTGCTTCATAAATCCTGCTACAACGACAACTGCACCGGCAGGGAAACCGGCTCCGTAATCTGCGCAAGACCCGACACGGAGCTTCAGCACACGGCTCCCAATGACCACCGTGAGCTCCGTTACGAAAACAGAGAACTGCTTGAGGCGGTAAAGGCACTTCTCAAAGCGGAAAATGCCAATACCGACGGTTACGTTTACGACGTATGCGATATAACAAGACAGGTGCTTTCAAATTACTGCTCCGTCTTATTTGACAACACAATCAAGGGCTTCCGTGAGAAGGACGTAAAAACATTTGAGCGTTCTTCAAACGCATTCCTGCGTATCTGTGACGAGCTTGATGAGCTTCTCCAGACAAGACCGGAGCTGACTCTCGCAAAGCACCTGGCAGATGCCGGTGAGCTTGCAATCAAATCAGACGATGAGGAGCAGGCAAAGAAGGAAAGAGAAAACTTTGAGCTCAACCTCCTTACCCAGATCACCGTATGGGGTCCCGTCATGGATTCAATCAACTACGACTATGCATGGAAAGAATGGGGCGGTCTCATCGGCACTTACTATGCAAAGCGCTGGCAGAGTTTTTACGAACAGCTTGCCATAGAGTTCCCCCATAAGCGCAAATTCTCCACGGCAACGAAGCACCGTTACAATGAAAGAAACGAATACAGAGGAAACGATTTCTGTAAGAGATTTGCGGAATTTGAAAAGAAGTGGCTCGCCACCGCGGACCCCGATCAGCCGACAGACGGCGACACGGTTGCGATTGCAAGAGAGCTTATTGAAAAATACGAATCAAAAATATAATTTCCCGACCGGATCTGCTGCGGCAGGTCCGGTTTTTTGTTCCGAAACCGAAATTATACCTTGTAGACAAATCGTTCTTGATTGATGTTCTGCCCGATTTCTCTTATTTTTCAACATATCCGCAATTTTATTGCAAACATCATTCTGTACATCGTTCTATATTGCATTCTTGTTTAATGTGTGTTAATATATCGGGGTAATTTTATAGAAAACTGCTAAAACTAATGTTTTGAGAGGTATTGCTATGTTTACAGGACAAATCAACGTAACGGAATTTGTTATTTTCGTTATATACCTTGCTTTCATGCTCGGTATCGGCATTTTCTTCTTTGTCAAATCAAAAGAAAACGGTGAGAAGGATTACTTCCTCGGCGGCCGTAAAATGGGTCCCTGGGTTTCCGCCCTTTCCGCAGGTGCTTCCGATATGAGCGCATGGGTACTTATGGGTCTTCCCGCTTCCATCTACGTTGCGGGTATCAGTAAATCCTGGATTGCCATCGGTCTTGCCATCGGCTATGCTCTGAGCTGGATTTTTATGGCTCCCAGACTCCGTAAGTTCACAATCACCGCAAACGACTCGATTACAATTCCCCAGTATCTTACCAACAGATTCCTTTCCAAGAGCAGCGCAATCAGAGTTATCTGCGCGGTTATCTTCCTTGTTGCCTATACGGTTTATGCCGCTTCAAGCATGAAGGCCTGCGGTACTCTTTTCAATACCGTTATAGGTCTTGATTCCACGGTTGCAATGTATCTTGCGGCAGCAATCATTCTTATCTATACGTTCCTCGGCGGCTTCAACGCAGTTTGCTGGACCGACTTTTTCCAGGGTATGCTTATGCTGGCAGCGCTGCTTGCGGCTCCCATCGTTGCAGTTTTCGTAATCAACGGCGGTAATGCGGCAGACGCTTCAAGCTATACTCTTCCCGACGGTTACTGGAATCTCTTCTCAAATTGGAAAGATATCCTTTCGGGTCTCGGCTGGGGTATCGGATACTTCGGTATGCCTCACATCATCGTAAGATTCATGTCCCTCGAATCCGACAAATCTCTTAAGAAGAGCGCAAAAATTGGCATCAGCTGGAACGTTCTCATCGTTATCTTCTCCGTTGCCGCCGGCTGCGTAGGTCACCTTCTTCTGGGCGAGCTCGAAGACAGCTCAACGGTATTCATCCAGATGTCAAGATTCCTCTTCCCCGCAATCGTTTCCGGTATCATTCTTACCGCTATCCTCGCCGCTTCAATGTCAACCGCAGACTCACAGCTTCTCGCTTCCTCATCGGCATTTGCAAGCGACGTTTATAAACCCATCATCCGCAAGAACAAGGCAAGCGACAAGGAAATGCTCTGGGCAGGCCGTATCGTGGTTGCCGCTATTTCCGTAATCGCGGTTATCATCGCTTCAAATCCCAACTCAGGCACAATTATGGGCCTTGTTGAAAATGCATGGGGTCTCTTCGGTGCGGCATTCGGTGCAGTCCTTATGCTCTCTCTCTTCTGGAAGAGATTCAACTTTGCAGGTGCTCTTGCGGGCATCATCTCCGGCGCGGCAGTTGACGCCGCATGGCTTCTCATCCTCAATCAGGATAAGCTCGGTATCGTTGAAGGAAACACCGTACTGTCAACACTTTCCGGCATTTACGAAATCATACCCGGTGCTATCGTATCCCTTGTTGTGGCAATCATTGTAACGCTCTGCACAAAGGCACCCTCAAAGGAAGTTGAGGATATCTTTGATAAGGCAGTTGCCCTTACCGACGACGCAGCACAGGAATAATCACATAAAGAGACAATAGCAGAATTCACCCTCCGTTATCCCCCAACGGAGGGTGTTTTTTTACTGTCCGGAGGCGGGAAATACACCTTCGGAACAGCACGGAAAACAGGGGGGCTTTACATTTAATGAAAATAGTGATATAATACCCGAAATAATATGGAAAGTGTCGCTATTTTTCAACAAGCACTTTTTCCTTTGACATACGCGTTTTCAGGTGGCATAAAAATGAAGAAATTCAGATCCTTTTTATCAATAATTCTGACGGCGGTAATGATAATCTGCTGCCTTCCCGTAACCTCATTTGCAGCATCAAAACCGGACTATCTCCTACTGGGCGACTCCATTGCATACGGCCAGGGAATCGTCAATTCCAATGCGGGCTGTTACGGTAAAATTGTTGCGGATACAAACGGCTACAACTATAAGAATCTTGCCGTTGACGGATTTACTTCAAAGGCACTTCTGCTCTATCTTGAATCGTCTTCGGTGAAATCGGCAGTCAGGGAAGCGGAGATAATCCAGATTTCCATAGGCGGAAACGATTTCCTTACCTCCAACCTTCCCTTGCTTCTGTTCACGGGACTTATGGATATGGATTTCATGTTCAATTCCAGACAGAAGTCATTTTCCGCGAATTTCACAGAGCTCATTGAAAAAATCAAAGAGATAAATCCCAAAGCAAAGCTGCTGATACAAACGCTTTACAATCCCTGCAACAACTCTCTGAGAAGGGTTTATCAGAAGGGCGTAAACGTTATCAACAACACCATAAAGAGCTACCTTGCAAATCATCCCGGTTCATTCACGATAGTTGACGTTGAATCGGCATTTGCAGGTCACAGCGACTACATTGCCGTTGATACGATTCATCCCAATTCAAAGGGAAACCTCGCAATAGCCAACAAGACTCTCTCAGTCCTGGGCTCAGGCAGAGCAGCCGTAATCACATCCCCCGCCACAGACTGGACAAGCGCATCGCAGACAAATGCGGCTTACTCGGTCATCAACAAGCTGGCAAACATCATAGCATCATTATTTGACTGAGGAGCAGATTCAGATGGATTTTACAGGTAAAAAGGTACTCGTTGTCGGTCTTGCGAGAAGCGGTATGGCGGCAATCAAGGTACTTAAAGCCCTGGGCGCGGTCATCACCCTTTCCGAAAGTAAAAAGAAAGAAGATATCAAGGAAGCAGATCAGCTCGTTTCCATGGGCGTTGAAATCACGGACCAGAGTATGTCCGTATTCCAAAAAGACTGGGATTTAGTCGTAAAGAATCCCGGTGTTCCTTACAGGACACCCGAAATGGCAGAGCTTGCTTCAAGAAATATACCCGTAATTACGGAAATCGAGCTTGCCTATATCGTATCAAAGCCCCAGCACTACATTGCAATCACGGGCACCAACGGCAAGACAACCACCACGTCTCTCGTTTACGAAATACTCAACAAGGCGTTTCCCGGCAAGGCACATCTGTGCGGCAACATAGGTATCCCCCTTTGCGAAATCGTTATGGAAAATAACCTTATGAACGAAGGCGGTCACTATATTGCTCTGGAAATTTCAAATTTCCAGCTCGTCAATATTGATAAATTCAGGCCCGAGGTCGCAACTATCATCAACCTCACTCCCGACCACGTTGACTTTATGGGCGGACTTGATAATTACTATAAGTCCAAGACCGAGGTTTACCGCAATATGCAGGGAAGCGACACCTTCATCCTCAATGCGGATGACGAAGTGCTTGCCGAATACACGGCACGCTATCCCGTAAAATGCGAAATCAATTCATTCAGTCTTGACTCTGCGGATAAGGATTCGTTCATAAAGGACGGATATATGTTCATCAGAGGCGAAAAAGTGCTTCCCTTAAGCGTAATCCGTCTTGTCGGCAGACATAATCTGCAGAACGTAATCATCGCCGTTTCCGCCGCGAAGGCAGTCGGAATTGACAACGAAACAATCATTGATGCGGTTTCATCCTTCGGCGGTGTTGAACACAGAATAGAATTTGTCCGTGAAATAAACGGCATCAAATACTATAACGACTCCAAGGGAACAAACACGGATGCCACCATTACGGCGGTCAAATCCTTTGACAAAGGCGTAATCCTGCTTGTAGGCGGCTTTGAAAAAGGCCTTCCCATGGACGAACTCAAAAAACATCTTGCACCCGTAAAAAAGGTCATCGGCTTCGGCTTCTGCGGTCCCCGTCTCGTCAAGGAACTTGTGGGCGATGAAGGAATCGTTGTCGGAAACCTTGAAGAAGCAATTACCGAAGCGAATAAAATTGCCGTTGACGGCGATACGGTGCTTCTCTCCCCCACCACCAGCTCCTTTGATCAGTACAGCTGCTTTGAGGAAAGAGGAGAGCATTTCAAAAAAATCGTAAACTCTCTGTGAGGATAATATGAGCAACAGCGACTTTATCGGCGTATTTGACTCCGGTGTAGGCGGTCTTACCGTCGTCAAGAGCATCATTGAAGCCATGCCCGACGAAAACATAGTTTATTTCGGAGACACGGCTCACGTGCCCTACGGCTCCAGATCAAAAGAGCAGATTACGGAATACGTCATTGACGACGTGAAATTCCTTTCAAAATTCAATATCAAAGCTGTTGTCATCGCCTGCAATACCGCAGATTCCATTGCCCGTGATACAGTCAGCAAAATGTTTCCCCTTCCGTTTTTCGGAGTAGTTGAGCCTGCGGCTGAAAAATCTGCAAAAATCACAAAGAACGGCAGGATAGGTGTTATTGCCACCAACGCCACAGTCAGCAGCGGCGCCTATGAAAAAGCCATCGGCAGGATAAATCCGTCTCTGACGGTAATCAGCAAGGCGTGTCCTCTGCTCGTTCCTCTGGTAGAAAACAACAGATACAGAAAGAACGACGGAGTTATTGAAACGGTACTGCGCGAATATCTTGAGCCCCTTAAGGAGCAGGATATCGACACCCTTGTGCTCGGATGCACTCACTATCCGCTGCTCTACGACGTAATTTCGGAAATACTCCCCGGTGTCACCCTCATCAGTTCATCCGATGCTGCTGCCGAAGCCCTTGAATCCGGTCTTCGCGAATCCGGTCTTCTGAATAACGGAGAAGGCGGCAGGAGAGAATACTATGTCAGTGATAATCCCGACTTCTTTGAAAGCACCGCTTCCGTTTTCCTGGGCGGTGTTACAGAGGGTAAGGTAAGACATTTTTCAGAAGTAAAATAGTTTCTCATTTCAATCTGAGGTGATATTATGATAATCCCCATTCTGTTTTCCTGTGTCGGTGCAATACTCCTTGTATTTTTCTGTATTAAAAGGGTAAAGGGAGCTACGCCCTTTGTGGCAATGATTAAAGCACTCGCTTCCTTCTGCTTTATCGCAACAGCACTCAGCAGTATCGCATTCGGTGCCTGTGATGCTCCCCGTCTCAGATTCACCTTCTTTATGGTAATGGGACTTGTCTGCGGAGCATACGGAGATATTGCTCTTGACCTCAAATATGCTCACAGGAAATCCGAAGCAACCTACACCAACGCGGGCTTCATTTCATTCCTTTTTGGTCATATCTTCTATGATATCGGACTTGTCAGCGAATTTTACGTCAAAGGCAACGCAAAAGCCATTATCATCCCCACGGTAATCAGTATAGCAGTCGCAATCGGTATGTATTTCTCCGAAAAGCTCATGAAGCTGGATTACGGTCAGTACAGACTCATCGTTTCGGTTTATTCCGCGTTTCTCATTTCCCTCGGGGCATTCTCATTCTCAATGGCAAAGCTCCACGGCTTCCGCAACGTCGGTCTTGATATCATCTTCGGCGGCAGTATATTCTTTATGATTTCGGATTTCATCCTCAGCGGAACATACTTCGGTCAGGGGAAGAACAGACCCGTAGATATCGTAACTAATCATGTTACCTACTATATTGCTCAGTATGCAATTGCACTTTCTCTGTGCTTCTGTGCAAACTGAAGCTCCCGTTTAATTTGCTTTCAACAGCACCCGGTGTGCTTTTTGAATAGATTAAAACCGTATATTTTCCATAATTTCAACTGAAAAGGAGGCAACTATGGAACAGATATTATCAATGCTCATGTCCCTTCTGATGGTTATTTTGAATTTCTTTATGTCACTTATAGGCGGAGGTACGATTACTCCCCCGGATAATCCCATCGGCGGAGGTGAATCCACCGTTCAGATTGCAAGCTACGGCTGGCCCCTGATTCATGTAAGTGAGATAACTGCAGGTTATCCCAATTACAGCAGCGGCGGAGCTCACGGCGGCATCGACATTTTGCTCAAGGACGGCACTACCGAAGGTGAGCCCTTCTACGCGTGCGGTGCAGGCACCGTAATCGAGGTAAAGAACGACAACGCCGATAACAACGGCTTCGGAAATTACTGCGTAATCGATCACGGCAACGGCATCCGTTCCAAATACTGCCACGCCCAGAGCATTTCGGTCAGCCAGGGTGCATCCGTTAAAAAAGGTCAGATGATAGGCCGTATCGGTCACACCGGCAACGCCACCACTTCACATCTTCACCTTGAATTCCACAAGAAAGATTCATCCGGCACCTATAACAGAGACAATCCTCTTACTTACGTTACCAATCCCTATGCGGATATCAACATTCCCGCAGGCGGCGGAGTATTCGTATTCACGGTATACGGCTACGGCCACGGCGTAGGTATGAGCCAGCTCGGCGCAATCGCAATGGCAAACCAGGGAAAGAGCTTCTCACAGATTCTTTCCGCATACTATCCCGGCACTACTCTCGTAAAAGACACTACCGCATCAAAAACCGTCAACAGAGGCGGCTCACAGATAACACTTGTTGAATTCCTCTGCAAAACGATAGCTCAGGAAATCGGTCCTTCCTCTCCCATGGAGGCGCTCAAGGCCCAGGCAGTTGCGGCATATACCGTTGCAAAGGCAAATAACGACAACTTTGATTCACTTCAGTCCTACAAGAGCAATTTCTCTTATTCGGGCACGAACGTTGAGAAGGCAGTCCTTTCCGTACTTAATATTTCAAGTGCAAGCGAAACTCCTCAGCCCTACTGTCTGAAATACAACAACAAGTACGCCAACACGGTTTACTTTGCATCCTGTCCCGGTAAGACGACTGCTTCCAAATACGTATGGGGCGGTGACGTAGCATATCTCTGCGGCGGTGTTTCAAGTCCCGAAACCGTCAGTGTTTCAACAAAGATTTACACCAAGGATGATATGAAGAAGCTCATCACCAACTACAATAAGAGTGCTTCTCTGAGCGGCGATCCCTCAACCTGGATCAAAATCATTTCTCAGGATAAGGCATACAGCGAAGGCATCGGCTACGTAGTGGATATGAACGTGGGCGGCATTTCAATGAAGGGCAACACCTTCAGATCAAACGTACTGAATAACGGAATCAGATCCCAGTGCTTCACAATCCAGTACATTCCCGCAAAATAAAATAAAACAAAGCAAAAAAATACGGATACTCCTTTCGGGGTATCCGTATTGCTTTTATATGAAATTACGCGGTATTATTTGCCGTTGATTCTCCTCAGCATTTCGTCATACTGCTTATACATTTTCTGCGTTTCGTTTTCAAGCAGATAATAGTGCTTTATGTAGGGAATAAGCAGAACGAAAAGAAGGAAAAGAAGTATGACAAGCGGCATATATTCGGTAACGACAAGTACCAGCAGTACCGCAACCGTCATAATCGCAAAGAGCACGGTCACTATCAGATGGATAAGTCTTTCGTGCTGGAAGAAGCCAATCTGGATAAGATGCTCTTCAAGCAGCACTCTCCAGTCGTCAATCACGATTTCACCCGAAAGGCAGGCATCAATTCTTTTTCTGTAAGCAAGTATTCTCTTTTTCATACGGTTAAATCACTCCTTTTTCAGCTTTCCCGCAAATGACCTCTTGATTGCCTCAAGGGACTCGTCGCTGATATCATGCTCCATTTTGCAGGCATCCTCCGCCGCGGTGGTCGCATCAACACCGAGCGATATCAGTATTTCGGAGAGAAGCTGATGACGTTCATATATTTTTTCCGCTATTCCTCTGCCTTTTTCGGTAAGTGCAATATAACCTGCCGAATCAACTATGATGCATTCATCGGTCTTAAGCTTTGCCATTGCTCTGCTGACGGAGGGCTTTGAGAAGCCCATCTCGTCTACGATATCAACGGCTCTGACTTTATTTTGTTTTTTACCGAGAATGAGGATGGTCTCAAGATACATTTCGCCTGATTCCTGCATTTAATCCACCTCACCTTTCATTTTACATGCTTTCCCTTGGCTCTGAGGAAAAACCAGAGAACCGTCATTACCTGAAGAATAATACAGACTATCAGCAGATAATTGAGTGCTTCCACCGAAACGGAAAGACGGATTGAAAGGAATAAGCTCCAGATTATGCCGCTGACGCTGAAAATACGGAAAGGAGTTCTGTACCACATACAGCTGAACACGGTCAGTACGATGAATGAAACGGGTATGGCGTATATAAACATCAGCCAGCTCTTATCAAAGAAACTCCAGTCAATGAAAACATCAAGCATCTTCAGAGTAAAAAATGCCGCCGATGCCGCAAGCCACGCCAGGAGCACTGCAAGTGCGGTAATTATCCTGCGTCTTGATTTTTTAATATTCAAGGGGATTACCGCCGGTTTTTCCATAGCGGTAAGGTCATCAAGAGTAACGCCGAAAAGCTCTGCCATCCGGCAAAGAACGATTACATCCGGCAGGCCTTCACCTCTCTCCCACTTTGAAACGGATTTATCGGAATAATTCAGTTTCTCCGCAAGCTGGCTCTGAGTAAGCCCTGCATGTCTGCGGTAATGTGTGATTTTTTCTGCAATGGTTTTTCTCAGGTCCTGCTCCTGCAACATTATCACCTGTTTCGTTTCGTTTTTATTTATTATACACATTTTCAGTCAAAAATCAAGCAAAACCCTTGATATTGTTGAGTTCTACTGTGAGTAGAGGCGATTTTCGGCGCAGTAGAGTCTCATTTTTGCGGGTAGAGTTTCATTTCGTTCAGTAGGTTGCCCCCGGAACGGCTGTCGGATATAATGTATGCGAAGGAAAAATTCAAGGAGATGATTATTTGCTGAGAACACCTCTTTCAAAGAGAAAACTGCCTTCATATACCCGCGGAGAAGAGATATTCAATATGACTTCCCATATTGTTGGCGGCGTATTCGGTATTCTCGTACTTGTACTTTGCGCGGTTTTCGGTGCATTGAGAAAAAATTACAGCGGAGTAGTCAGCGGAGTAATTTACGGCGCGATGATGATTTTTCTGTATTCCGTATCCGCAATTTATCACGGTCTAAAATCCGAAATGCCCAAAAAGGTCTTTCAGGTGCTTGACCACTGCACGATATATGCCCTTATTCTCGGAACGTATATGCCGATTCTGATGACGGGGATAAGAAAACAGCATCCCACTCTGTTTCTCGTTTATATTATCGTACTGCCCATTATTACCGCTTTCGGTGTCACCTTCACTGCCATTGATTTTCATAAATACGCACCGATTGCCATGAGCTGTTACTTCATCGTCGGCTGGTGCGCACTGTTTGCCTTCAAGCCCATGATGCTCACCTACGGAATCCGCTTTTTATTCTGGCTTTTAATCGGCGGTATCGCCTACACCGCGGGCATGATATTCTTCAAAATGGGCATCACTAAAAAATATATGCACAGTATCTTTCATCTGTTCATACTTGCCGGCAGTATCCTGCAGTTTGTAGGTATTTTCAAATACTGTATTCTTGCCCGGTAAAAGATAATGCAAGCACAAATTATTGTATAGTCAACACATTTATTCGCGCACAAAAAGCCGATGCACTTTGATAGTGCATCGGCTTTTATACGTCACTGTTATCAATCAATCTCTTCTCTAAAAAATGAAATCGACTTATCAGCACTTTTATTTACAGGTTCACTATTTTCTGTAACCCCATCCCATTTTTCCTTAATGGTTTCGCCAATATCATTTATTGTTCCGATAAATTTGTTTGGCGTCCCTGCATTGAAATTATTATTTACAGATTCATTACCATTCGAGGTAATGTTAGTGCTTTTTACAATATTATACTTCATTACGGTTCTGCCGAGTGCTTTCATTTTTGCTAAATACATATTTTCAAGTCTAAGAAACTCAGGTTCATCATAAAAATAAACAGCAGCCTGATTATAACACTCTTCCGCTTTTGAAACCCATGCATCACTTATTGTCGTTTCAACACTTGCACTTCGTGCACCAATAAGTGAATTGATTGTTCTTGATGTGGTCTTGGCAAATGTCTGTTTTGACAAATCTACGTTTATATTTTGGAGAGCAAACAAAGCAAACTCAAGTATATCTGACATGTTATTTGGAATAGGATAGTTCCTTATCAAACTAAGCTTTATCTCATCAGCTTTGTTAACACCACTTAACGCTGAAGTGATACCACCTCTTGTTTGGCGCGTAGATTCAATTGCCATAAGCTGTTCTCGTAAGTCTCTAACACTTGATTTAGCAACATCATTTCCAATTTTAGCTCCGCATGTTGGACAAATTGTGGTTCCTTCACCAAGCGGACCACCACAATATTTACACTGCTTTACTCTTCCGCGATACATTTCTTTACTCTCATTTTCAAAATATCTCGCCTTAACTGGTGCACCACATTTAGGGCAAAAAGAGCAATCTTCTCCTAGTTTAGAGCCGCATTTGGTACAAAACATTTAGTTTTCTCCTCTCACTATATTTCTGGGATAAATACATTATTAGGGTATTTTGGGCTTTCCCCATGTTTATTTGCACCTTTAACACTATCCTTCGTACACATTATTAAAAGTACAATTATCAACGGGGGTATAAAGACTAATAAAAGAACCAAAAGTGGAAAGCCGGCATCATTAAGTCGTCTGCAAAAAATAGCTGCCAACGGAATAACATTTATTAATGCAAAAAATATAAACAGCACTGTCAATAAACTGCCTATTCCCTCAAGTTCCTTATTAAATTCCGAAAAGAACATTGGAACAATTATACCAACTAAACAAATGAGCAAGATAGCTATAACCGCTTGAAAAAAATCAGAGCGTCTTGTCCTTCCCTCGAAATTTTTGTAATTTTTGAAATACAGAGAAAGCGATTTTGCAATAGAATTTTTAGGAACTTGAGAATTACCGCTATCCAACTGTTTTGCATAGTAATCAGCATATGATTCTGTTGTACTATTCATATTGCTTGCAAACCCAATTCCATTGTTTATATCATATTCATTAGTTCTTTCCTTTGAGTTGAATTTAAATCCACAGGTACTACAAAACAAATCATCGCTGTCAACAGCGTTTCCGCAGCATGGACAAGATATATTTTTTCCTTCTATGGTATTTAACTTGCCGTCAGATGCTATTTCTTCAAGCTTTCCCCCACATAAAGGACAAAATAAATCATCCCCTTCAAACACTTCTTTGCAATTTGGGCACTGAGTATTACTCATACTTTTCCCTCCAATTTTGTCTTATCTCATGTAATATGACATTCAGTGAATGTCATATTACATATATTTATAACATATAATTTTCTCATTGACAAGCACAAAATGTCAAAAAGTGAGGGACAATGTATGTTTATAAACAAAGCCGATAACAATAAAAATAATATTTGTGGTCAAACAATATCTAAAATACGTAAAGAAATGAAAATATCTCAACGTGAACTTGCTGATAAGTTGCAGCTTATAGGACTGAATATTGATAAAAATGCCATACAGCGAATTGAAGCAGGTAAACGATTTGTGACAGATATTGAATTGTTAGCATTTTGTAATGTTTTAGATACAACATTTGATGAACTTGTTGGCATCTCAAATAAATAATTTTTATCATTAAAAAAGATGTGATGAAACTTTTATATTTCACCACATCTTTTTTTATTTGAGTTCATCAATAAAATAGGCGTTTGTATATGCCTTGAAGCCGTAATTGTCAATTACCACAATACGGAACCACTTGGCATTTTCAACGTCGAAGGTTGCCCCGGTAATGCTTTCTCCGTCAAGAGCATTCTCGCATGAGCATCTGCGGATATTGTGCATTATCATAATCTGGCGGGCTTCGGAGGTCTTGATAGTAACCTTTCCGTCTTCATAAACGAGGGATTTGATTTCGGGACCTTTTTTAATGTAATTTCCCGTTGATGAATAGAAGCTGCCGTCGACAAGTGCCTTCGTGATTGCGGAGTACTCAAGCTCGGGAGCATTTATAACAGTATATCCGCCGTATGAGCCGCAGCGGGGGTCGGTATCGGGAACTCTGTTATGATTGTCATCGGTCGCGATGCAGAAAATTCTGTTGCCGAGATTCAGTAAATCGTCGTAGCAATGACCGTTGTCGTCATCCCAGCCCGCCACTTCACTTGCGAAGCTGTATATTTCCATTGCGTTCATTCCTCTGTAGCGTGAATACTGAGGATAGCTTTCAAGAGACCAGGTAGGATGATTGTAGGTTACAAAGAAGCCGTTTTCCCTGCCCAGCGCAATCATTTCGTTTACGCCCTCTTCGGAATATACTCTCTCGTAATCGGGCGTGCCGAGATAATGCTGACTGTCAATATATTTCTTTCCGTTGGGCATTACGTATTTATCTTTATTGAAGCAAAGCGAAAGGTCGTTTTCTTTGTCAAGAGCGATATAGCACAGATGACAGGTCTTGCCGTCCTCAAGCTCTTCCTCGCTCCTGCAGCTTACATCAAGCTCATAACCGTTAAGAGCAACGAAATTTCCGTCTGTCAGGTCATCGTGATTGACGTAGATATCGTGGTCGGTATAAGCAATGACGGAGTAACCGTTCTTCATGTAGTCACACTTGAGCTCCTCGGGAGTCTTTCTTCCGTCGGATATCGTGGAATGACAATGGAGATTGGCACGGTAAAAATTCAGCTTTTCATCAATAAGTATTTTTTTCATTTGTAAACACCCTTTCACCGTAAATTATAATATCTGTACAAAATATGCTATCACAATCATTTCCGTTCTTCAATACATATCCGTAATAAAAAACGAAGACTACGGATTATTTCAGCTTTGCCTTTATTTCTTCATATTTTTCTTTATTGATTTTACCCTCGGCAAGCATTTCCTCCGACCAGAACTGAAGCGTTTCCACCAATACGGATATTTTTTCAAGCTCATTCTGAATATCAATAAAATCAGCAATCTGGTCGTCATCTACCGTATTGTCAATTGAGATTTCCATAAGACGGTTCTGCTTGCTCTGCATACCGTTGAGCGAAACCATCATTTCAAGCACAATCTGCCGCAAATCCTTGATTGATACCTCGGGAACGTACTGCTTACCGATTGCGCATTCCTTTGAACAGTAATGGTTGCAGAGAGCCGGCTCTCTGTATCCGTCTGCCATGGCAAGGACCTCCTCGGGATACGGAACAACGCCTCTGTTTTCGATTTTTTCTATTTTATCGGGAGAAATACCGGTTATCTCACTTGCCTTCTCCCTTGTATATCCTACTTCCTCACGCTTGAGCTGATATATATTTTTATTGTCTTTAACGGATACTCGTCCCATAATGACCTCCTAAAGTAATTTTCAGCCGAAAATAATCAGACCGTTTTCGGGGTTTCTTTTTGTCATTCAAATGCAGGGCGGAAAGAATTTATTGATAAGCTCCGTTCTGTCATCGGATGAATAATATCCTCTGACCGCAAGCACATATTTCTCCTCCGGAAGCATAATGACTATCTGACCGCATGCGCCTGTCTTATAGTAGTTATCGGGATAATCCTCACGCTTTGCTATGCCGTAGCCCTCTTCACGGCTCAACCTTGTGTATTCGGGAGAAAGCAGGGCCTTGCCGTTATATACTCCGTCATTGACCCAGAGAGAGCCGAGGCGTGCAAGGTCTCTGTCATTCCCGCAGAAGCCGGAGCCGCCGGTAGTGTATCCGCGGGGGCAGACCGACCAGGAGCTTTCACGGAAATCAAGCTTTGAAAGCAGTTCACGGTGAATAAAGGAATAGACGTTTTCTTTCGTTATGCTTTCAATTACGCGGCAGACAAGATAATATGCGGCGTCATTATAATGATAATCCTTATCCCTTTCTCCTTCTATGGGCAGAGAGAGAATATAGGGAAGCCAGTCCTTTATGCCCTCGTCGGCTTCGTTATCAATATCAAGATTGCCGCTGAGAAGTCCCGTTCTGTGCCGCAGGCAGTCATGCACCGTAACCTCTTTCCATTTCGGCTCAGCGGGCTCGGGGCAGCCGTCAATCATCTGTGTAACGGGCTTGTGCAGGTCAATAAGTCCTCTGTCCCAAAGAATGCCCACGGCGGCAGAGGTAACAAATTTTGACACGGAATAAACGTCCGTACTCCACGGAGCGGGAACGATGCTCTGTGACCTTTCCTCTCCGTTCACGATTTCGCTTACGCCGTAAATATTGTAGCCCTTTTCTCTTATATACGAACACATTTCGTCAATAATGCTTTTCATAAATCTGCTCCTTCGGTGAGAATTAAAAACTTTTCAGAACTGACCGTTCTTTTCAAAGAGTATATCCGTTTCATCAACGGTGCTGTTAGTTATCGTCAGATTGCTTACCTTCGTATTGACCGCAATAAAATGCTCAACGGGGCTGAGAAGTTTTACATTGTCAAAGGAAATATTCTCAACAACGGGTATCTCGCTGCCGCGGTAGTAGCTTCGCAGATATTCGTCAAACGAAGTATAGATATATACCCCTCTGCGTCTTTCCGGCTCTATGGTGATATTGCGGCAGACTATATTTTTACACCCGGCGGTCAGAGGGATTTCACCGGGATCATATCCGAGATGCGTTTTGACCCACATAATACCGTCAAGCTCACGGTAGCCCTTTTCAAAGTCGGGACAGGTGACCGAGACATAGGGCGTGTTGTCGGGTTTCATTACCACACGGTACATTCCCTTTTCCGTCAGTATCGCATCGGAATGGTAAACGGTCATTCCCTTTTGCCAGCGGCGGGCAGTACCTACAAGAATACGGATAAAGAACGCCTCGGTTTTATAACCCGCAAGCTCGGTGCAGTTTTCAATGATTCCGTCTGAAATCGTGCCGAAATTAGGATTTGAAACGGAATAATCGGTGCAGTTCAGGGCGATTGCATCATCGTAGGTGCGGAATACACCGTCACGTACGGCAAAACCCCTGCCCGGTCCGAAATGAATGCCGTCCTTGAGTCCCTCAAGGCGTACCCGACACACCTCGGCATTCTCAAAATCCGAAATCTGAATCGCATAGTCCTTTTCCATAAGGTCGGTGATTTCAATATCCTCAAGGAGAAGATTTCTTATATACAGAAACGCTATATGCCCGCGAAGACCTGCGATAACGTTTTTGCTGTCGGGTGAAGCTCCGGCACTTTCAACGCCGTTTACGATAATATGAGCGCCCTTTATCGATATATTTTCGTTGTATCTGCCTTCGTAAGCACCCTCGTTTATAAAGAGATTGCCCTCAGGATTTCCGGCTTCGGCAGGTACACGGCGAAGGATAACGCCCTCACCGAATTCAAGGTGAGTGTCGGAGGGAATACGCACCGTGCCGGAAATATCATAGATTCCCGCTTTATCGGCAAAAATATATTCCGCACTCTTAATTGCTCTTGTGAGTGCATCACAGTTTGCCTTTCCCGGATTATCGGGCAGAAAGCCGTAATCCGCCGCATTCACTCTTTTTGAAATTCTGTCCGTCATTGTGCGCCTCCGATGATTGATAAATCAAGTATATCATCCTGCAAAAAACAATTCAATACCGATAAAAACAGCCGGCTGTTGCACGAACAGCCGGCAGAAATTTCAATCCGATATTTTTGCTTTGTTTTTTGTCTCGTTGCGGTAATCGTCAACGATTCCTTCAAGCCACTTTGTATGCTCATGATAATTCCCGATTATCTGCTGTTTGGTTTCATTCTCTCTTTTAATGAACTCAACCTCTTTAATCAATGAAGCAATGTTGCGTTTAAGCTCCTCAATTTCGTGATTTTTATTTTCAACGATCAGCTTATAGCCCTCGATTGTTTCATAGTAATACTGACCCTGCTCGCTGTCGTTTTCGTCGGGAACGGGGGTGGCTTTGTTTATTTCAATAAGTACGGAAAGAATGGGCTGAATTGAGCTGTAACGAAACTCGGTATATCCACCCGCCATAATACGGTCAATAGTGCCGACGGGTACGGTGGAAAGCTCGGAAAGCTTCTGATTGGAAATACCCAGGGTCTTTTTACGCTCCCTGCACCATTCTATCAGTTCAATGGGGTTTAAGCTCATAACCTCCGGCATAGTTTTAGGGTCTAACGTCATGTAAAATTCTCCTTCAAAGAAAGTGCAAATAAAAAATACTTTCGCTACACAAAAATGATACCACGGCAAACGTTAAAAATCAATTATTATTTATTAGTCAAAGATAAAATTTTGCACAAATATGACAGCATAAAATATGACATGATTATCCCGGTAATTTGCAGCAATGCGGATTGTTTTTACCGATTTTTGAAAAAGGACTTGACAAAAACCGTGTAAGTGTGTATATTGAGTATACACAATGATTGATCATTGAGCGTCTGTATCTTCTTACGGTCGCTCTGTGCACAGAAAAGGAAGAAAAATGGATATTATTATCAGTAACTCCTCAGGCGTGCCCATTTATGAGCAGATTGAGGAACAAATCAAGAGCCAGATTATGACAGGCGAGCTTGCGGCAGGGGACGCCCTCCCGTCAATGCGAATGCTTGCAAAGGATCTGAAAATCAGCGTAATCACAACAAAAAGAGCTTTTGAAGAGCTTGAGCGCGACGGCTTTATTGAGTCTGTCGTAGGCAAAGGCAGCTTTGTAAAAGGCATAAACAGCGAAATCATGAGAGAAAGTATGCTTCGTGACATTGAGGACAGTCTTGAAAAAGCTGCGGATAAAGCAATCCTCGGCAAAATCAGTCTTGATGAAATGAAAGAAATGCTCACCGTCATTTTTGAGGAGAAAAAACAATGAACGATAATAAATATGTAATAGAGCTTGAAAACGTAACAAAGGATTACGGCGATTTCAAGCTTGATAACGTTACCTTTTCCGTGCCCGAGGGCTCAGTCTGCGGCTTTATCGGTCAGAACGGTGCAGGTAAAACAACCACAATCAATCTGATTCTCGATATAGTTAAACGCAATTCGGGTGAAATCCGTCTTTTCGGCGAAAGCATTGACTCGGGCAGTGCGCGGCTCCGTGAGGATATCGGCGTTGTCTTTGATGAAATGGGCTTTCACGAATTTATGACAGGCCGTGACATCAACATCATGATGAAGAATATCTATAAAAACTGGGACGAAAAAGTATTCTTTGACTATCTTAAAAGATTTTCACTTCCCTCAAAGAAGCCGTGCGGCTCTTTTTCAAGAGGTATGAGGATGAAGCTTCAGATTGCAGTCGCTCTTTCACACAATGCAAAGCTTCTTGTGATGGATGAGCCGACAAGCGGTCTTGACCCCGTAGTCAGAAATGAAATGATTGACATCTTCCGTGAGTTTGTTGTAGAAGAAAATCACTCGATCCTGCTTTCCTCACACATTACCACCGATATTGAAAAATTAGCCGATGAGGTTGTCTTCATCAACGGCGGCAAAATAATTCTTGCAGGCAATAAGGACGAAATTCTTGACAGTCACGCCATACTCAAATGTAAAAAGGATGAGCTTGAAACAATCAGCAAGTCAATTATCGTCAATACAGATATCGGCCCTTACGGCGTTGAGGTGCTTGTCAACGACCGTCACGCCGCACAAAAGCTTTACCCCGATATGGTTATTGAACCGGCTCAGCTTGAGCAGATAACGATTCACTATGTCAGCAGGAAGGGGTGAGGGTATGAAAGGTCTTGTAATCAAAGATTTATTCTGCCTTAAAAAACGCCTCGTCATTCTCTGCTTTGTTATTGTGGGTGTGCTTGCTCTTTCGGTTATGTTTGTTCTGAGTGCCCGCTTCGGCAATGTTGCCCGGGCGGGAAAGGATATGCTCAAAGACGACAATATAACGGCTATTGATGTTGAAAATCTCGCTGTTACGGCTCTTGCATTCTTTATGCTTGTGCCGATTGCGGCAGTCGGCGATATGGCAATGGTCTGCGATATGGACGAAAAAGCCGGCTTCTGCAAGGTTTCGGCTTCGCTGCCCGTGTCGCTGAAAAAACGCGTTCTTGCAAGGTACTTTACCGTAATTGCTCTTTATTTCCTGAGCGCTCTGATTGATACGGTCATTGCATTTGTGCTTTCACGGATATCCGATATCATTACCTTCGGCGTTTTTCTGAATATTATATTTTCCTGCGTTTCAATTATGCTCCTTTACAGCGTTTGCGTTATTTTTTATTGCTTTGTACTCGACAGCGGTAAAACGTCCTATGCTCAGTTGTTTTCACTTCTGACTCTTATAGCCGCGGCTGTGCTTACAAATCTGAAAACGGTAAAGCAGATTATTCGCGGAATATCAGCGGGCAGTCAGGATATTTCCTTTATCTGGAATGTATTTGATTTCATCAAAGAAAAATCGTGGATTCTGCTTATCATCGCCCTTGGCGGTTGCATAATTTCATATACCGCTTCTATGCTTGTGGTTAACAGAAAGAGGGGTGTTATCTGATGCTCGGACTTCTTTATAAAGATTTTATTGCAATAAAAGGTAAACGCCTTTGTCTCTTCCTCGCACTCGGAACTGTGCTGTTTATCATTCTCAGAGTAATTCTTAACGGTGAGGCGACAATTGATATCGCGATGTCAATTGATGATAAAGGAGAAAAAGCAAACTTCCTGGATCTTTCATTTTTTCCTTTGGTTGAATTCTTAGTATTGACGTTATCAGTCTTTTTTGCAAATTGGCTCAGCCGGAATGTGATGGGCTTTGATGAAAGGAACAAGATAAAGAGCTATATTTCTGCCATGCCCGTAAAAAAGAGAAGTTACGTGACGTCAAAATATATCTTTGTCGGTGCGTTTGTGCTTGCATCATTTTTGCTTTTCCTTCTGATTCATTTTGTAAATATCCGTTTTTCCTACACCAAAGTTATCAGCGAAATGATGTACAAAATTTCAGTTCCGTTCATTTGTATTATTGTATTTATTTTTGCACTTGAGCTTCCGTTTTACATCCTCAAGGGTGTTGAAAAAGCCACGCTTATAAAGACAGCAATCATTATGGTGATAGGTCTTGCATTTATGGGTTTCATCTTTTTCGGCGACCTGAAAGTGTTTGATGAGCATTTTAATCTCATTACCGTCATGCAATGGTTTGACAGGCACAATGTCACCGCAAAGTTTGTAAATACCGTTTCTCCCTGCGTTGCCGGTCTTACCTATATCGTTTCTTACCTGTTTACGTCGGCAAGATATGAAAAAAGGGAAGACATGATTTCATAATATAACCGACAAAAAGCAGTTCTTTACCGAAATAAAGAACTGCTTTTTATTTTTTTATGATACAAATAATGTCCGATGATTCTATCGTGGCGGCTGAAAAATCAGATTACCATTCCGTCCCTTGCAACGGTGATGTTCAGACCGGGACAGCTGTCTTTCAGGAATTTTTCGTATTCATTATGCTTCCATCGGTTATAGTGATTGATATGAGAAGCGTATATTCGGGTTTTTGAAGTTACCGTTCCGGCTTTTACAAGTCTTTCAAGCTGTGAAACAAACGTATATGCGTCAAGATGTGTGCAGCCGGAATCCATTCTGTGTGAGCCGAATGTTGCATCCATAATAAGGATATCAACGGGAACACCCGATAACGCCTCGATTGTTTCTTCGGGATATACGCCGGTATCAAGTGCATAAAGAAGCGTTCCCTTTTCGTCTTTGATTCTGTAATTGAAGGACTTCTCGTTTTCTCCTCTTCCGGTATGAAATCCCACGACCGGAAACACGGTTTTGCTGTCCATTCTGAATTCTTCAAAGGGTTTGTGTACCTCGTAATTATAAAATCCTTTGTCAACACAGCTCATCGGATTCTGATTTATTTCCTTCATGACTTTTGTCATTGACGTAACAAACTCATATCCTTCGGGTGAAAGATGGACGGTAAACATATCCTTCGGTTTCGGTATGTTGCAGCTGATTACATCCAGATTGTCAATACAGAAGTGATCTTCATGTGTATGAGTGATGAGAATGTTTTTAAGAGAATTGAGATTCACCCCGAATTTCATTGAAGAAGCAAATACGTCCGGCCCGATATCAATAAGAGTATTGTCATCAATCATAAACGAAGAACGTACACGCTGTTCTTCGGGATGCTTTCTTGCATAGCTGCATACGTCACAGCTGCAGAACGGGTCCGGAATCATCTCGGCGGCGCCTGTGCCTAAAAATATCATAGTCACTCCTCGCTTTCTTGTGATACTTTCATTGTAATCTTTTATTTCATTTCAGTCAATGATTCCCGGGCTTTTGCTGACATATTGATTGGCAAATGCAAATACGGTTTACCGGGTCCTGCAACCCTAAAATTTGAGCATTTCAGAATAAAGCAAATCAGTTTCAGCAAATAAAGCCCTAATTAAAGATGAAGGACGGGCGGCCGCGGGAACGACGCTTTCCCCTCTCAAAAAAAGAAAAACAAAAATGTCACTTCAAAAGCGACCTGATCTGCTTATTTTGGTATTATAATCTATCCACAGAGATGTGAATCGCAATACACATAAAGAATAAATGAGACAGGATGAATATTCATATGGGAAAAGAAAAGAAAACCGAAATCAAAAAAATCTACTCAGATGACGGTGTCCTTGTTTATGAGGGAGAAACTGTCAACGGAAAGCCCTATGGCAACGGAATCGAATACTATGATAACGGAAACAAACACAGAGAAGGAAAATTTTACATAAAAGGGCTCATTTCCGGGACGGAATACTATCCGAACGGGAATATCAGATTCCGGGGTGATTACTCCCTGAATAGAGGATATGGTCCTAATTTCCCCAGAGAAGGAATATTCTGTGACGAAAACGGAACCGTTATTTATGAAGGGAAGCCGAAAATAAGATGCAGCGGTCTCGGTTATCCGTTTATTATCGAGCCGTCGGAATTTGGGAAGGTAGATAAGTATGGAAGTAAATGCAACTATTATATGTGGGAAGACATGATTTCATAATATAACCGACAAAAAGCAGTTCTTTACCGAAATAAAGAACTGCTTTTTTATTATTTGTTTACGGTACTGTTTATGAAATGCTGACTTCAACCGTTTTCTTCATTTTGTTTCTTTTCTTCATTTCTTTTCCTTCTCAGTTCTCGCATTTCATTCAACATCCGTTTTTGCTCTCCTGAAGAGCTTTTATCTCTGAATCTGTCAGGATACGATACAAGGGTTCCGCTCTGAAAGAGAGCGAAGTCCCGTCTGTCGGGTAACATACGGGGCATAAGAGATTATTCGGTTATGAGGAAAAATTTACCCGTAATGAATACTTATTTTACTTTATCAGGCAAGTGCATTATTTCAGAAAAAACCGTAAGCGTTTGCTTGTATTGTAATAGTCCCCCGGTTCTTTACCGATGTTGTTTGACTGTAACTGTGATTTGTAGTATTATGTTACTATATGCACATTATAAAAGAGGGTCATATAAATGAAAAAGATTATTTCGGTACTATTTATTGTTATGCTGGTTTTCGCTCTTGCATCCTGCGGAAAATCCGAAAAGGTCACCGTTTCAAATGAAAAAGTGGAAATTCCCGACAAAAAGGTTGCCATAATGGTTGCACCGGAGGAACAGAATCCGGAATTCTACTACGCAGCAAAAAAGCTTTCCGAAAAACACCCCGACAAAGTAATCGTTAAGGAATATGCCGACAGCCGTGTGCTTGTTGCAGGCGACCCGGAGATAATAACTCTTTCTGCCGAGGTTGCCGCTCAGAATGATGTAGGCGCTATAATCTATGCCGGTGCCACTCAATTCACCGCCAATGCGATTTCCGCCGCAAAGGAACGGAATAAAAACATCATCACAGTTGCCATTGAGCCGGAGAGAAATTTCACATCCGTTGAAGAAAAGGCAAATCTTGTCATTACGGCCGACTGGGGCAAATACGCAGATGAAATCGTTGCCGCTGCCAAGGATAGAAACGCCGAATATTTCCTCTGCTTTTCCTTTGACGCTCACATGAGCAGCAATCCGATTTATGCCCTGTTAAAATCCGAGCTGACAAAGAAATGCAAAGAAAACGGAATCAAATTCATTTACGACAGCTCATACGACACCAATAATACCGGCGGTATTGAAGCCGCACGCTTATATGTAAGAGAAGCCGTTTCAAAGCATTGCAGTGCTGAATCAAACGGAGAAATCAGTACCGATAATGTGGTTCTTTTCTCAACCGACAGCTCCGTTCAATCAACTCTTGTCGACATAGCCGACAAAAACGGATATATTTATATCAGCCCCTCATTCCCCACTGCATACAGCGGAATCAACGAAATTTATAACATAGCAAAACCCAATGATATTACCGACACCGGCAAATTCGTTGCTTCCCTTAAAGAAGCAATCAAAGCAAATGCAGACTCAAAGGGCAGATTCAGCGTTTATAGCTTTCCTCTTGCCTCAACCATGCTTGAGGGCTCGCTGAATATCGTATTTGATATGCTTACCGACAAAACCACAGACGTATATTACAGTGACAGAGTACCTATGAGACTTATTGAGTCAGCAGGCAGCAAAAAATTCACCGTTGAAAAATATCCTCAGAAGTACAACGTATATATGTGTTATACAGAGGGATTTGAAAAAATCTGACGATATTTAATCAATAAATATTCCTGTTTATATGAAGTTAAGCCCCGCTCGTCGATTGACGGGCGGGGCATAAGTTATTATGGGGCTATCAGAAGATTTTTCAGAAAAGGTCTCTGAAGAAATTGAATATTCTGTTGAAGAAGCAGACGATTTTGCCCCAGAAATCATCCTTATGAACTTTTCCGCACTTGGGACAAGTATCATCATGGCCGCTTGGCCCGCCCTTAAGCTCTTCAATTTCGGCCTTTGCCTCTTCGAGCTGTTCGGTGAGTTCTTCTATCTGTGAGTTCTTACCGGCGATTTCCTTCTGAGCTTCGGTAACTTCGGTTTCAAGATTTTTGATGTTGTTCTCCAGGCTCTTTATTTCCTTGGCCTTTTCGGCGACCTCGGTTTCCTTTGCCTGAACGGAAGCTTCAAGATTTGAAATACTCTTTTCAAGATCACCGATTGTTTTTTCTTTCTCGGCAATCTCTTCTTTCTTTTCCTTGACCGTATTTTCAAGCTCGGAAACGCTGTTTTCAAGCTCTGCAACCGCATCGGACTTTTCGGCGAGTTCCCTGTTCTTGTCTTCAACGGCCTTTTCAAGCTCGTCAACACTCTTGTTAAGTGCGGCAATTTCACCGGTCTTTGCGGTGATTTCGCCGTCCTTGGTTTCAATTGCCTTTTCAAGTTCGACTATTTCACCCTCAAGTGCCGAGATTTCCTCATCCTTTGCTTCGCCGGATTTTCTGAGGTTTTCAAGCTCGGTTTCTTTATCCGCAAGCTGAGATTCAAGGACCGCCTTTTCGTTTGCCGCCGTTTCAAGATCGGTTTCCGCTTTATCCAGAGCGGTCTTGGTTTCGGTCAGTTCATCGTTTGCCTCATTGAGGTCGGCTGTGAGAGTTTTCACCTGCTCATTTGCCGCGTCGAGCTCGCCCTTGGTTTTGGTCAGCTCACTATTTGCCGACCTGAGTTCTTCTGTGAGGGTTTCTATCTGACCCTCTGCCGTACCGAGTGCACTCTTGGTTTCGGTAAGCTCGTCATTAACCTCTTTAAGGTCAGCGGTAAGAGTTTCCACCTGATTGTTTGCTTTTTCAAGAGCCGTATTTGCCGCCAAAAGATTTAATTTTGCTTCGTTGAGAGCTTCGGCTTTCTCTTCAAGCTCGCTCTTTGTTTTTTCGAGTTCATCCTGAGCAGCTGCAAGGTTTTCTTCCGCAGTTCTGATTGCTTCATCCTTGGCGTCAAGATCTTTCTTTGCCTGCTCAAGAGCATCATTTACTTCTTTGAGTTTTTCTTCTGCAGCATCAAGAGCTTCGGTCTTTTCTTTCAGCGCATTCTTTGCTTCCGTGAGAGCTGTCTGTGCCTCGGTAAGTGAAGCCTTTGCCTCTTCAAGAGAAGCTTCTGCCGCTTCCTTATCAAGCTGTGTCTGAACGGCGGCTTCTCCGAGTTCAAGTGCCGCAGCAACCTGCTCGGCTGTCTGAGCCGCATCAATAACCGACTCAACATCGGTAATGATGCTCTTCATTTCGTCGGATTGCTTTTCGCCTGCCATTTCGGCAATGGCGTCCTTTGCTGCCGTTTTTGCCTCGGCAACATCCGCAGCGGCGGATTCTTCCGCTTCAAGCTTTGTCAGCGCATCTGCAAGAATGGCATTAACCTCTTCGGGGCTCTTGGCTTCACTGACCAGCAGCTTTGCCATACGAACTATGCTCTGGCCCTTACTTGTTGATGCGGCAGCATTATCAAGTGTATCCAAAGCATCGGCAATAGCCGCCTCTGTCTTCATCTTGTTGATAGTGCTGATTACCTCGGCAAGTTTCTTTGTGACCTCGGAGCCCAAAGTAAGCTTTTCTATTGCGTTCTTTGCCTCATCGGCATATTCCAGAACTGCATCATCTCCGCCCGCGGCAGCCAGATCAATAGCATCTTTTGCATCGCTGATGATTGTCGCCAGATTATCGGAGTAATCTTCCGACATAACCACAGTCTCTACATAATCACATTTGGTGCAGGAGTATCTTATAACATTGCCTTCAATAGTTCCTGCATCAAAGGTGTGCGGCTCAAGGCAGGATGCCACATCATGTCCGCAGGTTGAAGCAAACCAGTGCGCGGCTTCGTTGAAGCTGTGTTTTGCGGAGAATGTGTGCTCATGTACCGAGGAAGTATAAACTGCCTTTACCGTTATTCCGCCAACCGTAAGAGAATATTCACTCCATGCGCCGGTATAACCGGATTTTTCGGGTACGGTGGGCTCTTCAATCGACAACGTTTCAATTGTGTAGGCAACATTTTTAACAAGTTCGCCGTCTGCAATAAATCTTGCCGTGTATTCAATGGGCGTATATTCCGCCTCAACGGTAATTCCGCCTGCCGTGAGAGTGTATTCCTCCCATTTGCCGGTGTAACCGGTTTTTTCGGGTACGGCGGGCTCTTCAGGTTTAACCATGCTGAGATTGTACTCGACACTTCCGATTTCCGTGCCGTCGGCTATGAATTTTGCCGTGTAGGTGATGGGCTCAAACACCGCAAAGAATTCCAGATCCGCATCCGGCATATACTCGGGAATATCGGGAGTCCAGCCCTTGAAGATAAATCCATCTTTATTCGGATTTTCGGGTTTTATGATTTCATTGCCGAATATTACTTCTTCTTCGTCGGTTTCACCGTCAACGTTCCATGTTACGGTACATGTTTTCTCCTTGAAGGTACAGGTAACGGTTACATCCTCTTCCGGCATGATGAAGCTCTTGCCGTCTGCTTCAAGAGAAACGGGAGTAACGGTGAGCGTATCAAGCTCATAGCCATCATCCGGCATGGCGCGAAGGGTGACCTTCTCGCCGGAGGAAACAAGGGACTTGGAGGGCATTACTCTGCCGTGCTCGCTCTCGGTAACCGTTACGGTGCCTACCTTTGCAAAAATTCCCTTTATGGTGAGAGGGGTGTTGGGCATGATGAAGGTGTCGTCTTTGATTTCAACAGCGGGAGTAATTTCATAATCCACGAAAGAATATCCCTTATACGGTGCGGGAATAAGAGTAACCTCATCTCCGGGCTTCGGATGAGCGGGTGAGCAGAACACAACGCCTCTGTCGCTCTGTTCACATTCAACACGAGGATTCTCAGCGACTCTGTCATTTGCTGCAAGGTAAAGATAAATCTTATCTTCGCCGTTGTGACCGGTACATTTGTAATCTTTGCCGTTCATGTGTATATCACTGTTCGCACCAATCTTAATAGTATTGAGTGAAACGGTCTTGCCGAGACTGTTGACGGGGTCGACAACGCGGCTTGTCTTGACCGATGCCGTATTTTCAATTATTACATGATCGGCACTGCCTATACCGCCCTTGCCTTCTGCCGTACCTTCGGCAGTAACAACACCGCCGTTGATCCTGACATTTTCGGCATATTCACTGCCTATGGTATAGTCGCTCGTTCCGCTTTGGGCTATGACCGTACCGCCGTTGATTATTATATCCTTGATGAGGGGTACTTCGCCGGCGGAGGTACCGAGATATTCGGCACCGATTGCAACACTGTCAGAGACGGCATTTATATAGCCGCCGTTTATTACAATATTGCGTGCAAGGTAATGACCGTTTCCGCCGGTAAATGTTTCATTTTTACCTGCGCCGATGGCAGCAGCTCCCTCACCGGTGGCGATAGCTTCAATGTTGCCGCCGTCTATAATGATACCGGCAACGGGCTTACCCGGGGTTGAACCGATTGCAGCCGCATTCATGCCGCCTGTGGCGGAAAGGGAACCGGTGCCGTCAATAGTCAGCGTTCCGTATTCACCGTTTTTGGAAATAGCGGCATGGTTATTTCCGGCAACAAGCACGTTTTCGGAGCCCTCTGCCAGAGTGATTTTAACAGCACCCCGGCTGTTCTCGGTAATCAAAATGGGAGTAATGGCATTTTTGCCCGTCAGACTGCCCGTTTGAATGGATACTCCGTCAAGCGTTATATCGGCATTGACATCTTTGGCAATAACGATTCTGTCAGTCGTTGAGGTTGTCGGGTCGGTATTTTTGATTGTGATGGGAGTTGACTTCCTTACGGTCAGAACACCCAGAGAATACTCAACGGCTTTTTCATCCAGAGCAGGATTCAAAACGGTAAAATCACCGTATTCTTTTTCAAAATATCCTATATCGTCAATGGGTTCCCAATAGAACGGCTCATCGCCGACCGTGATTTCATGCTCTTCGTCTGTGAGATAAATACATACTTCGCCGTCTTTTTTTGCTATGCTGTCGGGCAATTCTTTGCCGTCAACCGTAATGGAATAAAGGTATTCGTTAGGAATCAGCACGGGGTATACTTTTTCACCGTTTTCATTTACGGCTGTGGAGTCTATTCCGAAATCCGTAAGAACAGAGGTGTTTTCGGTGATGACCAGCTTACCGCCTGTTTTATCTTTGTTGATTTCAACAGAGAAGTTTTTGCCGCCCTCAACTTTAATGCAACCGCCGTTAATAACGGTGTTTTCTCCCGTGCAGATCATCGGTGTATAAGTATCATCTCCGCTTACGGTCAGACCGCCTGTGCCGTCTATCACAAGATTTCCGGCACATAAAAATGCACTGGATTCTTCACTTGCTATGGTGTTTTCACCGTTGAGTGTAAGACGAACATTGGCTTTTCCTATGTTCAAACCGTTGGCGGTCACACTGCCGGTTAATTTCACTTTGACAAAGCAGATGTTGGCGTTTATTCCGTCTTTGACATAAACTGCCTGTGCATCATCTAAAAATGAAAACGGAGGTTCATTGCTCTCGATAACATAAACGCCGTCCTCTTCAATACATGTTTCTCCGGGTGCACCGCTGATGTATATTACATCGTCTCCGGTTTTATTTTCGCTCCATACAGTTTGGAAACCAAATGTTCTCGGATAAAGATGAGCGTTATAATCACACTGTTTGCATTCCGCAATATATTCGCCGTCATAGGTCTTGGAATATTCGCAGGTATGTCCCGTGGCGGGGATAACCTTAACATCCTTATAGCCGCAGGTTTTGCAGGTTTTTTCTTCCGTTGAGCCGTTTTCGGTGCAGGTTGCGGCAACCGCTTCCTTTGTCACCTCAAAATCATGCTCATGGTCATATTTCCACTTGGCATAAAGTGTCATGCCGGATGTTACGGTTTCATTCGAGTCAGCGGCAGTGCCGTTGGGATATAAGGACCAACCGTCAAAGATAGCGTACTCCGGTGCCGTGAAGGTGCACACAACGTCGCTGACCTTCTCGCCGGTGGCAGCTATTACAGTTTCCTTTTCGCCGGAGCCGTCATTTTTCTCAACCGTTATCTGAATGTCACCGAAATATCCGCCGTGCCATTTGCCGACGAGTGAACCCGTGGCAAAGGGTGCACTCAGCAGGCAGCGGTTATCGGTTGAGCCAATGCCCTTGAAGGCATCATCGGCAATGGATTCGGGTGTGCCGTTAAACACCATTTTATCAATGCTCACGGTTTTGCCGAAAAATTGACTGCCTATTTTCTTTGTGTCTACCGTGAAGGTGTAGGTGGAAAGCTCCGAAGAAACAAGCATGCCGTATCTGTCGGAGGTGAACACGGATTCCGTTCTGCCGCATGTATATTTCCACCAATCTCCACCGAGGTTACGCAATTCATCAGAACCATACTCTAACCGGGTATCCTTGGATGAAAAGTCTGCGGTGGAAAAAGCTATCAGACGGTGTACTTTGTATTCCTTTCCTGCGGAATCGGTGCGTGTGCCGTGGTAATACACACGGTATTCCAGCGGGGCGTTCTCATTGAAATCTCCGGTCGTCAGGTCAAACAGACCGCCCGTTGCCATGTCGTGCAGACGGTAGTTGCTATCCACATTAAGGTCGTTTGCCACGCCGCTTTTCACGGTGTACTGCTTGCCGGGTGTGTAAGCATAGGTGCCGTGGTTGGAGGGCAGGTAGCAGGTCATTTTTATGTTTTCCTTGCTCAGGTCAAAGTTTTCCGTATCAACAGAGGTTATGATGCCGCTCCTGGATATCTGCTCCGTCGTGGCAGCCACGCTGTTGTCAACAAGGAAATTTGAAAAGTCAATGCCGGTTTTCGCGGTTTCGTACATGGCGTAGATTATTTTTGCCTGCTTGGGGGTAATGGTTCTTGCCATCAGGTCTTCCTGAGAGGCCTCTTTCTGCGAATCGGGAGTACCCTTTTCAAACATTTTCCACCGTGTGGTTGTGAAGCCCTCGGGAATTGCGTACTGGGTGTTTTCGTTCTCCTCAATAAATTCGCTGTCGTCAAACTGCACATGGTAGGACTTCATTGTGGATTCAAGAGTCAAATCCTTATACTCGATTACGGAGCCCGTAACATAGCAGTAGTTGGGGTTGCCGGTAAGGAAATTCGTGTAGTCCGCCGACATGATGATTTCGGAGGCGTAGTATTCGTTGCTCACCTCAAGCATCTGCTCCTTGCTCTGGGACTTGCTCATGGAGAGTATGGTCTGCGTGAAGTTGTAGAAATTCTGATTCATCAGGCAGAGGTACAAGGTAATTTCGTCTATGCTCTCTGTGATTTCTCCCTCAAACACATGGGAAAGGGAGAGCATTTTGAGCTGTGCCGTCAGAGGAGAGGTCAGGGATTCACTGCCCTGCAGCCATTTTGTAAAGTTCAGATAGGCATTTCTCACGCTTGAGGTAAAACCCTTTTCATTTACCGCATTATAACTGCAGGCAAAGGCGAGAGCATCGGCAAGGTTACCGGCAAATTCTTTTGCCGTTGCCTGCTTCTCCTCCTCGGTGAAATGAAGCCACTCGTTCTCAAAGCCGTAGTAAGCGGAAAGCTCACCCTTTTCGGCAGCCTGATAAACGCCCTTTGTAAGAGCATCTCTCATCACCGCAATGCAGTTATCGGAGGTAAGGTATACTTCTTTGTCGATATTTCCGGTGATGTATTCGGCAGGAAGCACTATCGAGTATTCCACGGGAAGACCGTCAAGAGAAACCTCGGGTGCTTGGGGAAGGGCTCTGCCGGGGTCTCTGAGGTTTCTGCCGGAGTAAACCTGCATAATTTCTCCGTTCTCCTCATTTCTGCCCATAAGAGCGCGCAGGTCGGTTTTGTTTTCGCCCTTCTGCCAAGGGTCGATGTATTCGAGGAGCAGGTCATTGACGCGGATGGAATATTCGGTCTGAATATTATTGAGGGGAACCACCGCGTCGGTGTAAAACTTTGCCCACACATCATCTTTGTAGTGGTTATAATCCTGGTTCTGAAGCTTCAGGTCAAGTTCTGCAAACTCGTTAACAAGGGTGTCCTGAATGGCATCCACCTTGCGGTCAAGCTCATCAACGGAGCTCTTGAGCGTGCCGAGCTGCTCCATAATGGCCACGCTGGGGTCGGGCTCGCCTTTCATAACGCCCATCATCTGCAGCAGAGAAATGGCGCTGCTGACTGCACAGACAATGGAGCTGATGCCCTGAAAAATACTGAACGCAGTGGAAAGATTGGCCCAATCATCGTAGGCACGGGTAACATTGGGATCAAGTACCCCGGGATTTTTAAAGTTTACATAACTTTCCAGAAAGGCTCTATAATCAGTGCTGCTGCCCAAATTGGTTGCGGTTTCCTTTTTAAGAATTTGTTCGGACAATTGCTTTGATTGCGCTCGCAGGCGGTCCAGATTATATTCAACCAGTTCATTTGCTATCTGTACCCCTTTGTTTCCAAGTACGTCATCATAGTCATTAATATCTATATTGTTATCATCAAATTCGTAATCATCCATGGCGAACGCAGGCACGGCAGCGCCTGTCGCCATGAGGAAGCAAAGCAGCAAAGCGATTATGCTTTTTAATGTTTTTCTTTTGTTTTTCATATATACGTCTCCGTTCACAATAAATTCGTTATTCATGAAAGGAAGCTTCAAAGCCCCCGAATGCATTGCAGATATTACAATACATTTTCAGAGATCTTTTTGAATAATATGCTGATAAAAGTAAATGTTCTTACGAAGAAGCAGACTATTTTGCCCCAGAAGTTATTCTCGTGGGCTTTACCGCAGTCAGGGCAAACATCGCCGGGTTCCTGCTCCGCCGCCTCTATTTCGTTGAGTGCGTTTGCAAGAATCTCATCAACCTGTTCAGGTGACTGAGCCGATCTGAGCATTGTTTTTGCGTTGGATGCAAGAGATTTTGCCTTGTTTGACTTTGATTCGCCGACAACTGCATCAAGATACGCAAGAGCATCGGAAACGGCCTTTTCGGTCTTCATGCCGTTGATTTCCTCCAGAGCGGCGATAAGCTTTTCGTTCACAGCGGAGATATTGGTCTTTGCTTCAAGCTCCGCCTTTGTCGCTGCAGCATACTGCAGGACTTCTTCGGTGCCGCCTGCGGCAGCTTTGTCAACGGCATCCTTTGCCGCTTTGATTGAGAGCTGAAGCTCACTGGCACTTCCTACCTCGGTATCGTTTACAATCTTGACATATCCGCACACGGTGCAGGTGTACTTTGAAACATTGCCTTCAATAACACCCTCGCCGAAGGTGTGAGTGTCAAGTGATGAAACTATGTCATGGCCGCAGGTTGAGGCAAACCAGTGCGCCGCTTCATTGTGGCTGTATTTTGTCTCAAAGGTGTGCAGATGCAGGGTATCCTGGGTATCCTCGGTATAAACCGCTTTAACGGTGACTCCGCCGGGGCGAAGGTCATAATTGCTCCATCTGCCCGTAAAGCCGTCCTTTTCAGGTACGGCGGGCTCGGTGATTTCAAGGGTTTCAATGGTGTATTCAATCTCATCCACCAGTTCACCGTCGGCAACGAATTTTGCCTTGTAAACGATGGGTACGTACTCTGCTTCAACGGTAATGCCGCCGATTTCAAGCGAATATGCCTTCCACTTTCCGATAAGGTTATCCTTTTGCGGAACTGACGGCTCATCCAGTTCGCTCATATTGATTGTGTAATCGACTTCGGCGATTTTTTTGCCGTCGGCTGTAAATGTTGCCGTGTAGGTTATGGGCTCATATACCGCAAAGAATTCCACGTCTTCATCGGGCATTACATCGGGAACAGCGGGAGTCCAGCCCGCAAACGTGTAACCCGGTTTTTCCGGAACTTCGGGTACAGTAATTTCACTGCCGAAGCTATACTCGTCCTCAGACGGTACGCCGTCAATATTCCAGGTTACCTTATTGGTCTCCGGCTTAAATGTACAGGATATTGATACATCTTCCTCCGGCATGATAAAGCTGTCGTTTTCTACTGCCGTTTCCGGTGTCAGAGTCAGGGTATCAAGCTCATAGCCCTCATCCGGCATAACATAAAGGTTGACCTTTTCGCCTGCCGTAACAATGGATTTTGAGGGCAGAACCCTGCCGTGCTCACTTTCGGCAAGCGTGACATTTCCGATTCTGTTGAAAATACCCTTTATGGTAACCGCTTCATCGGGCATGGTGAAGGTGCCGTCCGTGATTTCAACAGCGGGGGTAATTTCATAGTCAACAAAGGCATAACCGTCATTTGCCTCTGCACTCAGAGTAACCGTATCGCCCGGCATCGGTACCAGGGGTGAGTAGGTAATGCTGCCCCTCTCCGTCTTTTCAAGTGTAATGCCGAGTATTTTTTGAACTTCATTCAGGTCGGTGAGGTAAAGGTACATCTTTTCCTCGCCGTTATGGCCGATGCAGCGGTAGCACTTTCCGTTGACAACCACCTGCTCGCCGATTTTAATGTCCATGACATGAAGCGAAACACTCTTGCCCTCACCGTTGACGGGACTTTCAACATGGGTTGCTTTGACGGAGGCGGTATTTTTAATGACGGTTCCGACACCGCCGATACCGCCCTTGCCTTCTGCTGTGCCTTCGGCTGTAACAACGCCGCCGTTGATAACGATTCCAGTTGTTCTTATATCACCTATGGTGTACTCGGCGGAGTTGCTCTTTGCAATAAGCATACCGCCGTTAACGGTGATATTCTGCGCCGGCAGATTCTGCCCGCAAACGCCTGCACCCACTGCCGGGCCTTTATCGGATTCTGCAGTTACGGTACCGCCGTTTATGGTGATGTTCCTTGCGGCAAAGCCGGAGCTTATGCCTGCACCGGCTTCCGTTTTGCCGGAGCCGATGGCTGCCGCCTCGGAACCGACAACCGCTGCATTGATGTTGCCGCCGTTTATGATAATTCCCGAGACTTCATTGTTTTTGTCGGAGCCGATGGCTGCCGAGCCGCCGCCGCCTGTAACAGAGAGCGTGCCCTCACCATCAATAGTCAGCGTTCCCAGTGCGCCGTTTTTGGAAATACCGGCAACGCCTGCAGAACCGTCGAGTCCGCCGACAAGTGTGTTTTCGGTGTCTTCTTCAAGGGTTATCGTCACATTGGATGCCTTGTTGGGAAGGGTCTCGATTTTTATGGGTGAAACACCTTCAATACCTGAAACAATTCTCACACCTGCCAGTGTGATATTGGCACTCACACCGGGGGCTACCACTATGGAGTTGAGCGTTTCATCCGTTCCGGTGTTTTTGATTGTAATGGGTGAGGATCTTTGAACCGTCAGCACACCGTCCGCAAAGCTGACAGCATTGGGGTCAAGCCGGGGATTGATGACCGTGAAATCGCCGTACTGCATTTCGAGCTTTGTAACGCCGCTTTCGGGGTCTTCAACATATATATTATGTGCGGTATCGTCGAGAAGTCTGATATCATGTTCGCCGTGTGTCAGATAAATGCAGGCATCCGTTCTGCCGGGGAGTACCGTGAACGGGAACCTTTTTGAGTTAACTATGATAAGCGATTCGTCCGGATTATTGATAAGTACGGGGTAAACCTTTTCGCCTGCGCCGTTCACGGGCACCGTATCAATGCCTTTTTCCGCATAGAAGCAGGCATTTTTTTCAATTACCAGATCTCCGCCGGTTACATCATCGTTGATCATAACGGAGAAACGGTCGCCGCCCATGACGCAGATATTACCGCCCTTGATGACCGTGTGAGCTCCGGTGGTGTTGAACGGAACCGGAGGAGCATAGAAGGGGCTGTCATGATTGCAGGTTATCAGAAGACTGCCGTCGCCGTCAATTGTAAGATTACCGGCACTGGCAAGTGCATCGCCATCTATGGTCGTTATTGTATTTTCGCCTTTAAGTGTAAGATTAACATTGGATCTTCCCGCATTGAAGCCCACATGGTTGGTGCCGGCTATTCCCACTCCGTCAAAGCAGATGCTGACATTTAATCCGTCGTGGACTGACAATGTCTGGGAGTGAATCACGTCGTCGCTGTTTGAAATAACATAAATGCCGTCCTCACCGATGACTGTCATTGCGTCGCTGAATATGCCCACATTGTAGCAGCCGCTGCCGTCTTCATTTTCAGACCAGACGGTGTGATAGCCGCATTCCTTCGGGTAAAGGGTTGTTTCATAGCCGCAGGCCGAACACGCGGCAGTGTAATTAACGCCGGATTTGGTGTAAGTGAGGGTGTGACCTGTAGCAGAAATGACCTCGACATCTTTATAACCGCAGATTTTGCAGGTTTTTTCCGCCGTGCAGCCGTCCTTGGTGCAGGTTGCGGATTTACCCTCTGCCGTTACCTCAAAATCGTGCTCGTGGTCAAATTTCCACACGGCATAGAGGGTTGTCGCGTTATCCGTATGAACAATCGGAATGAGTTCATTCGGGTCAGCAACAACGCCGTTGGGGTAAAAGCTCCAACCGGCGAAGGTGGCGTGCTCAGGTGCCGTGAAGGTGCATACAACATTTGAAGTCGGTGCGCCTGCAACGGCCACAACGTCTTCCTTTTCGCCGGAGCCGTCATTTTTCTCTATTGTTACATAAGTGTTTCCGAAATATCCGCCGTGCCATGCATCCACCAGCAAGCCCGCGGCAACGGCTGCTTTAAGTCGGCAGCGGTCTGCAGGCGTACCAATGCCGGCAAAGGCGTTTTCGCCGATTTCCTCAGGTGTGCCGGAGATGGTAAGCTCGTCAAGGTCCGCACCGTTCTTAAAGAAATTATCGGGAATTTTTTTCGTATCTGCCGGGAAGGTGTAGCTGTTTAAAGGAACCGAGACCAGCATGCCGAATTCATCGGAAAATGTGGTTGTTATTTTGTATACGTTATAATTATTATACTCGTCCAGTACTTTGCCGAATTCTTCCTCCTGCTGCTTGCCGGACAGATACTGTTTTTCATACTTTGCTTTTCCTGTTGAGAAAGCCACTGCAATATCGGCAGGCCACAAATTATGGTCGGCGTAAAAAGTACGGCCGACAATCATGGCGTTTTCATTCACGCTGCCGGTTTTGGTATTCAAAAGCCCGCCGGACGCCTGGTCGTGAACCTGATAGGCGTCGTCATTATGGTTACTCACAAGCCTATCGCTTATCGCCCTTTTCACCGTGAATTCCTTGCCATCGTTAAAATAATAATTACCGACGCCTGTGGGCAGGTAACAGGTCATCTTCGCTTCGGTGTAAGGTTCAATAGCGCGGCTGACCATGGAGGTAACAATGCCGTCCTTAACGGTTTCGGCATCGGCAGTAACATTACTTACGGCGAGATAATCGGCAAAGCTTCCCTCGCTGCCGCTGCTGCCGTACATGGCGTACAGTATGGCGGCCTCTTTGGAGGAAACGGCTCTGCCCAGCAGGTCCTGACCGCTTGCCGTCTTTCGCTGCTTTGCAACATTTTTGTCGGTGGGATACTCAACTGCCGTTTCGTAAGCCATCCAGGGTTCGTCTTTGAATTGCCCGAAATAGTATAACCCTTTTTCATCCGTATCGTAATCGCCCCAGTCGGCAACACCGGCGACAAACTGCATTTCCGATTCAACGGTGATGTTCTTATATTCAATAACGCTTTCTGTCTGGTAGCAGTAGTTGGGTTGGCCGGTAACAAAATTACAGTAGTCATTGCCCATGCCAATCTCCGCTTTTACATACATATCCCTGATATCCGTGCGGTCGTTTTCGGTCAGGGAGCGGCTCATGGAGGCCACGGTTTCGGCAAACTCAACAAAACCTAAGTTCATGAGGTTCATGTAGTAAAATACATCGTTAATCTGGTCCATTACCTCACCCTCAAAGCCGTGGGTGAGCGCAAGCATTCTGAAACGGGCATATAACGGAGAGGTCAGGGATTCTTCGCCGGCAGCCCAGGTTGTGAAAATGCGGTAGGCATTCTTTACGCTTGCGGCAAAGCCCTTTTCATTTGCCTCAATATAGGCGCAGGTGAAGGCAAGGGAATCCAGCAGGTTGGCAGCCAGCTCTTTGGCTTTTTCCTGCTTTTTCTCCTCGCTGAGAGAACGCCAAAGACTTTCAAAGCCGGAATAAGCGGCAAGCTTTCCGTCCTCGGCGGCATCGTAAACGCCCTTTTCCAGCGCCTTTGTCAGTTCATCAATGCAGTTGCCGTTATTAAGGGCAACCTTTCTGCTCAAATTGGCACAGATGTATTCCCCGGGCAGAGTAACCGAATACTCAACGGGAATATCGTCAATAGATGCTCTGGGAGCATCGGGCAGTTTTTTGCCGGACTTTTCCATATTCCTGCCGGAGAAAACCTGCATAATCTCGCCGGTTTCTTTATTTTTGCCGAAAAGGGAACGCAGGCCTGTGGTGGCATCGCCATCCTGCCACATCTCGGCAAAGCTGATAAGCTGCCAGTTTACACCGTCGGAATACTCATTGCGCAAATCATTCAGGGGCTGCACGGCATCGGTATAAAACTGTGCCCATACCTCATCCTTGAAGTGGTGATAATCCTGCTGCAGAAGGATAAGATCAATGTAAGCAAACTCATTGGTCAGGGTATCCTGAATGGCATCCGCCTTACGGTCAATATCCCCCACCTCCGTCTGAATCTGCTTGACGGACTCCGAGATGCTCGTGAACCTGGGGTCGGTTTCGCTCTTAAGAACACCCACCAGCTTCAAAAGGGAAATGGTGCTGCTGACCATGCAGATAATGGAGCTGATACCCCTGACAACATTCATGCCGGCTGCAAAATAGGAACGCACAAGCGCCAGGCCCTGAGGCGGCTCCATTTCCTTTTTCAGATACTCAACCGCAAGGCCGGGCATATAGTATTCGGATCCTTCCAGATAACTCAGATATTCCTGTTGCTGTTGGATGCGATTCCTGAAACCTTCCGTTTCTTTATAGACCCTGGAATTAATATATCCCCATCCGAATTCATTATCATCATCCATGGCAAATGCAGGTGTTGCAACACCCACAGCCATAAGAAGACTCAACAGAATCGCCAGAAGTTTTTTTGCAAGACTTGTTTTGCTTTTCATTTTATTCTCCTCGCTTTACGTTTATGTAAACTTGCGTATATATTCACCCTGTCAGCTCAAAAGGCAGACAAGAATTATGTCTATGACCAGCAGATGTGCCGGATAGAAAATATAGAAAAACCATTTGCCGAATTTACCGCCTCTGCCCCTTTGACCGTTATAGCAGAGAGCAATCAGCGGAATTATCAAAAACAAATCCAGATGCACCGGCCTGAACGAATATGAAATATTGAACAGCAGCGGATTTATAAACAATGTGAAAACAAAAATACGGGAAACGGAAACAAGCGCATACAGCACCCATTTCAGAATCTGCTTATCCCGGAATTTCCAGAACACAAAGCTTATCAGCACACACCAGTAGCCCCAGTCACACGCCATGGAAAGCCAGCAGATAGCGGCGGTGATGATTACCTTGAACGGGGCAGGAATTTTTAATTTATCCCACGCAATAATATTGATGAGCGAGAGTAAAAGGTTAAAAAGGAAATTTGCTCTGTAAATCACAAGGGATTCGCCGCCCGAAAGCGGAATGCTCATTGCCGACGGACTTACTCTGCCGCTCACGATTTCAATCGGCAGCCAGCCGCCGGTTAAGATATAGCAGAACGGAAGGATTGACAGCACGGCAAAGATAAATAATCTTGCGGCGTATCTTTTAACATTCCTTGTGTGAACATAACCCTCCGCAAGGAAGAATGCCATTATCGGCATTGTCAGCCCGCCGATAAAGGTGAGCACCGTTCTGAGCGGTTCCTCTTCGATAAACGCCACGGCAATGTGGTCACACACCATACACGCCACGGCAAAATATTTAAGCGCGTTCCGGCTCAGAAAGCCGTGACCGGAAGCATATCCGGGCTTTACCGTTTCCAATCAAACACCCTCTTCATAAATACAAAAAGCCACTATATTATTACTTATTTATTTATAATAGTAAAAAAGAAAAAAACTGTCAATAGATTTTCGGATTTTTTCCGATTACTCAAAAAATCCGACAAAAGTCGGTTTTACTTCAATGGCTATGTCACAACAAATGTTTGTTTTTTAATAAGAAATATTATATGCTAACAATAGAATATATCTATTGGCGTATTTCCCCCAATAACTCGTTCTAATTCTTCTTTCGTTTTCATGGTATATACTCCTTCTTTCTTTGTTTCGTATCTTTATACGATGCAGGCGTATAAATAGCTACTCTTTGACATCTATTAGTAGATATTAAATCCTGTTAAATATATGATTTCTATTTTATCTGTTCTATCACAGTTCAACTCTCAAAACAAGTTTGTTTAAAGCTATAAGCTGTCGCTGAAAATTGCCATTTATCAACCATTTGTTGTGACATAGCCACTTCAACAACAATATGACAGTCAGCATAATCCTTTTTTCTTCTGTCTCTGTCCAAGCAGAAAGACCCCTGCATGACATAATATTATACGATATCGTCAAGATAACGTCCGGAAAATAATAAGAGAGTTAACAAAAATCTGTTTCATCAGAAAAAAGTGAAACGATGGACAATGATGGAACAGATTAAAAAATTGCCCCAAAACAGGCAAAAAAGAGCTCCGCTCTGAAAGAGAGCGAAGCTCGGAATTTATGATATTATTATACTTGTCATATAAGATGATGATACATTAAATTATCAACTAACAGGAACGTAGTATGGTTCATCGTCTCTTACTTCTTGAGGGATATCCCAGACCCCGTTTTTAGGATCTATTACTGTTGAACATTGTTCGGATATACGATTATTGTCATCACGTGTAAAATAGTAATAAATATCATTGCTATTTCCCTTGAGATAAATTTTATCTATCGGATAATCCATAATTTGAGTTGCACTTGTTTCATCAGAAAAATTAATATCAACTTTAGTTAATTTTACAGATTTGTAATCTACAATATACTCACCGTTGATTATAGAATCCTCAAATTCCATACCATACCCGGCGTAATATTTTGATGCATAAAATTTCCAATAATCGAATTTATCAGGGCTTGAAGATTCTCCGGATTTCAGTAAAATATCCGTAGAATAGCTTGCAGAACTTTTTTCAACACCCTCATCATTATAAATTGAAAAATAGAACGTTAATGATTCTATATTCTTATCACTGACATTGGTAACAACATAATGAAAACTAAGTACATCAATATCTTCAGATGATGACAAGCCAACATGTACGCCTTTTAAGCCCAACTCAGTATCCGACAACTCGATATATGATACACTTTTCTCTCTGGTTTCATTCTCTCTGGTTTCAAATATTTTGGGAGCAATGACAATTATTCCGATAATAACGGCAATAATCGCTGCAATTATTCCGCAGCCAATTGCCTTGTTTTTTTTCACTTTGGTTTTACCGTTTGAATTTTGAGATTCTGATAATGACTTGTTTTCAGCAACCTCTGTTCCGCATTTTTGACAAAACTTACTATCTCCGGTATCATTACCGCAATTTGGACAATACAATACAATGCACCCTTTCTTTATAACCATACGGTTATATTTGCTCATATTATATCATACTAATGGTAGAATGTCAATATAATCATTCAGTTATAAAAGGGCGGTGAACTGCGTGGGCTATTACAGAAGAATAAGAGAATTGCGTGAAGATAATGACCTTACGCAGAATCAAGTTGCAGAATATCTTCACATGAAGCAGCCGCAATATTACCGCTATGAGCAGGGGCTAAGGGATATTCCATCCGATATTCTCATTGCTCTTGCTGAATATTACAAGACCTCCACAGACTATATCCTCGGAATTTCAGATAAAAGAAACATGGATTGAAAAAAGCTCCGCTTCAAAACGAAACGGAGCTCAAATTTTACTTTATATGGCGTTCTTATGCTTTCATTGCCTCTTCAACTGCAACTGCGCAGGCAACGGTAGCACCAACCATCGGGTTGTTGCCCATACCGATAAGACCCATCATTTCTACGTGAGCGGGAACTGATGATGAACCTGCGAACTGAGCGTCGGAATGCATTCTGCCCATGGTATCGGTCATACCGTAGCTGGAGGGACCTGCTGCCATGTTATCGGGATGAAGTGTACGGCCCGTGCCGCCGCCTGATGCAACTGAGAAATACTTTACGCCGTTCTCTACGCACCACTTCTTGTAAGTGCCTGCAACGGGATGCTGGAATCTTGTGGGGTTGGTGGAGTTACCGGTAATGGAAACACCGACGTTTTCAAGCTTCATGATAGCAACGCCTTCGTTTACGTTGTCAGCGCCGTAGCATCTTACCTTTGCTCTGTCACCGTTTGAGTAAGGAGTTTCGTTTACGATTTTAACCGTTTCCGAATAGGGATCAAACTCTGTCTGAACGTAAGTAAAGCCGTTGATTCTGGAAATGATCATAGCGGCATCCTTGCCGAGACCGTTGAGGATAACCTTAAGGGGCTGAGTTCTTACTTTGTTTGCGTTAAGAGCGATTTTGATAGCGCCCTCGGCAGCTGCAAAGGATTCGTGACCTGCAAGGAAGCAGAAGCACTCTGTCTCTTCGGAAAGGAGCATCTTACCGAGATTACCGTGACCGAGACCTACTTTTCTGTTATCTGCAACTGAACCGGGGATGCAGAAGGACTGAAGACCTTCACCGATTTTAGCAGCAGCGTCAGCGGCCTTTTTGCAGCCGGCTTTAACTGCGATAGCGCAGCCGACTGTGTATGCCCATACGGCGTTTTCAAAGCAGATGGGCTGGGTTTCTCTTACGATTTTATCGCAGTCAATACCCTTATCAAGAGTAATTTTTTTGCATTCCTCGATTGAGGAGATACCGTATTCAGCGAGAACCGCGTTGATTTTGTCAACTCTTCTCTCATAGCTTTCAAATAATGCCATTTTTTTATCCTCCTCTTTCAATTATTCCTTACGGGGATCGATGTACTTAGCGGCCTCTGCGAAGCGGCCGTAAGAACCGATTGCCTTGTTGTATGCTGTCGTGGGATCGTCACCCTTCTTGATGAAGTCTGTCATCTTGCCGAGGGAAACGAATTCATAACCGATTACCTGATCGTCGGCATCAAGAGCAAGTCTGGTAACATAACCCTCTGCCATTTCAAGGTAACGAACACCCTTGACCTTTGTGCCGTACATTGTACCGACCTGTGAACGAAGGCCCTTGCCGAGGTCTTCAAGACCTGCGCCTACTGAAAGACCGTCGTCTGAGAAAGCGGACTGTGAACGGCCGTAAACAATCTGAAGGAAGAGCTCACGCATAGCGGTGTTGATAGCGTCACATACAAGGTCTGTATTGAGAGCTTCAAGGATGGTCTTGCCGGGAAGAATTTCCGCTGCCATAGCTGCCGAATGGGTCATACCTGAGCAGCCGATAGTCTCAACAAGAGCTTCCTCGATGATACCGTTCTTTACGTTAAGGGAAAGCTTGCATGCACCCTGTTGAGGAGCGCACCAGCCGATACCGTGTGTAAATGCGGAAATGTCTGTAATTTCTTTTGCCTTAATCCACTTGCCCTCTTCGGGGATAGGAGCGGGACCGTGGTTGGGGCCCTGTGCTACGCAGCACATGTTCTGTACTTCGTTTGTGTAATTGATCATAAGAATTACTCCTTTCGTGATATATAAACCTGAATAACTATATACTATAAAGGCATTTTATTCAAGTGTGAATTTGCACAAATAGTTGATAATAAAGGGTGTTTTTTTATTCTTCCGGGGCAGTATCTTCGTCATTCGCTTCGCTGACGGATTCATCGGCCGTTTCCGCTGCGGGAGCTTTCTTCTTTGAAAAGCTCTTGAGCAGGGGCATCAGATCGCTCTTATAGATGAATAACGCCGCAACGATGGAAGCGATAATGGTGAATACCATAAGCGTACCTGCGGGAAGTGTGGGCTTGAAAAGAAGGATTATTACACCCGTAAGAATGGGAGCAACGCCCAGCTTCCAATGCTTAGCAAAGTAGCTTGCGCCCAGAGCACCGAAAAGCGCGGGAAGAACGTTATTGAATGCAGCGGTAAAGGTGGGATTTTCTCTCGCCTGCTTGAATACGCCCGAAAAAGCAAGTACACCGACTGCGATGACTACTGTTGTTGTAAGTGAGGAAACGGCGATGGAGATAGTGCTGATTACTTCGCCCTCCTCGGTATTTGCTCTCACCTTGGCGCTTTCCATTGCATTAAGACCGCAGGGAAGCTTGAGGTTTGAAATATTGCCGGTAACAAATGAAAGGTAAGTACCGCCCGCTCCGAGCATGGGAACGTAGGTAACGACTTCAATTATGGCTGTCGTCCAGTAAAGAGGAATAAGGGTAGCAAGCACCTTGCCCATGATTCCGAGATTGGGCCATGCGTTAAACGCAACGGAAATACCGACCGGTACGATGAACATTACCGCGAGAGCAAGATAATTCCATACGGTGCCCCAGATATGAACTCTGTCAAAATAATTTTTACCGTTTTTCATTTCAGGCACCTCCTCAGGACAAGCTGCTCAGTATTGATTTAAGACTGTCACCCAGAGGGTACCAGACAAACTGAGCGGATTCGGGAACTGATTTTGAAATAAGAATCGCAACACCCATGGCACCGAACATAGCGAGAGGCATTGCAAAGGGCTCTGCCTTACTGCCCCAGCTGACCTTCTTGCAGATAAGCAGGAAGATAAACATGAGAATGATTGCGGCAATAAGCGTGCAGATTGAAAGCAAACCTGCGGATTCGGTAACCTCGGCAATACCCGTTGCCTTATCCTTGACGGTAGTTGCGCCGTTGATAGCTCTTGTAATAAATGCGGAAATAATGCCGATAAATGCGGAAGCGGCAATAATATCTCCCGCCTTGCCGGATTTCTCATCCTTATTGATGGCTCCGCCGATTTTGGTCTGAAGCTTTCTGCAGACGATGGGGAGGAAAAGAAGAGGGAAGCATGCGCCTATTGACATTGCCCATGCAACCGTTGAAAACTGAGCAGCATCCGTAATCTCATTGCTCAGCGAGCTGCCCAGGGCGGAAAGTGCGTTCTCGGCGGCTGTGGTTTCATAAGCAAGATTACCGATAACCGTAAGACGAATCCAGGGAAGAACGATTCCCAGTGCATTTGCGAGAGCAAAAACGGTTACGAGAATCGAAATTGCAGGCGCTATCGTAAAGAGAATACTTGAAGTAACGGTATTCATAAGGGTTTCCTTGCTGATTCCGATTTCCTTACCGTGCTTCCATGACTTGATGATGAAAAACATTGACTGTGCGGCGATATATGCAATAATCACAAAGGCGATTATATACATTACCGGGCCTTCTTTATTGAATTCCAAAAATATCCCTCCGAATAAACATATTCGTGTTATTTTATCATATAAAACGGGTACGTGTCAATTTAATACAGACAAAAAAATACGGACAGAGATACGCCTCTGCCCATATTTTCTTATTGTGAAATTTAATCGGATTTACCTGCGAAAAATCGCAAACAGACGCTCAAAAATCATCCTCAGCAATTCGCCGAGAGTGATTACGTTGGTGCCCCTTATCTGAGTATCCACGTGCTGAACGTATCCGCATCTTGAGCATATTTTTTCATAGATAAGCTCGTTTGAATTTCTGCTCTCGCATTCGGTAAGATAAAAGGAATGACCGTAGGCGGGTATATCAACGGTATACTGCTCCGAACAGTAGGTGCAGGTGTAAATCGCTCTGCCCGAACGGATACAGCTCGGCTCGGAAATATAGGTCACGTCTCCGGGCGTATGAGTGATACACCGATAGCCGAGGATTTCGCCGCATTGGGTACAGTATACGATTCTTCTGTTTTCCTCATCTCTCATGCCCTCGGAATGATGGCAGGAGGTGTAGACGTGCATATATGAGCTGCACGCACCCTGATCGCCGTAATCCGCATACAAATCACGGAACCGTGTGCCGTTTTTGTAGTAACACTGCCTCAACGCTCCCTGATAGACACCGGGAGCATCAAGCTCAATAAGCTGCTTTACATCGCACCCTGCCGAATCGGTGAGAGTAATGACTACGGAAAAGATTTCATCCTCACTTATACAAACCGTATCGGGCACGTCAAAGGTGTAATATCCGTCGTTGGTGTAATGGGCGGTATAGGTACCCGAAAGAGTACCTGCCGTGGGTGAAGAGTAATTTGCGGGAAGATTTTTATATATCCTGAATGTCGCGGTAACGTCGGTAAGTTCATTTTCGGTATCAATCATAAAGCCGATCTGAGAGATATCCTCATTTTTATCGGCAGTATAAACGTTGCCGTATTCCACGGTAGGCGACAGGAAATATCCGGAAGCATCTCTTTCGGAATAGGTGTAGTGATTATACAGCCCCGTATCCGGCTGAGCCGTAAATCCGACCGGAGTGACAAGATACTGGTCGTAGGAAAGATACATATAATCGTAGCCGTCACCCACCCAGGAATTTTTGATTATCCACGCGCCGTCGCATTGAGGATATCCGTCAACGGAAGGAAAATCGGTCGACGGTATATCGTCACACCAGCCGACAATGGTAATTGCGTGATCCGACACTTCTCCTTTGCCGTAAACCATAAAGGCATTATACTTTCCGCTGAAAACGTGCTCTGCATTCGTTGCATCCATTCCCACGTATACGGCACCGTTTTCCATTATCCACGATTTGATTTCGGAAACACTTTTCAGCATGACCGCATCGTCAAGAATAAAGCCCGATGCGTGATTGAATCTGTCGCTTTCACTATAGACGGGAGGATTTCCCTCTGCATTCGGATAATCGGAAAGAGGCGCTATTCCCTCAAGATTTGCGAGAGTGACAACCGACATCAGGTAGTTACCGCCGAGGTTGAAGGGGTCACCGTATCTGAATCCCTCATTCAGGGGAGTATATGCAAAATAGCCCAGATGTGATTTTGAAAAATGATGTTCACCGTATCCCCTCTTCATCGCATTTGATTCAAGGGAGGACATTGTTGCATAAGTCCAGCAGTCACCGAAGCCCTGGATTTCGGGGTCGGTCACGTAGCGTACTCCGTCAACGCCTCTCAGGTCATAATATGACGGAAAAGACTGACTTTTCAGCTTCGGAACGGATTTCTTGCTGAGTGCTCCGCCGTCCTTTTTCAGAGAGGGCGCGCTTTCACTGCCGTCGGGATCAATATAGGTAATATTCATCCCGTCGGATACTATCCTGCCCAGAGGTGCGGGAGTAAAGGTTTCGTCCGAGAAGGCATCAATACCGAATCCTGCCGTCATAATAACGGCAAGAGTGCATAAAACAGCTGCTGTTTTTACAAACCTTTTCACGGTATCACCTCCGGATATATTCTGATTACATTATATAGTTTACTTCGTTCTTATTCAATAAATGTCCGTGCCGAAATTACACGGCGATTTTTATTGAAAATGACAAAAGAGCACCGGCACGGTGACCGATGCTCAATATTTGTAATTCGATTATTCAGCGTCTGTTTCTGCCGCAGCTGCAGCTTCAACTTCTTCTGCTTTTGCTTCTTCAACGGGAGCAGCTTCTGCCTTGGCATCGTTCTTGGAAAGAACAAGGTTGGTGATGATGCCGAGGATAAGAGCACATGCAACGGATGTAAGAGTTACAAACGTGGACTGTGTGCCGATGCCGAGCTTCATGCCGCCGATACCTGCGATAAGAACAACTGCAACTACGAAGAGGTTTCTGTTTTCGCCGAGGTCAACGTTCTGAATCATCTTAAGACCGGATACAGCGATGAATCCGTAAAGTGTGATGCAGACACCGCCCATTACGCATGAGGGGATTGAGCCGAGAAGAACAACAAAGGGATTGAAGAAGGAAGCGAGAATTGCGATGATGGCGGTTGTAAGAATTGTAACTACGGAAGCGTTGCCGGTGATGGCTACGCAGCCGATTGATTCACCGTAAGTGGTGTTGGGGCAGCCGCCGAAGAAAGCGCCGACCATGGAGCCGACACCGTCACCGAGAAGAGTTCTGTGAAGGCCGGGATCCTCAAGAAGCTCTGTGCCGATGATGGAGGAGAGGTTCTTGTGATCTGCGATATGCTCTGCGAATACAACAAATGCAACGGGAACGTAAGCAACTGCGATCGTTGCAATGTATGAACCGGTAATTTCCTTTATACCGTCAAGACCGGTGAGGAAAGTGAACTGGGGAATTGCGAATAAGGTCATATCCTTGAACTTGCTGAAATCAATAACCTGAGCAACACCTGTAAGGGTGAAGATTGTTGCTACAGCATAACCTGCGGCAATACCGATGATGAAGGGGATGAGCTTGGCTGTCTTTTTGCCGTATACGGAGCAAATCATAACCACAAAGAGAGTAACGATTGCGCAGATGAAGAATGCCCAGCCGTTCTTTGTCATAAGGAATGTGCCGTCATCAAGCTTTGTCGCACCGCTGAGAGAATCACCGACTGCGTTGCCTGCAAGGGAAAGACCGATAATTGCAACTGTGGGTCCGATAACTGCTGCGGGCATAAGCTTGTTAATCCAGTTAACACCTGCAACCTTAACGATGATGGCGATTACTACGTAAACAAGGCCTGCAAAAACCGCACCGATGATAAGACCTGCATAACCGAGAGCAGCGGAAACGCCGCCTGCAAATGCAGCTGCCATTGAGCCGAGGAAAGCAAAGGAGGAGCCGAGGAATACGGGGCTTCTGAACTTTGTGAAGAGCTGATAAACTATAGTGCCTACGCCTGCTCCGAAAAGAGCTGCGGACTGGGCCATATCATGACCTACGATAACGGGCACTACGATTGTTGCCGCAAGAATGGCAAGTAACTGCTGGAATGCGAAAACGATGAGCTGACCGAATTTGGGTTTGTCTTTGACGCCGTAAGCGAGATTCATAAAAATACCTCCATAAAATCTATATCAATGCCGAAGCACCAATTTACTTTTGCCAGATTGAAACGCTGATTTCCTCATCAAAGGGAGGAAACTTGACCATAATCACTTCACTTCTTGAAGTGGGAACATTTTTTCCTACGTAATCGGCGATAATGGGAAGCTCTCTGTGACCTCTGTCAACAAGAACGGCAAACTGTATTTTTTTAGGTCTGCCTTCATTGATGACCGCTTCCATCGCCGCCCTTGCCGTCCTGCCGGTGTAAAGAACGTCATCTACAAGGATAACGGTCTTGCCGGTAACGAGGAAATCCATTTTTGTTTCGTTGAGATGGGGCTGCTGATTTTCCGTTTCACTTAAATCGTCACGGTAAAGAGTGATATCAAGGTAACCTATCTTTGTATCCACACCGAGCTGTCTGATTTTGTTGGCGAGCACGTCCGCAAGAGGAGCACCTCTTCTCATAATGCCGACAAGATATATCTCCTGCTCGTCGGGATTTCTCTCAACGATTTCGTGAGCGATTCTCGTAAGAGCCCTGCCCACAGCCGCAGAATCCATCAGATTTGACTTATAAACCATTCAATCACCCGACATAAAAATAAGCGACCTTGTGCCACAAGATCGCATAACTTACTCAAAACCGCGGTAAACCGCTGAATATGACAACCTTGTCGGCATCTCCGTACCGCTCTTAAAGATTTTTACTACGGAAATGATACCACAATATATTGTATTTGTAAACAGTAATTTGCCTAAAATTACAAAAAATATTTTGATTATTCCGAACGAATATTGAAATAGGTCATTCCCCTTGTTATAATACAATTGATGAATTCTGTAATAAATCTTCGGAGTTGATTTTTATGAAAAAAATTCTCGTCGCAGGAGCAGGCCACGGCGGTCTGTCAGCAGCTTACGAGCTCTCAAAAGCGGGCTATGACGTTACAGTTGTGGAGGCAAAGCAAAGAGAAGAGCTCGGATATGACTGGGACGACTGTCTCTGGATGCCGTCATTCAAAAAAGCGGGTATAGTCCTTGACGACGAAAGGTACGTTCACCCCTATTTTAATATTTCATATGTCAACCCCAATAAGTCAACCAAAATCGTCATTCCCGGCGAGCCCCGTAAAACTCTGCTGATGTGCGACCGAAAATATCTGTTGTCCGTTCTCATCAAAAGATGTGAGGACGTGGGTACGAAATTTATTTTCGGCTGCAGAATAAATGGCGTTATTGCTGACGTTTCCGGTGTAAAGGGCTTTTTCACAGAGCAGGGCGATATGTACGGCGATCTGGTGATAGATGCCGCCGGTATTGATTCCCCCGTGCGCTCCACCCTGCCCCCACGTGCAGGTATAATCAGGGATATCCCTCAATGTGACACGTTTTACACGTTCAGAGCATACTATGAAAATACAGACGGATTCTCAATGACTCCCCCCCAGGCGATTTATTTTTATCATTGTAACAGACCGGGCATGGACTGGGTAATAGCGGACGATAATTTCATTGATATCCTTGTGGGAAGCTTCCTGCCTCTGACTCAGGAGCTGATTGACGAAGCGGTCAATGATTTCCGTGCCGAATATCCCTCAATGGGTAAGCTCATAAGGGGCGGAACGGTACAGAAAATCCCCATTTCAAAGACAATCTCAAAATTCGTCTGGAACGGCTACGCCGGTATAGGCGACTGTTGTTCAATGATTGACCCTCTTTCCGGCTCGGGCATCACCAGATGCATCGACGCAGGTATCATCCTTGCAAAGACGGTCATCGGTGCAAAGGACCGACCCCTCTCGCAGGAAGTACTCTGGGATTATCAGAGAACCTATATGAGATATAATTCCGGCGTTCTCTCCGACAATATTCTCAGGGTCATGCTCTCCTCACTGAACGGAAAACAGATGGACTATTTCTTTGAGAAAAAAGTTCTTACCGCAAAAGAGCTGGGCTCCAAATCCGCGGCGGGCTACGGAGCAAAGGAAATCATTGATAAGGTCACCGCTCTGGTGCCTCAGATCAAGCTTATTCCCGCTTTTGCAACAGCGGGCAAAAAGCTGCTTAACATCTCAAAGGTACAGAAGCTTATGCCTTCAAGATTTGACCAATCCGACTTTGACAAGTGGCAGAAAGAATACAATAAACTTTAACAGGAGCACTGTAAATGAAGTGTGCATTTTACACCCTCGGTTGTAAAGTAAATCAATACGAATCTGCGGCAATGGCAGAGGACCTGGTAAAAAACGGTTTCACCTGCGTTTCACCCTCGGAGGATGCGGACGTATATATCATAAATTCCTGCTCGGTTACCGCCGAAAGTGACAGAAAGACAAGGCAGGCGGTAAGACGGCTGAGAAACAATCATCCCGACAGCATAATCGTGCTCACGGGATGCATGACCCAGGCAACTCCTTCAACGGAAAAGGAGCTTCCCGAAGCGGATATCGTAATGGGCAATAAAAACAACGATTGCCTTTACGGGCTGATACTCAGATTTATTCAGTCGCGCAAGAGAGACGTGGAAATCGAGCCCCATCTGACGGGCGACAAATTCAGGGGTAAGACCGTTTCGGCATATTCGGAAAAAACGAGAGCCATCGTCAAAATTGAGGACGGCTGCAACAGATTCTGCTCCTACTGTATCATTCCTTACGCAAGGGGCAGAGTACGCTCCAAGCCCATTGAAGACATAAGAAAAGAAGTAACCGCCCTTGCAAAAAACGGTTACAAAGAGGTTGTGCTTGTGGGCATCAACCTTTCCGCATACGGAACGGATATCGACTCGGATATGGTTGAGGCGGTAAGGACAGCCGCAGAGGTTGAGGGCATAGAAAGAGTCCGCCTGGGCTCACTTGAGCCCGACCATATTACCGACAGCGTTATTTCGGGGCTCTCACAGATAAAGGAATTCTGTCCGCAGTTTCATATTTCCCTTCAGAGCGGCTGCGATAAGACCCTCAAGAGGATGAACAGACACTACAATTCCGTGGAATACGAGGACCTCTGCACGAGCTTAAGGGCAACCTTCCCCGATGTTACGCTCACGACAGACGTTATGGTGGGCTTTCCCGGCGAAACCGACAGCGACTACGAGATTTCACTTGATTTTGTCAAAAAGACCGCATTTGAAAAGGTCCATGTTTTCCCGTATTCAAGGCGTCCCGGCACGCCCGCCGCAAGGATGAGCGACCAGATTGAAAATTCCGTCAAACAGCACAGAACGGAAATCATGATTGACGAAACGGAAAAAATACGTCAGGCATTCCTTAAAAATCAGATAGGAAAAACGCTTGAAATATTACCCGAGGAAAACCACGGCGGATCAGTCCAGGGCTACACCGCGAATTACACTCCCGTAAAAGTAAAAGGCAGCTGCCCGTGCGGAGAAATCGTAAAGGTAAAAATCACGGGTGTTGACGGCGATTTCTGTATCGGTGAATTGATATAAACAGCAATAATCAAGGCAGGCACTTACCGTCAGATAAGTGCCTGCCTTTTAATTTGTACTTGTTCAGTTTGATATGTTCTTACACGACTGATTCGGGCAGGGATTATACAAGACCCTGAGCCATCATTGCATCCGCAACCTTAAGGAATCCTGCAATATTTGCACCTGCAACGAGGTCATAACCGAAGCCGTAATCCTCAGCTGCTTTTGCCGATGCATCGTGAATATTGATCATAATCTGATGAAGCTTTGCATCAACTTCTTCGGCAGTCCATGAATATCTCATGGAATCCTGGCTCATTTCAAGAGCTGACGTTGCAACGCCGCCTGCGTTAACTGCCTTTGAGGGAGCTACTGCCTTGCAGTTTGCCTTAAGATATGCAAGAGCATCGTTTGTTGTGGGCATATTTGCAACTTCAATATAATAAGGAACACCGTTTGCAACGATTTTCTCTGCTTCTGCCATACCGATTTCGTTCTGGGTAGCGCAGGGCATTGCGATGTCAACCTTAACACCCCAGGGCTTCTCGCCGGGGAAGAACTGACAACCGAATTTGTCGGCATAATCCTGTGCCTTGTCACGGCCGCTTGCTCTCATTTCAAGCAAATAGTTAATCTTTTCGTCTGTGATGATACCGTCGGGATCGTAAACGTAACCGTCGGGACCGGAAATAGTAACTGCCTTGCCGCCGAGCTGTGCAATCTTCTTTGCAGCGCCCCATGCAACGTTACCGAAACCGGAAAGAGCTACCGTCTTACCCTTGATATCTTCGCCGAAATGCTTAAGAACTTCAACAGCGTAGTAAGTAGCACCGAAGCCGGTTGCTTCGGGTCTGATAAGTGAGCCGCCGTAGGAAAGGCCCTTACCGGTAAGAACGCCGTTTTCGTAGCTGGTCTTGATTCTCTTATACTGACCGAAAAGGTAGCCGATTTCTCTGCCGCCGACACCGATGTCACCTGCGGGAACGTCTACGTCCGGTCCGATATACTTATAAAGCTCGGTCATGAATGCCTGGCAGAAACGCATGATTTCTCCGTCACTCTTGCCTCTGGGGTCAAAGTCGGAGCCGCCCTTACCGCCGCCGATGGGAAGACTGGTAAGACTGTTTTTGAATGTCTGCTCAAAAGCAAGGAACTTCATGATGCCAATATATACCGAGGGATGGAAACGAAGGCCGCCCTTGTAGGGACCGATTGCGTTGTTGAACTGAACGCGGTAACCGGTATTAACGTTTACCTTACCTTCATCGTCAACCCATGTAACTCTGAACTTGATCTGTCTGTCGGGCTCAACCATTCTTTCAAGAAGAGCATACTTCTCATACTCGGGATGCTGAGCAACAACGGGTTCAAGGGAAGTAAGAACCTCTTCAACTGTCTGGACGAACTCGGGCTCGGAAGCATTTTTCTTTGCAACCTCTTCAATAACTTTCTGTACGTAACTCATTAAAGTCAACTCCTGTTTTCAATGGTTTAGAATAAATAACAAACGTTATGGGAACATATTATACTATATCAGTCAAAAATGCAAGAAAAATATTGATAAAATTCATTTTTTGGTTGAAACAATAAAAATCCCTGCATAAAGCAGGGATTTTTTGCAAGTATTGTGTATATTTCTTTCAGTATTCGGAAATCTGTATCATTCACAGTATTTTCTGAGGTTTTCCATACCTATACGGACTCCCTTGAGGCAGTCCTCCATACCCTCAAATTCAACCGTGATATAGCCGTCGTATCCGCTTCTCACGATATTCTGAACGCACTGATAAACGGGAACGTTGCCCTGACCGATGATTGCGCCTCTGAGGTAGTCACCGCCTCTTGTTCTGAAGAAGCCCTCACCGGGGTCGGGACCTATTCCGCTCTTGATGTGGAAATCCTTAGCGTGAACGTGCTTGATATAAGGAAGCAATCTGCCCACCGCATCGGCGTTGTTTTCATCCGCACAGCAGAAATTGCCAATGTCAAGAAGCACACCGAAATTGGGGTCGCATACGCCGTTTATGAGCTTTTCAACTCTGGTGCTTTCCTGGCAGAAATAGCCGTGATTCTCAACCATGGTCTGAATGCCCAGCTTCTTTGCATAATTCGTGATTTTCCTGCATCCTTCAACCAGAACGGGCAGTACGTTTTCAAAGCCGGTGAAAGACTTTCTGTTATCCGCAACGCCCCATGCGGCATCGTGTCTGAGGGTGGGAGAGCCGAGAATCTTTGCCACGTCAAGCTTTCTGCAAACGCGCTCAACCTCTTCATCGTTTCTCATTTCAACCGTTTTAAGCAGATTTGCACCTATTGTATAGCTGACAACGGGAAGGTTATATTTATCGCATTCCTCGCGGATTTCACGTGCATACTCCTCTTCGGTTTTGCCCTCGGGCACTTTAAGGTCGGTAAATTCAATACCGTCAAAGCCCATTTCCTTTGCAATCTTAATGATGCTGAGCTGGGTCTCCTTACCCGAAGAAATAAGCTGCTCAAAGCTGTAACTGCTTACGCTGATTTTCATAATCAAAACTTCTCCTTAAGAAATTCTACCGCGGCACGGATATCCTTTTCGGGGTCATCGCCGACCTCACGTTCAATGGTGAGGAAGCCCTTGTAGCCGATTTCTTCAAGTGCAGCAAGGTATTCGTCCCAGTTTACACTGCCTTCGCCGAGAGGAACCTCAAGGAAGCTGGGGCCCGTAACGAGAGAGCTCTTGACTACACCGTAAACGATTTCGGGGTCTTTGTAGAAAAGCTGCTTGCCGTCTTTTGCATGGGTATGAACGATGTATTTGCTCAGATTATGAACTGCAACAGCGGGATTATCACCGGTTACCATTACGAGATTTGCGGGGTCAAGGTTTACCGCAACACCCGTTGAATCGAGAGAATCAAGGAAGCTCTTGAGAACTGCGGAGGTTTCGGGGCCCGTTTCAATGGCAAAATGAGCATTTATGCTGTCTGCATAACGTGAAAGCTCATAGCATGCCTCCTGCATGATTTTATATCTTTCGTGACCGGGATCCTGAGGAACTACACCGATATGAGTTGTAACTATATCCGTACCAAGCTCTTTTGCAAGGTCAATTATTCTCTTTGATTTTTCGATTTTGGCAGGATTCTCGTCTTTGTTGCCGAAGCCGCCGCCGAGGTCACCGCAGAGGGCTGAAATCACAAGGCCGTTATCCGCAACAAGCTTTTTGAATTCGTTTCTTTTTGCGGCATCAAGATTTTCGGGTGCCATTTCGCCTGTGGTGGCATATACCTGAATGCCCTGCGCGCCTACTGCCGCCGCCTTCTTAACTGCCGTGGGGATATCTGTCCTGAAGCTGTTGATAATTACGCCTATAGGGAATTTTGCCATAACCGTACTTCCTTTTCTGCTGTATTCATTGATGTATAATCAACATTATAATATTATCATCGGTTGCGGTTTTATTCAAGGATTTTATGCATTTTTCCTTTACTTTTTTTCGTTTATGGTTTATATTATTTATATATTTTTTATTATGGGGGACTAACCAATGTCAAAAACAAAAGTTGCAGTAATCGGATGCGGCACAATCGCAAACGCCGCGCACATTCCCGCTTATATGAAAAACGATGACGTTGAAATCAAATATTTCTGCGATCTCATCCCGGAGAGAGCTCAGGCTGCCGTTGAAAAATACGGCTGCGGTACTGCGGTAACGGATTATCACGATTTCCTCAACGATCCCGAAATCGAAGCGGTATCCGTCTGCACTCATAACGATTTCCACTCAATCATTTCAATAGATTTCCTCAGGGCAGGCAAAAACGTATTCTGCGAAAAGCCCGCCGCAAGAATTCTTTCCGAAGCCCTTGAAATGCAGAAGGTTGCTCACGAAACCGGCAAAATCCTCAATATCGGTGTGGTAAACCGCTTCAACACCTATGTAAACAAAATCAAGGAAATCATTGACGCAGGCGATCTCGGTGAGGTTTATCAGGTATATGCTTCATTCAGAGCCCACCGTTCAATTCCCGGTCTCGGCGGAGACTTCACCACAAAGGCAAGCTCCGGCGGCGGATGCCTCATTGACTGGGGTGTTCACTATCTTGACCTTATCCTTTACTGCTGCGGCGACCCCACTCCCCTTACGGCTTCGGGCGAAGCATTCTCAAAGCTCGGCGTTGATATGAAAAACTACGTATACACGGGTATGTGGGCAGAGGAAACCAAAAATATAAACGGAACTTACGACGTTGACGATTCCGTTACGGGTATTATCCGCACATCAGGCCCCGTTATCAGCTTCAACGGTGCATGGGCACAGAATATCGGCGAAAGCGAAACATATATTGATTTCCTCGGCACAAAAGCAGGTATCCGTCTCAAATATTGCGGCGACTTCAAGATTTACGGCGTAAAGGACGGCATGCTCACCGAAACTCAGGTCAAATGCAAGACCACAGATATGTATGAAAACGAGCTTAATGCTTTCATCTCTCTCGTCAGGAACGGCGGAGAAATGAATCAGCAGTATATTGACAGAGCCGTACTCACATCAAAAATCATGCAGGCGATATATGATTCATCCGCCGCACACAAAGAAATCGAAATCAAATAAGCGAGGTATATACAATGGAAGTAAGAATTTTTAAGAATGAACTTGAAATCGGTGAAGCCGCAGGCAAAATCATCTGTGACTTTGTAAATTCAAAGCCCGACTGCGTTCTCGGTTTTGCAACAGGTGCATCACCCGTTCCCACCTATAACTACATTACGGAACAGTATAACGCAGGCAAGGTTTCCTTCAAGGACGTAACCACCTTCAACCTTGACGAATACTGCGACCTGCCCAGAGACCATAAAAACAGCTACTGGACCTTTATGTTTGAAAACCTTTTCTCAAGAGTTGACGTTGACCCCGCAAAGGTCAATTTTCTTGACGGAAACGCAGAAGAAAAGGCAGAAAGCGCAAGATATGCAGAAGCAATCAAATCAAAGGGCGGAATTGATATCCAGATTCTCGGTATCGGCAGAAACGGCCATATCGCATTCAACGAGCCCTCGGATAAGTTCACGGACGAAGCGTGGAAGGTTACTCTTACCCAGTCAACGATTGATGCAAACTCAATCTATTTTGATGATATTCCCATGCCCCGTTACGCTATGACAATGGGTATCGGCTCAATCATGAGATCAAAGAAAATCATTCTCATTGCAACCGGTTCATCAAAGGCAGAGGCAGTAAAGGAAATGATAAACGGCCCTGTTACTCCCGGCTGCCCCGCATCAATCCTTCAGCAGCATGCAGATACCGTTATCCTGCTTGACGAAGCGGCCGCATCCCTGCTGTAATACGAAAAGAGGTAATTCCCATGGCAGACAAAAAGTTTTATATTTCCACACCCATATATTATCCTTCGGATAAGCTCCATATCGGTCACACCTACTCTACCGTTCAGGCAGACTGTATGGCAAGATACAAGAGATTCCGCGGATACGACACGTTCTTCCTTACCGGCACGGACGAACACGGTCAGAAGATTGAGGACAAGGCAAAGGAAGCCGGCGTTACTCCCAAGGAATACGTTGACAATATCGTTGCCGGCATCAAGGATTTATGGAAGCTTATGAATATAAGCAACGATAAATTCATCAGAACTACCGACGAATATCACGAAAAGGCAGTTCAGAAAATCTTTAATATCATGTACGAAAAGGGCGATATCTATAAGGGCGAATACGAAGGCCTTTACTGCAAGCCCTGCGAATCCTTCTGGACTGAAACCCAGGCGGAAAACGGTCTTTGCCCCGACTGCGGAAGACCCGTTATCAAAGCAAAGGAAGAATCATATTTCTTCAAGCTTTCCAAGTATGCAGACAAGCTCCTTGAATACTACGAAGCTCATCCTGATTTCTTCGCTCCCAAAATGAGAGAAGCGGAGATGGTCAATAATTTCATCAAGCCCGGTCTTCAGGACCTGTGCATTTCCCGTTCCACCTTCAAGTGGGGCATTCAGGTGCCCGTAAATCCCGAGCACGTTATCTACGTATGGCTTGACGCTCTTACAAACTACATTACGGCTCTGGGCTACGGCTCCGAGGACGACTCTCTCTTCAGGAAATTCTGGCCCGCAGACGTTCATCTTATCGGTAAGGATATTACCAGATTCCATACAATTTACTGGCCCGCTTTCCTTATGTCCATTGACGTTCCCCTGCCCGAAAAGGTATATTGCCACGGCTGGGTGCTTCTTGAAGGCGGTAAGATGAGCAAATCAAAGGGCAACGTTGTTGACCCCGTTAAGCTTGCTGACAGATACGGTGTTGACGCACTGCGTTACTACCTTCTGCGTGAGGTCGCATACGGTGCAGACGGCGTATTCTCAAACGAAAATCTCATCAACAGAATCAACTCCGACCTTGCCAACGATTTAGGCAACCTCGTTTCCAGAACCGTTGCTATGGTTGACAAATATTTCGGCGGCACCATTCCCGCTGAGAGAGAAGCAGGCGAATTTGACGATGACCTCAAGGCACTTGCGGCAGAGACAAAAATCAACACCGAAAAGGCACTTGATAATCTTTATTTCTCTGATTCCATTGCGGCTATCTGGAAATTTATTTCAAGAACGAATAAATACATTGACGAAACCGCTCCCTGGACTCTTGCTAAGGACGAAAGCAAAAAAGCACGCCTTGCCGAGGTTATGTATAATCTCTGCGAAAGCATCAGAATAATCTCCGTCCTTATTGCTCCCGCAATGCCCGACACAAGCGTAAAAATCAGAAATCAGCTCGGTATCGGTGAAATAAAGAGTTGGGATGAATGCGGTGAATTCGGCAAAGAAGATTCCTATACGGTCGTAAAGGGCGAAATTATTTTCCCCAGAATCGACCTTGAAAAGGAACTCGAGGAGCTTGCCGCTCAGTCGGCACCCAAAGAGGAGGTAAATCCCCTTAAAGAAGAAATCCTCGGTGTTGCCAAAATCGGCATAGAAGACTTTGCAAAGGTTGACCTGAGAGTAGCCGAAATCAAGGAATGCGTTCCCGTAAAGAAGGCAAAGAAGCTGCTTCAGCTCACCCTTGACGACGGAACGGGCGTTCCCAGAACGGTTGCCAGCGGTATCGCCAAATATTACACACCCGATGAGCTTATAGGCAAAAAAATTATCCTTGTTTCCAACCTCAAGCCCGCCGTACTCTGCGGTGTTGAAAGCTGCGGAATGATTCTTGCCGCAGATGCAGGTGAGGATGATGTCAAGGTAATCTTTGTTGACGGTGTACCCGCAGGAACGAAAGTAAGATAATGAATAATATTTACGACAGCCATGCCCACTATGACAGTGAGGCGTTTGATGAGGACAGGGAGGATCTGATTGCTTCCCTGCCTTCAAAAGGCATATGCGGTCTTGTAAACTGTGCAAGCGATATGAAGACGGCAGAAAAATGCCTTGAATTATCAGCAAAATATCCCTTCATCTATGCCGCCTGTGGTGTTCATCCCCATGAGGCGGCTGAATGTCGTAGTGATTACCTTACGGATTTACGAATAATGTGCGGCAATCCCAAATGCGTTGCGATAGGAGAAATCGGCCTGGATTATCACTATGACTTTTCTCCCCGTGACGTTCAGTTAAGATTCTTTGAGGAACAGATCATCCTTGCAAACGAACTGGATATGCCGATAATCGTTCATGACCGTGAAGCCCACGAAGACACTATGAATCTGCTGAAAAAATACAAGCCCCGTGGCGTAGTCCACTGCTTTTCCGGCTCTGCCGAAATGGCAAAGGAGGTATTGAAACTGGGTATGTATATAGGCCTTGGCGGTGCCTGCACCTTCAAGAATGCAAAGAAGCCACTTGAGGTGGCATCAATCGTCCCGGAGGATCGGCTTCTCATTGAAACAGACTGCCCGTATATGACGCCCGTCCCCTTCAGAGGGCAGAGAAACGATTCATCCTTCATTCCCTATACAGCTCAGATTCTCGCATCCGTCAGAGGATGCACGGCGAACGAAATCCTTGATATGACACGCAGGAACGCCAATACTTTATTTAAGACGGAGCTTTGATATGTTTTTTCATGAAAGAACCTACGACCTTGATGAGCTAGCAAGACAGAATCTGCATACTCATACCAATTTTTCCCACTGCGGTGCCAAAGAAATGAACGTCATTGATATGGTCAAAGCCGCAGAAAAAGCAGGACTTGAAACTCTTGCAATCACAGACCATAACTATCCCGCTCAAAAGAATGAGGTCGCTCAGCAGAGATTTGTCCTTCTCAGGCAGCTTGAGGGCTTTGAAACAAGCGTTAAAATTCTTATCGGTGCGGAGCTTTCATCGTATGATATCGGCAAATTTGCAGACGATATCTCCTGCGACAACTCCCTTGATTACCGTCTTTATACTACCAATCATTTTCACCAGGATTACTGGGTGCATCCCGAGGACAAGTCGCCCAGGGGATACTGTGAGCATATGCTCAGGATTATGGATAAGGTAATTGAAAGCGGCAGAGCCGATTGCTTTGCTCACCCCTTTATGTCCAAGTACATTGACTGCTTCAAGGATCACCGCATAGTAACTGCCGCCTTTACGGATAACGAAATTGGCGATATCATGCTCAAGGCGGATAAAAAAGAAATCGCGTGGGAGCTGAACGTAACAGCTATCTTTAACGACCCCGTATTTTTCCGCAGATATTTCAATATCGGCAGAGAAGCGGGCATAATGTTTAATTTCGGTACCGATGCCCACAAGCTTTGCAATATTGATACAAAGCAGTTCCTCCCCGAGCTGAAAAGGATTTTATACTGATGCAGAGTATTGACGAAGCGCTTGACAAGCTTGAAAGGTCAAAATTCAGAAGCAGCTTCAAGCTGAATGCAAAGGACATTGAATATATCAACGAAAAGGGTATTGATACCGTTCGTAAACACGCGCAGGATTTCATAAGGATTAAAATTTCCTCTGCAGAGCCCGTGAACGACGGCAAACAGACTCCCACCCACGGTCATCCCGTATTCAAGGGAATGCATGCCACCGCCTGCTGCTGCAGGGGATGTCTTGAAAAATGGTACCGTATCCCGAAAGGCAGAGAGCTTACGGAAGTTCAGCAGGAAAAGATAGTCAATCTCATTATGGTATGGATTGACAGACAACTGAAAAGGCAGCAAAAATGACGTATCACCGGATGATGATACGTCATTTTTTTTTATTTATTTTTTCACTACAAGCAATGCGTCAAATTCCTTACGGATAAGCTTTGCTCTGGGTCTGACAAGGTCAGCGGGATTATTTCTTAATTCAAATGAATCTCCGTTTTTTGTGTAAACGATACTTGAGCCGCCTCCGTCAAGATTTATCGCTCTGTCAGCGCCGAGCTTAATCATCCAATTCGCAAGGTCAACAAGTGAAGCTCCGTTGGAATATTCGGGGATTCTGCCGTCAACCTCAAGTAGAATCACTTTTCCGTCTTTTGTTACACCTGCCGCGGTACGCGGATGCCTTACGAATGAAAACGGCTCAAGAGGGCCCCAATCAAAAATTTTGCCGTCTTTTACTATCATTTCAAGGCCTGCTGCCGCCTGATACAGTTCGGAAACAATACCGGGAGTTTCAACGGTATCCGTGATTACGGGAGTGCCGTCCTTTTTGATGCCTATAAACGGCCTCGGACTGTTTTCGTTCGCAACCACTCTGCCGTTTTTTACGCAGAGTCCCGAGGGGTGGCAGTCACCGAACATATCAAAGAAATCTGCGTTCATTGCACCCACTACGTTAACTCCGTTTCTTACCGCAGAGTCAATCATCTCGGGGACCTTCGCCTTTACATTGACGTTTTCATATCCGTCGTCGGGAGTGCCCACGTAAAGTGTTGCTTTATCCGTTTCCGCTTCAATGGTGAATATATGGACGGGAGCGGAGTTTTTGTCGGTACATTCATAATGGTTATATGTTACACCGTCACATACCTTTTCTGTCTCGGTTTTATGAGGAATAATCCTGCTGTCATATTCGCTGAGTAGTGCTTCTTCGTCTGCAAAGCATTCCTTATATGTGAATTTATAATTCGATATATGCTTCAGCTTTTTATGACGGATTAAAGAAAGAGTCAGTTTATCTCCATCCTTCATTTCTGTTAATGGAATATAGAATACGTGTGTTTTCACATCGTAGGGTTCTTCAATATTGAAGCAATCGGGATATTCTTTTCCTCTCACGTTCAGTTTAGCGGAAAATCCTTTTTTCTTTGTGCGTACAACCGCTTTGATTTTATCGCCGCACCTGAGGTATTCAGATGAAATTATATACATAATCCACCTCCGAAAAATTATGGTATTATTCTATCATTTATGATCCCGTTATTCAATACAATTTCAAAATGTTAAAGAGGTCACCCGAAGGTGACCTCTTATTGTTTAATTATCGGTTAAGGATTAGTCCTCTTCCTTTTTTCTTGTGGAGATTACATAAGCAGCTGCTGTTGCGGCAGAGATGATTGCAAGAGCGGAGAGACCTGCTGTTGCAGAACCTGTTGCGGGAACCTCTGCATTTTCGCCTGCTACGAACTTAGCATTGAAGGTAAGGTCGTGGTTGGGCATTCTGTCGGGAATTTCATTATCCCAACCTGCGAATGTGTAACCGTCCTTTGAAGGATCGGAGGGAACGATAACCTTTGTACCGTCGATTACGAAGAATGTTCTGTAAACTTCGCCGTCAACCATGTAAACTACTCTGTGAGTGTTATTTGAAAGGTAGATACCGCCGCCGATAAGTGCTGCGCCGCCAACGATTGCACCGCCGGTAATGAGAGCAGTATTAGCTGCTGCGATTGTACCTGCTGCACCTGCGATTACTGCGCCGCCGACTGCTGCTGCGATAAGACCCTTATCAAGCTCCCACTGAGCTGTGAGCTCGATATCCTTTTCGGGCATTGTGTCGCCTACTGTAAGGTCATCTGTACCCTTCCAGCCGATGAACTTATAACCGAACTTCTTGGGCTCGCCGTTATCGGGCTCGGGGATGGGATCGCCGGCCTTTACGCTGGAGTTGCTGTATACTTCGGTATGATCTTCATCCTTGTAATATGTTACGATGAAGTCGTATGTCTTTTCCTTATATTTGGGTGTAAAGGTAACCTCGTGTGAAGGCATTGCATCGCCGGGCTGTGATGTGCCGTCGCTTGCTTCCCAACCGTCAAAAATCATGACTGTGCCGTCTTCAGCGGTGATTTCATTGGGAACTTCGGGAGCTTCGGGAATTTCGCCCTTATACTCTACGGGTTCTGTTGAAATTTCTTCACCGTTTTCGTCAACGAAGGTAATGTTGTATGATTTACGGTCAAGAAGAATTGAGAAGTTACGGTCTTCGGAACCGAATACTCCGTCTGAACCCCACGTGGGAATACCATCGAGATAATTAACGTTTCTGCTCTTTTCGTATCCCTCAGGAATATTGACTTCGGGAACTTCATATGTTTCGCCTTCGGTACCGGATTTTACGATGGGCTCACCGATTACCGAATTATCTTTACTATCAATATATGAGAAAGTATCTTTTACTGATTTGGGCTTGTAGGTTGAATTATAGGTTGCCGTATAGATTGCATCGCCTGTTACTGCTGTAATTTCAGGACTCCAACCACTGAAGGTGTAGATGTAATCCTCTGTCTCGGCCTTGGTGGGTGTATCGCCTGTGTATGCAGGTGTCGTTCCGTAAGCTACATTTGTAAGGGTCTGAAGTACCGTACCGTCTTCATTTTTGAAGGTGATAGTGAATACCTGACCTTTTTCGGTGAATGTGGGTGTGTAAACGGTTTCACCTGTGATTCCCTGGGTGGGATCGGGGCTCCAACCTGCGAAGACGTAATCCTTACCATCTGATGAGGGCTTAGTGGGAACTACTTCGGGAACGGTAGGAGTTGAGCCGTATTCTATATTCTGGACTTCGCCGATGATATTACCTTCTGCGTCCTCGAATTTTACATCGTACTTATTCTTGGTTGCCGTGTACTTGGCTGTGTAAGTCTTATCAGCCGTAGCTGCAACTATTGGCTCGGTCCAGCCGTCTTCGGGATTCCATGAATATGTATATTCATCTGTATTTGTCTTGGAGGGAGCGTTGCTTGAGAATACGGGAACTGTGCCATAGGGTACATTGTTGATGGTCTGAAGTTCTGTACCGTCTTCGTCAACGAAGGTAATGGTGAACTTCTGATCTTCTTCTGTGAACTTAGCTGTGTAAGTCTTGTCGCCTGTAACTTCTGCGATTGTTTCTGTCCAACCGTCTTCTTCATTCCACTTGTATGTCTTACCTGCTGCAGGGTTGACCTTTTCGGGTGCTGCACCTGTGTATGAGGGAGTTGCACCTACATCCCATTTGCTCTGCTGAAGAACGGTGTTGTCTTCGTTTACGAACGTAATCGTATACTGCTGAACAGCCCATACTGCATAGAGAGTGCTAATATCGTTGCCCTGTTCGAAGGTGAGCGCCTTAATCTGAGCTTCCGTAAGGATAGCCGACTGGTCGCCGCCAACGTATGTCTTGCCGTTAACGACCTGCTTTTCGGTTTCGGATGCTGCTGAAGACCAACCCTCAAACGTATAGCCGGCACGAGTGGGTGCTGTGGGAACTTCACCAATAGCTTCCTTGTAGAAGCCACCTTCATCCTTGACGGCTGTTGAGTCATCGCTCCACTTACCGCCCTGAGGATCAAGCTTGATAACGCCGCCGATCTTAATTGAGCCAGGTTCATCATTGATTGTGAGCTCATAATCGCATGCTGCTAATGATTGTCCTCTACCTATTTCAAGATAAGACACATTTTCTCTGGTCTGATCTACAATATAGGATATATCGGAAGGAGCATCATAATGATCAAATGTCATTGTGCTGTCAGGGAACATTCCAAAAGAATTTTCAAGAGTGTAGGGGGTTGCATCTTCCTTAACTTTGAAGTAGAAGGAGAAACAAAGAGTATCATTATACTTATGTGTTACATACTGCGTAAGTCTTATGAAAATAAAACCTTTTCCTTCCATATCACTTGAATCTGCATATCCATTGGTAACACAGTATGTAGCATTGCTTGTACCATCAACAAATGTACCACTGAGTCCAAGAGATGACGGAGTAATAAGACTCCATTTGCCAGCTTCAATCTGAGTATGCTTTGATGTATCCACCTCAATAGCAGAGTCGTCATAAGCAAGTTCAAGCGTAATACTGCCGGCTACGAAGTCAGTCGTAAGATAAACATCTCCTCTGACAGTACTGCCTCTTTTGGCGTATTCGGACGCAACCCAGTTGCTCTCGTTGGTGAGATCAGTTGCTCCGTCCTTGAGCACCTTGAAACTGGTGGTTACGGTGGCTTCGCCTGTGGGATCAGCAAATACAGCTATTGAGATGCTGGTCAGCATGATGGCAAGTGCCACTACGATTGCAAGTGTTTTTCTTGTAAAACTCATGCATTTTTCCTCCTGTCGTATCTTAAGAATTTGTGAGCTAAGCATACCTGTCAGAGAGCCATTACAGACAAATATACATAGTAATATACAGTTTAGATTTTATCACCTATTGTCAAGGTTGTCAATAGGATTATTCATAAATATTTAATATTTTTTCTGTATTAAGCCGCAGATGTTGTGGTCTGAATCTAAATCAGGCCCCAACATCTATTGCTCGGGGGATTTCCCCCTGCCCCGGTTTCCCGGGGCAGGGATTGTTTATTCAGATATTATCGACATATCCGAATGTTTGGCTGATTTCGTAATTTGACTTGTAATTTATGTATTTTTCAAGCTCAATTGCGTCATCATTGGTATATCTTCCATTTTGAGTAAGATCCGCCGCTTTGATAATGTAGTCAACCTTACCTGCACCTGAGGACCATACTCTGCCATCGTTAAGCTCAGACTCAGCCATAATCATATCATTATTTGTGATAACACCGTTGCCATCAAGGTCACCGTAGATAACTATCGTGAACTTTTCAACAACATTACCGTCAGCATCCTTGACAACGATAACACTGCCTGTACCGACTCTGCCGTTACCGAAGGTGTTTTCAAGCTCGAATGAGCCGCCGCCTGTTACGGTTACGTAATTGCCGAGATTCTCTTCTCTTGTATTTACGGGGATACCGGTTACGTACCACTTAGCGTAGTCTTCGCTTGAGTATTCGCCGTAAACATCGCTGAAGGGAGCGATTACGCTGTCAACACCGTAAGGATAGTCAGCTTCTGCGATTGTAACGTTTGTCTCAACGACGCCGTCACGCTCTACAAGAGCTGTGCTGTCAGCATTAGCGGGAACGAGCTTAACGATTGCTGCGGGAATAGCTGTGTACTTGCCGTAGAACTCTGTATCCTCATTGATTTCAACGGGGAAGTTTACGGGAGTAGTGCAATCTTCGTCTGAATACCAGCTGAATGTGTAACCGTTGATTTCGGGAACTTCGGGAACTTCTTCTGCTGTTAATTCAGCACCGGGAGCAACCTTGATTTCAGATGCTTCTATTGTTGTACCGTCGGGCTTTTCAACTGCATTGAAAGTAACGGTCTTTGTGATAGCTGTCTGCTCATAGGTTGCAGTGTAGGTTGCATCGCCTGTTACTTTTGCGATTTCGGGATCCCAGCCCTTGAATGTGTAGGTGTACTCATCTGTTGCATCCTTGGTGGGTGTTGCACCGCTGTATACGGGTGTTTCACCGTATGCTACCTTACCGCTCTGAAGTTCCGTACCGTCTTCGTCTGCGAATGTGATTGTGTATTCGTTTACGGTTGACTTGTAGGTTGCAGTGTAGGTTGCTTCGCCTGTTACCTTAGCGATTTCCTTATCCCAGCCGTCGAACGTGTAGGTGTACTCATCTGTTGCATCCTTGGTGGGATTTGCACCGCCGTAAGCGGGTGTTTCACCGTATTCAAATTCATCGCTCCAAAGTACGGTTGTGCCGTCTTCATCTACGAATGTGATTAAGTAGCTGTTT
>CALAUI010000006.1 GCA_937892115.1 uncultured Clostridia bacterium | reverse complement strand
GCCGAAGCGCAACGAGCGAAGCGAGGCGATAAAATCCCTATTCCCCAGCCAAAAACCGACACTGATTGGTGTCGGTTTTCTTTTTTATTTTGATTTTATGCGAAAATTAAATTTAACTCTTGACACTGACGTTACGTAATAGTTTATATTATTAGCTGTAAGGAGGTGGTTATATGATGACTGTAAACGAAGTAAGTAAATTAAGCGGCGTCAGTATCAGATGCTTGCAATACTATGATAAAATCGGACTGCTCATTCCCGAAAAATATTCCGAAGCCGGATATCGTCTTTACGGTTACTCTTCACTTGAAAGATTACAGCAGATATTACTTTTTCGTGAGCTTGAGTTTCCTTTGAAGGAAATTAAACAGATTATTGACTCTCCCGGTTATAATAAAACCGATGTGATTCTGCAGCAGATTGATTTGCTTACACTGAAAAAACAACGTATTGATTCACTGATTGAATTCGCTGAAAGATTAAAAATGAAAGAAGGCAATATTATGGATTTTGATGTTTTTAATAAGAAGAAAGAGGAAGAATATACCTCTCTTGCAAAAGAAAAATGGGGAAATACAAAACAATTTAAGGAATTTGAGGAAAACACTAAAAACAAAAGTGAAAAAGATAAGCAGGATGAAAATAATGAATTTATGAGAATTTTTGAGCGGATAGGGGAGGTCAAAACTCTTGATATATCCGATAATAAAGTTCAGATACTGATTAAAGCGCTTCAGGAATATATTAGCAGTCATTATTATAACTGTTCAAATGAAATCCTTTATTCTCTCGGAGAAATGTATGTTGCTGACCCCGAATTCAAAACAAATATTGATAATGCGGGCGGTGAAGGTACTGCCGATTTTACAAACAAAGCGATTAAATTCTATTGCAGATAAAAAACCGAAGCGGTAACGCTTCGGTAATTTTTTATATAATATTTAACACTTTTGCAAGTGTACCGCCGAGTATGTTTTCTTTACATTGTTCACTTATGTTCAGCCGCTTTATTCTTTCAATATCCCATTTTATATCATCAACTTTATTATATGGGAAATCAAGACCGAATATACTTCTTTCTTCACCGGTCTGTAATATAACGGTTTCAAGCTGTTCATCGGATAATGACCAGGCGGTCATACCGTATCTGTCTTTGATTGTTGTCCATCCGGCGTAAACGTGGTCGGGATAATGCCTTGAATTATTACACATTACGGCAAGTGCTTCTTTGAAAAAGTGATATCCTCCGATATGCTCCATACTGAATTTAAGATACGGAAAATTCCAGGCGACTTCATCAAGAAGCAGTACGCGGTTATCCTTGAGTCTGTGCCAGTGCATACCCGAATGAAACGAAATAAATAATCCGAGTTCCTCTGCTTTTGCGTATACTCTGAATGCATCGGGTCCGTCAATGACGAATTCCTGATAGGGAGGATGAAGCTTAATTCCCTTGAGTCCGAGATCTGCTATTCTCTTAACATCGTCTTCAATATCGCCTTTTTCAAAATTGATTGTACCGAATCCGAAAAGACGGTCATTACCTTTTATTTCTTTTGCGAGCCATTCGTTCTGGTCCATATCAATGCCCGCATTCGCAAGTTGATTCGCAAAGGGCGCAAAGCAGACGGCTTTATCTATTTCCGCTTCGTCAAGGTAATTCATCAGTGAATAAATATCTCCGTGTTCCTTTATAACCTTAGGAAAGAGATGCGCATGATTTGCAAATATCATATTATTTCCCCTTTCAGAATGCCGCGTCGGCACATATTTTCAGCAGGTCACTTATAGCCTTGTCAAATTCGGGTAAATTATACGGTGAATTCATTGCGCTTTCACCAAAAGCTGCTTCATACAGTACGCAGGAAGCAAGAAACTGACCTAATTCATTAAGATGCTTTCCGTCTGTTGTGAATCTGTCACCGAGATTTGTGCTTCTTGCTATCTGAAATGCTTTTGCAAATGGAATCTGCATATCAATTTCCGCTTCTTCTTTTATCTCGTTGCAAACGTTTATCAGGCATTCATACATTTCCTGTTGATTGTTGTTGTAATTGTTTCTGAAATCCGCTATCCCGCATCCTGTTTCGTATGCCCACAAACTGTTTAATGCTGTTTTTGAATTCGGATGCATCAGCTTGCAGTAGGCGGTTAATTCGGAAAGATAGGGCCTTAACGATTCAATATCACCGGTAAGAGAATGTTCCTGCTGAAATGTGATTATATCCCAATCGTCGTCCTCAACCGCTTCGTGAAGAGCGATTCCGTCGGGTTTCATCGCATCGGTTTCACCGGGAAGATATGTTTCGTAAACGTATACCTCTTCTTCATCAATATAATTTCTGTAATGATTCTCTATGCTCGAATTATCAAGTCGCAGGTTTCCGAGCAATAATTCTTTTCCGGCGGCTTTTGCAAGAAACGGGAGATATGTATGAATGTCTGTCGAACATTCATTACCTATTGACAGTACTTTCATTATCTGAACCTCTTATCATTTCTTTTAGTTCCGATTCTTTGTTGCATTTTTCAATTACGGCAAAGAAAAGCGATACAATTAAGTAATAGGGGAACGGAGCGAATACTCCGGGGTTAACAAGTGACATCATTTCAAGTCCGATAAATGACAGAAAAAGAATGACTGAAAAAAATGTTTTATTCTTTCTGAATAATTTGATTCTCAGATAGTTCATATAACAGTATGCGCATACTCCGAGAATACCGAAAGAACCGATAACCTGTATCACCGAATTATGATACCAGCAAAGTGTATGTTCGGCATTATGGTGTATGTTATTATTTCCCATATAACCGAGTCCGCGTCCGAAAACGGGATTGCTGAAGAAATCGTTTATTCCTGCCTTAATCAGACCGATTCTTATCTCGTTTTGTCCCGGGTCTGCAAATCTTTCCAATGTATATCCGAGCATTTTGACTATTATCGGAGTGGAAATAATCAGAATCAGAGCAAAACAGCATAATGTAATAAGGTTTTGCTTTTTATGCTTTTTATCAATTACGGTCATTACGACAAAGCATATGCCGAATTCAATGCTTCCGAAAATCAGACCGCCTCTTGAACCGGAAAGAGCAATTACGGCCAGATCAAGTAAAGCAATAAACGTATAACTGTATTTCTTTGCTGCGAACCAGAATGCAAAGGGCATGGCAATCATTAGGATTGTAGACGCGTTATTTCTCCATTGGAACGGTATTACACTCATTGTTTCGGTAAACTCATTCCATCTTGAAATATATTCCTGAATTACGGCAACCGTAAGGATAAGTATACAGTTTATAAATATTCTTGAAAATCTTTTCTCAAAGCTTTCGCTGTAATACTTTTCGTATGATGATGAAACGTAGGATATAATCGGAATCATTCCGATTCCGAGAGCTATCATGTAAAACAGAGAAGTACCCGAAAAGTATTCTTTCGGACTGATTTCACCGATACCGCCGAGTAATATCGCGATACTTACGGCAAACATACCTTTAAGTATCGTCGGTTTGGATAACTTGTTTCTCTGAAAAATGAAGTGTAAAATAAAAAACACAGCAAACGGTATGGCAAGATACCACATTCCGAAATATCCGGAAGCGGAGTGCTTATTGCGAATGGCAAAACAGCATATCGCCATCATAGTTTCCGTTGCGGGAAGAAGATCGCCGGACAAAAACATCGTAAATCCGCCTATGCCCGCAAGAATGAACGTTCCGGGAATTTCAAGATGAAAAATCATAAATGCAGAGGAGAGAATAAACAAAAGAATACTGTATCCGTCGGATTCGTTGAAACGGCAGATTGATTCTCTTATTTTGTTTAGCTTTTGACTTTGAAACAAGGCGTTTTGCATTTTTTGTCTCCGCAATTTTAATCATTGTGATTTTAACACCTTTATTTTTTAATGTCAATTAAATACCAAAATATATCCCGCATCTCAATTGAGATACGGGATATGATTTGTTATTCAGAATCCGCAGTATCGGCATCCAACGTTGCCATCTGTGCTCTCTTTGCTCTGATTCTTTCAAGATCAATATACATCTGATCTCTTGTGTTCTCATCGATATTGTAAAATATCATCGGGATGAAGCAAATGGCATCAAATATGAGCTTGGGTCCGAATGCAGTAAGGAAAAGTCTCCAGCCGGTTCTGTCACCGGGTACTATCTTGACTTCGGAATCAAAGCCGGCCCATTTTTCAAGAAGATAGGCGTTGATGATTCTGAGAAAAATGTCTTTGACTTTGGTGAAATATCCCTTAATTAAGGAAAATGTTGCTTCTACTCTGAAGCCGTTTTTCCATTCACAGTAGTCAAGAACTTCGTAGTTGATTTCATCACCGATAACTTTACCTGAAGCGTAGAACAGCATTTCAACACAATTTCCGATTGCGAATGTTATAGACATCGGAATCTTCTTGAGATATAAGCCGTTCTTTTGTCCGCCTATTATTCCTACAAGGAAGAAGAGCGTTTCTCTGAAGAAGGTTGATCCTCTGTTCATAAACCATATTGATTTTGTTGAGAACTTTTTACGAAGCTTCGGAACCAGTGCATAGCTGTAATACGAAACGGGGGAGCCGGGAATACCTGCGATGGTGGTCATTGTATTGAATCGAAGAACGTCATTATAATAAAGGTCTCCGCCCTGACCGACGTTTATATCATCAATAAATCCACTGAGTGTGTATACAAGTAAAGGTCTGTTTCCGAAAACGGAAAGGATACCTTTAATGGGTGCAGGCGGTTTTTCGGACTGAGGCACTCTTTCTTTACTGAATATATACCATAATATTGTAGGAACCATTGAAACAATCCATACTGCCCACTTACCGTAAACGAAAAGCTTGTACATATCAATTTTAATTACGTTATTATTGTACAAGTCAAGCACAATGCCGAATATCTGTGCAGGCAGTTTTTGTAACAGATCACCTACGAATTTAGCCGATACCAGCAGAGACGTTCGTTCATTCGGGTTTGGCGTGAATACGTTATTTATGTATCCTCCTCCGCCGAAGAAAGCACCGACAGTTTCGTTTGCGTATGCCATTGCCATATAAGCAATTAGTTTTTTACCGGCATCCCAGGCAAAATGATTTGCGAAAACGGGAAGCATACAAGTATAAATACCTATGATAATTGAAGGAATCAACGCAAGCCACTGGAAGGGCTTGAACTTACCCCAGCGGGTTCTCATATTATCAATGATTGCCGCGGAAAGAGGATCATTGATCATGTCATATACGGTAAGTGTCGCCTGAGCTTTTGCGTAACTTGTCGGCTTTATACCGTACATATCATACATCCAGATATCGTGTCCGACGTCGTATTTGCCGAGAGTGGTGTTGCCGTAAGCGGAAAACAGAATGTATGAAATTCTTTCTTTTGTAGAGCAGAAGATACGGTTCATATATGCCTGATTCAGGTTTTTAGTACCTTCGCCTTCTTCAACTTTTCTGTTGATATCTTCAGACATTTACTCACCGTCCTTTCCGTTTGCAGTGTCAAAGCCGGAATCGTAATCTTTATGATCGCCGTGATGCAACAATTCTTCCTGAAACTTTTTCTGCTTTTCGGCTTCTTCCTGTTCACGCTTTTTCAGTTCTTCTTCTTTTTGATCCTGAATTGCCTGCAATCTTGCATATTGTTCTTTACGAATTTCGTCGTGAGTAGCACCGTTGTCAACCATTCGGAAATATTCCTCAATCGGAATACCTCCTACGTAGCATTGAGCGTGACGGACTTCTATTCCTTTGTTCAGAAGAATAAAATCAAGAATTGTGTTTATCAACTGTGCAGCAAGATAAAGATAAGCTCCTATACCGAGTGTTGCTTTAATACAACCACTGTCATCCATTATTGCGATTCCCAAAACGCTGAAAACAGTTGTTGCCAAGATAATTATGTCAATAACAGTATTTCTGATTTTTCCTTTGGGAGAGCAGGCGAGTGTGTTGAGTATGAAATGTAAAACTGTAGTAATCAATGAAATTGCAAAAAATATCAGAGCGATTACAAAAGAAAATTCTGACTTGTTGCCTGAACTAAGGAGTGACGTAATCGGCCCGAGTTTATCAATGTTATTGTATATGTCTATGAACGTGAATTTACCTTCAGCGGGTTCAAACGGAGAAGTGAACACAGCTTTTATTAACGGTAAAAACAATGGACCGGCCGGAATGAGAGAAGTAAATATTCTTGCAATGGCAAGAGGACTTCCGACAAATGCGGCTTTTACATTATCAACTTTCTTTTGAAAGTGATAATACTGCACCTCCGCCTTATCGGCATCCTGCATCAATCGTTCCTGTAAGTCGTAAATGACAATGTTTGCACCGCAATAGGGACAGTACTGCTTCCAGTCTTTAATTTTTAAGTGTTTGCCGCATTTTGGACAGTTTGCCATATAATTCCTCCTTTCACATAATATTAGTAAAGCATATAATTTATTGAATTACAACAAAAATTTTCCGCTGAAATTAAATTTGTTGTAAAATGTAATAAAATGTCATTGACAATTTTAGAAATTAAATCTATTATATTATTAATTTGTGAAAGGGAGATAAAACTATGGATTTCAGAAAATTACTTTCAGAATCAAAGATTTCACTTAGTAATTATGCAGATTTTGCCGTTGACGGAATCAGTCATATTGTTGATGCATTCGGTCCCCGTAAATGCGGCAGTCTCGGCGAACGTCAGGCGCAGGAATATCTTGCCAAAGAATTAAAGAAATACAGTGATTCCGTCAGCAGAGAGACTTTTGACGTACATCCCGATGCGTTTATGTCGTTTGTTCCTCTTGCCGGTTCAATGCTTATCGGTTCTACTGCGGCGAATCTTATCGGAGCTTTTAAGGGCAATAAAGCCGCTAAAGCATCCATCGGTTTTGCAGCTACGGCAATTGCCGCGCTTGTCGGTGAATTCGCTTTATACAAGGAACCGCTTGATCCTCTTTTCAAAAAAGAGAAGTCCGGTAATGTTATCGCCGTCAGAAGAGCAAAAGGTGAAACCAAGAGAAGAATTATTATTTCCGGTCATACCGATTCCGCTCCGGAATGGACTTATACTTATAAACTCGGTTCAAAGGGCGTTCTTTCCGTATGCGGTTATGCAGTTGCGGGATTACTTTACAGTTTGATTACCACCGGTGTAACACTTAAGAGTGATAATGCTTGCCTTAAAAAGGGTCTTGCACTCGGTCAGCTTGCATTCCTTCCCGGCTTTGCCGCATTATTTGATTTCACAAACGGAAAGAGGTACGTTGACGGCGCAAGTGATGATCTTTCCGGAACATATGTTGCAAGCTCTGTAATGAAATTCCTTTCGGATAATGATATTTCCTTTGATAATACCGAAGTAATCGCCCTTCTTACCGGCGGTGAGGAATGTGGACTTCGCGGATGCAAGGCGTTCTTTAAGGAGCACCCCGAAATGGCTCTTGATAATGTTGAAACCGTTTTCGTCGGTTTTGACACCGTAAGAGACGAAGAATATATGGAAATCTATACAAAGGACCTTAACGGTCTTGTTAAGAATGATATCGGTGCATGCAAGTTGGTTCAGAATGCTGCAAAGACGTGCGGTAAAGACGTTCCCTTCGGCTCCATACCTCTCGGCTCATGCGATGCTGCTGCTGCTTCTCAGGCAGGTATAGCTGCGGCAAGCTTTGTTGCTATGGATCCGGCTCCCGCAAGATACTATCATACAAGACTTGATACGGTTGATAATCTTGATCCCAAGACAATTGAAAAGGGTATTGAAATTGCTCTTCAGACCGTCTTTGATTTTGATGAAAACGGAATTATGGGTTAATTGAATATGAAAGCAGGGCAATTTGTCCTGCTTTTTTTCATTTTTATTGACAAAAAATGCATTTTAATGTAGAATTGATTCATAATTTTTTTGGAGGTTTGAATATGAAAAAGTTTTTAGCTCTTTCCCTTGCTGTTGTTATGATGGTTCTTTGCTTTGCTGCTTGCGGATCAAAGACTCCCGAAGCAGAAAAAGAACAGGAGAAAGTATATGTTATTTATTCAGACAACGCTTTTGCTCCTTTTGAATTCCTTGATGATTCAAATAAGTATGTCGGCGTTGATATGGATTTGTTTGCAGCAATCGCCGAAGATCAGGGCTTTAAGTATGAAATGCATAACGAGGGCTTTGACGCTGCAATGGGTGCCGTTCAGGCAGGTCAGGCAGATGCTATGATTGCCGGTATGACAATCAACGATACGAGAAAAGAAACTTTTGATTTCAGCGACGGCTACTTTAAGGACGGTTCTGTTCTTGTTGTTGCAGCTGATAATGATGCAATCAAAGCCGAAGCAGACCTTCAGGGCAAGAAGCTTGCCGCTAAGAAGGGTACCGTAAGTACCGATTATGCCGAAAAGGTTGCAGAGCAGTACGGCTGTGAAATCAGCTACTTTGAAGATTCACCCAAAATGTATCAGGCAGTTATGACCGGTAATGCAGATGCATGCTTTGAGGATTATTCAGTAATCGCCTGGGCAATTGAACAGGGTGACGTTACCCTTAAGACTGTCGGTGAAGTTATCAATCCCTGCTACTACGGCTTTGCTGTAAAGAAGGGCCTTAATCCCGAACTTGTTGAAATGTTCAATAAGGGCCTTGAAAACATCAAGGCAAACGGTAAGTATGAGGAAATCCTCAACAAATACGGTTACAGCTCAAACTAAGCCGGATATTATCTCAGACGGCTTCATTTCGAAGCCGTCTATTTCTTTTTTGAATTGAGTGATACGTTTTGAATTTTGCTAAAGTATTTTCGGAAGCATCACCTATGCTTCTTGATGGTCTAAAAAATACAATAATTATTTCTCTGCTTGCAATTCTGACGGGACTTGTAATCGGACTCGTTACATGTGCTCTTGCCAGGTCAAAATTTGTTGTACTTAGAGCTCTTGCAAAGATTTATGTCTGGTGCGTCAGAGGAACTCCCATGATAGTTCAGGCGTTTGTCGTTTTCTTTGCATTTCCTCAGGTTATCCAGATGATAAATCCCACATTCAGAATAGATGCCTTTACCGCCGGTTATATTACGCTTTCAATCAACGCGGGCGCATATATGAGTGAGATTTTCAGAGGCGGTATAGATGCCGTAAGTCACGGTCAGGTTGAAGCCGCAAGAAGTCTTGGTATGAGCAAAATGCATACCACTTTTAAGGTCGTTTTACCTCAGGCGTTTAAAATATGTATTCCTTCCCTTGTTAATCAGTTCATTATTACGGTTAAAGACTCATCTATACTTACCTGTATCGGTCTTCCCGAGGTTGTTAATAAAGCACAGGTTTATGTAGGAAAGACTTATGCTTTCTTCCCGACATATATTCTCGTTGCGATTTTCTACCTTGTTGTAATTTCAATTCTTATGATTATTTCAAAATTCATTGAAAAGAATCTTCAGTACGAAACGAAAAGAGGTCGCAGAAATGGCAACTAAAGTAAAAGTGGTTGACCTCAAAAAATCGTTTGGTAATAATGAGGTCTTGAAAGGAATCAATGTTGAAATTGAAGAAGGCGAAGTTGTCTGTGTAATAGGTTCCTCCGGCGGAGGAAAATCAACGTTTCTGCGTTGCCTTAACAGACTTGAGGATGCTACTTCAGGTACCATTATAGTTGACGGTTACGAAATATCCGATAATAAGCTTGATATAGATAAGACAAGAGAAAAAATCGGAATGGTTTTCCAGCAGTTCAATCTTTTTCAGCATCTAACGGTAAAGAAAAACATAATGCTTGCCCCTGTTGACAGAAAGCTTATGACAAAGGAAGAGGCAGAAAAGAAGGCGATGGAGCTTCTTGAAACCGTCGGTCTTTCCGATAAAGCCGACAGTTATCCGCATCAGCTTTCCGGCGGACAGCAGCAGAGAGTTGCTATCGCAAGAGCTCTTGCGATGAACCCCGATATCATGCTCTTTGATGAGCCGACGAGTGCTCTTGACCCGGAAATGGTCGGTGAAGTTCTTCAGGTTATGAAAAAGCTTGCTGCAGAGGGTATGACGATGATAGTTGTTACTCATGAAATGGGCTTTGCAAAAGACGTTTCCGACAGAGTTTTGTTTATCAGCGACGGAGTGATCGTTGAGCAGGGTACACCTGAAGAAGTATTTGATAATCCTACACAGCAGCGAACGAAGGAATTCCTTTCCTGCGTACTTAAATAATAAAAAATCCTCAACCGTTTGGCTGAGGATTTATTTTTATTCAGTCGGTATTTTAGCCATTTCGGCCATACTTTCTTGCGTAAAACACCCTTTTCCGGCATACGGTGAATCTTCCTTAAGCATGTAATAATACATACTATCGGTATCACCGCCTGCGAATTCCGGCTTTTTCATTATACTGTTATTAAACAGAAGAGAATAATAGTTATGACATACGTTTCCTTCGATTGTGTTTTTGCCGAAGCTAATCGGCAGCATAAATATTGACGTTATGGCGGTAACCGTGTTTCCTATAAATATATTATCCTTAATTGTAACGTTTTTAAGGTTTATCCATAATATCGGTGAGCAGTTTATCAGAGTGTTATTATAAAAACTGAAATTATCCGACGTAGTCGGGAATCCGGTATCATTGGGAATTGCAAAGGACGGGTAGTTAATACCCCTGTTGTCGTTAACCGAAAGGCAGTATCTGACGGTATTGTTTCTGTTATGAGTTTCGGAGTCATACAGACAGTTCCTCATAAATCGCTTATTATCGTGGGAATAAATATACTGATAAGTACAGTTTGTTGACCAACCGTCAAAATCTATTGTCATTCCGTCCTTGTTACCGTTGGAACCGCAGATTTCACAGTATTCCATTGTGACGTTATTGCAGTGATGTGTCCAGAGCGGAGCGGTGACAAAGGCATTGCTTTGGCAGGTGTTTATGAATCTGCATTTTGTAACTACGGAATCTCTCAGTGAGCCGAGAATAATACCGTCATAGAGCAGATTTTCCATATATAAGTTTTCAAATCTTACGTTATAATTATAGCTGGTCTTCTCATCAATAAAAATATCATCGGTCTCACGATCAATTCCTTTTGTTTCTATACCGCCTCCGCAGTCAACAAATGTTAAATCGTGAATGTATATGTCGTGATATATTGAACTGCTGTTATAATCCATCTGTATAGCGTTACAGCGTATGTCGGGATCATCCGGTTTGTAACTCAAATTATAAAAACCGCAGTTTCTTACTTCAATGTTGCTCATAATATAGCCGTCGGTGGGATAAATGAATAGCGAATTGTAGTTATCTTTGAAATCTATATTTTCAAGAATAAGGTAACTGACATTATGCAGAAACAGCAGTGGGTTATAACTTAATTCCGGCATTGTAATCACGGGATTGCTGCCTTCGCCGTAAGCGGAAATAAGAATAGGGTTATCTTCAGTACCGCATCCGTCTACAGAAAGCATCTGTGTGAACTTACTTCCTCTTTTCAAAAGAATTTTATCGCCGGGACCGTAATAGGTGTTACCGAGGAGGTTTGAGAAATCCTTGAATGCCTCGTCTTCTGTTCTGCCGCTGTTTTCGTTATTTCCGTTTACCGAATCAATATAATATGTAGTTCCGATTAATTCGGAAAAAGCTGGGGAACAGAGCATAAAACATATTAAAAATGCGAATATTAATGATAAAATTCTTTTCAAATTCAACACCTCTTTAAATAATTCTATAATACAAATACACATGTGTCAATGTTTAATGAATTTTTTAAGTAATTCACAAAGAATTAACAATTAAATTATTGACAAATGTTAAATAATGGATTATTATAGCATCGTAAATTAGCACTCGGGAAGTGTGAGTGCTAATTTTGGCACTCCCTTATGAAAGGAGGAAAAATATGACCGCATTGTCAGACAGAAAAAATCAGATACTTTCTTCGGTAATAAATATGTACATAAAATACGGAGAACCGATCGGTTCAAAGAATCTGATTTCGGCTACGGGGATGAATTGTTCTTCCGCTACTGTCAGAAATGAACTGAATGAGCTCGATTCACTCGGATATCTGCTTCAGCCCCATACTTCAGCCGGACGTATTCCTTCTGAAAAAGGATACCGTTATTACGTTGATAATCTTATGGTTACCCGTGAACTTGATGAATTCACTAAGATGAGCGTTGATTCACGGCTTCATACCGCTGCAGGAGATCCCGAAAAGCTGATAAATACAGCAAGAGAGCTTCTTGCCGACCTTACAAATTGCGCTTGTGTTACCACTACACCGGTAGGAGTAATGAATCTGATTCGTAAGATTGAAATCGTACCCGTAAGCGTTCATACCGCTATGATGGTCCTGCTTACATCAAACGGCATATTAAAAAGTCGTCTTTGCAGGATTGACAACGGTATAGATTCTCAGATTCTCGATAAATTTTATAATATAGTAAAAACTTTTTTTATCGGTCAACCTGCTGGTGAAATCAGTCAGGCATCAATCCAGACCGTTGCTGCTTCTGTTGATGAAGATTATTTTGCGATGCTTCCTCTTCTTGCTGCAGTCAGTGACCTGGCAGGCAGCATTACGGATTCTAAATTTGTTCTCGGAGGCAGTTCGAATCTTATTACCGTACGTGATTACGGGGAAAATGTAATTTCATTACTTCAATTTCTTAAGAGAAAAGAACCGATAGTTGAAATTATTAACTCTTCCAAGGAACCGTTCAGCATTAAAATCGGCTCTGAAAATATGTATAAACAGTTATTTGATTCAAGTGTTATTATTTCCAAATATAAAGTAAAGGATGATGATTCCGGTACTTTAAGCATTATAGGTCCCACGAGAATGGATTATGAAACTGTAATTCCCGGTGTCAGGTATCTTTCCGATATGGTCGGCAAGCTGATTACCTCGGCACTTGATGAATAGAAAGGAAGTCATGATGAAAAAAGAAAAGCAGATTGATGAAGAAAAAAAGCCAACGGACGAATCAACGGAGAACTTATCTCAGGAAGAAAGCGAAATTGATAAGCTCAACAAAGAACTTTCAGAAGAAAAAGATAAGTTTCTCAGACTTGCCGCCGAATATGACAATTACCGTAAACGTTCCGTTAAAGAAAAGACGGATGCCTACTCTGCAGCCAAATCGGATGTAATCAGTGATTTTTTGCCGATTATAGATAATTTTGAGAGGGCCGCGGCAAATTCCGAATCGGATTTTGATGGATATAAAAAAGGCGTTGAAATGATATTTACTCAGTTTATGAACGTCTTTTCAAAATACGGTGTTGAATCGTTCGGTGAAGAGGGAGAAACATTTGATCCCGAATATCATAATGCGGTTATGGTTGTTGAAGATGAAAATCTGGGAGATAACGTAATTGCTCAGGTATTTTCAAAAGGTTATAAGCTCGGCAACAAAATAATAAGAGAAGCCGTAGTAAAAGTAGCAAATTCATAAAATAATTTCTTATATAAAACGGAGGAAAAATTATGTCAAAAGTTATAGGTATTGACCTTGGTACAACAAATTCATGTGTAGCTGTTATTGAAGGCGGCGAGCCCGTTGTCATTGCAAATGCAGAGGGCGCAAGAACTACACCTTCAGTTGTTGCTTTCGGTAAGACCGGCGAAAGAATGGTTGGTCAGGTTGCTAAAAGACAGGCAATCACCAATCCCGATAAGACCGTTTCTTCAATCAAAAGACAGATGGGCTCTGATTATAGAGTGACAATTGATGACAAGAAATACACACCCCAGGAAATTTCCGCAATGATTCTTCAGAAGCTTAAGACAGATGCCGAAGCATATCTCGGCGAAAAGGTTTCAGAAGCCGTTATTACCGTACCCGCATATTTCAGCGATTCACAGAGACAGGCAACAAAGGATGCAGGTAAGATTGCAGGCCTTGAAGTGAAGAGAATTATCAATGAGCCCACAGCGGCAGCTCTTTCATACGGCATTGACAAGGAAACCGATCAGAAGGTTATGGTATATGACCTCGGCGGCGGTACTTTCGACGTTTCAATTATTGAAATGGGTGACGGTATCCAGGAAGTTCTTGCTACGGCAGGCAACAATCGCCTCGGCGGTGATGATTTTGACCAGAGAATCATTGATTGGCTTGTTGATGAATTCAAGAAGGAACAGGGCTTTGACCTTCGTTCTGATAAAATGGCTATGCAGAGACTCAAGGAAGCTGCAGAAAAGGCAAAAATCGAGCTTTCCGGCGTAACTACGTCCACAATTTCACTTCCTTATATAACTGCTGATGCAACAGGTCCCAAGCATCTTGAAACTACTCTTACAAGAGCTAAGTTCAATGAGCTTACCGCTGACCTTGTTGAGTCAACCATGGGTCCCGTTCGTCAGGCAATGAGCGACTCCGGCCTTAAGAACAGCGAAATCAATAAGGTTCTTATGGTTGGCGGTTCTTCAAGAATTCCCGCTGTTCAGGAAGCAGTTAAAAAGTATATGGGTATTGAGCCCTTCAAGGGCATCAATCCCGATGAATGTGTTGCCATAGGTGCCGCTATCCAGGCAGGTGTTCTCGGCGGTGAAGTTCAGGGACTTCTTCTCCTTGATGTTACTCCTCTTTCACTCGGTATTGAAACCATGGGCGGAATCAATACAAAGATTATTGAAAGAAATACAACTATCCCCGTTAAAAAAAGCCAGATTTTCTCAACGGCAGCTGACAATCAGCCCTCAGTTGAAGTACACGTACTTCAGGGCGAGAGAGAATTTGCAAAAGATAACAAGACACTCGGCGTATTCCATCTTGACGGCATTCTTCCCGCAAGACGCGGTGTTCCTCAGATTGAAGTAACTTTTGATATTGATGCTAACGGTATTGTTCACGTATCCGCTAAGGATCTCGGCACTCAGAAAGAGCAGTCAATTTCAATTACCGCTTCATCCAATATGTCCAAGGAAGACATTGATAAGGCAGTAGCCGAAGCGGAAAGATTTGCAGATGAAGATAAGAAGCGTCGTGAAGATATTGACGCACGCAACGAAGCAGATCAGATGGTATATCAGACAGAGAAGCTTCTCAGCGAAAACGGCGATAAGTTTGACGAAGCCGATAAGTCTGAAATCAACGCTAAGATTGATGCCCTTAAAGAAGCACTCAAGGGCGAAGATATCAACCTTATTAAGTCAAAGAAGGATGAACTTACGGCAAAGTTCTATGAAATCAGCGAAAAGATGTATAAGGCAAACGGCGGTGCCGAAGGTGCTCCCGATTTTGGCGGTGCACAAGGCTCCGATGATACCAATTATACAGATTTCACAGAAGCAAACGATCAGTAATATATTTATGAAGGTTCCCTTAAACGGGGACCTTCATATCAGAACAGGAGAATTACCTTGGCAGATAAAAGAGACTATTATGAAGTCCTTGGTATAAATAAAGGTGCCTCGGAAGACGAAATAAAAAAAGCATACAGACAGAAAGCCAAGCAGTATCATCCGGACCTTAACCCCGATAATCCTGACGCCGAAGCGAAATTTAAAGAAGTTAATGAAGCGTATGAGGTTCTTTCCGATTCTGATAAGAAATCTCGTTATGATCAATTCGGTCATGCAGGTGTTGATCCGAATTTCGGTGCCGGCGGCGGTAATCCCTTTGGCGGGGGTGTTGATTTTGATATGGGTGACTTGGGAGATATCTTCGGTTCGTTTTTCGGCGGATTCGGCGGAGGCAACAGAAGAGCAAATCCCAATGCTTCAAGACGCGGTGAAACTCTCCGTACAAGGATTACTGTTTCTTTTGAGGAAGCTGCCAAAGGATGTAAGAGAACAGTTGAACTCAATAAAACCTCAACCTGTACCGAATGCGGAGGCAGCGGCTGTGCTTCGGGCACAAGCAAAAAGACCTGTCCTGAGTGTTCAGGCAGGGGCTACGTCAGCGTTCAGCAAAGAACACCATTTGGTGTAATCCAGAGTCAGAAAGCTTGTCAGAGATGCTCCGGAAGCGGTAAGATAATCGAATCACCCTGTCCGAAATGTCACGGCAATGGAAGAGTTATGAATAAAGTCCCTGTTACCGTTGACGTACCCGCAGGCATTGATGATGAACAGACGTTTGTTGTTTACGGTGAAGGAAATTCCGGTGTGAACGGCGGTACAGAAGGAAACCTTGAAGTGTTCGTTATAGTAAAACCTCATCCGTATTTTAACAGAGACGGTTTTACCGTTTTACTTGATAAACATATCAGTTTTACTCAGGCAGCTCTCGGTGATAAAATCAGAATACCGACGCTTGACGGAGACGTATTCATTGACGTTCCCGCCGGTACTCAGTCCGAGACTGTGTTTACTCTCAGAGGCAAGGGAATACAAATTGTCAACGGCAGAGGTAAAGGCGATATGAAGGTTACGATTAAAGTTGACGTTCCGAAATCACTTACCCTGAAGCAGAGAGAACTTATTTCCGAACTTGAAAAAGAACTCGGAGTAAACAGAACTGCAGAAGCCGGAGTGAATAAAAAGTCTGTTTTTGATAAATTTAAGAAATAATTATTTACCGTCAATGTTTTCATTGGCGGTTTTTACTTGAATTATACTAATGATTATTGTATAATCACCTAAAATAACGAAAGGAGGATATTATGAAAATTTATGACCTCGGTATTATAGGCGGAAGTGCTTCCGGCCTTGTCGCGGCGATAAATGCGAAAAGATTGCATCCCGAAATGAAAATAGCTGTTTTTGAGCAGTTACCTCGTCTCGGTAAGAAAATTCTTGCCACCGGAAACGGCAGATGTAATATGACAAATATGAACGCTGCAGCTCATACTTACAGAAATGATGAATTTGTTAAATCGGTATTTGAAAAATATCCTCCCGAAAAGGTAATTGATTTCTTTTCTTCACTCGGATTACTTACCTATTGTGACGAATCGGGAAGGGTATATCCACGCAGTAATACCGCCGCCTCGGTACTTGATTGTCTGAGATTTGAAATTGATAATCTTAATATTGACATATTTACCGAGTATAAAGCTGAAAGGATTTCAGTATCGGATGACGGTATGATTGTCAATGATTCCTTTCTTTGTAATAAGCTTATCATTGCTTCCGGAGGCAAAGCTTCTCCTTCACAGGGAAGCGATGGCAGTATGTATCCCGTTATGAAAAAACTCGGTCATACGATTACTACGCTTGTTCCTTCTCTTGTTCCGCTTAATTCAAGACCGGAAAAAATTAAATCGGTAAAAGGTCTTCGGGCTTCAAATGTTAACCTTACCCTTGAGGGAAAAAGGAATAAATATTCTTCAAAAGGCGAGATTCTTTTTACTGATACGGGAGTTTCCGGCATTGCCGCCATGGAGCTTGCTTCCTTTGCGGAAAGAGAACTTCGAAACGGATTTGACCCGGTATTACATATTGACTTTATACCCGAAACCGACGAAATTAAATTAGCCGATTACGTGTCTTCTCTGATTGAAATAAAAAAAGGTCAGCTTCTTGAGAATTTGCTGACCGGTATTTTACCCAAGCAAATAGGCGTTATGCTTATGAAAAATGCGGGGATATATATTTCAGATGCCCGTATTGATATTATGAGTGATAACATGATTTCATTGCTTGTTAATAAAATTAAAGATTTTTCTCTTGATATTCTCGGGACAAGAGGTTTTGCCAACGCTCAGGTTACAAGCGGCGGAATTGATGTTTCCGAAATATGCTCTGATACTATGGAATCTGAAATTATAAGTAATCTTTATATCTGCGGTGAAATTGCAGACGTTGACGGTGGATGCGGCGGCTTTAATCTTCAATGGGCATTTGCTTCGGGATTACTTGCAGGTGAACTTAATGATTAAAATTAACGAAATCAAGCTTTCTCTTGACAGTGATGAATCTGATCTCAGGTCTGTAACGGCAAAAGTGCTGCGCTGTAATCCTGAAATAATAAAGAATATATCTATTTCAAGGAAAGCTATTGATTCAAGGAAAAAAGACGATATTTGCTTTGTGTATAACGTAATTGCCGAGGTTGAAGGTGATGAAAAGGTAATTCTGAAACATGCAAGGACAAGTAAAGCCGATATATATGAATATGAGCCGTATTCCATGCCCGAAAACAAGCGAAACAGCATATTCAGACCTGTTATTGTCGGATTTGGCCCTGCCGGTTTCTGCGCTGCTTTAACTCTTGCCAGAGCAGGTCTGAAACCTCTTGTAATTGAAAGGGGTTCCGATGTTGACAAAAGACATGCCGATGTTCTCGGCTTCTGGAATACAAGAAAATTAAATACAGAAAGCAACGTTCAGTTCGGCGAAGGCGGTGCAGGTACTTTTTCTGACGGAAAGCTTACAACGGGTATCAAGGACCCTCTGTGTAAAAAAGTTGTAGATGAACTTATTTCTCACGGTGCTCCGGAAGAAATCGCTTATTCCGCTACGCCTCATATCGGTACCGACAGACTCGGAAAAGTTGTCAAGGCAATCAGAGAAGAAATAATATCCTTAGGCGGAGAAGTAAAATTTAACACCAAGCTGACGGATCTTATTATAGCTAATAATTCCGTACAGGGCATTTCTTATATTGAATCTGACGGAAGCTCTGTAGATTTTGAAACAGATACCGTTCTGCTTTGTATAGGTCACTCTGCAAGAGATACCGTTGAAATGTTATATAAACGCGGTTTTAATATAATTCAGAAACCGTTTTCAATGGGAGTTCGTATTGAACATCCGAGAGAACTTATTGATAAAGCACAGTTCGGTGATTATGCCGGACATCCGAAACTCGGAGCTGCCGTATATAAAATGGCTTGTCATCCTGACCACGGAAGGGGAGCATATACATTTTGTATGTGCCCCGGAGGTACTGTTGTTTCTGCGGCAAGCGAAGAAAACAGAGTTGTTGTCAACGGTATGAGCGAATATGCAAGAAACGGAGAAAATTCAAATTCTGCAATTCTTGTAGGTGTTGAACCGGAGAATTTCGGGAGCGATCACCCTCTTGCCGGTATTAAATTGCAAAGACAGATTGAGACAAATGCCTTTGAACTCGGCGGAGGCGATTACGCTGCCCCGTGTCAGCTTGTCGGTGACTTCCTCAACAATGTAAAATCAAATAGACTGTCTTTTGTTAAGCCATCTTGCCCTACCGGAGTTACGCCGGGTAATATAAGGGATGTTCTTCCCGAAAAGATTACTGATACCATGGCAGATGCTCTGATTAAAATGGACAGAATGCTCAGCGGTTTTGCTCTTCCCGATGCTGTTCTTACAGCGCCCGAAACCCGTTCTTCTTCACCCGTCAGAATCCTCAGAAATGACATTTATCAGTCAAATATTCGAGGGGTTTATCCATGTGGTGAGGGCGCCGGTTATGCAGGAGGAATTGTTTCTGCAGCAGTTGACGGCATCAGATGTGCACATGCAGTTTTACTTGATGAAACGGATGAATGGAATCCGTAAAGAAATAACCGAGACAGATTTGGTCTGTCTCGGAATTTTTATTACTGTTATTATGCCGATTCTTCTTCGTCTTTGTTTATTCTTTTGACCCAGTTATAGCTTTGTGTCTTGAAATATGCAACGGGACATTTAAGCACCTGATCTGATTTCAGACAGGCAAACGTAACTACTACGGGCCATTTGAAATAAAACGCGCTTAAAGCTGACAGTGGTAATACAATCAACCACATAAATATGATATCGTTTTTGAAAACAAAATCCGTTTCGCCACCGCCGGATACAATGCCGCAGAGGCAGGGACATTCATACGACGTACCTATTATTGTTACCATCAGCACGATTGAAAACTGAGTTGTATATTTAATTGTATCGGGAGATGCATCATAAAATCCGATAATGAAAGATTTGATAGCTAACAGAAGAATACTTGATAATACGCCGATTGCCAGAAACAGCCATTGTAATCCTTTTGTTCTTTTCTTTATTATTTCAAGACTGCTCTTTTCACCGATTGTTTTTGCTATAAGTACACAGGCAGCATTTCCGGCAGCGTAAGTAATAACACTTGCTATCTGGAAAAGTGTTGTTGCTATACTGTTGGCAGCTATGGCACTTTCGACAAGACGGCCGATAATTGCCCCCTGGATATCCATTGCAAGTCCCCAAGAAACAGAACTTGCGAGCAGGGGAGAGCCGGTTTTTATATATTCTTTGAAGATATTTTTATCGGCTTTGAATACGGATATTAAGGTCAAATGGATTTTTTTATCAAAGAAGAATGTATATATTATAACGACCGCAAATTCTATCAGTCTCGATATAAGAGTAGCGTAAGCTGCACCCTTTATTCCCATTTCGGGACAGCCGAATTTTCCGTATATAAATATCCAGTTGAGGACTACGTTGATTGCAAATGATGATAATGAAACATAGAATCCGATTTTAACTGTTTCAACGCTCCTCAATACGGCAAGTAATATCTGCGTTATGCCGAAAATAATGTATGTATATTTAATAATGACAAGATATTTTACAGCTTCATTTGCTACGGATTCTTTATCCGTAAAGAGATATATCAGTTTTTCGGGCATAAGACAGCAGAGTAAGAAAATAAAAGCGGAAATTCCCATACCGAGAATCATTGCCACGGATGAAATTCTTTTAATTGAATTTATTTTTCTCATTCCCCAGTATCTGGAAGCGATTACTGTTGTACCGTTTGTTACGCCGGTTACCGCCATAAAAAGCAGATATTGAATGTTATTGCAGATACCTACTCCGCTGAGTGCTGTTTCGCTGTAAGCTCCCATCATAACCGAATCTGCAAGGTTTACTCCGTAAACAATCAGATTTTGAAGAGCTACGGTTACGGTCATTATCATAAACGCTTTATAGAACTCTTTATTTGTCATCTCATTTTTCATTATTATATCTCCATTAGTTAAATCTTTAAGATTTTATCACCTGAATGTAAATATTACAACATATTTACCCACATTTATTGAAAATAAAATTATATTTGTTATAATATAGAGCAGAAAGTGAGGAATGATAATGTTTAACGGCAAAATGAAAGCGATTACTTTCAGTTATGATGACGGTGTAACACAAGATCGTCGATTAATTGATATTTTTAACAGATATGGTTTGAAGGCAACTTTTAACATTAACTCCGAATTGCTCGGAAACAGCAACGCGCTCATAAGAAACGATTATACTATTGCGCATTGTAAGCCGAGACCCTGTGAAATTGCAAAAATATACGACGGACACGAAGTGGCTGTTCATACTCTTACTCATCCTAACCTTGCGGAATTGACCGATGAGAAGGAGATTATACGTCAGGTTGTTTCGGATAAAAAGAATTTGTCGGAATTGGTTGGCTATGACGTTCTCGGAATGGCGTATCCGGGCGGCGGTGTAAACTATACACATGATGTTGCCGAAATTATCCGCAAAAACTCAGATATTAAATATGCCAGAACAACTGTATGCTCGGGAAATTTTGAACTTCAGGATAATTTACTTGAGTTTAAACCTACCGTTTATCATATGAACTGGGGAGAAATGTTTAAGCTTGCCGATGAATTTTTATCATTGAAGACCGATTCGCCAAAGCTGTTTTATATCTGGGGACACAGCTATGAGTTTGACTTTGATAATACATGGGGCAGAATGGAAGAATTCTGTAAAATGATTTCCGGTCGCGATGATATTTTTTACGGTACGAATTTAGAAGTATTATCTGATAATTAAAATAATCGCCCTCATTGAGGGCGATTATTTATTCATATTTTGCTCTTTCTCCGCCGATAAGTTTTGCTCTTGTCCTTGCGGCGTTCAGATTTGCTTCACCGATTTTGTTGTTTTCAAGTCTTACGGGAACGGCAACTCTTTTAAGATGCATACCGATGAGTGTATTTCCTATATCAATTCCTGCGTCAGCTTTGATTTCTTCAACCATAACGGGGTTTACAAAGGTATGGTATAATGTAGTAACGAATGACCCGCCTGCATGCGGATATGGAACTACAAGAACCTGTTCATAATTTCTTTTATCCGCTTCGCTTTTTTCAATTACAAGTGCTCTGTTCAGATGCTCGCAGCATTGACCTGCGATATGAATGCCGAGTGGTGTGAAAGCGTCAAGTAATCCTTTTACGATTAGCTGAGCGGTTTCGACTGTTCCCGAAGTACCTATTTTTTCACCGATTACCTCGCTTGTTGAACAGCCGATTACCACAAGATTTCCTTCTTTGAGATTTGCTTTTTCAATAAGCTCTTTTGCGGCTGAATATGCCTGGTCATATAAACTCATATTGATTTCCTTTCAGACGATTTGAATAATTGTGTTTTGTTCATTGCTTTGATTATCAGAATTGCGATTACTGACGATAGTATTCCTTGTAATATATTGAAAGGTATACCTACTATTGACGCCTTGCCCACTAAGAAACAGTATTCATATGTAAAATATCCGCAGGTCATGATTATTACGGCAGAAATACACGGTAATATCAGAGAAATAATATTTTTTCCGTGTTTGCTTAATTTTTTATATATCATGCTTACGGCAAAAGACATTAACACTTTTATAATAAATGTTGCAGGAATATAAATGGGACTACCGGCAATTATATCACTCAGAATCCCACCGATAGCGGCTGATAAGGTACCGTAAACAGGACCGAGAAGTATTACTGCGGATATGGAAAATGCATCGCTGATATTGAGAAATCCCATTGCTCCGGGTATTGGTATATGTATTATCAGAGAGGTTACGACTGCCAATGCGGAAAACAAAGCAGCTATAATGATTCTGAAACTATTTTTATTTTTCATACAGTGCCTCTTGAATTATTATGTAATGAACATTATAATAAATATTGGCATTATATCAATTGCCATTTTTAATTTATATTTTAAGGCCAGTTGGTGATTTATGTTAACTTATGTTTTTGATAAGAAATCACATATTCCCATTTATGAACAATTATACCATTTTATCCGTAAAGATATACTTGACGGTGTTATTGAAGGCGGAAGCAAGTTACCGTCAAAACGTGAGCTTGCGTCTCATCTCGGTATCAGTAAAGTAACCGTTGAATCTGCTTATGCATCGCTGATTTCGGAGGGGTATATTTATTCAATTGAGAAGAGAGGGTATTATGCCGAAAAAAATCTGACGATTCCGGTTTCGACTGCCTTTTCTGTTGACGAGTCAATTGCAGAACCGAAATACAGAATTGATTTAAGTTCCAATACCGTTCCTCCCGATCGTTTTCCTTTTTCAATCTGGTCAAGACTTATGAGAGAGGTTATTCTCAATTACAGCAGAGAATTGCTTGAACCGCTGCCTTATAACGGTGCGCTTGTTTTAAGACAGTCAATATCAAGGTATCTGCTTGAAGAAAGAGGTATGAATGTTTCGCCCTCAAGAATTATTATCGGTGCCGGCTCCGAATATCTGTACAGTCTTATCATAAGACTGCTTGGGAATGATAAGCTTTACGGTATTGAAAACCCATCTTATCATAAAATCAGAAAAGTTTATGATATGAACTCTGCCTCTTACCGGCTTATTGATGTTTCCGATGACGGTGTTCGTTTGCAAGATATTGTAAATTCCGGCGTTGATATAGTTCATATTTCTCCGTCACATAATTTTCCGACCGGAAGGGTTATGAGCGCAAGAGCAAGACATGAACTTATCAAATGGGCTAATATGTCTTCGGACCGATTTGTTATTGAAGATGATTTTGACAGTGAACTCCGTTTTTCGGGCAAGACCATACCTCCGTTACAAACACTTGATACTAAGGGAAATGTAATATATATCAACACTTTTTCAAAGACTATTTCGCCTTCTTTCAGAATCGGTTACATGGTGCTTCCCGAAAAACTTGCCGAAAAATATAAAGAAGAACTTGGTTTCAATTCCTGTACTGTCCCGTCATTTGAGCAATACACTCTTTCGGAATTTATTTCTCAGGGTTATTTTGAAAGACATCTTAACAGAATGAAGAGATATTACAGAATCCTTCGCTCTCAGCTTTTGACATGCTTTTATGACAACAGACTTTCGTTTGACTGTAAGCTTATTGAGTCGGATTCGGGTCTTCATTTTACTTTATTTCTCAATACCGATAAATCAGATGAGTATTTCAAAACCAAGCTTCATGAAGTGGGAATAAGGGTTTCGTTTATGTCTGATTACGGAGGAGAACTGCATACACTGCTTGTAAATTATTCCGGACTGAATGTTGAGAATTTCAAAGAAATATTAGACCTCATATATCTGATTAAAGGAGAATAGTATGAATTTCAGAACTTATCATAAAGAACTTGAATCATTGCATATCAATTGTGAAAAGCCCAGGGCTTATTATATTCCTTATGCATCCGAGGAGTCGGCTAAAAACAACGACAGATTTACTTCTGAATATTATTCAGACCTTAACGGTGAATGGAATTTTCGTTTTTATAATACTTTTGAAGACATTGACGATAATTTTCTTGATATTGAATTTGCAGATTCCATACCCATTCCTTGCTGTTGGCAGACACAGATAGGTAAGGGCTATGACGTTCCTCTTTACAGTAACCTTTGGTATCCTTTCCCTATTGACCCTCCTTTTGTTCCCGTTGAAAATCCCTGCGGTCATTATAACCGTGAATTTTCAATAAATAAGATTTCGGATAAGAAATACTATATCAATTTTGAGGGCGTATCTTCATGCTTTTATCTGTTTATAAACAAGCAATTTGCAGGGTACAGTCAGGTTTCTCATTGTACAAGTGAAATCAACATTACCGATTTTATTACCGACGGCAAAAACAGAATAGACGTTCTCGTAGTGAAATGGTGTGACGGCAGTTATCTTGAAGATCAGGATATGTTCCGCCTTTCGGGAATATTCAGGGATGTTTATATACTTGAAAGAAACTCAATCGATATTAAAGATATTTACATCAGACAAAATATCAGCGATGATTTGTCACTTGCAAAAATAAACATTGAATGTGATTCGGTTCCCGAATATTCGCTTTATGATGATGACGGTAAATTGCTGCGCTCGGGTAAGGGAAACGATTTTGAGATAGTCAACCCGTCTTTATGGAACGCCGAAAATCCCGCAACATATACTCTTATACTTAAATTTGAAAGTGAGTATATTCCTTTTATTCTTGCTCTGAAAAAGCTTGAATTCAGAGGCAACGTGGCCTATTTCAATAATAAACCGATCAAACTATTAGGTATAAACAGACATGACAGCAATCCCGAAACCGGCTATTATCTTACGGATAAGCAGATGCTTGACGATTTGTTTATTTTGAAAAGAGCAAACGTTAATACTATCAGAACGTCACATTATCCGAACAGTCCCGTATTCCTTGACCTTTGTAAAAAATACGGTTTTATGGTTGTTGACGAAGCTGATATCGAAACTCACGGTATGGGGTTTGAATATAAAGACACGTGGGATTGGTACAGATGGTCTAAACTTTCCACTGATGATGAATGGGAAGAATCATACGTAGACCGTGCCGCCAGACTGTTTGAAAGAGACAAGAATCACGGTAACGTAATTATGTGGTCGCTCGGAAATGAATCGGGATGCGGCAAAAATCACCGAGCAATGAGGAAATATATTAAATCCCGTGACAGTAAAGCAATAGTTCATTATGAAAATTCTCATCTTGAGTTCAAAGCTGTTCCCGTCGGTGAAAATTTCAGCGATATTTCCGATGTTGAAAGCAGAATGTATGCGCCTATTGACTATACCGAAAAATACGCACAAAATAAAAATTCCAAAAAGCCCTTTTACTATTGTGAATATTCCTGCTCAATGTCAACGGGTGATATAAAAGCACAAGTAGATTTGATGAGAAAGTATCCTTCAATTTTCGGCGGATGTTTTTGGGAACTTACCGACCACGCTGTTAAAATCGGTGAAGGTAAATACAGATACGGCGGAGATTTCGGTGATTTTCCGAATAATTCAATTTGTTGTATTGACGGTGTTATTTTCCCGGACAGAACTCCGAGACCCGGATATTATAATCTGAAAAAAGCTTATGAACCGTTTGAGTGCAAATTTGAAAACGATATACTTACTGTATTTAACCGCAGATATTTTGAAACTTTAGATGATTATTATATCAGAGCCGAACTTGAAAAAGACGGTGAAATAATTGATTCTTTTGACATTGATATTGATTCAATTGCTCCTCAATCAGAAAAACAGTTTAGAATTGATATTGATATTCCCTGTTCCGATTGCCTTTATTTTACATTTTATCTTTGCGGAAAGAACGGCAGTGATTGGGCTGAAAAAGATTATGAATACGGCTTTTGTCAGTTTGATTTATCGTCAAAATCCGAAAATAAATATGAACATAACTGCTCAGCTCCCGAGTATTGTGAAACATCAAGATATATTGACATTGTTTGCCCGGATAAAAAATTCAGATTTGATAAGTCATACGGATGTATTTTATCCGCTGTGTCAAATAATACCGAATTTTTCAGCGAACCGCTAAAAATTGAAATTTACAAGGCACCCGGATACAATGAGGAAGGAAAAGCAAATGATTGGAAATCCGCGGCGATGCAGTGTGTTATTTCCAATGTTCGCAGCAGTTCTTTGAACGTAAAGGATAATTGTATTGAAATCACTTGCGAAACCGCCATAGGCGGCCCTGCTGTAGTTCCCGTTCTTAGTGGTAATCTGATTTACAGATTTTACGGGGACGGTGTAATTGACGTGATTTTTGACGGCGAAACAAGACCTCTTCTTTCCGATATGAATCTGAGACTTCCGAGATTCGGTTTTTGCGCAACCCTTCCGGAAAGTTTCGAATTAATGGAGTACTTCGGAAAAGGACCGTATGAGAGCTATTCCGATAATCATTGGAGCGCCAGATTCGGAAAATTCAATTCTTCGGTAACCGAAAACTTTGTTCCTTATGTTAAACCTACGGAATGCGGTGCTCATTTTGCTGCGAAATACGGAAAACTGTCTGACGGCAAAGGGAATATAATTGAATTCAGACCGATTACTCGAAACGGTTTCATATTTAACGCTAATAATTTCAAACCGGGATATCTTGAAAAAGTCGGTCATAACGATGAACTGGTTCCCGATGACAAAACTTATGTTTATCTTGATTATCAGATTGATGTAAGGGGAGGCAGGGGATTATATGAAGAAATTGAGCCCGAGCGAAAATTTGAATTAGGAAAAATATTATTCGGCATTTCAATTAAAATAAATTGATAATTATTGAAATAATATCATACGGATGATATACTGTTTTCATATTATCAAGGAGGGTTAATTATGAAAAAAATACTGGCAATAGTTTTAAGTTTGATTATTGTTATCTCCTGCGTATCCGTTGCTTTTGCGGCTGATAATGAAGTAAATGAAGTTTATCCCGTAATTCATATTCACGGCTTTATGGCTAAGGATTTACTTGCGGATAAAAACGACAGAGACAGTGAAGTTTTATGGCCTCCTCAATCCGATGAAATCCTTGACGTTGTTAAAAAATGTCTTCCCGATATACTTTCTCTGCTTGTTACAAAGAATTTTGTGAAATTCAAGGACGCCATTATGGAGCCGGTCAGAGATTTGCTCAGCAAAGCGAATCTTGACTCAGCCGGTAATCCCGTCGGAACAAGCGGTGTATACTTCAGAATTCCCGACGCATCTGAAATTACAAAGTCTTCCGAGGTTAATTTTAATTATGACTGGAGACTTGATCCTGTCGTAATTGCCGGTCAGCTTAATGAGTATATTGACTATGTTCTTGAATGCTCGGGTGCTTCAAAGGTCAATATTGAATGTCACAGCTTCGGGGGAATTGTAACCGAAGCATATCTCAAGCTTTACGGCTTTGATAAGGTAAAAGGCGTTTGCTACAATACTACCGCTATATTCGGCGAACAGTATACCGGTGAAATGCTTAACGGCGATATCGTAGTAAATGATAAAGCTCTTACTGAATTCCTCAAGTGCCTTTTGAGTGCTAATGAATACAGTAAGCTTATTAACGGCTTATTTGATATCCTTTATTCTGCCGGTATTACGGAAGATATTTGTCAGCTCGGCAATGACCTTGTAACCAACGTCGGTGAAGAAATTATCAAGGAAATCATTTTACCTATGTTTGCCGGTTGGCTCAGTATCTGGGCTATGGTACCCGATGATTATATTGACGGTGCTATGGAATATGTTTTTGAAGACCTTTACGAGGGAGATATTGCTTCTCATCAGGGACTTTACGATAAGATTACAAATTATAACGAAAACGTAAGAGCGGATAAAGCCGAAATACTTAAGGCTCAAAACGAAGTCAGCAACGTTTACGTAATCAGCAGATATAACAGAGCTTCAATTCCCGCAGTTCCCAATTGGCAGATTATGTCTGACAGTGTCGTTGACTCTGCCTCGTCTTCATTTGGCGCAGTTTTCGCAAATTACGGAGAAAAACTTGATGAAGATTTTCTGAAGGATAAGGATTCAAAATTTATCAATCCCGATAGAAATTTGTATGCGGGCGACTGTATGTTCCCGGAGCAGACTTGGTTTATCAGAGATTATCCTCATGCCGATAATGATGATGACCTTGACGAAATGATTCTTACTCTTCTCTCATCCGATGAGCAGGCAAACTGCGAATCCTTTGAACAGTACCCGAGATTTCTTCAGTTTAATTCTTCCGACCATTCCATCACACCGAATACTGAAGCGGTCCCCGAGGCAAAATTAAATATATTTGATAAGATTTTCAATTTCATACTTAAAATTTTAGCTTTTAACAGAAGCGTATTTGAATTTCTTTTCAGAAGATAAGGAGAATATGAATGGGTAATAAAATTATCGTTGCCGGTCTCGGACACGGCGGCATAGTTGCAGGAGCTCTCCTTTCAAAGGTCGGATACGATGTTACTGTTTATGAGCAAAAAGACGAGGGAACTCTCGGTTATGACTGGACGGATATTTTTGCTCCCGAAGTACTTGCTCTTTGCGGTATGAAAATACCCGATGAAGATAAATTTGAATATAAAGAGAATATGACATTTTTCGGACCTTCTGAAAAAGTCGGCAGATCTCAGCACGTTCCGAAGGATAAGCTTGAAATCAAAATGGAACGCAGAGATATTTATAATCACTTCATTGATTATGCCGTTGAATGCGGCGTAAAGATAAACTACGGTGTTAAGGTGCTGGGTCCGGAAGTCCTCGGCAATCGGGTTGTAGGTATTAAAACCGATAAAGGAAGCTTTTTCTGTGACCTTGTAATTGATTCCTGCGGTATGAATTCACCGGTGAGAAATAATCTTCCGGATTCTTTCGGTATAGAAAAATCTCCCGCCAGACATGAAAGAATTACAATATACAGAGCATTTTTCAATAAGGCATGCGATGATGAAGTAAAAGCGAAATTCAAAGTATGTCTCTTTAAGGATAATAAACTCGGTGTCAGCTGGGTCGCTTCCGAAGATGAGCATACCGACCTTCTTATCGGAAGATTTGAAGATTATGATATAGATGAAGTCAACCGATTTGCTGATATCCTCAGAAAAACCAATCCGCGACTGGGTACCGAGATCGTCAGAGGCGGTCAGTTTGTTGATATTCCCGTAAGACAACCTCTTTCTCTTATGGTTGCAGACGGTTATGCCGCAATAGGAGACAGCGCATTTATGACCGTTCCGATTATCGGCTCGGGTATTGCTAACAGTTTGCGAGCCGCGAGAATACTTGCCGATACTGTTATTGCAGATATAAACAATGAATTCAGTTCAAAAACTCTCTGGAAATATCAGTATAAGTTTTTCAGAACTCTCGGAACGGGACTCGCTTCACTTGCTGCCGCTAAGCTTCTGGCACTTGAACTTACTCCCGAAGAGGCCGACTATGCTCTTGAAAGCGGAATGATCAACGAAGATAACGTTACAATCGGCTCCGATTTTACAAGTATATTCAAGGTACAGACCGGCGTTTCCGATATTATTGATAAAGCTTTTAAGGTTTGCAAAAAACCTTCACTTTTGTTGAAACTTCCCAAAACCGGTGTCAGAATCGCTTCTGTTTTAAGTATTTGCTCTTCCATTCCCGTTTCTTATAATGAAAAAATAGTAAAAGCGTGGAAAAATACTTATCAGCTTGCGTTCAGATATTCAAAATAACAGTAAAACAGAGCAGTTTGATAACTGCTCTGTTACTTTTTTTCTCCGATTGTAGAAATTGGATTTTTATGCTTGATTTCTTCAAGCATTTTACTGATTTTTGACGATACTTCATCAATTTCCATTTCAAATTCTCTTGAGGATAATCTTAAGACTCCGAATCTGACCGCAGATAATTGAATTAGTCCGTCGGAAGATACGATTCTGACTTTATCGTTTTTTCCAATTTCTTTGATTAATCTCTCAATATAAACGTCGCCAAGTTCTCTTTCTTTCGTATACACTATATGAATATTGTGATAATCAAATTTCTCGCCCGTATTTCCCGGTACTTTGTATGCATCAAAAACCAAAACAACGTTTTCCTTGGTAAAAGCACTGTAATTGCAAAGAATGTCCATCAGTTTCTCTCTCGCCGATGCAAGATTATCTTTGGCAATTTCTTTGAGGTCATCCCAAGCGAATATTACATTATATCCGTCTACGATTACCCATCGCTTTGTTTCTGTGATAACATTTTCAGATACTGAATCATATTCTGATTTTTCTGCAGGTCTGTAAAGCTCGTACTTAACCGGCCCGAACTCTCTTTCCATTATTTTTTGCAGTTCTTTATCGTCAATATGAAAATTAACGTGGTTAATTTCGGGCTCGGAAAACGACTCATCCTTCAGACAGCTTCCAAGATGCATATACTCTTCAACCTGATTCCATTTTACGTTGAATCCTGCTCCGTGAGCGCAAAACACGGAATCGGGAGTGTTTTCAAGGTCAGCTTCGGGATTATAATTGATTTGCTCAATTACTTTTTCGCTGTTATGACATATATCGTATCCTGAAAAATTATATGTCAGACGTCCTTTACCCGATGTATATGATGCCACCTCAGAAGCGTATCCGTTCATTTCGGAAACGGGTGCTTTACCTCGTATGATTGCCATTTCATTATATTCATCGGGAGTATCAAATGTGCCGGAGCGCATTCTTATATCGTTTATTGCTCTTCCTAACTGTTCGTACGGTATTATCAATGTGAAATTATAGAACGGTTCAAGAAGTACACTTTCGGCTTTCATAAGCCCCTGCCTTACGGCACGGTAAGTTGATTGCCTGAAATCTCCGCCTTCCGTGTGCTTGAGATGTGCTCTGCCTGCAGCAAGCGTGATTTTGACATCAGTGAGTACAGAACCTGTCAGTACACCGACGTGTTCTTTTTCGGTAAGGTGCGTCAGTATGAGACGCTGCCAGTTCTTATCGAGATTATCCTCTTTGCACTTAGATTCAAATTTAAGACCGCTTCCTCTCGGAAGTGGCTCAATTATAAGGTGAACCTCGGAATAGTGCCTGAGTGGCTCGTAGTGGCCGATTCCTTCAACTTTATCTGTAATGGTTTCTTTATATTGAACCTGACCTTCGTCAATAGTTATATCAATTGAATATTTATCAGAAATTAAAGCTTTTAATATCTCCGCTTGTATATCACCCATCAATCCTACTTGAATTTGCTGAAGATATGAATTCCAGCTGATATTCAGAGTCGGCTCCTCTTCCTCAAATTCTTTAAGTAAAGGAAGAAATTTCTTTATGTCAAAATCCTCCGGCGGGCAGATTCTGTATTTCATTACGGGCTCAAGAACGGGGGAATCAAAATCATTTTCATAACCGAGTCCAAAGCCGCTTTCACAGCTTTCAAGTCCCTCCACCGCACAGACCATTCCCGCAGATACTTCGTCTACGGTCTTGTATCTGGCTCCCGTATATATACGGATTCTGTTTATTTTCTCTGTTTTATCTCCGATTATTACTGTGTCCTTTACTTTCAGACTTTTTCCGGTAACCTTCAGATGAGTAAGTTTAGTTTCTTTATCATGACTTATCTTGAATACTCTTGCTCCGAATATATCGGGATAAGCTTTTTCCTGAAGTAATCCGTCTATTGAATCAAGAAATTCACTGACACCTTCATTTTTCAGCCCTGAGCCGAAATATACGGGAAATAGCATTCTTTTATATATCAAGTCGGAAATATCTTCATTTGTAATGCTTTCACCGTTAAGATATTTTTCAAGCAATTTTTCGGAGCAGGTTGCTATTTTTTCTTTATTGATATCTGAATCCGTATCGAAAATATCAATGCAATCAGATGACAGCTCATTTTGTAAATCTTTTAGAATCGTTTCTTTACCGTTTCTTATATAATCCATCTTGGTTACAAATATAAAAACGGGAATATTATAGAATTTTAGCAGATTCCAGAGCGTTTTGGTATGTGACTGTACAGAATCAATGCCGCTTATTACAAGTATGGCTGCGTCGAGTATTCTCAGAGTTCTTTCTGTTTCACAGCTGAAATCCACGTGACCCGGTGTGTCAACAAGAGAAATTTCATAATGCTCCGTGTTAAACAGTGCCTGAGAAGAAAAAATTGTAATGCCCCGTTCTTTTTCAAGGATATGACTATCCATAGCCGTGTTTTTATTGTCAACACGACCTTGATTTTTCAGTACTCCCGAAGTGTATAAAATTGATTCTGCAAGAGTTGTTTTTCCTGCGTCAACATGAGCAAGAATACCTATTACTTGTTTTTTCATTAACACAATAAAAAGAAAAGACGCTGCCGATTGACAGCGCCGAATCTTAAAGATTACATTTTCTTGAGTGCATCAACAAGAGCTTTCATCTCTTCGTCACTGAGAGTAACGCCTTTGCCCATTCTGTCATGTTCGGGTGACCATTCACGAATATCGTACTTGGGATCACGTCCGCCCCAGCTGACAAGGTTGAGCTCTTTTTTCCAACCTCTTGCATTCTCGGAAAGAACTGCAACGGTTTCTGTGATTTCGTAAGTAAAAGCAGGCATGGTGGTTCTCCTTTCAAAGCATTATAATTCAAAGTTATTATATTATAAATATTTTGAAATGTAAATAAAAATTTTAAAAAAATATGAAAATTTGTAAAAAATGCTTTATTCTTCTTCTTTATCGTCGCTTTCTGCAATCTTTCCGATATCATAAGGAGTAGTCTGATATACAAAATAATTCAGCCAGTTTGTATACAGAAGGTTTCCGTGTGCTCTCCAGGAAACTGTCGGCTCTTTATTCATGTCATCGTCCGGATAATAGTTTACGGGACACTTAATCGGCTTGTTTGCAGCGAGGTCGCGTCTATATTCCTTATCAAGAGTATACTGGTCATATTCTGCGTGACCTGTAACGAAAACCTGTTTTCCCCTCGGGGTCATAATTATTGATGCACCGGCAACGGGGGAGGAAGCAAGTATTTTAAGCTTTGATACTTTTTCTATATCTTCCGTTCTTATAGTTGTATGTCTTGAGTGAGGTAGATAGAATATATCGTCAAAGCCCCTCAGAAGTATTGATTTTTTGTAATCTGCCTTATGAGGAAAGATTCCGAAAAGCTTTTCGTCGAGATTTACTTTAGGTATTCCGAAATGATAATATAAGGCGGCCTGAGCTCCCCAGCAAATATGGAAGGTTGATGTAACGTGCGATTTGCTCCATTCCATGATTTTGCATAATTCGTCCCAATATTCAACTTCTTCAAATTCAAGATTTTCTACCGGTGCGCCCGTAATTATCATTCCGTCAAAATATCTATCCTTTACATCGTCAAATACCTGATAGAATGAAAGCAGGTGCTCTTCGCTTGTATTTTTTGATTTATGAGATTCGGTATGAATTAAAGTAAGCTCGACCTGAAGCGGGGTGTTACCCAAAAGTCGTGTTAACTGAGTCTCGGTATCTATCTTCGTCGGCATCAAATTCAGCAGCAAAATCTGAAGAGGACGAATATCCTGCGTCATGGCTCTTGTTTCGGTCATGACAAATATGTTTTCTTCCGTCAGTATTTTTGTTGCCGGTAATTCGTTTGGTATTTTAATCGGCATTTTTTAATGCCCTCCGATAATCAGATTTTTTCAAGTGCCTGAGCTATATCGTCAATCAGATCCTGTGCGTTTTCAAGTCCGCAGGAATAACGGATAAGGTCAGCTGAAACGCCTGCAGCAATAAGCTCTTCGTCATTCATCTGTCTGTGAGTTGCACTTGCGGGATGCAGACAGCAGGTTCTTGCATCGGCAACGTGAGTCTCAATAGCGGCGATTTTAAGATTCTTCATAAAGGTTTCGGCTGCTTTTCTTCCGCCTTTAACGCCGAATGATACAACTCCGCAGCTTCCGTTAGGCAGATACTTCTTTGCTCTTTCATAGTAGGGACTTGAGGGAAGACCTGCATAAGTTACGAAGGTAACCTTTTCGTGTTTCTCAAGGAATTCCGCTACTGCCTGAGCGTTTTCACAATGTCTTTTTATCCTGACATGAAGACTTTCAAGTCCGAGATTAAGAAGAAATGCGTTCTGAGGAGACTGGATTGAACCGAAGTCTCTCATGAGCTGAGCTGTACACTTTGTGATGAAAGCACCTTCAAGACCGAATTTTTCAGCGTATGTGATGCCATGATAACTGTCATCGGGAGTGGTGAGACCGGGGAATTTATCTGCATATTTCATCCAGTCAAATTTACCGGAATCTACGATACAACCGCCTACACCGGCTCCGTGACCGTCCATATATTTTGTAGTGGAGTGTGTTACGATATCTGCTCCCCATTCAATGGGTCTGCAGTTAACGGGAGTAGCGAAAGTGTTATCAATGATAAGAGGTACACAATGGTCGTGAGCTGCTTTTGCAAATTTTTCTATATCAAGTACAGTAAGTGCGGGATTGGCGATTGTTTCACCGAATACAGCTTTCGTATTGGGCTTGAATGCAGCTTCAAGTTCTTCATCGGTACAGTCGGGGCTTACAAAAGTAAAATCAATACCCATTTTTTTCATTGTTACTGAAAAGAGATTGAAAGTTCCGCCGTAAATGGTTGAGCAGGAAACGACGTGATCGCCGCAGTTTGCAATGTTGAAAATTGAATAGAAGTTTGCTGCCTGACCTGATGAGGTAAGCATTGCGGCTGTACCGCCTTCCATTTCACAGATTTTAGCCGCAACCATATCATTGGTCGGATTCTGTAATCTTGTATAGAAATATCCGTTTGCTTCAAGGTCAAAAAGTTTACCCATATCTTCGCTTGTGTCATACTTGAAAGTAGTTGACTGAATAATTGGAATTTGTCTGGGTTCACCGTTACCCGGCGTATATCCTCCCTGAACGCATATTGTTTCGATTCTTTTTTTGTTTTCACTCATTGATTTATCCTCCAAACTGAAAATTAATAATTATTTATGTATGTTTTAATGCCGTCTGCAGTTGCTTTAGCAAGGATGTTTCTGTTAGTAGCATTCTGCAGTGCCTGGCATTCCATTACCGATGTGATAAAGCCATATTCAACAAGAATTGACGGACATTCTTCAACTCTGGTAACTCTGTACGCGCCGAATAAGGAGCCCTTGTTTATTCCCGTCAGATTTTTACCGGAATAAATATTGTTTGAATAAGCGCCTACAAGTTTTTCCTGAACACATTTGGAAAGCGGCTGCGAGTAAGCTCTGTAATAAAATGAGCATACTCCGTATGAGGAAGCCGAGCCGGCGGCGTTACAATGAACTGAAATAAATAAATCCGGATGGTATTTTCTGACCATCATATTTCTGTCGTGAAGACTGAGGAAAGAATTATCGGATCTTGTAAGTATAACGGAAGCACCGGCTGTTTCAAGCTCCGATTTGATTTTTTCGGCAATTGAGAGGTTGATTGATGCTTCGTTCCACGTTTCGGATGAAACCGCACACAATGCGCCGGGATCTCTGCCTCCGTGACCGGGGTCAATCATAATAAGGTATCCGCTGATTGCCGACGGCTTTTCTTTTATTGTAATTACCAGATTGCCCTCGCTGTCATATTGACAGTGATATCCGTAGAATTTACCGGGATGAATAAATGAAATATTTAATGTGCAGTATCCATCGCCCTTTGAAGCAGAGCCGGATGCAAGAAGATTACCCGAGAAGTTCAGCGAACCGTAAATGCTTGAGGTATCATAAAAGGTAAATTTGATGCCGGTGTAGGTTACGTTGTTTACTTTAACCATTCTTCCGTTTCCATTATCGGCATAATTTTGCCCCGTCAGATAAGCGTTGATCGGAACTCTTCTGTTCATGCTGATTTTTATGACAGTTCTGTTATCGGATGTCGTGCTTGATAGTATCTTTGCATTATTTGAAGGCATAATATATCCGTCAACAATTCTTGCCTGAGGTTCTGCTTTTTTACCTTCATACTCGTTATCGGTTATTGTTGAGGGCACTTTATAGCCCGAGTTCATAAAGTAGTACGTATCCGAATCTATTGACGCACTGCCGCGGAAATAATCTGTAGTGCCTCTGAGGAAGGGGGAGCAGTTCGGCTCGGAATTGGTTTTCAGATTGCTTCCGGGATATACTTCTACATAATCTCCGATAATTTCAACAAGTTTTGCAGTACCCAGTCCGTAGTTGTTCTGATATGAGTATTTCTGCAAATTGCCGTCGGATGTCTGCTGTGTGCTTCCCGATTTTGAAGTGTTGATTCTGTTTGAGGATGATCCTCTTCTTGTAGTAGTCATTCCTCTTCTTTTGGTTGACGAAACTACTTCGCTGCTTACGGTTTCGAAATTTATCGGATCATCTGGTGCACTGTACAGTTCTTCTGCAGGAAGATTATATGATATGTAAGATTCAGATGCTGAATTTACCTTTATTATTGCTCCGATTTTTGATTGAGTTACACCATTGTAGGTTGCGTTTACTTTGAAATTTCCGAGATTCTGTTCTTTTTCTTTTTCAGGAGGCGAAGTGAAGGTTACTTTATAAGTTGAGTAATTGCCTTCAGGCGTTTCTTCGTCATATTTTTCATAATCTCTTGACATATTGAAGGTCCTGCCGTTAAAGGATACGGATACGGTTGAGCCGGTCAGAGCTACGGCGGAAATTTCAAATTCCATATTGCCGGGGATTATCAGTGTATTAGACGGTGATACACTTTTAACAATGTTCAGATTATATGTAACATTGTAAGTATAAGTTTTACCCTTATGTTCAAAAGTGATTTTGTTCAGTCCCGATTTCAGATCACAGTCAACTGAAAAATCACCGTTTGCAGCCGTAATTATTTTTTTACCGTTACATTTCAGCTCCGATAACGGACTGCAGGTACCTCTGAAATTAATTACCGGATTTGATATGGTAATATCATAATCTGCATAGTTAATAATTTCAAAGGATTTATCTTCAAGCAAATTGTCATAGTTTTTAATGTATTTCTTAAGCGCCTTGATTGCATCTGTTGAAGAATTAGCTATTGACTTGTAATCGGTCATACAAATCGCTATGTTTTCAGCTGAATTCAGTGAGTTGAGCGACGTGATTATTTCTGCCGTATCTTCCTGACTTAAACTGTCGGCATATGTCAGATTGAAGTTTATCCATAAATCTGCAGTAATTTCATACCAGGAGGGAATGTCGGAAGTGAATTCTCTTAAACCTTTGTCATTCTGGTTTATCATTACAAAATCAACGTTTCCGGCTCCTGCAGATGCAAGCAGATAATCAGAAATAACCGCAGAGTCAGCCGCTTCAATTCCGAAACGACATTCCGGGTCGTTTTGCTTTATCAGATTATTGAAATCCATTGCAGTAGTAACAAAGTATTCGCCGCTGTCATTCACATCATAAAACAGAAAAAAATCCGTATCAAAATCTTTGTATGACTTAAAGAATAAATCTTTATCATTTGCTGATACTCTTATACCGTTATACATGGAGTAAGAATTCAGTTTATTTGATAATTCGCGTACTTTGTCGTGGTTAAATACGTCGTATTGGATTATGAACGTGTTGAATCCGGATGTTTTTAATGATTTGATGTCATTTTCATTACTGTAATCGTTTATGTCAATAACGGCAGCCATGCGACTTACGGGTATTTCGTTTTTTATTTTTTCGTCATCTGCATCATATACGATTTTGTCCGTATCTGGCGTTTCGTTTCCGTTGAAAGGATATTTTCCGCTGACTTTCAGAAAAACAATCAGTGCTGCCAACGCGGCAATAATCAGTGATATTATTAAGATTGCAATGATTTTCTTTTTTTTCATAAATACCTCTGATTTATATTGACACACGTTCTGCCAAAATAATATAATTTATTGCGGTAACTTACCGAAGTTTTTTTCGTAAAGCACCTTAAGACCGAACAGAACAAGCTCTCCGTTGAATACTATGTCTTTTGAACAGCTTTTTATAAGAGTATGGGCAAGTCCGCCGGTTGCTATAAGAGAAGCTTTGCCTTGGTTGAGCTCTGTTTCAAATTTTTCACAAAGACCGTCTATCATGGAAGCAAAGCCGTAAACCGTACCTGACTGCATTGAATCAAGAGTATTTGTTCCGATTGCGTGGTCCGGTGTGTTTAAGCTGATATTCGGAAGCTGAGAAGTTCTTTCGGAAAGTGCATTGAGTGAAATTTTGACACCGGGTGCAATTGCACATCCTCTGAAATTTCCGTCCTTATCTATAATGCTGATTTTTGTAGCTGTTCCCATATCGATTACTATGCAGGGAAGGGGATATAATGCAGCTGCCCCTACGCATCCAGCAAGTAAATCTGCACCGAGCTGAGCGGGATTGTCAATCATAATTTTCATTCCGGTTTTGATTCCGGGTCCGAGTACCATCGGCGTACATCCTACGAGGTAAGAAACCGCATTGATAATTGATTTTGTGACCTCAGGTACAACACTGCTTATGGCAGAGCCGGTTATATCTTCGGGGGTTATACCGTTCATTTCAAATATCTGTTTGAATACGATTATGTACTCAACGGGTTCTTTTGATTTGTTTGTTGCAATTCTTGAAACGAATTTTGAGGAATTACCTTCGTAAACCCCCATGCATATTGTTGTATTGCCTATATCTATTGCAAGAAACATACAAATACATCTCCATTATATTTTATTTCTTTATTATACACTTATTTTATAAAAATTCAACAATAACTTTATTTCAGAGGTGGTAATTTTGATTTGCAGTCTTTGTCCGAGAAACTGTAAAACCGACAGAAACGTAAGCTCTGGATTTTGCGGTGTCGGGGATGGATTCAGAGTAGCAAGGGCCGCTCCTCATTTCTGGGAAGAACCGCCGATAAGCGGTACTAAAGGTTCCGGTGCCGTGTTTTTTTCGGGATGTAATCTCAGATGCGTTTTCTGTCAGAATCATGAAATCAGTCATTGCTCTTTCGGTAAAGATGTAACCGATTTACAGCTTATGAAAATCTTTGATAATCTGATTGAACAGGGAGTGCATAATCTTAATTTGGTTACTCCTTCTCATTTTGCTCACAGATTGGTTAAGGTTCTTCGTGATTTCAAATCTCCCGTTCCCGTTGTATATAACACTTCATCTTATGAAAAAGCTGAAGTAATCAAATCGCTGGAAGGTCTTGTGGATATATATTTGCCGGATATTAAATATTATGATTCGACACCTGCACTGAAATACTCCGATGCCGGCGATTACTTTGAGGTTGTCTCTGAATCCGTAAAAGAAATGTACAGACAAACGGGCAATCTTATCTTAGATGAAAACGGGATAGCCACAAGGGGAATAATAGTCAGACATATGGTTTTGCCCGGTAATATTTCTCAGGCGATGAAAGTTTTTGATTGGGTTTCGGAAAATCTGTCGTTGCAGACACATATCAGCGTGATGAGACAGTATACGCCTTACGGCGAAGCAAAGTGTATGAAGCCGATTGACAGACCGCTGTCATCACGTGAATATTTAATAATAAAGGATTACGTTAAAAATATCGGCTTTGAAAACATTTATTTTCAGAAGAAATCTTCAAGTGACGAAATATTTATTCCTGATTTTAATCTTGAAGGTGTTGACCTTTGAATATTTCTGATATATAATATTAGAAAATTGATTTTGGAGGATATGTATATGGCGAAAAAAACAGGAATTATGGGCGAATTTAAGGAATTTATCATGAGAGGAAACGTTATTGACCTTGCTGTCGGCGTTATCATCGGCGGCGCTTTCCAAGCAATTGTTAATTCTCTTGTTAACGATATTATTATGCCCGTAATCACACTTGCTACAAAGGGCGTTGACTTTACAAATTGGTTTGTGGCCCTTGACGGTGGAGAATATGCTACACTTGCTGCTGCTCAGGAAGCAGGCGCATCCGTTCTTTCATACGGAAATTTCATCAGTGCTATTCTTAATTTTTTAATTATGGCTGTTGTCATTTTCCTTCTTGTCAAGGGAATCAATAAGGTAGCAAATCTTAACAAGAAACCTGAGCCGGAAGCTGCTCCCACAACTAAAATCTGTCCCTTCTGCAAGAGTGAAATCAGTCTGGACGCAGTTAAATGTCCTCATTGCACAAGTGATATCAAAGAAGCTGAATAAATTAAAATCCGACCACCCGTTACTTAACCGGACGGGTGGTATTTTTAAGGTGAGTTTATGATTATTAAATTACTTTCTTCCCTTGAAAAAGTTTTTTTCGATGTTGAGCCTGAAACCGCCGAAATTTCGGAATTATCAATGCTGAAAAATGAAAGAACATCATTTCAGGTCGCTTTCAAATCAGATGTTGATAAACATATTAAGCTTGACATTAAAGGAATCGATAAAGATTATTATTCTGTTTATTCCGTTGGTGACGTTCCGGTAGAACTTCCATGCTTTGAACATGCGGATGATTTTTATCTCAGAAAAAGCAGGGGAATGTACCCTGATATTTTATATCCTTCGGATGAGATTTTTACGAAAAAAGATAATTGGTATTCATTCTGGATTGAATTGGATCCCAAATCATCTTTAAGCGGTGAATATGATTTATTATTGACTGTTGATGAATTTGAAAAGCATTTAAGAATTGAAATAAAAGATGCATTGCTTCCCGAACAGAAGCTTATTTACACCAATTGGTTCCATTCAGACTGTATCTGTGATTACTACGGAATCAAACCGTTTTCCGAAAAATTCTGGGAATATTTTGAAAATTTTGCTTCCGCTGCACATAAGCACGGGCTTACGTGTGTTTTGACACCGCTTTTTACTCCTCCTCTTGACACCGCTGTCGGTCACGAAAGAACGACCGTTCAGCTTGTAGGCGTAAAAAAGACTGGAGGTAAATATCTGTTTGATTTCAGGAATCTTAAAAGATGGGTTGAAATCTGTCATAACATAGGCATTGAATATTTTGAAATGAGCCATTTCTTTACTCAGTGGGGAGCAAAGCACGCACCGAAAATCGTTGCTCACGACAGTAAAGGAAGAGAAAAGAAAATTTTCGGTTGGTTTACAAGAACGTCAAGCAGGGAATATGATAAATTCTTAACACAATTCTCATTTGCTCTTAAAAAGTTTATTTATGCTAACGGTATTGAAAATAACGTTTTTTTCCATATTTCAGATGAACCCGGAGTTCAGCATATCAAAGTTTATAAGAAGAGAGCTGCTTTGATTAAACGCATTTTTTCCGGATTTCCGATTATGGATGCTCTGTCCGACTATGATTTTTATAAGAAGGGATACGTAGACATTCCCGTTCCCGAAGAAAACAGTATTGATAAGTTTTACGGTAATGTTGAGCATTTCTGGACATACTATTGCTGCGGTCAGGGCTCTCATAATGAGCCGAACAGATTTATAGCTATGCCCTCCGTCAGAAACAGGGCACTTGGAGTTCTTCTGTATAAATACAACGTTGAAGGATTCCTTCAATGGGGTTTCAATTTTTACAATACACAATATTCTTTATCTCATATAGATCCTTACAAGGTAAGTGATGCGGGCGGTCGTTTTCCTGCGGGAGATTCTTTTATGGTCTATCCCGATAAGGACGGTAAAGTAATTTGTTCACTCAGATTAAAAGTATTTTACGATGCGTTTCAGGATATAAGAGCACTTGATTTACTTGAGAGCAAAATCGGCAGGGAAAAGGTGCTTGAGCTTTTGGGTGATATAAATTTCAACAATTATCCTCATAATTCTGAATGGATAATTGAGCTCAGAAATAAAGTGAATTCTCTTGTATAGACATTTTTTTATATTTGCATAGTGACAAAATCAAAAAAATGTGTTATTATCTAATTAGCAAATATCCAAAATTCTTTATGGAGGTTACTATTATGGAAGCTATTATCAGCATCGCTCAGAAGGTTCTTGAAGCTGTTTCTGCCGGCCTTTTTGCAGGCGGCGAATTCGAAGCATCAGGTATCGTTGCTCTTGTTAAGACGTTCCTCGAGAACTTTGACATCGTTGGTTTCATTACTAAGCTTATCGCTCTTGTTGGCTGATTTATGAAAAAAGACCGTCACATTTGTGACGGTCTTTTTTGTTTTATTTGTATAGCAGATTGTACATTTTATCGGGTACGTTTGTAATGATGTTATCCGCACCGATGTCGCTGAGCCGTTTGATTTCATCAATATCATCAATAGTCCAGTATTGAACTGCGATACCCAGATTGTGACAGTAATTGATGAATCTTTCGGTGCCGAGTCTGATTATTTTGTATTGATTGGCAGGTAACTGAACTGCTTTGAAATGAAGCTTGTTTTTGTCAAGCTTGATATTCAGAGCATAAGCAAAATAAAAGAATACGCCTTCAAGTACACCAACGGACCGCTGTACGTCGTGGTAATTTTTTGTAAGATAATTCGTAATATCCGTGTTGAATGAAGCGACTATTACTCTGTCGGAAATTCCTTTTTCTTTACAAAGCTCAATCAATTTATCGGCTGCTTTCTTTCCGGCTTCGCCTTTATCCTTGATATCAATTGAATAAAGATATTCGCCCTTTGACTCTATTTTATCAATGATTTCTTCAAGCAGGGGAATACGAAGTCCCTCGGGAATATCGTTTCCTCTCAGTCCTTTATAGGGCATTGTACCGTCGTCAGCTGTAAAGCCCTCACCGGGATTAAGCTTTGAAATTTCTTCGTAAGTAAGGTCACCGGGGAGAATATTTGTTTTATTGTATTTTTCTTTTGCATCTGTTGTTCTGTCCAAAGTCGGATCATGAAGGATTATAAGCTTTTCATCCTTAGTCATGTGAAGATCAAATTCGAGTTCCTGAACGTTGAATTTGTCGTTATCCAGGCAGATATCAAAAGCCATCGGAGTGTTTTCGGGAGCAATTCCCGCGCCGGCTCTGTGCGCTCCTATCTGTGCTTTTCCGTCGGCAAACAGTTTACCTTTGTTTTTAGTTGGATTTTTCAGGTTTTCGGGCATATATTTGTCTGCAAAATATCCGGCCGCTATAAGAGCAAGACCCGTTCCTGCTACTGCACCTGCCGCAATTCCCGTTGCCTTGAGTAATTTCTTTATCATATATATTTCCTTTTCTAAAAAGACGCCCTGATACTATCAAGGCGCCGATTCTGATTAAAGCTGAATGGGTTTGCCTTCTGCAACTGATTTCTTTGCCGCAAGGGCAACAAGAATTGAGTTGAGACCGTCTTCGCCGGTTGTCGGAGTGTCTTTATCGTTGAGAACTGCATCAACAAACTGAAGCATTTCGTCTCTGAATGACTGCATGTATCTTTCAAGGAAGAAATAAAGGGGCTTGTCACTGACGATTCCGTCAGCTCCCATATACGTAACATTTGTGGGAGTGTCATTTGAAGCAACAGCTGCGCCTTTGCTGCCGAATACTTCTATTCTCTGATCGTAACCGTAAGCGGCTCTTCTGCTGTTGTCGATTACGCCTATTGCACCGTTAGCGAATTTAAGAGAAATAACCGCAGTATCAACGTCGCCTGCTTCACCGATTGCGGGATCAACAAGACATGTCGCATTTGCATATACTTCCGTTACTTCGCTTCCGGCAAGGAATCTTGCCATATCAAAATCATGGATGGTCATATCGAGGAACATACCGCCGCTTACAGCTGAATATTCTGCCTTGGGGGGCTCGGGATCTCTTGAGGTAATTTTAACTACATGAACGTCACCGATTTTACCGTCGTTAACCATCTGCTTAACGTTAGCGAAATTATGGTCAAATCTGCGGTTAAATCCTACCTGAAGCTTAACTCCGCATTCCTTAACCGTATCAATTACTGCCTGTACTTTTTCGGGAGTAAGGTCAACGGGCTTTTCACAGAAGATGTGTTTGCCGGCTTTTGCTGCTTCAATAGCTATATCAGCGTGTGTATCTGTTGAGGAACATACAAGAACCGCTTCAACCTCGGGGTCGGCAAGCATTTCTTTATAGTCTGCATAAATTTTAGGAATATTAAGTTCTGCTGCGACCTTTTCCGCATTTGCCTTAAATACGTCTGTAATGCCGATTACTTTTGCAGTAGGAACGTTGTAGGTGATTGACTTTGCGTGCAAAGAACCGATGCGTCCTGCACCGATAATGCCGATGTTAAGCTGTTTCATAATATATCTTCCTTTCGTAATTGAGATTACTCGAAAATATTATCACAATTTATAGTGCAATTCAATAATTTTGAATATAAATATTGACAATTTTATTCAAATGATTAAAATGTATGAGTACGGAGGCATAGCTCAGCTGGTCAGAGTGCTTGCTTCACACGCAAGAGGTCCACGGTTCGAGCCCGTGTGTCTCCACCAAATAATCTCCTTTGTCTTTTTCGGCAAAGGAGATTTTGCTTTTAAAAACAAAAGAGACGAAAATAATTCGTCTCTTTTGGCACGCCGTGGGGGATTCGAACCCTCGACCTTTTGGTTCGTAGCCAAACACTCTATCCAGCTGAGCTAACGGCGCATATTCACTTGAAGCGAAAAGTATATTATCACATACAATACAAAAAATCAACTGTTTTTTTATTTTTTTCAATTTTATTTACGCACGGTTATTTTTTGGTTGATATTGATTATTGTATTTTGTGGTGATAAAATGATTACATAATTTATGTGGAGAAATAATATGAAATCATTTATTATAGGTAAAAACGACTCCGGTCAAAGACTTGATAAGTTTATATCAAAGTCGGTTCCCGCTTTGCCGACGTCTCTGATGTATAAAAAAATCAGAACAAAGGATATCAAGGTTAATAAAAAGAGAGCGGAGATATCCACCCGTCTTAATGAGGGAGACGTTGTTGATATGTATATCAACGACGAGTTCTTTGCAACGGTTGAAGATAAATACGATTTTTTATCTGCCTCTAAAAAACTGAATATTGTATATGAGGATGACAATATTCTTCTTCTTGACAAGAGCGTCGGGGTTTTATCTCATCCCGATGAAAACGAATTTAACGATACTCTTATTTCACGGGTAAAACGATACCTTTACGAAAAAGGCGAGTATAATCCGAAAGATGAAAATTCTTTTACCCCGTCTCTTGTAAACAGAATTGATCGCAATACCGGAGGAATCGTCATTGCCGCTAAAAATGCCGAGTCTTTGAGAATACTCAATCAGAAGCTCAAGGACCGTGAACTTGAAAAATATTATCTTTGTGTTTTACACGGTATACTGAAGAAAAAAAGCGATACACTTATCGGATGGATGACAAAGGACGAAAAGAATAATAAGGTATCCGTTTATTCTCATGAAATTGCCGACGGTAAAATAATGAAGACAAAATATTCCGTTCTCGATGAAAAAGACGGCTTATCACTTGTCCGGGTAGAGCTGCTTACCGGCAGGACACATCAGATCAGAGCTCATTTTGCTTCAATCGGGCATCCTCTTCTCGGTGACGGGAAATACGGCACGAATGCTATGAATAAGAAATACGGTTATAAAAAACAATTTTTGTATTCTTATCAGCTTGTATTTGCCTTTACTACCGATGCCGGAATACTGAATTATCTTAACGGAAAAACCTTTACTGTTGAAGACGTGTGGTTCAGAAAAGAATTTACAGACGGTAATCTGACAAAATAAATTCTTACATTTTTTAGCAAAAAGTCTTGTAAATATCTCTTTTATGGTATAATATATATACATTATGCTGTATTGTTCAAACGGCATCAATTATTACTGAAAAGGATGAACTCAATTATGGCAAAGAACGAAACAAAGTCCAAGGCGGAGCTTTACCGCGAAGAGCGTAAAGCAAGAATTGCCAAGGCAACAAAGCAGAATGCAAATAATATTGCAAAAAGTAAGCAGGCAGCAAGCATTATAAAGAAGGTTGTTGCTGTTGTACTTATCATTGCAATTTTATGCGGACTCGGTATCTGGGTAAATTCACTTACCGGTATTTCCAAGAAAGCTACTACAACCATGACCGTAAACGGCGAGAAGGTAAATGCTGTTGAATTCATGTACTATTATGCAAATATTTATAACAATCTTTACAGCACTTCCAGCCAGTATCAGCAGTATTACGGTTATGACCCCTATAACTTTGACGCTACTCTTCAGGGAATGACTACCGACGAAGAAGGTAATCAGATTTCCTGGTCTGAAGCCATCAAAGGTTATGTAGTTGATGCTATTCAGCAGAACCGTGCTCTTTATTCGGAAGCTGTTAAAGCCGGAATTACTCTTGACGATGACGAAAAGAAGGAAATTGATTCTCAGATTTCAGAAATTGAAACCCAGGCAAAAGAATACGGCTTCTCTCTTGATGCATTCCTTTCCGCTTATTACGGAACCGGTCTTAATGAAAAGAACTTCAGAGAAATAGCAAATCAGCAGGCAATAGTTGAAAAGTATCAGACTCAGAAGCAGGAAGAGTATACCGAATCCATAACTGAGAAGCAGATCAAAGATACTTACGCCAAGGACAAAAAGAATTACGATTACGTTGATGTTCATTATTATGTATTTGCCGGAGAAGCACTTACCGCAAATGCTGACGAAACCGAAAAAGCATTCAAGGAAAGACAGAAAAAGGCAAACGAGGAACTCTTTGCTGCTGCTCAGGAAGTTGCCGATAAGGTTACCGATGTTGAATCATTTGAAGATGCAGTAAAGGCGTACGAAGATGATAAGGCAGCCAAGGCAGAAGCTGAAGCTGCAAAGGATGCAGAGGAAACAAAGACCGAAGAAACTGCAGAAGCTGCGGAAGATACCGCTGCTGCAGAGGAAGAAGAAAAGGAATATACAACGGAATCCGTTGCAGCAACGTACGAAACCCTTAAGACTGCTCTTAATGAAAAAGCAGCTGATTGGATTTACGATGCAAAGAGAGCAGAAAACGTTAATCTTTTCAAGGATGAAGAAAATAACAAGGCAATAATCGTTGTTGTTGATAAAGCTCCTTATGTATGCTACACGGTAGATTATTATGATTGTGTAATTGCTTATTCCGAAGATGTAGCTGAAGGTGAAGCTGCTGAAGCAGCTCCCGCAGAGGGCACTGACGAGACCGCCGAAGCTGCCGCAGATGATGCAGCCGAAACGACCGCTGCCGTTTCCGATAAAGCAAAGACCGATACACTTAAGAAGGCACAGGATATTGTTGATAAGTTTGACGGTAAAGAAAAGAGCTTTATTACGATTTGTGCCGATAATTCATCCAACGGTTCAGATCCCGTTGAAAATGCAAGTATCACAACCGTAACAGATAAGGAAGCAAGAGCATTTCTTTTCGCAGACACAACCAAGAATAATGATACCATTATCATTGAAGAAGATGACGGTGTTCATATTCTCTACGTTAAGAAATTAAATAAGGATAAGATTGACCAGTACGAAAATATCAAATCAACTCTTGCCGGTGATGCTTTCACAAAGTTCTCCGAAGAGACACTTGCAAATTATCCCGTAGAAACAAATGACAAAGCGATTGATAAGCTGATCAAGAATTATGTTAAGACTATCAGCCGCAACGCTTCCGCTTCTACTGAATCTTAAGACATATTAAGAGTGGCATCTTCCGGTGCCACTCTTTTTGGAATATTAAAATTTTTAATGGGAAGTGAATAATATGAAGTGCCCGAAATGCGGCGAAGAAATCAAATTTTATGAATTGAAGCCCAACTGTAAACACTGCGGCGTTAATATTATGTATTATACCCAGGAGCAGGATCTTATTCGGGATGCCAAGCGTACTGAGCTTGAATTTGCATCTGCGAGAATTATCGGTGCAAAATTAAAAAATGCTTTCATTAGCGGCGCTTTACCTATTATCCGAATAATTACTACTCTTTTATGTGTCGGAGCACTTGTCCTTCCTTTTTCCGATTTTGTATATAAGCTTCCCTTGTTTGAAGTTAAATTTTCATTCGGCGGGCTCGGAATTTACAATATTTATAATGACGGTCTGCTTACTCAATTCAAAACTTTTCTTGATTCAAAACTGTTTTCGGATTCGGCCGGAGGAATGATTATTGTTTTAACTTTGTTCCTGATTGTATTCCTTGCAGTTGCCGTAATCCTCGTGTTTGAAATTCTTTCCTTTGTTAATAATAAACTTCTTTCTAAGTGGATTGCCAATATTTCCTTCTGCACAGCAGTATTTTGTTTGATTTCATTTTTTATTATTTTTGCGGTAAAGAATTCTCATTCCGATCTTTCTTACGTTGATATTTCGGCGGGATTCGGCTCGTTGGCTTCTGCATTGACTTTGATAATTAACGGAATCGTTAATCGTTTGATTTACGCTAAAGACGTTGAGCTGAAGGTCAGGGAGCATGATTTTGACAGAGCCGATATTCTTAAGGCTGTCAAAAGAGGCGAAATTAAGTTAGATGATCTTTCGCTTCCCGTATTTGAAACGCAGGAAGAAAAGGAAAAGCGCCTCAAGGACCTTGAAGAGGCTCTTAAAAAGGAAGAGGAGGGTAAGGAATGAGTAAAAAGAAAAGAAATTTACTGATTATTGCCGGACTTATACTTTTGATTGGCGTATGTTCCGTTTCTCTTTATTTTTATGCAAAAAAAGAGATTAATAAACCTAAATTCATTATTCCCGATAATAAGAAAGCCGCTGCTGTTGATATACCCAACAGTTCTTCCGGTATACTTTCTTACGTTGAAGAGCTTTACGGCAAGTCGTTTACCGATGAAGTGAGTGTATCTAAGACGGTAAGTTTGAATATTCCCGATGATTCAATTAAATCCGAGCTTCCCGAAGCGGATAACAAAATTGCCCTTATGGTTAAAAATCAATATCTGAATTATCTTGACTCTTTGTATAAGGAATACGAAAGTGTTATCGGTAACAAAGCGGAGAATGTCAGACCTCTTGAATTTGACGTAGGAGATATTGACGGTGACGCCGTTATGACAGAAGGTAAAACAGACGATAACGTTAATATTTCCGAAGATGATTACTACTTCTTTGACATTCCGATCAAAGGGCTTCCTTATCCCGTTTTTGACGACGCTTCACCGCGTCAGTATAAATCCTTTGCAATTGAAGAGAACCGTCATGTTTACGATGACTTGAAAAAGGAAGTAAAAGATTTAGGCACGGTTTGCAGTGACCATTTTGAAATAACCTCTGCAGGTATATCGGGAAAAATTGATAAGGTCAGAAATAAGCTTCTTAATTTAAGCATTTCTCATACTTACAGATGTTGTTTTTCATTCCAGTTTGATAATGAGTATATTTCACTCGGAAACGTTGATTTTGAACTTTCATATACTGTTACTGAAAACTATACCTTCAACTGGTTCGGCGCTTATTTTTCCGATAATTACTTTTATATCAACACAGGTGACGAAAAGGCTCTTCCTCTCGCTGTCAACGTCGGCGAGGGTAAGTATAAGCTCAAACTGAAATCATCAGATGACAGTAAAGTATCGGTTGATTCCGAGGGCGTAATTGAAGCTCTTGAAGTTACTGATAAAGAGAAACCCGTAGTGATAGACATGAGTTTTGAATATAACGGATACAAATATTCCGATAAGTGTTTTGTTACCGTTACTGACCTTGAAATTTCTGAAGCGGAGGGTTGATTATGAATGAAAATAATAATACTGCCGTAACAGAAAGAACCGTAAACGATAATATTTTCCGCTCATATAATTATGTCGGATTTAAGGAAACCGTTGCCTATCTGCTTAACGACTTTTCAAATACTTTCAATATCAATGACTTCAAAGAAAGATACATCTGGGATGTCGTTAAAGTTGATTTCGGTATTTCCGCCATAGTCAATATATTTACAAGTGCCTGGGATATTATCAATGACGTTGTTATTGCAACTATTGTTGATAACACAAGAACAAGAATAGGTAAATTCAGACCTTATCTTGTTGCAATGCAGATTCCTCTTACTTTATTGGGTTTGCTTTACTGGATGCTTCCTTTATTCTTTCCCGATTCTGCAGGAACATATGTTCCGAAATTGATATTTTACTTTGCATTCTGTGTTATTCAGGAAACGGCCAATACTTTTACTTCTGTTGCAAAAAGCGGCTATATGTCCACGATTACTCCCAATCCAAACGAAAGAATCCGTCTGATTACTCTTGCGGAGCTTCTTACCGGCTATATGGGTGAGGATATGCCGAGATATATATTCGGCGTTGTATACGATATGATAAATGCCGGAAAGATCAAATGGAAATTAAGTAATACTTTCCTCGGTTTCGGAATTATTACCGCTTTGATTTCGTCTGTATTTACGTTATATTTCTTCCTTGTTTCCAAGGAAAGGATACCTCAATCACTAGAAAAGCCCAACGTTAAAGAAGGTCTGAAAGCAATCTTTACAAACTATCCCGTTCTGCTTATGTGCCTTTCGGATTTCCTCGGCGGATTTGCTATCAGTTCAGGTGATAACAATTACTTCATTGACGTTCACGGCTCATATTCACTTATTACTCTTGCAAATATTCCCTCCAGTCTTAACGGCTCCATCAGCTATGCTTTTGTAAGTCCCATGAGAAAGAATTTCTCTTCAAAAGCTCTTTGGGTCGGTGCGGATATTTATGGTGATATTCTCACAGCCGCTTATTTCTTATTCGGCTGGACTAATGAAAACTATCTTAAAAAGACACCTATGGTCGTTGCTTACGGTATAAGAGAGTGGTTTTCAAAATGGGCGTTCGGTGTTAATAAGGTAATAAATGCTGACCTTTGGAACGAAGCAATGGATTATTGTGAATGGAAAAACGGCTACCGTATGGAAGCAACAACCGGTGTAGCTAAAAATCTTGTTCTTAAGATTCAAAGTGCCTTTATGAGTACCGTAAGAAGTCTGATTATGAAAAAAATCGGTTACGTTCAGGGTATTAAGATAGGTACACAGACAAAGAAAACAAAATTCTGGCTGTTTGCAATGAGCTCGGCAGTTCCTCTTATTACCGGAGCGCTTGGTATTCTTCCCAAGATGTTGTGGCCCATTTCGCAAAAGAAGAGGGCACAGATGTATGATGAACTTTCCGAAAGAAGAAACAGAATGGTAAGCGATTACGTAAACGGCCTTGAAGATAATAATTCTGCTGAAGCATAAATAATTTTGAATGGTGATATAATGTATAATTTTAAATTCTCTTTAACCTATAAATCAAACGGAAAAATAATTAAATCCGATCTGAAAGAAAATACGGGCTATTCCATTGAATATATTCAGGATGATAATTCGATAAAATGTATTCTTCATCCTAAAAAGAAAATGGAACTTGTATCCTTCCGCTTAGAATCGGATAAGACAATGACTGATGACGAAGTTTTCTTTGTTAACGGTTTCCAGTCCTGGTCAACCTGTGAAGAAGTCAGAAAAAATGATAAAGTCAGGGACATTTTCCCCATTGCTAAAATTTCCGGCTTTACAAAGCATATTACGGCAATGTCGGGAGATAATCTCTTTAACGATTACAGTAAATCCGGATTCTTCCACTCATATACCTATACCTATTTCCGTAAGGGGAATGATATTGAGCTTTTCGGCTCAAAGAGTGAAAGAACGGGATATACGGTATTTGAAGTTGATTCCGGCCTCAATAAATTCTATATTAAAAAAGACGTTGAGGGTGCAGTCTGCGACAGCGATTATCTTCTGATGGACGTTATGTATGTCAAAGGCAATTATGATGACGCTTTTGATAAATATTTCGGTTCACTCAATCTTCGTAAGCCCCGTATTCAGCATCTTTCGGGTTATACTTCCTGGTATAATTATTTCCAGAAAATTGATGAAAATATTATTATTCGCGACCTTAACGGACTTGATAAAGTCAAGGATTCCGTTTCAATATTCCAGATTGATGACGGCTATGAGTCCTATGTCGGTGACTGGCTTGAGGTTGACAATAAAAAATTCCCCAAAGGTATGAAATACTGTGCAGACGAAATTCATAAAAAAGGTTATCTTGCCGGAATCTGGGTTGCGCCTTTCTCTGCACAGAGAACTTCCAAGCTTGCTAAAGAACACTCGGATTGGCTTATTAAAACCGCAAACGGAAAAAATATGTGGGGTGTATTTGCATGGGGCGGTGCTTATATCCTTGATATGTATAACGATGAAGCCCGTGCTTATATAAAGCATTTCTTTGATGTTATTCTCCGTGACTGGGGATTTGATATGGTAAAGCTTGATTTCCTTTATTCTCAGGCTATTTATCCGCGTAACGGCAAATCAAGAGGTCAGATCATGTGTGAAGCTCTCGATTTCCTTCGTGAATGCGTAGGGGAGGATAAGCTTTTCCTCGGCTGCGGCGTTCCTCTCGGTCCTGCATTCGGTGTTGTTGATGCTTGCCGCGTTACATGCGACGTAGACCTTGCATACAAGGGTAAATTTTATAATTTCCTTCATGTAAACAGAGAAGTACCCTCTGCGCAAAATTCCATGAATAATACGATTCTTCGCCGCCATCTGAATCAGAGAGTATTCTGCAACGATCCCGATGTATTCTTCCTTCGTAAGAATAATCTTGTTTTCAATGATGAACAGAAGAAAATTCTCGCTACCGTAAACAATATGTTCGGTGACGTATTGTTTGTTTCCGATAATGCCGGTGATTACGGTGATAAAGAAGCCGAAGACGTAAAGAAATACTTTGCCGTAAACGACGTTAAAGTGATTTCTGCCGAATATATCTCAAAGGATATAATCAGAATTGTATACCTTGAGAATGATACTGAAAAGAAATTTGAATTTAATATTACAGAAGGTATTATTTTAAGCTGATACATATACTCCGGCCCTTATATGGTCGGAGTATATAATTTAATGAATCCGATAAATTTCTGTTGACAAAAACTAATCACCGTTATATAATACTCCGGAAGTTAATAATTCCTTATTAAGAGTGGCTGAGGGACAGGCCCTGTGAAGCCCGGCAACCTGAATATATTCAAGGTGCTAATTCCTGCGGTATTATTACCGAGAGATAAGGTATTTTCGCTCGCCGGGATGCCTTGGCGGGTTATTTTTTTTGGAGGAAAATTATGTCACATTACTATTTTACATCTGAATCGGTTACTTGCGGTCATCCCGATAAAATCTGTGATCAGATATCCGATGCCGTTCTTGATGCAATTCTTGCTCGGGATCCGGAGGGACGTGTTGCCTGCGAATGCTGTACCACAACCGGTATGGTTTTAATTATGGGCGAAATTTCAACTACCGCTAATGTTGATATCCCCGCTATTGCAAGGAAGGTTATCTGCGATATCGGTTATGATTCAAGCGATAAGGGCTTTGACGGAAACTCCTGCGCTATCATAAATTCTATTGATAAGCAAAGCGCCGATATTGCTCTCGGAGTTGACAGAATGGGAGCAGGTGATCAGGGAATGATGTTCGGTTATGCCTGTAACGAAACGCCTGAATTGATGCCGCTTCCCATTTCCCTTGCTCATAAGCTTGCTTCAACACTTACGAAGGTACGTAAAGACGGTACTCTTGATTATCTCAGACCTGACGGTAAGAGCCAGGTTACCGTAGAATACGACGAAAATAACAAACCCGTAAGAGTTGATACCGTTGTTATATCATCACAGCATTCCGATAAGGTTTCTGTTGAAAAGCTCAGAAAGGATATAATTGAGAAGGTTATTATTCCTACTATTCCTTCAGAGCTTCTTGACGATAAGACAATTTATCATATCAATCCTACCGGTAATTTTGTTATAGGCGGTCCTATGGGTGACAGCGGTCTTACCGGACGTAAGATAATTGTAGATACTTACGGCGGTTATGCAAGACACGGCGGTGGTGCATTCAGCGGAAAAGATCCTACAAAAGTTGACAGAAGTGCCGCTTATGCTGCAAGATACGTTGCCAAAAATATCGTTGCAGCCGGTCTTGCCGATAAATGTGAAGTACAGCTTGCCTATGCAATCGGTGTTGCGGAACCTGTTTCCGTATTTGTTGATACATTCGGTACAGGCAAAATTGCAGATACCGATATTTCCGAACTTGTAAAAGCAAAATTTGACCTTACTCCTGCAGGTATAATCAAAACTCTTAATCTGAGAAGACCCATATATCAGCAGGTAGCCGCTCTTGGTCACATGGGAAGATCTGATATTGATATTCCCTGGGAAAAGACGGATAAGGTTAATGATCTGAGGATGTGAAATAATGAAGCTTTCTTTAGTCGTTCCTTGTTTTAATGAAGAAGGAAACGTAGCTCAGTTTTACAAAGAAGTAAAAAATGATTTTTCAGACGTTGATTTTGACTATGAGATAGTATTTGTCAATGACGGCAGCAAAGACGGTACTCTGAATGAATTGAAGAAGCTTCTTGACGGAGATGTACCCATTAAAATCGTTAATTTCTCAAGAAATTTCGGTAAAGAAGCAGCTATGTATGCAGGTCTTGAAAATACAGAAGGGGACTATGTTACAATTATTGATGCCGATTTACAGCAAAGCCCGGCCCTTGCTTTGGAAATGGTTAGAACTCTTGACAGAAAGCCGGAGTTTGACTGTATTGCCTGCTATCAGAAGGAAAGAAGCGAAAATAAATCTCTTGTTTTCTTCAAGGACACATTCTATAAGCTGATAAATAAATTTGCAGATACGGAATTTGTTCAGGGTGCAAGCGATTTCAGGACTTTTCGCAGGCCTATGGTAGAAGCAATCCTCGGAATGAAAGAATATTTCAGATTCAGTAAAGGGCTGTTTTCATGGGTTGGCTTCAATACAAAATTTATTCCTTACAGAGCAAATGACAGGTTAAGCGGTGAATCAAAGTGGTCTTTCTTTAAGCTTTTCCGATATGCACTTGAAGGCATTTTTTCATTTACCACCGCTCCTTTGAGAATTGCCACCTTTGCGGGTGCTGTTACGGAAGTCGGCGCATTATTGTTTCTGATAATTGAGCTTGTAAGACATTTCGGATTTAAGCTTGATTTTCAACCGTACTGTTTACCGCTGTTTATATTCCTGCTTATTTCGGGTGTTCAGCTGGTTTGTCTCGGAATTGTCGGCGAATATCTTGCAAGAACTTATATTCAGGGCAAAAACAGACCGGTTTACATCACTAAAAACATTATTAAAAATGATAAATATTGAGGCGAATTATGGATAACATTACAGTAAATGAAAGTAAAGTTAAAGATATTGAAGTTGACGGCGTTAAATATGAAAGATATGCCGTTAAAACTCATGTTATAACCGAAAAAGATAATATCGTTGAAGTTGCCGAAAAATACGCCAAGGATTTTCTTCAGGAAGACGATATACTTTTCATAACAGAAAAAGCAGTCGGCTGTACTCAGGGCAGAGCAATTCCGATGAAAGATATTAAGCCAAGACCGCTTGCCAAATTTTTATGCAAATTCGTATTGAAAACTCCGTACGGAATCGGTCTCGGCATTCCCGAAACTATGGAAATGGCTCTTAGAGAGTGCGGTACACTCAGAATTCTTTTTGCTGCTGCAATTTCCGCTTTCGGTAAGCTCATCGGAAAGAGAGGATGGTTCTATAAGATTGCGGGTGAAAAGGCACGTTCAATTGACGGTCCCTGCGATTGCACGCTTCCTCCTTATAATGAGTGTGTATCTCTTTCGCCTCTTAATCCCGATGACGTCTGTAAGGAAGTTTCAAAAGCCCTCGGATGTACCGTACTGGTTACGGATATAAATGACCTCGGCGGCGTAATTATGGGCGCTTATCCTGCGGATACTGACAGAAATCTTATGGCAAGAATTCTTAAAGATAATCCTCTCGGTCAGTCTCATGAGCAGACTCCCATCGGCATTATCAGAAAAATATAATGTATATACGGGGTTGAGTGTATCTCAATCCCGTATTGACTGTTAATATTAAGTTGTTGATTTTTTTATACATTAGTATTATAATCAGTTAAAAATTTTCGGAGATTTTTAATTAAATGGAAGATATTTATTTTTCACAGGGTAATAATTATAATCGTAACAATCCCGTTCCACAATCACAAAATATTGAGCCGCCTCAAAAAAAGAAAAAGAAGAAACATAAATTTTTAAGATTTATAGTAACTGTTGTACTTGTATTTTTTGTTATAAATCTCTTATTCGGACTTATCATTACTGCATCCGGATATAAAAAATCCGATAACATAAGGAATCCGTACGTTTCTTCTGCTAATCTTCATTCCAATGCTTTGGTAACCAATATTTTACTTATCGGTGCCGATGATGATAACGGCGGCAGCGCAAGATCAGATTCAATGATTCTTGTTTCCGTTGATTATGTTCATCAGAAAATCAAACTTACTTCTTTTCTCAGAGATTGCTGGGTAGAAATTCCGTCAACCGGAAAAAGCTCAAAAATCAATTCCGCTTTTGCAAAAGGCGGTGCGCCTCTTCTTTGCAATACAATCGAATATAACTTCCTTATCAATATCAATCATTATGTTAAGGTTGATTTTGATATGTTCAGAGAGATTATTGATGAACTCGGAGGTGTAGAGGTTGAGGTTACTCAGAAAGAAGCCGATTTTATTAACAGAACTACAAGGCAGACCGTCAGCAGCGGCTTTGTAACTCTTAACGGAGACGAAGCTTTGGTATATGCAAGAATCAGAAAACTTGATTCCGATTATAAGAGAACAGAAAGACAAAGAAAAATTATTTCTTCTCTTATAAATAAAGCCAAACATAAAGATGTTGGCGAATTGCTTGAAATGGTCAAAAAAGTTGTCCCTCTTGTCGAATCCGATATGAGTGCCCCGGCTGTTTCACGCTTGATGTTTAAGTGTATAATCCCTGTGCTGAGCTTTGAAATTGAGCAGATGCAGCTTCCCGATGATACTATGATGACTACGGGTTACGTAGGTGATCAGTGGGCAGAAATTCCCAACCTTGACCTTTGCAGGGAAAATATTTACGATTTCATTTACAGATAATAAAAAGCGGTACTCATCTTTGGATTGAGTACCGCTTGCTTTTTATTCGGAAATTGTTTCTTTAATTATTGAAATTGCTTTTTTAAGAACATCAAAATCAATATTGAGAGCCGGTAAAAGACGTACTTTATCTTTAGCAGTAAGGCAGAGAACACCTTTTTCAATGCATTTTTTAACAACATCACCTGCGGGCTTAACTGTTTTGATGCCTATCATCAGACCGAGACCGGAAACTGATTCAACACCGTTTACGTCTTTCATTTCATTGAATATAAACTGACTTTTTTCGTTGACTTCGTTAAGAAGATTATCGTCTATTCTGTTGATTATACTTAACGCCGCATTACAGCAAACCGGGTTTCCTCCGAATGTTGAGCCGTGATCACCCGGCTTGAAAACGTTTTCAAGCTTTTCATTGAGCAATGTTGCCCCGAGAGGAAGACCGCCGGCAAGGCCTTTTGCGGTTGAAACAACGTCGGGCTGAAGATCATAATTCATATAAGAATATAATTTACCCGTTCTGCCGTTACCCGTCTGTACTTCATCAATGATAAGCACGATGTCATTATCTTTACAATATTTATTGACCTTTGATGCGTATTCGGGATCAATTGTAATTACTCCGCCCTCACCCTGAATGCATTCCATCATTATTGCGGCAGGTTTTACCTCTTCGCATGTCTTGACAAACTCGTCAAAATTACCTGATTCAACGCTGCAGAATCCGGGAGTAAGAGGATTGAATAATTCATGATAATGCTCCTGACCGGTTGCGGAAAGAGTAGTTAAAGTTCTGCCGTGAAAACTGTTCTTTAATGTTATAATGGTAAAGTATTCGTTTCCTTTATTTTCGCTTGCATATTTTCTTGCGGCTTTTATAGCACATTCATTTGCTTCTGCGCCGGAATTTGAAAAGAAAACTTTTTTCATTCCAGTTTTATTGCAAAGAATTTCAGCAAGTTCGGCACAAGGCTCGGTATAATATAAATTAGAAGTATGTTGTACTTTGTTAATTTGTTCAATTACAGCGTTTTTCCATTCGTCATCGGAAATGCCGAAAGCGGTTACGCCGATACCCGAACCCATATCTATATACTCTTTACCGTTCATATCATAAAGTAAAGAACCTTTGCCGGATACTATTTCTACCGGGAACCTTGCGTAAGTAGAAGCAATATATTTACTGTCTTTTTCAATTAAATTCATTATTTGCCTCCGGTAAACATTGTACCTGCACCCTCATCGGTAAGCAGTTCAATAAGAATTGAATGAGGAACAGTACCGTCCATAATAATTACATTTTTGACGCCTTTTTCAAGTGCTTCAAAGCAGCAGTCAACCTTGGGAATCATACCGCCGCAAATTACGCCTTCTTTTTTAAGCTCTTCTGCATATTCGTAAGTGATTTCGGGAATAAGCGTTGAAGGGTCATCTTTATCTTTTAATACACCCGAAATATCCGTCATCATAATGAGTCTTTCGGCTTTAAGAGCACCTGCGATATAACCTGCAGCTGTATCACCGTTTATGTTATACGTGTTACCTTTTTTATCGCAACCGAGCGTAGAAATAACGGGAATATAGTTTTTCTCAAGCAAGTCAATAATCGGCTTTGGATTTACCTTTGTGATTTCACCGACAAATCCGAGTTTATCGTCTTTGATTTTCGCCTCAATAAGACGCCCGTCCATACCCGAAAGACCGATTGCCTTTCCGCCTTCTTTTTCAAGAAGATTAACGAGTGTTTTATTGACTTTACCGGCAAGGACCATCTGAACTATGTCGACGGTTTCTTTATCTGTAACTCTCAGACCGTCAACAAATACCGCTTCTTTACCGAGTTTGTTCATCATGTCGTTGATTTCGGGACCGCCGCCGTGAACAAGAACAACCTTAACGCCGATAGTTGAAAGAAGAACGATGTCTTCCATTACCTGGAGCTTCAGTTTTTCGTTTATCATGGCATTACCGCCGTATTTTACAACGATAGTCTTGCCTGTATATCTTTTGATGTAGGGGAGGGCCTTAACAAGATTATCCGCCCTCTGTTCAGCTGCTGATGAATATGTCTTCATAATTTCTCCTATCAGGTGCGGTAATCTCCGTTGATCTTTACATAATCATAGGTAAGATCACATCCCCATGCTACGGAATTACTGCTTCCGTCATTAAGGTTAATCAGTATCTCGATTTCTTTTTCAAGAAGAATTTCTTTTGCGATTTCCTCGCTGAAATCTATTCCCGCACCGTTTTTACATACGGGAATCGTACCTTTATCACTTTTGAATGCAACATCTATCTTGTTTACGTCAACATCTGCGCCGCTGTAACCTATAGCGCAAAGAACTCTGCCCCAGTTTGCGTCAGAACCGAACATAGCGGCTTTAAGAAGTGAAGAGCAGATTACGCTTTTTGCCACCGTTTTAGCTACACATTCCGATTTTGCATTTGTTACTATGCATTCGAGCAGCTTAGTAGCGCCCTCACCGTCTCCGGCAATCATTCTGCAAAGGTTAACGGTTACGCTGTTTAGCGCCTTCATAAATTCATTATAATCTTCGCCTTCGGATTCAATTTCTTTATTGCCAGCCATTCCGTTTGCAAGAACGGTAACCATATCGTTTGTTGAGGTATCTCCGTCAACGGAAACCATATTAAAGGTATTCTGTATATCGCTTTTAAGTGCTTTTTCAAGCATTGCCGAAGAGATTGCACAGTCGGTCGTGATGAATACGAGCATTGTGGCCATATTGGGATGAATCATTCCGCTTCCCTTTGCTATACCGCCGATTTTACATACTTTATTATCAACGGTAAATTCTACGGCAACTTCTTTTTTAACCGTATCCGTAGTCATGATTCCTTCAGCTGCTTCTGCACTTCCGTTATTGTTAAGAGAATCAATCAGAGCAGGAATTCCTTCTGCGATTGGAGTAATGTCGAGCGGCTGACCGATAACCCCGGTTGATGCAACAACGATGTCTTCTGCTTTTACGGGAAGCTTTTCGGCAAGGAGGGAACTCATCTTTTCCGCTACTTCTATTCCGTCGGCGTTACACGTATTGGCATTGCCGCTGTTACAGATGACTGCCTGCGCTTTACCGTCGGAAATATGATTTTTTGTTACAAGCAGGGGAGCGCCTTTTACAAGATTAGTTGTATAAACTGCTGCTGCGGAGCATATATTTTCGCTGTATATAAGAGACAAATCTCTTTTAGTTCTGTTTTTACGGATACCGCAATGAATGCCTCCTGCCGTAAATCCTTTTGCGGCACAGATACCGCCGTCAATAAATTTCATATTTATACTCCTTATACGTTAAGACCGGTACATTCATCTGCACCGATAATTATATTAAAATTCTGAATAGCTGCTCCCGAAGCGCCTTTACCGAGATTATCAAATCTGGATACAAGTAAAATTCTGTCTTCGTTTCCGCATACGGTAATCAACATATTATCTTTACCGCTTAAGGTGTTAGTATATAAGAAATTATCATCATTTTCAAGATATTTTACCAGACCGTCAGAATAATAACTTTTATATAAATCCTTAATCGTATTGATATCACCTTTAACCTGTGATTTGAAAAGGGGAACGGTTACCTCCATACCCGAATAAAACGGTGCAACAACCGGGCAGAATACGGGAGCGTTTTTAAGAGCGCAAACAGCGGACATTTCAGGAAGGTGTTTATGATTCTGTGTAAGTCCGTACATTCCCGGAGAATCAAGCTGATTATCTCTTTCTTCGCTCTCGTAATCGGCAATCATCTTTTTTCCACCGCCCGAATATCCTGTAAGTGAATATGCAGTTAACAAAATATCATCGGGAATAATATTGTTTTCAACTAACGGAGCAACCAAAGATATAAACCCGCTTGCATGACATCCGGGGTTTGCAATTCTTTTTGAATTTCTGATTTTTTCTCTGTATCCCGTAAGCTCCGGAAAACCGTATGCCCATTGTGGATTTACTCTGTGAGCAGTTGACGTATCTATAATTTTGGTAGCGGGATTTTCGACAAGCGAAACAGATTCTATTGAGGCGGCATCCGGCAGGCAAAGGAACGCAACATCGGCTTTGTTAAGTGCTTCCTTTCTGGCATTAATATTTTTACGCAATTCTTCAGGAAGAGATATAATTTCAACGTCATTTCTTACTGCAAGACGTTCTTTGATTCTTAGACCGGTCGTACCTGCACTGCCATCGGTAAATACTTTAATCATGTTAATCACCTTAAATGATAAAATATACATATTGTTTTATAAATATGCATTGATTATACATTTTTATGCATAGAATGTCAAGTAAAAATGCAATTTATTCGGTATTATATGCATTATTATCATTATTTGAAATGTTTTTAACATATATTTAGATATTTTATTACATTTATGATGGATTTTTCGGTTTTTAAGTGTTAATATTATTATATCAAAATATGGAGGTTTGCTTATGCTATACAAGAAGAATTCAGAGAGTAAACTGTCTGAAGAATTGTTTCGGAATCCTACAGCCGAATACAGAGGAACTCCTTTCTGGGCATGGAACAGTATTCTTGAAAAAGATGAACTTTGCAGACAGATAGATGTTTTCAACGAAATGGGACTCGGCGGTTTCCATATGCATGTTCGTACCGGACTGGAGAACGTTTATCTCAGCGACGAATATATGCAGCTTGTAAAAGATTGCGTAGATAAGGCTAAAGAGAATAAAATGCTCGCATGGCTTTATGACGAAGACCGTTGGCCTTCAGGTGCGGCGGGCGGTATAGTTACTAAAAATAAAGCTTTCAGACAGAGAAGTATCTGTTTTTCCTGCGATTATGATAAAACCGTAAAGCGTCATAAAACCGAACGCGATAATCCCGCCAATGATGACGATTCCGGTATTGATTTACTGACCTGCTATGATATTGTTCTTGATGATGAAGGATATCTTAAATCTTATAATCAAATCGGTAAAGATGACGTTCCTGTCGGCAGGAAATGGTATCTTTTCAATTATGTTGAAACCTCAAACTCCTGGCATAATGACCAGACATATATTGATACGCTTAATCCCGATGCCGTAAAGGAATTCGTCAAAGTAACTCACGATAAATATAAGGAATGGGTCGGCGATGAATTTGATAAAACCGTTCCCGCCATTTTTACGGATGAGCCGCAGGTTTCAAGAAAAAACCAGATAGGCAATTCTTTTGACTGCGACAGAGATATTTTTATGCCATGGACCGACCGTCTTCCCGAAGAATACGAAAAGAGATACGGCGTAAATGTATTTGAGCATCTTCCCGAAATAGTCTGGCAGCTTCCCGATGACGCAAATTCTCCTCACAGATATTATTATCATGATATTATCGGTGATTTATTTACAGATTCATTCTCAAAGGTTATAGGAGACTGGTGCGAAAAGAATAATCTTGCGTTTACCGGTCACCTTATGGAGGAGCCGACTCTTGAAAGTCAGACTCATTCTCTGAGCGAGGCAATGCGTTCATACGGTCATTTCGGTATACCCGGTATTGACCTTCTGTGTAATAATGAAGAATTTACTACTGCAAAGCAGTGCCAGTCGGCAGTTCATCAATACGGCAAAGAAGGTATGCTTTCGGAGCTTTACGGTGTAACGGCTTGGGATGCCGATTTCCGCCTTTATAAATACAGCGGTGACTGGCAGGCGGCAATGGGTGTTACGGTAAGAGTTCCTCACCTCAGTTGGTATCAGATGAAGGGCGAAGCGAAGAGAGATTATCCCGCTTCTATCAGCTATCAGTCACCCTGGTATAAAAAATATCATCTTGTTGAGGACCATTTTGCAAGACTTAATACCGCACTTACAAGAGGCAAACCTGTAGTTAAGGTCGGTGTAATACATCCTATTGAAAGCTATTGGCTGCATTACGGCCCCAATGATAAGACCGAGCTTTTCCGCAGACAGCTTGAAGAACAGTTTTCATCAGTCACGGATTGGCTTTTAGAGGGCAGCATTGACTTTGATTATATTTCCGAATCACTTTTACCTTCTTTGAACGAAAAGGCCTCAAATCCTCTTAAAGTGGGCAAAATGGAATACGATGCAATTATCGTTCCCGGATGTGAAACTTTAAGAAAATCCACGGTTGAAAAGCTTGATTCATTCAGGAAAGCCGGCGGTAAGCTTGTGTTTATGGGCTCAGCCCCGAAATATTGTGATGCTCTTGTTTCCGATTTACCGAAAAAGCTTTATGACAGCAGCGAAATAATCGGATTTACCAGAGGCGAACTTCTTGCTTCACTTGATAAATACCGTACTCTTACTATTAGATATCAAAGCGGAAAGCTTGCTTATAATTATGTATATCAGCTTCGTAAGGATAATGATTGCAGTTGGCTGTTTGTCTGTCATAAGCATGAAACAAATATTAAAGAAGTAACACATAGCGATAAGCTTGCAATAAACATTGTCGGCGAATATTCAGCTGAAATTTATGATACATCAAACGGTACTATTTATCCCGCCGAAGTATCGTATAAAAACGGCGATACCGTTATTAAAACTGAGCTTTATGCTTATGATTCCGTTCTCTTTAAGCTTGTTCCCGGTAAAAATGAATCTGTATCGGATTCAAAGTATCCGGATATGGACAGTGCATCTGCCGTAATTAAGTGCGATGAATTTGAGATAGACGAAGACAACGTATTTGTTCTTGATATGGCGGAGTATAAAGTTGATGACGGTGAATATCTGCCGAGAGAGGAAATTCTGCGTCTTGATAATAAGGCAAGAGATATTATCGGTGTACGTCACAGAAGCGGTCACGTTGTTCAGCCCTATATTATTGAGAATACCGTTGTAAGCCACTCAATTACTCTTAAGTTTGAATTTGACAGTGACATTGATTATAAAGGAGCATATCTTGCTCTTGAGGATGCCGACAAAGCTGATATTACATTTAACGGAGCTAAAGTAAAGAATGACATAAACGGCTGGTTCGTTGATAAAGTAATCTGTAAGGTCGGCTTGCCCGATATAGTCAAAGGTAAGAATACACTTACGGTTAAACTTCCTTTAGGCGAAAGGACCAATACAGAAAATATGTTCATTCTCGGTAAATTCGGAGTTAAGGTTACGGGCCGGTGTGCAAGAATCGTACCGTTCCCCGACAGAATAGACTTCGGTGATATTGCCGTTCAGGGATTGCCTTTCTATGGCGGTAATATTTCGTATAAGTTCAAAGCTGAAGCTAACGACGGTAAAATGTGGATTAAGGCATCATATTATCGCGGTACAATGATGAGCGTTATGGTTGACGGCAAAGAAATCGGAGATTTGATTTATCCTCCTTATACCGTATGTGCCGAAGGACTCACCGACGGCGAACACGATGTTGAAATCAAGCTTTACGGCAACAGATATAATTGTTTCGGTCCGCTTCATTTGTGTGATCTTAAAGAAAAATGGCACGGACCCGGAGCTTGGAGAAGCTCCGGCAGCAGCTGGTGCTATGAATACGTTTTAAGACAGATAGGTCTTATGGGAGCCCCCGTTATCAAGTAAATATTATACAAAGAGAAACAAGCGATACCTGACGGTACCGCTTGTTTTGATATTATTTGAAGTATTTGACGGCTGATTCAAACATCTTCATATCGTACTCGCCCTGTACGTTCTTGTAAAGACCGTAACCGAATCTTTCCGAATGTGCCATCTTGCCGAATACACGACCGTCCGGTGATGTGATACCTTCAATAGCCATCATGGAATTATTGGGATTGAAATGAACATCATTTGTAACATTTCCTTCAAGGTCAACGTACTGTGTAGCTATCTGACCGTTATCGGCAAGCTGTTTAATCAACTCATCGCTTGCGATGAATCTACCTTCACCGTGAGAAATGGGGACTGTATATATGTCGTCAACCTTTGTACCTGCAAGCCAGGGGGACTTGTTTGAAGCTATTCTTGTTCTTACAAGTCTTGACTGGTGTCTTGCTATGGTGTTGAAGGTAAGAGTGGGGCAGTTTTCATCGGTATCAATAATCTTGCCATAAGGAACAAGACCGAGCTTGATTAGTGCCTGGAAGCCGTTACATACACCGCACATAAGTCCGTCTCTGTTGTTGAGCAAATCGTGTACACCGTCTTTGATTGCTTCATTTCTGAAAAATGCGGTTATGAATTTAGCTGAGCCATCGGGCTCATCACCGCCTGAGAATCCACCGGGAATAAATATCATCTGCGATTCTTTAAGCTTATCTGCGAATTTTTCAATACTTCTTGAAAGACCGTCAGCAGTAAGGTTATTGAGTACGATGATTTCGGCTTCTGCTCCGGCATCTCTCATAACCTTTGCCGTATCAAATTCACAGTTAGTACCGGGGAATACGGGAATAAGCACCTTGGGTTTAGCTGTCTTGATAGCGGGTGCAACTCTTGTTTCTGCGTTAAAGCTGAATTTTTCAATCTTCGCCTCACCCTGATCAATATTACAATTGTAAATTGATTCAAGCTTATCCTCATAAATGCCGAGTAATTCTTTTCCGCATACTGATTCGTTTTTATACGTGAATTTTCCGCTATCCGAAATTTCACCGATACAGATACCGATATCGGTATCATCGGAAAGCTCAAGAATGAATGAACCGTAATTATAGCCGAATATATCGTTCATTGACAGTTTATCACAGAATTTGAATCCGAAACCGTTTCCGAATGACATCTTCATTACAGCTTCAGCAACACCGCCCATAGTGGGAGTATAAGCTGAAAGAACCTTACCGCTTCTCATAAGTTCGGTTACTTTATTATAAAGTGAAATAAGGGAATTACTGTCGGGAAGATTGTTTTCTTTATAATCGGGCTTAAGAATTACTACTTTGCTGCCTGCTTTTTTGAATTCGTTAGTGATAATATTATCAATCTTGTCACAGGTAACAGCAAACGATACAAGGGTGGGGGGGACATCAAGTTTTTCAAATGTACCGCTCATTGAATCTTTGCCGCCTATTGCAGCAACGCCAAGATCCTTCTGCGCTTCAAAAGCACCTAAAAGAGCTGAAAGGGGTTTGCCCCAGCGCTTGGAATCCTTGTTGGGTCTTTCAAAATATTCCTGGAATGTAAGATATACATCTTCATATTTTGCGCCCGTTGCAATAAGCTTTGAAACTGATTCAACAACAGCAAGATATGCTCCGTGATAAGGGCTCTTTTCGGTAATGAACGGATTATAACCCCATGACATAAGAGAACAATCGGTTGTATGCTTCTTTTCTACGGATATCTTATGTACCATTGCCTGAATGGGTGTAAGCTGATTCTTACCGCCGAAGGGCATAAGTACGGTACCTGCACCGATGGTGGAGTCGAATCTTTCCGAAAGGCCTCTCTTTGAGCATATATTCAGGTCATCGGCAAGTGCTTTGATTTCTTTTTCAAAGCTATCGCCGATTATTTTGGAGTAATCATTGAAGCCTGCGGCTTCAACAGTAATATGCTTTTCTGCACCGTTTGAGTTAAGGAATTCTCTGCTGATATCAACAATAGTCTTTCCGTTCCAGTTCATACGGAGTCTGGGCTCGGCTTTTACTTCCGCTACTACTGTTGCTTCAAGATTTTCGCTGTCTGCAATTGCAAGGAATTTATCAATGTTTTCTTTTTCAATAACTACAGCCATTCTTTCCTGAGATTCGCTGATTGCAAGCTCAGTGCCGTCAAGTCCGTCATATTTTTTTGGAACGGCATTAAGATTGATTTCAAGACCGTCAGCAAGTTCACCGATTGCAACGGATACACCGCCTGCGCCGAAGTCATTACAGCGTTTAATCATTCTGCATGCTTCTGCATTTCTGAACAGTCTCTGAAGCTTTCTTTCTTCGGGAGCATTACCTTTTTGTACCTCTGCACCGCAGGTTTCAAGGGACTGAAGGGTGTGGGATTTTGATGATCCGGTTGCACCACCGCAACCGTCACGTCCGGTTCTGCCGCCGAGAAGAATAACTATGTCGCCGTCCTGCGGACATTCTCTCCTGACGTTTTCCTGAGGAGCTGCGGCGATTACAGCACCGATTTCCATTCTCTTTGCCGCATATCCGTCGTGGTAGATTTCATCTACAATACCTGTTGCAAGACCTATCTGGTTACCGTAAGAAGAATATCCGGCAGCAGCTGTCTTGACGATAGTTCTCTGAGGAAGCTTACCTTCCATTGTTTCCTTAACGGGCTTAAGAGGATTGGCAGCGCCGGTTACTCTCATTGCGCCGTAAACGTATGAACGGCCTGAAAGAGGATCTCTGATTGCACCGCCTATGCAGGTTGCAGCACCGCCGAACGGCTCAATTTCCGTAGGATGATTGTGAGTTTCGTTTTTAAAGAGAAGAAGCCAGGGCTCTTTTACTCCGTCTACCTCAATTTCTACTTTAACCGTGCAGGCATTGATTTCTTCTGATTCATCAAGTTTATCAAGCTTGCCGGTCTTCTTAAGATATTTCGCGGCAAGTGTACCGATATCCATAAGGTTAATCGGTTTTGTTCTGCCGAGAAATTCTCTTGTAGATATATAATCGTCATAAGCGTCCTGAAGAAGCTTGTCCTCAAATGTGACACTGTCAATGGTAGTTAAAAATGTTGTATGTCTGCAATGGTCTGACCAATATGTATCAATCATACGGATTTCGGTGATGGTCGGGTCTCTGTCTTCACTTCTGAAATAATCCTGACAGAAAGCAATATCATCCTCATCCATTGCAAGGGCATAATTCTTTACAAAAGAAGCAAGACCTGCCTTGTCAAGCTTATTGAATCCGACAAGGGTTTCAACCTCCGTAGGAATATCGTATCTGGCAACAAGGGTATCGGGCTTTTCAAGCTTTGCTTCCTGTGCTTCCACGGGATTGATTACGTGCTTTTTAATCTGTGATATTTCTTCCTCTGAAAGATTTCCGTAAAGCTTATATATCTTTGCGGCTCTTACGATAGGTCTTTCTTTTCGTGAAATAATCTGGATACACTGTGAAGCGGAATCCGCTCTCTGATCAAACTGACCGGGGAGATATTCTACGCCGAAAACGTACGAACCGTCTTTTTCAACGTCATAGCTTACAGTATCTACCTGCGGTTCCGAAAATACAGTATTTATGGAATAATCAAACAAATCCTTGTCAATATTTTCAACGTCGTATCTGTTGATTACTCTGACGTCATCAAGTGATTTAATCTGAAGATTATGTCTGATGTCATATCTGAGACTTTTTGCTTCATTTGCAAACTCGGTCTTTTTTTCTACAAAAATTCTGTATACCATCAGTTATTTTCTCCTTTAATCTGTAATGCTCTGCGTCCGATATCGTGACGGTAAAATCCGTTGGAAAAATCAACTTTTTTGGTTAATTTATAAGCATCGGCAATCGCATTTTCAAGAGTATCTGAAACCGCGGTTACACCGAGCACTCTTCCGCCTGCGCTGAGAAGCTTACCGTTATCGTTCTTTGCTCCCGCAACATAAATAACGGAGTTATTATCGCATTCGGGAAGATTCATTTCAAATCCCGATTCATATTTAACGGGGTAACCTTTGGAAGCTATGATAACGCAGCATGCATTCTTATTGCTGAATTTTACCTCGGTTTCGCTTAACTTACCTTCAGTAGTTGCCTGCATTACCGTAAGCAAATCGCTTTCAAGCAGGGGAAGTACAACCTGTGTTTCTGGGTCTCCGAAACGGCAGTTATATTCAATTACTTTGGGTCCGTCTTTGGTTAGCATAAGACCGAAATAAAGGCATCCTCTGAATTCTCTGCCTTCCGCTTTCATTGCATTGATGGTCGGAAGGAATATCTTTTTCATGCATTCGTCAGCAACTGCCTCTGTATAGTAAGGATTGGGAGCTATGGTACCCATACCGCCGGTGTTGAGTCCGGTATCATTATCGCCGGAACGCTTATGATCCATAGACGAAATCATAGGGATAACCGTTGTACCGTCTGTAAAGGAAAGAACGGAGATTTCCGGACCTTCAAGAAATTCTTCAATAACAACTTTATCTCCGCTTGCGCCGAATTTCTTATCCTGCATCATTTCAATAACGGCTGCCTTAGCTTCTTCCCTGGTCTGAGCAATGATAACACCTTTTCCGAGTGCAAGACCGTCTGCTTTGATAACGGTAGGAACAGGTGACGACTCAACATATTCAAGCGCCTTTTCCATATCATCAAAAGTCTGATATGCGGCAGTAGGAATATTGTATTTTTTCATCAGTTCCTTTGAAAATGCTTTGCTTCCTTCAATAATTGCGGCATTTGCCTTAGGACCGAAGCATTTTATGCCCGCATCATTAAGAGCGTCAACACAACCGAGTACAAGAGGATCGTCGGGCGCAACTACGGCATAATCAATATTGTTATTGACTGCAAATTCAACTATTCCGCTGATATCTTTTGCCCCGATATTTACGCACTCGGCATCGGCAGCTATACCGCCGTTACCGGGTAAAGCATATATCTTTGAAACATTTTTGTTTTCTTTGATTTTTTTGATAATGGCGTGTTCTCTTCCGCCGCCGCCTACTACCAATATATTCATAGTAAACTCCTTATATCAGTGATGGAAAAGTCTCATTCCGGTAAATGCCATGGCCATATCATACTTATCACAGCATTCAATTACGAGATCGTCTCTGATTGAACCGCCGGGCTCGGCAATATATGAAACGCCGCTCTTGTGAGCTCTTTCAATATTGTCGCTGAAGGGGAAGAATGCATCTGAGCCAAGTGCAACACCGGTTTTTGTGGCAAGATATGCCTTCATTTCTTCATCAGTGAACGGTTCGGGCTGAACTTTGAAATATTTCTGCCAGATTCCGTCGGCACAAACGTCTTCTTCATTTTTGTTGATATATCCATCAATAACGTTGTCTCTGTCGGGACGGCCGATATCATCTCTGAAGGGAAGGTTGATTACCTTATCTGCCTGACGAAGGAACCAGGTATCTGCCTTTGTGCCTGCAAGTCTTGTGCAATGAATTCTTGACTGCTGACCTGCTCCGACACCTATTGCCTGACCGTCTACTGCATAGCAAACGGAATTTGACTGTGTATATTTAAGAGTAATAAGCGCAACAATAAGATCACGTATAGCACTGTCGGGAAGATTCTTATTTGCTGTAACCACATTTGAAAGAAGCTCTTTGTTGATTTCAAAATTATTTCTGCCCTGTTCAAATGTGATACCGAATACCTGCTTATGTTCTACGGGAGCAGGTATATAATCGGGATCGATTTTTACTATGTTATAGTTTCCTTTTCTCTTTGTCTTGAGGATTTCAAGTGCTTCGGGCTCGTAACCGGGAGCGATAATACCGTCGGATACTTCTCTCTTTATCATCTTTGCGGTCGTAACGTCACAAACGTCGGAAAGAGCTACCCAATCTCCGAATGAGCACATACGGTCTGTTCCTCTTGCTCTTGCATAAGCGCAGGCGAGGGGAGAATCGTCAAGTCCGTCAATATCATCTACAAAACATGCTTTTTTGAGAGTATCCGAAAGAGGAATACTTACAGCAGCAGAAGTGGGGCTTACATGCTTAAAGGAAGTAACGGCAGGAAGACCGAGAGCTTCTTTAAGCTCTTTAACAAGCTGCCAGCTATTGAAAGCGTCAAGGAAATTGATATATCCGGGTCTGCCGCTGAGAATTTCAATAGGAAGCTCACTTCCGTCTGCCATAAAAATTTTTGAGGGCTTCTGATTGGGATTACAACCGTATTTAAGTTCAAATTCTTTCATCGTTTTACCTCTTACTTATTCTTATTTAACAGTCTGTTTGTTTCTTCTCCTGTTGCAAGATCAATGTATCTTACATAAAGAGAAATCTTATTTGCTTCATTCAGATTATTCCAGAGATTATCGGTAAACTCGTCAATACTATCGGGAATTGCTACTCTTTCGGGTTCTCCCTGGAAGGTAGGAATAGGATTACCGTCTGTTACGTATGTGTGAATGAAATGACCGAGACCTGCTATTGAAGGGTAATCAAAAGTGTATCTGGCGCAATCGGTGCCTTCTTCGTCTATGGATTTGAGAATACTCATCTGATAGTCAAAATCACCATCGGCAAAAGTAAGCAAACCGCTGATTCTCGGAGTAAAATTGGGCTTGTCGGGTTCAAACTCTCTGGTTTTGAGAGAATCGGTAAAGGTTTTACCGTCCTTTATAAAATCATAGATAGTATTTGTCTGGTCGCCGTTGGTAACGATAAGTTTATTTTCATACTTTCTTACCGCGGGATAGATAATAAGTGAGGGATCCTCAACTTTTGAAACGTCAAAAGGTTCTGTGTAAACAGTTCCTTTTACGTCAGTAAAAACTCTGTTTCTGCTGTTTTCGCTTCTGCCCATAATGAAATATGCAAATACTGCTTTTTCGGAATCGGCACTTTTGCCTATTACGATTCCTCTGCCGACATAGGGATTGTCCTTAATGAGTTCGCCGATGTCATTTATTTTATAAATGTTCATTGTTTTTTCTCCTTTTTAAGCAATGAATTTGAAACTATTTCGGTTGCTTTGGGTAAAATTTTCCACTCTGCCTGCTTCATTACGCGCTTTTGCAAAGTTTCGGGAGTATCGTTTTCTTTAATATTTACGGCTTTTTGTAAAATAATATCTCCGCCGTCGGGTATTTCATTTACAAAATGAACTGTTGCGCCGGTTACTTTAACGCCCTTATTCAGAGCAGCTTCATGCACCTTTAATCCGTAATATCCTTCACCGCAAAACGAAGGAATAAGAGACGGATGAACATTAAGAATACGGTGGTCGTATTTTTTGGTAAAGTCGGCACTGAGTATGCTGAGATATCCCGCAAGCACTATCAGGTCAATTTTGTTTTTCTCAAGGACTTTGATTATCTCCGACTCAACCGCTTCCTGTGTTCCGAGAACCTTCTTTGATACTGTTACGGCTTTGATACCGGCATTTTCGGCTCTGGTAATTGCGTAAGCGTCAGGGTTACTGGATATTACAAGTTTTATTTTGCCGCTTGTAATGATGCCGGAATTCTGCGCATCAATAAGTGCCTGAAGATTAGTGCCTCCGCCGGAAACAAATACGGCAATATTTATGTTCTTTCTCATCAGATAATTACAACCTTATCGTTTGATTCTATAATCTTACCGATTACGTAAGCATCTTCGCCGGCTGCTCTGAGAATCTCAAGAGCTTCGTCTTCATCTTCCTGTGACACTACTATGCTCATACCGACGCCCATATTGAACGTGTTGAACATATCCCTTTCGGAAATGTTGCCTGTTTTTGCAATCAGATCAAAGATAGGTAACACTTTTACGGAAGATTTAACTATTTCGGCACCGAGTCCGTCAGGAATACTTCTGGGAATATTCTCGTAGAATCCACCGCCGGTGATATGTGAGATTCCTTTAACCTTAACCTTTTCAAGTAAGGCGAGAACGGGCTTTACATAAATTTTTGTGGGAGTAAGAAGTGTTTCACCGATTGATTTGCCGTTAAGCTCCGCAACAGGGGATTTGATATCTTTATTTTCAATATCAAATACTTTTCTTACAAGAGAAAAGCCGTTTGAATGAACACCGCTTGAGGGAAGAGCAATAATAACGTCTCCCGGTTTCATCGTGCTGTTATCAATAATTTTTTTCTTATCAACAACACCTACGGAGAATCCTGCAAGGTCGTACTCGTCAAGAGGATAAAATCCGGGCATTTCGGCAGTCTCACCGCCAATAAGTGCAGCACCGCTCATTACGCATCCGTCACAAACACCTTTAACTATATCAGCTATCTTTTCGGGATAGTTTTTACCGCAGGCAATGTAATCAAGGAAGAAAAGGGGCTTTGCACCGCAGCATATAACGTCATTTACGCACATTGCAACGCAGTCAATACCGATAGTATCATGCTTATCCATAAGAAAAGCAAATTTAAGTTTGGTTCCGACACCGTCCGTACCGCTGACAAGAACGGGTTTTTCCATTCCCTTAACATCAAGTTCAAACAAACCGCCGAAACCGCCGACATCTGAGCAAACGCCTTCGGTCATTGTCTTTGCGATATGTTTTTTCATTAAATCAACAGCTTTATATCCGGCAGTAATATCAACACCGGCTGCTGCATAAGCGTCTGATTTTGAATTTGTATTCATATATTATTCCTTTCCGCTCCAGCAATAAGTACAGATTTCACTTTCATCTATACCTATCGCTTCCGTTATGCCTTTGAGTGACTGGAATTCCAACGTTGCAAAATTCAGTTTTTTACAAATTGCTTTTCTCATCTCTTTACCGCGTTTGGTTGTACCGTCGCAGTATTCATCAAGATGTTTGAAGCCTTCTTCGCCTTCAAGCTCAAGTATGGTGCTTCTTGTAATCAATTCCATATCGCTTGTTGCTCTTGAAAAATTAAGATATTTGCAACCGAACAAAATAGGCGGGCAAGCTGAACGCATATGAACGGATTTTGCCCCGTTTTTATAGAGGAACTCAACCGTTTCACGAAGCTGTGTGCCTCTTACGATAGAATCATCAACAAATAAAAGGTTTTTACCTTCAATCAATTCCTTTACGGGAATCTGTTTCATTTTTGCGACTCTGTTTCTTGCCGACTGATCGGACGGCATAAAGCTGCGAAGCCAGGTCTGTGCATATTTGATAAAAGGTCTTGCAAAGGGCTTGTTGCAGCCGTTTGCATAACCGATCGCGTGAGGTGTACCTGAGTCGGGGACGCCGCCGATATAGTCAATATCATCGGGAAGAAGACCGTTTTTGATATCATTAGCGGCCATAATTTCACCGTTTCGGTTTCTCATAACCTCAACGTTTATACCCTCGTAATTTGAGGTAGGATATCCGTAATAAGACCAAAGAAAAGCACATATTTTCTTTTTCTTTCCGGGTAAAGCAAGCTGAGTTATCTCATCTGCCGAAATTTCAACTATTTCACCCGGCCCGAGTTCTTTGTAAAAATCGTATCCGAGTTTTTCGTAAGCAAACGATTCAAAAGATACGCAGTATCCGTCTTCGCATTTACCAATCAGAACGGGAAGTCTTCCGACCTTATCCCTTGCGGCGATAAGCGTACCTTTTTCCGTAAGAATAAGAACAGATGCAGTACCGTCTATTTCTTTTTGTGCAAATTTGATGCCGTCTGCAAAATCGCTCTTCTGATTGATAAGCGCCGCAACAAGCTCCGTAGAATTGACGTTACCGCCTGTCATTGTACAGAAATGACCGCCGCTGAATGAAACATATTTATTAATTAGTTCTTCTTTATTATTGATAACGCCTATCGTAGAAATTGCATAGGAACCGATATTTGAACGGATAAGAAGCGGCTGGGGATCGGTATCACTGATAATACCGATAGCCGCATTTCCGCTCATTTCTTCAAATACTTTTTCAAACTTTGTACGGAACGGCGTGCTTTCAATACTGTGGATATCTCTCTGAAGTCCGACTGTATCGTTATATGCAGCCATACCTCCGCGTTTTGTTCCTAAATGAGAATGGTAATCAGTTCCGAAAAATACGTCGGGAATAACATCCTGTTTTCGAACTGCTCCGAAAAATCCGCCCATAGTAAATAACCTCTTTCAGTTTATTCTGATTATGCAAAGAAAAGCTCGGAAAGAGTCATGGGATCAATATATTTACCGTCCTTATAAACGCGCATATTGCCTGATGCAATTTCATCGATGAGCATAACGCTGCCGTCGGGAGCATAACCGAATTCAAACTTGATATCATAAAGAACAAGACCCTTTGCCTTGAGATCATCAGCAACGATAGCGGTAATATCCTGGGTCATCTTCTTGATGTCGTCATACTGTTTTTCGGTCATAACGCCGAGATCAACAAGTCCGTCTTTTGTTACAAGGGGATCGCCCTTTTCATCATTTTTAAAGGTCATTTCAACGTATGCGGGAAGATCTGCGCCTTCTTCAATATAATCACTGTAACGACGGAAGAAGCTGCCTACTGCTTTATAACGGCAGATAACTTCAAGACCTTTGCCGAAAACTTTTGCGGGAAGAACTTCCATAGTTGTATCTTTGAGATCGGCATTTACGAAATGAGTCTTGATACCTGCTGCATTGATTTTTTCAAAGAAATAAATTGACATACGAAGGTTAACGTCGCCTACACCTTCAATAGTAAGACCTACTGAATTTTCACCGGGATCAAAAACGCCGTCTTTGCCTGTGCAGTCGTCCTTAAACTTAAGAAGATAATTGCCGTTTTCAAGTGCGAATACGTCTTTTGTTTTTCCTGTGTAAATTTTGTTCATGATAATTCTCCTTTATTTGTTGAATTTATTTTCAATATTTTTATTTTTTTCAAGTACCTTTGCCGAAGCTTCTTTGCGATAATTTACAAGTTTTTCGGAAAGTTCTTCGTCTGCAAGGGCAAGTATTTCAAGAGACAAATAAGCGGCATTGGCTGCTCCGTTGATTGCAACTGTAGCTACAGGTATGCCGGAAGGCATCTGGACAGTTGACAGGAGTGCATCAATGCCGTCAAGATTTGAAGATTTACAGGGGATACCGATTACAGGTAAGGTTGTGTTTGCAGCTATGGCACCTGCAAGGTGTGCAGCCATGCCGGCGGCAGCTATAATTACACCTATCCCGTTACTTTTTGCATTAACCGAAAAGTCGCGTGCTTCTTCCGGTGTTCTGTGAGCCGAGAATACATGTACTTCATAGGGAACGGAGAAATCCGAAAGTACATTGATTGCTTTTTCAACAATGGGTAAATCGCTGTCACTGCCCATGATAATTGCAACTTTTTTCATTATTATACCTCCTTTGAAAAATAAACAAGGGTAGTCCTGTCCTTACAAGAACAGGGCTGCCCAGACGGTCGGCGATGATACTTCTTTTGCTCCCATGTGGTACTCCACTTTCCGTCAGTCGCAAAAGATTCCCTAACATAATTTATTATACATATTTACGCGTTTCAGTCAATGATTTAATTGATTAAAATATACGGTTTTATAATCTTTTTTTATGTAATTTTACCATATAAAATTTCGCGGTGCCGTAATGTAAAAATACAGCACCGCGGATAAATTATTATTCTTTTACAACTTTTGCTTCGGGAGCGTTTTTCTTAATGCTTTCTATACCCTTGAGGCAGCTTGTCTTGGTCTTGTATCCTTCGCCGGTAGCGATGATTTCACCGTTTCTTGCCTTGAGACGGAATCTGAATTCTCCTGCCTTATCGGTATAAATTTCATACTTGGGATTCTTTACAGTCTCAAATCCCTCAGCGGTCTGATCTTCAATTGCTGATGCACAGTTTTTACGAACGCTCTCAATACCCTTGAGACATGATGCTTCTGAGGAATATACTTCGCTTGTTGCAATTATTTCGCCATTGCCTGCTTTAAGATTGAACTTTACACCTGTTGCTGTTTTTTTAACTTCAAACTTGCCCATAATAATTCCTCCAAATAATATAGTCGGTTATACCGTAGCTTTATTTTACCATATTCAAAATATTATATCAATATTTTTATCCATATTTGTTTACAAACTGAAAGATTTTATTATTTGAAAATAAATCTGCTGCATCATCAAAATATACAGAAATAAAAATAATAATCCGAACGGTCAGCTTTTATAATTAAAAACACGTTCGGATTACAATCTGATGGTCGGAGTGACGGGATTTGAACCCATGGCCTCTTGGTCCCGAACCAAGCACGCTACCAACTGCGCTACACCCCGGCGAACATATTAAATCTTCAAGATTATACACTTTAAGAGACTAACTGTCAAGGTTAAATCGTTCAAGGTTAAAATTTCATTGACAATATAATATAATTAGGTTAATATTTCTAAGGTGATTATATGTACAGACTCATTAAAAACGAAAGAACTGCCAGAAGGGGAGAATTTGAAACGGTACACGGAACCGTTCAGACTCCCGCATTTATGAATGTTGCAACCTGCGGTGCAATAAAAGGCGGTCTTTCATCAACAGACCTTGAAAATATTGACTGCCAGGTAATGCTTTCAAATACCTATCATCTTCATGTGAGACCCGGTGATAACCTTATATTTGAAGCGGGCGGTCTTCATAAGTTTACGGGTTGGAACGGTCCGATTCTTACCGACAGCGGCGGATTTCAGGTATTCTCTCTTGCATCTTTACGCAAGATAAAAGAAGAGGGGGTATATTTCAACAGTCACGTTGACGGAAGACATATTTTTATGGGACCCGAAGAAAGTATGCGGATTCAGTCCAATCTCGGGTCAACAATAGCAATGGCATTTGATGAATGTGTCGAAAATCCTGCCGAATACAAATATGCAAAAGCTTCCTGCGAAAGAACTGTCAGATGGCTTGAAAGATGTAAAAAGGAAATGGACAGACTCAATTCTCTTCCGGATACCATAAATAAGAATCAGCTCTTATTCGGGATTAATCAGGGTTCAACATACGAAGACCTACGTATCGAAAATATGAAAGAAATAGCCGAGCTCAACTGTGACGGCTATGCTATAGGCGGACTTGCCGTGGGTGAGCCGAAAGAAGATATGTACAGAATCATATCTGCCGTTGAACCGTATATGCCGAATGATAAAATACGTTATCTTATGGGTGTCGGAACACCTGGTAATATTATCGAAGCGGTATACAGAGGCGTTGATTTATTTGACTGTGTTATGCCGAGCAGAAATGCCAGACACGGTCATCTGTTTACAAAGCAGGGAATAATCAATCTGAATAATAATAAATATGAAAAAGATTTTTCTCCCATAGACGAAGAATGTAATTGTCCTACCTGCCGTAAGTTTTCAAGAGCGTATATCCGTCATTTATTCAAGTGTAAAGAGGTGCTTGCATTACGCCTTTGCGTAATACACAATCTTTATTTTTATAATAATTTGATGAAAGAAATAAGAGAATCGCTTGATAACGGATGCTTCGGCGAGTATCACGATAAATATGTTGATTTGCTCGATACAAGAATTTGATAAAAAGGTATTGCAAAAATCCGATATTTCTTATATAATAAGTGCAATTTGTTTTGGAGGTATATACCAATGATATTTAATCTTCCCCTTGCAGCTGCAAGCAACAGTTTACTTGGCGGCAAAGGCGGCACAAGCACAATTATTATGATGGTTGCTCTTTTTGCCATTATGTATTTTATTATGATTCGTCCTCAGAAAAAGAAACAGGATGAAGAACAGAAAATGCGCGATAACGTTCAGGTCGGTGATGAAATCACAACTATCGGCGGAATAATGGGACGCGTTGTTACCGTCAAGGATGATGCTCTTGTAATTGAAACCGGAGCAGACAGAAACAAAATGAAAATTGCCCGTTGGGCACTTTCAACAAATAATACTGCTAACGAAAAAGCAGAAGCGGAAAGAGAAGCTGCAAAGGCAGCTGCCGAAGCCGAAAAGAAGCAGAAGATGGAAGATGCTGCTGCCGAAGGTAAGGCAAAGAGAAAGAAATCAAAGAAAAATAAAGACGATACTTTTGATGAATGATTTCCGGTAATCATAAATGAAAAAGGAGATTTTTACTATGGGTAAATTAAGTCAGATTGACAGCGCAGCTGAAGGTAAGGGCTCGTTTATAGTTACTCTCTGGCAGTTTATTAAGTTTATTTTTGTATCACTTATAGCTTTTGTAATCCAGACTTTTCTTCCTTATCTTATCAAGCTTCCGATGAGTGATGACTTTCTTCATCAGGCATACAAATTCTGGATTTTTGAAAACGAAGCTCCCGACGCTGCAACCGGAATTATTGCCGCAGGTCTCGGTGTATTTATCGCGGCTAACGCAAGTAATATCATAGCTCAGATAGTTTCTTTCTTTATTAACAGAGATAAGACATTCAATTCTGATGCAAATGTAGCCGTTACTCTTCCCATTTATATCGTATTTACAATCGCTCTTATTTGCTTCTCTGCATGGCTTTCACCTACACTTATTACTTTCTTCTGCAATCATAATCTTGAAGGCGCTTCTCTTGCACTTTCAGGTGCAATCTGCGGTGCGATTCAGTTCTTCCTTTATTTCCCTGTTGATAAGATTCTTTTCAGCAAAAAGAAAGAGCCTAAGGCAGAAGAAACCGAAACGAAAGCAGAATAATAAATTAAGGACATCCTTTCGGGTGTCCTTTAATTTATACTTTAATCATTGATTCTTTGGATTTTCCGTCAGCATAAGTAAACGTTACTTTTATAACATCATCATCAAATTCAAATCCTGCGCCGCCGAAATCCTTATGTTTACTGATAACTTCCGAGCCGACAACAACAGTGCAGGGCTGACCGTATGTATCGTAATCACATCCCTGTTCATAAATACCGAATCTGTGTGTATGTCCGCAAATCATCACATCGGGTTTAACGTTGTCCTTGAGAAGCTTGCACCATTCGGTAAATATATCTTTTTCAATATTAAAAGGTGCGGGATGTTCATGAGAAAACGGATTATGTACAACAATAATCTTATGCTTTACATCCGGAGCGTTGTATTCATTTTCAGCATTTTTAATAACAGACTTTATATAATCTGTTTCTTTTAATCTGAACTGATGACAGGATACGGTAAAACCGTATTCGGCATGGTCATCGGTTTTATCTTCTCCGCAGTCAAGACAAAGACCCCATATATTGCCGAGTCTGAATGAATAGTAAGTTTTTCCGTTTTGCGCAGGCGCATATTCAGCAAATTTTTCTGCACAAATGCCTCTTAAATCATGGTTTCCTCTTGAAAATACGGTCGGTATATTTCCGCCGGTAACAAGCGAAACGATATCAAATATCGTATCAAAATTAGATGTTTTTCCGCTGTCTTCGGGAACGTCTCCGTTTAAGATAAGAAAATCTATATTTCCGTAAACTGATGCGGCTTTAACGGGCAGATCAATTACGTTATGTGAATCGGCAATATGATAACATTTCGGATTATTTTCAGGTACCGGTCTGAAATCATATTCATAATATTTATCTCTTCTTGTCTGTGTAAAATAGGGGAGTCTTTTTATGATACTTTTTTCTATGACCGTATAATGTTTGTATTCATTAAGTAATTCTTGCGGCACTGCAATATTATGAGTTCTTGAAGCGGATTTCAAAATACCGTTTGAATCATCAATAAACAATTCATCACCGATTTTGATGCTTATGAATGATTGTGTTTTGGTGGTCACAATAATCTGATAATCGTTTCCGACAGCAAAAACCGCAGGGTTGAATTTTAACATAACATCCTCCTTTTTTGCAAGAGACAAAAATTATACTTGCAAAATACTATCAGTTATTATATAATGTCAGTGTTTTAATGCATTTTTTCATCGAAAGGAATTCAAAAATGAATAAATTAAGTCTCGAAGAGTTATACAAAAAATATAATTATTACAAATCATTGAATCTTTCTCTGAATATGGCGAGAGGCAAGCCATGTAAGGAACAGGTTGAACTTTCAAATGATATGCTCAATCCTGCGTTACTTGGCAACTTTAAATCCGAAGACGGAACAGAAACGAGAAATTACGGTGTGCTTGAGGGTATTCCCGAATCCCGTAAGCTTTTTGCCGAAATCCTTCAGGTACCTGCAGATAATATCATAGTTTGCGGTAACGCAAGCTTAACTATAATGTATGACTATGTTTCTCAATGCATGGTTTTCGGTGCAGGAGATAAGCCGTGGGCTGCTCAGGAAGATATTAAATTTCTTTGTCCCGTTCCCGGTTATGACAGACACTTTTCCATTCTTGAGCATTTCGGCATTGAAATGATAAATATTCCCATGTCCGAATGCGGTCCCGATATGGATATGATTGAGACACTTATCAAAGATGAAAAAGTAAAGGGAATCATATGCGTCCCCATGTATTCAAATCCCGGCGGTGTTTCTTTTGATGAAAACACCATTGAAAGACTTGCATCAATGAGACCCGCAGCAAATGACTTCAGAGTAATCTGGGATAACGCTTATTGTGTTCATCATCTCAGCGATGACTGTGATAAATTTTATAATATTTTTGAATACGCAAAGAAATATGGCAATGAGGATATGTTTATTGAGGTTACTTCAACTTCAAAGATTTCCTTCCCCGGTGCAGGTATTTCCTGCGTAGCCGCATCTGATAATAACATTAAAGCAATCAAAAACAGAATGACCGTTCAGACAATCGGTTACGATAAAATCAATATGCTCAGACACACCGCATATTTCAAAAATCTTGACGGTATCAAAACTCAGATGAAAAAGCATGCGGCAATCATCAAACCGAAATTTGATATCGTGCTTAAATGTCTTGAAGAAAACTTTGCTGATGATAATACAGTTTCGTGGACCTATCCAAAAGGCGGATATTTTATCAGCTTAAACGTTGCTCCCGGATGTGCAAAGAGAACTGTACAACTCTGTAAAGAAGCGGGTGTAACTCTTACCGGAGCAGGTGCTACGTATCCGTATAAGAATGACCCCGAAGATAAAAACATCCGTATAGCTCCTACGTTTCCTTCATGTGAAGAGCTTGCTCAGGCAGCAGAAATACTTTGCCTTTGTGCTAAAATAGCTGCACTTGAAAAATAATACGACAAATAAGGTCTCTTGATGTTATCAGGAGACCTTATTGCTTTAATCGTGATAAAGAATCTTGGCGTATGAAGGATAAGGCCAGTATTTTGCAGAAACAACTGTTTCAGCTTCGTCGGCAAGTTTTCTGATTTTATCCATTACGGTTATAACGTCGTCTTTATAAATATTTGCTTTTGTCTTGATGCATTTCTCTTTCTTTGCAACATCAAGAAGATTATCAAGCTTTTCGGTCAGTTCAAATATTTCATTTGATATATCTGTTAATCTGATAATCAACTTACTTTCATAGCATTTGATATCGGAATTGAGAGCGGTTTTTCTGAGGTTAACCGTTTCCGAAAGCTTGTTAATATATGATGAAATAGCGGGGAGAATATCATTTTTTACCATCTGAGAAGCTGTAAGTCCCTCAATATTGAGAGTCTTGCAGTACATCTCCATATATATCTCATACCTTGCTTCGATTTCAGTTCTTGTGAGCACCTTATGTGTTTCAAAGAGCTGAATATTTTTTTCGTCCATAAAGGTATTAAGAGCATCGGGAGTCGTGGGGAGGTTGAGAAGACCTCTCGCTTCAGCCGTATTTATCCATTCGTCATCGTAACCGTTGCCATTAAAGATAATGCGTTTGTGGTCCTTTATGGTCTTTTTGATAAGCTTATGGAGTGCTTCCTCAAAGTTTTCAGCGTTTTCAAGGCGGTCTGCATAAGATTTGAGTGAATCTGCAACTATTGTGTTAAGAACAATATTGGCGCTTGAAATCGTACTTGCGGAGCCAAGCATACGGAATTCAAATTTGTTGCCGGTAAATGCAAACGGTGACGTTCTGTTCCTGTCTGTCGTATCTTTGGGGAACTTAGGCAATACATGAACGCCTACCTTCATCGTAACCTTTTCTTCCGCTTCATACTCCTCGTCGTTTTCAATAGCTTCAAGAATTGCATTTATTTCGTCGCCCGTAAACATTGAAACTACTGCCGGAGGAGCTTCGTTAGCTCCGAGTCTGTGATCGTTGCCTGCAGTGGCTACGCTGATTCTCAATAAACCCTGATATTCATCAACCGCTTTGATAACAGCACAAAGGAAAAGAAGAAACTGAGCGTTTTCGTAGGGTGTTTCGCCGGGCTCAAGAAGATTGATTCCGTCGTAAGTGCTGATAGACCAGTTATTATGTTTACCGCTTCCGTTAACGCCCTCAAAGGGTTTCTCATGAAGCAGACATACAAGTCCGTGCTTAGCGGCAATTTTCTGCATCAATTCCATGGTGAGCTGATTCTGGTCTGCGGCAATGTTGGTAATTGTAAAGATGGGAGCAAGCTCGTGCTGTGAAGGTGCAGCTTCGTTATGCTCGGTTTTAGCAAGAACACCGAGCTCCCAGAGCTCTTTATCAAGGTCTTTCATAAATTCAGCTACTCTCGGCTTGATTGAGCCGAAGTAGTGGTCATCCATTTCCTGACCTTTGGGTGGCTTTGCACCGAAAAGAGTACGTCCGGTAAAAATGAGATCTTTTCTCTTATTGTAATCTTCCTTGTCAATAAGGAAATATTCCTGCTCTGCACCGACTGTGGTTTTAACGCTTGAACATTCAACTCCGAATAACTTGAGAATTCTGAGTGCCTGTTTATTGAGTGCCTGCATTGAACGAAGCAGGGGAGTCTTCTGGTCAAGAGATTCGCCTGAATATGAACAGAAGGCAGTGGGTATATAGAGTACGTCATCTTTGATAAATGTATATGAGGTAGGATCCCATGCAGTATAGCCCCTCGCTTCAAACGTTGACCTTATTCCTCCTGAAGGGAATGAGGATGCATCGGACTCGCCTTTAATAAGCTCCTTGCCGGAAAATTCCATTATTACGCCGCTGTCATCCGAAGGAGAAATAAAACTGTCATGCTTTTCGGCAGTGATACCCGTCATGGGCTGGAACCAATGGGTGAAATGAGTGGCGCCGTTTTCTACTGCCCAATCCTTCATTGCGTTGGCGACGACGTCTGCATCCTGATGATTTAATCTAGTGCCTTCGGAAACTGCTTTTTTTACATTAAAGTATACTTCTTCGGGCAGTCTGTCTTTCATTACTTTATCGTTAAAAACTCTTTTGCCGAAATAATCGGGAACATTATTCATTGGACCATCAGCTCCGTTAATAAAATATGAATAATAATACAACAAAACTGCATTAAATGTCAATTTATTATTTTATTATTCTGAATGTTTTTACCTCATAGGGATTATAACAGAAAGTAAATGAATTTTCCTTACTCTCAATCACTTGCTTATTTTCTTCTATCATATTCGTTTCTATGATTTCAGAAAAATCAAAACCGAGTTTTACATTACAGCATCCACGTCTCTGCTCGTCTTCAACCAGTCTGAGAATATATCCGTTGCCGTCCTGCGCGGATTTTAATGCTTCAATTGAAATATTCTTTTCGCTTATTTCAATAAACTGTTTTTCCGCATAATTACCGGTACCGTCTTTTTCGTTGTAGTAACCGAAAGGCGGAATGTTGAAGGTATTTGCTTTCTGAACGGTATCTTCCCTCCAGCAATTCTTATGAGGATGAAATTCATATCTGAAAGTGTTTATACCGTGGTCACCAACGGGATCAGGGCAGGTAGGAGCTCTCATCAGAGTAAGACGTATATGACTGTCGTGTATATCATATCCGTATTTGCAGTCGTTTATAATACTGCATCCGTATCCGCCTTCGGAAAGGTCTGCCCATTTATGTGCAGCGACCTCAAATCTCGTGAGATCATAAGACGTATTATAATGAGTAGGTCTTCTGTAAGCGCCGTGAGCAATATCGTAAGTTGCATCGGTATCAATGACCGAAACGTCAAATCCGGCTTTAAGAACTTTATCCGTTTCCCACCAGTCAACGGTAGTATCAAAAATAATACTGTCACTGTCTGCATAGAGGATGTAATCCTGGGTAATGGTTGATTTATTGAATTTCTTAACAAATCGGATTATCTTTCGCAGTTCATTATCTTCAACAACGTAAGCTTCGGTATTCTCCTTAAGCTCCCACATTTTCTTTTTATAATTAAGCTCCAGATTCCATGCTGTCTCATGTATACATTTATCAAGCGATACGGTTAAGATATTGCCTTTTCCGTTCAACGCTTCTCTGTCATTTACTTTGTCATATACACTTATAAGCTGACCGTTATCATCTATTTTTACAAGAAGCTTACTGCTTTCAAGTGTGTGGGTATCGTCTGATATTCCGCTGACGCATTCGCCTTTTATCAGTTTTATTGTTTTACAGCTGAAGGGAGCGATTTCGGGAGCAAATATTATTTTTCCATTAGAGGAAACGCAATTATATCCTTCAACGACGTATCCATCCGGTATATTATCAATTTCAACCGCTTCGTTTGAAACAGCGGAAGAAAGATTCCAGACTGTTACGGTATTTTTTCCGGCGTTGACAAAAGCTTTCAGTGATTCAAGCTCATCGTTAAATATTTCTTTTCCGTTTTCTCTGAGTATTGAATAAGATTTCCTGCAATCTTCAAAGACCTCGTGAATTGATGAGCCGGGAAGAATATCATGAAACTGATTTGTCATCAGTATTTTCCAGCAATCTTCTATTTTTTCCTTCGGATAATTCTTTCCGTTCAATTCCTTTGCAAGGACAGAAAGTATTTCACTTCTTGTAAGCAGGTATTCACACTTGCGGTTATTCTTTTTAACAAACGCCTGACTTGTAAACGTGCCTCTGTGATTCTCGTAATACATTTCGCCGTTCCATACGGGAAGCTCGTCTTCGTGGCCGTGATATGTCATAAAGAAATCGTCAACGTGACCAATTTCCGTTGAAGGCAAGCCGGGGAAATTACGGTATCTTCTGCCTCTTTCAAGCATCTGTCTGGTAGGACCGCCGCCACCGTCTCCGTAGCCGTACATACTCATTGAAGTATTAAGGTCTGCTTTGTTATTTAATTCATCGTCCGCCGTCATAAAATCAGCGGCTTTGAAGGACAGATTATAACCGGGTCTCATAAGATGTGCATACACCGTATCGCCGTTATTACCTCTCCACATAAACATATTATACGGAAATTTAGTGGTATCGTTGTATGACAGTTTGCTTGTAATAAAATTCTCCATTCCGCAGCCCTTGATAATCTGAGGAAGAGCGGCAGAAAATCCGAAGCAATCCGGCAGCCAGTATGTCTTTGATGTTTTACCGAATTCATTTTTGAAAAATTCCGTACCGTAAAGCACTTGACGGATAAGTGATTCACCGGAGGCAATATTTGTATCCGCTTCAACCCATACGTTGCCGCAGATATCCCATTGATTTGCTTTGACTTTTTCCTTAATTTTTTCGTATATTTCGGGATAGTGTCTTTTGGTCATATCGTAGAGGACCGCCTGACTCTGCCCGAACGTCATTTCGGGATATAAGTCCATAAGAGATGTTACGTTGGTAAATGTTCTGGCGCTTTTTCTGATACTTTCCTGAATCCTCCAGAGCCATGCAACGTCAATATGGCTGTGTCCCGTAAGGATAACATTACTTTGCGGTGTCCATTTTATCTGTGAAATTCTCTCATTATATAGTTTTCCTGCTTTGTGTATTGATTCTCGCACCATATCGGGTTCAAAATCATAATCTACAAGATGAAGACTGTCATCAATTGCTGCATATAGCCTGCTTGAAATGTGTTCATCCTTAATCAGAGGGAGAGCATCAAAGGCGACCTCAATGTCAAAAATATAGCTTTCGGTTTCTTCATCTACGGTAAAAATTGACGTTTCACCGAAAAAACATTCCTGCTCATTTTTACCTTCAAAAATATGCTCGTCACAAAACTCCATCGAATCAACGGTAGTTTCGATTTCAAAATTCAGCACGTCACCCGCATTGAATTTACCGAGATATGCATCCGCTCTGTCGGGAATTGTATTTCTTGAGGTGCAGCCGGCAACGTATTTACCGTTACATTTAACAAGAGACTCACCGCCTACTTTAAGACGTGCTCTCAATTCTTTTCCGTCCATACACTCGGGAACAGTTACACTTGCGGAAAAGAAATGCGCGCAGTCATAAGAACAGTAATGTCTTTCGCCGGTTTTAATCGTACCTTCAAAATCTTCAAATTCATATCCGTCTTCACCCTTGAAAACGGCTTTTCTGAATTTCCATTCTCCTATATCAAGCTTATCAATAACAGAATAGCCCGGGAGTTGATTGTACATATCCTTAAGAATACCGATTTTTAATGTATGCATATCCTTACCTCCTCATAAATATTTTGCGTAAGCCGCAGTAGCTAAAGCATCGCATCTTTCGTTTTCGGGATGACCTGCATGACCTTTTACCCATACGAAGTCGTATTTATGCGGTTTTAACGCATCCAGCAATTCCTTCCACAGTTCTGCATTAAGAACAGGGGATTTATCCGATTTTCTCCATCCTTTTGCAATCCAGTTATCAAGCCAGCCCTCAAGGAAAGCTTTACAGACGTAAGACGAATCGCTGGCTATTGTTATCACACATGGCTCCTTCAATGCTTTTACAGCCATAATCACGGCGGTAAGCTCCATTCTGTTATTTGTTGTTTCCTTTTCGGAGCCGCTCATTTCTTTTTCAATTTCACCGTATTTCAGAATAGCTCCCCAACCGCCGGGACCGGGGTTTCCGGAGCAGGCACCGTCGGTATAAATATAGACCTTTTTCAAATTTTCACATCCCGGACAAAATTTTTATCAGTATATCATATATTTTTAATATTTACAACAATAAATACAACTTATTGTATAAGCCCTTGACTTTACAACAATATTTTGTATAATGTATATGTTAAATTATGCATAAAATTCGGAGGATATAATGGCAAAGAAATCTGATTACAATAACGACAGTATACGTTTGCTTAAAGATGAAGAACGCGTCAGAAAAAAACCGGCTGTTATTTTCGGCTCTGACGGGATTATAGGATGCGAACATGCTGTATTTGAAATCGTTTCAAACTCTGTTGATGAAGCAAGAGAGGGATACGGGGATAAAATTATCGTCACAAGATTTGAAGACTATTCCGTTGAAGTTCAGGACTTCGCCAGAGGACTTCCCGTTGACTACAACAATAAAGAAAAAAGATACAACTGGGAATTGCTGTTCTGTGAGCTTTATGCCGGAAGCAAATACGATAACAGTAATGGCGGGAATTATGAATTCTCACTCGGTACAAACGGTCTCGGTCTGTGTGCTACCCAGTATGCTTCGGAATATATGGAAGCGGAAATCCATGCCGGCGGCTTCAGATATCTGCTGAATTTCAGAAAAGGTAAGCCCAAGGGCAAAATGATAAAGGAAGAATACAACAAAAAAGACACCGGAACCCGTATCAAATGGAAGCCCGACCTTGAGGTGTTTACCGAAATCAATGTATCCGATGAATATTTCAGAGACATGCTGCTGCATCAATCCGTAGTAAATGCCGGTATTCATTTCATTTACAGAAATCAGGTAGGCAAAAATTTTGAAACTACGGAATATTATTATGAGAACGGTATTGAAGACTATCTTAAGGAAAAAGTAGGGGAGGATTCGCTGACGACCGTTCAGTCCTGGAAGCAGGAAACCGAGTGCCGTGACAGAGACGATCTTGATAAATATAAACTCAAGACAAATATCGTACTTGCTTTCTCAAATAAAGTTCAGCTTAAAGAATACTACCACAACTCAAGTTTTCTTGCTAACGGCGGATCGCCCGATAAAGCTACAAGAACGGCTTTTGTTTCTCAGATAGACTCATACCTTAAAGAAAAAGGAAAATATCAGAAGAGCGATCCGAAAATTACTTTTCAGGATATTGACGATTGTCTTGCTCTCGTAATATCCTCGTTTTCAACCGTTACTTCTTATGAAAATCAGACCAAAAAAGCAATCAACAACAAAGGCATTCAGGAAGCAATGACAACATTCATCAAAAATCAGCTGATGATTTATTTCATTGAAAATCCTCTTGATGCCGATAAGATTTGCAACCAGGTACTGATAAATATGCGTTCAAGGGTAAAGGCGGAAAAGGAAAGAGTAAAGACCAAAGAATCCCTTATCCAGAACGTCAGCTCCCTTAATAACAGAATTGATAAATTCGTTGATTGCAGGAGCAAGGATGTTTCCGTGCGTGAACTGTTTATCGTTGAGGGCGATTCGGCTATGGGTGCCTGTAAGCAGGCGAGAAACTCCGAATTTCAGGCAATAATGCCTATCAGAGGCAAAATCCTCAACTGTCTTAAGGTTGATTATGACAGAATATTTAAGAGCGATATCATTACCGATCTGATAAAAGTAATCGGATGCGGTGTTGAGGTTAAAAGCACGAAAAAAACCGGAAAAGATATGATTTCCTTCAATCTTGATCTTCTCAGATGGAATAAAATCATTATTTGTACCGATGCCGATGTTGACGGATATCATATCAGAACACTTGTCCTTACTATGATTTACCGTCTGATGCCTACTCTTATTGACGAAGGTAAGGTATTTATTGCCGAATCACCGCTTTATGAAATTAACTGCGGAGACGAAGTCTGGTTTGCTTATACAGAAAAAGAAAAATCAGATGTTCTGAATGAAATCGGCAGCAAAAAATATACTATTCAGCGCTCAAAGGGACTTGGTGAAAACGAACCCGAAATGATGTCCCTTACCACTATGAATCCCGCTACCAGAAGACTTATCCGTGTTGATTCGACCATTGCGGAAGAAACAGCAGATAAATTTGATTTATTGCTCGGCGATAATCTTCAGGGCAGAAAGGAATATATCTCGGAAAACGGCCATCTTTACGTTGATCTGACCGATATTTCCTGAGAGGTACGTTTATGGCTAAAAAGAAAACAAAAGATATTAATCAGGATGTAAGACAGCTTGATGACAAGACTCATATTCTCGGAGCCGGCGAGGTTGTTGATCAGGAAATAACCTATACCATTGAAAATAACTTCATGCCTTATGCCATGAGCGTAATAATGTCCAGAGCTATACCCGAAATTGACGGCTTCAAACCCGCTCACCGTAAGATTCTTTATATGATGTACAAACTCGGATTGCTGAACGGGCCGCGAATGAAATCCGCAAAAATTGTCGGTCAGGTAATGCAGCTGAATCCTCACGGTGACGCTGCAATCTATGACGCTATGGTACGTCTTTCAAGAGGTTACGATGCCTTGCTGCATCCCTATGTTGATTCAAAAGGAAATTTCGGTAAAGCATATTCCCGTGATATGGCCTGGGCGGCTTCAAGATATACGGAAGCAAAGCTTGAAAAAATCTGTGCAGAGTTATTCTCCGATATTGACAAAGATACAGTTGATATGGTTGATAACTTTGATAACTCAATGAAAGAACCGGCTTTGCTGCCTGTTACTTTTCCTTCGGTACTCGTAAACTCCAATTCCGGTATTGCCGCAGGTATGGCTTCGGAAATTTGCTCTTTTAACCTTGAAGAAGTATGTAAAGCAACTATAGAGCTTCTTAAAAATCCGAATGCAGATTTATATGATACACTTCTTGCTCCTGATTTCTCAGGTGGCGGTATCCTTCTTTACGATAAATCAGCCATAGAAGAAATATATAATACCGGCAGAGGAAGCATCAAAATCAGAGCAAGATATAGCTTTGATAAGTCAAACAGCTGTATAGATATCACGGAAATTCCTCCCACAACCACAGCCGAAGCGATAATTGACAAAGTAATTGAAAAAGTCAAAGCCGGCAGTTTCAAAGAAATCAGCGATATCAGAGATGAAACCGATTTAAGCGGTCTGAAGCTTACTATTGACATCAAGAGGGGAACGGATCCCGATAAATTGATGAAAAAACTGTATGCATCAACTCCCCTTGAAAGTTCATTCAGTGCCAATTTCAATATCCTTGTCAATAAAAAGCCCAGAGTTATGGGCATCCGTGAAATACTTAACGAATGGATTGCTTTCAGAAGCGGTTGTGTACGCAGAAGAACAGAATTTGAACTGACAAAATATAAATCGCAGCTACATATTCTCAGAGGACTCGAAAAAATTCTGCTCGACATTGATAAGGCGATTAAAATCATCAGAAACACCGAAGAAGAAGCGGATGTTATTCCCAACCTTATGATCGGTTTCAGAATTGATAAAATTCAGGCGGAAGCAGTTGCCGAAATCAAATTGAGGATGCTTAACAAAGAGCATATTCTCAAACGTCTTCAAAGAATTGACGAGCTTGAAAAAGCAATTACCGATCATGAAGATATTCTCTCCAATCCGAAGAGAATTAAGAAGATTATTGCTACTGAGCTGACCGATGTGATAAGTAAATACTCGAAACCGCGCAGAACTGAAATCATCTACTCATACGAAGAAGCAGTTGATGATGAAACAGAAGAAATTCCCGACTATCCCGTTACTCTCTTCTTCACTAAGGAAGGATATTTCAAAAAGGTTACTCCTCAGTCACTCAGAATGAGTACAACTCATAAGCTCAAAGAAGATGACGAAATAATCCAGACTGTTGAAACCACCAACGCAAAGGAACTGCTTTTCTTTACCAATCAATGTCAATGCTATAAGACGACAGCTGCTGCATTTGATGATACAAAGATAAGCACAATGGGTGATTTTGTTGCCGCAAAGCTTGAAATGGATGACGGCGAGCTTCCCGTTTATATGGCTGTAACAGATTCCGATTACAAAGGTAATATCATTTTCTTCTTTGAAAACGGTAAAGCGGCTAAGATTGAATTTTCCGCATATAAAACGCTTACAAAAAGAAAGAAACTGATAAAAGCTTATTCGGATAAATCTCCTCTTGTTGATGCAATTTATCTTCCGGAGGAAACAGAACTTGTTGTAATCTCAACGGCAGGCCGTCACTTGCTTGTAAATACAGCCGTCATAAATTCCAAAACAACAAAAGACTCTGCCGGTGTAGGTATCATGACTCTTAAAAAAGGTCAGAAAGTTTTCCGTGTAAGACCTTATAACGAGGGCGAATTTGCCAAGGTTTATAGATTCAGAGCAAAGAATCTTCCCGCCGTCGGTGCTCTTTTAAGTGCAGATGACAGCTCTGAACAGATTACTTTTGATTAATTTTTGAAAATATATAAAATAATTCTTGCATTTACAGATATAATATGATATTATATCGCAGTAAATCACTAACGGAGGTCTGTAAATTATGCCTTGGTATTATATCGTTCTCGGTATTTCTCTTATACTCACTTCGATTGCTCTTATTGCAATCGTTCTTATGCAGGAAGGTCGTTCAGACGGTCTTTCAGGTGCAATTGCCGGCGGTGCTGAAACATTCTTCGGCAAGAATAAAGGAAGAACAATGGAGCAGAAGCTCGTTAAGATCACAAAGGTGCTTGCAGGAGTTTTCTTTGCATTAACTCTGATTGCCGGTCTTATAGTTCTTTTCGTTAAATAAGAGAGTGTTATTAACTGACCTGTTACATTTTGTAACAGGTCTTTAATTTTTTATTAAGTTTTATAATTTCTCTTGCATAAAATTATCGGGTGTAATATAATATATAATGTATTTATAGACATTTATATTACTATATTTAGTATTTTTTATACAATATTTTACGGAGAGTGATTGTGTTGAGCAAAAATCCCGATAAAACTCCCAAAAAAAAGAAAATGAAGAAGGGGACCGGTAAGGTTAAAGCTACCTTTCTCGGTATATTTGCCGCTTTCGTACTGACTTGCTGTGTCGTCGTTTCTTACGTAATGTTTAACTTCGTATCAACAGTCAACGGTGATATCATAATTGATATCGATCACTATAAAAAGAATCAGAATCAGACTTCATTTATTTATGCAAAGGATAAAAACGGCAAATTTGTTGAAGTAGCAAGACTTCACGGTGATGAAGACAGAGTATGGGTCGACCTTGATGATATTTCACCGTATATGTCAAAGGCATTTATCGCTCTTGAAGACAAGCGATTCAAAGAACATCACGGTGTCGACTGGGTACGTGTAGGCGGCGTTATCGTAAAACCCGCTCAGATCGGTCAGGGCGGTTCTACGATTACTCAGCAGTTAATCAAAAACTTTACCAATAATAAAGAAGTAACCGTTGTCCGTAAGGTCAATGAGATGCTTTATGCATTAAACCTTGAAAGGCACTATAATAAAGATACTATCATTGAAGCTTATATGAATACCGTTTATCTGGGTAACGGATGTAACGGAGTTAAGACCGCGAGTGAAAAATATTTCGGAAAGGACGTAAAGAATCTTAATGCTGCTGAGTGTGCCGTAATTGCTTCAATCACTCAGTTCCCGACAAAATTCAATCCATTACTTCATCCCGAAAATAATAAAAACAGACAGGAATATTGCCTTAAAATGATGAAGGAATGCGGATTCCTTACGAACGAAGAATATATTGAAGCCAAAAATTATCATCTTGTATTTACTAACAGTGATGATTACGTTCCTACTGAAGACGAAAACGTCAGAAAAACTCTTGAAGAAGAAACAAAGATAAACAGTTTTTATATTGACGCTGTCATTGATTCGTTTGTTAATCAGATGATGGAAACCTACGGTTATTCAAAACAGCAAGCAACAGACGAACTGTATTACGGCGGTTATAAGATTTATTCTGCCGTTGACCTCGATATCCAGTCTCAACTTGAAAACGTATTTGTAAACAGAATCAATTTTCCCAACATTTCCAAGGCAGACGGTACACTTCCTCAGTCGTCAATGACTATTATGGATTATACCGGCAGAGTTGTTGCAATTGTCGGTCAGGCCGGTGAAAAAACTTCAAACCGTGTTCTGAACAGAGCAACAAGCTCATACAGACAGCCCGGCTCCACAATTAAACCGATTGCCACTTACGCTCCTGCAATTGATCTGGGACAGATAAATTACGCATCAAGAGTGCTTGACTATGCAGTTTACGTTAACGGTGAGCTCTGGCCTCATAACGTAGATAAATCCCTCGGTTCCAATTCAAAGGTAAGTATGGAATATGCTGTTCAGCAATCTCTTAACACCGTTCCCACTCGTATTATTAAAGACATCATAGGTATGGACGCGTCGTTGGAATATCTGACCGACCATTTCCATCTGTCAAAAATAGACGATGTCAATGACAGAGCGCTTTCACCCCTTGCGACCGGTTCTCTTACATACGGTACAAATACACTTGAAATGTGCGCCGCTTATGAAACCTTCGGCAACGGCGGTAAATACTATAAACCGTATTTTTATTACTATGTAACTCGCGGAGAAAGCGAAGAAAAAATCTTTGATAACGAAAATCAGGAGCCACTTCAGGCAATATCCGAAGAAACCGCTGAGATAGTTCGCAGATTGCTTCAGACAGTTGATACAAGCTATTATGCTTCTGCACCTAACGTAAGAAGATTCCCGATAATGGCAAAAACCGGTACTACGCCGAGTGATTGTGACCGTTGGTTCTGCGCAGGTACTCCATATTACGTAGCTTCGGTATGGCTCGGATATGACCTTAAAGAGCCCCTTAATCAGCAGGTAAATCCCTGCGGTAAGATATTCTTTACGGTATTTGATGAAATACATAAGGATTTGCCCGATAAGGAGTTTGACGAATCCGATAAGGTTGCAGAAAAGAGATATTGTACGTCATCAGGTAAGCTTGCCGGTGACAGCTGCGGCTCAACAAGAATAGGTTATTTTGATGCTGATAATCTCCCCGAAACCTGCTCATCATGCCAGGGAATGAAGGAAGATGAAAATGTTACAAAATCACCTGAAGAATTACAGTCCGAGATAGTCAGCGAAGCTATTGATATTCTCGGTGAATTATAAATCATTTACTTTAACGGAGCTTGCATTGTTAAGCTCCGTTTGTTGAAATAAGGTGAAAATATGGTTATATTGGCTGTTGATTACGGCGATGCAAGAACGGGTATTGCAGTTTGCGATAAGCTTGAAATGATGGCTTCTCCGGTCACTACTGTAAACGAATGGAATAAAGACAGACTGATTGAGAGAATAATTGAGCTGGTGAAAGAATACAAAGCCGAAAAGATCGTTGTAGGTTTGCCCAAAAATATGGATTCATCTCTTGGTTCAAGAGCTGAAAAATGCACCGAATTTGCAAAAGAACTTTCCGAAAAATCCGGTTTAGAATGCATTATGCGTGACGAAAGGTTAACAACAGTCAGTGCATATGTTACGCTTAACGAAAACAACGTTAGAGGCAAAAAGCGGAAGGATGTAGTTGATCAGATTTCTGCGGTAAATATTTTACAGGATTATATTGATTTTAAGCGACTTCATAAGAACGGGGAAACTGATAATGGCTAATAAATTCAAAACGGTATATATTTGTTCTCAATGCGGATATGAAAGCCCGAAATGGAACGGCAAATGTCCGTCATGCGGCGAATTCAACACTTTTGTTGAGGATGTTATATCGGCTTCAAATGATAAATCAAGTATTTCATCACCAAAAATCAACAATGTAATTTCAAAAAAAATCAGCGAAATTTCCGTTGAGGATGAAATTAGATTCAAAACCGGAATGTCGGAGCTTGACAGAGTTCTTGGCGGCGGTATTGTTGACGGCTCGCTGATTCTTCTCAGCGGTGACCCCGGCATCGGTAAATCTACCATTCTGCTTCAGATTTGCGAATATCTCGGTAAGGATCTTGAAATACTCTATATTTCGGGAGAGGAAAGTGCAAGGCAAATTAAACTCAGAGCCGACAGATTGGGTGTAAAAAGCTATAATCTTTCAATTCTCTGCAACACCGATGCGCAGTCAATAACCGAATATATTAAAACAAATAAACCCGGTCTTGTGATAGTTGATTCAATTCAGACTATGGAAATCGGAGAAATCAGTTCCGCTCCCGGTAGCATAACGCAAGTCAGAGAATGTACAAATCTCTTTATGAGATGCGCAAAAGAATATAATATTCCCACCGTAATAGTCGGTCACGTCAATAAAGACGGAAATATTGCGGGACCGAAAGTACTTGAACACATTGTGGATTGCGTTCTGTATTTTGAAGGTGAAAGACATCTTTCTTACAGAATTTTACGTGCGGTAAAAAACAGATACGGATCAACTAACGAAATAGGCGTATTTGAAATGACCGATAACGGCCTTCGCGAAGTACCGAATCCCTCTCTTATGCTTATTTCCGGTAAACCGAAAGATACGGCGGGTACTTGTATAGCATGCGTAATGGAGGGCTCAAGGCCTATTCTTGCAGAAGTACAGGGACTGGTCGCAAATTCCAACTACGGCAATGGCCGCAGAATGAGTAACGGCTTTGATTATAACCGATTATCAATGCTTATTGCAGTTCTTGAAAAAAGATCCGGTTATTTCTTTGCAAACTGTGATGCTTACGTTAACGTAGTAGGCGGATTGAAGCTTGACGAGCCCGCTACGGATTTATCTGTTGCTTTGGCACTTATTTCATCGTTAAAAGATACACCGCTTTCAGACGATACGCTTGCAATAGGGGAGATAGGTCTCGGAGGAGAAATCCGTTCCGTTTCATATTGTGAGCAAAGAATTAAAGAAGCCGACAGGCTCGGATTCAAAAGAATAATCATACCCAGACATAATTATAAAACACTGTCAGATAATCTTAAGGGAGATATTGAAGTTATTGGCGTTAGTACAGTAAATGAGGCATTCAATGCAGCTACCTGATTATAATCATGTTAATCCCAATCTGCCCGATAATGATGTTATATTAGCGGCAGTGGGATATAAATACAAAGAAATAATATCCGCATTAAATAATCTAGGGGTAAATACATTTTCAGTCCGTCAAAATGCAAAGCTTCCTTCTTATCTTGACGGACACGTTGATTTATCTTTGATGCATTATTCCAAAAACGAACTATTCTTCGATAATGGAATATCAGCAGGGGATTTGAAACAATTTTTTCATTATAAATCAATAGGGGAAATCAGCGGAAAAGATTATCCGTACGATTGCCTTCTCAATTCAGTAAGAATCGGAAATAATCTGATATGTAATGAAAAATATATATCAAAAGATATTCTTAACGCTGCATACCGTGACGGTTTGAATATAATTAACGTCAGACAAGGATATTCCAAATGCTCCGTTTGCGTGTTGAACGAATCTGCAATAATTACCGATGATATATCCATATATAAATCCGCTCAGTTTTTTTTGAATGATATACTGTTAATTGAAAAAGGCTCCATCGGATTACAAGGAGCGAATTACGGCTTTATCGGAGGATGTACCGGCAAGCTCGATAAAAATAAAATCGCATTTACAGGAAGAGTAGAAAGTCATGATAATCATAATGAAATAATAGATATTCTTAATAAATATAAGCTTTCGGCAATAGAATTAACAAACAAACGGTTATATGATATAGGGTCTATAATACCTTTACTTGAGAAAAAGCAATAATATAAGAATATCTGCCCAAAACGGTAATTCCGGATATTTTCAATATAATTTTTCGGAAATCCCTCCCCTATATTACACAAAACTTGTCTTTTGTGTAATTATGTATTGATTTTTAGACAAGGACGGTTTATAATGATTATACGGAGGTGGTGCTATGCGACAGGAAGAAATCTATGATCTCCCCCCACTTGTAATCGGTTATCTGAATTATCTTGCAGGCACACTTAATAAATCCGAATTGACAGTTCTTGAATACGGATCTGATTTAAGATTATTTTTCCGTTTTATAAAACAAAAAAGAAATCTTGTACCGTCGGATATTGAATTTGAAAAAATTGATATAAGCGACGTGGATAAGAATCTGATTTGTTCCGTTTCTCTTGAAGACGCTTATGCTTTCCTCGCCTACTGCAGAACAAAAAGAAATAATGATGCTAATGCAAGAGCAAGAAAAGCTGTTTCCATTAAACGGTTTTACCGTTATCTTGAAGTCCAGAATATATTAACCGGCAAAAATATGATTGCATTCCTGGATTCTCCCAAAGGCAGAAAAACGCTGCCGAAATATCTGACTCTTGAACAAAGCCTTGAATTATTACATTCTGTTGACGGCAAAAATAAACAGAGAGATTTCTGTATTTTAACTATCTTTCTTAACTGCGGTCTGAGACTATCAGAGCTTGTCGGAATAAATTTATCGGATATATCTTATGAAAACAGGACATTACGCGTTCTCGGTAAAGGAAATAAAGAAAGAATTGTTTATCTGAATGATGCAACAGTCACCGCTATCAAGGATTATGTTGCTGTAAGACCTAATGACGCTGTAATTGACAGAGATGCCCTCTTTATCAGTAACAGAAGGACAAGAATAAGCCGCGAATCAGTTCAGAAAATGGTTGAAAAGTATTTGCAGAAAATTGGCCTTGATAATATGGGGTTTTCGGTACACAAGTTGAGACACACAGCTGCAACGTTGATGTATCAATACGGTAACACGGATGTTTTGCAGATAAAAGAGCTTCTCGGCCATGAAAATATCGGTACAACCGAAATATATACTCACGTACTTAACGAGCAAGTCAGAAACGCCGTTGATAACAACCCTCTCAATAATTTCTTTATTGATGATAACGAAGAAGAAGAAGAATAAAAAATCACCCGATTGTTTCGGGTGATTTTTGTTTAACTTTTCTTTTCAAGCTTGGCATAATTTGCCATTATCTTTTTTGTTTTGCCTTCAACAAATGCTACTTCAAGCATACAGTCATTTCCCATCGGCTTAACGGAAAGAACAACACCTTCGCCGAAGGTTGAAGAAATTACCGTATCCCCTACTTTATATGAAACGTTTGTTTTAGCGGGCTTCGGCTTTGTTACGCCGCCGGAAAAACCGTAATTATTATTTCTCGGTGAACCGGATGAATATGACGGAGCAGAAACCGATTTATATCCGCTTTGTAAACCGCCGTATTCATTTCTTGCAAATGCTTGTTTTCTTTTAGATTCGGGACTTTTTTCCATCAGTTCCGGAGGAATTTCATTAACAAACATTGAAACGAGATTAAACCTTGTCATACCGAAAAGTAATCTTTGGGAAGCATTTGTAATATAAAGCTGACGTTTTGCTCGGGTAATCGCAACGTAAGCAAGTCGTCTTTCTTCTTCTATACCGCCCGGTTCGTTTTTTGAAATATCTGACGGGAAGATGTTATCTTCCATACCGACAAGAAATACCGTATCGAATTCAAGGCCCTTTGCAGCATGAACAGTCATAAGAATTACACTGTCATCTTCAGAATTGTAATTATCAATATCTGTCATTAAGGCAACGTTCTGAAGAAAGTCATTCAGCGACGGCTCTTCAGAATTATTGATATACTCATCAATATTATTTTTTAACTGATCAAGGTTTTCGATTCTGTCCTTTTTTCTGTCCGGTTCAAGGTCAAGAGATACTATATATCCAGATTTATCAAGCACCTCAACGAGCAAATCAGATATTGAATTCACTTCCGAAAAATCGCGGAAACCGTTTATCATTTCGGCAAAAGCTTTTAATTTCTTTGACGCTCTTGATAATTTAGGATAATCATCAGCATTAAGCATTACTTCAAGAATGGGAATACCGAGATTTTCCGATATTTCACGAACGGCATTAAATGATGCCTCTCCTATTCCCCTCTTGGGCTCATTGTAAATTCTGTCAAGACGAACTAAATCGTCGGGATTTGCTATAACACATAAATATGAAAGAGCATCTTTTATTTCTTTTCTGTCATAAAATTTATGACCGCCGATGATTTTATAAGAAATAGCTCTTTTTACAAGCTCCTGCTCAATTATATTTGACTGGGAATTCATCCTATAAAGAACGGCAAAATCAGACGGTTTTTTCCCTTTATTCAGCATTTTCTGAATATTGGATGCAACGAAAATACCTTCTTCTCTGTCAAATTCGGCATTGTGATAAATAATTTTATCGCCTACGCCGTTATCGGTCCAGAGATTCTTTCCCTTTCTTTGTGTATTATTAGCTATAACACTGTTTGCAGCATCAAGAATAGTTTGAGTCGAGCGGTAATTCTGCTCAAGACGGATTACCTTTGAATCGGAATATTCGTCCTCAAAAGAAAGGATATTTTCAATCGTTGCGCCTCTGAATCTGTATATACTCTGGTCATCATCACCTACAACACAGATGTTTTTATATTTAGCCGCAAGCAATGAAACAAAAACGTACTGCAGATGATTGGTATCCTGATATTCGTCAACAAGAATATATCTGAATTTATTCTGATAATATTCAAGAATATCGCTGTTTTGTCTGAATAGTTTAACGGTATTATAAATCAGATCATCAAAATCCATGGCATTGGATGCCATCAGCTTTTTCTGATATAATACGTAAATTTCACCAATGGATTTTTTGAGGAAATCATACTGATTTTCATTAAGGTATTCTTCCGGGCCGATTTCCGAGTTTTTTGCGTTGCTGATTTCGATTATTACACTTTTGGGTGCAATAATTTTATCGCTGAGTGCAAGCTCTTTCATACACTCCCTTATTACTCTTTTACTGTCATCTGTATCGTAAATGGTAAAATCGGAGGTATATCCGAGATGGTCTGCAGCTCTTCTGAGTATCCTTACACAGCAAGAATGAAAGGTAGATGCCCAGATATCTTCTGCATCTTTACCTATTTTGTTAATAATTCTGCTTTTAAGCTCATTTGCCGCTTTATTTGTAAAAGTAATGGCAAGTATCTGCCAGGGATTTACGGGATTGACCTGAAGAAGATAATCAATATTATTTACCTCTTCGCCGGAAGCGGCTTTAAGTAAAAGATCCTCTTCGTAAGGTGATAAATCAACGTCCTCTTTACTGTAATATGCTTTACCGTATTTAATAAGATTGGCAATTCTGTTTACAAGTACCGTGGTTTTACCGCTGCCTGCACCCGCCAGCACCAAAAGCGGTCCCTCCGTAGAGAAGACCGCTTTCTTTTGCATATTGTTTAAGGACGTGAAATCTTTTTCAATTATCTGCTGACGGATTGAATAAAAGTTTTCTTTAGTCATCATTACCTCAGATTGAAATTTCGTGAGCAACGTTGTAAAGAGTAGCGTCAACGTCTTTTTTCATTGTAAGAGCTTCGTAAATATCGTAATCAACGATTTTATCATCTTTCATAACGACTACTCTGTTGCCGATATTATTCATAAGAAGCTTAACCGCTTCATTACCCATACGGCTGGCAAGAACTCTGTCTCTTACTGAGGGCGAGCCGCCTCTCTGAACGTGTCCGAGAACGATGCTTCTTGCTTCAATGCCACACTCGGATTCAATCTTTTTGGCAAGCTCAGCTACCGAGCCGACCTGTGCGGAGCAGCCCTCTGCTACCATAATGATGAAATGCTTCTTATCGGTTTTCTGAGTTCTCTTGATTCTGTCAATAACGTGCTGCTCAATATCGCATTCGATTTCGGGAATAACGATAGCAGTAGCGCCTACAGCAATACCGGCATTGAGTGTAAGATCGCCGCAGCGGTTACCCATAACCTCAACAACCATACATCTGCTGTGAGATTCCATTGTATCTCTGATTCTGTCAACCATTTCCTGGATAGTATTAAGACAGGTGTCATAACCGATAGTATAATCGGAAGAAACAATATCGTTATCAATAGTACCGGGAACACCGATACAAGGAATACCCCTGAGGGAAAGGTCTCTTGCGCCTCTGAAAGAGCCGTCACCGCCGATTACAACGATACCTTCTATGCCGAACTTCTTACAGGTTTCAATAGCTTTATTGATACCCTCTTCCTCTTTGAAAGCAAGACATCTTGCCGTTCTGAGCTTAGTACCGCCGCGATGAATAATATCTGATACGCTTCTGATATTGAGTTCCTGAAGGTCCTCATCAATAAGGCCCTGATAACCTCTGTTAATACCGTATACGGTCATTCCGTTTTCACAAGCAGTACGAACAACTGCACGTACGGCAGCATTCATTCCGGGTGCGTCGCCGCCGCTTGTAAGCACACCAATAGTCTTCATAATAACAATCTCCTTACTAAAAATGCTTATTTATATTACACTTAATTATTAACAATGTCAACCGAAATAGCAAATTATTGATTGAAAATAACGTTATCATTACCGAGAATTTTCTTTAATTCTCTGATAAGCACTTCGTTCGCATCACATACAATGAATCTGCTGTATTCTTTTGAATCGGAAAAATACAAATATGACTGTGTACTGCCGTCATCAAATATGGATATCAGATTTTTACATATTGCCACCTGGGGCGAAGATACACTGTCAAATCTGATATAGAGCCCCTTTGCTTTTGACGATTTATTAACGTTTATATTCGGCAGTTCCCTGGGTAACGGCTCAACGGAATCCGTAATAACACTAACAGAATCATTATCGTTATAAGATACCGTGCCGTGAAGAATTATGATATTTCCGACAGTGAGCAGATAGTTGTATTTATCGTATATTTTTGAAAAAGCAATTGCTTCAAGGCGTGCAGATGCATCTTCAATATTGAGAAATGCCATTGTACTGTTGTTTCTCGTTATTTTTTTATTTACATCGGTAATAAGTACAAGAAGTGAAACCTTGGTTTTATCGCTGTATTTTTCATCGTCATTGAGAATATCGGATATTGTATCGCATTTGAAATATGAGGCAATTTCGCTGTATTTATCAAGAGGATTACCTGAAAGATATATTCCGGAAACTTCTTTCTCCTGCCTCAAGATTTCATCTGTATTAAATTCGGGAACATCCGGATAGGTAAAGGAAGAAGAAACAGACTGTTCGTCTGATATAAAATCGCCAAATCCGATCTGACCTTCAATATTTCTCCTTTTTGACGAGTCAAGATTAGTAAGAATCGAATCAATTGAGGAAAGCAGTTGGTTTCTGTTTGCTCCCAATCCGTCAAATGCACCGCATTTAACAAGGTTTTCAAGCGCTCTTCTGTTAAGGTCTTTACCGTACATTCTTGAGCAAAAGTCATAGAAATCAACGAAATCGCCATTCAGCTGTCTCTCCGCGATTACACCGGTAATAAACCCTTTGCCGATATTTTTAACGGCAGAAAGGCAGAATACTATACCCTCATCACTTATCGTAAAGCCGTCACCGCTGATATTGATATGAGGAGGTATGATTTTTATTCCGCATTTAGAGCACGAATTGATATATCCGCTTATTTTATCGGTTCTGTCAATACAGCTTGTCATAAGTGCCGCGTAAAATTCTTTGGGATAATGAAATCTGAGATAAGCAGTCTGATATGAAACGTACGCATAAGCCGCAGAATGAGCTTTATTGAATCCGTAAGAAGCAAAAGAAACCATTTCATCAAAGATTTCGTTTGCGGTTTTTTCATTTACTCCCCTGCTGAACGACCCTTGAACAAAGCTTTCTCGCTCTTTATTCATAACATCATGCTGTTTTTTTGCCATGGCTCTGCGGACTATATCGGCCCTGCCGTAAGAATAACCGGCAACCTCACGGCATATCTGCATAACCTGTTCCTGATACAGAATACATCCGTAAGTAACATCAAGAATATTTTTCAGAGCGGGAATTTTATACCGAATAACCTTCGGATTTGCTTTATTTTTAAGAAACAGCGGAATAAATCCGGATTCGATCGGGCCGGGTCTGTATAAAGCCAGAATGGCTATCAAATCTTCAATATCAGACGGTTTCATCTGATATAAGACTCTCTTAATACCGGGTTTTTCAAACTGAAATACGCCGTCTGTATCCGCTTCTGAAAACATTTTATAAACCGCTTTATCCGACATATCGATTTTATCTATATCAAAGAGCGGATTATTGATTTTTACCAGATTTTCAGCTTCGCGTATTACGGTAAGTGTGCGAAGACCGAGAAAATCCATTTTGAGAAGGCCTAACTTTTCAAGTCCCTTCATTGTAAACTGAGTTACAACCGATTCGTCGTTAACCGCAAGAGGAACATAACTGTTTACGGGATCTGCGGTAATAACAACGCCTGCCGCATGGGTAGAGGTATTCCTCGGCATACCTTCCACCTTTATTGAATAATCAATCAACTCATGTACCTTAACGTCATTATTATATAAGTCCCTTAATTCTCTTGATGATTCAAGAGCGGAGGAAATTGTTGTATTCAACTCGGCGGGAATCAGCTTGGCCACACGGTCAACGTTTCCGTAAGGAATACCGAGAACCCTTCCGACATCTCTGACAGCCGCTTTAGCAGCCATCGTACCGAAAGTTACAATCTGTGCAACGTGGTCATAACCGTATTTTGAAATAACGTATTCAATCACTTCGCCGCGTCTTTCGTAGCAGAAGTCAATATCAAAATCCGGCATACTTACTCTTTCGGGATTAAGAAATCTTTCAAAGAGCAGATTATATTTCATAGGATCAATATCCGTAATGCCTATTGCATAAGCGCATATACTTGCCGCACCGCTGCCTCTGCCGGGTCCTACGGGAATCCCTTTTGATTTTGCATAGTTTATGAAATCATGAACTATAAGATAATAATCCGTATATCCCATTGAGTTGATAACGTCAAGCTCGTATTTCATTCTGTCAATATGAGATTGAGGCGGATTATCACCGTATCGTTTTTTTAGACCGTCCCAACACATTTTACTGAACCAAACAACGTGGTCATATCCGTCGGGAACGTCAAAATGCGGCAGTTTAGTAATGCCGAATTCAAATTCAAAATTACACTTATCCGCTATAAGACGGGTATTTTCAACTGCCTGCTCACATCCGTAAAATGCAGTCAGCATTTCTTCTTCGGATTTCAGATAAAATTCGTCCGTTGCAAAATCAACGCCTGTATCCTCGCCGAGAATATGCCCTGTCTGAATGCAAAGCAGGATTTTCTGAACGACGGAGTCATCTTTATCAACGTAATGCGCGTCGTTGGTAGCGGCAAGAGGAATACCGGTTTCTTCGGATATTCTGATCAAATCGGGGTTTATTCTTAACTGCTCATTAAGCCCGTGATTCTGAATTTCAAGGTAATAATCATCGCCGAACAGATTCTTATACCAAAGAGCAATTTCTTTTGCTTCGGCGAAGTTATTATTTATAAGATTCTGCGACACTTCCCCAAAAAGGCAGCCGGAAAGAGCAATCAGTCCTTCATGATATCTGCTGAGAAGCTCTTTATCAATTCTCGGTTTAACATAAAATCCCCTTGTGAAGCTTTCGGAAACCATTTTAATAAGATTCTTATATCCGGTTTCATTTTTACATAACAGTACAAGATGATATCTTTGATTATCTATTCCGTGCACCTTATCATTCATTGACCTTGGTGCAACGTAAACTTCACAGCCGATTATGGGCTTTATTCCGCGGGATTTTGCGGCATTATAAAAATCAAGTGCACCGTACATTACACCGTGGTCAGTAATGGCAACGGCACTCTGACCCATACTTTGAATTTTATCAAGCATAGGTTCAATTCTGCAGGCGCCGTCAAGCAGACTGTATTCACTGTGTACATGAAGATGCACAAAAGACATTTATTTCACCGATTTTTCTTTAAGATTATCCGAGATTTCAATTATTTTATCAAGGCGGTGCTTAATGCCCGACCTTGAAATGCTTTCATCAAATAATTTTTGTAATTCAGTAAGACTTGCTTCGGGGTTTTCAAGTCTTAATTTTGCAAGTTTTTTAAGACCGTCATTCAAAACACCTAATCCCGCCGTACCTTTAATAAATTCAATGGCTTCAATCTGCTTTTCAGCGGCGGAAATGGTTTTTTCAATATTATACATATCGTTATTTATCTGACGGTTAATCTTGTTTTTAACGTCTTTTTCGATTTTAACGTTCATAAGATACAGTGAAGCGTTCGGAGCGCCTATATATGCAAGAAAATCCTCAATGCTTTCACTGTCCTTGAAATATACGATATGATTGCCTTTTCTCATAACATATTTCGGAGAAAGATTAAGCTCACTCATAATCTTCATCAAATCACCGCTGAGCTTCTTGAAAGGAATAACAAATTCCAGGTGATATGATTTATTCGGGTCGGAAACAGACCCGCACGAGAGAAAAGCACCCCTTAAAAATGAACCGATACAGCAATCATTGCTGATATTGGCATAGTTAAGACGCAGGGATGATTCATCGCCGGTATGTCCGAATTTACGAAATGCTTTTTTTCTTGAATTTACATCCCTGATATAAGCAATCATTTTTTTGCTTCCGGAGGTATTTTCAATAAAATTCACATTAAGATATTCTCTCAGGCATTCACAGTATTTTTCATAGACACCGGTATGTTCGGTTGTTATAGAAAAATTAAGATTACTGAAATGAGCAAAAAGCACAAGCCCATAAGCTTGTGCATGATAGCAGCAGGGAGAAAGATTATCAAGCGAACACAGTTCGTTTTTAATATCAGATGAAAATGACATTTCTTCCTCCTCAGTTAATAAATTTTACCTCTGTTTCAAGGTACACACCCGTTTTATCATATACGGTTTTCTGACATAAAGAAATCAGTTCTTTTATATCATTGCAGGTTGCATTACCGATATTGATTACAAATCCGGCGTGCTTTTCGCTTACCTGAGCACCGCCTACGGTTTTGCCTTTTAATCCGCATTCCTGAATTAAAGCACCTGCGAAATATCCTTCGGGTCTTTTGAATGTACTTCCTGCGCTCGGATATTCAATGGGCTGTTTATCCTTTCGCCTGCCGATCAAATCATCCATACGTGCCTTAATTTCATCTTTATCACCGTGTTCAAGATTAAAAACAGCGGAAAGTATAACGTAGTTTTTATCGCTGAAATAACTGTGTCTGTAGCTCAAATCCATCTCAGAAGCGGTAAGAGATTCTATGCTGCCGTCTTTGATAAATCTGCAGGATTCAATAACATTTTTGATTTCTCCACCGTAAGCCCCGGCGTTCATATAGACTGCACCGCCAACCGACCCGGGAATACCGAAAGCAAATTCAAGACCGGAAAGAGAATTGTCTAATGCAAAGCGGCAAACTTTCATAAGAGAAGTACCTGCACCGCATATTATTCTGTTTCCGTCAATACGAATACAGTCAAGCTTCCGGGTGCTGATAATAACTCCGTCATAGCCGTCATCTTCGCAAAGAAGATTACTGCCTTTGCCGAGAATAAAATATTTAAGACCTACAGTAGCAATTATATCGATAATACCGATAATACTTTCTTCGTTTTCGGGAAAGCAAATCAGTCTGCAGGGACCGCCCACCTTAAAGGTGATGTAGTCCCTGACAGATTCATTTTCTTTATACTCACAGTTAATACTGTTAAGATATGCAATTAAATCTTCCATAATTACTCGTCAAGAAGAGCAGCGCCGAAAATACCGGCATCGTTACCCAATTCTGCAGAAACAATTTTAGTCTGCTTATTGGAGTAACGGCTGTATCTTTCTCTATCTACATATTTTCTGAGAGGAGCAAGAAGATTTTCTTTTTCGTTTGCAACACCGCCGCCGAGGCAAATAAATTCGGGCTGAAGTGCATTAACAATATTAGTAATACCTGCGGCAAGGTAATAGATATAATTATCTACAACTTCCTTACCTGCGGCATCGCCTGCACGCATGGCATCAAAAGCAGTCCTGCCGTTAACGTTTTCCATATCGTTTTCGACAATTTCCCACATAACGCTGTCCTGATTACGCTTCATGGCATCAATTGTCTGTCTGATAAGAGCAGTTGCAGATGAATACTGTTCCCAGCATCCTCTTCTGCCGCAATTACAACGTTCACCGTCAACGCAGATTACCATATGACCCATTTCGCCGCCGGCATAGTTATTACCGTTTACGATTTTACCGTCAATAATGATACCCGAGCCAACACCGGTGCCGAGAGTAACAGCTACAAAATTCTTTGAGCCCTTACCGACGCCGGCAACCGCTTCGCCGAGAGCTGCGCAGTTTGCATCGTTATCAAGATAAACGGGTTTACCTATTCTCTTTTCAAGCATTTCCTTTGCGGGAACCTGCTTAAAATCAAGATTATTTGCAAATTCAATATAACCGTTCTCTTTATTTACGGTACCGGGAGTGCCTACGCCAACGGATACTACGTCATTGATTGTGATTCCCGCATCAAGCATGGCAATCTGAACGGCAGCCGCTATATCATCAAATATATCTTCGGCAGGTCTGGGACAATTTGTTTTTTTGACACCTCTGCCTACAATTTTCAAATCCTCCGAAATTACTCCGACAGCAATATTCGTTCCGCCTAAATCAACACCGATTCTGTACATTTTACAAACCCTCCGTCAATTAAAAATCATGCCAGTATTCAAGTTCTTTTTTATTCGGCTGAACGTCTTCGTTCATACCGAGCTGATGAAGCAGCTCTCTTGCTGCATTGTAGCCCATTTTCTTTTGTCTGTTATTCATTGCGGCAGCTTCAATAATGATTGAAAGGTTTCTGCCTGGCTTAACGGGAACAACGTTAACGGGAACCTCAATATCAAGGATGTTCATGTATTCATCCTCAAGCCCGAGACGGTCATAGACCTTTTCGTTATCCCAGAGTTCAAGCTGAATAACCATATCAATTTTTTCGGTAATTTTAACTGCGCCTACACCAAAAAGACGTCTTGCATTAAGCACACCGACACCGCGAAGCTCGATAAAGTGTCTGATATTATCGGGTGCTGAACCGACGAGAGTTTTATTTGAAACTCGTCTGATTTCTACGGCATCGTCGGCTATAAGGCGGTGACCTCTGTTGACAAGTTCAAGGGCGGTTTCGGATTTACCGACACCGCTGTCACCGAGAAGCAATACACCTTCGCCGTAAACTTCAACAAGAACACCGTGTCTGGTAATTCTCGGGGCAAGCTCAACGCCAAGAAACGAAATGGTTGCAGACATAATATTTGAAGTACTCTCGTTTGATGAGAGAACGGGTACCTCATATTTGTGTGCAAGCTCAAGAAACGTTTCGCTGGGCTCGATTCCGCGCGAGACAATGATAAGAACGGGTTTTTGAGATATAAACTTATCAAGACATTCCCTGCACTTTTCGGGGCCGAGACTTTTGGCGTATTCCATTTCCGCAAGTCCCATAAACTGAACTCTTCTCGGGTCAAAATACTGTTCATATCCCGCAAGCATCAGACCGGGTCTGTTGACATCCTGAGTATAAACGAATATTTCGGACGCTTCCTTCGGAGTATAAATTATGCTCAGAGAAAGGTCATTCATCATCCGTTCAAGAGATACGCAATATTCAGTCATATAATACCTCTTTTATAAAATATTCTATTATATTATACTTGCAGAGTTAAAAAAATCAAGATATAACCGGATTAAATTTTATCCTTATATCTTTCTGCGGTTATTTTACCGTCATTTACATTTAGCTTACATATTCGTGCAGTTCTTCTGTCACCGCTGAGCCCGTCATCAAATGCGTTTCTTGCGTGATATATCGCATACCATTGACCGTCTTTCTTTATCAGAGAATGATGACCCGTTCCTTCCTCCCATTCATTAGAACAAAGAACCGGAGCGTAAGTATTTTCATCGGGAAATTTATCAAATCTGATTTTTGTCAGCTCTGTCTCGTTTGTTTTAGCCCTTGCATATCCGACAAAATATTTTTCGTTTTCGTAGCAGGCACCGGAATACATTACATATTGCCAATCGCCTTCTCTGAAGTAAAACGCGCCTTCAACGGTATGCCAGTGGACACCGGTTTTATACCTGTCCCTGCGGTATATTTCTTCTTCGATGGAAGGCATTATTACGGGAACCGGACTTCCCGAAGCGGTCTCGGGATCAAGAAGTCTGTCGCAAAATATGCAGGTTCCCTGACGTTCTCTGTCAAACACATTGGACGAATAAAATATAAAGAGACCGTCATCGTTTTTTACTACGTGTGAATCTATTGAAAACGGATGAAGAAGCTGCTTTGCATCGGTAAAAGGACCGAGAGGACTATCCGAGGAGCTGACAAACATAGTCTGTCTGTGTCCGCCTTCGTCGGGTGTATCTCCGTAAAATTCAAAAGAACAATACATATAATATTTTCCGTCAATTTTTATTACACTTGGTGCCCAGAAATCGCTGACGTCATTATATGTAAATACTCTGCCGAAAAATTTCCACGAATCAAACAAATTGTCGGAACGATATGCATAAATTCCGTCATCACCGGTTGTGTAAATATAATACAAACCGTTATCTTCAAAAATAAACGGATCTGCCTGACCTCGATAATTGTCTTTATTTATTTCAAGTAATTGCATAATCTTATCCTAAAACAACCGCCGCAGTCAGAAATAACGATTGCGGCGGCAAAATAATGTATTAAAAAATGTAATCCAATGCTACGCTTGTTTCGGCAACGGCATGCATGTGCTTTTTGACGACCCCGCAATGATAGGGATCATTCTGGTATTTATCAAGCTCATCAAACGAATCAAGAGTAACCTGAAGTATAACATCATAGCTTCTCTGTGAATGAAGAACATCGACACCGACTTCAATGTCTCTGAGCATAGGAACATTTCCCTTCATCGAAAGAAGTATTTCCTTTGCCTTAATACATTCTGACTCGCAGTTATCCTTCAATTTGAAGCAGACAATATGTTTAAGCATATAACCCTCCGATTATTTGAAAATATAGCCGAAAACGGAAAATACTTTGCCAATTGCAAGAAGGAATTTTGCCATAAATTCATAAAATCCCGCAGCAAATTTTGAAGTGCCGACCTTCTTTGCAAAATCACCGTCATTCATAGCAATTGAATTGATAGTAACGACATTATTTTCCTGATCACCGTTTTCGTGAAGAGTAATAAGTCTTCCGCCGCGGTTGAGTTCGCTGCTGTATGAATTATAAGTGATTGAAGGTGTATTTACAACATGAACGCCTTTGATTTCCACATCAAAATCATTTGTATGGTCATGACCTGAGAAAATTGCACGCATGTCACCTTTTTCGGCAATGGCATCAAGCTGACCTCTGTTATATTCACCGGGACAAGGTGGTTCATTTACGAAACCGCTGAAATTATTGAGCTTGGGAATAAAAGTATAGTTCTTGCCGTAAAATGATCTGCCCAGTTCACCGAGATTAACGGGAGATTCAAAATAGAGATAATCATAAACATCGCCGACAATGATATGCTGGAATGCTATTGAGGGAACATAGTCACCGTTTTCTTCTTTAAGTGAATCTCTCTTTTCCTTATACCATGCAATCTGGTCCTCATTTACCGAATCATAACCGTCATCAATATAGTTGCCGGAGTCAAACATATAAAGAGCATATTTAACTTCATCTGAATCGGAAGCGTATACGGGAAGGCAATGTGTACCAACTCTGTCAGAATCTGCTTTATCTTCATTGAAACCGAGGAAATACTCACCGCCGGCACGTGTATAAATATCAAAAAGAGTTTTCTTATCAACGCCCTGCTGATGGTCGTGATTTCCGAATACTATTGTGAAATATACCTTATGGTCAACATAGGGCTTAACGAGTTGAGTAATTGCATCTTCCTTCTGCTTAACGGCTGCCGCATATATTTCATCTTCGGAAAGTCCCTGCTTTTCTTCATCAGAAAGCCCGCATACAGTATTATCACCGCCAAGAACAACAATGTCTATATCGTAATTTTCAAGCATATAGTTTATGTATGTAAACATCTCTTCATGAGCGGGATATCCATCCTGACAATCACAAAGGTAAAGAACATTGAATTCGCCGTTATCGTTGAATCTTAGAATAGCTTTTTCAGATTCGTTATCTGCAAAAGCAAGAACGGAAACGGTGCTTATAACAAAAATCAGTGCAAGTAAAATGGATATAATTTTTTTCATAATAAAACCTCCGTATAGTTTTGTATGATTATACAACCTGCCAAGACATAAATCAAGTAAATAAAGCATTTATTTATATTGAAAAAAATATCGGGATGTGCGATAATGTTCAAAAAGATAAGGAGATTTTTAATATGACAGAAATTACAAAAGATATGAAAATCGGTGATATCCTCGACAACGCAAAGGAAACAGCTCCCCTTTTCCTTGAAATGGGAATGCATTGTCTCGGCTGCCCTTCGGCAAGAAATGAAACAGTTGCGCAGGCATGTATGGTTCACGGAGTTAATCCCGATGAATTCATAGCAAAGCTCAACGCTTTCCTTACAAAATAATTTAATGCTTGAGTTAAGTCCGAGATTAAAATCAGTTGCCGGATTAGTAAGAAAAGGGTCTGTTATTGCTGATATCGGTACAGATCACGCTTTTCTTCCCGCTTATCTGATACTTAACGGATATGTTGCCGGGGCCCTTGCCTGCGATTTGCGTAAGGGTCCTCTTTGTAATGCTGAAAAAACAGCAGAAATATATCATATCCGCGATAAAATTGAATTACGTCTTTCCGACGGTCTTGACTCGGTATTTCCCGAGGAAGCGAATGATATTGTTATATGCGGAATGGGAGGCACTCTCATCAGAGATATACTGCAAAGAGCTGAATGGATTAAAGACAAAAAATACCGTTTGATTTTACAGCCGCAATCCCATTCGGAGGACTTGAGATTATTTCTGATAACAAACGGATTTGACATAATCAGCGAAACGGTTTGTGAAGATACGGGAAGGTCATACAACATAATTTGCAGTGAATATTCAGGAATTATTAAAGAATTCCCCGAGTATTATCCCTATTTCGGCGATTTGATTTTCAGCAATGACCCGAACGCAGTAAAGATAGTTAAAAAACAGTTAAAATATCTTAAGGTAAGACGTGAATCGGAATATAAATTCGGTGATAAAGCAACGGGAGACCATTTTGACAGAGTAATTAAAGAAACAGAAAAACTGACGGAGAAAACAAATGCCACTTGACGGATTCACTCTGAATTTACTTATCAGAGAACTAAAAAATGAAATTATCGGCTGCAGAATAGAAAAAATTCACCAGCCGTCAAATGATGAAATCGTTTTTCATCTGCGTTCAAGACAAGGTGCAAAAAAACTGTATATTTCCGCTTCGTCCGGAACTCCGAGATTGAATCTTACGGAAAATGCGCCCGAAAATCCCGCCGTTCCTCCGATGATGTGTATGTTTCTAAGAAAGCATTTAACCGGTTGTATCATAACGGATTTAAGCCAGGACGGACTTGACAGAACATTATTTTTTGAATTGAACGGAACAAATGAAATCGGCGACGAGGTCAGTTTCAGAATTGCTTATGAAGCGATGGCAAAGCATTCAAATTTCATAGTGATAAATTCAGAAGGAATTATTCTTGAAGCACTTAAAAAGACCGATTTTTCAATCAGTGCAAACCGTGCCGTTCTGCCGGGATTCAAATATTCGCTTCCGCCGAAACCGGAAAAGCTTAACATATTTAATTCATCAAACGAGCAAATCAGGGATGCAATAAAAACTTTTAACAATAAAATGCTTTCTGCAGCAATTCTGTCCGTGCTCGAGGGAGCTTCCCCTCTGATAAGCAGAGAGATTTCTTCTTTGGTTTCCGGAAATGATATCGCCGTTTATGATATGACTGAAGTTCATTTTGAAAAGCTTGAGAATGTAATTGATGAATTGAGATCAAAACTGGCAAGCGGCGGCACTCCCACAATGTTATTAAGAGATAAAAATAATCCGTATGATATTACTTTCAGCGATATAACTCAATACGGATTCAGTGTCAGTTCAAAGCAATACTCATCATATTCAGAGCTTATCGACAAATTCTATGAGGATAAAAACCGCATTGAAAGAACCGGACAGCAAAGCAGAGAACTTCAAAAAACCGTTTCAAACCTCATACAGAGAAGCCGACGAAAGCTTGAAACAAGAAAACAGGAGCTTAATGAATGTGCCGATAAGGACAAATGCAGGATTTATGCCGAATTAATTCTTGCAAATCAGTATTCACTTGAAAAGGGCTCGCTTTATTATGATTTGCAGAATTTTTATGATAATTACGAAACGGTAAGAATCAAGGCAGACCCGGCATTAAATCCATCCGGAAACGCACGTAAATATTTCAAGGAATACAACAAGCTCAAGAACGCCGAAAAGCTTCTCGGTGATTTAATAGAAGAAAGCGAAACAGAGATAAAATATCTTGAAAGTGTATCGGATGCGGTAAACAGAGCGAGCGGATATACGGATATATCCGAAATCAAGCAGGAATTGTATGAACAAGGTTATCTCAAACGCTCAAAACAGTTAAAGGGCAAAAAGCCGAAGCCCCTGCCCCCTGTTCAATACGTTTCCGATGACGGATATCTGATACTTGTCGGCAGAAACAATATTCAAAATGAAATACTTTCTCTTAAAACAGCAAGAAAAGACGATTCCTGGTTTCATACTCAGAAATATCCGGGTTCGCACGTTGTAGTAGTGGGAAACGGAGATATTATTCCCGAATCAACATGCCGTCAGGCAGCTATAATTGCGGCTTACAACAGCGCTGCTTCCGATTCCTCACAGGTAGCCGTTGACTATACGGAAATAAGAGAACTGAAAAAGCCTGCCGGAGGAAAACCGGGAATGGTAATATATCATACCTATAATACGATGTGGGTCACACCCGATAAAGAGCTTTGTGAAAGATTAAAGAAGAAATAATTCTGTTCACTAACAGGATATAACAAACAGAAATTACGCCTCAATAAAAGCACTCTTGCAATAAAACAAGAGTGCTTTTCTGGGTAAAGATTGCAATTATGACAAAATGGATGTAATCGTTAAATTTCGTAACACCTGCCGGGAACGTCAATCGGGTATGATATGATATTTTAACTTATTTCCTTTGAACCAGCAGTATCCTTCTCCGATTTCCTCTTCAGTCATATTTTCGCAGTCAACAAGGATAAAATAACCGTTATTACGAATGAGCGTTGAGTCACTCCAATACGGGTCATATTCATCGGGGTTTCGGCTTTCTGTTGAATAGGAAACGTTCCCTTCAAACCACAATTCAATTTGACATCCCCAAGTACCGTCAAAAAGAACGTAAAGCGAATCGCTTTCCTCTTTGAACTCTTTAATATATGCATCATGAAAACCTCCGGAAGCCCAATCCAGATTTTCAAGTTCCTTTTGTGTTTTTACGGTTTGATATTCTTGATACACAATTTTCGAGTCTTCGAGAACGCATCGTGAAATCATTTCGGAAGAAATGCTGCTTTCTTCAACAGAGGTGAGCAAGGTTGAATTGTCAAGGTAATTAACACATCCGTTATCGTTTTCGTCAATATTCCAGTCGTCGGTTGTATGATCAACAATAAGAATAAGCGGCTGGAGGTATTTGTTGTTTCGGTCAAAAACCGTTTGCTTAATCAACTTCTTTTTGCTTTCGTCGAGGACGATATAAAATCGGTTGTAGATACTATCTAAGTATTTTTGATAGTCATCCTCAATTGATGAGCTGACAGAATAGTATCCAAAAACAAGAGATGTGTAGTATTGTCCATTCCCTTTTCTGATTATTGCGAACATTATTAATCATCACCTTTCATAATGAGGTTCGCAGATGTATAAAAACAGGACTGTAATCTTTGTCAAAATTGCAATCCTGTTTTGGTGCGGATAACAGGACTTGAACCTGCACATCAAAGATACAAGATCCTAAATCTTGCGTGTCTGCCAATTCCACCATATCCGCATATTACCTGAAAATAATATATCAATTTCCGAAAAGTTTCAAGTGTTATTTTTAATGTTGACATACATACAGATTAGGATTATAATCTATTCATTCTCGGGGCGAGGTGTAATTCCTCACCGGCGGTGACAGTCCGCTAACTCTTTTTGAGCCGATACGGTGAAATTCCGTAACCGACGGTATAGTCCGGAAGACAGAGAAATGATAGCTTATCATTTGTGTCCCGATTCGGGGCACATTTTTTATTTCGGGAGATTATTATGAATACTACTCAAAAAAGAATTTACAAGACTACTCTTACGGCTACACTTTCGGCAATTGCATTTTTACTTATGTTTATTGAAATATCAATACCGTTGATACCGGCATTCATTAAGTTTGATATATCCGATTTGCCTGCTTTATTCGGCTCTTTTGCATTAGGCCCGGTTTACGGTGTAATAATCGAACTGCTTAAAAACGTTTTACACATTCTCATAAAAGGTACGTCGAGCGCTTATATCGGCGAATTAAGTAATTTTTTGCTCGGCTCGGTATTCTGTCTTACAGCAGGATTGATATATCATTTCAGAAAGAATAAAAAATATGCATTGATTTCATGCGTTGTCGGTTCACTGATTATGGCAATAATCTGCTTGCCGATAAACTATTTTCTTGTTTATCCCGCCTACGTGGTTTGCTATCATCTGCCGCTTGATGCGATAATCGGAATGTACTGCGAAATATACGGTAAAGCGGCAATAGTACCGACAGATAACGCGTTATTCAACTGCCTGCTTATATTCAACGTACCTTTTACTTTCTGCAAAGGAATAATTGATTCCTTAATATGTATGATTGTTTACAAGCCCCTTTCAAACTCATTAAAAGGAAAGATAAAATGAAGAAATCCGCTCCTGTCATAAGACGGGAGCGGAAATTTTATTTGTAAATTACTTTAATGATCCTGCAAGAGAGGTAAATGCCGACATAATTCCGGAAGCTGTTTCATCACCGAGAGAAATCAGCTCCTGATAATGATCGTCAACAATACCGAGCGAATAGTCGTTATCGGGCACTACGTAACCGATTGCATCGTTGCAAAGGCCGAATACGATAGTTTCATCACCAAAGAGTTCTCTGATAGTCTGATAACCGAAATCTTTGCCTTTGAATGAACCCTCGGCAGTAAGCGAGCCGCCGCCGTAAACGATATCCTGAACGATTTCACCGGGCATCATAGCAACTTTGACATCGCCGAATTCGGCATAACCGATTTCGGTAAAGAGATAATAATCGAAAAGGCCTTCTTTATACATCTTGTAAGAAACCATATCAAGCTTACCCACAAGAATCATAAGGGGATTCTTTACGTGGATCTTTGCTTCGGTCACTTTTACGTTAAATAAGGGCTCAAGCTCTCTTTCGGTAGTGGGTGTCCAGTCTTCAAACCAAAGGGTGTAGTTTTCATTATTTTCTTTTTCTTTATTGATGGTTTCCCAGTCAGCGTTTTCGTTGATGTAATCATAGGAATTGGTGAGATTAAGAGCGATATTGCCCATTTCTTCACCGTAACGCTGTGCTTGCATATATCTTCTCTCAAGGTCAACGCCATCGTTGGAAAGTCCTCTGCCATAATAGATACCTGCAATAGCACCGTTGAAGAACATATAGTTATAACCGCCGTCTTCAATGGTTTTACCCATGTAATAAACGTAGTCGCCTGAAAGCTGTCTTCCGTTATCCCCTTCAAGTCCTGTTGCAAGACCGGTTACGTCGGGATGAGCGTTGATATTGACAATCATGGTAGGTGTCTTTGATTCGTCATCGGGAGTAAAAACAAATCTTGACATATCGGTGCAGAGAGACGTTGATGACTTTCTGTTTTTATTATTGAAATATTCTTTATTAAGGGTCTTGACAGCATACTTCATTGAGCCGGATTCCATGGAATCAACCGCTTCCTTGCATGCATAAGCCATCTGATGGCAAGCCCAGTCAAGCCATGCGGTATTTACGCCCTTATCTTTCTTGAGGAAGGGAAGATATGATTTGAAAAGATTGCCGAGAATCTTTGAGAACATATTAGTCCAGAGGCCCTGAGTATCAATACAGCTGTGGCAATGTGTTGAAGTAATATTGATTGAATTAATATCAGCATCGGGAAGTAATTCCTTAACATATTTTCTTACGGTAAGGATATCTCCGTTACAGAAACCGATACAGTCAACGTTTGCATAAATGCTTACGCCTCTGCCGGAATTATCGGAAACGGCAATAACACGAATCTGCATATCATCAATGACTTCTTCAATCTTGTTGTACATAAGATTATCAATAGTCATAAATCCGCCGAGGAAATATTCAGTACCCTTATCAAGGATATCATTGGGTACAAGGGATGCTTTTGAATATCCGAGCATCCATTTAGCATTATCTGCGGGCTCGTCAAGCATTTCATCTACACCCGTATATATATCGGAAACGTGTTTTTTTACGTTTTCGGTATTAACACTGTCGGGAACAACAGCACAAAAAGCGGTAAGCAGGGTCTTGACAATACCTTCAAGAGCTGCAACGCCAACATGTGTCATGGTCTTTTCAAAGTCAGCGGCAGCAGACGCACCCATAACCGAAAAGCCGCCGAAAACCAATGAAATACAAAGGATTACGCTGATAAATTTTGAAATAGTTTTTTTCATAATATTATCTTCTCCTTGAACAAATTTATATCATTTTAACATCATTTAATTCACATGTAAAGCAGAATTTTGATAAACATAACGAAAATAAAAAATAAGTGAAAAAAGCGTATATGATATTGAAATAATTTATATAAGAATGTATAATATCTTAAATAATCACTTGAAGGTGAAAATTTGAAAAGAGTATTTGCAATTCACGATATTTCCGGTATAGGAAAGTGCTCGCTTACTTGCGCCATGCCGATTATATCTGCTCTTGGTGCAGAGTGCAATCCCGTTCCGACTGCCGTACTGTCTTCTCACACCGGCGACCTGGCAGGATATACATTCAGAGATTTGACCGATGATATGACCCCATATATAAATCACTGGAAAGCCCTCGGCATTTCTCCCGATTGTATATACAGCGGATATCTCGCATCGGAAAAGCAAACAGAAATCGTGAAATATATTCTTGAGTCCTTTTCCTCTTCTTCTCCTATGTTCATCTGTGACCCCGCTATGGCAGATTCAGGAAAACTGTATACCGGATTTGATAAACCTTTTGTAAAAAAAATGGCTGAATTATGTAAGAGCGCATACGTTATCACTCCGAATCTTACCGAAGCCGCAATGATTACCGATTCGGAATACAAATACGAAACGGATGAGCTTTATCTTAAAACGATAATTAAAAAACTGAAGTCATTCACAAAAAGATATATCGTACTCACCGGAGTAAATACAGACAAGTCAAAAACCGGGTGCTGTGTTTACGATAAAGAAACGGACAGAACGGAATTCTATTCATCCGAAAAATATCCCGGTATATATTACGGTACGGGAGATATTTTTACATCCGTCCTTTGCGGATGTGCAGTAACCGGTACAGATATATTCAAAGCTGCGGAAATCGCACTCGATTTCACTTCAAAATCAATCAAAGAAACATACGACAGCAAAACCGATACGAGATTCGGAGTTACTTTTGAAAAATTCATTCCCCTGCTGACGGAGGTAAATAATGAGCTACGCTGACGAAATATTTATCGCGACCTGCAAAGACATTCTTCAAAACGGTATTTACGATACCGACAGAGAAGTAAGACCCAGATGGGATGACGGCACTCCCGCTCATACGATTAAAAAATTCTGTGTAGTCAACAGATATGACCTGAGCAAAGAATTTCCCATGCTTACTCTTAGAAAAACTTTCCTTAAGAGTGCAGTTGATGAGCTTCTCTGGATATGGCAAAAGAAATCAAATAACGTTAAGGATTTATCCTCTCACGTATGGGATGCCTGGGCAGACGAAAACGGCTCCATCGGTAAAGCATACGGCTATCAGCTCGGCGTAAAGCATCATTATCCCGAGGGAGATATGGACCAGGTTGATAAAGTAATCTGGGATCTTAAAAACAATCCTGCAAGCAGAAGAATCATGACGAATATTTATGTTCATCAGGATTTGAGTGAAATGGCACTTTATCCATGCGCTTACGGTATGACATTCAACGTAACCGGTAACAAACTGAATGCCATACTCAATCAGAGGTCTCAGGATATGCTTGCCGCAAACATCTGGAATGTAGCTCAGTATTCCGCGCTGACGTGTATGATGGCACAGATAAGCGGTCTTGAGCCGGGCGAGTTTGTTCACGTTATTGCTGATGCTCATATTTATGACAGACATATTCCGATTGTAGAAGAGCTGATTACCCGCAAGCCTTTTGACGCTCCCGAGGTCACGCTTGATAAATCGATAACGAATTTCTACGAATTTACAAAAGACAGCTTCTCGGTCAATAATTATCAGTACCACGAATTTACAACAAAAATCCCCGTAGCGGTATAAGAGGTCAGATATGAAAGAAATAGTATGCGTTGATAATAACTGGGGAATAGGCAAATCAAACGAATTACTTTACCATATTCCCGAAGATATGAAATTCTTCAAAGAAAAAACAGTCGGAAATGTTGTTGTTATGGGTCTTGCAACACTGCTTTCATTTCCCAAAAGCGAGCCGCTCAAAGACAGAGTAAATATCGTTTTATGCGACGATAAGGAATTTAAAAAAGACGGAGTAATACTTGTCGGCTCGATTGAGGAACTGTTTGAAGTGCTCAAGAGATATGATACAGACACAGTTTACGTAATCGGCGGTGCTTCCGTTTATGCTCAGCTTCTCCCCTACTGTGATACCGTTTACGTTACCAAAGTGGATTCATCAAGAGAAGCGGATAAATTCTTCCCGAATCTTGATGAAGACGAAAGCTGGATGATGGTCAAGGAAGGAGAAACCTTTGAATCCAAAGGTCTCAGATATAAATTCACAAAATATAAAAACATTCAGGATTGAGGTGCTGTAATGAAAAATAATAAAGTAGGATATGCAGTTGTCGGTCTCGGTGTAGGAAAGAGCCATGCCAAAGCCGCTTTCAACAGCAAAAATGCAGATCTGATTGCAGTATGCGATCTGATTCAAGAAAAGCTGGATAAGGCAAAGGAGGATTACCCCGGCGTAATCACTTACACGGATTTTGATGAGATGCTTAAAAATCCCGACATTGACGTAGTAAGTATCGCCGTTCCCAGCGGTATGCACGCTGATTTTGCGTGCAAGGCACTTTATGCAGGTAAAAACGTGCTTGTTGAAAAGCCCGTTGATATTACAGTTAAGCAGGCGCTTAAAATCGAAAAGGCCAGACAGGAAACCGGTCTTATTGCAGGTGTAGTTCATCAGAACAGAAATAATCCCGATATGCCTCTTATGCGTGAGCAGATACTCAACGGCAGAATCGGAAAGGTGCTTTTCGGTGATTTTGCAGTCAAATGGTACAGAACTCAGGAATATTACGATAACGGCGGCTGGAGAGGCACCTGGGAAATGGACGGCGGCGGATCTCTTATGAATCAGGCAGTTCACACCGTTGACCTTATGCAGTGGCTTATGAACAGCGAAGTTGAAAGCGTTACGTCACAGACTGCTATTTATAATCATAAAATTGATACAGAAGACTTTACCGCTTCTATTATCAAATTCAAATCCGGTGCAATCTGTACGTTTATCAGTACAACCTGCGCTTATCCCGGACTTACAACCGATATAAGAGTATACGGCACCAAGGGTTCAATGGAAGCAAACCAGGATAAACTTATGCTCTGGATATTTGAAGATGCCGACGAAAACGAAGAAGCTGAAATGCTTGCTAAATATACCGGTAATGCCGCAGCTGCTGCACTTGACCCCACTCTTTGCCTCGGTCATAATTCGGTAGTGGAAGATATAATTTCCGCAGTTCTTGAAAAGAGAGATCCTCAGGTTCTTCCTATGGAAGCTATCAAGAGCGTAAGAATCATCAACGCCGTTTATGAATCGGCAAAAACAGGAAAAACAATTTATTTTGACTAATATAATATCATCAAAGGAGATGTGATTTCATATGGCATACTATTATCAGGAGCCCTCAAGAACGTTCAGTGAGTACCTTCTTGTTCCCGGTTACACATCAAAGGAGTGCATTCCCGCAAACGTTTCTCTTAAAACTCCTCTCGTTAAATACAGAAAGGGAGAAGAGGAATGTCCGATTACACTGAATATTCCCCTCACCTCTGCAATTATGCAGTCTGTATCAAATGATACACTTGCTATCGCTCTTGCAAAAGAAGGCGGTATTTCATTCATCTACGGCAATCAGTCAATTGAAGATGAAGCCGCAATGGTTGCGCGAGTAAAGGGATATAAAGCAGGATTTGTAGTAAGCGATTCCAATCTCAAGCCGGAAGATACACTTGAACACGTACTTGAACTTGTAGAAGAAAACGGTCATAACACAATGGCGGTTACCGAAAACGGTACTTCAAACGGCAAGCTTCTCGGTGTTGTTACAAGCAGAGATTACAGAGTCAGCAGAATGTCTCTTGACGAAAAAGTAGCAGATTTCATGACTCCCATTGATAAGCTTGTAGTTGCAGGTGAAAACACATCCCTTAAGGAAGCTAACGATATAATCTGGGAAAACAAACTGAATTCTCTTCCCATTATAGATAAAAACGGAAATCTCCTGTATTTTGTCTTCAGAAAAGACTATTCACAGCATAAAGAAAAGCCCGACGAACTTCTTGACAAAAATAAGAGCTACGTTGTAGGTGCAGGTGTCAATACAAGAGACTATGCCGACAGAATCCCCGCTCTTGTTGATGCAGGTGCTGACGTTCTCTGCATAGACTCATCAGAAGGATATACCGTATGGCAGGAAAACACCATTAAATTTGTCAGAGAAAAATACGGTGACACCGTTAAAATCGGTGCCGGTAACGTAGTAGACAGAGACGGTTTCCTTTTCCTTGCAAAAGCAGGTGCCGATTTCGTTAAGGTCGGTATCGGCGGCGGCTCAATCTGTATTACCCGCGAAACAAAGGGTATAGGCAGAGGACAGGCAACAGCTCTTATTGAGGTTGCCGCCGCAAGAGATGAATACTTCAAGGAAACGGGTATTTACGTTCCCGTATGTTCCGACGGCGGTATAGTTCACGATTATCACATGACTCTCGCTCTTGCAATGGGTGCTGATTTCCTTATGCTCGGCAGATATTTTGCAAGATTTGATGAAAGTCCCACAGCCCGTATAATGGTAAATGGCGTTTACGTCAAAGAATACTGGGGTGAAGGCTCAAACAGAGCAAGAAACTGGCAGAGATATGACCTCGGCGGCAAAGCAAAGCTCAGCTTTGAGGAAGGCGTTGACTCATACGTTACTTACGCAGGTCCCCTCAGCGAAAACGTCGCCAAGAGTCTTTATAAAGTTAAATCAACAATGTGTAACTGCGGTGTAATAAATATTCCCGATTTGCAGAAAAACGCAAAGCTTACGGTAGTTTCATCAACAAGTATCGTTGAAGGCGGCTATCATGACGTAATACTCAAATCAACAACTACGACAGGAAGATAAGGAGGAAAAATTATGAAATACGCAATTTACGGTGCAGGTTCTCTCGGTACGATTCTCGGTGCATATCTCACAAAAGCAGGCGTAGACATTGAGCTTATCAACAAAAATAAAGCTCACGTTGAAGCAATGCTTTCAAAAGGTGCTACAATCAACGGTACGGTTAACTTCAATGTTCCCGTCAATGCGATTTTCCCCAATGAAATGGAAGGAAAATACGACGTAATCTTCCTTATGACAAAGCAGCTTTACAACAAGGAAGTTGTAACAATGCTCAAAGATTTCCTGAGTGATAACGGCGTTATAGTTACTCTTCAGAACGGTATTCCCGAGCCGGGTATCGCTGAAATCGTCGGTTCAAACCACACAATGGGTTGTACGGTTGAATGGGGTGCAACTTTATCCGCTCCCGGTGTTAGCACTCTTACAAGCAGCCCCGATTCACTTTCTTTCCACATGGGTAAGATGGACGGTATTTCCGACGAGCAGTTCAATATGGTAAAGGAACTTCTTGAAAAGATGTGCCCTGTTTCAACGGAAGAAAATCTTATAGGAGCAAGATGGTCAAAGCTTCTTATCAACGCAACATTCTCAGGCCTCGGTACAGTTATGGGCGGTACCTTCGGCAGCGTTATTGACGACAAACTCGGCAAAAAGGTCGCACTTGCCTGCATGAAGGAATGCATTGACGTTGCAACAGCAGCAGGTATTAAATTTGCTCCCGTTCAGGGAAAAGATATTACAAAACTCTTCTATTACAAAAATAACCTCAAGAAGAAAATTGCTCTTGCTATTCTTCCCAAAGCAATGGAAAAACACAGAAACCTTGTTCCTTCAATGCTTCAGGACCTTAAGAACGGCAAAGCATGCGAGGTTGACGCTATTAACGGTGTAGTATGCGAATGGGGCAAGAAATATAACATTTCCACTCCCATCAATGATAAAATCGTTGAAATCATCAAGAAAGAACAGGACAGATCTCTTCCTCTCAGCAAAGAGAACATTCTCCTTTTCGACAATATGATATAAAATTAAGATGCCCCTATCCGAACGGATAAGGGCATCGTTTTATTACATGATTATTTTGTCATCAGTTCACAAACAAGTCTGCTGTGTTCTGCAGGATCGGAAACGGATTTACCCGCAATCAGACACGCTTCACTGAATAAAAGCTTAGAGTATTTTGCAAGAGTATCTTTATCGTTATCATAAAGCTCTCTTATCTTGTCAGCTACTGCATGCTCCGAATTTATTTCAAGTACAAGCTTTGCCTTTACTTTATTATCGCCTACGCCCGGCATTGAATTAAGAGTTTTTTCCATATCAAGTGAAATTTCTCCTTCGGTACCGAGGCAGACCGGATGACCGGCAAGCTTATTTGTAAATCTGACTGATGAAACTTCATCACCGATTGCATTCTTCATCTCATTAAATAAATCTGCCGAATCACCGTTGAGTTTTTCAAGAGCGGATTTTTCCTCGTCCGATGAAGTATCAAAGTCCTCATCACAGATATTAACAAACTCTTTACCGCTATATTCCCCTATTGTTTTAATTACGAATTCATCAACATAATCCGTAAGCATCAGCACCTCAAGATTCTTTTCTGTTGCCGATTCAAACTGAGGAAGCATCTTGATTTTTTCAAGCGTTTCACCACAGACGTAATATATCTTTTTATCGTCTTCCTTTAATCTTTCGGTATATTCGGAAAGAGTAACCGGCTTTTCATCAAGCGATGAGGTAAACAGAAGCAAATCCTGAAGCATATCCTTGTTCAGCCCATACATATTATAACAGCCGAATTTAAGCTGAACGCCGAATGCATCAAAGAATTTTTCGTACGTTTCTCTTTCGTTTTTCAGCATTTTCTCAAGCTCTGATTTAATCTTCTTTTCAACGGTTTTGGCGATAAGCTTTAATTGAGAATCGTGCTGGAGCATTTCGCGGCTGATATTAAGCGTCAAATCCTCGCTGTCTACCAATCCTCTGACAAAGCTGAAATAATCAGGCAATAAATCAGAGCATTTATCGGAAATCAGTACACCTTTAGAATAAAGCTGAAGTCCTTTTTCATAATCCTTTGTATAATAATTGAAAGGAGCGTGAGCAGGGATATACATAAGTGCTTTATATGTTGCATTTCCCTCAACACTTGTATGAATAACCTTGAGCGGGTCCTCATAATCATAAAACTTTTCTTTATAGAAGTTATTATACTCTTCGTCGGTAACTTCGTTTTTATTCTTTTTCCAGAGAGGAATTCTGCTGTTAACCGTTCTGGTTTCTACTACGTCTTCATATTTATCTTCTTCGCCTTCAACCTTTTTTGAAGTAACGAAGTCCATCATAATGGGATGACGGATGTAATCGGAATACTTTTTTATAAGAGATGAAACGGTATATTCGTCAAGGTATTCGCTGTAATTATCATCGTCGGTATCATCCTTGAGATACATTGTAACAACTGTACCGAAATCGGATTTATCGGACTCGGTAACGGTATATCCGTCAACGCCTTCCGACTCCCAATGATATGCCTTCTCGCTGCCGTACGGCTTTGTATCTACCGTTACCTTTTTGCTGACCATAAATGAGGAATAAAAACCGACACCGAACTGACCTATAATATCAACACCGTCAGCTTTTTCATTTTCATTTTTGAATGCAAGAGAGCCGCTCTTTGCGATCGTACCGAGATTATTATCAAGTTCTTCTTCGGTCATACCGCATCCGTTATCAATAACTTTAATCGTTCTGTTATCTTTATCCAATTCAATACGGATAACAAAATCATCGGAATTCAGGTTAATGCTTGAATCGGTAAGTGACTTAAAGTATAATTTATCAAGAGCATCGGATGAATTTGATATTATTTCTCTGAGGAATATCTCTTTATGAGTATATATTGAGTTTATCATAAGGTCCATCAGACGCTTTGATTCGGATTTGAATTGCTTTTTCTTCATTACAATTTGCCTTCTTTCAAAATAGTGGCTTAATTATAAATCAGAAATTTCTGTTATTTGTTAAATAAATATGAACAAAGTGTTAATATTGGCACTCTTTGCCTGCGAGTGCTAACACTGTGAATTATAAGATATTTATTTGAATTATGTTCTTTTTTTGTTAATATTTATATGATATTATCATCACAATTTCAAGGAAAGGTGTAAAAAAATGAAAAAAGTAATGGATTATATCAATGATTCATTTGCCGTTATCCCCGACTCCGGAAGAGCTTACAAATATAAGCAGATGTTGATTGATAAAGTAACCGAAAGGGCAAACGAAATCACTCATGCGGGTATTACCGACGAAAATGTTATCGAAGATCTCATTATCAGTGAACATTCCGATATTAAATCGGAATTTGAAGAATCGGAAAGAGAATATAATCACAAAAAGAAAATTAAACAATCTGTTATAATGAATATAATAGGTTCGTGCGTTTACTTTTTGCTTGTAATTTCTCTGTTCCTTCTTGTCAGCTTTATTTCAGGTATGTGGAACAGAACATGGCTTATAATCGTGAACGGCGTTTCCCTTTATATCGCTTATCTTTGTATTTACTTTATTGTTAATCTTCAGAGCAAGCCGCTTCTAATCCGCGAATTTACGAGAGTTCTGCTGTATTTATGTATTTTTGCTTTAGCGCTGCCCGTATTTACGACGCTGCAGGTCTTATTTTCCGTTCCCGCTTCGTGGGTAGTTTTTATATTTGCGGTCATGGCAGGATTTATAGCAGACGGTATCTACGTCAGTAAAATCGGTGACAGATTTGCATCCATATTCCAGATTCTCTATATCACACCCTTCTTTACGATGATATATATCGTCCTGAGCGGCTTAAGGATAATAGAATGGCATCCGGGATGGATTATCATTCCTTTATCACTTGTATTTGTGTTAATGGCAATTTATATCAGATTGAGAATTTACTATAAGAACAAGGATTCGGAATATTTTGAGGAGGATGATGAATGGAACAGAGAAAACTGAAAGCTGAGCTTTGGGATAAAATGCATTATCTCTTCCGTGATTTCAACGACAGAATGGTTCATGTTGAGCTTGAATATGATTATGAAATAAATATAGAAGCCCTCAAAACCGTTATTGTATGTTTCTTTGAAAAGGACCCTATTCTTCATTCAAGCTTTACAGACAATCATATTTCTCCATACTGGAAGGTAAACAAATACACCGTTGACGACGTTCTGCAAATTGAAAATGTCAGCGAAGAAAATCTGAGGGAAGAGGTTGATGAATTCCTTACTCAGTATCTTCCTCCCGAAGGCGACCTTCAGATGAAATTCTGCGTTTTCAATCACAGCGGAAAATCCACTCTCTGCATAGTTGAAAACCATATGTGTATGGACGGGGGCGACTTCAAATACTGGCTTAAGGATTTCTGCAGAAACTATAACGACTACGTGCAGAATAAAATCAGTCCGCTTGATATAAGAAGCGGCTCCAGAAGTTATACAGAGGTCTATAATGACTTTTCACCCAAAGATCAGAAAGCCGCACAGAATCTGTATAAAAACATTAACAAAAAGGATAACCACAGATTCCCTCTTACCGAAAGTAAGCCGGATGACAAATCGTTCATTGCAAGGAAAGTCATACCTGCCGATAAGATGATGAGTCTGAAAGCAGTTGGTAAAAAACACGGTGCAACAATTAACGATATGCTCACGGCAGCATATTTTTACAGCTTATATGAGCTTGCCGGATTTGAAAAATCTGAAAGCGTAAGTATTTCATGTGCTATTGACCTGAGAAGACATATCAAGGACAATTCCGATATGGGATATACAAACCATACCGCGTGGATGCAATGCAAGATTCCCGAGCTCGGAAGAGATATCTTTGAAACTCTTCAATATGTTGTAAGAAGCTGCAATCAGTTCAAGCAGGATAAATATATGGGACTTTACGGTCTTCCCCTTTTGTCCCTCGGTTATAAAATCATGCCTCATGCGGCAAGTGAAGAAATAATCAAAATCGGTTATTCAAATCCGCTTATTGCTATGAGCAATATCGGCATACTTGAGGTTGATAAGCTTGCTCTTGAAGGTCACGAGCCGATTTCCGGATTTATGAGCGGCGCCGTTAAATATAAGCCGTTTATCCTCCTTTCGGCCACAACAATAAGAAACGAAACAACGCTTTCCATCTGTTGCCGAGGTAACGATGAAGATAAAAAAATAATCGGAAAATTCTTTGATTTGATGGAAAAGAATATTGACGATTTTATTAAAGAATAATTTATGCTCCCGAATCTTTATGGTTACGGGAGCATACTTTTTATAATATATTGACTGTAAAATTTTACTATGATATTATATTAAAAATACATTTTTGGAGGCAAAATATGTCTGCTCCGCAATTGATGGTTAATGATATTACCGTTAATCTCAATAAATTAAAAATAGACCTTGCTCTGGTTTACAAAAACAGTGCAATTGCTCCGAAGGCAAGAGTGGTATTCCGAAAGGGAGACAGAATCAGAAGACTTCCTATTTTATTAAGGGGTTCCTTTGAACGCAAGAAATCTGATGATAACATAGCGATATTCTCATACACTTATCTTATAGATTTACTGTTCTTCAAAGATACGGAAATCGATGATATTGATATCTCTTTTGATATATCAATAGGAAATGACGATTACGAAGAAATTCCCTTTGTGATTTCAGAAGGAATAGCCGCCGGATGCAAAGAAAAAATCGTAGAAGCAAAATATATTGCCGACTGTACCTTTGAGGGTGCTTCTATTTTTGCACAGACAACAGAGGATATAGATGAGGAAGACGAAAACGACAATAATATTTATTCCTTCATCCCCTGCCCGGAATCGGATAAAATCATTCTCAAAAGTTTCAAAACTGACTTAGCAGAAGATAAAAACAGTGTAATTCGTTCAGTAATCTCCGGTATCACATATTTGTTTGGCTTTATATTTACCATAATTCTTTTACCGTTTTTGATTATTGAAGGATTATTTGCAGCACTTAATCTTACCAAAAGAAGAAAATGCAAGGACGATTTAAGCTTTATCGGTATGATAGATGCTCAAATCAAAGCAAACATTGCCGTAGTACTCAAAGCACTTATCAAAGATAAAAACATCGACGACAGGATTATTTCCTTCAAGAGCAGAAGACAGACAAATTATTACTACAGAATGTGCAAAAAGCCGATTATCGGGAACAGAGTTACTTTCATTTCGGGCAGACGTGACGAGCTCGGCGGAAATGAAATGTATGTCTATAACCTCATTAAAGACAATAAAGATATAGATTTTCAGTTCCTGCTTTGTTCAGACCCGACGCAGTTTACAAAATGGAAAATGAAAAAGCAGTTCTATAAACTGTATGCAACTTCAAAGGTAGTAATAGTAGACGATTACTATAATCTGCTCAATTCCGTTGACAAACGTGAGGACGTTACTCTTTTTCAATTATGGCACGCCTGCGGTGCATTCAAGACATTCGGTTTCTCAAGACTCGGAAAGCCCGGCAGCCCCAAGCAGAAATCACCGAATCACAGAATGTATGACTGTGCCATAGTCAGTTCAAAAGAAATCGTCAAGTACTATGCCGAGGGATTCGGAATAAGTGACAGCAAGGTTTATCCCACCGGTATTCCGAGGACTGATATATTCTTTGATAACGATTACGCCGAAAATGTAAGAAACAGCTTTTACGAAAGATATCCCCAGCTCAGAAACAAGAAAATAATTATGTTTGCTCCGACGTTCAGAGGCGCGGGGCAGAACAGTGCATATTATCCCGTTTCCGTACTTGACGCCAATAAGCTTTATGAGAAGCTGGGCAAGGACTATGCAATAATCATTAAACTTCACCCCTTCTGCAAGGATAAGTTTGTTATCAACGAGGAATACAAAGACTATATAATTGATTTGTCAGAAGAAGACGAAATCAACGATTTGCTATTCATTTCAGACATATTGATTACGGATTATTCAAGTACAATATTCGAAGCATCGCTGCTCAACATTCCCATGATATTCTATGCATACGACTTATATCAGTATATTTCCGAAAGAGATTTTTACTGTGATTTTGAGACTTTTGTTCCCGGAAAGATAGTTTTTCATCAGGAACAAATTGCTTCGACAATTCTCTCTGAAGATTTTGAAAGAGATAAAATCGAGCCCTTCAAAAACAAATTTTTCTCTGATACAGACGGCAAATCAAGTCAGAGAGTCGCAGACCTAATAATCAAAAAATTAAAGCTTTAAGGAGGCAATTATGTCATATACTAATTTCGGTTCAGCATCATTCATCACAACAGAATTCGAAAACTACTGTGACCTGAAATATAATCCCTGGGGAAAACGCAGAGCGGATTTATATCAGCATAACGACCTTGTTGAATGGAACGGTCTTCCGGTATTTATCAAGGATTTTGATATAAGCGAAACAGGTAATGTTGTGCTTAAATTTTCCGCTCTCGGATGCTGTGATATATTTATTAACGGAATGCACCCCGATTTCGGAGAAATGAAGCCCGGTTGGAGTGATTATCAGAAAAGAACTCTGTATTTTACTGAAAATATAACGCCTTTCATCAAAAAAGGAAAAAACAGAATACTTTTTGTTCTCAGTACCGGCTGGTATACGGGAAGAATTGCAGGCGGCAGATTCGGATATAACGCTCCTTCTTTAATTGCAAGCATTGAATGTGACGAAAAACAGATATTATATACAGATAAAAGCTGGAAATGTAAAGTATGCGGTCAGATAAGAACCGCCGACATCTGGGACGGTGAATACAGAAACGCCAAATACGATAACTACGACGTTATGTCTGAATCAAATTATGATATAACCGAATGGGATAATGCCGATACTTTCATTTATGACGGTCTTGTAACCGAATTTATCGGTACAAAAGTAAAAAAGAGAACTGCACTTTCCCTTAAACCCGACAGAATATATATTTCCGACGGAACAGTATACAACGGCACTCATTACGGTAAACTGAACATAATAAACACAAATGCGACATTACCTGTTGACCTTAAATTAGGTATGACAGCTACCGTTGATTTCGCACAGGAAACCGTCGGTTGGGTAAAAATCAAATTCAAAGCAGTTGAAGGAACAACGGTAAAAATCAGATATTCAGAATTTCTTAACGACAGCGGTAATAAAAACAGAGGAAACGACGGTCCCGAGGGCTCGGTTTATACAATAAATCTTCGTTCTGCGCTCGCAAAGGGTTATATAGTTTCCGGCAAAGAAGAAATAACCGAATATAATCCCACGTTTACATTCTATGGATACAGATACGTTGAAATCAAAGCCGATAACGATATAGAAATCCTTGATCTTACCGCAGAAATCGTCGGAAACGATAACAGGGAAACCGGTAAAATCGAAACCTCAGATGAAAGCGTAAATAAGCTTATATCCAATACACTTTGGGGACAGAGAAGTAATTATCTGAGCGTTCCTACCGATTGTCCTCAAAGAGACGAAAGACTCGGCTGGACCGGTGATGCTCAGGCATTCAGTATTACTGCCGGATATAATGCCGATGTTTACGGATTCTTCCGTAAATGGATGCAGGATATGCGTGACAGTCAGAGTGAAACCGGCGGCTATGCAGACGTAAATCCCCGAGTAGGATGCTGCTCAAGCGAAGATGCCTGCGCCTGGGGAGATGCAGGTGTTATCATCCCGTATAACCTTTACTGGCTCTACGGCGATAAAACAATGATTCTGGAGCATTTTGATTCCATGTGCAGATACATGGACGGTCTGGTTGAGAAATACGGTCTTTCCGGTCCTATCCCCCGTTACGGCGATTGGCTCGCGTATGATTGGTGTGACAATAAATTCATATCATCTGCTTATTTTGTCAAAGATTGCGATATGATGGCATATATGAGCGAAGTAATCGGTAACAAAGAAAAATCAGATTATTTTAAGGAATTAAAAGTCAAAGCTCAGGGATATTTCAACGATAACTTCACAAAAGACGGAGAGCTAATTGAAAGAACGCAGTGCAATAAGATCATTTCTCTTGCTTTTGACCTGATTGATAACAAAGACGAAGTTGCCGATGAACTTGTTCAGCAGATTAAAGAAAATGACGACAGACTTTCCTGCGGATTTTTAGGCACATATAATATTTGTCCCGCTCTTTCTGAATACGGTAAGAATAAGACGGCATATAACCTTCTCTTACAGAGAAAAGAGCCCTCCTGGCTTTACAGTATTGACCAGGGTGCAACAACGATATGGGAAAGATGGAATTCATACACAAAAGACAAGGGGTTCGGTGACGTAGGAATGAATTCATTTAACCACTATGCATACGGCTCAATTGTCGGCTGGATGTACCGTTATATGGCGGGAATAAGACCTGCAGAGCCCGGATTCAAAAAGATTAAGCTTGCACCCGCAGTCGATCTGAGAAATGAATCAGAGCTTCCCGAAAACGAAAACATCATCAAATGGGTCAAAGCATCGTATGACTCCGCATCAGGACTTATCGTAAGCGAATGGAATAACGAAAACGGTCTGAAGTATTACTGTGAAGTACCCGAAAACATTGAATGTGAACTTATTCTTCCCGTAACAGGAAGCAAAGTAATATTTGACGGTGAAGAAAAAGTAATCAACGGAGATACGTTTACCGTTAAATTTACCGGCGGAAAACATACAGTTATTCAATAAACATAAAAATACAGCTCTGCAGATAACAGAGCTGTATTTTGTATTATACTTTATCCAGATCTTCAGGGCGGATTCTCTTTGAAACAACGTAAGTTTTAAGAGAGCCGTCTTTATTTTTTTTACCGAAAGCACCGTAAGAAGCGGTTACTATCATACCGTCATCAAGTATAACAGTTCCGCAATATCCGGTATCTGCCTCAGCGGCAATGCCAGGTTCCGTCTGACCGTCCATATATGTATGAGCAAGTTTTATACGGTACTGTCCTTCTCTGCCGTTTACAAGGTCGTCGTAAGTTCCTATCCAACCGCACCAGCCTTCGCTGAACCAGTTTCTGTCTGTGTCGGGAGCATATTTCTTCAATTTATCATAATCACGTTCTATTGATCTGAAATCAATAAATAAACGACCGTCCTTAAGGTAATCCGCTTTATGTCTTTCACCGTTCAAAGCAGAGGGAGCGTACTTCGGTTCAGACCAGGTTTTACCTTCATCATCGGAAAATATCAGCAGAGAGTTATAAATCTTACTGTTGCATCTTGTTATGAGACAAAGCTGATCTCCGTATCCTCCGTCAGATCTGATACATTCAACCTCACAAATCTGTGCGGAGATTTCTGTATCTCTGTACTGTGTAAGATATGCTTCGGGAACAGACCAATACAGCTCTCCGTTTTCAAATGAAAGAACGGTTTTATAATTAACAAATTCGGGAGTATGGAAAAGTCCCATCCACTTGTCAACAAATTTTCCGTCTTCCTTAAGTCGGGTAAGTGAAGCAAAAGCGACGATAGTTGTATAATCATATCCGTCTGCCTTGCCGAAATATGTTTTCGGCTCGGTCCATCTGTTACCTTCATCGTCAGAAAAAGAGCAATCAAATCCGCCTTTTGTACCTTTTCCGTCATGCCAATCCGGATTCCCCGATACAAGTATCAGCTTATCAGGAGTCCCGTCGGAAAACTCAAGACGGTAAACAGTAGGCGTTTCCCTTGAGTTTTTCCATCCCTCAGGCGGATTTACAACAGAATCGTTATATGTTAATCCGCCGTCATGACTTATTTTACTTATGACAGCACCTTTACCGTGTCCTTCGGGAAAAACAGTAAGAATATCACCGTTTTTCAGCAGAACGGAATCCGGATGACCGAGATAATCCGCATCATCACATACGATGCTGTAATCATATAGATAACTTAATTCTTCAGGACATTTTTCCGGCTTTTTGTCAAGTGCTATTCTTTTAATCGTGTAATCTCTGGCTCCGTGACCGAATAATTCTTTACTGTAATCTATCATATCAATCCATATATTTTCTTAATACTTTTATTGCCTCCGCAGCGTCTTCTTCAAAATCAATAACATCTGCTTCAATTGAGCAATATTCAACGCCCGCTTCAATAAGAGGATTAAAGAACAAATCCTGTGAGAAATTATCTCCGACACGCGGATATATTCTCTTTTTACCTTCAATTCCGGGATACGGATTAGAGGTATGAGCATGGATAAGTAAGTCCTTATATTTTACGATATTATCAAGAGAATCATCGGAAGAAATCATATGCTTTAGGTCAGCAAGAACGTTGATATACTTATTATTAACTCTTTTTGCAATTTCGGCACCCTGCTCAATGGTATTGATTACATTGCATTCCTTAGGTCCGAGTGGCTCAATTGCTATTCTGATATCATATTTCTCACAAAGAGGAACAACGTGCTTTACTATGAATTCATATATTTCTTCTCTGCATTTTTCCTTGTCCTGACCCTCAAGTGCTTTTCTTGCGCCTGAAGAACCGAAAACTATGGTCTTAATGCCGAGATAATCACATCTTTTAAAAAGCTCATTAAGATATTTACTGATCGCTTCATCGTCCTTATCGGGAGAAATGATTCTCTGACCGATGAAGCAGTTTGTAGCATAAACGGGAATACCTACGGACTTCATTTTTTCAATATCCTCAAAGGGAGCTTTGACAATATCACCGCAGTTTGATTCAACATAATCATAACCGAGTTTCTTAGCCAAAACAGCTCTGTCAATATTCATACCTACGCATACACCGATTTTCATACTTTATTCTCCTTTGCTTTTATCAGCATTTCTTTTGCTGATTCAATCTGTAATCCGGTAATACCTGTACCTGCTGTTATTCTTGCAATTTCGGCAGCTCTCGAGTCAAAATCAAGTGAAATGACATCGGTATAGGTTTTATTTTCTATAATGTTTTTCTCAATCTTCATATGATTATCCGCCTGAGCTGCAATCCTTGCAAGATGAGTAACGCATATAACCTGCCTTCCCTCGGAAACCGAATAAAGCTTTAACGCTATTTTTTCAGCTGCAGAGCCGCTGACACCCGTATCAATTTCATCAAATATCAAAGTGTCAACAGTATCCTTACCGGAAAGAACATTCTTAATTGCAAGCATTATTCTTGAAAGCTCACCGCCGGAAGCGATTTTTGATATCGGTTTCGGCTCCTGTCCGGGGTTCGTGCTGATAAGAAACTCAATACTTTCCGCACCCTTTGACGAAAGAGGAACGCCCTTAATTTCTACCTTAAATACAACATAAGGCATATCAAGAAAAGCGAGTTCATCGGAAACGGATTTTTCAAAATCAGCAGCAGCTTTCTTTCTTGATTCAGATAACTTTTCGGCATTTTTCTTAACGGTATCCGATGCCTTATACAATTCATTTTCTAATACGGTAATCTTTTCGTCCGAAAGGACGATTTCGTTTCTTTCGGCTAAAGATTGATTGAGAGTATTGATAATATCTTCTTCTGTTTTACCGTATTTAGAGGATAAACGGTAAATTGTATCAAGGCGGTCATCAATCTGAGTCAATCTTTCGGGTGAATAATTGAATTTATCAAGAAGATTTCTTGCTTCGGCTGTACATTCTTCAAGCTCAAATGCCATATTTTTAACAGCATCAGCAGTTTTAACGGCATCATCATAATATTTTGAAGCATTCTGTAATTCATTGGAACACTCCATAAGAGATTCTGCCAGTCCGTTATCACCGCTTAAAGCAAAATAAGCTTTTTCTAAAGACTTTTTTACCCTTGCACCGTTCTGAAGCATTATCTTTTCTTTATTCAGTTCTTCGGATTCGCCGACCCGGATTTCGTTATCAGTAATTTCTTTGATAACAAAATCAAGATAATCAAGCCGTGAGGCCTTTTCATCCCTTAAGTCATAGAGAGAATCAAGCTCGTGTTTAATTGAAATCAATTCCGAAAACGACTTTTTATAAGATGACAGCAGCTCACTGTTTTCAGCCATACTGTCAATAAAAGAACAGTGCTTTTCGGGATTCATCAATTGCTGAGAATCATGCTGACCGTGAATGTTGACAAGTCCTGAGCCCAACTCTTTTAACAGAGAAACATTTACGGGAATACCGTTTATTCTGCAGGAATTTTTACCGTTCAAAGAAATCTGACGGCTGATTACAACGGAATTATCATCAGTTAAATCTATTCCGGACTCTTCAAGCGCGTTTTTAACGTCTTCGTTAACATTTATAAATACCGCAGTTACCTTAGCACTGTCAGTACCCTGACGTACAAGATCTCTCGGAGTTCTTTCGCCGAGAATGGCATTTATTGAATCAATAACGATTGATTTTCCGGCACCGGTTTCGCCGGTAAGGACGTTGAGACCTTTATCAAATTCAAGCTCTGCGTTCTCAATTACGGCTATATTGTTTATTTTTAAGCCCTGTAACATACAAGAACCTCTTATTTTATCATTTCGTTGATGCTTAATTTGATTTTTTCTGCAGCTTCAATACTTCTGCAAAGAACAAATATTGTATCGTCACCGGCAAGAGTACCGACAATACCGTCAAAATCCATAACGTCAAGTGCGGCACATGCAGCATTAGCCATACCGGTATAGCATTTGATTGCAAGCATATTACCCGCAAAATCGGAAGATACAACACTGTGAGCAAAAACGCTGTTATACTTTCCCGTAAGCTCGGTGTTATTCGCTTTATCTACCGCATAGCAGGATCTGCCGTATTGGTCGGGCTTCTTGATAAGTCTCAGATCCTTAATATCCCTTGAAACGGTTGCCTGCGTTGTATCATACCCCTCGGCATTTAGCATTTCAAGCAGTTCGGTCTGAGTTGATACACAGTTGGTTTCTATTATTTTGAGTATGGCTTCGTGTCTGTTCTTTTTCATAAAATCACCTTTCATCTGCGTTGCGCAAGTTTCTTATACAGAATATCAATAAAATTATCCGATTTAATTCTGATGAAATCAGCCGTAAGCTCTGCTTTGGATATCTCAATCGTGCAATCGCTTTCAACAAGGATTGATTCCTCACCGTCATTTGACAGATAAAGATTTCCTTTTTCATCTGACGAAACTGAAATTATATCGTCAGGTCTGAAAATCAACGACCTGCCCATTAAGGAATGAGGACATACGGGAGTAAAGAGAATGGATTCAAGCGTCGGGTCAACTACCGGACCGCCTGCCGACAGTGAATATGCGGTAGAGCCGGTCGGCGTGGCAAGAATAATTCCGTCACAAAGATAACCGTTAAATACATTACCGTTAAGAGCAACGTTGATTCTTGACATTCTCTGTTTTGCTTCATTGGTAATAAAGCATTCATTGACCGCATAATCGGAAAATATTACCTCTTTGTTCCTGTATACGGTTGATTTAAGCATAAGGCGTTTATCCACCTCATAATTGCCGTCCGCAAGCACAGACAAAAGATTCAGTTCATCATTTTCAAGACCTGCCATAAAAGCAAGACGGCCTGCATTGATACCGAGAATCGGTTTTTTGAATTTAGCCGCCTCCTTGGCCGAATGGATAATCGAGCCGTCACCGCCTACCGCAATAATGATATCACACAATTCGAAACATCCGTGATAATCGGTATAAATTACATTTTCATTATTCAGCGTTTTTTTCAATTCTGAAGAAACATAAACTACGGTACCGGTATCAAGGAGATTTTTGCAGATATCTGCGGTAATCTCAAGGTTACTGTCGCGCGAGAGATTGGGAATAACAGAAATATTCATAATATCACTTCCGTGAATTTATTTATCAAGAACACTGTGAGACAAATCAACGAGAGAATCTACGTCACCGTCCCATAAATTTTCTGCATTTTCGCTTTTTTGAATAAACATGAGATATTCAATATTGCCTTCGGGACCTTTAACGGGAGAAAAATCAACGCCAATAAGAGTAAATCCCGATTCAACCGCAAATGAAGTAATATCAGCAATAACATCGGAATGAACTTTTTTATCGCGTACGACACCCTTTTTGCCGATATTTTCTTTACCTGCTTCAAACTGTGGCTTTATAAGACAGACACTTCTGCCGTTTTCCTTAAGCAATTCCCTCATAACGGGAATTATCTTTTTAAGAGAAATAAAGGAAACGTCAACGGAAGCAAAATCTATTTCATCGGGAACCTGCTCGTGAGTAACGTATCTGAAATTTGTCCTTTCAAGATTTATGACTCTGTCATCTGTTCTGAGTTTCCAGGCAAGCTGACCGTAGCCGACATCTATGGAGTATACTTTAACGGCATTATTCTGAAGCATACAGTCAGTAAATCCGCCTGTGGAAGCACCGATATCCATACATATGCAATCATTAAGAGAAATATCAAAGGACTTCATTGCCTTTTCCAATTTCAGTCCTCCGCGGCTTACGTAAGGATTCACGGCGCCCTTTACTTCTATAAGGTCTTTATCGGTAACGGAAGTTCCGCCCTTCAGTGCCTTCTGCCCGTTGACGTAAACACTGCCTGCCATAATCATTGCCTTTGCTTTTTCTCTTGTTTCGGCAAGGCCTCTGTCAAATACAGCTACGTCAAGTCTGATTTTTTCACTCATTTCCGGTTTCCTTTTCAATCATATTGATTATTGAGTCCGAATCAAGCTTATATCTTTCAAACTGTCTTGAAACGGTCGAATGCGGTACAAATTCATTATTAACCGCAATATGATGATATCTTCCCTTGTAACCGTTCTCAATTAGAGAAGAGGCAAATATTTCTCCGACGCCTCCCCCTTTAATGCCTTCTTCAAAGAAATAAATATTACGGGCATTGATAACAGCGTGAACGGCACCGATATCAAGAGGAATTATCTTATTTAGTTTGAGAATGTTGATTTTATGACCTTTTTTTGCAAGGTCACCAACTGCTTTCATTACCTCAAAGAATTCTTTTCCGTAGGTAACGAATACAGTATCGCAAACAGATTCGCCGATTATATCAAAATCTTCACCGGTAGAAAGATTTTCCGCAAAATCAGGCATAGAGCCACGTGGATATCTGATACACACAAGGTTTTCAACCTTGTATAATGCCTTATACATTGATGAAGAAAGTTCTTCGTAAGTTGAAGGTGAATATACAGTAACGTTTGGTATACCGTTAAGCAGTGAAACATCAAAAATTCCCTGATGTGTTTCACCGTCCTGACCGACAAAACCGGCTCTGTCAATTCCGATAATTATCTTCTTCTTTTGAAGAGCTCCGTCATGAATTATCTGATCGCAGCATCTTTGTAAAAACGTTGAATAAACCGCAAAAACAGGAATCATGCCACCTGCGGCAAGTCCGGAGCAATAAGTTAAAGCGTGTTCTTCGGCTATACCGGCATCATGAGAACGTTCAGGATAATTTTCAAAAAATGATGTCAGACCCGTACCGATTGACATTGCGGCGGTAACAGCGCATATCCGCTTATCTTTGGAAGCAAATTCAGTAAGAATGCTTCCGAATTCTTCGGAGTAATTCGTTTTATCCGAAGTATGAGTGCCTTCGTTTACATTAAATTCGGAAACTCCATGATACATTTCAGGCGTTTTTTCGGCGAAATCGTATCCCTTGCCTTTAATGGTATTGATATGAATAAGTACGGGCTGATTAACCATCTTTGCCGACTCTATTGCAGAGCAAAGATTTGAAACATCATGACCGTCTACAGGACCGATGTAACGGAATCCCAGATCTTCAAAAAACGAGCTTTTATATATGATTGATTTTACGGTGGATTTTAGTCTGAATATAAATTTTGCAAGAGGTTTTCCGACAAGCGGTATATGATTCAGTGCTTTTTCCGTACCCGCCTTGAAACGGTAGTATTCCGGTTTTGAGCGAACCACCGCAAGACGTCGTGCCATTGCACCTACACTTTCGCTGATTGACATCTCATTATCGTTTAGTATAACAATAAGTCTTCCACCCATGGAGCCGGCATCGTTAAGAGCTTCGTAAACCATACCGTTGCCGAATGACCCGTCGCCGATTACGGCAATTGAAAAACTTTTTGAACCCTTTATTATATTTGCGGCATTTATTCCGGCTGCTCTTGAAACGGATGTACCGGCATGACCTTCATAGGAAACATCGTAAATACTTTCATCAGGTCTGGTAAAGCCCGAAATACCGTTTTCTGTCCTCAGAGTATCAAAATTTTCAAATCTGCCGGTAAGAAGCTTATGAGTATATGCCTGATGGCTGACGTCCCATACAATTTTATCGTCGGGCAGGTCAAAGGAACGATGAAGGGCGACAGTCAATTCAACAGTACCGAGATTAGAAGCGAGATGACCGCCGTTGGAAGATACGGTTTCAATAAGCTTTTCTCTGATTTCAGAGCAAAGTAAATCAAGGTCCTTTTCATTCAACGATTTAACGTCTGAAGGGCAGTGGATTTTACTGAGAACAGGAAATTTTTCAGCATCATGTTCAGTTGTTTCTCTGAATAAGTTTTGTTGCAAATTCATTAAGGAAATCACTTTCTTTACCGAATACAAGCAATGATTCAATTGCCTCATCGGTTAATTTTTCGGCATATTCCTTTGCATTTTCAATGCCGAGTATACTGACATAAGTTGATTTATTATTGTCGGCGTCACTTCCGACCGGTTTTCCCAATACGGATTCATCGCCGGTAACATCAAGAATATCGTCTGTAATCTGAAATGCAAGTCCGATATTTCTGCCGAAATTGTAAGCAGATTCTAAATATTTGTCATCGGCATCCGCGGCAATACATCCGAGAATACATGCCGCCGATATAAGCTTACCGGTTTTAAGTAAATCGGTATTTTTCAGCGTTTCCAGGTCAACGGTTATATTTTCATTTGCAAGGTCCATAACCTGGCCCGCAATCATTCCGCTCGCGCCTGCAGCTTCGGAAAGCAGCGAAACCGCTTTAATTTTATTTGAATCCGAAAGTGACGAACGGGAAATCTCTTCAAAAGCAAGTGTAAGTAATCCGTCGCCGGCAAGAAGGGCGTTTGCAAAACCGTAAACCTTATGATTTGATGGCTTACCCCTTCTGAAATCATCATCATCCATACAAGGCAAATCATCATGAATAAGCGAATACGTATGAATCATTTCCAAAGCGGATGCATAGTAAAGGCAATCTTCTGTCCTGCCGCCGCAAAGCCGACAGAATTCCATGACAAGTACGGGACGTATCCTTTTACCGCCGTTCTTCAACGAATAGCTCATCGATTCAAGCAAAAGAGAAAAGCCGTCGGAATCCCTGCCCGGAAATTTATCTGCAGTAATTTCAGAATAAAGGAAATCCTCAAAAATGCGGATATATTCATTTAATTTATAATTGAAATCACTCATTATCTTCTTCGCTTTCACGGGAAATCTTTGTAATCTTTACTCTCGCTTCTTCAAGTGATTGAGAGCAGGAATTAACGATTTTGGTTCCTTCCGAATATAAATCTATCATTTCATCAAGAGAAATCTCGCCTTTTTCAAGTACGGAAACAATTTCTTCAAGACGTTTAATCTGTTTTTCAAAATCAATTTTTTCAGCCATTATATTACCTCACATTCTGCATCACCGTTCTTAAACCTGATATTCACGATGTCACCTTTATTCAGTGTTTGAGAATCCGTTACCGATACACCGTCTTTTGTAACAACGCTATATCCCTTATCGAGAATTTTAAGCGGACTCGAAGCGTCAAGAGAAGAAATAAGCATTCCCAGCTTATATTCTTTATCCTTCAGATTATTGAGTGAAGTGTTATTTAATTTTTCAGACAAACGGTCTACGGTAATGCCGATATTATCAATATATGATTGCGGACTGAGTTTTTTCAAAAGAGCATTGTTTGAACTCAACCTGTTATTTTCAGCATTATATTTTCCGATAACCGCATTACGAAATCTCATACCGTAAGTATTAAAATCACTCATCATTTCTTCACAGTCGGGAACAGAAAGCTCAGCGGCTGCCGAAGGCGTAGGTGCTCTGAGATCGGCAACAAAATCACAGATAGTAAAATCAGTCTCATGCCCGACGGCGGAAATTACGGGAATATCACTTTCATATACCGCCTTTGCGACCGGTTCCTCATTAAACGCCCAAAGATCTTCAACAGAGCCGCCGCCTCTGCCGACAATCAATACGTCAGCGCACTTTCTTTTATTAAAAAGATAAATCGCATCAGCAATCTGAGAAGCTGCCGCGGAGCCCTGAACACTGACGGGACACAACACAATTTCCGAATAAGGAAATCTTCTTGATATTATGTTTACGATGTCACGAAAAGCTGCGCCGTTTTCGGAAGTAACAACACCGATTCTGTCGGGATATCGCGGGATTGGCTTCTTGTGACTTTCATCAAAATATCCCATTGAAAAAAGCTTCTTTTTCAATTGCTCAAACGCAAGAGCCAAAGCACCGGTACCGTCCGGCTGCATATCGTCAACATAAAGCTGATACGTACCGCTGACCTCATAAAGAGAGACACGGCATCTGACGATTACGCTCATATCATTTTCGGGTAAGAAGCGAAGTTTCATATTCGCATTTCTGAACATAACGGCGCTTACCTGAGCATTTTCGTCCTTTAATGTGAAATAATAATGACCTGATGAATAATTTTGTTTGAAATTTGAAATCTGACCTTTGACATAGATTGACTGAAGATTGGAATCGCCGTCAAGAACGGATTTAATATAACGGTTAAGTATTGATACAGTTAACACATTATTCGTTGACATCAGTCATTCACCTTCAGGTAAGTCAGAATTGCCGTTCCCGCCGCATTATCCGAAGAAAACTCGGGAGAAGCGAATACGGCATTATATTTTGAAGCCAGACGGTCTCTGATAATCTTATCGGACATTACGCCTCCTGCATAAACAATGGGCAGCTTTCCGAATTTATCAAGTGCACTGTCTGTCATTTTTTCAAGAGTCCTGCATATAAATTCAAGACAAAAAGCAGATATATTCTGTTTGGGCTCACCGTTTTCATACATTTTTTTACATATATTTTCAAGCCCAGAAAGACTGCAGTTTCCGTTTCTCACGCAAACTTTCGGAGTGAATTTCTTTGTTGAAAGCAAAGCATATTTTTCAAGTTCGGGTCCGCAGGGAAATCCCATACCGAGCATTACGCCGCATCTGTCAATTGCCTGCCCGCAATTTATATCCTCTGTATAGCCGATAATTCTTTCAGTAATTATACTATCGGCTGAGGGCTCGACAAGGAGCGCCTCGGTTGTACCTCCGGAAACATGAAAAGCAATAAATCTTTCGCTGATTAAAGAAAGAGAATCGGACGAATATAATGCGGAAAGAATATGCCCTGCCTGATGAGAAAACATAAATAACGGTTTTCCGATTACAGATGCAATTGCAGACGCCGTATTGATGCCAACTGTAAAGCATGGCATATATGACCCCTTAACGTCTCTCGGTTTTGAAGAGACGCCAACTGCATCAATTACACCGTCAAATGAATTCATCAAGTCATCAATTAACGGATATAACTGCTGTGTATGATGAAAAACAGCATCACTCTGCCTTAAACCTTTTTCGCCTTCTTTAACGGGAAGAAGCTTTTTACGGTGAATAATTTTACCGCTGTCGGAATCATACAAGGCACACGAAGTAGTATAATTACTTGTATCTATACCGAGAGTAATCATTTAACCTCTTCCTTAGCAAAAGAACCGAGAACACCGTTAACAAAAGTGTATTCATCGTCAGAAGCATATTTTTTGCAGATATTTACAGCTTCGTTAATCGAAACGCCTACGGGTACCTTTTCAAAATATCTCATTTCACAGATGGCAAGTCTGAGAACGGCAAGAGCAACCTTGCTTATTCTTGAGATAGTCCATCCTCTTGAATATTTGGTAATAAAATCATCAATAACGGGAAGCTTGTTGCAGGTTTCCGTAAAAAGCTTAACAGCATAACCGGAAGGAACAATTGCTCCGGCTTCATTTGCAAGTTCTATTATTTTATCGGGATCAACCTCGTCATTAAACGATTTTTCAAAAAGCAGAATAAAGGCCTGCTCTCTTTCTTCGCTTGTAGTTAATGCAGACATAATATACCTCCGGTGGGAAATTTCATATATTATATAACTTTATAAAGAAAAATTCAAGTTTTATCTGCATAAAATTCCAATATTTGTATAATTATACCGTATAAAAAATAATATCCGCAAATTTCATTTAATACTTTATTTTTCAGAATATATATAGTATAATCAGTAAAAAGTTTATTTGGAGATATACAATATGTATGAGATAGACGAACTGTTAAAAAAAGTCAGACATGTTCATTTTATAGGTATCGGCGGATCCGGAATGTGTCCCCTTGCTGAAATATTACATAAGGAAGGATATCTGTTAAGCGGATCTGACAATAACGAAACGGATACGCTCAAAAGAATACGTTCAATGGGTATTCCGGTTGCCTTAGGTCAGAAAGCTGAAAACATAAACGGCGCCGAAATGATAATTTATACTGCAGCACTTCTTCCCGATAATCCCGAGCTTGTTGCCGCAAAAGCAAGCGGAATACCCACGTTTGAAAGAAGCAAGCTGCTCGGTGCAATAACAAGAATGTACACAAACAGTATCTGTATATGCGGTACTCACGGTAAAACCACTTCCTGTTCGATGCTGACTCAACTTCTTATTGAAGCGGGGCTCGATCCCACGGCTGTTATCGGCGGAAAGCTTCCTCTTACCGGCTCAAACGGAATAGTCGGTCACACAGAGCACATGGTATGTGAATCCTGCGAATTTGTTGATACTTTTCTGGATCTTACGCCGGACGTTGCGGTAATTCTAAACGTTGACGAAGATCATCTTGATTATTTCAAGACCTTTGATAACCTAAAGAATTCCTTTGTGAAATTCGCTTCAATGTCTACTAAAGTTATTATTTATAACGGTGACGACGCAAATACGGTTGAGGTTGTTGAAAGAGCAAAGGAAAAATGCGGCAAGCCGGTAATCTCGTTCGGTCTCGGAGAATTAAACGATTACCGTGCTATAAATATCGTTGATAAAAACGAATACAATTCGTTTGACGTTTTATACAAAGGCAAAAACCTCGGCAGAGTATCGCTCTCAATTCCCGGCAGTCATAACGTAATGAACTGCCTTGCTGTAATTGCAGCCGCAATGTATTCGGGAGTTGAATTTGAAAAATGTATAAGCGGTATTTCAGATTTTACCGGTGCAGGCAGAAGATTCGAAAAGCTTGCCGAAATCAACGGTATTACCATCATTGACGATTACGCTCATCATCCCCTTGAGCTTGAAGTAACACTGAACACGGCAATGAGAATGGGATATAAAAGAGTATACGCCGTATTCCAACCGTTTACATATTCAAGAACGGCAATTCTTTTTGATGATTTTGTCAGAGTTCTTTCAATCCCGGATCAATGTATAATGACGGAAATTATGGGCTCAAGAGAAGTCAATACTTACGGTATCTACACCTCACAGCTTGCCGAAAAAATTGAAGGAAGCGTGTGGTTCAATACATTTGAAGAGGTTGCCGAATATGCCGTTTCCCATGCAGAACCCGGCGACTGCATTATCACACTCGGATGCGGAGACATATACAAGGCGGCTAAAATAATGATAAATATGCTTAAGGAGAGAAACTGAATGAAATACACAGTAAACAAAACAAACTTCAACGATTTCAGTATTTTTCAGATTAACAAGCTTCCCGGCAGAGCTTATATGATTCCTTTTTCTTCAAAAGAAGAAGCGTCAAAAGTTAAATTTATCAAGGAAGCATATTCATCCGACATAGTAAGAGTTCTATCCGGCGAATGGGACTTCAAATATTATGCCAGCAATAAAGATTTACCGGATGTATTTGATACGGCAAAGGAAAGCTTTGATAAAATAACCGTTCCCTGCACCTGGCAGAGAACAGGTTACGATTCCCCTGCTTACATCAACTGTCCCTATCCGTTTGACGATGCTCCCCCCTACGTTCCCGCAGAGCTGCCCGTTTCGGTTTACAGAAAAACCTTTGATATTGCAGATACCAAAAAGACGTTTATTATTTCATTCTTCGGTGTTGTTCCCTGCATTGACCTTTATATAAACGGCAAATTTGTCGGCTACAGCGAGGGCTCGCATAATACGGCTGAATTTGATATATCTTCATTCATCAAAAAAGGTACAAATGAACTTTTCGCAATTATTCACAAATGGTCTAACGGCACTTTCCTTGAATGCCAGGATATGTTCCGCGAGGCGGGAATTTTCAGAGATGTTTTCCTCTATGAAATGTCTAAGACTTATATCAACGACATTTATTACAAAACAAATAAGAGTAAGAATAACTGGTCACTTGATGTTAACTTTGAGATTAAGGGTACGTTAAAGAAAACAGACGCCGTCAAAGTAGAAATTTATGACGGCAAAAAGATTATTGCCGAAGGTAAGTCAAACGCAGACACAGGCAAAATCTCGTTTGAAAATCTTAAAATCAAAGAGTGGAATGCCGAAATACCCACTCTTTATACAGCTCTCTTCACTCTTTACGGTAAAGATGGCGAAGTAATGACCGTAAGGAACTACATCGGCTTCAAGGATATCAAAATCAAAAAAGATATATTTACGGTTAACGGTAAGAGCATCAAAATCAAAGGTGTCAACCATCACGATACTCACTATACCAAAGGATATGCAATGTCTCCGGAGGATTATGAAAAAGACATTAAACTGATGAAATCGCTTAACGTAAACGGAGTACGTACTTCTCACTATCCTCCCGATCCTCGATTCCTTGTAATGTGTGATATTTACGGTCTTTATGTAATTGATGAAGCAGATATTGAAACACACGGCTGCGGTTGTGACCCTCATAATAACATCGACCTTATCAGCAGTGATCTCAGTTGGGCACCCAGATACCTTGACAGAGTTCAGAGAATGTATTACAGGGACAGAAGCAGAGCTTGTGTCACAATGTGGTCTCTCGGAAATGAATCCGGAGGATATGCCTGCCAGGACGAATGCTGCAAATGGCTTCATGAGAACGCACCCGAAACTCCCGTTCATTATGAAGGAGTTGTAAGAGGTCCGAGACATTCTTATGACGTAGTATCCGAAATGTACACAAATCATAAGAATCTTGAAAAATGCGGTCAGCACAAGAGAGGCAAGAAATATACACCCAAGCCCTTTTACCTTTGTGAATACGCTCACGCTATGGGCGAAGGACCCGGCGGTCTTGAAGAATACTGGCAGATAATTTATAAGTATGAGAACTTGATGGGCGGCTGTATCTGGGAATGGGCAGACCATTCGGTATATCATCCCAGAGGAAAGTATAAATTCACTTACGGCGGCGACCATAACGAATGGAGACACGACGGCTGTTTCTGTGTTGACGGTCTTGTTTACCCCGACAGAAAGCTTCACACCGGTGCAAAGGAAATGAAGAACGTATACAGGCCCGTAAGAGCTTCCTTTGACGGTAACGAAATCACATTCAAAAACACAAACAGATTCCGTAACGCTTCTTACATAACAGCTGTTTGGGAAGTAGTCAAAAACGGAAATATACTTCTTACGGCTGACGAATCCATACTTGATATTGAGCCGGAGGAAACAAAATCCTTCTCCGTTGAATACAAAAAGCCCAAAGAAAAATGTGATGTCCATATCAACATATATTACTACGACGGTGATAACGAAATAGCGTTTGAACAGATAGCGGTATGCGAAGAATACAGGATCAAAACCGAATCAGTTAAAGAAAAACTCATTACTGACGATAAAGATAACGAGCTTACCGTTTATACCGCCAACGGAAACATTACATTCTGTAAGAAGTGCGGCAAAATCGTTTCATACGTTTCAAACGGTAAAGAAATGATAAATCAGGAATCCGTCAAAGAAAAAGGATTCATTCCGAATATTTACAGAGCAGTAACGGATAACGATTGCAGAGTAAAAGACGATTGGTACAAAGCAAATTACAACAATTACCGTTCAAAGCTCATTTCGTATTCTGTCACCAAAACCGCAAATGCCGTAAAGATTAAAGCGGATACAAAGCTTATAGGCAACGAAAACAAAAAGACAATTGCAATCATATCTACCGAATATTCAATCAAAACATCGGGTATAATTGAAATCAGCACTTCATTTATGCCTAAATCATTCAAGTCTGTTTCAAAAGATATGCCCAGATTCGGTATGACTCTTGAAATGCCCAGAGAATTTGATAACGTTGAATATTACGGCAGAGGACCGGTTGAAAACCTTTCCGATTATTATGCACAGTCAATTATCGGAATTTATGAGACAAAGGTTTCCGATATGCATGAGCCCTATGTAAGACCTCAGGAAAACGGCAACAGATGCGAAATCAGATATGTATCGGTTACCGACGAAAACGGAAACGGACTGAAATTTGCGTTCAAAGACAAGTACCTTAACTTCAATGCAAGAAATTATACTCAGGAGCTTCTTGATAAAGCGGGTCACAGAGAGGATATCGTTGACCAGAATACCGTCTCGGTAAATATCGACGGATTCACAAGAGCGGCAGGTACGGCATCGTGCGGTCCGGACGTACTTGAGAAGTTTATCATTGACGGCAGCAAGGGACTTGAATTCAGTTTCACTGTAATTCCTCTTTAAAATATTAAGACCACTTCCGTTTGGAAGTGGTCTTTAACATTATTTATGATAAAGCTTTTTAGTCTGATAGACCGGCTCGCAGGTAAGATTGATACCGAGTTTTCTGTAAATATCCATATCAACCTGAGAAAGAATAACCGTTGAATGAGCTTCGCATCCTTTTAACAAATCAACCGAATCCAGCGCTCTTTTTGCGACGGGATTTGTATTGGCGCTCATTGAAAGTGCAATAAGCGTTTCATCGGAATGAAGTCTGGGGTTGTGATTCTTAAGGATATTTGTCTTGAGGAGCTGTATGGGTTCAATAATTGAGGGTGAAATCATCAGAAGATCATCGGGAAGACCTGCAAGATATTTTACCGAATTAAGAAGAGCGGCAGAAGACGCGCCGAGAAGATTTGAGGTTTTACCCGTTACGATTTTACCGTCCGGAAGTTCAATTGCAACAGCAGGCTGACCTTCTGTCATTTCACTTCTTTCAATTGCTGCGGGAACTACCTTTCTGTCTTCTGCGGAAATGCCCGCCTGATTCATAAGACTGATAATTTTATCAACGGCATCCTGCTTACCTATGCCCTGCTTAACGTCACAAAGCGATGCAAAATATCTGCGTATAATTTCCTGCCTTGATGCCTCTTTACATACTTCATCGTCAACGATTCCGAAGCCCGCCATATTAACACCCATATCGGTGGGTGACTTGTAAGGAGAAACACCGTCAATTTTTTCAAAAATGGCGTTCAGTACCGGGAAAGCTTCAACGTCACGGTTATAATTTACGGTAGTAACACCATACGCCTCAAGATGATAAGGGTCAATCATATTAACGTCATTGAGGTCAGCGGTAGCCGCTTCATATGCCAGATTTATGGGATGCTTAAGAGAAATATTCCAGATGGGGAAGGTTTCATATTTAGCATATCCGGCATTTATACCGTTTTTATTTTCGTGATAGAGCTGCGAAAGACAGGTTGCAAGCTTACCGCTTCCCGGTCCGGGACCTGTTACTATAATAAGCTTTCTTGTGGTTTCAATGTATTCATTTTTACCGAAGCCATCATCACTTACTATGTGAGATACATTATAAGGATAACCGTCAATTACATAATGAAGATATACCTTGATTCCGAGCAATTCAAGCTTTGTTTTGAATGCCTCGGCAGATTTCTGACCCCTATACTGAGTAAGTACGACACTGCCGACATAAAGCCCTGCGGCTCTGTAAGCGTCAATAAGTCTGAGCACGTCAGCATCATAAGTAATACCGAAATCTCTTCTTATCTTATTATTTTCAATGTCACTGGCGTTTATGGCAATTACTACCTCAACGTCATCGGCAAGGGTTTTTAACATCTGAAGTTTAGTGTCAGGTGCAAATCCGGGCAAAACTCTGGAAGCATGATAATCATCAAAAAGTTTCCCGCCCAATTCAAGATAAAGCTTACCGCCAAATTCACTTATTCGTTTTGTAATCATTTCTGACTGTTTTGTCAGATAAAGATTATTGTCAAATCCTATTCTATTCACCTGAACACCTCCGTAAAATCCTGATAATCACAATACGGAAAATATTATATATCACAAATACGTAATATTCAAGATTAAAATACAAAATATATTAGAATTCACTTGAATATAATACCTTATATGGTATAATTCAAGCTATAAGGAGTGATTGCATTGAAATTCAGAATTCCCGATACATATAAAATTTATCCTTCCGAATCAGAAGATACGGATATTATTTTTGATGAAAAAGAAAACACCTGCGATATATACGTCAAATCTTCCGATGATATGGAATTCATTACTCTGAGATGGAATTTCACCGATGATGAAGAAAGAAAAGAACCGGTCAAAATTCTGGGAGATGCATGGGAAAGGTCATACGGCGAGCTCGCCTGGAAAGGCATAGAACCAGACCGTCTGCTCCCCTGGTATTTTGCCGTATCAAACGGAAGTGACAGTATACGGGAATTTGACGGCAGATTTACGGAATGCTTCGGCGTGGAAGTTCAACCGAACGCATTCTGCTCATGGAAATACGATAACCGCGGTATTACCCTGATAATTAACGTCAAAAACGGTAATCTGCCCATAAACTTTGAAAACAGAACGGTTAATCTGTGTAAGGTTATTTTCGGTGAATACAGAAACGTTTCTGCTTATGATTCACTTTGTAAGTTCTGTAAAGAAATGTGTCCGTCCCCTCTTAAAGCGGATACGGTAATATATGGCTCTAACAACTGGTATTACGCCTACGGTAACAGCTCGGCAGAAGAAATATTATCCGATTCAAAATTGATAGCGGAGCTTTGTAAGGGTAACAAAAATCCTCCTTATATGGTTATTGATGACGGCTGGACACCATACAGAACAACACCTCCATGGACTCCGAATGAAAAATTCGGTGATATGAAAGTTCTTGCTCAAAAGATGAAAGAAATCGGTGTTATTCCCGGTATTTGGGTCAGATTTCTTAACGATGAAAAACACGTGCTTGATTTGCCCGATGAAGCGAAGCGCCTTGAGAATAAAATGTATCTTGACCCTACTCATCCCGCTGTAAAAAAGCACATTATTGATACAACAAAATATCTTGTTGGCTGCGGTTATAAGCTTATAAAACACGATTTCTCATCTTATGATATTACGGGACAATGGGGAAGAACGATGTCTGCTTCTCCGTGCAAAGGTAAAGAAGGATTTTATGACAGGACAAAAACAACCGCACAGATTATAAAAGAATTCTATAAGCTGATAAAAGATACTGCAGGAGATACGGTCATACTCGGCTGCAATACCTTCGGTCATCTCTGTGCCGGTCTGTGCGAAGCAAACCGGACGGGCGACGATACGTCCGGCAGAGCTTGGGCTCCTACAAGATTCAACGGTGTAAATACCCTTGCTTTCCGCGCATGTCAGAATAAAGCTTTCTTTGACGTAGATGCGGATTGTGTGGGAATAATGGGTAAATACAACTGGGAAATCAATTCACAGTGGCTGACCCTTGTTGCACAGAGCGGTACTTCTTTATTTGTTTCCTGCAAGCCGTCGGAAGCAAAAGATAAGACCTATGAAGACCTGAAACGCGAATACGTCTTTGCAAGTGAACAAAACGGCAGTATCGTTCCCATTGACTGGATGGAAAACAACAATCCATGCGAATATTATCTTAACGGCAACTACGTGAAATTCAACTGGTTTGAAGAATACGGAGCCGAAACATTTTAATGAGGTATAAATATGACAATTCCCGATTGTGTAATTAAAAGAACTGAATATTACGGAGAAAAAATCGGCAGATACAGTCCGAAGCTTGCCGAAATGTATAAAAAATGTTATGTCAATACAATTGAAACCTCAGCCGTTCCCATGGATGACGGCACGTATTTTATATTGACCGGTGATATTCCCGCTATGTGGCTTCGTGATTCAACTGCCGAGGTATCGCACTATATTCCTCTTGCAAAGGATAACGGGGAAATCAGAGAATTGATAAAGGGAGTAATCAAAAGGCAAAGATACTATATTAAAATTGATTCATATACAAATGCATTCAAGAAAGCTCCCGACAGCCACAGAGAATTCAACGATTACCCCGTAAATATACCCATTGTCTGGGAAAGAAAATACGAAGTTGATTCACTTTGCTATCCCATAAGACTTGCATATCTTTACTGGAAAGCAACCGGAGACGATAGCATACTTGACGAAGATTTTCTTGCTACGGCAAAAATAACCGTTAATCAGTGGGAAACAGAACAGCATCATTCTGAAAATTCCGAGTACAGATTTACAAGGATCACCAAAAACAGCAAGGATACCTTACCGAATAACGGGCTGGGGTCGGAAACGGCATATACAGGTATGACCTGGTCCGGATTCAGACCGAGTGACGACAGCTGTAAATACGGATATCTTGTAGCCGCAAATATGTTTGCATCGGTAGTGCTTGATTATCTTACCGAAATGCTTGAACATATCGGTTACTATGACGGTTTTATCAACAGATGTAAAAAACTCGGTAAAGAAATAAGAAGCGGAATAGAAAAATTTGCAGTCGCTGATAATAAGGGTAAAAAGATATACGTATGCGAAACAAACGGAATGGGAAACGATTTCAGATTTGACGACGCCAATGTACCCTCTCTGCTTTCGGCGCCCTATCTCGGATACTGCAAACCTGATGATGAAATATACAGAAATACAAGAGATTTTATATTGAGCAAAGAAAATCCCTATTACTATGAGGGTAAATTTGCAAAGGGTATCGGAAGCCCGCATACCCCCGACGGATATATATGGCATATTGCTCTTTCAATGCAGGGTCTGACGAGCAACGATCCGGAAGAAATAAAAAGTATACTTTATATGCTTGAAACAACAGATGCCGGAACAAATCTTATGCATGAGGGATTTGATGCAAACAACCCGGAAAAATTCACAAGACCGTGGTTCAGCTGGAGCTGTTCGCTGTTCTCCGAGCTTTGCGAAAAAGCGGTTGACGATAATATTATATAATTTTATAAAAAAATGCTTGCAATTCCCTTTTTCGTATGGTAATATATATTGCGTTCGGGAGAACGCAAGTTTGCTGCTATGGCTCAGGTGGTAGAGCGCATCCTTGGTAAGGATGAGGTCGGCAGTTCGAGTCTGCCTAGCAGCTCCATTCAGGGGAATGAAAATTCCCCTGTTATTTTTTTATTCAGAGATGATAAAATGGAAATAATCGCAAGAATATATAACGATTATAATGAGAAATTCGGTGTTCCGAGACAATCGGGCATAGTGGAAGAAAAAAGCGTAATAGTATTTGAGCCGAAGTACCGAATTGCCGAAGCATTAAGAGGTATAGAAGAATATAATTATCTGTGGCTTATATGGGAATTTTCAGAATGTAAAGACAAAGAATGGTCACCCACCGTCAGACCACCGCGTCTAGGCGGAAACGTAAGAAAAGGTGTATTCGCCACCCGTTCTCCCTTCAGGCCCAACTCAATGGGATTGTCCTCGGTAAAGCTTATCGGAAAGGAATCAACAGCCGAAAACGGAACAATACTTATAGTTTCGGGAGCCGATATTATGAACGGTACTCCGATTTATGATATAAAGCCGTATCTGAATTACGTTGACTGTCATACGGATGCAAATAACGGTTTTGCCCTTTCAGACAAATCCCCCGTTCTTAACGTAATCATTCCAGACGAAATAAAGAAAGAAATACCGGCAGAGAAAGCTGAAATAATTTCCGCCGTACTCGCTCAAGATCCGAGACCGCAATATATTGACGACCCGGAACGGGAATACGGAATAAGCATTTCGGATATGAATATAAAATTCAGGATTAACGGAACAAATCTGACAGTTACATCGGCAGAAAAAATTTAAGCAGGTGAAAATTCACCTGCTTATTTTTATATGTTTTCTCTGTATTTCTTTCTCGCATATCTGAAAATAACGTATGCAATGCAAATCAAAAGAAATACGCCTATGCATATTGCATATTTATAGGTTTCGGCAGTCCATTTCTGTGCTTCATCAATATTATCGGTATTTCCGTCGCCGAAGAATACATAGCGGAAGGAAGAACCGTCGGAATCGTAATTCTTTACTTCATCCCAGAGCGAACTCATTAAATCAAGTGTACTCTGTGACATATTGCGGAATATCTGAGTTTTGAAAGCTCCTTCTTCGGGATAAAGATATTCATCCTGATACAGTTCGTAATCGGGATTGTCATAAACAGCAGAATTGGGGCTTCCGTAACAGATATACTCAGCGTTTGCTGTAGCGATTTCGGGGTCGTTAAGGAAATTTATATAAAGCTCTGCCGCTTTTTTATTTTGTGTTCCTTTGAGTATACATGCAGCATCAAAGAAATAATTTACGCCCTCTTTGGGATAAACAAACTCAAGGTCATCATTATTATCTTTCATAGTAAGGAAATCGCCTACATAGTAAGGAGCAAGTGCAGCTTCGCCGGATTCCATTTTAAGGAATACTTCGTCATTGACGTAGACCGGATTGACAGTTTTCTGCTCTTTAAGAAGAGCTGCCGCTGTATTCCATGAACATTCATTCTCTGTATTATAATCCATACCGAGTATACTCTGTGCAATAGCAAATGCATCTCTCGGGTTATTAAACATGAGAATATTATTTGTATAATCCTTATCCCAGAGTGCAGCCCAGCTGTCGGGTGCTTTATCAACCATTTTTGAATTATAAATAAGACCTACATAGCTGACGGTATAGGGAACGGAATATTCATTTGTAGGGTCAAATCCGAGATTACGGTATTTATCGGGAATATACTTAAAATTGGGAATATTGTCAAAGTCAATCTTTTCAAGCATTCCCTCTTTAATCATACGTTCAATCATATAGTCGGAGGGAATAACGATATCGTAGACAACACCGCCGCTTTTAAGCTTTGAATACATTGCCTCGTTATTATCAAAAGTATCGTAAACAACCTCTATACCGTATCTTTTGGTAAATTCGGCGTTGATGTCAAGCGTGTCATCCTCGCCGTCGGAAATATATTCACCCCAGTTATAAACGTAAAGCTTTGTGCCTTTGAGCGAAGCGATTTCACTGTCAGTCAAAGCAAAAGCCGAAATACAACAGGGAACGAATGCTATAACAAATGAAAGGAAAATTGCGGAAAGTTTTTTCAATAGAATCACCCCAAGCAGAAATCATTTTTTTCTGTCAGTTTTTTCTTCGCTCTTCTGTTGAGCAAGGTTATAGAATATCAGAAGGATAAGAATACTGACAAAGATAATTGCGGAAAGCGCATACATATCCGGCTTGACTCTCTTTTTTGTCATTGAATAAATAACTATGGGTAAAGTCTGGAAGCCGGGTCCGCTTGTAAAGTAACTGATAATAAAATCATCAAGTGAAAGAGTAAACGACATAATCATTCCCGTAATTATACCGGGCATAATCGCGGGTAAAACAACCTTGAAAAAGGCACTTACGGGTTTACATCCGAGATCCTGAGCCGCTTCGGAAAGATTCTTATCCGTTTGTCTGAGTTTAGGCAATACGGTAAGGATTACATAAGGAAGATTAAAAGTAACGTGCGCAATCAGAAGCGTACCGAATCCGAGAACGGATTTATCTTTAATCATCTGACCGAAAAACACAAACAGAAGCATCATGGAAATACCCGTAACGATTTCGGGATTCATCATGGGAATGTTTGTTACAGCCATAATGGAAGACCTGAAGGCGCTCTTTTTATATTTATCAAGTCCTACCGCAGCAGCGGTACCGAGAACGGTTGCCGTTACAGAAGAGCATACAGCTAAAATAAGGGTATTATAGACTGCTCTGAGTGTTGCTTTATCCTTAAGCAATACTTCATACCAATGAAGTGAAAAGCCGGAAAATACGCTTGTACTCGTGCTTGAATTGAAAGAAAAAATAAGAAGGACAATAATAGGTGCATAAAGGAATATGAATACGAGGGCGGTATATATTCTGGAAGATATTTTCATATAACCATCTCCCCCTCTTCACCGGAAAACTTGTTCATTATAGCCATACTTATAAGAATCAGCACCATAAGTACAAGAGAAAGGGATGCACCTAAATTATAGTTATACGACTGCTGGAACTGCCTTTCAATTACATCACCGATAAGGTCAAAGGAACCGCCGCCGAGTTTCTGTGAAATGTAAAACGTACTGACGGACGGAACGAATACCATAGTGATTCCGCTTACAATACCGGGCATACTCATAGGGATAATGCATCTTCTGATAGTAGTAAGACGGTTGCCGCCTAAATCCTGACATGCTTCAACCATGGACAAATCAAGCTTTGCCATAACGGAATAAATGGGCATAATCATATACGGGAGAAAGTTATATACCATACCGAGAATAACAGCTCCGCCGGTATTTATCATATGAATCGGATGAATACCGATTTTTTCAAGAAAAGAATTGATAATACCGGTATCCTGAAGAAGAGCCATCCAGGAATAAGTCCTGATAAGAAAACTCATCCACATTGGAAGCATAACAAGCATGACCATTGTTCTCTGAATCTTATCGGATTTCTGAGAAATAATATAAGCCATGGGAAAAGCAATAATAAGACAGATAAGCGTTGCTTCAATACCAAACCAGATTGAGCGCAAAAACGTAGGAAGATATTTGGAAAGTGCTTTTATGCTTTCAAGAGAAAATGCTCCCGCAGAATCCGTAAATGAATAATATACAACAAAGAACAGAGGAGCGACTATAAAAAGAACAGCCCACACTATGTAAGGCGAAGCAAATGCTTTACCGCGATTTGAGGAGCGAGTGTTCATTCTTCATCCTCCTCTTCCGGCTTTGAAAGTTCATCAAATTCCTCGCTGAACGAACTGTAATCGCCGTAAATACCGGAATATTCGGATTTTTTCATAATATGAATTGCATCCGGCTCAATAAACAGACCGATGTCAGCGCCTACGGGATGATAATCGGTAGTCTGAATCATCCATTTGAATCCGCCGATATCAACTATCATTTCAAAATGAACACCTTTGAAGGTATTTGATGTAACGACACCGTGAAGATGACCTGCATCAATATCAACGACATCAACGTCCTCGGGTCTGACAACAACGTCAACAGCTTCATTTTTTTCAAAGCCCTTATCAAGGCAGATAAACTTATGACCGGAAAACTGAACAAGACAGTCATCAAGCATAACACCGTCAAGGATATTACTTTCACCGATAAAATCGGCAACAAACGAATTTTTAGGTTCGTTATAAATATCAATGGGTGTACCTATCTGCTGAATAACACCGTTATTCATGACAACGATGGTATCGGACATTGACAATGCTTCTTCCTGATCATGGGTAACGTAGATAAAGGTAATGCCGAGTCTCTGCTGTATATTTTTCAGCTCAACCTGCATATCTTTACGAAGCTTAAGGTCAAGAGCGCCGAGAGGTTCGTCAAGAAGAAGAACCCTGGGTTTAACGGCAAGTGCGCGCGCGATAGCTACTCTCTGCTGCTGACCGCCTGAAAGTGAATTTATATTACGCTTATTGAATCCCTTAAGATTAACAAGGGACAGCATCTCTTCAACCGTTTCCTTAATCTGCTTTTCCGGCAGCTTTCTTATACGAAGACCGAATGCAACGTTTTCATAAACGTCAAGATGAGGAAACAGAGCATATCTCTGGAATATGGTATTAACCTGTCTTTTATGAGGAGGAAGATTATTTACCACTTTATCATCAAAAATAACCTCTCCTTCGTCGGGGTCAATAAAACCCGCAATGATCCTGAGGGTAGTGGTTTTACCGCAGCCCGACGGACCAAGCAAGGTAATAAATTCCTTGTCACGAATATAGAGGTTAAGATTCTTCAACACCTGATTATCTCCGTAAGAAACAGAGATGTTTTTTAAATCAATTATGACATTGTTTTTCAACTATCATTCCCCTCTCTTTGGCCGGATTAAACCCCTGACCCATTTTTATAATAAAAATAATATATTGCAATTTTATACATTTGTCAATACAAATATAAAAATATCCGTGCAGATTTTGTGCACGGATATTTTAGTGGGATTTACCGATCGCCCTGTTCAATCATATCGGCCATTTCATTTACCATTTCAGCCATCTGTTCGGCTTCAACTCTCTTGGCTACGAGTGCTCGTCTTTCATTAAGAGCGATATACATTTTTTCTCGTTTTTCACCTTCAAGGTCATAGAAAAGATAAGGAATCATTCTGATAATCCTGGGTATTATCTGGATACCGTTAAAGAGGAAGAATACTTTTTTGTAAACCTCTTTGCTGCCCTGCGACCAGGGAAGCATCGGAAGCGTTGCATCATAACCTGACCACTTGAAAATAACGATTGTAAGCATTGCTTCAAGCGGTTTTGTAACCTTTGTGATAAGGTCGGTAAGGATATTTACCGTACCGTCGGGTCTTTCACCGGTCATATACTCCGTATAGTCATTGATTTCTCTTGTAAGTTCCGCCTCAAATACATTAGCGGGACCGTTATTAAGAGCATCAAGGCCATGGAATATGGCATAAATAGCGATAATCAGGTAACGTTTATCAACGTTGGGACATCCGAGGGTAAACATGCCGATAACGGTAACAAGGTCCCAGATACGCAGCCAAATAACTGCCTTCTTATTATTATTCTTGAAAAACTTCTGGAACGAAGGAATAAGAGCAACTGAAACGGGATTAAGAATATTGTAAGGCGTGTAAGCAATAAACGAGGGAATACTTCCTCCGAAGATTTCCTGCTGAGTTACAACGTCCCATGAATAACCGCCCTCTGACCACCAGCTGATGGCAAAATTAGCGATAAAGTTTCTCATTGCATACTTATTTTTAAGCACGTAGAATATTGACTTTGTAATGGGAGCGGGCTTTGGCTGAAGAATAATTCTTTCACGGCAGCCGATTGCCATTGCGATATTACCGACACATCCGAGAAGAGCACTGAAGCCGGCAAGTGCAGAGAAAAGAACTGAAAGTTCAATGTTGATATATCCCTTATTGTTGAGCTCCATAAGAGGCGGGAAAATAGCGTATATTATTGATGAACCGAACTCACCGATATATTCGTTAAGAAGTCCTACATTGATTCTGTCTTTGGGATTGGGGCTCTGTAACGTTACCATGTTATTCCTGGGTATGGTATAAATCGTAGAGAACGTTTCCTCAATAAACAGCATTACGAAAAGGAATATAATCTTTTTAGGATCATTGCCCGACGTGTTGCCGAGGAATAACGCGCCCGAATATAAGACAAAAGTAGCGACAAAATAAGGTATAGCGGTGAATACAATATAAGGTCTTGCCTTACCCCATCTGGTTCTCGTTCTGTCATAGACAGCACCCATAAGAGGATTATTCAATACGTCATAAATACTGATAAGAGCGAGTATAGCTGTAACATATACCATGTCAATTTTAAGCACGTTGACAAAGTATAAGGTACGGTAACAGTTAAGTCCAGTAAAGAACTTGGTTGCGAGCTGACCGATTGAAGGAAGAATCATTTCCTTCGGGGTCAGAACGCTTGAATGAAACATTTCAATAGCAAGATCACTGTACTTGCTGAGTTTTTTACTGTCAAGACTTGCAGCTGAATCGTTTTCTGCGCCAAAAGCACGTTCGACGAAGTTGCGTTCGGTTGCATTTTCACTCATTTTACAGTCACCTCACATGAAGATTTATAGTATCCGTCATCCGACAGGCAATAAACCGTGGTTTTTCCTGATGAAACAGCATGAACGGTACCGTTTTTATCAACGGTTGCTGTTTTTTCATCTGAAGTATACCAAGTAAGACTCTGAATTGTAGCTTTCTTGGGAGATACCTTAACGGTAAGCTGACAGGAATCGCCGGGATTAAGCGTAACCTTTTTGGGACTCATTTTTAGTCCTTCAACGGGAACCTTCACTTCAATTTCACATTCATCCGAATAAGTCTTACCGCCGAATTCAAAGGAAGCGGTAATAACGGCTTTGCCCGTCTTTTTACCTGCATCAAAATAACCCTCGTCATCAACGGTAACGATTTCTTCATCGGAGCTTGTCCACTTGACCTCGTACTTTGTGGCATCGTCACAAATAAGCGTCGCAAGCAGATTATCTCCGCCCTTGGGTTCAACGGTCATATAGCTTTCGGAAAGTTCAAGCTCAGGCCAGGTAAATGAATAACCGAAATCTTCAGTCACGTTGAAGCTGACGCTACCGCCGCTGAACTTATCCCATTCATTTACAAACGAAACGTCAGAGGAAACCTTTGCATCCTTGGAATACCTGAGATAAGTAATAGTATCGGTCAGTCTGTCAACCTCAAAATATACTGTAAGTTTATCATAATCAAAATCAAGATTATCAACTGACGCCTTACCCTTAATCGCTTTATCAACGATGGCAGAGCATTCATCGCTTGTCCTCGGAGCAAAGCATTCGGGGACTTCATTTTTATCACAATTTATTTCCAAAGTGATTGAATACTTATCGCGATATTTCAGATTATATTCGCCGTCACTTCCGCATAATTCACAATGATCAAAGTATTCGTCACTTTCCTCATTACAGGACGGACACTGATAATAAATATAATCACAGCAGAAATCGGTAATATCAGAAGCGGAAAAATCGGGAAATACCACAAACTTTGAATTATCTTTGAAGAAATCCGATGAAGGTTTATCAACAGAATCTTCAAGATAGGAGCATACATTATCTCTGACATAGTCAAGAGATGCTTTGAACTGATCGGTGCCTTCGGTTTTAATCGAATCGCCGTCAATATTGAAATCGGAAGCCGTTTCCGTTTTCGGTTTTTCCGTAACTGCTTTTTCCAGAGATTCGTTAAGAAAACTCAATGCAGATTCGGCAGATTCGGGAGCAGGAGTAATTCCCTCTGTATTTACTACGGGAGGATACTGACCTTCCATTGCAAGCACGTTATTCAAGCCCCAAATAAATCCGACGACAAAAATAACGATAAGAATCGCAATAATACCGGCGGTGAACAAAGTAGAATTATCAGCTTTCTTTTTCATCTGCTTCACCTCCGATTTCATTCAGGATCTCCACGCTTTCTTCATAAGAGCGTCTTTCTGCTTCTATTTCTTCCTTAATCTTTCTTGTTTCCGCAGTTTCAATTACGGGATAAGGAAGGGAGTCAATATCAATTTTTCCTGCTTTGACATTCTGCCAGATTTCGCTTCTTTCAACCTGGCCTTCATTGTATTCCACGTCAATACCTTTTATCCACAGTAAAAGATTTACAATGAAGCAAGCGGCAAACATAAGAATTACGACATAAAGGCCAAAACCGTTTGAAGCGTGAATAATAACGCTTTCTTTTGCTTTTGAAACAAACACAAAGGTTGCGATGACTCCGGCAACCGAGGATAAAATTCCGAGTACGGAAATTATGCAGGTAATCTTCTGCATATTTTTAACGCTGAGAAAGCAGAGAACCGAGAAAAGTAAAATAAAAAGGGAAAATACAGCGATAACGGCAAAAATAATAAATACGGTAAACAGAGAAGAGAAAACCGTCGACTCGGGATTACCTGATTGAAGTGACATAATAAGATTAAGCTCGCCGCCCGAAAAAGCATTGTATATTCCGAGTAAACTGATTGCTATTTCGGACTCTCTGAAAGGTAAAATAAGTGATACTTTACCGGCAGGAATAAGTAAAGCCGCAATCGGAAGCAGCATTACAATTAGACGAGCGACAGTAAGCTTTGAGCCGATAAATGACGCTTTAAGTCTTCTGATTTTGCAGGAAATACCGGCTTGAGAAAGCTCAGCTACCTTTGCTTCGTGATAGAACCTGTCTTCAAAGTTATAAAGGTTCATATTCACTCCGCATTCAGGACAGTTCTGACCGATATCAATCATTCTGAGCTTATGACCGCATTTCGGGCACTTTGCCATATAATAACCTCCCAAACATTAAAATAGGAATTAACCGATACGGAATATTTTAAGGATGTATGAAATAAAGAATTTGAAATAAAGTGTTACTTTTGCAAAGAAATCGTTAACGTTTTTGCCGATTGAAGCGGCATTATTAACCTGAACACCGTAGCCGTCAACAGTACCGGAATTATCATCTGTTCCGTCTCTGTCGTATGCAAGTCCGTATAATATCGGAGAAGCGACAGCAAGCAGGAAATATTCACCTGCAGTAACGGGTCCGAAGGTTTTAGCACAAAGCTTGGTAAAATCCTTGCAAACGGATTCAGTACCGAAATTGGAAAGAATCGCATTTGCCGCACTGAGGAAACATTTATCATTTACGGTTGAAAGAACGTCAAGCAGAATAAAATCAACGGTTTTGAAGAGAATCTGTATCTCAGTTGAATCAAGTGCAAACGGCTCGTTGCCGGCATAATGATAACCAACAAGCTCCGTAGCAAGATCCCAACCGTTTTCATAATCACTATCGGGAATATCAATATTATATTCATTTGCTCTCGTCTGAACGGAATCATCACCGTATAAAGGTCTTTCAAGATAATCAAGAAGTCCGTTTACTGCGGTGTAAACTATATCGGAATAGAAAGCATCTTCTTTTACTCCGAGCTTTTCGGGAGTAAGACCGAGCCAAAGTCTGTACTGAATGGACGCTTTATAGAACTGCTTTGAATACTCGCCGAAATCGGACTCCATAAATTCCTTCTGAGCATTTGTATAACCGTCAACAGCGGAATACAATTTTTCAAAATCAATTTTATCTATTGATTTTGATTCATAAGTAATTTTATCTTCCTCAAATTTAACATATCTGTAATTCAGAGGATACATGGTAAGCGAAGTGGTGGAAAAATCATAAACGGTATTGCCGACAGCACTTGTGAAAGACATCACGTCATTGCCGTGTTCGTGGCCGGTAAAGACAATTTTTATACCGGCATTGGCAATTTTTTCTGCGGTAACAGTATGATTCCTGACTATAAAATCATGACTAAGGATTCTCTGTACGGGCATGTGACTGAGAAGATTATGGTGCATCATCAGAACAGGATATTTTCCGTCATCGTATGCGATTTTTGCCTGTTTGCAAATCCAGTCAACTCTGTCTGAGGTAAGGCCGTCTTCCGTAGAAACAGAAGTATCGCAGCTGTCACATGCAATAAGTCTGTATTTTTTACCTAAATCCGCCGTATACGAAAGCGTACCTTCATCGGTTGCAATAGCTTCATTAAAGCCGAAATCTGCATAAATTCTTCTGAAATCTTCGTTTTTGGTATCGTTTTCGCCCTCACCTGTATCATGGTTACCGTTAATAACGTAAACCGATTTTCCGGTTTCTTCTTCAAAATTCTTAAGTTTTTCTGCAACGTCAAGGTGAGACTGTATAACAGTCCTGCCGTCATCTGCAAGGTCGCCGCTTATGAGAACATATTCAATATCATCATTCTCGGCGCACTGTCTGAGAAATTCGTCGATAATGAATCCGCTTTCATCTTCCATAGCGGCTCTGCGATTTGCATAGAAAAACAGCTCGTCATCAATATCGCCCTCAATAACCTCTCTGGGAATCTTATAATGCAAGTCGGAACCGACGGCAATTTTAAGATCGGTATCATTCTCTGCAAAAGCAGTAAGTGCAAGAGAGGTGATACTGAAAACCAAAATAACCGAAAGCAAAAGTGAAATAATCTTTTTCATATCTTTTCCACCTTACAGATATTTTATTTCGTAACCGTTATCTTTTGCAAATTTAACAGTGTCCGCAGAATCTTCCTGGGTATAAACCTTAAACGTGCCGGATTTATCAAATAACGAAACGTCAAGATTTGTAAAATTGCCTCTTAAAGTTGCAATCTTAAGCAAAGGATCATTTGAAAATACACCTTTACCGAAGGTTTTTACCGAAGATAGAAGATCAATCTTAACAAGCTTGTCACAATCCGCAAAAGCATAATCGGCGATTGATTCAAGCTTTCTGCAGGTATATAATTCCGCATCCGCAAGACTCGAACCGCGGAAAGCATCTTTTTCGATTTTTACAAGAGTATTGGGAAAATGAATTTCACGGATGGTTTTACAGTCTTTGAATGCGCCCTCACCTATTACCGTTACATCCTTACCGTCAAGCTGTGATGGAATATAAATGGGATAATCAATTTTATCTTCCAATTTATACTTGGTTATTTTAGCGGTACCGTCCTTGAGTATCTCATAAGTATAGGTACCGTCAAGGTAACCTTTTTCATCAATATTGGTCTGAGTCAGCTCGGTACTCTTTACGGTCGTTGTCTGCGTTTCTTTTTGTTCTTCTTTTCCGCAGGAGGAAAAAGCAAATAAAACGGCAAAAATACAAATTATCAAAGAAATTATTTTTTTCATAGTTTATCTCCAATATCAAAATCCCGCATTACGCTTATTTTCAAGATGCTTTTCATAGGTTTCGGCAAAATGATATACTCCGTTGCCATCTGTAAGAAAATAAAAATAATCATTATCATCGGGATATAAAACGGCATTCAGAGCGATTAATCCGGGATTATTGATTGCTCCAACGGGAATACCGTCACAGTTGTAAGTATTATAGTCAAGGCAAAATGAATAATACGTATCCTCGTCATAATAGGGTTTGACGTACCTTTTCAGATATGTAGCGGAGCAATCGCATTCAATCCTCATAGGAGGATTACGGTCAAGTCTGTTATGAATAACAGCCGAAACAGCGGAGGATTGACTGCCTCCGCCTGCCTCACCCTGAACAATGGAGGCAAGAGTGATTACTTCGTCAAGTGAATAACCTAGCTCACTTGCTCTTGCACGCATATCCGACGAAATTCTGGCATCGGTGTTCCTCAGAAATTTCTTTATTACCGAATCGATATTTTCTCCGACGTAAAATTCGTATGTATCGGGAAAAAGATAACCCTCAAGGACGTATACCCGTCTTTCCGGGTCGGGAACATCAAATTCAAATTCATCAAGATATGACTCATTGTTTGATGCTTCAATAAACTCATCTGCAGAGCAGACCCCGTTCTCTTCAAGACGTTGTGCAATCTGTCTGACGGTATAGCCCTCGGGAAACGATACGGTTACGGTTGACAGCCCGTCAGAAGGACTTTCGTCACTGTAATATTCGGTTTCATAATCAACGATTGTATCCGAACCGCATCCGCAAAAAAGGACAAGTGAAGCAAAAACAATGTTAACAAGTACCAAAAATTTAAGAAAATGTTTCATATATTTATTTATATCATAAAATAAACAATAATGTCAAGAAACACAGATACAAAAAATGCCGTAACATCTACGGCATTTTTTCAATATAAGCTGCTTAGTCTCAGATTATTTCCGTCATATAACGAAGACTCCGAAAGAGAAGCAATATCAATCTTTTCAATATTATACGCTACAATATATTTCCTCTGATAAAGCGGTAATTCATCGGCATTGAACATTACATAATCAAGAAGAGCGGAAACAAGATTTTTTCGGTTACTCTCCCCTGTTGACGTTCTTACGTTTTCGGTAAGAGCATCAATGGAAGGAAGTGAAAGCCCCGTTAAATTTCTGTTACCTCCCGAATGATAGTAATCATATTTATCACATGTAAGAGTATCGGGATTTTTGATGAGCCATAAATCGGCTTTACCGTTCTGTGCTGATTTGACAAGCTCATCATAATCGCATACAACAACACGGGTATTTATTCCCTTCGCGGTAAGTGCTTCCGCAATACAATCAGCAACGCCTTCTTCAAAGCTGTCTTTATCGCTGCAGCAATAAAGATTCATATTCGTTTTCCGTGTCGGCTTTGATTCTTCACTTACGGAGAAAACATAAGCAGAGGTATTTTCGGGATATTCTTCAAATCTTAAACTGAGAGGTCGATAAAGCCGTGAATATCTGTTCTGTAATGTTTCATCAAGATAATCATACACATTTATCAAAGAAAATATATACTTTCTGAAATCAAGGTCGTCGTGTTTGTAAACGTTGATATAAAGAGAAACATATTCCGGTGAATATATTTCACTGCAATAAATATTATCACCGCCAAGCTCACCGAAAGATTCATTATCGGAATCCACACTGATAACGTCGAGTTTTCCTGATTTGAATTTTTTAATCAGTTCCTTTTCATCGGATGAAATTACATTTATACCGGTAAAAGCAGGCTTTATCTGATTAAACGAATTAACGGAAAGATAAGCAATACCCTTTGCGGAATCAAAAGAATCTACACAGTATACACCGCTTCCGAGAGCATCAACCGTTAAGGACTTTACTTTATCCGCATTGCCCTTCGTATAATCGGAAGAATAAAAAGATTTTGACGCGATGTAACAGTTCAGTTCGGAAACCATATTGATATTCATGGAATTGCAAAGAACAGTACAGGTATAGTCATCTATTCTTTTTATGCCCGAAATTGAAGTTACGTCAATACCGTCGGAATAATTGCCGTTAATATATTCGGACATAATTTTACGGTCAAAGTTGATAACCTCAAACTCGGTCGCTCTTTCTTCATAAGAAGGGTCGTCATAATAATATTCTTTAAGACCGACAATATCATTAAGATAAAAATCAGAATAAACACCGTCATAGGTTGCGTCCGATATGAAATAATACCAGAAAATAACATCGTCAACGGTTACTCTGCTGCCGTCAGAAAAATATAAGTCATCTCTGATGGATACGGTATATTTGACCTTGCCGCCGTCAAGAAGCTGATAGGAAATACTGCCTGCTTCATTATGATAAGTGTTATCGGACCTTCTGAGCAGAATCGGCTCAAAAATCTGATTTACGACCTTGACATCGCCGTCTTCAACTGCATAAAAAGGATTAAAGCATCCGGTAATCTTTCCCGTGCCGACATTAAGGGATAAATCTTTATCATTTTTGATCCCGCAAGATGAAAATAAAACCATTATTGCAAAAGCAATGCAAATTATTCTTTTTATCTTAGTGATATCCATGACCATAAACAACTCCGGAAATTAAACAGGAAGGCAGAGGATTAACCCTCTGCCCTCTTATCATACAATCAGTCTTTGAAGCCCTCAAATCCCTTGAAGATTGCTTCGGTATAAACGTTGTGTTCACTCTTATCGTGGTGTGAATACCAAACCTGAGCAAAGAAGGGGTTAAGTGAAGCTTCGGTATCATAATCCCAGAAGAACTTTTTACCTTCACAGTCTGAAGGAAGCTCTGCGGTACACCAGTGACCGCCCTTAAGTACAAGGTTGGGGCTCATCATGAATTCATTGCCTCTTGCACTCTTCCACTTAATGGGAGTGTAGAAATCAACATATTCTTCCTCTGTAGCAAGACATTCGCCGCCTCTGAACTGAGCTGCCTTCTTAAGGTCATCAAGAGTAATCTCGCTGACGGGTTTGCTCTCATCATAACCGTGGTCAAGAAGAACAACATCACTTGCATCCTTCTTCTTTGAAGGAATTACTATATCAAACTTATCCCATGTTGTGGGAGCAGCTTCGTAAAGCTCCATTGAGCCGTAGTAAGCGGAAATTCTTTCGTCAACCTTATTTTTAATCCACCACTGTGTACCGTAAATTTCCTTGTTGGCAAGTGAGCCGAGGAACTTTTTAACAATAGCGGTGAAGGGCTTAGCCATGAAGGCAAGCTTATAGTAGGGAGCAACCTGGTCAACAAGTGACTTGAAGTATGCTTCAACGGGAATATTAGCTCTGAAATGACAATACTTCTCAAGTTCGTCACTGTCATAATACCACTGACCGTGGAAGTTTCTGTTAATGAACCAGTTGGGCTGGAACAGCTTCTTAACAGAACCGAGGCGGAGAGTCTTCTGAAGAAGGAGCTCTTCAAACTCATAATTGGTAAGTCTGTACTGTTCACCGGAACCGATATTGTAGAATCTTCTCCAGAATTCTTCGGGAATATCATCGCCGCATACATTAACCATAAGTCTTGCAGAGTCTTCAACAGTTGCCCATTCAAGAACGCCGTTGATGGGAACGTGGAACATAATGGGGTCAATATTCTTAAGAATGTCTGCATAAAGAATACCGGACTGTCTGAGTGATACCCAGTGCTTAAGTCCGCTCTCAGCAAAGAATTCCTCTGCAAGAGTCTTGGAAATTGCATAATGGTCATATACGGAAATCTGAATGGGGTCACCGGTACGAGCCCAATGTACGGGAGCGTTTCTGTCACCGGTTTCTGCAACAGTACCGATATAAACTACCTTGATATCGTCAGCATTGGGCTGTGCCTTAACTGCATTTACGATATTCTTGGCTGCCGTGGTATTGGTCTGGATAGTCTTGGTGGGATAGTAGTCGGCTGAAGGAGAAACCATACCGCCGATGTGAAGAACGAAGTCAGCGCCTGTTACGCACTGAAGCACATCTTCGTACTTTTTAAGATCGCCCCAAACGATCTTAACCGAAGGATCATTGAGATATTCGGCAAACATTTCTCTGTTCTTTTCACTGTCACGAAGAAGAACAACAATGTTGAATTCATCTTTATGCTTGATGAATTCAAGGAAGCTGTGGTGTCCCATGTTGCCGGAAGCGCCTGTGATGAATACTGTCTTTTTCTGAGCCATGAAAAAACCTCCTGGTTTTTAATTTAATACCTTTTGATGATAACATAAATAGATTATTAAATCAATATATTTTTGGAAGATTTGACCAAATTACGCATTACAAACCGAGTAACTCTGTAACATATTTCTCTACCGACAGCAAAGCGGCGATTTCTTTTTTATTGCTTTCCGAAAATGTTGAGTCGTCTCTGGTTCGGCAGGCAGTACCGATTCCGAGGCCCATAAGACCTAAATGATACTTTGCGTTTACGGGATACTGCTGAAGCTCAATAGTGGAAACCATACTGAGGAAATCGGCTACCATCTTTGCTTTTTCGGGCTGAGTTTTATAGTTATTGCAAAGCCATACATAAAGCTCGGGATGGAAATTTGCCATTACTCCCGAATAACCGGAGCATCCGGCTTCAAGTGACTCAAGAAGGGTAGCACCGTTGGCATTGTAAATTTTAAGTCCGGTACCCTCGGTTGCAGCAAGCTTTGCCTTTATCATATCAATCTTACAGCAAGTGTCCTTGATAAATTTAAGCGGGCTTATTTCACAGCATTTCTTCAAGGTTTCGGGAGCCATAACCCTCTTGTAAGGATAAGGACACTCATATATGCCGAGGCCTATTTCGGGAATGGATTTTACTGTCTTTTCATAATTTCTGAGGAAAACATCGTCGTCTTCTTTTTCTCCTGCAAAACGGTTGGCAATAAAGACATAGGCATCTATGCCGGTATCAATAAAGGCATTCGCTTCTTTGATCTGAGTATCCAAATCGTCTGCCGTATGACCGGATGCAACAACATTCATGCCTTCCGGAAGATTTTTCATTATAAATTTAAGCAGCTCAAGTCTTTCTTCAAAGCTGAGAAAAAAGATTTCGCTTGACTGACAGATTGCAAAAATACCGTCAACCTTCTTTTCGCTGTAAAATTCCAGCAATTTAAGAACTCCGTCATAATCAATCTTCTTATCCGGAGTAAAGGGTGTAAGCATTGTGGGATAAACACCGTTTGCGATTTCTTTAATCATTACCGTATCTCTCCTTTAATATGTTTCTTATCTCACCTGCAAGATAAAACGAGCCGCAGATAACAACAGCCGAATCATCCTCTGCAGAATCAAGTGCATCAATAACCGCCTGTCCCGAATCGGGAATACATTTTACATTAGTGCAGTATTTTTGAGCATGCAAAGCCAGTTCATTTGAGGGAAGTGCTCTCGGAACAACGGCATTCGTTGCCGTAAATTCATCGGCAAGAGGAAGAACAATACTCAGATATCTGTCATAGTCTTTATCAGCCATTATTGACGATACCATCCTGATTTTTCGTCCGCCGAGATAAGAAGTAATGTAATCTCTCAGAGCATAAGCACACCCCTCATTGTGACCGCCGTCAAGCAGCACAACGGGTTCAAGTGAAAACAGTTCAGTTCTTGCAGGCATAACCGTATTTGCGATGCCTTCGGAAATACAGTTTTTATTTATTTCCGGCAAAGCAGACAAAACGGTTTCAATAGCGGTGATACAGTTATACACCATATGTTTACCGGGTAGCCGTACGAGAAAATCAATGTCTTTATAATTGGCGTACGTACCCGATAAGGAAACATTTTTAATCGTAAGAGAAGCTGTATCGGGAATGGTTAGCGGAACATTTTTATTTTCGCAGGTTTCACGTATAACTCTCAGTGCGGATTCATCCTGTAAGGGATAGGACACAACCTTTGAGCCCGATTTAATGATACCGCATTTCTCAAAAGCGATTTTTTCTATGGTATCGCCGAGAATTGCCGTATGATCAAGTGAAATTGAAGCTATAGTTGTACAAACGGGCGAATCAATGATATTAGTAGCGTCAAATCTGCCACCGAGTCCGACCTCAAGAACGACGTAATCACAGTTTTTTCTGCGGAAATACAGCAAAGCGGCCGCAGTAATCACTTCAAATTCCGTGGCTTTAATACCTTCCGATTCAATGATTTCACGCAGAGTGCTCACACAGAATGCAAGCTCATCGTATTCAATCATTTCACCGTTGAATTGAATTCTCTCACGAAATTCTATAACGTAAGGGGACGTATATAAACCGACATTATAACCGGCACTTTGAAGTATTTCGGAAATAAAGGTAGAAGTTGAGCCCTTGCCGTTTGTTCCGGCAATATGAAAAAACTTCATCCCCTTCTGAGGATTACCGAGTTTTTCGCAGAGCAATTCAATTCTTTCCAGTCCGGGATTTATTCCGAATCTTTCAAGGGAATGTATATACTCAACCGATTCATAAAAATTCATAATTATCAAGCAAAAGCCCGGACGAGCCGGGCTGTTATTAAATTAACCTAATTTTGCTATGCTTTCTTCAAGCATCGCAATTTTTTCAGTATACTTTGCAGCTGCTTCTCTCTGTGCCTCAACAACGGCAGCGGGAGCCTTTGCCACAAAATTAGCATTATTGAGCTTATTATTTACAAAATCAAGGTCCTTACGAACTGCTTCAAGTTCTTTATTAAGGCGTGCCTTTTCTGCTTCAAAATCAACAAGATCGCCCATGGGAATATAAATCTTTGCATCCTGGGTTACGATGCTGACCGAGCCGTCAATCTCAAAAGAATCACCGATTTCCGTCTCTGAAGCGGAAGCAAGGCGTGACATAAACTCACCCGCTTTTCTGAAGGTATCCGTGTAGGAAGTTGCAATATATACCTTTGCTTTCTTTGAAGGAGCAACGTTCATTTCGGCTCTTCTGTTACGGATGGCACGGATGGCAGTCATAATTCTGTCCATCTCGGCTTCTTCACTCGCAAAGCAATGTGATTCGTCATAAACAGGCCATTCGGAAATCATAATCGACTCACCGACATGGGGAAGAGTCTGCCAGATTTCTTCTGTAATAAAAGGCATAAAAGGATGAAGAAGCTTAAGCGTGTTGCTCATAGTCCATACAAGCACCTGCTTGACGTTCTTTGCTTCTTCTCCGCCTTTTTGAAGACGGATTTTGGCAAGTTCAATATACCAATCGCAGAAAATATCCCAGATAAAATCGTAAAGCTTGGCAACTGCAATACCGAGTTCAAACTTTTCAAGATTATCGGTTACTTCTTTAATAAGCGTATTGAAAAGACTGATTACCCACTTGTCCTCAAGTGAAAGCTCTGAGGGAAGCTCACAGGGAATATCTTCTTCGCCGATATTCATAAGGATAAATCTGGATGCATTCCAGAGCTTATTGGCAAAGTTACGGCTTGCACCGACCTTTTCGTCGGAGAATCTCATATCGTTTCCGGGGCTGTTGCCGGTAGCGAGAGTAAGTCTCAGAGCATCCGCACCGTATTCATCAATAATTTTAAGAGGATCAATGCCGTTACCGAGAGATTTTGACATCTTTCTTCCGAGTGCATCACGAACAAGACCGTGAATAAGTACCGTATCAAAAGGTGCTTTGCCGGTATATTCAAGTGCCGAGAATATCATACGGCTTACCCAGAAGCCGATGATATCATAACCCGTAACAAGTGTATTCGTCGGATAATAATGCTCAAGCTCGGGAGTATTGTCGGGCCATCCGAGAGTTGAGAAGGGCCAGAGAGCCGATGAGAACCAGGTATCAAGAGTGTCGGGATCCTGCTCAACCTTGCCGCCGCAGGCGGGACAGCAGTCAATATCCGTCTTGGAAACGGTTGTCTTACCGCATTCGGCACAATACCATGCAGGGATTCTGTGACCCCACCAGAGCTGACGTGAAATACACCAGTCTCTCGTGCCTCTCATCCAGTTCATATAATTCTTGGTGAAACGCTCGGGAACAAATACGGTTTCACCTTTTTCGACAGATTCAATAGCCGGCTCGGCGAGGGGCTGCATTCTGACAAACCACTGTTTGGAAACCATGGGCTCGATACTGTTGTGGCAGCGATAGCAGGTGCCTACCTCATGCTTGATGGGTTCAATTGATTTGATATATCCGCCTGCCTCAAGGTCAGCAACAATTGCTTTACGTGCCTCAACGGTTGTCATACCGGCATATTTGCCGCAATCAAGGACCTCGGGCTCATCGGGAGCTGCTTTACCGCTTGCGATATATTCATCTGCTTCGGCCTTTTCTTTTGCGCCGGTAAGATGTCCGTCATAGGTGAAAGTACGAATAACGGGAAGATTATGACGTTTTCCGACCTCATAGTCATTGGGGTCATGGGCGGGAGTAATTTTAACAACACCCGTTCCCTTGGTCATGTCTGCGTGTTCGTCGCATACGATGGGAATTTCCTTATTGAGAAGAGGAAGAATCACGTGACAGCCGTGAAGATGAGCATATCTGGGGTCTTCGCCGTTAATGGCAACAGCGGTATCGCCGAGCATAGTTTCGGGTCTTGTTGTTGCAAGCTCAAGCTTTTCGCCTGTTTCCTTAACGGTATAAAGCAGATGCCAGAAATTACTTTCCTGCTCATTATACTCAACCTCTGCATCGGATATGGATGTGTCACAATGAGGACACCAGTTTACCATTCTGTTGCCGCGGTAAATCAAATCTTTCTCGTAAAGACGGACAAATACCTCGCGAACGGCTCTGCTGCAACCCTCGTCAAGAGTAAATCTTTCTCTGTCCCAGTCACAGGAGGAACCCATTTTTTTAAGCTGCTGAATAATTCTGCCGCCATAGGTCTTTTTCCATTCCCATGCTCTTTCAAGGAAAGCTTCTCTGCCGATATCTTCCTTTGTAATACCTTCTTCTCTCATCTTTTCAACGATTTTTGCTTCAGTTGCAATTGAAGCATGATCGGTGCCGGGAAGCCAGAGAGTATCATAACCCTGCATTCTTCTCCAACGGATAAGAATATCCTGAAGAGTATTATCCAGAGCATGACCCATATGAAGCTGTCCGGTGATGTTGGGAGGAGGAATAACTATTGTATACGGCTTTTTATCGTTTTCAACTTTGGCATGGAAATATTTTCCTTTGAGCCAGAAGTCATAGATACGGTCCTCAACATTCTGAGGATCATACTGTTTGGCAAGTTCTTTTGCCATATTATCAATCCTTTCATTTATTTTCATAAAACAAAAAACCCGTCTCAAAAATGAGACGAGCATAATTACCCGCGGTACCACTCAATTTGCCATTTAGGCCACTCAAAAGCATTAACGCTGCCATACGGGGAAGGTCTAATCACTTGCGTTTTCTTCTTCCCGACTCAAGGGCTACAGCAGACAATTCGTTTATCGGCTCACACCAAACACCGACTCTCTGAAAAAACGGAGCATTGCCGCTCTCCCCATCACTGTCATTCAACGCAGAAATAATATCATAGTAAAAAAATAAAGTCAACAAAAATTTCATATAAAATAAAACCGGAGTACACCGCTTTACGGCACAGCAGCGTACTCCTGAGTAGGTTCGTTGGCAAAAAGTGATAACACTCCGGGAGGCCTGACGCGCCTACTGAGTGTATGATATCACATCATTAAATATTTGTCAAATTAAATCAATCAGCTTTGAAACGGCTTTTTTAGCTTCATCATTTATGGGAAGGAAGGGTCTCCTGCAAGCACCGACATCAATGCCCATCTGATTAAGGATTTCCTTTTCACACGGAAGCACACCGTATTTACACATAACCGCTATAATTTCGTTTGCTTCTTTCTGAAGCTTTGAAGCGGTTTCCATATCGCCGGATTTGAAAGCTTTGTAAAGGTTGACAAATCTCTTACCCATAAAGTTATATGTGCTTCCGATGGCACCGTCGGCACCCATGGAAAGACCGCCGAGACAAATCTCATCATAACCGTTGAAAACAGTTATACCGCTGATATTTTCCTTGAATTGTTCAAGCGCAAACAAATCATTTGACGTATGCTTTATACCTGCAAATCTCGGGTCTGAATCAAAGATTTCCTTTGCAATTTTCGGTGTAAGTCCGAATCCGGTTCCTGCCTGAAAATTATAGATATACATCGGCATATCAGCTGCATTGACAATATCGGTATAATATTGTTTTATCGCATCAACGGAAAAACCGTAATAGAAAGGAGCAACAGCGGAAATCGCATCATAGCCGAGCTTTTTAGCTTCAAGTGCCATTCCTATTGCTTCATCGGTTGAAACCGTACCGACATGTGCAATCATGGGAACGGCATCACCTACGCACTTTTTTACCTCTCTGAAGACCTGTTTTCTTTCTTCGCTTGTCATCAGCATTCCTTCGCCGGTGCTTCCGCCGACATAAAAACCGTTTATACCGCTGTCAAGATTAAAATCTATAAGCTTTTTGAAATTGCCGAAATTGATTGAACTATCTGAATTCATAGGCGTAATCAACGCCGAAAATATACCTTTCATCTCTTTCATATCAATCATTCTCCTTTACATTTTTGTTGAAAATAACAGCGACAGCAACGCAAATAATAACGAATAATAAGATACCCACAGCAAGAAGAGGCAGCATAAGGAAATACCCCTCTCTGATTTCGTTTACCGCACAATCGGTTATCACCGTTTCGTGATGAAATAATCCGTAAACAAACATGGGATTATAAAACGGATAAGCGTAGAACGGCGGATTACTTAAGGCACCTCTGATAATTGAAAACACAGAGTAAACTAAAGGGTAAATACCGCATAATCCGACATATTTCATTCTGAATACGGCAGTATTTTTTCTTACAAAAAGCAGGATAATCATCAACGGAGGGATAATCATGTGATGAAAAACCTGAATAAAAGATGACATTGCGTGAACGGGAGTATCCCATACAAACGGAGGAGTAAATCCGAGAGGTATTCCGCAGCAGTAAACCGCTCCGGTAACAATGATATAAACCGTAACGAATACGGTAACATAGGGATTGTAAACCAATTTATCCGCATTTTTTACTCCGAGAAGAGACAATGAATAAACAAGCAGATAAACGGCAATCATTATATTTGACTGTACGGTAAAATACGAAAAAAAGTTGAATCTGCCGTAATCATAAGGTGAAAACTGAGGGTCAAATTCATAAAAATAACAACCAATACGATGAAATATCACCAGTATCGCAAACAGCGAAATTATCATGAATAAAGTACCGAAAAGTTTGTTTCTGTAAATTGCACTGTTTTTCATTATCATTCCCCCTGAGAAATATATACAACTACTCGGACGTATTGTCAAGTTTACCTTGAAATCAATCATATTATCTGTTATAGTAATACCATTATATTCAGGTGGTGAAATAATGAAGCCGTCAATCATACCTGCACCCCGAAAAATCAGATATATAATCGGCTCATCGGTATTGAACGATAAAACCGAGATCAATTATACGGCAGACGAATCTCTCGGGCACGAAGAATACAAGCTGCAGATAGATAACGGAAAAGTCAATATAATGTACGGTGATGAAGCGGGTAAGTTTTATGCCGGAAAAACATTAAACCAGATCAAGGAAACCTGCGGTGTGGTTTGCAAGAATCTTGAAATTGAAGACTCTCCCGAATTCGGACACAGAGGTTTTTCGCTTGATTGCAGCCGACATTTCTTTGACGTCAATCAGATAAAGAAGCTGATAGACGCGGCGGCATTCTTCAAGATGAATATTTTTCACTGGCATCTGACCGATGACCAGGGATGGAGATTTCCCAGCGATAAATATCCTCTTCTCAACACCATAGGAGCAAAGAGGAAAACATCTGCCTTCGGCGGAGTAATAGAAAGCGGCGAATATTCCGGCGTATATACAAAAAATGATATTACGGAAATCGTAAACTACTGCAAAGAAAGATATATCGACGTTATTCCCGAAATTGATATGCCGGGACATACAACCTCCGTTCTTGCTTCCTACAACAATCTCGGATGCACCGGAGAGCCCGTTGAAACACAGATAAAAGAGGGAATATTTGATACCGTACTGTGTATCGGAAATCCCGATTCGTTGCAATTCTGCAAGGATATACTTGACGAGGTTTGTGAGCTGTTTCCTTTCAGGTATATACACATCGGCGGTGACGAAGTGCCCAAAATCAAATGGAAAGAATGCCGGGTCTGTAAAGCAAAATACGACGAGCTTCATCTGAACAATTACGATGAATATCAGGGTTGGTTTATGAAATCAATCTCCAATTATCTTAAATCCAAAGGCAAAACCGCAATCACATGGAACGAAAGTCTGAAAGGCGGAATGCTTGATAAAAACGACTGCATAGTTCAAAGATGGATGGACAAGGATAATCTCAGCTATGACTTTGCAAATAAGGGCGGAAAAATAATAGAGACGGATTTTTATCACTATTACTGCGACTATCCCTACGGAATGACGCCGGTAAAGAAAACATATTCATTCAATCCGGTTAACAGAGCAGTCAAGGACAGTTCAAACATTATCGGTATTGAAGCGGAAATGTGGACCGAATATGTAAGAAGCGAAAGAGATCTGCACCGTAAACTGTTTCCGAGAATGATTGCTATTGCGGAAAGAGCATGGTGTGGAAACAGTAATGTTGATTATAATGAATTCGTAAAGCGTCACGAAGCTCTGAGGAAGCTGACCGAGTCCTTCGGAATTGAAATAATTCCGGTTGAACAATGGTCAATGAGTCCTGCTTCACGGATAAAAGATATATACAAATTTTTCAAAGGGTCAATCAAATCCGGTATCGACTCTTTCATCAAATCAAATTTACAGTAATTGAGGTGAGCTCTTTGGGTTTAGGAGAAAAAATCAAAGACGTATGCGGTATTGAAGGCAATACAAAAGAAGTCCTCAGACCTATGGCAAATTTTACCTGTGCCAACATAACTATCGGCGGTGCGGGTTATCCCATAAACCAGTTTCATCAGCAGTTCCTTGCCTATGTTGAAGGAATGAAGACCGGTGACGCAGGTAAAATAACACTCATTTCCGGACTTTGGGATGCAATCAGCGACCCGATTATGGGTCTGATTACGGACAGAACGAAATCAAAGTTCGGAAGGCACAGGCCTTGGCTTCTTGTTTCAATCATTCCGTTCTGCTTATCCTACGTATTCAAATGGACATCCTTCGGTATTTCATCAACCGGAAACGAAAAGGCGACGTGGCTGTGGTATCTTTTTGCCGCTTTGCTGTATTGCACGGGAATGACGATTCTTTCAATCCCTCACGACGCAATGCTTCCTACCGTTGCTCCCGAATATTTTGAAAGAACACAGTATAAAATCGTTGAATACGGTATGAACTCCGTAGGTCAGGTTTCATCATATATTTTTGCCGCACTCGCATTAAGCGGATTCGATATAAAGACGGCACTTACCGCTTTGCCGAACCCTTCCCCCGATGACAGAGGCAGATACACTATGGTTGGAATCGTACTCGCAATATGGTTTTTGTGGTCTCCGATTCTCTGCTTTATCAAAACAAAAGAGCCATCCTCAAAAGATCAGATAAACGAGAAGCTTGATCTTAGATTTCTTGTAAACGAATACAAAACCGTATTCATGAGCAAGGCATTCCGTCAATATTTCGTAATATCTCTGTTTTTCTCGATGAGCAGATATTTCTGCAATTACGCTGACCAGTATTTTATGGTTAGCGTTACGGATACCTATAAATTCTTCATTTCCCTGAATATTATTTCGGGAATATCGGAATTCTGCGGCTCACCAATTAACTATGTCATTACAAGATATAAAGGTAAGACCGCATGCGGAAAGGTACTCGGTCCTCTTATGGTAGTGGGTATAGCCGCAAACAGCATTCTCACCTACAACACACCGAAAATAATTAAATATACGGTAATCATTCTGTCATCCGTCTGCTATAATATCGGATTTTCGGGCCCCGGATTCGTTGCTGAAAATATTCAGCCGGATATTACAGACGTAGATGAGCTCATAACCGGCAGACGCCGTGAAGGTGTAATTTCCACTTTCAGTACATTATTCAAAAAAACCGTCAGTTCCCTTATGGGTTACGCGGTCGGAACGCTGATAGAATGGTTCGGATACGATCCGAAGATAACACATCCGCTCAAGCAGGCAAAGAGGACAGTATTCGGTCTGCGGCTTTGCTATTCTATTATTCCCGCAATACTTGCGGTATTCTGCGTAATGTCCGTGTTTACATATAAGATGACAAAGGAAGACCACGAGGAAATCAAGAGAATAATCCGAGAAAAACATGAAACCGGAGAATGCAACATTTCCGACAATGAGAAAAAACGCATTGAAGGCATTACCGGATTACCCTGGGAAAATATGTGGATAGGTCAGGGAACCAAAGTAAGAACATCAGACGAAATTATATAATTTGAGAGGTACAGACATTGTCCGTTTCAAAAGATAAGATAAGAAACTTCTGCATAATTGCACACATAGATCACGGCAAATCAACCCTTGCCGACAGATTGCTTGAAAAGACCAAATCGGTTGCTTTGAGAGATATGACGGAGCAGCTGCTTGATGATATGGATCTTGAAAGAGAAAGAGGAATTACCATCAAAGCACATGCTGTAAAGCTGAATTATACAGCCGAAAACGGAGAGGAGTATATCCTCAATCTCATTGACACCCCGGGTCACGTTGACTTCAACTATGAGGTGTCAAGGTCTCTTGCCGCCTGCGAAGGTGCAATACTTATCGTGGATGCTACACAGGGAGTTGAAGCGCAGACACTTGCAAACACATATCTCGCTCTTGACCATGATCTTGAAATCGTACCCGTTATCAATAAGATTGACCTTCCTTCGGCAGACCCCGACAGAGTTGCCAAAGAAGTTGAAGACGTAATCGGTCTTGATTGCTCCGAGGCACCGAGAGTATCTGCCAAAACAGGTAAAAACATCGAGGCGGTACTTGAGGAAATAGTTAAATACATTCCCTCACCCAAAGCAGACGATTCTCTCCCCTGCCGTGCGCTTATATTTGACTCAATATATGACAGCTACAAGGGTGTTATTGTTTATGTAAGAGTCAAGGAAGGAAAAATTAAACCCGGTGACACAATGAGAATGATGGCGACAGGCGCAGAATTCACCGTTGTGGAAACCGGCTATATGAGAGCAAGGGAAATGGAGCCCAGCAAAGAGTTAACTGCAGGTGAAGTCGGCTATATTACAGCCAGCATAAAAACCGTAAGAGATGCCAAGGTCGGTGATACTGTCACGACGGTAGGTTATCCTGCATCAGCTCCCCTTCCCGGTTATAAAAAAGTCAATCCGATGGTATTCTGCGGAATTTACCCGGCAGACGGTGCAGACTATGAAGCTCTGCGCGATGCTCTTGAAAAATTACAGCTCAATGATGCGGCGCTTACATACGAGCCCGAAACTTCAAGCGCTCTCGGCTTCGGATTCAGATGCGGATTTCTCGGACTTCTTCACCTTGAAATCATCCAGGAACGCCTTGAAAGAGAATATGACCTTGATCTTGTAACAACCATTCCAAGCGTCATTTATAAAATCAACCTTACAGACGGCTCACAGATAGAAATCGACAATCCCACTCACTATCCCGATCCGGGACTGATTCAATCGTGTGAGGAGCCCTTTACGGATGCTCACATATATACTCCGGCAGAGTATATCGGTACGGTTATGCAGCTGTGCCAGGAAAGACGCGGTGTATATATCGGAACGGATTATATCACTCCCGACAGAGTGGATTTACACTATGAGCTTCCTTTGAACGAAATCATATATGATTTCTTTGATTCCCTCAAATCAAGGACAAGAGGATATGCTTCCTTTGACTATGAGATATCGGAATACAGACCTTCAAAGCTTGTTAAGCTTGATGTGTTGCTCAACGGCGAAATCATAGACGCACTTTCGTTCATCATTCACAGTGATGCAGCTTATTCAAAAGCAAGAAAAATTGCCGAAAGACTCAAGGACAACATTCCGAGACAGATGTTTGAGATTCCCATTCAGATAGGCATCGGCGGTAAAATCATCGCAAGAGAAACTATAAAAGCAATGAGAAAAGACGTACTTGCAAAATGTTACGGCGGTGATATTACAAGAAAGAAAAAGCTGCTTGAAAAGCAGAAGGAAGGTAAAAAGAGAATGCGCCGCTTCGGTACTGTCGAAGTACCTCAGGAAGCGTTTATGGCCGTTCTCAAGCTTGACGACAATGATTGATAATAAACGTGTCGGGCTGTATATTCACGTACCCTTTTGCAGAAGCAAATGTCCGTATTGCAGTTTTTATTCCTTCATTCCCAAAAGCGGAATAATTGATGAATACTGCAGAAAAATCAAAGATGATTTGAAGAGGTTTCGGTATACTTACGACACGGTATATTTCGGAGGGGGTACACCGTCTGTACTCGGTGCAGACAGAATATCGGATATTTTATCGGCAATAAACTTTGAAAACGGCAGCGAAATAACCGTTGAATGCAATCCTTCCGACACGGGAAACAAGGACAGATTTTTTGATTTTTCCATACTGAAAAACGCAGGTGTTAACCGTATATCAATGGGACTGCAAAGTGCCGTTGAAAATGAAAGAAAACTTCTCGGCAGAAAAGCGGGTAAAGATGAAATTCTTACGGCAATCGACAGAATAACCAAATCGGGAATAGATAACTATTCGCTTGATTTGATGCTGGGAATTCCAGGGCAGAAAACCGATTCGCTTGATGAATCACTTGATTTCTGTCTGTCAGCCGTAGCGAAACATATAAGTTGTTATATTCTGAAAATCGAAGAAGGTACTTTTTTCGCAAAAAACAGAGAAAAATACCGTTTTCCCGATGACGATACCTGCTCTGATTTTTATTTGCAGACGAGCAAGAAGCTGACAAATGCAGGTATGAATCATTATGAAATTTCTAACTTTGCATTTCCCGGATATGAAAGCAGGCACAATAATAAATATTGGAACTGCGAGGAATATCTCGGACTGGGGCCCTCTGCTCATTCTTTCATTGACGGCAAGAGATTTTATTATCCGAATATAATTGAAGAATACCTCAAAGGGTGCAGTACGATTTCCGACGGTGAAGGCGGAGACGCGGAAGAATATCTTATGCTTCGGTTAAGACTGTCCGAAGGAATAAAATTCAAAGAATTCGAAAACAAATACGGTCCGGTACTCAGTAATGAATTCCATGATAAATGCAGATATTTTGCTTCAAAAGATCTCGGATTATTAACCCCGGACGGTTTCAGACTGACACCTGAAGGATATCTGCTGTCAAACAGAATAATATTTGAACTGACGGAGTTGATTTAAACTTCGTCAGTTTTAATTATTTTGTTGAAAAATTATCCGAAAATAATCGGTCGTTTGTCGCAATATACAATATGTTGTATTTATTAAAGATTTCCCTTGATTTTTTACGGACAGTTTATTATAATTGATTCGTCAAATAATCAGTATTTTGATTTGGGGTGAATTGCATTGCTGCTTCTTGAGGAGAAGATTCAGAATTACGGAGAAATCATCGGTAACGATATAGTAAAGGTGGATATGTTTCTCAATCATCAGATAGATGTTAATCTTCTCTGTGAAATCGGCAAGGAATTCAAAAAGCTTTTTGTAAATGAAAATATAAATAAAATACTCACCATAGAGGCATCGGGCATCGGAATTGCGTGCATTACAGCGCAGTATTTTAATGTCCCGGTTGTTTTTGCCAAAAAAGGTATTCACCGTAACGTCGGCAATGATATCTATACAGGTGAGGTTTTTTCATTTACCAAAAACACAAACACGCAGATAGGTGTATCAAAAAAATACATTACCGATAAAGACCATATACTGATAATAGACGACTTTCTTGCAAACGGAGCCGCAGTAAAAGGTCTCATCGGATTATGTAAACAGGCAGGTGCAACAGTCGAAGGAGTTGGCATCTGTATAGAAAAAGGTTTCCAGCCCGGTGGAAAAGAGCTTCGCGAAATGGGCTTACACCTTGAATCACTTGCAATCATCAATTCAATTGATGACGGTAAGATTACCTTCGGCAAATAGTTTATAATTTTTATGTGGAGGTTACATAAAATGAAAAAAATTATAGCAATTCTCATGGCACTTTCGCTCGTATTCTGCCTTGCAGCATGCGGCGGAAATGAAAGCAAAAACGACACAACGAAAAAAGGCGGAGAGGAAGTATCCGTAGAGCCCGTTGCCAAAAGCGACATCAAAGTAGGTTTCATTTTCCTTCATGACGAGAACTCAACCTATGACAAGAACTTTCTTGACGCTGCAAAAGCAGCTTGCGAGAATCTCGGCGTAGATTATCTTCTCAAGACAAACATTCCCGAAAGCGACGATTGTTACCAGGCAGCAGCAGATCTTGTTGATAACGGCTGTAATGTAATATTCGCTGACTCCTTCGGTCATGAAGACTATATGATTCAGGCAGCTAAAGAATTCAAGGATGTTCAGTTCTGCCATGCAACAGGTACCAAGGCACACACCGAGGGACTTGCAAACTATCACAATGCATTCGCTTCCATCTATGAAGGCAGATATCTTGCCGGTATCGCTGCAGGTATGAAGCTTAACGCTATGATTGAAGCAGGCGACATCACTCCCGAAGAAGCAATTATCGGTTACGTAGGTGCATTCACTTACGCAGAAGTTATTTCCGGCTACACTTCATTCTTCCTCGGCGCACGTTCAGTTTGCGAAAGCGCTACGATGAAGGTTCAGTTCACCGGTTCATGGTATGACGAAACAGGTGAAAAGGAAGCTGCTCAGAAGCTCATCAATGCAGGCTGCGCACTTATCAGCCAGCACGCTGACTCCATGGGTGCTCCCACAGCTTGTGAAAATGCAGGTGTTCCCAACGTTTCATACAACGGTTCAACCAAATCAGTAGGTCCCAACACCTACATCATTTCCTCCAGAATCAACTGGACTCCTTATTTCGAGCACATGATCAACTGCGTAATCGAAGGCAAGGATATCGGTGCTGATTACACCGGTTCTATCGCTACCGGTTCCGTTGAGCTCATTGACCTTAACGGTGACGTTGCAGCAGAAGGTACTCAGGCAGCTATTGACGAAGCAAAGGCAGCTTTCGAGGCAGGAACACTTCACGTATTTGATACTGCTACATTCACAGTAGAAGGCAAAGCTCTTGATTCATATCAGGCAGACGTTAATTCAGACGAAGCTTACACTCCCGACACAGAGGTTATCTCCGAAGGTTACTTCCATGAGTCAGAGTTCCGTTCAGCTCCTTACTTTGATCTCAGAATCGACGGCATTGAGCTCCTTAACGACGCATATTAATTTATAATTCGAACTCCGGGCGGAGTCAAAAGCTTCGCCCGGTTTCTGTTTTTTGGTGTTGAAAAGGAACCATTATGATGATTTCTTTTCAAAGTCATAAACTGAGGTGAAAATATGAGTGTACCGGCTATTGAACTGAAAAATATTACAAAAGTTTTCGGCAGCATAGTTGCCAACAAAGACGTATGTCTTACCGTAGAAAGAGGAGAAATACTGTCAATTCTCGGTGAAAACGGAAGCGGAAAAACCACTCTTATGAATATTATTTCCGGTATCTATTTCCCGGATCACGGACAGATATTCATTGACGGAAAAGAAGTGGTTATCAAATCTCCTAAGGATGCTTTTGACCACAAAATCGGTATGATACATCAGCATTTCAAGCTTGTTGACGTTTTCAGCGCCGCGGAGAATATAGTTCTCGGTCTTAAAGACGGTAAATTCAATCTGAAGCAGTCAGCTAATCAGATTAAGGAAATCAGCGACAGATACGGATTTGACATTGACCCCAACAAAAAGATTTATGACATGTCCGTATCCGAAAAGCAGACCGTTGAAATCATTAAAGTGCTTTACAGAGGCGCGGATATATTGATTCTTGACGAACCGACAGCCGTACTTACTCCCCAGGAAACGGAGAAGCTTTTCAACATTCTTCGCAAGATGAAAGAAGACGGCAAGTCAATCATCATTATCACACATAAGCTTCACGAGGTGCTTGCTCTTTCCGACAAAGTTTCCGTTCTTCGCAAGGGCGTATATATCGGCACGGTTAACACCGCAGAAACTAACGAATCAGAGCTTACCGAAATGATGGTCGGCAAAAAAATCAGTCTTAACATTGACAGGACTGAGCCCGAGAATCCTCAGGACCGGCTTATAATTGAATCACTCAAGCTTCTGAATAACGACGGTATACCTGTACTCAACAACGTTTCTTTCACCGTTAAATCGGGCGAAATACTCGGTATAGCGGGTATTGCCGGCAGCGGACAGAAGGAATTGCTTGAAGCAATCGCCGGTCTTCAGAGACTTGATGAAGGCAAAATCGTCTATAATAATCCCAAGACCGGCAAAGAAGATAACCTCAGGGATAAAACACCCACACAGATAAAAGAGCTTGGCGTAAGACTTTCATTCGTACCGGAAGACAGACTCGGTATGGGACTTGTCGGCAACATGGACATCATTGACAACATGATGCTCAGAAGCTACAAGAAGGGCAAAACGCCCTTTACTGAAAGGAAGAAGCCGAGAACTCTTGCCGATAAAGTAATTCACGACCTTGAAGTCGTTACTCCCGGACCGACAACTCCCGTAAGAAGACTCTCGGGCGGTAACGTGCAGAAGGTACTTGTCGGCAGAGAAATTGCCGCTGCACCCACAGTACTTATGGTGGCATATCCCGTAAGAGGACTTGATATAAACTCTTCTTATATGATTTATAATCTGCTCAACGAGCAGAAGAAAAACGGTGTCGCCATTATCTTTGTAGGTGAAGACCTTGACGTTCTCATTGAGCTTTGCGATAAAATCGTCGTACTCAGTTCCGGTGAAGTTTCCGGTATAGTTGACGCAAGAAAAGCCACTAAAGAAGAAATCGGATTTATGATGACCAAGAAATCGGAAGGAGGAAACACAAATGAATGATAACAACAAAAAAGTACGTGAACCTCTCTTCCACGTTACAAAACGTTCAAAGGATAACCTTCCCTTTTGGAAATCTTGTATTATCCGTATTCTTTCGGTGCTTGTTTCTCTTATCGTATGCGGAATAATTACCGCTATCGTAACCAAGCTTAATCCTCTTGACGTTTATAAATCAATGATTGACGGTGCAATCGGCTCGCCGAGAAGATTATGGAATCTTGCAAGAGATACAGCTATTTTACTGTGCGTAGCCCTTGCCGTTACTCCTGCATTCAAGATGAGATTCTGGAATATCGGAGCGGAAGGTCAGGTGCTTATAGGCGGACTTGCAACCGCTTCGGTAATGATTCTGTGTAAAGACACGTTACCTGTCTGGGCTCTCTACGTTATAATGATACTCGCAAGTATCGTTGCAGGTGCAGTATGGGGTCTGATTCCCGCATTTTTCAAGGCAAACTGGAACACCAACGAAACGCTGTTCACCCTTATGATGAACTATATTGCAATACAGATAGTATCGTATTTTGCATTTATCTGGTCAAATCCCAAGGGTTCGGGTAAAATCGGTGTAATAAACAGTTCATCGGAGCTCGGCTGGCTTCCTGCCATAGACGGCAATAATCACCTTCTGCCGATAATTATCGTTGCAATTCTTACCGTAGTAATGTATTTCTATCTCAAAAACAGTAAACACGGTTATGAAATTGCAGTAGTCGGTGAAAGCGAAAATACAGCAAGATATATCGGCATCAACGTTAAGAAAATCATCATCAGAACAATGATTCTTTCCGGAGCATTGTGCGGTATCGCTGGACTTCTGCTTGTATCGGGTACAAGTCATACGATCAATGCGGAAACTGCCGGCGGCAGAGGATTCACTGCAATTATGGTATCCTGGCTCGCCCACTTCAATCCCCTTACCATGGTGCTCACCTCACTTCTTCTCGTTTTCTTTGAGAAAGGTGCAGGTCAGATTTCAATGGAACTTGGTCTTAACGACTCATTTTCCGAAATTATTACCGGTATAATCATATTCTTTATTATCGGCAGTGAATTCTTTATCAATTACAAAATCAATTTCCGTCAAAAGGAGGCCGAGAATAAATGATTGTAAAATTCTTAGTCAGAGCAGTCATGCAGGGCATTCCCCTTCTTTTCGGCTCTACCGGTGAAATCCTTACGGAAAAAAGCGGTCACCTTAATCTCGGTACCGCGGGTGTAATGTACGTCGGCGGTATCAGCGGTGTTATCGGCGCATTTCTTTACGAAACAAACGCTTCTGATTTCAATCCGTGGCTTGCAATACTCATTCCCCTTTGCACAACCCTGCTCGGTTCTGCAATTATGGGATTCATTTATGCATTCCTTACGGTAACTTTAAGGGCAAATCAGAACGTTACCGGTCTTGCACTTACCACATTCGGTGTCGGCTTCGGTAATTTCTTCGGTGGCTCACTTATCAAGCTTTCCGGCAATACTGACATTCCCTCAATCGCTCTTTCAAAAACAAGCAACTGTTTCAAGACAGAGCTGCCTTTCGCAGATAAACTCGGTTCCGTAGGCGAACTTTTATTCTCTTACAGTTTCCTTGCTTATGCCGCAATAATCATCGCCGTTCTTATGACCATATATTTCAACAAAACAAGAAGCGGACTTCATCTTCGTGCTGTAGGCGAAAGCCCCGCAACCGCAGATGCCGCAGGTATAAACGTTACCCGCTTTAAGTATGCCGCAACAATTATCGGAAGTATGATTTCTGGACTCGGCGGACTCTACTATGTTATGGACTATGCTAACGGTGTTTGGTCAAACGATGCATTCGGTGACAGAGGATGGCTTGCAATCGCACTTGTTATCTTCGCAATATGGAGACCGAACCTCAGCATTATCGGCTCAATTCTTTTCGGCGGTCTTTTCATCGTTCACAACTATATTCCCGGACTCGGTATGGGCGACCAGGAGCTATTCAAAATGGCCCCCTACCTTGTAACAATCATAGTTCTTATTCTTATCAGTATGAAGAAAAAGAGAGAGAATCAGCCACCCGCATGTCTTGGACTTTCTTATTTCAGAGAAGACAGATAAAAACCAAAAGAAGGGATGCACAGCACCCCTTCTTTATTTTTTACTTTCTGTTATCAAAATCCTCTGCTATTTCGTCACTCCAGCAATTACAAACAGCACATTCCTTTCTTAAACTTGATACGGCTTTTGACACACCTCTGTAAAGAACTTCCGTACCTTTTTTGTCGTGCTTATAGTTTACGGCTCTGTCCTCGGAAATTCCGAAATATTTTGCCGTTTCCACAGAATCAATATTTGCACCGATGAAAATAAAATCCCAGCCGTACTTTTCTTTTTGTCTTTCAATCATTCTCTTTACCTTTTCCGATGAATAGATATGGCTTGCATTCTCCATTCCGTCAGTGGTAATGACAAACATAGTATTATCGGGAACATCCTCCTTACGGGCATACTTATGAACGTTTCCGATATGATGTACGGCACAACCGATTGCGTCAACAAGAGCGGTACATCCGCATACACTGTAATCGTCTTCGGTAAGACGGGTTATCTCGCTGATGTCAACTCTGTCATGAATAACCTGTGATTTGTCATTAAAGAACACGGTAGAAACAAGGCACTTGCCATCTTCTCTCTTCTGTTTCTCAATCATCGAATTGAAACCGCCTATCGTATCGGATTCAAGACCTGACATTGAGCCGCTTTTGTCAATGATAAATACAAGCTCCGTAAATTTGTTACTCATTATTTTTTCCTCCGAATAAAAAATGTGATTATAGATTTTTTCAATCTACAATCACATTATATCCGCCGAAAAATATTTTTGGTCGTTTCGTAAGCGACATTAATCAGTTTAACGTTTTCAGATCGTAATCATGTAAAATTTCATTTACAGTCGTAACCTTATATATTCCGTTTTCAAAGCAGTATTTGATAATGACGTCAAACAGATAACAATCAGAAAGAGCGTATCCGGCCTTTGCCAAAAATTCATCTGCTTCATCCGAAGTCAGCTTGAGCGCAAGTGCAAGTGCCACCGCCGTTTCTTTCTTCACCTTCTTACCTCTGTCGCATCTGATTTGTGAAAAATGCTTTCTGTCTATGTTAGCTGCCTTATAGCATTGAACATCCGTAATTCCCTTTTCGTCAATTTTTCTGAAAAGCATATCAACAAAGGAGTCATCAACTCTGAAATCTTCGGGGGCTTTACATTCCCGAAGATCTTCATCCATACACAGCGATTTATTCTGAGCACCGTATATTTCGGATTTATTGATAATATACTTACGGGATAATTTATTTTTCTTACCCGTTTCAAACGGAACAAACCCGGCATCCGGCTTATCGCAAAATGCAGTAAAGCTGTCATTCTCCGCTAAGTTACATCTGATATATGCCTCAAGTCTGTCGTCTTTCTTTTTATTGAGAAAAACCGTTTTATCATAGATGTAAAACGATACGTCAATATCGTTATCCGCAAGAAAATCCGTAATTTCTTCGGTTGCGATTCTTCTTGCCGCACTTGCAGGATAACCGTATGCTCCCGCCGAAATATTCGGAAAAGCAATCTTTTCGCATTTATTTTCCGAAGCGAGCTTCAAAGCATTCCGATAACAAGTACGCAAAAGCACTTCTTCATTTTCAATACCGCCCTTCCAAACAGGTCCTACGGTATGTATAACGTACTTTGAACCGAGATTATATCCTTTTGTTATTTTTGCTTCTCCCGTTTCACATCCTCCGAGAGCTCTGCATTCTTCAAGCAAACGAGGACCTGCTGCTTTATGAATTGCACCGTCTACCCCACCTCCGCCGAGAAGTGACTTATTTGCGGCGTTAACAATTGCATCTCCTTTAAACGTAACAATATCGCCATTAATGATATGAAAAGGCATTGTATCAACTCCTTGTTTAAATATTAACACATTGTATACGGCTTTTCAATCAACAGTTTTGTGAATTTTGCGCTTTACTTTTTCATTTGACAGTAATATAATATAATTTAATTTATAAGGTGAAAGGAGGCATAATTTTGAGTAAAAAGCAGCGTTCGGTAAGCATAGTTGTTTTTGTTACTCTGATAGTAATTTTGCTGGTCGGCATCATACTGACCGACAATCCTTCCAAAGAGACAGAACCGATAAAAGAAGTTATGCGCGATGCGGTTTTACACGAAACGGGTAAAATAAATTTCATAGGCGGAATACAAGTTAATCCCGGCTTCATTTCCGCAATGATTGTTTCCGGATTATTGATAATATCCGCGGTAATAATCAGAATATTTATTATTCCGAAATTCACGGTAAAACCGGGTAAATTCCAGTTTCTTCTTGAAAAAGGTGTAGGATTCTTTACAGATCTTGCAAAAACAAACAGCAGCCACAAATCGCATTTTATCGGCGGGTATATATTCTGCGCAGGTGCATATATACTGTTTGGAACCTTATTCGAGCTTTTCGGATTACAGGCAGTTACGACAAACGGCACATCAATCGCTTTACCTGCACCTCTGGCCGATATAAACGGAGCCATAGCGATGGGCGTTTTCTCCTATGGAGTGATCCTTTTCGGCGGTCTTATCAACAGCGGACCAAAGGGAGCATTGAAGGCACTTAAAGATTTCTCCCTGCCCATATCGATGAGCTTCAGACTGTTCGGTGCACTTCTTTCCGGTGCACTTGTTACGGAGCTTGTATATTACTATACACTGACAAGCTACGTAGTGCCTGTAATCGTAGGCGTTCTGTTCACAGCTCTTCATGCTCTGATACAGACATACGTACTTACTACTCTTGTTTCAATTTTCTACGGAGAGTCAACAGAGCCCATAGAAAAGAAAGCTAAAAAACACAAAGAGGTTAAATTATAATGAAAAAAACATTAAAATCAATTATTGCATTTCTTACAGTTTTCTTTATTCTTTCCGCAGTTTCAATTACTGCATTTGCCGCAGAAGCACCTGCAAAAGTAACACCCGTAAATACCGCAGAAGCAACTCAAACCGATGAAGTCTCAACAACAAACACAAAAGCAATTGCGTCCGCAATAATCATAGCGATTGTAGCTACCGCAGGTGCAATTGCCATGGCTGTAGCCATAAAAAGCGCGTCCGACGGTATGTCAAGACAGCCCGAAGCATCAGACAGTATCCGCTCAAGCACAATGCTCGGACTTGTATTCATTGAGACCGCAATCATTTACGGACTTATTGTTGCAATCCTTATCATCTTCGTTCTTTAATCGGAGGATAAAAAATGTTAGGTATTGATATACAGCAGATTCTGCTTCACATGCTTAACTTCGTAATTCTCTTCGGCGCATTATATTTCCTTCTCTACAATCCCGTAAAGAAATTTATGGAAAAGCGTAACGAAATATACAGTGAAGAAGATTACAGAGCCGCATCAGGTCTTGAAGAAGCCGAAAAGCTTAAAACGGAATATGAAGCAAAGCTCGCTCAGGCAGACGAAGAAATAAAGGAATTAAAAGCCAAAGCATCTTCCGAAGCCAGATCCGAAGCAGAAAAAATTAAACAGAACGCTCAGCACGAAGCTGACGAAATCGTTTCAAAAGCAAAGAATAAAGCAAATAAAGAGATTGACTCGATTGTAAAATCCGCAAACAAAGAAATCCGTCTTCTCGCCGAAGAAGCTGCCGAAAAGCTTGTAATCGACGGAGAAGATGCTTATACCAGCTTCATGGAATCCTTAGGTTCGGAGGAGAACTGATAACATGGCACGTAATAACATTGCCATTTTACGTTCGGAAACACCCGTTACCGATTCTCAAAGAGAAAAACTTCTTGGTTTTCTCGGAAAGAAATACGGAATATCCGAACTGAAATTTATAAAAGATGAAACCGTAAAAGACGGCTTTACTCTCAGTGTGGGTAATAAAGTTTTTGACTGGACGGTCAAAGGCAGACTTCATCAGCTCATCGGAGAAATTGACAAGACAGATGAAAACCAGCCCGTAATACCCATGCTTCACCGTATTATTGACAATTTCCATCCTCACGCCGAATTGGCAGAATCCGGTATTGTCAAATCAATCGGCGACGGAGTAGCAATCATAAACGGTCTTGAAAACGCTCAATACGGCGAAATACTTGTATTTGAATCCGGTGTTAAAGGCCTTGTTCAGGATTTAAGAGAGGACGAAATCGGCTGTATTCTTTTTGATGCCGACGATACCGTCAGGCAGGGCGATAAGGTTATCAGAACCGAAAAGGTTGCCGGCATGCCGGTAAGTGAAAATTATATCGGCAGAGTAATTGATGCTCTCGGAAATCCTAATGACGGACTCGGAGAAATAAAAGCCGAAGAATACAGAGCTGTTGAAAAGCACGCTCCCGGTATTATTGACAGACAACCTGTATGTACGCCTCTTGAAACGGGAATTTTATCCATAGACTCAATGTTCCCCATCGGAAGAGGTCAGCGAGAGCTTATTATCGGCGACAGACAGACAGGCAAAACCGCTATTGCGGTTGATACAATAATAAATCAGAAGGATAAAGGCGTAATCTGCATTTACGTTGCTGTAGGACAGAAATCAAGCACCGTAGCTTCGCTTGTCAACAATCTGAAAATCCACGGTGCAATGGATTACACGATAGTAATCAACTCCCCTGCCAGCGATCCCGCTCCCCTTCAGTATATAGCACCCTATTCCGGATGTACTCTCGGTGAATACTTTATGGAAGAGGGAAAAGACGTTCTTGTCGTCTATGATGACCTGTCAAAGCACGCTGTCGCATACAGAACCATCTCTTTGCTGCTCGGAAGAACCCCGGGCAGAGAAGCATATCCCGGTGATATATTTTACCTGCATTCAAGATTACTTGAAAGATCCGCTCATCTCAGCAACGAACTCGGAGGCGGAAGTCTGACGGCCTTACCCATAGTTGAAACTCTGTCGGGCGACGTTTCGGCATATATTCCCACCAACGTTATTTCAATTACCGACGGTCAGATATTCCTTGAAAGTTCTCTGTTTTTCAGCGGTCAGAGACCGGCAGTAAATGTAGGTTTATCAGTATCACGTGTTGGCGGTGACGCTCAGACAAAAGCCGTAAAGAAATCCTGCGGCACATTAAGACTTGACCTTGCTCAATACCGCGAAATGCTTGCGTTTACACAGTTTTCAAGCGACCTTGACGATTCAACAAAAGATAAACTTGAATACGGCAAGGGATTGATGCAGATACTCAGACAAAAGCAGTTTTCTCCCATTTCAAGAAGCAGACAGGTTATTATGCTTACCGCAGCTCTTAACAAAAAGCTTATGGGAATAAAAGAAAAACTGATTCCCGAATATCTTAATAAACTTTGCGAAGCGGTTGAAAACCAAAGACCCGATATATGTATGTCCATTGTAAACGAAGGCAAGCTTCTTCCCGATACTGTTTCGGCAATAATTCAGATTGCAGATTCAACGGAGATGTGATTATGGCAGGCATTAAAGAACTAAAAGCCAGAATAAAAAGTGTTCAGGATACTGAAAAAATAACAAATGCAATGTATCTTGTTGCGTGTGCAAAATATCGTTCAAATCACGATGCTCTTGTCAGATACACGGAATACTACTTAACGCTTGATAAACTTACCTTGGGTATAATATCATCAGCCGACAGTCCCGATTTCGGACTTGAAGAAAACGGGAAAGATATTCTTCTTGTCTTCGGTGCCGACAAAGGACTTGCAGGCGATTTCAACAAAGTAATATTCAAAGCCGCAGTTAAAGCATTCAAGGATAACGATAACATAGAATTATATGTTATCGGGAAAAAGGTAAGAGATTTACTAACCGTGTCCGGAATCAAATTCGTCACACCGGATATTACCGTTAAAACTCCGGATAATAATACGGCAGAAGAAATTACAAACGTCGTATATTCTCTTATAAACAGTAAATCGGCGAAGTCGTTTTCTGTAATCTATACGGAGTGTAACGACGGAATAAACAGCAAAGTGATATATAAAAACGTTCTGCCCGTCACTTCGGATTACAATAAAGCCGAAGAATGCGAATTTATACCTTCTGAAAACAAAATGATTGAAGAAATCATGCCTATTTATCTCAAAGGTGTTATTCGCAATGCTCTGCTTCAGAGCTTTTGCAGTGAACAGAATGCAAGAATGAGCGCAATGAAGAACGCAAATGATAACGCAAAAGAATTATTAAGCAAGCTTAGTCTTGAATATAATCACACGAGGCAGAATGCAATAACCCGTGAAATAATTGAAATTTCAGGGGAAAGGAAAAACAGATGATTGGTAAAACAATACAGGTCAACGGTTCCGTTGTTGACGTGGCATTTCCGGGAGACAGACTCCCCGCCATCAACGAAGCGTTGACTGTAAGAGTTAACAGAAAAATAAAAGTGATGGAAGTTGCCGCGCACATCGGTGACGGAAAAGTCAGGTGTATAATGCTTTCCGAAAGCGAAGGCATTTCCCGCAATATGCCCGTTTATTCAAACGACGAAGGCATTACTGTACCTGTCGGCAAGCAGACACTCGGCAGACTTTTCAATGTATTCGGCGAAACGATAGACGGTGAATCCGATCCCGAAAACGAAGACGGCACTCCCGTAAAACGTCTTCCGATTCACAGAAAGCCGCCGGAATTTTCCGAACAGAGTACGTCTGTTGAAATACTTGAAACCGGAATAAAAGCAATTGACTTGCTTGAACCGTACCAGAAAGGCGGCAAAACCGGCCTTTTCGGCGGCGCCGGTGTAGGTAAAACCGTACTTATACAGGAACTGATTCACAACATTGCCACAGAGCACGGCGGTTACTCAGTATTCGCAGGTGTCGGTGAGCGTTCAAGAGAAGGCAATGACCTCTGGAGAGAAATGAAAGCAAGCGGTGTTCTTGAAAAAACAGCACTCGTTTTCGGTCAGATGAACGAATCACCCGGCGTAAGAATGAGAACTGCGCTGACCGGGCTTACTATGGCAGAATATTTCCGTGATGAAGAAAATAAAGATGTTCTTCTCTTTATTGACAACATATTCAGATTTGTTCAGGCAGGAAGTGAAGTTTCCACTCTGCTCGGCAGAATGCCGTCGGCAGTCGGATACCAACCCACTCTTGCAGAGGAAATGGGTATGCTTCAGGAAAGAATCACATCTACCAAGAACGGCTCCATAACATCCGTTCAGGCAGTCTACGTGCCGGCGGACGACCTTACAGACCCTGCTCCCGCAACTACGTTCTCACACCTTGATGCAACAACTGTATTGAGCAGAAAAATTGCCGAGGAAGGTATCTATCCCGCCATTGATCCGCTTAATTCCACCTCAAATATGCTTTCGGAGGAAGTTGTCGGCGCAGAGCATTACCGTGTAGCGAGAGGCGTTCAGGAAATACTGCAAAAATACTCGGAGCTGAAAGACATCATTGCCATACTCGGTATGGATGAATTAAGTGATGAAGACCGTCTTACGGTTTCAAGGGCAAGAAAAGTACAAAGATTTCTTTCTCAACCCATGTTTGTTGCCGAGAAGTTCACGGGACTTGAAGGAAAATACGTTACTCTGAAGGACACGATAGAAGGATTTGCCGCAATTATTGACGGTAAATGCGATAATATGCCCGAAGAGGCATTCTTCAACGCAGGAACGTTACAGGACGTATACGACAGAATAAACGTTCAGAGGTGATAAAATATGAAAGTATTCTCTCTGAAAATCGTTTCCCCGGACGGAATTATATATGAAGGAGACTGCGATTCTTTTATAATCGCCTTTACAGACGGATTATACGGCATTAAAGCCAATCATTCCCCCATCACCGCGGTAACGTTACCATGCGAGGCAAAAATATCCTTAAATGGCAAAAAATCGGCAATCTCGTTAAATAAGGGCATACTTCATTTTGAAAATAATTCAGCACATATCGTTACAGAATAAAAAAACCGGATTTCGTGTGAAATCCGGTTTTTTTATTACATTCTTTCGGGAACGGTAATATTGAACATTTTGAGGATATTACCGAGTACGGTTTTTACGCAGAGACAAAGTGAAAGTCTTGCGTTTCTGAGAATTTCATCATCGCAGTTTACTCTGCACGCGTTATAAAATTTATGGAACAAAGTCGCAAGATCAACCGCATAACGCGTAATCTTTGCGGGATCGTAATTTTTAGCGGAAACAATAATTTCACCCGTATAAGCGGAAAGATGTCTGATAAGTTCCTTTTCCTCGGGAGCGGTAAGAAGCATAAGCCCCTTGATATCGGGCTTTGAATATATCTTACCTTCTTCTTCAAGCTTACGGAAAAGACTGCAGATTCTTGCATGAGCATACTGACAATAATATACGGGATTTTCGCTGTTTTCTTCTACAGCAAGGCCAAGGTCAAAATCCATCTGTGAGCCGGGCTCACGCATATTGAAGAAAAATCTTACCGCATCAATGGGTATCTCATCAAGTAAGTCAACAAGTGTAATTGCTTTGCCTGAACGTTTACTCATTCGTACAACTTCGCCGTTTCTCGTAAGGTTAACAAGCTGCATAAGAACGATATCAAGCTTATCTCCGTCAAGACCTACGGCATCAAGCGCGCCCTTCATTCTTGCAACGTGACCGTGATGATCGGCACCCCAGACGTCAATGGCTCTGTCAAAGCCGCGGATACTGAATTTATTACGATGGTAAGCGATATCGGCCGCAAAATAGGTAGGATTACCGTTTGCTCTGATAAGTACCTCATCCTTCAGCTCAAGACGTTCAATCTCTTCGTCTGTCTTGCCCTCTCTTCTGAGTCTTTCACCGAGTACCTTTCTGTTATCGTACCAGAGAGCACCGTCTTTTTCATAAGTAAGGCCTTTATCCGTAAGAATCTGAATTGTTTCTTTCAGTTCACCGTCATTATGGAGAGTGCTTTCCAGGAACCAGGTATCGTATGTGATACGGTACTTTTCCATATTTTCCTTCATTGCGGCAATATTTTTCGGAAGAGCAAATTCAACAAGAGCTTTCCTGCGTTCTTCCTCATCGGCATCAAGGAATCTATCACCGTAAATTTCGGCAAATTCCTTTGCTCTCTGAATAATATCATCACCGTGATAACTGTCCTCGGGAAGTTCAATCGCATCTTCGCCCTTGAAAAGCTGTTGATATCTTATGTCAAGCGAAAGACCGAATTTGGCAATCTGATTGCCTGCATCGTTAACGTAGAATTCTCTGCTTACCGAGTACCCTGCACAGTCAAGAACAGCAGCAAGGCAATCACCGAGAGCACCGCCTCTTGCGTTACCCATGTGCATCGGCCCGGTAGGATTAGCGGATACAAATTCAACATTTATCTTTTTTCCCTTGCCGAAATCGGAACGTCCGTAATTTTCACCTTTTTCAAGTATATCTTCAACAACGGAAGCGTTGAAGCTGTCACAAAGGTAAAAATTAAGGAATCCGGGACCGGCTATTTCACACTTGTTAATAAAAGTTCCTTCAAGCTCCATTCTGTCAACAAGAATCTGTGCAATCTGGCGGGGAGCTTTATGAAGATCTCTTGCCCATACCATAGCAGCATTTGACGAATAGTCGCCGTTTGCCTTATTGGCGGGAATTTCCACATTGAAGCCGCCGAGAGGGCAAGTGTCAAATTCATTGTCGGCAACCGCCCTGCCTGCCGCATCCATAATCGCGGAATGTATTTCGTTTATAACCTGATCAACCAAAACAGACATACTAATCTTCCTTTATCTCAACAGTAATTTTTAATTCATTTTCACTTATCAGATCACCATTGCTGTCAATCGTGTATGCAAAATCAAGGTATCCGCCGTTTTCGTCAAAGTCAATAAAAACCGCATTTGTGTAAATACCTATCATTACTTCACCGAACGGCGTTTCGTAACAGCTGACATGACGTTTACCCTGTTCAAAAATCATACCCGTTCTGAATTTTCCGTTACGCATCATAGTAATACGGTCATTATTTATCATAAGACAGGTATCGCAATCGTCTGTCGCTTCCAACGTTTCGTGATACCTGATAACGATTGAATCACCGTCAACGCCGATCTGACATTTTGTTCTCAATTCACCGTAATCATCGTTGTCTTCATTCTGAGAAAAATGACGGTCACGGATTGTAATGTATGCTTCTTTCATTTAATACTCCATTGCGTAAGCAATAAGCTTATCAATCAATTCGGAATATCCTACTCCGGATGCTTCAAACAGTTTGGGATACATACTGATTGATGTAAATCCCGGAATGGTATTCGGCTCGTTAAGAAGAACCTTACCGTCGGAATTACGAATGAAGAAATCAACTCTTGTAAGTCCCGAACACCCGAGTGCTCTGTAAACTCTGACAGCAGATTCTCTTACCTCTTCAAGCTTTTCGGGGGAGATTCTGGCGGGGATATGAAGCTCGCTTTCAGCGGCAACATATTTTGCATCATAATCATAGAAATCATTACAGGGAACGATTTCGCCGGGAACAGATGCTATGGGATTATCGTTGCCCATAACCGCACATTCAATCTCTTTACCGTCAATGCCTTCTTCAAGAACTACTTTCGGGTCATGCTCAAAAGCAATCCTGCATGCCTCATCAAGCTCGGAAATTGATTTTGCCTTATTGATGCCTACTGATGAGCCGGCATTAGCAGGTTTGACAAAAATAGGAAATCCGAGATATTCCGCAGCATCTGAAAGAAGTTTATTTTTGCTTACCGAATAATCATATTTGTTGAAGCAAGTCCACTTCGCCTGCGATACTTTATGGAAATCGCACATTGCGTTGGTAAGTGCCTTATCCATACAAACAGCGCTTGAAGCAGTACGGCAGCCGACAAACGGAATACCGGATATTTCAAGCAGGCCCTGCATAGTACCGTCCTCGCCGTTTCTGCCGTGAAGCACGGGAAAAACTACGTCAACGCGTTCAATCTCACCCGAATCAACGTGAATAATTCCGTGATGCTCTCTGTCGGGGGAAATAACAGCTCTTTCAAGCAAAGAATCGTCATCAAGCCATTTGCCTTCCGGAAGAAGACTGCAATCACCGTGAAAAAGATACGATTTGCCGTCTTTGGTAATACCCATCTTGAGAATTTCATATTTATCGCCCGACATATTTTTAATGACCGAGCTTGCGGAAACAAGAGAAACATCGTGTTCACTTGACACTCCGCCGAATAACGCCAGTACTTTTGTCTTCATAATACCACCTGATTTTAATGAATTGCAAATTATAATATCACAAGAAAAAGTAATAGTCAACAAAAAATCATATCTATTAATTTAGATATTAACTAAAATTATACTTGTGTTTTATATATATATGTGCTATAATCAATCGTAATTTTTATCAGTGTCAAAAGGAGAATTTTTATGGCAGAAATCAAGGATTTACTCGGTCAGATTTACAAAGGAATACTTCCTGCCGTAAACGAGTGCGGTTTCTATCCCGTGTATGAAAACGGTATGGATACAAACGGAGCGAATATCAAGCAGGAAGGCGACAGATATATTATGCTCTTCTCGGGAAACGAAAAGAGCACAATGATTGAATTTGCCAATAACAAAATTGCACTTTACGGTGTCAACAAGGAGGGCGAAATTAACGCAGCCGATTATGTTCAGCTTGCCCTCACTCTTCTTGATCCCGCAGAAGCAAACGACAAGGACGTTCGTTACATCGTAAACGATTTCACCGACACTCTTGTGGAATCCTTCGGCACCAAAATCGTAAAGCCCGTTAAATCAAAGCTTCCGGCACCCGTTTCAAAAGGACAGGTAAAAAGCGGTTCACTCTCTTACGATCCCAACACGCTTGCAAACAGATTTACATCTATTTTCCCTCAGCTCAGAGAAGAATACAAAGCAAACTGTGAAAAATACGGCTCGTTCCTTTCCGAAGAGTTTTTTATCAATTACGGCGCCCCATTCGTCGTTGACATTATTAAAAAGAACAATCCCTCGGATATGAAAAGAATGTTTAAGCTTTTTAACGAGGTTTACGATGACGGCACAAACGAAACCCAGAGTCTTATTTGCGTTACGATTCTCGGCTCTCTCAAGAACGATATGGAGCTGCTTGCAAATTGCACGGATTATATGTCTCCCGAGCTTGCAGGTCCCGTCATAAACGTGAATAAATATCTTTGGTCAAAAGACGGTAAAGGAGCAAGGATGAAGCTTGACAATCCTCCTCTTTACAAACCGAAAAAAAAGAAAAAGAATAACATGATGAGCACTCTCGGAATGTGATTCGGAGGTTATGAGATTTTATGGAAAATATTGAGAATATGGAAACAAACGAATTATCCGTTGATATCGGTTCCGATATGGATACTCTGGTTACAGAGGACTATGATGCCAGTCAGATTCAGGTACTTGAAGGTCTTGAAGCCGTAAGGAAAAGACCGGGTATGTATATCGGCACTACAAGTGCTGGCGGTCTTCATCACCTTGTTTACGAGATAGTTGACAACTCGATAGATGAAGCTCTAGCGGGATACTGCACTCAGATTGATGTTGAGATTGAAGAAGGAAACATTATCTGCGTAACCGACAACGGAAGAGGCATTCCCGTTGACATTCAGGAACAGACGGGCAAAAGTGCTCTTGAAGTTGTATTCACCGTACTTCACGCAGGCGGTAAGTTCGGCGGCGGAGGATATAAAGTATCCGGCGGTCTTCACGGTGTAGGTGCATCCGTTGTAAACGCTCTTTCCGAATGGCTTGAGGTTGAAGTTTACAAAAACGGAAAAATCCATCAGATGAAGTTTTCAAGAGGATTCATTACGGAGCCGATGAAGATAATCGGCGATACCGATAAAACCGGAACAAGGGTAAGATTCAAGCCCGACCCCGAAATGTTTACCGAAACTCTTGAATATAGATATGAAACTCTTCACAACAGACTTCAGGAAGAAGCATTTCTTAATGCAGGACTCAGAATCAGTATTACCGACAGCCGCGTTTCTTCGGAAGAGCTTCCCGAAAGCGAAAGAAAAGATGTTATGTGCTACGAAGGCGGTATCCGCGAATACGTTACATACATCAACGATAACAAAACACCGATTCATGACGATGTAATCTATATGTCCGGTACAAAGGATGACGCAATGGCAGAGCTTGCCATGCAATATACCGACACTTATACCGATAATATCGTTTCCTTTGCAAATAACGTACATACACCTGAAGGCGGTATGCACGAGGACGGTTTCAAGCTTGCACTTACAAGAGTTCTTAACAAATACGGTAAAGAAAAAGGCATCCTCAAGGCAGACGATAAAGTCAGCGGTGAAGATTGCCGTGAAGGTATTACTTGCGTTATTTCCGTTAAGCTGACAGAAGCGCAGTTTGAAGGACAGACAAAATCAAAACTCGGCAATCTTGAAATCAAGACACTTGTAAATTCTCTTGTCGGTGCCGCCCTGGAGCAGTATCTTGACGATAACCCCGCAGTAGGCAAGCTTATCCTTGAAAAGGCACTTACAGCCAACAGAGCCAGAGAAGCAGCGAGAAAGGCAAGAGAAACCGTACGCCGTAAAAACGGACTTGAAAGCGGACAGATGCCCGACAAGCTTCAGGATTGTAACGAAAGAGATCCTTCCCTTTGCGAAATCTACATCGTCGAGGGCGATTCGGCTGCCGGCTCTGCCATCCAGGGCAGAGATTCAAGATTCCAGGCAATTCTTCCGATGTGGGGCAAAATGCTCAACGTCGAAAAAGCAAGAGTTGACAAAGTATACGATAACGACAAGCTCCATCCCCTTATCGTAGCATTCGGATGCGGTATCGGCGAAGAATTCAGTCTTGAGAAATTACGCTACCATAAGATAATCATTATGTCCGATGCCGATGTAGACGGTGCTCATATCAGAACACTGCTTCTGACATTCTTCTTCAGGTATATGAGACCTTTGATTGAAAACGGCTATGTATATTCAGCCGTTCCTCCCCTTTACAAGCTTACAAAGGGCAAAACTCAGAGGGTTGCATATTCCGATGAAGAAAGAGACAAGGTCTCTGCCGAACTCCGAGGCGACAAAGCTGATGCAAAAATAGATATATCCAGATTCAAAGGTCTCGGTGAAATGGATTCTCACGAGCTCTGGGAAACAACAATGGACCCCGAAAAGCGTACGCTTCGCAGAATCACACTTGATGACGCCATAGCTGCCGACCGTATATTTAATCTGCTTATGGGTGAAGAAGTCGATCCCAGACGAGAATGGATTGAAGTAAATGCAAAATACGTTGAAAATCTTGATATTTAAGGAGGTGGAGTAAATGGCACATAACAGAGATTATAAACCTGAAGATATAGCTTTTCCCAATCAGGTAATCACGATATCAAATATCGTGGAAGAAATGCAGCAGGCAATGCTTGATTACTCCATGTCCGTAATCGTAGACAGAGCCCTCCCCGACGTCAGAGACGGTCTGAAGCCCGTACACAGACGTATTCTCTACACACTTTTTGAAGACGGTCTTACTTCGGATAAGCCCTTCAAAAAATCCGCGACCTGCGTCGGTGACGTTCTCGGCCGTTATCATCCTCACGGTGATGCTTCGGTTTACGATGCAATGGTAAGACTTGCCCAGGATTTCTCAATGAGATATATGCTTGTTGACGGTCACGGAAACTTCGGTTCCGTTGACGGTGACCCCCCTGCAGCTTACCGTTACACAGAGGCAAGAATGAGCAAAATTGCCAACAAAATGCTGGAGGATATCAACAAGGACACCATTGACTGGGTACCTAACTTTGATGAAACTCTCAAAGAGCCCAAGGTACTCCCCTCCCGTTTTCCCAATCTGTTGGTCAACGGCTCTCAGGGTATTGCCGTAGGTATGACCACAAACATTCCTCCCCACAATCTCGGGGAAATAATTGACGCTTGTGTATGTGTACTTGACAACAATGATGCAACACTTGACGACCTGATGGAATATGTCAAAGGTCCCGATTTCCCCACAAAGGGCATCATAATGGGACATGCGGGTATCCGTGAAGCTTATGCAACGGGCAGAGGCAAAGTAGTCGTCAGAGCACGTACTGAATTTGAAGAATACGGAAGAGAAAACAGAACAAGAATTATTGTCTCCGAGCTTCCTTACATGGTCAAAAAACGTGCACTTATTAAAAAAATTGCCGACCAGGTAAGAGATAAGAAGCTTGACGGCATCACGGACCTTCGTGACGAAACAGACCGTAACGGTATGAGAATCGTTATTGAGCTTCGCAGAGATGCAAACGCTCAAGTAATTCTCAACAAGCTTTTCGCACAGACCGAAATGCAGTCATCCTTTGGCATTATCATGAGAGCTCTTGTAGACGATCAGAAGCAGCCGAAGATTCTCACCCTCAGAAACTATATTGACGAATACCTTGCTTTCCAGAAGCAGGTTATCAGACGCAGAACGCAGTTTGATCTCAACAAGGCGCAGGAAAGAGCACATCTGCTTGAAGGTCTTCTTGTTGCTCAGGATAATATTGATGAAGTAATTCAGATAATCCGCACAAGTTATGATGATGCAAAAGAAAGATTGATGGCAAGATTCAGTCTTGACGACGTTCAGGCACAGGCAATCCTTGATATGCGTCTCAAGGCACTTCAGGGACTTGACCGTGAAAAGCTTGAAGCGGAATTAAAGGAACTTGAAGAAAAGATTGCTTATTATCGCAGCTTGCTTGCGGATGAATTCAAGCTTAACGGCGTTCTGAAAGATGAGCTTCTTACAATCAGAAACAAGTACGCAGATGACAGAAAAACAGAAATAGCCGAAGTAAGCGGAGAAGTTGATTTTGAAGATCTTATCCCCGAGCATGACTGTGTGCTTGCGCTTACAAGCATGGGCTATATCAAGCGTACGCCCGTTGCCGAATATAAGCAGCAGAGCAGAGGCGGTAAAGGCGTCAAGGGTATAAAGCAGAGAGATGAGGACAACGTCAAGACTCTCTTCACCTGCTCAACCCACGATTTCATAATGTTCTTCACAAACTTCGGCAGAGTTTACAGAATTAAGGGATATGAAATTCCCGAAGGTTCCCGTCAGAGTAAGGGTACAAACGTAGTAAACGTTCTTCAGCTTATGCCCGATGAAAAGGTTACCGCGATGATAAAGGTTCCCGATTTCGGTCAGGAAGAAACATACTTCCTTTCAATGGTAACCAAGAACGGTATCATCAAGAGGACAGAACTTGACACCTATAAGAATATTCGTAAGTCCGGTATCATAGCAATCAATCTTGACGAGGGCGACGAGCTCGGCTGGGTAAAGCTTACTCAGGGTGAATCCAATATCATCGTTGCAACAAAGAAGGGTAAATGCGTTTCCTTCAACGAAGAGCAGGCAAGACTTATCGGCAGAACGGCAAGAGGCGTCAAAGCAATCAAGCTTTCCGGCGACGATGAGGTTGTCGGTATGGATATACTTGAAGAAGGCAAGCTGATTCTTACCGTTTCAGACACAGGTCTCGGCAGACTTTCCGAAATCTCCGAATATCCTCTCCACTCAAGAGCAGGTCAGGGACAGATAAACTTCCGTTCTGAAAAGAACGGCAACGTTGTAAACGTTCAGGCCGTCAGCATTGACGAAGACCTTATCCTCATCAGCGCTTCGGGTATGATGGTAAGAATTCCTCTTGATTCAATCACTCCCCACTCCAGAACATCAAGAGGCGTTAAGGTAATGAATCTTACCGAAGGCGATTCGGTGATTTCTGCGGTTGCGGTTGCAAGAGCCGAGGAAGAAACCGATATATCAGATGAAGACGAAATAAATACCGATGCTCTTCAGGAGGAAACTTCGGCAGAAGAAATCACAGAATAAGAATCTGAAGCTCTTTATGTTTCAGAAATTTGTTGTAAGACAATGAAATGCGGGCGGTTTTATCCGCCCTGCAATATAAAAAAGAAAGAGGGATTATATGAACATAGCATTGATAGCCCACGACGCAAAGAAAGAGCTGATGATTCAGTTCTGCATAGCATATTGTGGTGTTCTCAGCCGCCATAATCTCTATGCCACAGGTACAACCGGTAAAGTTGTTGCAGAAGCAACAGGTCTTGATATAACAGGATTTCTCAGCGGACATCAGGGAGGCGATCAGCAGATAGCTTCAAGAATTGCCTGCAATGAAATTGACCTTGTACTTTTATTCAGGGATCCTCTTACAGCCAAGCCGCACGAGCCGAATGAAGCTACGCTTCTGAGACTGTGTGACGTACATAACGTTCCCTGCGCAACAAATATAGCAACAGCAGAAGCGCTTATTCACTCCCTTGCAAGAGGCGACCTTGACTGGAGAGATATCGTTAATCCAAAAAAATAATTTCGAGGACTTGATTATATGGCATTACTGACAAAAGCGGTCAAGGGTACACAGGATATTATGCCTTCCGACACCGGCAGACAAAGATTCCTTGAAAATACCCTTTTTGATATAGCGGGTTCTTTCGGATTCAAAGAAATCCGTACACCCGTTTTTGAACACACCGAGCTTTTCCAGAGAGGCGTAGGAGAAACGACCGACGTCGTTCAGAAGGAAATGTATACTTTTGACGATAAAGGCGGCAGGTCAATTACACTTCGCCCCGAAGGAACAGCAGGTGCAGTCAGAGCTTTTCTTGAACACGGCTTATTCAACGAAGCTTTACCTCAGAAGCTCTGCTATTTACTCAACTGTTACAGATACGAAAAGCCCCAGGCAGGCAGATGGAGAGAATTCCAGCAATTCGGTGTTGAAATGTTCGGCTCAGCCGCTCCCGCAGCAGATGCGGAGGTAATTTCAATCGCTTATGAAATCTTTTCATTTCTCGGTATAGAGGGACTTGAGCTTCAGCTTAACTCCATCGGCTGTCCTGAATGCAGAAAGAAATATCACGAAGCACTGAAGGAATATTTCAAGGGACACATTGACGAACTTTGCCCCACATGTCTTGAAAGACTTGATAAAAACCCCATGAGAATTCTTGACTGTAAGAGTCCCGTCTGTAAAGGTATAAGTGAGGGCTCCCCCGTCATCATTGATTATCTTTGTGATGAGTGTAAAGAACACTTTGACGGCGTTAAGAAATATCTTGATGCAATGGGTATTAACTACGTTATCAATCCTCGTATCGTTAGAGGACTTGATTACTATACGAGAACCGTATTTGAATTTGTGTCCACCTCAATCGGTGCCCAGGGTACCGTTTGCGGCGGCGGCAGATACGACGGTCTTGTTGACGAATTAGGAGGTCCCAAAACTCCCGCTCTCGGATTCGGTATGGGAACCGGCAGATTAAAAATGGTAATGGAAGCTCAGGGTATTCAGCTTCCCGACGACGATTCCTGCGATATCTATATTGCTCCTATGGACAGCGAAGCATCATTCAAAGCGATGGCAATTGCCACCGACCTGAGATCCAGCGGTATTCACGCCGAAACAGACGTTACAGGCCGTTCCCTTAAAGCACAGATGAAGTATGCTGACAAGATTAAAGCAAAATATACCGTTGTAATCGGCAGTGACGAGCTTGCTGAAAATAAAGCAAACGTCAAAAATATGGCGACCGGTACAGTTACCGAATTACCGCTCAAGGATTTTGAAGACAACTTCCTCAGACTCACAATAAACGAAGCCGCTTCCGAAATCGGTGACGACTCCGACCTTAATTTATCTCTCACCGATTTACTCGGAAACATCAACTGAAAGGACCTTAATCTGTATGGATTTTATGACAGGACTCAAAAGGACCTCCTACTGCGGTGACCTTCGCATTTCGGACGCAGGCAAAGAAGTAACCGTCGCTGGTTGGGTTCAGAGGCAAAGAGACCTCGGTTCTCTTATCTTCATTGATTTAAGAGACAGAAGCGGCATTGTACAGCTTGCATTTGACGAGTCAACCGAAAAGGAAATATTTGACAAAGCATTCAATGCAAGAAGCGAGTACGTTCTTATGGCAAAAGGAATTGTCAGAGAACGTTCATCAAAGAACAAAGAGATTCCCACGGGAGATATTGAAATCGAGGTCAATGATCTCAGAGTACTCGCCAAGAGTGAAACACCTCCCTTTGAAATCACGGAAAACTGTCAGACGGCTGAGCTGACAAGACTCAAATACCGTTATCTTGACCTTCGCCGTCCCGACCTTCAGAAAAATATACTGATGCGTCACAAGATAGCAAAGATTACCCGTGACTTCTTTGACGAAAACGGATTTGTTGAAATTGAAACTCCCATTCTTATTAAGTCTACTCCCGAAGGAGCAAGAGACTATCTTGTTCCCTCAAGAATACATAAGGGTAAATTCTATGCTCTTCCTCAGTCCCCTCAGCTTTATAAACAACTTTCAATGGTAGCCGGCTTTGACAGATATATGCAGATAGCCAGATGCTTCCGCGATGAGGACTTAAGAGCTGACAGACAGCCGGAATTCACTCAGATTGACCTTGAAATGTCTTTTGTTGATATGGAAGATGTTCTTCAGATCGGTGAAAACTACATGGAAAGAGTCTTCCGTGAGGCACTTGGCGTAAACATTCAGCTTCCGCTCCCCCATCTCACTTACAAAGAGGCAATGGAGAGATACGGCAGCGACAAACCCGATACAAGATACGGTCTTGAAATTACTGACTTAAGCGATACGGTCAGAGATTGCGGATTCTCCGTATTCACAGGAGCAATTCAGGGCGGCGGTTCGGTAAGATGTATCACCGCCAAAAACGCTTATACCGTACTTACAAGAAAAGAAATCGATAAGCTTACCGAAAGCGCCAAAGGAATAGGTGCAAAAGGTCTTGCTTATATCAGAATTGCCGAAGACGGCACATATAATGCTTCATTTGCCAAATTCATGACTGAAGATGAAATGAACGCAATACTTGCCAGAGCAGACGCTAAGGCAGGTGACGTTGTCCTCATCGTCGGTGACACCAAGAATTCTCTTGTACTTACCGTTCTCGGTGCTCTGAGGCAGATAGTTGCAAAGAAACTTGATATAATACCCGAAGGAAAATATAATCTTCTCTGGATTACCGAATTTCCCTTCTTTGATTGGGATGAAGAACTCGGTCAGTTCGTTGCTATGCATCATCCGTTCACTTCTCCCATGGATGAATGTCTTGAATATCTCGAAACAGATAAGGCAAACGTAAGAGCAAAAGCATACGACCTCGTATTAAACGGCATTGAGCTTTGCTCCGGTTCAATCAGAATCACAAATCCGGAGCTTCAGGGCAGAATTTTCTCACTTCTCGGTCTCAGCGACGAGGAAGCCCACGAAAAATTCGGATACCTGCTTGATGCGTTCAGATACGGCGCTCCCCCTCACGGCGGTATGGGTATCGGCCTTGACCGACTTATCATGCAGATGCTCGGATGTGATTCGTTAAGAGACGTAATCGCTTATCCGAAAGTACAGAACGCCTCAGAGCCGATGACAGACTGTCCCGCAACAGTTGACGGTGTTCAGCTTACAGACCTTGGAATTGAAATCTCCAAGCCCCAGGAATAAATCTATTTTTTCGAAAGAAGGATTAAATATGTCAAGAGTCTACAATTTCTCCGCAGGTCCCTCCATGCTTCCCGAAAGCGTGCTTAACAAAGCAGCTGAAGAAATAATGGATTACAAAGGCAGCGGTCAGTCCGTAATGGAGATGAGCCACCGTTCAAAGATTTATGACGGTATTTTCCAGGATGCTCAGTCTCTTTTCCGCGAAACCCTCAACGTACCCGAGAATTATAAAATTCTTTTCCTTCAGGGTGGTGCTTCAACTCAGTTCTCGGCTATTCCGATGAACTTTGCTACCGGCAGCGGTAAAGCAGATTACATTCTTTCCGGTCAGTTCTCTACAAAAGCTTACAAAGAAGCCGTTAAAATGGGCTTTGACGCAAAGGCAATCGCTTCATCAAAGGATGCCAACTTCACTTTCGTTCCCAAAGTATCCAAAGATGACTTCCGCAGCGATGCCGATTATGCGTACATCTGCTTCAACAATACAATATACGGTACAAAATATAATTATATTCCCGATACAGGTGACGTTCCTCTTATGGCCGACGTATCTTCCTGCTTCCTTTCCGAACCCATGGACGTTTCTAAATTCGGTCTTATCTACGGCGGTGCTCAGAAGAATATCGCTCCCGCAGGTCTTACGGTAGTAATCGTAAGAGAAGATTTACTCGGAAAGTGTCCCGAAACAGTACCCACAATGCTCAATCTCACAACGATGGCAGAAAACGATTCAATGTATAACACTCCTCCCTGCTGGTCTATCTATATGTGCAAGCTTGTACTTGAATGGATTCAGTCGCTCGGCGGACTTGAAGCAATGAAGCTTCACAACGAAAAGAAAGCTTCTATTCTCTATGATTACCTTGACTCAAGTAAGATGTTCATTGCTCCCGCAGCAAAAGAAGACCGCTCTCTCATGAACGTAACATTCGTAACCGAGAGCGAAGACCTTAATGCAAAATTCGTTAAGGAAGCTGCTGAAGCCGGCTTTGTAAACATCAAGGGTCACCGTTCTGTAGGCGGTATGAGAGCAAGCATTTATAATGCAATGCCCATTGAAGGCGTTGAAAAGCTTGTTGAATTCATGGCAAAATTTGAAAAGAACAACTGAGGTACTCACAATGTATAATATTCTTACACTCAATAAAATTTCAAAAATAGGACTTGCGAAGCTTGACAGCGCAAAGTATTGCTGTGCAGACGCCGTAGAAGCTCCCGATGCAATCCTTGTAAGATCCGCCGCTATGCATGAAATGAAGCTTGACGCCAAAACTCTGGCAGTGGCAAGATGCGGTGCAGGTGTCAACAACATTCCTGTTGCAGATTATGCAAACAAAGGCGTTGTTGTTTTCAATACACCCGGTGCAAATGCAAACGCTGTTAAAGAGCTTGTTATCTGTGCTCTTCTTCTTGCTTCAAGAAAAGTTGCCGCTTCAATAGACTGGTGCAAAGGTCTGAAGGGTGAGGGCGACCAGGTCGGTAAGCTTGTAGAAAAAGGTAAAGGCGCTTTTGTAGGCCCTGAAATTTCCGGCAAGGTATTAGGTGTAGTAGGTATGGGTGCAATCGGTGCTCTCGTAGCTGATTCAGCTATGGCTCTCGGTATGGATATCATCGGATATGATCCTTTCCTTTCCGATGAGAAGAAAGCTTCATTTGAGGCAAAGGGAATGAAGATTACCGCAAACCTCGATGATATCTACGCAAATGCAGATTATATAACTCTTCACCTTCCGTATAATGAAGCAACAAAAGCTACCATCAATTCAGATGCAATTGCAAAGATGAAAGACTCTGTCAGAATTCTTAATTTTGCAAGAGGCGAGCTTGTTTGCAATACTGCTATTATTGCAGGTCTTGACAGCGGAAAGGTTGCAGCTTACGTTACCGACTTCCCCACCGATGATCAGATCGGTCACGAAGGCGTAACAGCTATTCCTCACCTCGGTGCATCAACTCCTGAAAGCGAAGACAACTGTGCAGTTATGGCTGCAAAGGAAATCTCCGACTACCTTGAAAAGGGTATAATCAAGAATTCCGTAAACTATCCCAATGCAGATCTTCCCTGCGAATTTACGGTAAGAACCTGCTTCCTTCACAAGGAAGATGACGGTTTTGCAGCAAAAGCAACAGATGCAGCAGCAAAAGCCGGTGCTTCTCTCAAGAACGTATTCACAGCATCCAAGAAGGGTATGGGATATACCGTTGTCGACACCGATAAGGAATTTACGGCAGATTCATTTGAAGGTGCAATCAAAGTCAGAGTTATAAAGTAATCCGATTAAATATAAAACAACCCGGAATGCCGATTTAACGACATTCCGGGACTGTATTTGCAATTTATGTTTACAATTCAGAATAATATTGATATAATCTGTATTGAGGAGGAATGATTATGTCTGATACAAAAGGATATGTAAATAATTTCGGTCATCTTTCTTTTGACGAAAAACCGTTTTGTGATGCAGACGCCATAACACTCTGTGAGGCGTTATATTTTCCTGTTGAGCAGGTCGTTTCCGATTCATTTGATGATGAACCCAGAAAATTCAGAGACGTTGGAAATGAGCTTTTTGCCTTAAGAGGTAACAAGCATAAACCAATGGGTCTTTTAATTTCTTCAACGGTAAGCAAAAGATTTATGACAATGACAGAGAGTGAAAGATTTGCTGATCTGAAATTTGTCGGTGTAAAAGAAGTCTACTGTGCAGATCCTGCTGTTCAGTTTTGCGGCATTACCTTGATTTTGCCCGACGGCACTCTTTTCATAAATTACAGAGGAACGGACGATACTATTGCAGGTTGGAAGGAAGACGTGGATTTCTTTCTTAATAAAACGTCACCTTCAAATAAGCTTGCCGTTGATTATATTGAAGCCGTTTCTTCAAAATTTGAAGGCAATATAATTGTTGCCGGTCATTCAAAAGGCGGAAATCTCGCCCTTAGAGCAGCAATTGAATGTTCTCCCGAAACAAGGAAAAGAATCGTCGGTGTATATAATTTTGACGGACCGGGTTATCCTAACCACAGAATTTTCAATACCGGTGCCTACGACGAGTTATTACCCGTTTACAGACATTTTATCCCCTACTCTTCTCTGATAGGCGTTTTACTTGCTCACGATTACGACTATAAGGTCGTTGACAATAAAATGCATACAGGTCCGATGCAGCATAATATTGGCGTATGGATTCTTGACGATAACGGTGAAATGTCAATACTTCCGGATACAGATTTCAAATCAAAGGTTTGTGATATCCTTTTTTCGAAAATCTGTGAAAGAGCAAGCGAAGAAGTATGCGTCAATCTTGAAGAAATACTCACAAAGTTTTGTCTCGGTTTAGGTCAGAAGGATCTGCTAAGTGTTTCAAAGCATCTTCTTTCTTCGGCAGTCGGTGCAATCAAAGCAAATGCGACAATCAGCTCGCAGGCAAAGAAAAGCATAAATTCTTTTATTATCGGAAGTAAAGGCATAATAAAAGAAACTGTAAATCTTGTAAAAAAGGGCAACATTCCATCTGTAACCGAAATCGCATTTGCTTCAATAACAGAATAAAACTAAAACGCTCTGAAATTCAGAGCGTTTTTTTATTTATTGAACTATAGTCATATCCGAGAAAATATTCCTGAAAAATGCAATAATAATAAGGAAGATATTACTTTTAAGATTAAGGGTTTCGGTTGCTCTTGAAACTTCTCTTCCCAAAGAGTCCTTGAGAACAGCGGATACAGATGCAGTTCCTTTTCCGGTTGCTTTGATTCTGCACTCATTAGCAGAGGTATTCTTCTCAAAACCGCTTCCGCTTACACTCCATTCAACATGGCCGCCAACGGGAATTGAACCGGGATCGGCTTTGATTATCAGCGTTTCACCGTATTTCAAATCTCTTGTTCCGGGATTATTTACGATTTTTACGTTTCCGGTAACAAGTTCATGGTCATAGCAAACGGATACGCTATACCCGTGATTAACCGCATAATTCCATCCGTACGAATTCTCTTTCGGGCAGCATACCTTAATGTTGTCACATCCGGAAAAAGCATTCTGATAAATTGAAGAAACCGACGAAGGAATATGAACGGTGCCGAGAGAAGTACAGTTTTCAAAAGCGGCGCTGTCAATTTCCGTCACCGATGAAGGAATAATAACCGATTCAAGTGCTTTACAATTATAAAAAGCACACAGACCGATGAATTTTATTCCGTTTGCAAGCTTAACGGATTTAAGAGAGCGGCAATCGCTGAACGCATATTCGGAAACATCTGAAGCGGAATTTATTACGGCATTTACAAGTCCCGATGAAATGAAAGCATAGCGATAGCTTGTAACGGTAGAAGGAACGGTAACGCTCGAAAGCGATTTACAGCTGTCAAAACAGTATTCGCCTATTTCGTTGAGTCCCTCCGGCAAGCTGATACCGGTTATCTTGGAATTTTTGAAAGCGTACGGAAGAATCCGCTTAGTTGTTGAAGCAACGGAATAACTTTCGGCATTCTTTCCGATCGGGTACTGAACAAGTACGGTACCGTCCTTTGTATATATGCATCCTTCAACTGCTTTGTAACAGTTATTTGAAGTTGAGACACCGAAATACTTACAGCCGTCACAGCTCACGAAAGCATTGCTTCCGATAGATGTAACAGAAGCGGGAATATAAATGTTCTCAAAAGATTTGCAATTAAGAAACGCCTGCATACCGATTGCCATGACAGAATCTTTGATACTAAACGTTACGAGTGAAATGCAATTCTTGAAACACTCATCAGGAATGATGCTCACACAATCGGGAAAAACGATATTGCTGAGACTCTGACAATCCGCAAAAACTCCCTTGGATAAAACAAGCGAACTGAAAGAGCCGGAAAAAGTTACCTTTGAAAGAGCAAGGCAATTATTAAATGCCTTTTCTCCGATTGATTTAACCGAATCGGGTATATCAACGTTATGAATCAGATTGTTATTTGAAAAAGCATTCTTTTCAATACCGACAACTTTTTTGCCGTTTACTGACGAAGGAATTGCGATACTGCCGCTTACGGTATTATCCGTATCGATAACATATAATCCGTCAGATTTCTCGGCAAAAGAATATCCGTCATACTTAACGTCTGCCGCAAGAACATCAGAAAATGCAAAAGATGAAGCAACAATCAAAAAGCTGAATATCAGTGAAAGTATCTTTTTACACTTCATACCGAAAAGAGCCCCCTTCCTTCGGTCAGTTAATTATCCGGCAAAATCCTTGAAAACAACCGATGCGGTACTGTAAGGAATATCAAATCTCATACCTTCAACGGTCTTGCCGTTTTTGACGTCGTCTACGTCAAGGTCAATAAAACTATCTCTGACGATTTCGCCGTTTTTATCATACGCAGTAAAAGAAATCTTCATTGAATCGCTTTCCTTACCTTTGTATATGAGCGTAACATCACAGTAACAGTTTGCATTGATGCCGATTGTATCATTATCAACCGTAATATTACCGATTGAAGCATAGTTTTCGTTGAAAGTATAGTAAGTTTTCAGTTTGAATTTAACGTTGCTTTTTGTTTCGGTATACTGAAAATTACCCTCGTCATTATTTACCATTGCACCGTCTGCTTTTTTAACTTCAAGCACGGTGGTTTCTGTCTTCGCCGGCTCTTCGGGGGGCTTTGCACAACCCGCAAAGCAAAATATTACAGTCACGAAAACAAGCAAAACAGAAATGAATGATTTAATATTTTTCATAATACCTCCGTGTCATTCCAATCAAATTTAGTAAGTTTTCCCTTAACGGAAAGTCCCGGATAATTCCACTGCCTCAGCACTTCGTAAACACCAACCGCTACACTGTTGGAAAGATTAAGACTTCTCGCCGAAGGATCTTTAATCATAGGCAGTCTGACGCATCTGTCAGGATTCGCAAACAGCAGTTCCTCGGGAAGGCCGGCGGTTTCTTTTCCGAAAACAAGATAACAGTTATCCGGATAACTTACCTCCGAATGAATATGTGTGGCTTTTGTGGAAAAATAAAAGAATTCTCCGTCGGGATTCTTTTCAAAGAAATCATCCAGATTGTCGTAATAAGTTATATCAAGCAAATGCCAGTAATCAAGCCCCGCCCTCTTTAACTTGGCATCATCAATCCTGAAGCCCATAGGACCGACGAGATGTAATCTGGCGCCGGTAGCGGCGCAGGTACGGGAAATATTACCCGTATTCTGAGGAATAACGGGCTCAACCAAAACTATATTAAGAGTTGCCATTTCTATGCCTTTCAGGAATTATATTTACTCATTGCGGTGTCAATCTCACCGTTCACCATAAGTTCAACCGCACCAACGGCATTTTCTGCCGCATCGTGCATAAGTTTTAATTCATCCTTACTGAAATTTGAAAGCACCCAGTCGGCAAGATCATAATCGGGATGCGGCTTTTTACCGACGCCCATTTTTATCCTGGGAAATTCATCTGAATTAAGCTGATAAATAATGCTTTTAATTCCGTTATGGCCACCGTCGCTTCCCTTACGTCTTATCCTCATCTTTCCGCAATCAAGAGAAATATCGTCAAAGACAACAATAATCTTTTCGGGAGAAATTTTATAAAACGACGCCGCTTCCCTGATACTCTGACCACTTTCGTTCATAAAGGTCTGGGGCTTAACCAAAAGGCATTTATGACCGTTGATATCGGTGATAGCGGTAACTGCCTTAAATTTGATTTTATTAACCTTAACTCCATATTTATCGGAAAGCATATCCATAAAGATAAAGCCGGTATTATGTCGTGTCGCTTCGTATTTGCTGCCGGGATTGCCAAGACCGGCAATTATATACTCCGGTGTCCCTGCAGATATTTTGTTTCTGTTAAAAAAAGCCATATTACATTTCTACCTTGATACGGACAATATCTTTCTCGGGAATTACCTCGGCACTGCTGCCATCGGCAAAATTCTCGGGTACGGGTCCGCATTTAACGGAGATTTCCATGCTCAATATAATATCAAGCACCTCGTCAAGAGATAAATCGTTATTATGAACAAGGACGTTGGTAAGTATACCGTCTTTTCCCGATGCCGGAATCTGTTTGAACGTTGAATTTTCAATACTGGTATTGATGAAAACCTTTTCCTTACCGTTTTCGGGAATATCAAGGCCGAAAAGGCAAACGTCACTGTCATTTTCGGAATTATCAACGGTAATATAAAGGTTATAGCTTACCCATTCCGCATTTTCGCCCGCTTCAAGGGCGCTCTGTTTTTCTTCGTCATCCATGCCGTAAAGTCTCGTAAACCAATTTCCCCAGCGGTCAGGATTTTTGATAATGGAATCCCAAATTACGGTATCGTATAATTCAAGGCAATCTTCGCCTAAAAGTGCTCTGACGCTTGATATATCATTTTCAGGTTTTGCCGTAGTTGAGGCAGATTCAACGGGTTTCTTATCCTTGCAGGAAGAAAATAATAATGCAAAACCGAAAACAAGAGTAATACTTAAAACAACGGAAATAATTTTTTTCATATTGTGACCTCCGATCGCCTTATATATTATTGCACAAATTTCTAAAAATTACAATAATAATAAATTTAATTCAACTAAAATTAACATTTGATTCGTATTGACAAACATATTGCTTGCAATTAAAATTGTAACGGTGATTGATTTGAAAGACAAAAACGGAAAATTTTACAAGCCGGAAAGAGGGTCGGGAAATTATCCCGACCATATCATGCTGTCATTCTGCGGCGACCAGAAACACAGCATGGCCGTTTGCTGGAGAACAGACATATCCGTAAAAACAGGTTATCTGCTCCTTGAAAACGAAAAAGATGAAGTTATCAGAATCGATTCCGAAGACAGAGAATACGAGTCCGACATAGACGTAAGCATAAATCATTCCGTAATCATAAATAATCTTGAAAGCGGCTCAAAATACAGCTATACCGTCGGCAGCGATAAATACAGAAGTGAAACGTATTCATTTGTTACAGAAGAGGAAAACTTGGAAAAATTCAGTTTTCTTGTAATTTCCGACCATCAAAAAGGAAATCCCGTTCACTGTCCCGATTATTCAATGGTCGGCAGACTGCTGAAAAGAGCGTTAAAAGAACATCCCGAATGCAGGTTTATATTCACCGTAGGTGACAACTGTGACAACGGACAGAATGAACTGCAATGGAACGGAATGTTTGACGGGCTCAGGGGAATAATCGAAAATATTCCGTATATGATGACTACCGGAAACCACGATAACAGAGGATTTATCAGTTACTTTCCCGAGCCGACAGGAAAGTTTTACCTTGATCATGCCGATTTCTTTGATTTTCAATTCAGATACGCTTTTCCTCTGAACGGTCCGAAAGGATTTGAAACGGAGAATTATTCATTTGATTACGGTAATACTCACTTTACGGTAATGGGCATCAACGCACCCGAAACAGTATCCGAATGGGCGTATAAGGATATGCAGAGCAGTGACAAGACATGGAAGCTCGCATCCTACCATTTTCCAATCTATCCCGTAATGCCCGAAGGACAGAATGACGACGGATATCCTTCATTAAGGAAAGCGGTTGAAGAAGGACGTCCCGACGTGATGTTTGCGGGTCACGAGCATTCATTTGCAAGAACATTTCCGACAGTAAATGACGAACTTTTTGACAAGCCATCACAGGGAGTTGTTCACTATATCGCAGGCAATGCAGGAGGAAACATCTATCATTCCAATGCACAGAAGGTATGGCACAGTGCGTTCTTCCCCCAGGAAGAAAGACTGGGGCTTTACGCCGTAATAGATATTGACCGGAACGTGTTAACTGCAACCGCATATATGGAAGACGGCAGAATTGTTGATAAAATGGTAATTGATAAAAATACCGATACAATTTATCCGTACGCTCTTGCACCCGTATATGATTATACAAAAATGTGCTTCAAGGGCAGAATGCTTGAGCTTTCCGCAAGAGAGCACTATGCAAAGAACGTTGACGGAATATGGTTTGCACCTCTCGGTATAGTGATTCAATCAATCGGCGGAAAAGTAATCAAGGAAGAAAACTCTCTGATATGCGAAGCGTATAAACACAGAGCCGAGTTCATAAACGGCAGTAAAACCGCATATACTGATATGGGCTCGGTAGAAATGAGTGCTGCGCCCTTTTTTGAAAAAGGACAGCTTTACGTACCCGTTGATGATACGGCGAAAATGTTTGAGCTCAGCTGGTACTACGCGGAAAGAAACAACTATATCAACTGGAATACTCCCCACGAAGAAAAACCGCTTTACGCGCACCCGGGACATTAAACGGTGAAAAAATGAAAAAACTTATTCCGTATATGAAAGGAAGCAGGTATCAATGCATACTTGCTCCCCTATTCAAAATGCTTGAGGCAACGCTTGAACTGATAGTTCCGCTTATAATTGCGGAAATGATAGATAAGGGCATTGCAACGGCAGACAAAAATTATATAATCAAGCTCTCGGCTCAGTTACTGATACTGGGCCTTGTCGGTCTTGTGTTTTCTATTACTGCACAATATTTTGCGGCATCGGCATCTGTTTCGTTCATTAAACGACTCAGACACAGCACCTTTGAAAAGGTACAATCTCTGTCGTTTACACAATATGACATCCAGGGTACTTCAACTCTGATTACCCGTCTTACAAGCGATATGGACAGTATTCAGAACGGCATAAACCTGACTCTCAGATTATTACTCCGTTCGCCCTTTGTTGTTTTCGGCGCCTGCATAATGGCTTTTGCGGTCGGAAAAAGTACATCGTGGATATTCGCACTTTCCGTTCCGGTGCTTTCTCTGATTGTATTCGGAATAATGGCGTTCACCATTCCTTTGAACAAAAAAATCAGAGAATCTGTAGACAGAATACTCATAACCGTAAGAGAAACCGTAACGGGTACAAGAGTATTGCGCGCATTCAACAGTGAAGAAAAGCAGTACAAGGAATTTGCAGAAAAAAACGACAGTCTTACGCGTATACAGGAGAAAACCGGCAAAATTTCCGCTATGCTCAACCCACTCACCTGCCTTGTTATCAACACATCAATCGGAATTCTGCTCTATATCGGAGCAAAAAAAGTGTTCGCGGGAGATATAACCTGCGGAATAGTAGTTGCGTTGTATAACTATATGTCCCAGATTCTTGTTGAGCTTATCAAACTCGCCAATCTGATCGTTACACTTACCAAATCAATTGCCTGCGCGGGAAGAGTATCGTCGCTTCTTAAAATTGAAGAAGATATAAAGCCCGAAGGCGTTTCAACCGATAACAAAGGAAAATATATCGTATTTGATAACGTGTCCTTTGCATACAACGGAGCAAGCGAAAATTCATTGGATTCAGTCAGCTTTGATGTTAGTGAAGGTGAAAAAATAGGGATTATCGGTCCTACCGGCTCGGGAAAGACAACATTGATAAGTTTACTTTGCGGATTTTATCCGACGAGATCAGGTCATATATTCATTGAAGGAAAAGACATAAATTCATTTGAAGAAGAGGAACTGAATTCAAAAATATCTCTTGTTGAACAAAAACCCGTAATATTCCGCGGAACGATAAAAAGTAATCTGATTGCCGGTAACGAAAGTGCATCGGACGAGAATATAATCAAGGCGTTGAAATCGGCTCAGGCACTGGATTTCGTGAACGAGAAAGAAGGCAATATAAACTCCGTCACGGAACAAAACGGCAGAAATTTCTCAGGCGGTCAGAGACAGCGTCTTGCGGTTGCAAGAGCGCTGGTAAAGAAAGCAGATATCATCATTCTTGATGACGCTTCAAGTGCATTGGACTATGTTACCGATGCCGAAATGAGAAAAGAAGTATTCAACAGAGATTACAAAGCCGCATTTATCGTATCGCAGAGAACCGGCTCAATAATGAATTGCGATAAGATAATACTGCTTGAAGACGGAAAAGCAACCATAGGTACTCATTCTGAGCTGCTTTCCGAAAGCGAAACATACCGTGAAATCCACAATCTTCAGTTTGAGGAGGATGCGGTATGAAAAAGATAAACAAAAATACAATCCGCAAAATCCTGAAATACGCAGAAAAGCAAAGGTTATTTATTATTCTTATGCTGATACTTTCACTTGTCTGCGTAATATGTGACTTATATATTCCCGTACTTGCCGGCAATGCACTTGATACAATTATCGGAATAAATAACGTTGATTTCTCTTCACTGATTAAGTACATTATTGAGATTCTGTTGTTTGCGTTGATATCGGCAATTCTTCAATGGATAGTCAACACCGTAAGCAATTCAATAACTTACAGAATGGTGAGGGATATAAGAAACGAAGCGGTCAATAAGCTGTCACATCTGCCTCTTTTCTACGTTGACACCCATACATCGGGTGAAATAATCAGCAGGATAATATCCGATGCCGATAACTTTGCAGACGGATTGCTTATGGGATTTTCCAGATTTTTCACGGGAATTGCCACAATAGTCTGCACGCTGATATTCATGCTGAAAATAAACGCCGTTATAACCCCCGTGGTTATACTGTTGACTCCCCTTTCGCTTTTTGTGGCTTCTTTCATAGCAAAGAGAACACATAATATGTTTCTCAGGCAATCGCAGGAAAGAGGAAATCAAACCTCGCTGATTGACGAAGCGGTAAACAACCATAACGTAATTGTGTCATACTCAATGAAAAAAGACGTTATGGAAAGATTTGATACAATAAACGAAGAATACGCGAAATCATCGCTGAAAGCAATATTTTTTTCGTCAATCACCAATCCATCAACCAGATTTGTAAATAATATGATTTATGCCTGCGTAGCGCTTGCAGGTGCACTTTGTGTTGTCGGGAATCCGACCGTATTCACCATAGGAGAATTATCGTGTTTTCTTAATTATTCGGGGCAGTATGCAAAGCCGTTCAACGAAATATCGGGTATAATAGCAGAATTGCAAAATGCGATTGCCTGCGCCGAAAGAATATTTGAACTGATTGAATCGGAAGCCGAAAAAACGGATAATGATGATTCCGTTGACAGAAATAACCTTGAAGATTCATTCGCATTTGAAAACGTTGATTTTTCATACAGCAAAGATAAGAAACTGATTGAAAATCTGAACATTGAAGTTAACAAAGGCGAGAAAATAGCAATTGTCGGTCCAACCGGATGCGGTAAAACAACCGTTATAAATTTGCTGATGAGATTTTACGACGTTGACAGCGGTAAAATATCAATTGACGGCATTGACATACGCGATATAACAAAATCTTCGCTAAGAGCGGGATACGGAATGGTGCTTCAGGAAACCTGGCTGAAAACGGGAACGATTGCCGAAAATATAGCACTCGGAAGACCCGATGCAACAAGGGAAGAGATAATTTCCGCCGCCAAATCAGCGTATGCGCATTCATTCATCAAAAAGCTGCCTAATGGTTATGATACAATGATTTCAAGTACATCATCCTCTCTTTCCGAAGGACAGAAACAGCTTCTCTGCATAGCAAGAGTTATGCTGACCCTGCCCCCGGTCCTTATACTTGATGAAGCCACTTCTTCAATAGATGCAAATACAGAGCTTAACATAAGAAAAGCATTTATGAAAATGATGGAAGGCAGAACAAGCTTTGTGGTTGCTCACCGACTGACAACAGTAAGAAATTCGGATTTGATTCTTGTAATGAAAGACGGAAAAATCATTGAAAAAGGTAATCATAGTGAATTGATATCAAAACACGGTTTCTATGAAAAAATGTACAATAGCAGAATACAGTAAAAGCGATTTTTAATCCCGAAAGCTCCGCACAAAAAGCGGAGCTTTTTACTTGACATTTGCATATCATCAAATTATAATATAAAAGTTAAAATGGCATATTTCGGAGGTAAAATATGGGCTACACAATCGGACAAAAACTGATAAAAAATCACCTGCTTGAAGGTGAAATGATTCCCGGTACGGAAATCGGTATCAGAATTGATCAGACTCTTACACAGGATGCAACCGGCACAATGGCATATCTTGAATTTGAAGCTATGGGTGTCGAAAGAGTTAAAACAGAGCTTTCAGTGGCATACATTGACCATAATACCCTTCAGACGGGTTTTGAAAATGCAGATGACCACAGATTCATTCAGTCTGTAGCAAAAAAGAGAGGACTCCTTTATTCAAAACCGGGTAACGGTATCTGTCACCAGCTTCATCTTGAAAGATTCGGCAAACCCGGAAAAACCCTTATCGGGTCCGATTCACACACTCCTACCGGCGGCGGAATAGGAATGCTTGCAATCGGTGCAGGCGGACTTGACGTTGCGGTTGCAATGGGAGGCGGCACATATTACACCACAATGCCGAAAATGACCCTCGTAAGACTCAGCGGTAAGCTTTCACCGTGGGTCAGTGCAAAGGATATTATCCTTGAGGTTCTTCGCATAATGAGCGTAAAGGGCGGCGTAGGCAAAATCATTGAATACGGCGGTGAAGGAGTTAAAACCCTTTCTGTCCCCGAAAGAGCTACCATCACTAATATGGGTGCAGAGCTTGGTGCTACCACTTCGGTATTTCCCTCTGATGAAATCACAAGAGAATTTCTCAAAGCTCAGGGCAGAGAGAAAGACTGGAGCGAGCTCAAGAGCGATGATGACGCACAGTATGATGAAATCATCGATATTGACCTTTCAAAGCTTGCTCCCATGGCTGCAATGCCCCATATGCCGGACAGAGTAAAAACAGTTGAAGAAATCGGTAATATCAAGGTAAATCAGGTCTGTATCGGCTCATGCACGAATTCTTCACTTATGGATATGCTCAAGGTTGCGGCAATTCTCAAGGGTAAAAAAGTCGCTCCAAACGTTTCGCTTACCATTTCACCGGGCTCAATGCAGGTGCTCAATATGCTTTCTCTCAACGGAGCTCTTTCAGATATACTTTCTGCAGGTGCAAGACTTCTTGAATGTGCATGCGGTCCCTGCATAGGTATGGGTCAATCCCCCAACTCAGCGGGAATTTCACTTCGTACTTTCAACAGAAACTTTGAAGGCCGTTCCGGTACTGCAGATGCAGGTATATTCCTTGTAAGCCCCGAGGTCGCCGCGGCTTCTGCAATTACAGGTTATCTTACAGATCCCAGAACACTCGGCGAAATGCCCTCAATCCATATGCCTTCTGCATTTATCATTAACGATAATATGATTGAGAAACCCGCAAGTGTAGAGGAAATGGATGATGTTGAAATCCTTTACGGTCCTAACATCAAGCCCTTCCCCTCAAGCACGGACCTTCCCGAAAGTATAGAAGCACCCGCAATTCTCAAGGTCGGCGACAATATCACAACCGACCATATTATGCCCGCGGGAGCAAAAATTCTCCCCTACCGTTCAAATATTCCTTACCTTTCAAACTTCTGCTTCAGACAGTGCGACGAACACTTTGCAGAAAGATGCAAAGAAGCAGGTAAGGGCTTCATCATCGGCGGTGCAAACTACGGCCAGGGCTCATCCCGTGAACATGCCGCTCTCGTACCTCTATATCTCGGAATAAAAGCAGTAATTGCAAAATCATTTGCAAGAATTCACTGTGCAAACCTTATCAACGCCGGAATAATGCCCTTTACTTTTGTAAATTCAGATGATTACGATAAGATTGACACAGATGACATACTCAGTCTTGACGGTATCCGTGAAAAGATAGAAAACGGAAAGAAAGTTACCGTCAGAAACGTTACAAAGAACGAAGAATATGAACTGAATTACGATTATTCCGACAGACAGACCGCAATGATTCTTGCGGGCGGTTTACTTAACTACACAAAGAAAATCAGCAAATAAGGGAGAATAAAAATGACAGATTTACAGCTTAATGCCGCGGTTGAAAAATTCGCTGCTCTCGTAAAAGAACAAAACGAAAGAAACGAAAGAATTAAAGCCGAAGGCGATTTTATTGATTATAAAAAGCTTGATAAGCTTACCATCGGTGTATGCGGCGGAGACGGTATAGGACCTATTATTACTAAGGAAGCCGCAAGAGTCCTTGCATTTCTTCTCAAGGAAGACGTTGAATCAGGTAAAATTGAATTCAAGGACATTGACGGACTTACGATTGAGAACAGAGTCAAAGTAATGAAGGCAATTCCCGATGACGTTATGGAAGAACTCAAAAAGTGCCCCGTAATCCTCAAGGGACCCACAACAACACCTCAGGCCGGTGATCCGTGGCCCAACATTGAAAGTGCAAACGTTGCAATGAGAAAAGCGCTTGACCTTTTCGGAAACGTCCGTCCCGTTAAAATTCCCGAGGAAGGCATTGACTGGACTTTCTTCCGTGAGAACACAGAAGGCGCTTATGCGGTCGGCTCAAAGGGTGTAAACGTTACTGACGAGCTTGCAATGGACTTTGTTGTAACAACAACAGAGGGCTGTGAAAGAATAGCAAAGCTTGCTTACGAATACGCCAAGAACAACGGCAAAAAGAGAGTATCAATCATTCAGAAGGCAAATATAATCAAGACAACAGACGGCAAATTCCTTAATCTGTGCAAGAATATCGGTAAGGATTATCCCGATATCACAACAGATGAATGGTACATTGACATTACTACCGCTAAACTGATTGACCCCAAGAGACGCAAGGATTTCCAGGTATTCGTTCTTCCCAACCTTTACGGCGATATCATTACAGACGAAGCAGCTGAATTTATGGGCGGCGTCGGTACAGCGGGAAGTGCAAACATCGGCAAGAAATACGCTATGTTTGAAGCAATTCACGGCTCCGCTCCCCGAATGATAAAGGAAGGCCGAGGTCAGTACGCAGATCCCTGCTCAATGCTCAGAGCTTCCGTAATGCTCCTTTCCCACATCGGCAGACAGGCAGAGGCGGATAAGCTTGAAAGAGCACTTGACATCTGCATGTATGAGGAGAAAAAGATAAGCATTACAGGCAGAGAAGATGGCTGTACGTGTGAAGAATTCGGCAATTACGTAATGGAAACTCTCTCAACATTATAAGATAAAAATCCGGAAGATAATTCTTCCGGATTTTTTACTGTCAATATGATAAAATAGGGGTATGACTTTTATATATAATTCAACATTTAATACAATTGACTTTTAAAGCGCCGAAATATATAATAAATATACAAAATTTAATATCGGAAAGAAGCATAAAAATGTCAATCAAAAAAGCAATTTCCATTCTGACAGTTGCATCCGTTCTGCTTGTTTCTGCAGGATGTTCATATAATATCGATAAGCCCACAACAACCACTACAACAGAAAGCTCCTCATCACAAACGACAGAGTTCTCTTCTTCTGAAACTACAGAAACAGAGACGACCGACGAATCATCTACTACCGAGATAGAATCGGGAGAAAGTACCACGGAAAATCAGTCAAACGATAACGATCAGTCAACTTCAGCAGACGTTTCCGAAAGCTCAAAAGATGAAGTTACGGGTCGTTCATTCTCTAAGAGGGTTGATTTTCCCAGTATTCTTCACTCATATCTCAAACCGGGTGAAACAAAGAAGGGCGAAGCTTTCTTTGATGATGCTGTATTTGTCGGTGACAGTGTTACTTTAGGTCTGAAAAACTACGTAACGAGTGAGAGAAACGCCGGCAGAAGCTGCCTCGGAAAAGCACAGTTCCTTTGCTCGGGCAGTATGAGTTATACAAATTCAAGAGCTGCAGTAGGTGCTAAAAACTCCATTCATCCGGTTTATCGGGGCAAAGAAATGACAATTGAAGATGCCGTAAAAGCCAGCGGAGCAAAGAAAGTATTCATTATGCTCGGTATGAATGATTTTTACGGATATCCTCAGGGAACCGGAATAAAGAATGCCAAAGATACCATTGAAAAGATTCAGAAGGTTAATCCCGGTATCAGAATATATGTTGAATCGGTTACGCCCATAACAAAAGACAAGGAACACGACGGTTTCAACAACAATGCAATCGATGCATTTAATCTTCAGTTAAAGGTTCTTTGCAATGAATACGACCTTGTCTACGTAGATATTGCATCATCGCTTAAAAATTCCGATAACTGCCTGAAGGACGAGTATTGCGGAGACCCGACGGGAATGGGAATACATATGTCCTACCCCGGATGCAAAGCGTGGATTGAATTTCTTGTCAGTAACTTTTAAGGAGAATTGAAATGAAAAGAATACTTGCAGTTATTTTTGTGCTTTCACTTATATTTGTTTTCGCTTCCTGCAATTCCGAAACCGAAACGGATAATACAACCACAACCGATAACGATACAACCGCTTTTGTTGAAGTAAGCAGCGTTTCCGTTCAGGATATTATGAACGAAATTGAAAATAAAGGATATTTACCCGAAAATCCCGTAAAGCTTACCAAAAACGATTTGCTTGATTATTACGGCATTGAGCCCTCAGACGTAAAAGACTGTGCCGTTGTTCAGAATCCTTCGGGATATCAGGACGAAATCATCATTATCGAAGCTGTTGATGAAAACGCAAAGGCAACCGTAAAGGGCATTCTTGAAGATCAGATAAATTACAAAAGAGATCAGATGATGAATTACGATGCCGAAATGTTTGATATTCTTTCCGACTGTCACGTTATAACAAACGGAAATTATGTTGCACTGTTTATCTCGGCTGAAAGAGAAGCAATCGGCACTATTTTCAATTCGTTCTTTATCGGATAACTGCTGTAAAAACTAAACAAATTCAAAAAGGAGGATTTATATGGTATTTTCAAGCCTGATATTTATGTTTGTCTATTTACCGATAGTCCTCCTTATTTATTACATTCTTCCGAAGAAATTCAGAAATTTCTTTTTACTGATTGCTGACCTGTTCTTCTACGGATGGGGCGAGCCCGTTCTCGTATTACTGATGATATTCTCTATCGTCGTTAACTGGATAGCGGGAATTCTGATAGATAAAACCGACAGCAAAAAGAAGAAAAATCTTATTCTGATTCTTTCTGTAATAATTGACCTGGGTATGCTCGGCTTTTTCAAATATACGGGTCTTATCACAAATACAATCAGAATGATATTACCCGGAGCAAACATTCCTCTGCTTGAAATTCCTCTGCCAATCGGTATTTCATTCTATACTTTCCAGATAATGTCATATACGATTGACGTTTACAGAGGCAATACTCCAGTACAGAAAAATATAGTTTCTTTCGGTACTTACGTATCACTTTTCCCTCAACTTATAGCCGGACCTATTGTAAAATACAGCGATGTAGACAAGCAGCTCAGTGAAAGGAATGAAAATCCCGACCTGTTTGCAAGAGGCGTACGTCTTTTTATGCTGGGTCTTATAAGAAAAGTTCTGTTTGCCAATTCAATGGGACTTTTATGGGATACCATGAGAGAAATGAAGGACGGCGGCATGCTGGCTTCATGGGTCGGAATCATTGCCTATACCCTTCAGATTTATTATGATTTCAGCGGATATTCGGAAATGGCACGAGGCCTCGGGAATATGATCGGCTTTGAATTTGTCAAAAACTTCGACTATCCTTATATTTCAAAAAGCATCACCGAATTCTGGAGAAGATGGCATATTTCGCTCGGCACGTGGTTCAAGGAATATGTCTACATTCCTCTCGGAGGAAATAAAAAAGGCAAGGCACGCCAGATAATCAACATACTGATAGTATGGGCGTTAACGGGTTTCTGGCACGGCGCAAGCTGGAATTTCCTGCTCTGGGGTGCATATTTCGGGGTAATCTTAATCCTTGAAAAATTATTCCTTCTCAAGGCACTTGATAAGCTGCCTTCATTTGTTTCACATATTTATTCTCTTATTCTCATAGTATTCGGTTGGGCATTATTCTACTTTTCGGATGACGTGGGCGGATTCAAAGCACTCGCCGAATTTATCCCCACTCTCTTCACCGGCGGATTAGTATCGGCAGATGCCCTTCACGATATTATCGCATTTCTTCCCATTCTGATACTCGGTATGATATGTTCAACACCGATTATCCGCAAAATATATGACAGGTTAAAAGACAGAAAAGGATTTACCGTATTTGAAGCAATCGCAATCATCGTATTCCTTGTTATCTGTACGGCGTCTCTTGTCAGCTCGGATTACAATCCTTTCCTCTACTTTAAATTTTAATTATGAACAAATCAAAGGGAACAAAGTTGATATTAACGGTTTTTACAGTATTCATTGCTATTATATGTTTGCTGTATGTTTTTATGCCCAAATCAAACTTTTCCTATTCGGAAAAGAGATATCTGCAGCAGTTCCCCGAAGTGAGCTGGGATAACATTAAAAGCGGAAAGTTCTCCACTCAGTTTGAAAAATTCCTTGCAGACCAGGTTCCGCTTAGAAGAGCATTCGTATCAATCAACGCTTACTATGAACTGCTTAAAGGAAATAACGGAGCAAACGGCATCTATCTCGGTAAAGACGGATATCTTATTGAAAAGCCGTACGAAAGAGATAACCGCCTTTATATGAATCTTGACAGGATAAGCACATTTGCAAACCGTGTACAAATCAAAACCACCCTCGTTGCAGTACCCTCAAAGGGATATATATATTCAGATAAGCTTCCGAAAAACTCAATGGAATATCTTGACGATGAATACTGCGATATAATTTCCGCCGTTAATAACAACAACATCAATTATATTGATTTAAGAAATTGTTTCAAAGAAAACGCAGACAAAGTACAGCTATTCTACAAAACCGACCATCACTGGACAGCTGACGGTGCATTTACCGCATACAGAGAGATATGCAAAGTCAAAGGATTTGAAATACCCGATATCAATGATTACGATATTGAAAGCTATGATAACTTCTACGGTACTTCATACTCCACTTCGTGCTATTCATTAACAAAACCCGATACTGTAAAGCTTTACGTGAATAAAATCAAATCTGATAAAGCCGATATTGAAATCACCGAAGGCACAAAAACGGATAAATTCACAAATATGTATTTCCGCAATAATCTTGAAGAACCCAAGGGTGATATCAAACAAGGCGATACAAATGCAAATACCGGTGATAAATACACAGTATATCTTGACGGTAACCACAGTCTCGTTAAAATTAAAACCGAAAATCCGGGCGGAAAGCTTTTAATGATAAAGGATTCATTCGCTCACTGCATCGCTCCTCTTCTTTCAGAGAATTACAGCGAAATAATTATGGTTGACCTAAGATATTACAAGCTGCCTCTGATCGAGTTGATTGCAAATGAAAATATCAATGAAATTATGTTCCTCTATTCAGTAGAGAATCTTTGTATAAGCAGAGATATTATTTTAAGATAAAGCAAAGACCTGTATCACACGATACAGGTCTTTATATTTGCTTTTGGTGTTATATTTGCAAAAACGTACTCAATAATTATTATTTCACATACCTCTGCGTTTTACGCAATTTTCCAGCTTACACGCCTCATATACGCCCTCATCAAAGTATTCGCAAATCGATTTATAATCTTCAAGAGAAAGCGTTTCAAGCGATTCGCCCTTTTTAATACAGAGAGCAACAATCTCACCGGTTGCTTTATATGCATCTCTGAAGGGAAGCCCTTTTGATACAAGATAATCGGCGCAATCCGTTGCGTTAATAAATCCCTTTGCCGCCGCTTTTCTCATATTGTCAGTAAGTATACGCATAGTGTCTATCATTGGTACAAGGGTTTTCAGGCAAATCTTAACGGTATCAAACGCATCAAAGATTGCATCCTTATCCTCCTGCATATCCTTATTGTACGCGAGAGGAATGCCCTTCATAACCGTGAGCAAGGTCATCAGATCGCCGAACACTCTGCCGCTCTTACCTCTGACAAGCTCGGTGATATCGGGATTCTTTTTCTGAGGCATAATGCTTGAACCGGTTGAAAATGCATCGTCAAGTTCAACGAATTTGAATTCCCATGAACACCAGAGAATTATCTCTTCGCTGAGTCTTGAAAGATGTACCATAATTATTGAAAGAGCAGAAGCAAGCTCAAGGCAAAAATCCCTGTCGGATACGCCGTCAAGAGTGCTTTTGGTATATGAGTCAAATCCGAGAAGCTCTGCTGTCATTGCTCTGTCAATGGGATACGTAGTACCTGCAAGAGCGCCTGAGCCGAGAGGAGAAGAATTCATTCTCTTTTTTGCATCCTCCACTCTGCCGATATCACGAAGAAGCATTTCGGTATATGCCGTTAAATGGGCCTTGAAGGTAATGGGCTGCGCTCTCTGAAGATGAGTATATCCGGGCATAATAGCATCCGCGTATTCATCACCTTTTTTTGAAAGGGAATCATAAAGTTCCTTTAAGAGTTCAATAAGAGCATCACATTCATCCCTGAGATACAGACGGATATCAAGTGCCACCTGGTCGTTACGGCTTCTGCCGGTATGAAGACGCTTACCCGCGTCGCCGATTCTCTCTGTAAGTGTCTGCTCAATAAAAGTATGAATATCCTCGGCATTAGGGTCAATAAGAAGAGTACCGTCGGCTATCTCCTGCTTTATTTTTGCAAGCTCCGAAGTAATAGCAGCACCGTCCTCGGCGGAAATAATACCCTGAGCGGCAAGCATAGTAGCATGAGCTATACTGCCGTTAATATCCTGGACGTACATTCTTGAATCAGTGGAAATTGATGAATTAAAGTCATTCGTTCTTTTATCAACTTCCTTTGAAAAACGACCTGCCCAAAGTTTCATAATCAAAACTCCTATCAATATCCTTTATGCCGCCCGTATTTCTGCGGACGGCATACTGTTGTTTTTATCAGTTATCGCGCTGTGCATCAAGGATAGCTTTAACCTTGATTGAAAGACCGAAGAGGTTGATGAATCCTGCTGAATCCTTCTGATTATATACCTCATCAGCGTCAAACGTTGCAAAGTCTTCGCTGTAAAGCGTATAGGGTGAAGTAACGCCTGCATTGATGATATTGCCCTTATAAAGCTTAAGCTTTACATCACCGGTAACTCTCTGCTGTGTACTGTCAACGAAAGCGGAAAGAGCTTCACGAAGAGGAGTATACCACTTACCGAAGTAAACGAGCTCTGCAAACTGATGTGCAACGATTTCTTTATAATGCATCGTATCTCTGTCAAGAGTGATGGTTTCAAGAATATCGTGTGCCTTATAGAGGATTGAACCGGCGGGATTCTCGTAAACGCCTCTGGACTTCATACCGACGAGACGGTTTTCAACTATATCATCAAGACCGATACCGTTTTCGCCGCCGATTTTGTTAAGCGCAGTAATAAGTTCTACGCCGCCCATTTCCTTACCGTCAAGGGCTGTGGGAACACCCTTCTCAAAGTGAATGGTGATATATGTATCCTTATCGGGTGCCTGCTCGGGAGCGATACCCATTTCAAGGAATCCGGGCTTCTGATACTGAGGCTCGTTTGCGGGATCTTCAAGGTCAAGACCTTCGTGGCTGAGATGCCAGAGGTTCTTATCCTTTGAGTAGTTTGTTTCACGATTAATCTTAAGAGGAATATCATGAGCTTCTGCATACTCAATTTCTTCTTCACGTGACTTAATGTTCCAGATTCTCCAGGGAGCGATGATTTCCATCTCGGGAGCAACTGACTTGATAGCAAGCTCAAATCTGACCTGGTCATTGCCCTTACCGGTACAACCGTGGCAGATGGCATCTGCGCCCTCTTCTTTAGCTATCTCTGCAAGACGCTTGGCAATGATGGGACGTGCAAAAGCAGTGCCGAGAAGGTAAGTCTTTTCATATACTGCGCCTGCCTTAAGGGTGGGGAAAATATAATTCTCTACAAATTCCTTCTGAAGGTCCATTACGATAAGCTTTGAAGCACCGGTCTTGATTGCCTTTTCTTCAAGTCCGTCAAGCTCTGTTCCCTGACCTACGTCACCGGAAACAGCGATTACTTCACAGTTATTGTAATTTTCCTTAAGCCAGGGAATGATGATTGATGTATCGAGACCGCCTGAGTAAGCAAGAACAACTTTTTTGATTTCTTTCATGATATTATTTCCTTTCGTCTGTAACTTATGCATTCATTATACACGAAATATTGGATAAATCAAGTATATTTTTGCATTTTTATGCAATTTTTGTTATTTTTTCAAATTTTAATGCATATTTACTGCATATATGTTGATTTTTAACAATTATTTGTTAAGAAGTAATCCGACTTTCTTCTTCGCCTTATACAGAGTCCGGTTTGCAAGACGCGACGCCATCTCAGCACCGGATGCGGCAGTCTGTAAAAGGTACGGCTTATCATTCATAAGCTTCGCATAATTTTCCTGAACGGGACGAAGCTCTTCAATAACGGCTTCTGCAACCTTAACCTTGAAATCACCGTATCCCTTACCTTCAAATTCTTTCTCAATGGCATCGTAATCAAGGCCCGTACAGCCGGAATAGATAGACATAAGGTTATTTATACCGTCCTTGCCGTCTGCATATTTTACAACTGAATCGGAATCAGTAACAGCCGATTTGAATTTTTTGAGAATAACATCGGGAGTATCAAGGATAGAAATTGAAGCTTTGGGATTGGGATCGCTCTTTGACATTTTCTGTGTGGGATCCTGGAGACTCATTACCCTCGCACCTACCTTACCGATATACGGCTCGGGAAGAGTAAATGTCTCTCCTCTGAGTGAATTGAATCTGTCTGCGATATCTCTTGCGATTTCAAGATGCTGCTTCTGATCGGCACCGATGGGAACGAAATTTGCCTGATAAAGAAGAATATCGGCAGCCATAAGGACAGGATATGAGAAAAGTCCGACGTTAACGTTATCGGCATGTTTCTGTGATTTATCCTTAAACTGAGTCATTCTTGCCGCTTCGCCGAACATGGTATAGCAGTTAAGAATCCAGGCAAGCTCTGCATGAGCATGTACATGACTCTGAATAAAGATGATGCTCTTTTCGGGGTCAAGACCTATGGCAAGAAGCATTGCATACATTTCAAGGGTCTGCTGTCTGACCTTTGAGGGTTCGGGATGAACGGTAAGAGCATGAAGGTCAGCGACCGCATAAAGACAGTCGTTCTCATCACTCATAGCTTTCCAGTTCTTAAGAGCTCCGAGATAATTACCGAGAGTGGGAACTGAAGTGGGCTGAATCATACTGAGAACTATAGGTTTGCGTTCATTATTTTCCATTGTTATTTCCTCATTTCTTCTGCGGTCTTTGCCAGTAACTTAATACCGTTTACTATGCTTTCATCCGAAGGCGTTGAGAAATTAAGTCTGATATAATCGCACGGAGCATCCATATCCACGAGGAAAGCGTTACCGGGGACCACAGAAACACCGTTTGCTCCTGCTTTCTTTACAAAATCAAGCATATTTACATCTGTTTTTAGTTTAGCCCAGACAAAAAGTCCGCCTTCGGGACGGTTGAATTCAAGATAATCCGAAAGATACTCATCCATGGTATCGCACATAAGATTCAACTTACGGCGATAAATACCTCTGATTTTTTCAACGTGTGATTCAAGCTTTCCCTCTTTAAGCCAGCGGTAAACTATAAGCTGCGAAAGCATCGTTGTGTGAACGTCCTGAGTCTGCTTGGCAACGGTCAGCTTTGAAACGATTTCTTTATTTGCAAGTGTATAACCTACGCGGATACCCGGAGCAATAATCTTTGAAAATGAGCCGGAATAAATAACGATGCCGTCAGTATCAAAGCTTTTGATTGCGTCAACCGATTCTCCCGATACTCTCAGGTCACCGTAGGGATTATCTTCAAGAATGAGAGTGCCGTATTTTTTGGCAAGCTCATACATTTTCTTTCTCTTCTCAAGAGACATTGTCGTTCCCGAAGGATTCTGAAAATTAGGAATAGTATAGATAAACTTAACGTTCTTCTCACTCTTAAGTTTTTCTTCAAGTATTTCCATATTCATTCCGTCAGCTTCAATAGGAATACCGACAAGCTTTGCACCGAATGAACGGTAGCAGTTAAGAGCGCCGATAAATGAAGGCTCTTCACAGATAACGACGTCACCGGGATTGATAAATGACTGTGAAACGATACTGAAAATCTGTGTAGCACCGCTTACAACGATAAGCGCATCATCATCGTTACCGATACCGTATCTGTCCCTGCAAAGCTTAGTAAGCTCGGTAACAAGAGGACCGTAGCCCTCGGTGATGCCGTACTGAAGAGCAAGCACCGGCTCCTGAGCAAGAATTTCAGAGGCAATACGCTGAACGTCGGAAACGGGAAAAGCATCCGGAGCGGGATTACCTGCGGAAAGAGGAATCGAATCTCCGGAATTTTTAAGAATTTCTCTGATCGCTGAGGGCTTCAAAGATGCAAGCCCGTTTGAAAACCTGTATTCCATAATATTAACTCCATTGAAAAATAATTAAGTTTATGATACAATTATCTCAGTTGAGGTGATTATTGATGAATCCAATATACAAAGCCGTATTCTGGGACTTTGACGGTACATTTGCAGATACGGCAAACGGTATATACAAATCCGTTGATCATGCGGCAAAAGAAATGGGATTGCCCGTTCCCGACGAAAAAGCTCACAGATTTTTTATCGGGCCTCCCCTTTCGGAATCCTTTCAGAATATTTTCGGATTAAGTGAAGAGGAAAGTCTGGAAGCGGTAAAGAAATATCGGGAATTTTATGTTCAGGGCGGGATGTTTCTGTTGGAATTTTACCCGGGAATAATTGAATTTATTGATGAATTAAAAGAAGCAGACATAAAAATAGCAATATGCTCAAACAAGCCCAAAAGATTCGTAAGCGCAATCATTGAGCATTTCAACTTAAATGATAAGATTGACCTGATATCATGCCCCGAGCACGATTCACAGCACATGATGAAATATCAGATGATTGACAACGCCCTTTCATACTTCGGAATTGACAAAAGTGAAGCACTGATGGTAGGTGACAGATATCTTGATATGCAGGGTGCCGTTCAGTCCGGAGTAGACGGATGCGGTGCCGCATACGGTTACGGGACCGAAAAGGAACTGCTTGAATCGGGAGCAAAATACATAGTATATTCAGTTGACGGCATAAGAAAAACCGTGTTTGGCGGATAATATTCTCATTCATCAGGGCAAAAATAGCTCTGATGAATTTTTGAATAAAACAATACTTGTTTATTATATTACAAAGTAAAGCAAAATACAACACCTTACATTCCAAATTTATTTACATTTTTGTTTCATAATGATATAATGCAGCAGAAAAGAGGGATAACGTGGAAGAATACAGAAAAGAATATATCGGCTCGGGAATAACTGTATTTGTATCGGACGATCATACATTCGGTACAGACGCGGTGCTTCTTGCCGATTTTGCTTCTCCCTCTGCCAAAGCCAAATGCTGTGATCTCGGCTCCGGCTGCGGTATCATTCCTTTTTTATGGTGCAAAAAGAAAACCGGACCGATAACAGCAGTTGAAATAAGCGAAAAAGCATCAGATCAGATAAAAAAAGGCGTTGAGTATAACAATCTTGAAGAAAGAATTACCTCAATAAACTCCGATTTGAAAGAATTAAAGGGAAAAGTTGAATTCGGAAGCTATAACCTGGTCGCAATGAATCCTCCGTATACGGCAGAGGGTTCCGGCGTTATGAGTTCCTCGCAGGCAGATAAGATAGCCCGTCACGGTACAATGTGTAACTTTGACGATATATGCGGGGTTAGTTCAAAACTGCTGAATTTCGGCGGAAAGCTGTGTATGTGTATAAGACCTGAACGTATGACAGAATTATTTGTTTCCATGCAGAAATTCGGAATTGAACCGAAAAGAATAAAATTTGTATCAAAACGTCCCGGCTGCTCTCCGTGGCTTGTACTCATAGAAGGCAAACGCGGCGGAAAAAGCGGAATGAAGGTTGAGCCGGAGCTGTTTGTTTACGGTGATATAAGCGAATATTCACCGGAAATGAAAAAAATATATGCCGACTACCTGCTTGAAAACAGAGGTGAATAATTTGAGCGGAACATTATATGTTGTGGGCACGCCCATAGGAAATCTCGGTGATTTCTCTCCGAGAGGACTCGAAACACTTGAAAAAGTTGATTTTATCTGTGCCGAAGATACGAGAGTAACAATGAAGCTTCTCAACAGATTTGAAATCAAAAATACACTTGTCAGTTATTTTGAGCATAATAAATTTGAAAAAGGGCCTTACATCATTGACCGCCTGTTAAAGGGCGAAAGCTGTGCAATAGTTACGGACGCGGGTATGCCCGCCATATCCGATCCGGGAGAAGACCTTGTTAAACTTTGCATTAAAAACGGTATCAAAGTAGAAGCAGTTCCCGGACCTGTTGCCTTTGCAACCGCACTTGCAATCTCGGGCATGAACTCAAGACGGTTTACTTTTGAGGGATTTCCTCCTGCGGAAAAGCAGGAAAGAAAAAAACTTTTTTCTGCTCTTAAAAATGAAGAAAGGACCATTATCTTCTATGAAGCACCGCACAAGCTTTCAAACACATTGAAAGACCTCGCCGACAATCTGGGAGCAAGAGAACTCGCAATAGTCAGAGAACTGACAAAAATCCATGAGGAAGTAATCAAGACCGACCTTGTTTCAGCAGCAGAAAAATATGCGGATAACAGTCTGAAAGGCGAGCTTGTTTTGATAATCGCAGGTGCGGAACATTCAGAAGAAAAGGAATGGACACTTGACGAAGCAATAAAATACGCCCTCGACTTAGTCGAAGGCGGTGAATCCAGAACCAATGCAGCAAAAATTGCCTCAAAGGAAAGCGGATATAAAAAGGGAGACATCTATAAAGCAATCATATAAATTTTTCTTTGTTTGCTTTTATAAAATCTCCGCATAGCTTACCTACGGTACCGTCAGCAATGAACGGTGCCGCTTTTTTATCCGTTTCCTCAATTTCGGAAAGAATACAGGAAGCATCCTCGTTATCGGGATCGTAAGCATTATACTCAGTTACAAACAAAGAAGCAAAATTATCGTCAAAAATCATTTTGACATATTCAAGAGCAATGCCGGTAACGGGTTGAGAATTCAATTTGAAGAAATTACTCATACCCTCTTCAGAATCTTCATAGAAAGTATAAAGGGAATAGATTGCTTTCTGTTCATCATTCAGCAAGCCAAATTCTCTTTCCATATCCTTACTGTCAGAAACTTTTTTCTGAAGATTAAGCCCTATACCTCTGAAAAGATTTTCGCTGTCTGCTTCGGTTATGACGGAATTGGATAAAATGGCGAATTCATTCTGAAGTTTGTTCTGTTCCTTCAGTTTTTCAATTAGTTCGTTTGCTTCCGACGAACGCTTTTTACTGTACTGTGATGCTTTTAATAAAGCCCATACGGCAAATAAAGCCGCAGCAATCACAATTACGGCAAGTATGGGGTGTTGTGAATAATACTCAAGCATAAGATACTCCTTATCCGAATTTGATACCTGCGAGGTCTCTGATGGTTTTCATTACGGATGATACTTTATATGACATTTCACTTGAAAGAATATACTTTTCCGGCATTTCTCCCGATACGAATTTTTCAAATTCAAGTGCCTCATATCCCATGATTTCTTCCTTTGATATATCGGGACAAACAATTTCGGAATTTCCGAAATTATCAACATATTCTCCGTTGATAAGCTTTGAAATCGATTCAATATTTATCGTTCCCTCATCACCGTAGATGCATGAGCCACGGTAATCCTGCCCGGTTTTTGAGTAAGTGAAAGTAATGATTTTATCGCCGTAGTTCAGGGAAGCGTTACCGCTGCCGTCCGCTCCCGTTTCAAGAAATACCGCATCAGCGCTGATTTTTTCGGGCATACCGAATAAATCAATGCACGGATATACACAATATATTCCCAGATCCATAAGACAGCCGGTGGCAAGAGCCGGATTAAAAATATTCGGTCTTTCCCCTCTCAGAAACGCAGGATACTTTGACGAAAGTTGAGAAAAATCAAAGCGAGCACTTGATATTCTGCCCAGTCTGTCCAAAGCTTCACGCAGACGTTCTCTGTTGGGCGTATGCATATACATAATGGCTTCCATATAAATCAAGCCGTTTTTATCAGCAAGAGCTTTGTTTTCAAGAAATTCGTCGGGAGTAACGGTAATCGGCTTTTCACAGATGACGTTTTTTCCTGCGGAAAGCATTTTTTTGCTCTGTTCAAAATGTAATGCATTGGGACTTGCGATATATACAGCGTCAAAATCGCCCTTTGAAAACTCATCAATATTCGTATAGACAAGCGAAATTTTGTTTCTTTCGGCGAAAGCTTTGCCCGCTTCTTCCGTCCTTGAATAAACTGCCGCAATTTCGGCATTACATATAAGACGTGCTCCTCTTATGAACGCTTCGGCAATCCACCCCGTACCGATAATTCCGTATTTCATACAATCACCTGACTACAGTTTAATTTTTGCAGTATATCTGCCGCTGAAAGCTTCTTCAAAATCTTTATATCTGAACGATGTCTTCATCCTTTCGTCAGCGCAAACAGTTATTTCCGCCTCACCGCAGGATTTGACGTATTCAACGGAAATTATACCGTTAACGGTTGTAATATGTCCCTTTACTTTGTCAAGTCCTTCAACGAAAACGGGAGAAATCACAACGTTTTCAAATCCGACGGAGTTTTCTTTTTGCCTGATGCCGAGAAGCTCAGTAAACAGGTATTTTGTTACAGCACCGAACATGGGATGATTGCGTGAGTCTCTGCCGTTCCAGTTTTCCCAAAGAGTATTTGCTCCTGCCTTCATCATATGATTAAACGAAACTTCATTTTCATTGGAAAGCAAATCAAATGCAAGCTGACCTTCCCCGATGCTGAAAAGATAACCCGTAAGCACATCGGTGGCAATAATGCCTGTATCATACTGCTTAAGATTGCGATATTTCTCAACGACCTGTTTCTTTACGCCGTCGTTACCCATTCCCACACGGAGGGCAAGGCATGACGCACCGTTTATATCACCGTTATATGCCCCCTGCTGAAAGCTGAAATATGCATTGTCAACTGCACGTTTCACTTTTGCCATTCTGTCGGGAATAAATGAAACTTCGTCTTCTTTACCGATTGCCTTTGCTATTTCAAGCACCTGCTCCATAAATCTGATATAGAGCGTCGTATTGACGTATGTTTCGGAAATCTGAATCGGTGTCGGAGGAAGCCAGTCGCCGAGACACCAGCCGCACTTCTCTTCACTTACGACAAGACCGTTTTCGCTCCTTGTTTCAAGATAATCAAAGAAGAAAAGCATCTTGGGGAAAAATTCCTCAATGAGCTCTTTATCTGCGTAAATTTTCCAGAATCTGTAAGGGACTTCAATTATGGCACCGCCCCAGCCGCAGGGTCCTCCGCCTCCGCCCATTGCGGGAGCGGTATGCTGTACATGTCCCGTGTTTTTACCCTGACAATCGGCTATATCGTAAAGCCATTTACGGTAAAATTCCTTTGAATCAAGCAGCATCATTGAGCTCTCCGCGCAAAGCTGACCGTCACCGGTATATCCGAGACGTTCTCTGTGCGGGCAATCCGAAGGAACACCGGAATGCATATTACAAAGCTGTGTATAAATATAAGTCTTGTAGAGCCAGTTCAGAGTTTCGTTATTACACTCAAAGGAAGAATTTACTTTAACATCGGAATGTATAACATCAATGCGTACGGGCTCTGCATCACCGAACACTCTGAAATATCTGAATCCCTGCCAACCGAAACGCTCATGGTATTCTTTCTGTATACCGTCTGAAACGAACTCATCCCTGTACTTGTCCTCATTACTGAAATGAATACCGTTCCAGTAGCCGCCTCCTATTTCTTCGGCGTAATCCACTCTGAAATACTCATTTGCTTTATCGCATCTGAGCACCGCATAACCTACTGTATTTTTGCCTGCATCGTAGTATTTAGCTCCCTCATATTCGCCCAAATAACGTATATCGGTAATAATTTCCGTTACCTTATCCGCAGGAGCAATCTGATACCGGTAGTCGGATTCCGGGGCGTCAATCTCCCTTGAAGGAACGAAATCCGCCTCTTCGGGAACTCTCGTAAAATCCTGATATTCGCCGTAATACAAATTACAGCGTTCAAAATAGCCCTTATGACAAAGCGTGGAGCTGTCGCTGAAAACATCTCCGCTTTGTTTTACCAAATGATAGCACAGCTTGGGCGTGCCGTAATCTACAACACCCTCGCAATCCCTGAGCACCTGGTGATAATATCCCGTACCGAGCATTACTTCAAGCTTATTTTCTCCGTCAACAAGATAATCGGAAATATCGTACTTCATTACATAAGTACGAAAGCCCATTTCGTCCGTAAGAGGAAAAGTAAATTTTGAAGTATCACGGTATGAATAATTGGATGCGGAGGGCACAAGCAAATCATCGGAAACGCGTTTTTCGTTGATGAAAAGCTCAAAATAGCCCAGACCGCATATTACAATTTCCGATTTTTCGTTTTTATTCGCTCTGAATTTTCTGATAAAAATCGGTGAGCACTCTGCACCGGGGCAATCTATCCATTTCGCAGAGCCGAACATTTCGTTATGAGTCATTGTCTGTTTCCCCGTTCAGTTCATTTAATCTTGTATTCCATTTCTCCCACTCATCCATAAGCGAAAGCTGATCAGCTGTAAGCGATTCAATATCGGCGGTATATTTTATAACCTTTTCGTAGTCTGCCGAAACCTCCGGAGTTGATAATTCCTCCGTAAGCTGTTTTATTTCGGCGTCAAGGCGGTCAATTTCCGCTTCGCCTCTTGTAATCTTACCTTTGAGGCGATTTATTTCGCTTTCACGCTCTTTTCTTTGCTTATATGTATTCACCTTTGCCGCTTGTTTAACCGGCTTCTTTGAAGCATTTTCAAGGGCAATAGCACAGTAATCATCATAACCGCCGTCAAATTTTTCAAAGCAGTCGGATTTCATCCTGAATATTTTTGTAGCAAGCTTGTTGATAAAATATCTGTCGTGTGAAACGGCAATAATAGTTCCTTCAAAGTCCTCAAGAGCAGTTTCAAGTATCTCTCTTGAAACAATATCAAGGTGGTTTGTGGGTTCGTCAAGAAGAAGTACGTTTGCTCCCGAAAGCATCAGCTTCAGCAGGCAGAGCTTCGCCTTTTCACCACCGCTGAGATTATCAACGTTCTTATAGACACTGTCACCTGTAAAAAGAAATAATGACAGATAATTTCTTACTTTTGTTTCGGTAAATGAGCGATGCTCATCCCATATTTCATCAAGCACGGTTTTACCGCCTCTTATATTTTCAAGAGACTGGTCAAAGTAACCTAATTTGACATTTGATCCGAAATAGAATTTACCGCTGTCGGCATACTGCTGTTTTGTCAGAATACGAAGCAACGTGGTTTTACCGCATCCGTTTGCACCTATGATGAATGCTCTGTCATTTTTGAACACCTGCATGGAGCCGTCTTTGAAAAGGCACTTACTGCCGAACGATTTACTGAGATTTTCGGTAAACAGAACATCGTTTCCCGTTTCACATTCCGGTGTGAATTTAATTCTCATTTTTGCGGGATCCGGCTCGGGAACAATCAGTTCCGCCTTTTTTCTTTCAAGCATTTTGCGTTTACTTTCGGCGGTAATGAAATTTCTTTCACGAGCAAAAGAACGCTGCTGTTCGATTATGCCTTCTATTCTGTGAATTTCCTCAAGCTGATTCTCATAATGTCTGCGTTCAATTTCAAGACGTTCTCTGCGGAATTTCAGATAATCGGTATAATTGCAGTTTGCGGAATACGATTTTTTATTCGCAAGTTCTACGGTCTTATTGCAGATTTTATCAAGGAAATATCTGTCGTGAGAAATAACAAGAATCGTTCCCTTATAGCCGAGCAAAAAGTTTTCAAGCCACTCAACGCCGGCAATATCAAGGTGATTTGTCGGCTCATCGAGGAGCAGCAAATCCGCTTTGCTGAGAAGAAGCTTACACATACTCAGCTTTGAGCGCTGACCTCCGCTGAGTTTATCGCAGGTAATATTGAAATCCGCCTCGGAAAAGCCGAGTCCGTTAAGGGTTGAAGAAGTAAGACTTTTATAAATCAGCCCTTCATCCGCATTGAACTGTTCCTGCAAAGCAGTCTGTCTGAGAATCAATTCTTCTCTGTCGTCGGGATTACCTTCAAGTATACGTGAAATTCTTTCAAGCTCGGTTTCCATTTCAATCAAGCGGTCAAAAGAAGACAAGGCCTCGTCATAAACAGTTCTGACGGAGCCGCTGCAGGCGTGCTGCTCAAGATATCCTATTTTGGTATTCTTTGAAATGAAAGCTCCGCCGTCCGTGGGTTCAAGCTGACCTGTCAGGATTCTGAACAAAGTTGTTTTACCGGTACCGTTGGCACCGATCAGACCCACTCTGTCACCTTCGTTTATATCAAAGGAAACATCCTGAAACAAAAGATTCCCGCCGAATTCGACTTTGAGCTTCTGTATACTCGCTGCTGTCATTTATCAGATTCTCGTTTCAAGTATTTGAAGATTACCGTTGATTACGTATTCACCCGATGAAGCCGGAATAAATATACTGTCACCCTTATTGAGAGTGAGCTTATCTCCGTTTACCGATAATTCGCCGCATCCCGACATAACGAGAAGAGAAACGAAGGAATTGCTGTCACAGTTATCGGTAAATTCACTGTCAACGGTATAATTCCAGACTTTGAACAAATCACAATCGGCAAGAAGTTTTTTCTTGCCGTCGGTCTGAGCGACGACGGGCTGTGAATATTTTTCAAGCTTTGTAACTGCAGTTGCATCTGCTACGTGAAGCTCTCTGGGTTTGCCGTCCTTACCAACTCTGTTGTAGTCAAAGATTCTGTAGGTTGTATTGCTGCTCTCCTGCACCTCTGCAAGAAGAACACCCTTACAGATTGCGTGAAGGGTACCGGAATCAATGAAAAAGAAATCTCCGGGTTTTACGGGAACTTTTCCGACATAATCAGTAAGATTACCCTCCTCTATTGACTTTCGGAAGGTTTCATCTGTTATTTTATCCTTGAAGCCGAGAAGAAGATATGCATCTTCATCAGCATCAATAATATACCAGCATTCGGTTTTGCTTCTGCCTCTGCCGATCTTTTCGCAATATTCTTTTGTCGGATGCACCTGCACGGAAAGGTTATCCATAGCATCAATGAATTTAATAAGAACGGGGAACTCCTTGAATTTTGATACGTTGGTGCCGCACCATTCAGGGTCTGTTCCGATTACTTCGGGTAAAAGCTTACCCGAAAGCTCACCGTTAGCTACCGTACTTGAGCCATCGGTAAGACAAGAAAGCATCCAACCCTCAGCAGCATTGGATTTTTCTGTTTCAATATTAAAATCGTTTATGAGCTTCCTGCCGCCCCAGATAGTTTCTGAAATATAGGGTTTAAGCCGTAACGCATATTTTTTCATTTCAAGCACCTCGCTGTTGTAATATCAGCAGTATATCATATTATACCGAAAAATGCCATATATTTACAAAAAAACGGTATCTTTTGAATACCGTTTAATCTGTATCAGTTATTTTATTTGTTTTCCACACTCTGTCAATAAGCTTTCCGAACAACCCGATTATGGGAGCATTGATAAATGTCGTAATTACGGTACCGATTCCTATGGCTTCGGTATTGAATCTGCGGAAGAATATTAGCATCAGAACAATACCTGCCGCAAGCGAAGCAAAATCGTAAATCCACTTGACTTTTGTCATATTGAATCTGTAATGGTCAGCAAGCTCCTTGACAAACAGCTCCCACGCTTCCTGAGGTAAAGAAGTACGCAGGAAGCAGGCAACGGCAAAAGCAATAATGATAATACTTGCAGAGCAGGAAATGATTCTTGCGGATAAACTGTCATAAATACCGTCACCTAAAAGCTTAAGCCACGAGTCGAGAATAAAACCGTATATAACGGCGGTCACAAAGGAAAACAGATATTTTATTCTGAACTTTCTTATCAGGATACAAAGCAGAATAATTACCAACGCCTGCAGAATATATTCGCACGTACCGAAAGTCAGAAATGAAAATATTTTGCTGAAATGAAGGTAAGATACATAGACAGGTGCCTCTATCATTGAAACACCGAACCCGGCTTTAGTTGCAAAAGCAACACCCAACGGGCAGAGAATCATACCGATTACATACATTACAACAGACCTTACATCCGTTTTTTTCTTATTCACAGTCAAACCTCTTCTCAAAGATTATGAATGAATACGGGTTTACCGTCCTGAAGTGTAACAGAGGTTACGTCACATTTACGGAAGTGATTTCTGAATCTGAGAACAACTTTATCGTCGTACGCTTCAAGTACCATACCGATATCAAAGGTATTCAGGTCACCGTGATGATTTCCGCAGGCAAGAGATGGAAAATTCACGAGAGTAAGTCCTTCGTCAACCTCAATTGAGGAATAGCCCTCGGTTTTCTGCTTTTCTTCGCCCGCAACACCCATGTGCGAATGGCCGCTGAAATAGAAAACATCCTTATATTTTTTCATTTCAGCTTCTATTTCACTGCTTCTCGCACCGATACCGCCTTCATCGGGTTTGGCATTCGGGTCTTCTTTTGCAGACCACGTTCTGGGAAGTCCGTGCTTTCCGTTAAGACTCTGATGGCAGAATACGAAAACCGGCTTACCGCTGTCCCCGGCCTTTTTCATTTCGCCGCAGAACCACTCAAACTGTTCGTCGGATATATTTGCTTCACAGCCGGCGTCGGAATCGTTGCCGAGAAAAACAAAATGATAGCCGTTTATGACGTAAGAATAATACGGGCGATTGATTTTGTCGCCACAGATTTTTTCGAAATAATTATAGTACTCGGAAATTGCCGCATCAAAGCCGTCATCGTGCCAGCAATCGTGATTACCTACGGTAAAGATAACTTTCTTTGCGGGAGTATACTTTGAAAAACAATCAACGGAAAGTTCCCAGTTTGCACGACTTCCCCTTGAAGTAGTATCTCCGACAGTAAGAAATACATCAACGGGAGACTTGCTTTTTTGAGAATCCTTCAATGCTCTGTTAAGGCGTATCTTCGGTAAAAAAGGCATAGGATGTTTCTCGTCAATATGTGTATCGCTTACTATAACTGCATTTAGTCTGATATTATCATACAGTGGCTTTATTCTGCTCATTTCTGCACCTCTCTGCTTCCTCTTTTTCTTTTTTAAGATTCGGTATATCAATACGGATTATAGCAATAATAATTGAAATTATGCAAAAGATTTCGTTGCACGCACCTGCAATCGAGTTGCTGAGCGCATCATATATTCCCCACGTAACCGAAACCGGAAACGTTAGCAAACGGATGGTAAGCGGCTTTTTCATCCACAGCGAAACGTTTGAAAAGCACGTTCCTATAACGGGAAGAATACTCAGAGGTCCCTCCCAGGTAATAACTCCCAATGCAATCGTGATTGCTATGAATACGCCTACCCAACCGGGCCACTGTGCCCATTTTTTACTTTCTCTCTTGCTGAAAACAACCGTTCTGACAACCTGCATACCGTTGATAGCCGTACCGGTTGCTACGCCGAGGATGATGAAGTGAACCGTCCAGAGTGAGCAGACTATAAACTGCCATATCAGAATCCTGCGTCTGTCTCTTTGCTGAAAACAGATTATGGCGGACGCCATTGCCATAAAACCGATTATCTGCGCCACAGCCATTCTCGGAGTGGCAAACAACCCCGTAAAATATTCTTTCATAATAATCTCCAAAATAAAATCTTTTGAGATTATATCACAGTAATTATTATGTTTCAATCCGCAAAGTGATTGAATACTAAAACTATATTTGTTATAATTAGTTAAATTTGTCAATGGAGGTACCGGAAATGAAGAAATACAAAAAATACGCAGGTGCGGATAACAATACTCCATCCATTCCCCAATACTTTTCCTGGATTAACAATACCAACGAAGGTTCCACCGAAAAGCAAACCTTAATCAATCTTGATTTTTTCAGATGGCTTAAAGATGAATACGGTATGCAGATAAAAATCTATGCCTGGGATGCCGGAAATTTTGACGGTGCATCCAACGGATACGGCAACACGGAAAGCAAAAAGTTCAAATCTCAGTACCCCAACGGATATAAACCCCTTGCAGACAAAGCTCTTGAAAACGGAATAAGACTAGGTCTTTGGGGAAGTCCGGACGGTTTCGGTGATACACCCGAGGAAGAAAAGAAAAGATTTGATTTTATGGTAAATCTCTGCAGGAAATATAATTTTGCGGAGTTCAAAATTGACGGTGTATGCGGTCAACTCCGAAAGGAAAAAGCCGAAATCTATGCCCAAATGCTGACTCAGTGCAGAAAATACTCTCCTGACCTCGTTGTACTCAATCACCGTCTAAATCTGTACGAAGCGGAAAAGCACATTACCACCTACCTTTGGAACGGCTCAGAAACATACGTGGACGTGCTCAGTTGTAACCGCGAAACAGCTATGCACCACAGGGGCTTTATGTTTACGAGAGGTCACGTGGATAAGCTTGACAGACTCGCAGAGGACCACGGCGTATGTATAAGTTCATACATTGACTATTTTGAAGACGAGCTTATTTATCAGGCATTCAGCCGATGCCTTATACTTGCCCCCGAAATTTACGGAAATCCCTGGCTTATGAAAGACGACGAATACCATAAGCTTGCAAGGATATATAATCTACACAAAAGAAACGCCTCTCTGCTTATCAGGGGTAAGCTTTTAGGGAAAGAATACGGATGTAATGCAATATCAAGAGGAAATGAAGAAAAACGGTTTATCACTACGGGAAATAACACATGGTACACCAAAACAATACTTCTGAACTTAACCGAAGAAATAGGCATTAAAAAGGGTGAAAAGTTCTGTGTAAATATACACCACCCCTACGAAAAACATCTCGGTATATTTAAATACGGCGATAAGACGGAAATTCAGCTTATGCCGTTCAGAGCAACTCTTATTGAGGTTTCCGTTCCCGAAAAAGCGGAAAAAATGATTAAAAACTGCGAATATGAAATCATAAAGGAAGATAAAGACGGAAAGCCGGTTGAGATAAAGAAATACGGTAGGGGCGAGAAAGAAAAAGCTCCGGTTTTCCTCGGAAAACTTGAAGATATGATCTGCGAGCCCGAAAACGGAGAATTTCTTTATGAAACCGCAATGTATTCCATCTCAAACGATGCTCTTGAAGCACGTGAGCTTAAACGTTCGGGCAAAACACAAATTCCCGAAGTTAAAGCGGCAAGGGATGCTTTCTTTAATCAGGATACCTACAAACTGAGGGGCTGTGAAGCATCTGCAATATTTGACGGTAAAGACGATACGTTTTTTGACAGCCAGTCAAAGTGTTACTGTGACAACAAGCTGAGGATAAACGACGGATGTCTGAGAGTTGACATGGGAAAGGACGTATCTGCCGATAAGATAGAAATTGAATTTTTCTCCGTAAATGAAGGAATAAGAGAAATTCAGAATCAGACAGTCCCCGTTTCATTTTCCGTATCAAGAGATTTGAACAAATGGAAATCCGGCACAATTGATAAAATTGAAATCATCGGGGATATAACAATTCCCTATGTAAAATTCACCGTTCATACCATTGAAAAAGCAAAAGGAAAAATGATCCGGGCTACCTATCCCGTAAACGGAAAATTCAGATATTTTCGTCTTGAAAATCCGATGGACAGAATATACCATTTCAGAGTAATCAAAGACGGCAAGGAAATAAAAACCGAAAGTTCCTTTGCGAACAATATGCAGGCGCACTATCACTTCAAGAAAGTAAGATACTGTAAGCAAAACGAATTCAAGCTTCCGAAGTTCAGAAGCGGTTCAAAGCTTGCCGTTGCCGTTGAAGGAAAATACGGAGACGAAAACGTATATTGTGTAGCTGAAATTGACGGTAAATCTACGGGATTTCCCGACAGAGCCCCGGGATATAAAGCAAATCAATGGGAACACCGGGTATGCAGCACGGATTCAAATCATACGTTTTTCCTTCCGTTAAAAGACGAATGGCAGGGAAAGAAAATAACCGTTCGCACCATATTCTGCACAGACAGAAAAGACGCGGAATGTAACGTATTTCTTTGTGACAGACATATATGAGCATTGACGGAATATATTTTTGATGATAAACTGTAACAAAATGATTCAGGGGGAAAGTATCATGAAAAAAGCATTCAGAAAAAGCTTATCTCTGTTTATGGCATTTGTATTTACCATGTCGGCATGTGTAATCGGATTTTCGGCTGATACCGAAGACTACAAAATCATATCTCCTTATGAGGACGTAATCTGGGAGGGCGAAAACGCCTGGGGTGCTTACAAAGGCAATCTTCACACACACTCCACCGTCAGCGATGCGGAAGAAGATATGCGTGATATGATAATCGAATATTACAATCAGGGATTTGATTTCCTTTGTATGACCGAGCACGGCATAACGGGTAAAGCCTGGAACGAAGATCCCACGGAGCTTCCGCTTTATCTTTATCAGAAAATAATCGGAAATACTCCTCATAATCTTACCGATGAGGAATTTGCCGCAATCACCTCCGGCAGTTATCCCGTTGACGGTGAAGCAAGAGGTACCGGAATGGTATGTCTTACGGGCGGAAACGAGCTTAACGGTGTTACGATGACAAAGTGTCACGTAAACGGTCTTTTCCTGCCCGAAGGTGTAGGCGACAATAACTGGGGATTTGAAAATAATCACGAATACGCTGTAAAGCTTGCCGATGAAGCAGGCGGCATTTCCTTTATCAACCATCCCGGTGACTGGCTTAATTCAAAGTATGACAGAGAGGCTGTTTCCGATCCGAAAAATGTTAAATATTTCGGCGATATAATTATGAAATATGACAGCTGCTACGGTATGGAGGTATTCAATGAATCCAATTCCGTAACAAGATATGACCGTATTCTCTGGGACAATATTCTCATGTACTGTCTCCCCTACGGAAAAACGGTAATCGGATTTGCAAACGGAGATACACATAAGCTTGTCAACGTCAATACATCCTTCTCTATCTATATGATGGAGGATAACACGGTTGAAAACATCAAAGAGACAATGAAATCCGGCTCTTCATTTATGGTAACGAGAGTTCTTCCCGCTGACCCCGACCTTGGCCCCGAGGAGGAATTCAACAAGAAGAGAGAATTCAATCCCTACCCTACCTTCAGCAACATTGCCGTTGACGGTCATAAAATAACCGTATCCGTTAAGGACTGCTATAATATTCAATGGGTAGGCAACGGAAAAGTTATCGCTTCTCAGGATATCAATCAGTCATCGGAAACAACAGTATATACCCTTGACCTTGACTCAATTGAAAACGCCGAAAATCTTCTTTATGTAAGATGTCAGCTTCTGGGCTCCGATGGCTGTACGCTTACGCAGGCATTTCCCATTGATAACGGTACGGAAAAGAAAGTATTTGAAGAGGACACCTCGCTTAAAGCAAAAATTGAAAATTTCTTTTTCAGATTGTTCAGTCTCAGATTTTTCGTCCTTTTCAGCGTACTTGCAACAAAAATCAAAAATAAATTAGCATAAATTAAAAGACAACCGCTGTGCCCGGTTAAGCACAGCGGTTGATTTTTTATTTCTTTTTCTTGGCGGCAGCACCGATAACGGAAGTTAAATCTCCGACTTCAAGCTTGCCGTCCTTATCGCCGATAGATTTTGAAAGCTTATCGGCTGCGCCTTTGATTGTGTCTGCGGAAATGTTTTTACCGGCTTTTTTTGCAACCTTTGAAACAACATCAGCCCCCGCATCAACGTTAATTTCCTTGTCCTTAACACTGTCAAGAAGTTTGCCTAAATCCGCCATAACATTTTCTCCTTATTTAAGTTTTGTATTATTATTCATACAGAGGATATCTGCTGCAGATGTCACTGACAATCGCGTTTGCCTTATCCTTACTGTTTTCGTAATCAAAAATGCAAAGGGAAATACACTCGGCAATTTTAACCATATCCTCCGTCTGCAGTCCTCTTGTGGTAACTGCGGCTGTACCGAGTCTGATTCCGCTTGTAACAAAGGGCTTTTCGGGGTCATTGGGAACTGCATTTTTATTTGCCGTAATATGAACGCTGTCAAGTCTTGCTTCAAGTTCTTTACCGGTAACGCCCGTACCTCTCAGGTCAACAAGCATAAGGTGGTTGTCCGTTCCGCCACTTACGAGATTAACGCCCTTTGAAGTAAGAGCTGATGCAAGTGCGGCACAGTTTTTAACAATATTCTTCTGATACTCTTTGAATTCGGGTTTAAGTGCTTCACCGAAGCAAACCGCCTTTGCGGCGATAACGTGCATAAGAGGTCCTCCCTGATTGCCGGGGAAGATTGACTTATTGATTGCGGGACCGAGCTCTGCCTTTGCAAGAATAAGGCCGCCTCTGGGGCCTCTGAGAGTCTTGTGTGTGGTGGTGGTAACAATATCGGCATAGGGAACGGGTGAAGGATGAAGTCCGGCTGCAACAAGGCCCGCAATATGAGCCATATCAACCATAAAATATGCGCCCACTTCCTTTGCAATCTTACCGATTCTCTCAAAATCAATAATCCTGGGATAAGCGGATGCGCCCGCAACTATGAGCTTGGGATTATTTTCTTTAGCTATTCTTTCAAGCTCATCATAGTCAATATATCCGTCATCGTTTACGCCATAAGGAACGAAATTGTAAAGCTTACCGCTGGCATTTACGGGTGAACCGTGAGTAAGATGTCCGCCATGGGCAAGATTCATACCGAGCACGGTGTCACCGGGCTGAATGATTGCGGCATAAGCTGCCATATTTGCCTGAGCGCCGGAATGGGGCTGAACGTTTGCATACTCGGCTCCGAAAAGCTCCTTTGCGCGCTCAATCGCAATATTTTCAACTATGTCAACATATTCACATCCGCCGTAATATCTCTTTGCGGGATATCCCTCGGCATACTTGTTTGTAAGCACACTGCCCATTGCCGCCATAACGGCAGGAGATACAATATTTTCAGATGCAATCAGCTCAAGATTATTTCTCTGTCTGTTGAGCTCAAGCTTCATTGCCTCACCGATTTCGGAATCATATTTTCCTACAAAACTTATGGTATCAAGATAATCGTTATACATAATACCCTCCCACAATATATTGAGTAATTTCTACATATTATACACTATACATACAAATTATGCAAATCATAAAAATAAACAATATAAATGTAAATATATTGGCAATTTTATCCTATATGACAATCAGCCGTGCAAAGATAATCCGGAATAAAATTTATATTTGCTATTGACAAAGCCATACAAAAATAGTATACTTTGACCGTAATGGAATATTTGTTCCGTTACAACGGAGGTGCGGTATGAAACAAATCAAAGAGGAATATTACGGCATAATCGAGGAATTTCTCAACACCTACATCGCCGAAAACGGTATATCCCCTTCCTATAACGAAATGGAAAAGGTGCTGGGCATTCCGAAGGCAACTCTCAGCAGGTACATTTCCCGTATGAAGGAAATGGGCATAATCAGTGCAAGCGGTCACAGGACAACAAGGACAAGGGAAAATGCAGGCGAATCGGGTAAAAGCATAACCGCTCCGATTTTCAGTACCGTAAGATGCGGTATTACCGATATGCCCGAAACCGATATTCTTGATTACGTAAAACTGCCGGTCTCCCTTTTCGGAAACGATGAGTGCTTTATTTTAACTGCTCACGGTACATCAATGACAAATGCGGGTATAGACGACGGTGACACGCTTGTTGTCCGCCGATGTTCCGTTGCCGATAAGGGCGATATCGTCATTGCACTTTACGATGAAGGCAGTAAAACAACGTGTAAATATTACGACCCGAACAGAAACGACGGTCTGTGTTATCTGAGGGCTGCAAGCGATCTTGACGAAGACATAGTCGTATCTATGAGTGATGTAAGCATTCAGGGTATACTGACAAATATCATAAAAAAGCCGCTTGATATGAAATATGCGGCAAACGAATATAAAAATTAAAATCAGGGGTGGTTTTGTGAAAATCTGGTGCTTAAGATGCGGAAAGAAAATAACCGAAATTCATAACGGTGAGCATATCGGTGTTGAATGCCCCGTATGCGGTCTTGAGATGAATTGTTCGGTTGAAAACGAAATCGGGCACGTATCTGTGGCTGTAAAGGACGTGCAGTTAAGAACGAACAACGAAATCTACATTTACAATCTTTGCTCATAAGGAGGGTAAAATGAATATTTACTGTCCTGTTTGCGGAAAAAAGCTTGATTTCACTCTTACAGACGGCAAGAAGAAACTTTGCTGTCCCGGATGCAACAGAGAGGAAATCATTTCAAAACCGTCAAGGCGGAAAACAGTTGTTGAAATATACGTAAACAGCGAAGAATCAAAAACATAATATATCCGATTGATTAAACCGAAAATAAGCGAGAGGTCATCGGCAGTATGGGTAATACCGACTGCGGGTGGCCTCTTTTTCAGGTAAAAATATGGAAAATGAAAAGAAAATACATCGGTGTTGTTTCATCGGAAGCAGCCCGGAAATGCCGGCACTGAAAGAGGATTCAATCAAACCGATGCTTGAAAAGGAAATCGGGAATGCAATAGCCGACGGCTACACGACGTTTATAACGGGAATGTCTCCCGGCGTAGATATATGGGCGGCAGAAATAATCCTTGAAAAGAAAGCAACAACATCCGGACTCAGGCTAATATGTGCAATCCCTCACCGTGAATACGGAAAAACAAAGGACTACAAATACAACGTAAGCTTCAAGAGGATAATCGGTCAGGCGGACCTTGTAAAGGAAATATTTCCCGTCTACAACGTATTTTGTTACAGAAAACGGAACGAATGGATGATAGAACACTCAAACAGGATAATCGCAGTGTATAACGGCAGTCAGGACGGAACAAAAGAAATTATCAATTTCGCCTCAAAATGCGGCCTTGAAATCCGCCTTGCATAAAAAAGGACCGTCATTGACGGTCCGAAAGATTAAGCTCGTTAAGGATTGCATCTGCTACACGCTGTGAAGATTTACCGTCAATAAAGTCAAAGTATTTGCTTCTGAATGAAGGAATTTTATCCGTTTCAAAATCAGAATCATTGACGGCGTCAATCATTTCATCAAAGCTTCCGGTAATTTTTCCGGGAACAAAGCTTCTGAAATCACAATAAAAATCGCGATCTGAAATATACTCATCAAGATCGTAGGCATAAAATAACATGGGAACGTTGAGGAGTGATGCTTCAAAAACGGAGCTGGAATAATCCGTAATCAGCAAATCGGTGACAAAGAGCAAATCGTTGAGTTCGTCCTCTGATGACAAATCAATAATGCATTCCCCGTACTTATCGTCAATAACGAATTTTTCCTTGCAGAAGGGGTGAAGCTTGATGATAAGGCAATACTCACCCTTTGTTCTGTCAATAAAATCTGCAGGGCTGAACTTATCCGTAGGATAAAAAGCGCTGTTTTTCCCCGCGCCTCTGAAGGTGGGTGCAAAGAGAGCAATTTTTTTATCGCGAAGATACGGATATCTCGTATAGAAGGAATCTCGGATTTTCTCACCGTAGCCGTCATCAAAAAAGACATCGGTCCTCGGAATCCCCGTCGCAATAATATTCTTTTCACCTACGCCGAAGCCCTCTGCATAATGCTTGATTATATTATGCGAGCTGACCGTTGCGAAATCGTACATTCTGTGAGCGGTTGAGGCCTGAGTCGGGCCTCCTGCCTTGCCGAGACGGGAAAAACCGAACGTTTTGAAGGCACCGCAAGCGTGCCAAAGCTGGAACAGAGTTACCCCTTCGCGCTTTTCAACACTGTCAAGAAGCGTAAAATGGTCATCAACCACTACTACCCTGCTCGTTGCATATAATTCGTAAAAGCGCCTTTTATCCGCTTCGTCGGACCCTCTTGCAAGCGAACTGCTCATCAGAGTAACAATTTCAATACCGTCTATGTCCTTCAGCAGATCATAAACAAACTTTTCGTTTCCTCCGAGTTCATCACGCCTGCCGGAAATGAAAGCAATTCTGTTCTGAACAACCGGCATTTTACAACATTCTTCATAATAATTTACGACAGAACGCTCCATAAGCCGTCTGACAAAAAGTGTTGCATCGTTATTGTTATATACAAACCTGACGTAATCTGCAAGGTCCTTACGCAGAAGCTTCAGCGTACCTTTCGGCGAAAGCTTTGCAAGAACAGCATCTTTTATTCCGAAAATAAAAAGAAGAATAAATCCGCTTAATGCCGTAAACAAAGCCGTCAGTACCCTGCAAATATACACAAAAAATTTCAGAACGTAATCTGTATTCTTTTCAAAACCGATTATAAACTTACCTTCGTCAAAAGAGACGGCATATCTGTATGAAGAAAAAGTAAGAGTTTTCCTGCCCGGTGAAAATCTGAACGGCAGTCTGACGTTTTCAAATTCAGCAACCGAAAGAGGTATAAATTCATCGTTATCATACACTTCAAACGAAACGTTGACCGTTCCCTCATCCTGCTGTTCATAAAATAATTTCCCGAGAAAATATGTATACGAAAAGACAAGGTCATTTCCGTCTTTACGTGAAAATAATAAAGGAAGACGTCTGTCGGTCTTGCCGTTATTGAAGATAATCTTCAATTTAGGACTTTTATCGTTATTTCCGCTTAAAACGGCAGTTATCCGCAAACGGTCCGATACAATTTGAAATTCTCTGATTACAAGTGAATAACCCGACACACCGACACCTCCTTTTGATATATTAAAAATATACTATCACAGTTAAAAAAGCAAGATTTAATTTTCAATGTTGAAAGAAACTGCCGTAAGATGCTATAATCATGAAAAGGAGTGATTATATGAAGAAACCCATCATGATCGCGCACAGAGGATACAGCGGGGCGTACCGTGAAAACACGGAGCTCGCATTCATAAAGGCGGCAGAGCATCTTTCCGGCGGTGCGGAAACGGATATCAGAATAACAAAGGACGGAATATACGTAACACACCATAACGGAAATGCCGATTTTGAGGACGGCTCGTCACTTGTTATTGCAGATTCAACATTTGAAGAGCTTACGGCAAAACCACTGCTCAACAATAAAACCGGAGATAAAGTTTTCATTACGACCTATAAAAGATATCTGGAAATAATGAAAGAAAACAATATGATTTGCTTTGTCGAATTAAAGGGCTCTTTCAGCGATGAACAGGTAAAAGAAATATTCGGTATGGCAGATGAAATCTATGACCTGAAAAAAGTAATTCTCCAATCATTTGAATTTGACAATCTCATAAAAGCTCACAGTTTCTTTCCCGAAATGCCCCTGATGCTCACATACGGGGCAAGCGAAAAGAATTGGGAAAGATGCTTTGATTACGGATTTTCAATTGATATAGATCAATACGTCGTTACGGAAGAAATAGTCGAAGAATTCCATAAGAGGGGTCTTGAAGTAGGTGTATGGACGGTAAATGACGAAGAAAATCTTAAGCGAATCAAAGCAATGAACGTTGACTATATTGAATCAGACGTATTCGGAGGAGAAGAATGAGCAAATTTCTTGAAGATTTCAGCGAATATCTTAAGGGACTTCCGTTTCATATATATACCCTTGCGGAATACAAAGACGGTAAAATAGAGGTAATGGAAGACATACCCGCAAATCCGGCGCAGAATACCTATTCTGTTTCAAAGCTTTACACAGCAGCGGCAATAGGTATGCTTCGTGATGAAGGCAAATTATCCGTTGACGAAAGAATCTGTGATATACTCCGCGATGAAATCATATACGATATTCCCGACAAGAGGTGGTATGATGTAACAGTAGAAATGCTGCTCACACACAGAGCGGGTCTTCCCGGCGGTTATCTTGATATTGATACGACGGATGCAAACACCTTCGGCGATGACTATGTTAAGCATTGCCTTACCTGTAAGCTTGAATACACACCGGGTGAAGATGAAAAATATTCAGACGGTGCATATTATCTGCTCAGCGTAATCGTTGAGAAAAAAAGCGAAAAAACAACATCCGAATTTTTATGGGATAAGCTGTTCTTCCCCGCAGGATTCAAGGAGGTCGCGTGGGCAAGCTGCCCCAAAGGACATTCAATCGGAGCAACGGGGCTTTACATCCGAAGCGAAGATATGGTTAAGCTCGGTGCAATATACGCAAACGATGGCTTATATGACGGAAAGAGATATCTTTCGTCTGACTGGGTACATCTTTCACTTGAAAACGGATACGGGGTAGATCACAGCGAAGACCGTAAAATCTATTTCAAGGGCGGAATGTGCGGTCAGAAGCTGATTGCCGTTCCCGATTGCGGAAGAGCCGTTGCCCTGCAGGCATACGGTGCAAACAGCGATACGGTTGCAGAATTTGTAAGAACATATAAAGACTGAACAAACAAAAACAGAGAACTCCGTAAAATACGAAGTTCTCTGTTGTCATTATTTGCAATAATCAATAATTATCAACGCTGTAATCGGGTAATTCAATTTCATCTCCCAAGGAGAAATATCTGAATCTGAAGCATTCGTTGGGTTTATCACCGTCACCGAAGGCAACCGTTACACCGAACTCATTTGAAAACTTATATAAAGTTCCGCCGTAACCGAACTGATACTTAGTAATATTATATCCCATCTCACCGGCATCCTCAACCGTAGCGCCCTCAAGATTTACATTTTTTCCGAAGTAAAGACGCTGAGCAATCATTTCAAGAACGGTACCTGCATCACTCTGACCGAAAGTAACGTTATCTTCAATCCTCTTTCCGAGTTTTGCGGTCCATGCACCGTTAACATATTCGGCAATGTGAGCTTCGGATTTGATACCGTTGCTTATTTCATACCAGAACATATTTCCTTTACCGCCATAGCGATGAACCTCGCGGTTATCAAAGGTTACAACGAGCTCAAAGCCGTTATTGTCGGCAACAAGTTTAAGCACGTCGTTCACATAAGGTTTACCCGTTCCGTCAAGTACGGGAAATACAAATCTTGCATGCCTGGCATTATCTTCAGCTTCCTCCGCTGCTCTTGCGAAATTCTCGGCAGCACGGGTAAGATTTTCAAAAGGATTCTTCCTCTCGGCAGGCTGCTGACCTGAAGCTGCAGCAAGTTCATCTGCTGCTTTTGCAGTTGCCTCTGCACTTGAATTTATCATCTGAGCGGAAGAGTCAATCTGCTTTGCAGTGGCATCTGCCCATCTTTCTGCGGCAGGATCTACTACCTTTTTAACGGCACTGCCTACAGCTTCGCTGATACCTTTGCTGATGCCGTTACCAACTGCATTTTTAACAACATTTTTCAAAAAGCCCATTAAATAATCTCCTTTCCGATTATAATATGATTTTAATACCAAATTAATCGTAAAACAAGATACAATTTGCCTTGAATGTATGATAATTACCTGAAAATATAGTTAATTACAAGTGAATTACGCTTTGCTTCAACGTTTGCGAAGCCACCGGAAATAATCGGCATCATCGGAGGAAGATGACCGATATCAACATCAAAGAGTATCGGGACGTTATATTTACCGAGAACACTCTTTACTGCCGTGAATCTGTCAAAGCCCATACCGTCCGCTTCAAACAGCATCGGTCTGCCGATAAGAAAACCTTTTACATTATTGAACCAACCGGCATTATCAAGCTGCCAGAGGACTCTGTGAACCGACATAGGCGTAAGCTCACACGCTTCAAGGAACCATATTATCCCGTCATCCTTATACTTTTCGGTAAATTCCTTCATTTTATCAAATTGTGTACCGCAAATAATATTGAGGCAGTCCATACATCCGCCTATCAGTCTCCCGCTGAATGAGGCGGTATCCGAACCCGACGGATTATACACCGTCATATCAAACGGCTCCGTAACGTTATAAGGTGCAAGCGGATCGTCCGTTTCGGCATCGGCTATCTCCCATTTATCGTAATTTGAGACAGAAGATATCCTCCCGGTAAGGATATCAAATGTGTCTTTGATTGATTTGTGCCAGGGCTTCATACCGAAATTTGACGCGCATACGCCGTAAATTGCCGCAGTATCGCAAAGAGTGGGTAAAAGAGCGGTCAGATTAGTATTATCGGAATAACCCAGATACCATTTGGGTACTGATTCGGAAATGCCCTTAAAATCAACAAAAGGCAGGTCCTCACACATTGTTTCTCCGCCGCCGCAAGATATAATCACGTCGCACTTATCATTCATGAAGAAATCATTGATTTCTTCACCGCATTTATCGGGAGTATTGCTTTTACCTACGCCCGATGACTCATATACGTTGGGACCGAGGACAGTTTTATAACCCATTTTTTCAAACGTATCAAGCGCGCTTGAAAACATAGTATGATACGGCTCGATAACTGCGCCGAAGGACGGAGCAATAAATCCGATCTTTCCGTTTGTTTTTAAAAATCCGGGATATCTCATATCAATCTCCACTGCTGAGAATTTTATCGTAATTTTCTCTGTCTGTTGCGCCCTCGGTACTGAAAACGAGGACGACCGAGTCTTTACCGATATTCAACTCGTTTTTAACACCTTCATTATCCGTGTCGGTCAGAATATCAAGCAAAGCAGCAAATCCCGAAGCACCGCTTTCACCTGCAACAACCGGTTTGTCGGTTCCACAGGGGCGAGCAAGCTTCCTGATGGCGTTTTCGGCGCAGTAGTCGGGAATGGAAATAAAAGCATCCGCATAATCTCTTAAAATAGGCCAGGCAAGCTCTGACGGCTCCCCGCAGGAAAGCCCCGCCATAATCGTATCAAGTTTTCCCGTAACACAATGAAGTGTATTGTCATCCGCTTCGGCAGTACGGAGAATACAATCTGCCTTTTCGGATTCAACAACAATAATCTTCGGCTTATTTCCACTGTACAGATTCGTAAATAATGCCGTCATTGCGGCGGCAAAGCTTCCCACACCTGCCTGAAGAAATATGTGCGTCGGTATTACACCGTCAAGCTGTCTGTATGCCTCCAGGCCCATTGTAAGATAGCCCTGCATAATATATGAAGGAACGGTACGGTAATCCCCGAAAGCGGTATCCTGAACAAGAGTCCAGCCGTTTTTCTTTGCAAGTGCCGTGCTGAATCTTACACAGTCATCATAATTCATATCGAGGATTTCCGCATGAGCACCGGTTTTTCTTACATTTGCAAGTCTTTCGTCGGCAGTCCCCTGCACCATATAGATATGCGCCTTACATCCGAGCATCTGTGCGGTAGCGGCAACTCCCCTGCCGTGATTTCCGTCGGTTGCGGAAATAAAAGTTTCGTCCCTGAGCTTTTCTTTGATTTCCGGTTTCATAAAATCATTGTAGGTAAAAGACGATTTATCAAGGCCGTACTTTTCGGAAAGGAGTCTGCCGATTGCGTAGCTTCCGCCGAGCACCTTGAACGCATTAAGGTCAAAGCGTGTGCTTTCATCCTTCAGATAAACGTTTTTTATACCGTTTTCTTTTGCAAAGCATTTCAGCTCAACAAGCCCGGTTTCCTTATATTGAGGGAAACTGGCGTGATATCCGAGAATGTGCTCCGCTTTTTCGGGAGTATAATCGGAAATATCCGTTTCGGATTTATAATTTTTTGCCGAAGAAATAAATTTCATATAATCACCGATTTAATCATTCAAGTACAATTCTTTTTTCATCAAGAGGCATATTCTTTCTGAAATTCGGGACTTTCATTGTCTTACCGCCATTGGTAACGGAAAGCGAGGAAAGAAGGCCGACTGCTGTCCATTCGCATGCCTTGTAAACATCAAGCTCGGGCTGAGTGTTTGTTCTGATGGCATTGATGAAATCCTCAACGATAAAGAAGTCACCGCCGTTATGACCTGCTTTCTTCTGTTCTTCCGTAGCATTTGCATATCTTTCGGGAAGATACATACCGAAATCAGAAAGCTCCTTCCATTTCATATTATGGAAAGGACTGTCATCACCGATAAACGAAACAAGGTCCTTGTCTTCACCGTGATTCTTTGAACGGAAAATTCCTTTTGTTCCCTGAAGCAGATAGTTATCCATATTATGGGGACGGGGTGACATACAGTCAACACGGATATTGAGAAGCTTTCCGTTGGCAGTTTTGCACATTGTGGTAGTACCGCTGTCCTGCTTAAGTCCCAGTTCATTGTAAACACCGGGAGAATAGGTGGATATTTCCGTAATTCTTTCACCGGGGAACCACTGCATAACGGGACCGATACTGTGAGTAGGATAGAAATTGCCTCTGATACCGCATTGCCAGTATGAACGCCATGAGGTTTTTCCGTTGGGATAGACGAAAAGATTGCCGATATTATGAAGGTACATACCCTCGGCATAATATGTTTCACCGAAAAGTCCCTGTTTTACCATTTCCTTAACCTGCTGTACTCTGGGGTCATAGATATAGTTTTCGGCATACATATAGATCTTATTGTATTTTTCAACAGTTTCGCAGAGCCAGAAAAGTTCGTCCATGGTAACGCCCGCGGTTACCTCACACATAACGTGCTTGCCCGCTTCAAGAGCGGCAATAACCTGAGGAACATGACACTGCATGGGAGTTGAAATAATAACGGCATCAATATCAGATTCAAGCATATCGTCAAAAATGCGGTAGCGTTTGATATCTCCGCCGATTCTGTCGGCAGCATCATTGAGATGAGCTTCATCAAGGTCACACATAGCTGCAATCTGAACGTCATCAATTGCCTGAAGTCCCATTAATGTTGAAAGTCCTCTTGTACCTGCAATACCGATTTTAATCATAAAGTCTTCTCCTTTATAATATACATTGCATATATATTATCATCCGGTAAAGTAAATATCAAGGAATAAAAAATATATTTGCCTCAAACAGAATAATAAAGTATAATTCTTACGAAAGGACTGATACGGATGCTGGATGAATTAATCAGAAAAAGCAGATCAATAAGACGGTTTGACGAAGATTACGACGTTTCGTATGAAATGCTTTACGGTTTCACGGAAACACTGAGGTTTACACCTTCAACCGTAAATTTACAAGCGCTCAGATACAAGATAATCGTTGACAAAGATGAACGTAATTTCGTATTTGACAACCTGAAATGGGCAGGTCTTCTTAAGGGCAGCGGCACACCCGTGGAAGGAGAAAGACCGTCTGCTTACATATTTATCCTCTGCGATAAAACCGTTGCAAGCGAGCTTCATTACGACGAAGGAATAGCGGCACAGACCATAATGCTGCTCGCTGCAGAGAAAGGCCTCGGCGGCTGTATACTCGGAAGTATCAACAGAGAAAACATCGCAGACAAATTCGGCATTAATACCGGCAGATATTCTATTGACCTCGTATGTGCATTGGGAAAGTCGAAACAAAACACAATAATCAAAGACATTCATTACGGCGAATCCACTGCCTATTACAGAGACGAAGAGGGCAATCATTATGTACCAAAAATAGCGGCAAAAGATTTGATAATATGATAAAAGCACCTGCGCAGATACGCAGGTGCTGTTTTTATGCCATACCGTTTTTTCTTTCGAAGTCGGAAACGACTTTATTCATCACGTCGGGGACGTTGGTTATAAGTCCGTCAACTCCGAATCCGAGAAGTTTCTTTGCAGTTTCCTTATCGTCAACCGTCCATGGATTTACACCGATACCGTTATCATGAAGGGTCTGTACGTATTTTTTGGTAACAAGTGAATAATGGGGATGAAGGAAATCCGCCTTAATTTCTTTTGCATAGTTCAGATAGTTCAGAAGCATCTTCTCATAGCAGATTTTTCTGTCGGGGCTGTAAAGAAAACCGGTCTTACAGTTTTCGTCAATTTCCTTACATCTGATGAGAATCTGAGGATCAAAGCTTGAAATAAGAAGCTTATCAAAAAGTCCCGCTTCCTTAACGGCGGCTATAGTCTTATCCGCAATATCCTTTTCACCGTTTTTGGGCTGTTTGATTTCTATATTCATTACCTTGATATCATCGCCGTGGCAAAGGTCAAGGAATTCGGTAAGCAGAGGTGCTTTTGTACCGATAAATTTATCGGAAAAGTATGAACCGAAATCAAGGTCACGTACTCTTTCAAGCGTCATATCGGAAATAGCACCGAAGCCGTCCGACGTTTCGTCAACGGTATAGTTGTGGCATATAACCACCTGACCGTCAGCCGTACAATGAACGTCGGTTTCAAATCCGTCAACGCCGATTTCAAGAGATTTCTTAAAAGCGGGAACGGTATTCTGAGGAGCATAGGTATTTGCACCTCTGTGTGAAATCACATTACAATGAGCCATATTTTCTCCTAACTTATTCAAAAAGTGAGCATCCCGTTTCTTTGAATTTTACAATCATTTCCTCGGCTTTTTCTCTGGTCAGTCCGAAGTAGTCGCAAAGGCAGTCAATACACATAAACTCCTCTGCTCCCCTGTTTACCATTTTTTTATGAAAGCCGATATCGTCATGAGTCAATTCAACGCCGCAGGAAACACAGTAAAATTCTTTCATTTATTACTCCGCAAGCTTACAGATATAGCACTCACAATCATGAGCTTTGATTTTACGGCGTATGAATTCTTTACGGACACCTATGTTTTCATCGGTAAATACATCTGTCATATCAAGACCTACGCCGGAATCAACGGGAAGACCGATGTCACTCATATATAATTCAACGTTTCTGTCCTTGTCGTCAAAGTTGACCAGTAAAACGGCAAACTCGTTATCGGAAAGATGTCTGAAATATGCCTTGGATTTATTATCATCAAAGGTGATTACTCTCTCGCCGTCTGAGTTCTTTTCAAGATGCATACTTACATCAAACGCAGGTCTGCCTTCCTCATCCTGATTGATACGGATAAGATTCTTGTTCTTAACAAGCTTGAGGGTATCTTCGCTGAAAGTTCTGATATCACCGCCGAGCATTAAAGGTGAAGCAAACATACACCAGAGAGCAAACTGAGTTTTGTAATCAGTATCATTACATCCGCATGAGCCGACGTTACCCTTGCCGTACATACCGATTGTAAGCATATCAATATCATTGAAGCAGCCGGGACCCGAATAAGGAAGATATCTGACCTGACTTGCGGCAATATCTCTCATTGAGGGGAAAGAATCGTTGATATCGCCTGTGGAACGGTAAATATGGGCACCTGTTGAACGAATCCAGTTATGAACGTCGTCACAACCCCAGTTACAAGCGGAAAAGAGAATTTCTCTGCCGCAGTTCTTGAGAGCAAGTCCCATTCTTCTGTACATAATATCGCCGTCATAGTGAGCGGGTTTGAAGCAATAGTCGTATTTAAGATAATCTGCACCGTACTCCGCAAACGTTTTGGCGTCAAGGAACTCATGGCCGTATGATGCGGGATAATCTGCACACGTTCTCGTGCCGGCACAGGAATACATTCCGAATTTCAGTCCCTTTGAATGAACGTAATCACTTACCGTTTTCATACCGTTGGGAAATTTGATATGGTCGGGAATGATTTTGCCGGTTTCGGGGTCTCTTTCCTTCTCTGCCCAGCAATCATCAATTACAAGATATTCATAACCGGCATCCGCAAGACCGAGATTGACCATAGCATCCGCAGTTTCCTTGATAACGGTTTCGTTGATATCTTCACCGAAAGTGTTCCAGGTGTTAAAGCCCATAGGCGGTTTCTTTGCTAACATTGTATTTTCTCCCTTCAGATTTTTTCAACTCGGAAATCAATAAATACTCCGTCTCTTTCAATCTTAAGCTGAGTATATTTTACTCCAGCCGCATCAAACATTCTTTTTGACGCTCTGTTGCCCGGAGTTCCGTCATATTTATCGGAAAGATAAAGCACTTCTTTTATTCCGCACTGAATTATTGCCTTTGCGCATTCATTGCATGGAAAAAGAGCAACGTAAATTTTACATCCCTCAAGATTGACTCCGCGGCAATTAAGAATAGCATTAAGCTCCGCATGGCAAACGTAAGGGTATTTGGTATTATAATCGTCACCCGTTCTTTCCCAGGGGAACTCATCGTCGCTGCATCCCATAGGAAAGCCGTTATAGCCCATTGACATAATTCTGTTTTTATCGTTTACAATGCATGCGCCTACTCTGGTATTAGGGTCTTTGCTTCTGTAGGATGAAAGCATTGCTATTCCCATAAAATACTCGTCCCAGCTGATAAAATCTTTTCTCTTTGGCATAATACTGCTCCTCAACGCAATAACAGATTTCGGTATTCCGATACGTTACGTATTTTATAATAGCACAATCCGTAAATAATTCAATTATTTTTGAGAAATTTATTAAGTTCCGACGGAATAATAATCATCAAAGCGGCACAACCGATTACAGTTATAATCGTTTCGGGAAGCATATATCCGCCGTTATACGTTACGGAATAAATAATTGACGCTTTAATGCTCTGGGTATAATCTCTCCATACGGTCACTCCGCTGATAAAATGGCAGGAAAATCTGAGCGCGGAAGCAACGATTGTGCCCAGAATAATTTTTGCTTTATCGTTGATTTTGACGTTCCTGAAAAGACCGCCGAGGCCAAGTACACCGTAAGCAAAAAGATAATCAAACAAGGCAACAATTAAATATGCCTGAAAGCCCTTGACATAGGCAAAATTTCCAAGACCGAGTATAAGCTTGAATACTCCCAGAACCAGGGCAGCGGGAATACCGGCTTTAAGTCCTCTGCGATACGAAAGAACGATAATCGGAACTTGAGCAAAAACGGTAACACTTCCGCCCTGAATCCATGCGGGCCACGGAATAAACTTTGAAATTGCAAAAAGTGCACAGGACAAAGCAATCATAATACTGCTCTCTGCAAGAATCATTGTATTTGATTTGGATTTCATAATAAACCTCCTGAAAACAAAAAGCACCCGAAATAATTCGGGTGCCGTTTTTTGTACTGTTCCCTACGCCCGAATTACCGGGATCAGGTTAATGGGTATAATCTCAGCCGAAAATCAGCACCCCTGACAATATTCAGTTATTTCTTCTCAGATTTACCTTCCGGAGTATCACGATAAAACTGAGTCTTGGGATTCGGATGAACGGTTTCCTTCCAAAGCTTATCGGCGATGGGAGCCCATTCCGAAGCGAACTTATCACACTTTGAGCAAAGTTCCTCAGCCGTTTCCTGACAAACAAGGTCGGTTGGTTTCGCCTTTGTTTCACTGATAATCTTTCTCAGGCAGTCGGGGTTTTCAAGCATGGGACAAGGTCTGAGGTGGTTATCGTTAAACGGCTGATTGCGGTAATAAGCCATAAACAGAGGACTCTGAAGTCCTTCAAGCAAGGTTTTGTTTCTGATATTGGAGTCGGAATAGTGTATAAAAACACATGGTTCCATGTCGCCTTCGGAATTGATATGGAAATAATTCCTGCCGCCAGCAATACAGCCGCCGACATATTCCGCATCATTCTGGAAATCCATAAAGAACATAGGTTTGCCGGTTTTTGAATTACGCACCTGACGAAGCCACGTGTACATATGAACTCTCTGATCGGGACGGGGAATCAGTTCCGTATCTGCATTATGTCCCAAAGGCATATAGTTGAAATAGAAAGCGAATTTTACACCCTTATCAACCATAAGGTCAAGGAATTCATCGCTTGTCACATAAGGAATATTCTTGCTTGTATAGCAAACGGAAATACCGTAAACAAGTCCGTGCTTCTTAAGCAAATCCAAAGCGGCAAGGGAAGTTTTATAAGCACCCGCGCCTCTTCTGTAATCGTTGCTTTCCTCTGATCCCTCAATACTGACAGCAAGGGTAAGATTACCGAGTTCCTTCATCTGTCTGCACAGATTCTCGTCAACAAGCGTGGCGTTTGTATAAGCAAGGAAAATACAGTTGGGATTTTCTTTGCAAAGAGTAAGAACATCATTTTTTCTGACAAGGGGCTCGCCACCCGTAAGCATGTAAACATGTGTACCGAGCTTTGTACCTTGATTTACAATGCTTCTCATTTCGTCAAGTGACAGATTTGACTTATGACCGTACTCGGCGGACCAACAGCCCTTGCATTTCATATTGCAGGCGCTGGTAGGATCAAAAAGCATAAGGAAAGGAATATTGCAATGATACTTTTCTCTGTTTTTTCTGACTGCTTTAGTTCCGTTAATACCTGCTCCGATGCCTAAAGCAAGAAGCATTTTCTTTATATATTTTTCATCACATTCATTGATGATGGACATTGCATAGTGATTCCAGACATTCTCGGGATCACGCACACCGTTACGGAATGCTTCATAATATTTTTCGGGAAATTCATCCTTCATTAATTTCTGACCGAGATCAATAAGCTTTACGATATTTTCTGCAGGATCATCCTTGATATATCTGTATGCTTTGTCGAATACGACACCGGCAACAGCGCGTTGTATTTTTTCTTTTACGGAAATCATGTCGCATCCTCCTTACATTGCATTCATACCCGACAAGTATATCACAGTAGAATGTAGGTTGCAAGGTAAATTTTTACTTTAATTATTGATTATTTGTAAACAATATTGTATTATATCGTTTATCCGGGAGGGGAAGAAGTGGAAAAGAAGAAAAACTTACTGTCGCTCATAATCAAGCTTACTGTATGCACTGCGTTAATAGTGCTGATAACGGTTAATTACGACTATCTCAAAAATCTTGATATTAGGAAGCTGGCGGACTCGTCTTCCTCGTTACCCGTCACTTATGCCACCCTGCTCGGAGTATATTGCGTAAAAGGACTTACCATGGTAATTCCCGCGTCCGTTGTATATATAGCCGTAGGTATGGTCCTGAAGACATCAACAGCGCTGATATTGAACGGTGCAGGTATTATTATTGAAATTACGGTGACTTACCTGCTGGGAAGGTTTCTCGGCGGAGATGCCGTAATGACAAAAATCGGTAAAATCAAAAACGGCGCAAAAATAATCAATCTGTACGAAAAATATAAAAGACCGGGAATATTCGTAATCAGATTTTTCGGATTACCGATAGATTTCTGTTCTCTGTTTTTCGGAGCGATGAAAGTACCTTATGCGGAATATATGCTGTTTTCTTTCATCGGAATAATGCCGAGAGTAATCCTTTTCACAATACTCGGTGATAAGGTCTATGACCTGATTCCGATGAAATATATTATCCCCGCTGCCCTTACGGCAGCAGGAGCGATTATGATATTCGTGCTGATGAAATTTATTGTAAATTCAGTTAAAAAATCAAAGACGGAGGAAAGAGAATGAGGGCTTTGATATTATCGGATTCACACGGAAGTGTATACAATCTGAGACAGGTATTGCTTAACCATGAGGACATAAACAAAATCTATTTTCTCGGTGACGGCGAAAGAGATTTTGAATATGTGAAAGAGGAGCTCGGCTCACGCGAAGTCATTATGGTAAAGGGAAACTGTGACCTCGGATCTGATCTTAATGCGGTTGAGCTTGACAGAGTTGAAGAAAACCTTGTAATGCTCACTCACGGTCACACGAAGGCAGTAAAATTCGGCATTGATATGCTGCTTGAGGATGCGATTGAAAAAAACGTTAAATTATTGCTTTACGGTCATACTCACGAGCAATATACAGACTATATTGACGGCGTGTATATCATGAATCCCGGCTCGCTCAACAACTATGAATACGGTATTGCGGACATTCAGAAGGACGGAATCGTTCTGACGAAAATGGATCTGCTGAAAAGATAAAAAATCGGTGTGGCAAAACCACACCGATTTTGAATTTGTACTCTGAAAGGAATCAGCCCCAGGGATCTTCCGTTTCTTCTTCTTTTTCTTCCTCAACAATGGTAATATCCTGAACGAGCATCTGCTCCGTAAGATACCAGGCACCTGTACTGGGTCTCATTCTGAGTCTTACCTGCCTGTCAATGGGAGAACCGGTCGAGTGAAGCCAAAGCTCTGCCCATCCCTCGTTATAGAAAGAATACTGATTATCCTTAACAAGTATCGAATAGGGCTCTCTGGGAGTGAAATTATTGAACTGAATAGCTCCCGCGAAATATGAGAAAGGAATATATTCCTTTCCAGTAAGTCTCTCAATAAGAGTGTTCTTATCTCTGTCAGTCATGGGCTCAGCAGGATTTCTGAGAGCATTGAGCATAGCAATGCATCTGTCGGTATCCACCTTGAAGTTGCAGAGAGCAACAGCGGTGAGACCTGCTAAATAATAGGCATCCTGCCTGTGCGCATTAACAAGAGATTTGAAAGAATCAAGAGACATATATATATCTTCATAAGTACAAACTTTACCCATAAAAATCCACCTTTGAATTAAAATGCTGAAATTTTTATCACAACTTCCTACATTTTACATTATATTCTTTGACAAATCTGTTGTCAAGATTTATCAAGTAAAACGGCATGAAAAATATAATCATTTTACGCCATTATTCCGCTTCGGAATTAAGCGGTATTTTCTCTTACATTATCCCCAGATATCAGCGGAATTATCAACCGTTCCGATGGCCGGCTCTCTGATATCAGCAAGAATCAACTGCTCAACAAGAAACCATTCTCCGGTACTTCTTTTTTGTCTTAATTTGATTTCACGATATGAATCGGCACCGTATGAATGCATGAGCATTTTTCCCCAACCCTCATCCTCAAACGAGCTGTTATTATAGTGCACGGAAATTATATACGGGGTAGTGGGTTTATATCCGTTTTCGGGAATTGCACCGTGTAAGAAAGAAAACGGTTTATACTCCTTACCCTCAAGTCTGTCTCTGGCAAACTGCTTTTCATAAACCGAAATAGGATCTTTGGGATTTTTTAATTCGTTTATCATATCAAAGCAAAGATTTCTGTCGTACTTATAGTTACAGTAAGCAATTACGGTCATTGCCGCGACAAAATAAACGTCATCTCTGTTTTCCCTGATAAGTGCACTGAACTCATCAAGACTCATATTGATTTTTTCAAACGTATATTCTTTTTTCATGGTTTCGCCTCCTCTCCGTAGAGCATTCTAAAGCAAAATGCTTTCAATGTCAATTATTCAGAATTGAAAAAATGTCCGAAATGCCGAATATTTTTTCGGCATTTTTATGCAGAATCAAATCAAGTTCATCTTCTCTGATTCCGAGATTCATCAGCGTTTCAAATTCTCTTTCGGGACAGGATATCGGATAATCCGTTCCGAACAAAACGCGTTCTGCACCGTAGGCATCTATCAATTCTTTAGCCGTTTCATTTGAAATCCAATGAAAAGAAGAACTTGTATCAACATAAAAGTTCTTATACTTGCATAATCTTTTTGTTGCTTCGCTCCATATACTCCACCCACCGAAATGTGCGCCTATAACGGTAAGGTCGGGAAATCTTTCAAGGACGGGAATAACGTTATCGGGATTGGAATAACCGTATCTGTAATCACCCGTATGCATTAAGATTGGAATTTTTCCCTCACAAAGCTCATACATTTTCATGCATTTTTCGTCATCAACGCGAAATTGCTGCACATCGGGATGTATTTTTACTCCCTTCAGACCAAGCCCGATAATTTCATTGACATCCTTTTCCATATCGGCGGAATCGGGATGAAGCGTACCGAGTCCCGTCAGCTTGCCGGGGTGACTTTCAACGGTATCCGCGATAAATCTGTTGATTGAAGAAACCTGCTCCGGCTTTGTTGCAACAGAAAAAATAATCTGTCTGTCAACGCCCTGAGAATTTTCAACCGCAAGCATATCGCTGACGGTACCGACATGTGCTTCACAGTCTGTATTTTCGGTAAAATCATAAAAGTCAAGTATACCCTGTGTTGCCTTCGCAGCAATCTTATCGGGATATACATGACAGTGACAGTCTATAACGTTCAATTCAAAACCTTCTTATCTGATAATCACCCGATGATTATATATCAAAGCAAAGAAATTATCAAGTGATAATCACGTCAATCAGAACATAAAACACCAAAAGCCGTAACTGATTTTAATCAACAAATAAATGAAGCGCCCCGAAATCTTTAAGCAATCGGGACGCCGAATTTTATTTACGATTTACTTTAAATAGTAATCTCCCCAGATTTCGGGCATAGTGTCAACGGAATCCGCCCCGGTGATTTCTCTGATTACCCTGCAGGGATTTCCTGCGGCAAAGCAGTTATCGGGAACATCTCTTGTAACCACGCTGCCCGCACCGATAACACAATTATTTCCGATATTCACTCCCGGACATACAACTACATTTGCTCCGAACCAGCAGTTGTCTCCGATATTGACCGGTTTGGCATAGCAAAGGCGTTTTTCCGTTCCGTCTGTGCATTTAAGAGCGTTTCTTTCCTGAGCAATCATGGGATGACACGGCGTTACAATAGTAACGTTCGGGCCGAAATTACAGTTATCCCCTATTGTTACGCGGGCATCATCCTGAACGGTAAAATTAAAGTTTATGAAGGTCTTTTTGCCGATTACCGTATGACAGCCGTAGTGAAAAGTAATCGGGCCCTGAAGGAAAGTTCCCTCACCTATACTGCCGATAAGCTGATGCAATATTTCGTTCCTCTCCTCGGTACAATCCTCATGAAGAACATTAAAATCAATATTGAGATTATGTGCCTTAAGCTTCATTGCCTTCAATTCGGGGTCACCGGGCATAAACAGTAAACCGGCGTCTATTTTTTCCTGTTCGGTCATACAGAAGTCTCCTTATTTATTCACTTCAAAAAATGCAAAGCCATAGGGCTCGATTCTTGAAAGAAGAATTTTATTTTCGTGTATTACAGCATTGCAATTTATCGTTTTAACAGATTTCGGAGTAAAGGTAAGTATTATTTCCGGCTGCGGAATATCGTCGGAAAAGAAATTCCAGAGTCCCATTGCCATTGAGCTTTCATTTTCCTTTAACTGAATGTAAAAATCGGGATTACCGGTTATGACGGCAGGCAGTTCCCTGCCGCAAAGCCAAGGTATTGCGGAAATAATCTGCTCTGCTCTTGTATACTGTCTGTAAAATTCCTCTCTGTCCGCATTATCATTTGCGTCATAACAGTAAACGAGAAATCTCTGTCCTTTGCAGTTTTCGTATCTGAAGGATGCGGGAATAACGCCTTCCTCCGTATCAAAACAGCTTTCAATTTCAGCTGCTTCGTCAACGACAACTTTTTCACATTCAACTCCGCCGAAAATGTCAATATGGCGGTTTCCTTTTTCAAATATCTCGCGGTCAGAACGAAGAGTATTATTAACGGATCTGATTCCGCAATCAATGCCCTTTTCCGTAAGTATTTCAGCTGCGGCAAGATCAATTATCAAACCCTTTGAAAGGCATTCATCCGGCACCGATTTGATATGTTCACCGAAAGCAACCGCTCCGAAGCCCTCTCCGTCATAGCAGGAAGGGAGCGAACATCCCGTTATAAGTCTCTGCCCGACGTTGAACGCGATATTCTGTATTTCGTTACTGCCTTCATATCTTGCGGTAACGGGTATCTGAGCAAATTTATCGGCTTTATCGTACACTCTGATACCGATGTTCTTTTTGTCGGAAAACATTTCCGTGATTTTACTATAAACAGGCATATTTTTGATATGCCTTGATATATAGCCGTTTTCATAATCCGGGTCGGCGGAATAATCAACAGCGTATTTCAGTATACCGTCTGTACATCCCGCTGCTCTGAGTGCGGTATCAAAGCCCTCAAGATATGAGGCGGGTGTTTTGAATCTCGGTCTCGGATAGGTATCTCCCTCCGAAAAGATTTCAATTTCGGGTGAATATCTGCGGGCACTTTCAATTCTTTCAAGTTCAATTACATCTGCAATCCGGTTTCCCCAAGCCTTCATTGCGCCCCAGTAGGGCGCACCGATAAGACGGTAGAACGGCTTTGTTTTACCGGCAAAAAGCTTTGCCAGTTCATCGGGATGCATTCCGTCAATATCCCATTGACTGATACATGAGCAAAAGCCCATTCTTACATCGGGATTGACCTTATCAAGATGCTCTCTCATTTCTTTTGCAAAGGCCGCAAGTGCTGAACCGTTTGCCTTAACAAACGCTTCTCTGTATTTATTGCCCTTGCCATGAAGCAGATGCTTTTCCATCGACTCAACGGTAACTTCCTCGCCGAGTATATCGCTTATCAATTTCAGATGATTGTCACAAAGACACGAAATACCGTTATCAATAAAGGTATATCTGAAATCATCGTCAAACATAAAAATATCAATACCGGTTTTTGCAGCATCCTCAACAAATGAGCCCATCATATCACGGTAATTTTTATCCGTGGGGCAAACCGAGGAAACCGAATCTTTACCCTGAGGAGATTTCATATAGGTAAAATCTCCGTTCCTGCATTGGAATGCCCATACCCAGACTCCCGTTTCAAAGCCGTTGGATTTCATATAAGCGACATATTTTTTCAGTCTGGATATTTCAAAATCATAATTGTCCCAGAATTTCTTATCGCTTGACGGGCAAAGAAAAACTCTTTCGACACCCATCTTTCTGAGAATATCTGCATATTTTTCTTTTCCGTATCGGTCAAGAGTATCCAGTACAAGAGGCACACTCAATTTATACATAAAATCAACCCCGGCAAAATTAATAGATGTATTCAGGTCCCGAAGGATTCTTTTTCAGTTTTATTCTTTTTACAATCGTCATCGCCGGCAATCCGATTACGGCAGCATAAGGAAGAAGCCGCGAAACGGGAACAGCCAGTATACAAAGAATCGCCATTATAATATCACCGGCATAGGATGTAACGGGAGAAAGATTATATTTTTCATCGGGAATACGCGAGAAATCAAGCTTTGCCTCGTTATCGGGAACAAGATTATTGAAACAAAGCGGCTCAATAACCTGACGCGCGGAATAACCCTTGAGGAGCTTTGACTTCAGGTTAACAAACGGTTGGGCGTCAATAATACTGTCAACTACTGCCGCAAGTCCCATAAGCACTTTATATTCGGGTGAATCGGGGGTATAGCCGCCGTCACCTGCCAACATATTGAATACTGCCGATATCACAAGGTCAAAGAATTTCATATCCTTAATACTTTCGTACTCCGATTCATTAAGCTTAGCGACGTCCTTAATTAGAAAATAAAAATTACTAATTTTCATTTCGGTTACGATTTTATCAAGCGGACTTTTCAGACCCGCCATCTTACCAAGATACTCGTTATACATTCTGTTACGGTAGTGTTCTCTCATCGAGCCCTCGGCGATTTTAATATCCGACGGTACGGAAACATCCGTTATCTTATAATCAACAGATGAATTTTTACCGTCAAGATCAACTATTCTGTAAGCCGGAGGATAAAAACGTACCGAAGGGGTGCTGATATCACAAAGCACGTTGCCTTCATTGGATTTTGCAAATCCGACGTCCGTAAAATGCGTATGGCCGGTAAAGACAAGATTCAATCCCATATCGGCAAGAATATGTACCGTATAAGGAGTACGCATATCTCTGATTTTTGCTCCGATTCTGTATGCGGGTGAAGGAGGTACAAGAGGATGATGAGTGCAGGCAAATATAAATTTACCGTCCCGTTTTGCCTCTTTGACCATTCTGTCGATCCATTTAAGGCATAGCGGTGAATAGGACACACTGATATCCTTCATTGCTTCTTCATTGCGGAAATTATCGTTCAGCATAAGGCATCTGGTATCTTCATCAAGGTCAAGGCAATATGAATATCCGCTTTCACATACTGAGTAAGCATCATTTCTTCCAAATTCACGGTAAAGCTCCCAAAGCTCCTCGGGAGCAAAGCATTCGGCAAGTGCGGGCGTTATTTCCTCAACAGAGGAATATTCAAACCCTTCCTTCAGATATGAAGCATAGTCTGCCTTCTCTTTATCAAAAAAGGGCATATTCCAGGGTGATTCGGAAAATTGCGCCTTTGTGTCCCCTCTTTTTCTTGTATAAGCTCTGTGATGATTGAAATCGTGGGTAGCGGTTGTAACATATATTTTTTTACCATTATTTTTAAGGGAACGAAGCAACTCGATAAGTTCAAGATGACTTTCTTTATCCCCGCTGTCGGTAAGGTCGCCCGTAATGAGAATGGTATCAATATCATCATAAGATGAAGCATCAAGCAACGCCTGTCTGCTGACCGCGTTATCAATCACGGCATTATTGTCATCAATAATCATTGATTTTGCAACATAATGAATATCCGACAAAACAACAAATTTCATATTATTCCTCCGTCAGTTAATTCGCTTGATTTACAGCTTAAATGTATAACTTCCCGGTTCGTCTATTGTAACATATTTATCCGAATCCTTACAGGTTGCGATAATTCCATACGGAATTTCAAGTGAATATACACCATTGATTTTATCGGTTGAAACTTTGATTTCACCTGCTTCAACGGTAACTTTTCCCTTAACGTCTCCGGTTATATCGTTCATGTAGGGCGAAATAATAAAATCTTTCATGCCGTAAGAATCCCGCTTTTGTCTTATTCCGAGGATGTAACGGAAAATCTGCTTTACGGGAGCACCGAACATGGGATGTGACATGGATCTCGGTTCCTTCCACTCTTCCCACAGTGTTGTTGCGCCGTTATCAAACATAAATCCGTAAGACGGATATTCGCACCTTGACAAAAGAGAAATCACCTCGTCAATGTATCCTCTTTCACACAATACTCGTGTAACGATTTCAATGCCGAATATTCCCATATCGGGAACGTCCTCTCTTACGTGACGGATAAGCTCTTTCAGCGTTCTCTCATCACCGAGCCCGATATCAACGGCAAAAGCATTTGCACTGTTGAGGTTATCGGCATAGTTTCCGTTTTCCTGATTAAAATATTCTCTGTTTATTGCAGATACCTTTCTGCGTCTGGTTTCGTAAAGAAAAGCAGCTTTATCTTCATTACCCGTGATTTTTGCCGTTTCAATCAGCACATCAATCGTTTTAACATAAAAATATGTGTTAACAAACGGCTCGGGAATATCGGGGCGCTTGGCGTGAACGTCGTGAGGAGTACACCAATCACCCAGACACCAAAGACCCGGCTGGTCTGAAACAACAAGGTCATTCTCACTGTGATCTTCAAGATAATCAAGATAGTGCAACGCCTGACCGTAATACTTCTTCATCGGTTCGGCATCACCGTAATGCTTATAGTATGCATAAGGAACGGTGGCCATTGCGCATCCCCACCCGCCGGGACCGCCGCCGCAGCGATGGTAAGGTGCGGTATATTGAACGTGACCGGAAATCTCATCCTGGCAGTCTGAAATATCCTCCATCCATTTCAGGTAAAATTCCTTCGCATTCAAAGTCAGTAAAGCTGTCTCACATACAAGCTGACCGTCACCGGTATATCCCCTTCTCTCAAGATGAGGGCAATCGGAGGGTATACCCGCATGCATATTGCACAGCTGAGTTCTTATAAAACAGTCATAGATATTATTCAGTACGTCGTTTTCACAAACAAAGGAAGAATCGGGTTTTACATCTGTATGAATAACATCTATACGCTTTACATTGGCATCCTTTGAAATTTCAAAATATCTGAAGGCAGCCCATGTGAATTGCAGGCGGTATTCTCTGTCTGTTCCGTCTGTAATAAATTTTGATATCTGACCGTGAATATGCTTTTCAATCAGTCTGTTATTCTCGTCAATCGCTTCTCCGCAGACAACAGTAATCTCTTTATCCCGCTTATTACAAGTAAAGACGTAGACACCGGTTATATTTTCACCTGCATCATAAACGAGAGTGTCATTTGTCTCTCCAACGAGAACGGGAGTAATTGAACGGATGATTTTGTCGTTGGGACAAGTGTTATAAAAATACTCTGTATCGGGTATTAACGCTTCAACGCTTTTTTCAAATCCCTCTGATGGGCATCCCTTTGCATCGTAGGAACATGAATGATAATCATGGTATTCAAAACGGTGAAATTCCGATTCGGATACGGGACCGTGCGCAGAAATAACATTTTCATCGGAAACGTACTCGTTATTGCCGTTGACTATTCTGTAAGCAAGTATGGGAGCATTTCCGAATTCATAATACCAACCGAGTCCGACGCAAACGGAAATCTCGTTTTTCCCTTCAACCGTGTAACCGCTTATATCATATTTCTCCGCATATATTCTGCTTCTTATTTTTTCACCGAATTCATCACGGCAATACAGTTCCTCTCTGTCGTGATAGAAACTTGTAACCGGAGCAAACTCATCACTGCCGACTCTTTTACCGTTTATATACAGCTTGAAGAAACCGAGACCGCATATAGTGATTTCGCTTCTTTCGGATTTATTGCAGTCAAACCAACCCTTAAAGAAAGAGGAAACACTGTTTTTTCTGTGTTTTATCCACTTTGCATTACCGAATACTTCATTAAATTTCAAGTTAATTCCCCGTTTCAATCTTTGAGTGAAGCATAGAAGACCATATCGCAATCAACTGCTTCGCCGTTCATGTTTCTCCTGCCGATATAGTATGTTCCGAGGGCTGATGCCGTAAAATCAAACTGCTCCGAATATTCACCCGTTACGGGATTAAACCAGCAGCCGATATATGTACCGTTCGGTATAAGATTTCCCAAAGTGCCGGTCATAACGCCGCCGTTACCCTTTGCGTTGGGCTTTGCTCCGACGGTTTCATCCGAGAATGAATAGAAATATGCCACTATCTCACTGTTATCATCATTTCCGCATACGGAATAATATACATTCGTGCACGGAGCAAAATAAGATTTATCGTTGAATCGCGGCTGTAAATTCCACCATTCAGTTTTTTCAAAGAATAGTTTCATATAGCCAACCTGATAGGAACTGGGATATTCCAGTGAATCCTGCCAGGTAGCATTTATCTTTTCGGCAGAAGTCACCGTATCAACACCGTCACTGCTGTCCGCATCTTCATTGTAGGTATTCAGATAGCTCCACGTATCATGACCGCCCCAGCCATAGCCGTACATACCGTTGGTATAAGCAAGCCAGCCCTGCATTCTCGCGCCGTAATTCTTCGTCCACAGGTAGCAATACTGACCTTCGTAATTTATAGCGGGCTTACCCTGAGAATTGTACCAGTAATCCTTTTCAACCCGGAATTTACTCTGCGAGGTTTTTGACGGAGTCCACTGCACCGCATACCACGAATGCGCAGAAATATTCCTGAAAACGGATGGCTCTGCATCACAGTAACTCTTCCTTTTTTCGCTTAATCCCTTTCCGCTGCCGTAGCAGGCGGTTTCGCCCGAATTTTCCTGATGAGCGCTTAAAGGATGGTCATAGGGATCGTATTTGTCAATATATTCCGCAACAAGCAGATACGGATTATTTTCGGGAGTCCATTTGAGATATTCGTCTCTGTTTGCATAAAAATCGTTATCCGCTTCCTGACCGAGAGTCCACATAACCGGATAGGCAGAATATCTGGCAACCCAGTATCTTGAAATTCTTTCAAGATATTCTCTTGCATTTTCATTGATTTCTCCGTCAACGATACCGCCATATCTGTCAAGAAGCACCTGCATATACGAAGGGAAAAAGAACTCTGCATTAGCGTGAACAAGTCCCGATTCGGCTATTATTTCAAATTTTTCGTCGTAAACGTGAAGTCCGGGTATATCCGTATCGGTGATTCCGTCGGTAAAATCAAAAGAAGCACCGATGGGCTCACTCTGCCAAACGGTAAATCCCTGTTCCGCTCTCTTTCGGCTTATTGTCTTAACCATATCAACGGTTTCATCACCGAGACTCCAATGAGTATCACCAAGATAAAAGAAAGGTGTTCCGTCATCGTAAGTGAAATATTTTTTGCATTCGCGGGCAGTTACAAATCCGTGTTTGTATACGTCAAGATTTCCGCTGTATTCATTACAGACGACCTTACCCGTTCTGCCGTTTAATGAAGCATTTTCTCCGTCCGTACATTCCGTTCTGAAATACCACTCACCTGCCGACGGACAAATGAAACGCGCTTTCCATATATTTCCGCCATCCCAGAAGCAGGGAATAACGTACTTATAACCGTTTCCCGCGAGTATAAGGTTCAAGTCAACGTCATTAAACGGATCGCCGTAGTTCTTTTCACTCGTAAAGGTCTGTTCCACAACGCGCCAGGTTTCGGTATTAAGAACGATTTCGGGATCATTCACAAAGTCCGTACTGTCAAAAGGAATACGTGACAAAGAGAATCCGTCACGGGTCTGAGGCGTATCTGAAGGAAAAAGAAAGTGAAAAGCTTTGTACAAGGTACAGACGAATCCCGTGTAAAATTTTCCGATTCCGTCCGCAAAAGAGAAAGCGTTTCTTTCGGCATCAAAGCCAAATGCAAAGACGGTGCAGGATAATACAATGCAAAAAATAAGAATCAGTGAAACCGTAAATTTCATACTGTCACTCCTCAGATTATTCGGATTCAACCAGATTATTAAGCCACGTGCCTTTCTTCATAAGGAATACGCCGAAGGACGCCTTGATAACGTCCAGAGCAATTACGACAAAATAGGCAACAATAATTGTTGATTTGAAAACGTAAAACATTGAAAACGCAACAGGCACACAAAGAAACATCTGATAAACGCTGTCAAAAACAATGGTAATCCATATTTTTCCGCCGCTTCGGATAACGAAATATGACGTGTTGGCAACGGAAACAAACGGGAAAAACAACGCACTTATACGGATAAATACAGAGGCAAGACGTCTTGAAGTCTCAACCGTATTGTAAAACCGGGGAATAAAATCAGCTGCCGAAAATAGAATTACCGCTACAACTATACTTACAAGAATTGCGAATACGGTAAGCTTTCTTGCCGTAGATTTCGCTTCGTCAAATTTCGCCGCACCCAGCAGACTGCCGACGATAATGCCCGTTGCCGCACCCAGCGATAAGAAAAATACATTAAGCAGGTTAACAAAAGTGGACGAAATACTCACAGCTGCTACAACGTCTATACCGAAAAGACTGTAGCTCATATTCAGGAGGGAAACACCGGCAGACCAGAACAATTCATTCAGCATAAGCGGCATTCCCGAAAGAGTAACCTGCTTCAGAAGTGCTTTCGGGATTCTGAAAGATGAAAGCAGATGCTTAAAATACGGATGTTTTTCTTTTTTTGCAAGAGCATATACCGTCAGAATCGTAAGTTCAACGAATCTTGACATTACTGTTGCAATGGCGGCACCCTTTACACCGAGCTGAGGGAAACCGAATTTACCGAAAATAAGCAGATAATTGAAAATACAGTTTACTGCTACCGCTGAAAAGCCGGCTGTCATAGGTACAAATGTCTGCCCCGTTTCTCTGAGCGTAAGCGAAACACTCTGAGAAATCGCAAAGGGAACAAGACCGAAAATAATAACGCCGAGATATTCCTTTGCAAAGGAAAAAGTAAGCTCGATATTTCCCTCCGAATCGCTTTCGTGAAGATAAAGAGTAATAAGCTTATCACCGAAAGCAATAAATATGAGCACCGCAATAACCGCAATTGATGCAGACACCATCAGCTTGAATCTGAGTGTGTTTCTGATACCCTCGTTATCATTTTTACCGTAAAACTGAGCCGTATATATGCCGATGCCGCTTATTGCTCCGAATACCGCAAGATTAAAAACAAATACCAACTGATTTGCAATCGAAACGCCCGACATCTGCTCGGTACCAACGGCACCTACCATCAGATTATCAAGCATATTGACAAAGTTGGTAATGAAATTCTGTAAAACCATGGGAATGGCAAGTGTCAGTACCGACTTATAAAAATGCTTATCGCCAAAATACTTCTTCAACTCATATACCTCATTGCTAAAACCGATTTGACCATAACTGTCTATTTATATCATATACTAATAAGCAACCCATTTCAACCGAAAATAAAAAACTGTCATTTTGCCTTACATATTTGTATGTGAAATGTTGAATGTGACATAAAAACGTGCTAAAATATTGAGGAATAATCTCCGTAAGAAAATCGGAGTCAGGAGGCGTACCATGTACGAATTCAATGCGGATAAAATAAAAAACGAATGTGTGGAATGGATAAAGAAGTTTTTTGAAGAAAACGGTCCCGGATGCAACGCGGTAGTAGGCATTTCAGGAGGGAAAGACAGCTCCATAGTCGCCGCTCTGTGCGTTGAAGCGCTCGGTAAAGACAGAGTAATCGGCGTACTCATGCCAAACGGTGAACAGCACGATATTGATATGGCAAAGCTGCTCGTAAACCACCTCGACATAAAGCATTACGTAATAAACATAAAAGATGCATTTGACGCGGCGGCAAAAAGCATACCTTTTGAGCTTTCAAAACAGAGCCGGGAAAATCTTGCTCCGAGAATCCGTATGGCAACGCTTTACGCCGTTTCACAAAGTCATAACGGCAGAGTTGCAAACACCTGCAATCTTTCCGAAGACTGGGTCGGATATTCAACCCGCTACGGTGACGCCGCAGGAGATTTCAGCCCCTGCTCAAATCTCACTGTACAGGAAATGAAGCAGATAGGAAGACTTCTCGGTTTACCCGACGTACTTGTCGACAAGGTTCCTATTGACGGTCTCTGCGGAAAAACCGACGAAGAAAATCTGGGATTTACATACGCAGAGCTTGACAGATACATCAGAGAGGGAATAATTGAGGACGAAGAAAAGAAAAAGAATATTGACCGCAGACACAAAATGAATCTATTCAAGCTTCAGCTCATGCCGTCATTCAAACCCGAAATATAAAAAAAGCAACAAGGCAAGTCCTACGGATTTGCCTTGTTATTAAATACGGAAATCGGTATCATTCCGAAAAAATGAAATAAAAATAAAAAGTTGTTGACAAAAAATCAATCTTTTGATAATATATAATGCGTTCCGATTAATGGGCCATTAGCTCAGTTGGTTAGAGCACTCGGCTCATAACCGAATGGTCCGGGGTTCGAGTCCCTGATGGCCCACCATTCATTTAGGGGTATAGCTCAGTTGGTAGAGCAGCGGTCTCCAAAACCGCGTGCCGAGGGTTCAAGTCCTTCTGCCCCTGCCAAAGACGTCCTGAAATCGTTGTATATCAACGGTTTCAGGATTTTCTTTTTTCTCATTTTGATTTGTCTAACGCTTTTTTGCCATTTGTCTAACGATTGTCTAACACTTTTTTGAGTCAGGATACATTTTTTATTTTCGGTCTTCTGACTTTTATTGTGTTTTTTGCTTTCCTGTTTGGTGTTATTTTGTTGCTTTCGGAACTTTTTTCTTCAGCTTCGCCGGTAACACTGTCAACAAATTCACGGTTTTTCTTTTCTTTTTCTTTATCCAGGGCGTTCATTGCCTGCGCTATGGCGTTCTTTGAAGTTTTATCGGCGTGTGCGTAAAATCTCAATGTGGTTTCGGGGCTGCTGTGACCGAGCCATTCCTGAACCTGAGTAACCGAGAATCCTGCGTTAAGCAGATTGCTTGCTGCAGAATGCCTTAAATCATGAAGGCGGATATCCGGCAATGTGCTTTTTGACACGATAGAATGAAAAATCCGGGTCAGATAATTCGGGCTGATAACCTCACCGTTGGGCTGAGTACAGACATAATCATTAATAATACAGTAGTTGCCCAAAAGCTCTCTGCGCTGTTCCTGAAGTGCTCTCTGTTCCTTGAGCAGATTATACGCCTTATCGGTCATGGGCAGAGTTCTGTAACTGCTGTCTGTCTTCGGAGTATCGGTGTAATTGCCGCCCACTCCCTGCTGAAGTGTTTCACAAACGGATATTGTGCGGTTGACGAAATCAATACGACTCCATTTCAGACCGAGAACCTCGCTTCGCCTGAATCCGTAAATCGCACAAAGTTTAACGGGAAGCTCAACGGGATTACCTTCAAACAAAACAAGTAAACTTTCAAGCTGCTCATCATTGAGAAAATCCGGCTTGAATTTTTCTTTTTTCGGGAGCCTTGCCGAGGCAGCGGGATTTGAAAGAATGAGTCCGAGCCTCACAGCATCCGAAAGTGCTCTGCTGATGTTCTGATGATGGTGGTGAATCGAGGTTGCCGAAAGAGCCGTTCCGGTGACTAGGTTGGATTCCGGGCGGAGCTTGGAATAATAATAGTCTTCAAGATCCATAGGCGTGAGATCCTGCAGGGCTATCCGGTGTTCTTTGAAATACGGAATGATGTGATTACGCATATTGCCGCAATAGCCTCGATAGGTGTTCTGTTTGATATCAACATCCGCTGTTTCAAGCCAGTCCTCAAAGTATTCGGCAACATCCATATTGCCTCTGCGAACCTTAACACCGCTCCATTTGCGTATCTCCTGCGCGAGTATCGCTTCTGCTTCCTTTTTTCTGCCGTTAGCGGGGATTTCGGTGTTTATCCACTTCTGAAATCTTTCGCCGTTTTCATCCTTTAAATTCAATACGGCATAATATTTGCCGTGTTTTTTCTGAAGATTGCCTGTAACCATAAATCAATACCTCCAATCGGTTACTGCAATCACTCCACGATTCTATTATATATCATAAGTGATTGCTAATCAAGTTTTACAGAATAAAAAAGCAGCCCGTTCCCTTAACGAGAGCGGACTGCGTACCGTGTCAGCAAGCGGTTTCAAGAAATTCAATAATGCTTTTCTTGGGAATGATATACTTCTTGCCGACCTTGATGGTCTTAATCTTGCCTTCTTTTAACAAAGAATATGCGGCATTTCTGCCGATATGAAGTATTTCCTGAAGATTATCAATACTGATAACCTCGGGATAATCGTTAAAGCTGTATGTATTATTTATTTTGATTCATCCTTTCGTCAATTTATTACCTTCAGGGATAACAACTCCCTTCGTTTCCGGGCATTAAGGGCATTAAATTTTTAATTGCTGTAGAAAGTTTTATATATATTCCGGAGCAATAAATGAAAAACAGATGCCCGAAATGCCCTTATTCATAGTATTTATCCTGTGCACCGTTTCCCCATTCCATATCCTGATCATAATCAAGGCGAACGGTTATACCTTGGTATCCGCGGCTTTCAATCCCCATCAGGCCTTTTATGTGCTTGGTGTAACGGATACCGAGCTTCGCCTCGTTTTCGGAAAGATAACCGTTGAATGTGGTTGAGGAAACCGCTTTGATATTATTGTTGCTGCAGAACTGCATATACGCATTGTAAAGCGCTTTTGTGCTTGATTGACCGTCACTTCTCAATTCGATATAACCCTTTGAATTGAGAAAAGCTCCGATAGTGTCTTCTTCTTCCATGATCTTTTCAAGATTCCTTTTTGCGCTGTCGCTGACCGTAAATGCGTAGTTATTGTCAATCAGTCTGTGCAGTCCCTCCAGAGCCCAAAGCAAAATTCCTTCAGCTTCTTTGGCTATTTTTCTTCCGAGCTGAGGATCGGTTTTTCTTTCCGGCGAAACGGGCAGAGCCGACAGCACTATCTGTCTGCGGTAAAAGCCTTTGCTTTTGTCATAGAGTGATTTCAGACTGCCGTTTCCGAATGCTATAAGTTTTGCATAAATATATCCCTGATGCGGCTGTTGGTTCTTTTTTTCAAGCATCATTCTGCCGGAATTTGTAATCAGCTTTTTCAGCAGGTCTGTATCTTTTAAAGCCGTCAGCTTCATATCATCATCAAGAAAAACATTTTTGCATTCAAGCATTGCCGCCATAAATCTGTTTGATGACAGATCCGCTATTGAGCCGGTAATGCAGTTGGTGCCGAAAAGAGCTTTCACCATTTCGCCCACCTGAGATTTGCCCTCGCCGCCTTCGCCGAGAATCATCAGCATTTTCTGACCGGGATTTGACGGCAGGAACATATAACCGAAAAATTCCTGCAGGGTTCTGATATCATCCGACGCAAGCAATTCAGACAGAAACTTCATCGTTACTTCTGCTTCCGATGCCGATTCAATGTAATTCACCGGCAGACGGTTAAAGCAAATTTTGCTTTTCGGGTAAAGCATCTTTTCGGATATGCAGTAATCGCCATTGGCAAAAAACAGCCAGCCTTCTTCCGGTTCATATTCGTCGGAATCAAGGAAATCGGTCATTGTTGCGATGATTTTTGAAATCTGCTGTGAGCAATCTCTGTTGATATATGGCCTTATTGATTCGGCAATAAGCCGTCTCAGTCTGCCCGTTTCGATTCTGCCGTCAACATCATAAAAGCACCCGCCCATGCAAATCAGCGGATGCTCCGATGTAAACCATTCCATATATTCAACCTCGAGTATTCTGTTGCCGTCAACCCATACGGGCTGATTATTATTGGTTACAATAATATTTCACCTCCCTCTGTATCAAAGAATATTTTGATTTCATCATCCGTGCGACAATTATTAAGAGTATCAATCAGATACCCGACAAATTCTATTCTGTGCAGAGCGTCTGAAAAAAGAAAATGCAGTTCCTCATCACCGGGCTTGGGTTTATAATCCCGAAGCCATCGGTTCAACTCTTTTTCAAGAGATATGAGATACAGCATATAGATATTTTTTCTTTCACGCAGGGAGATTGTGTTTTGCGATTCGCTGTTAACAGCGTGTTTCGTTTCGGCATCAATTCCGAATTCGGATACTATTTTTTCAGCAGCCTGTTTCGGAGATATTTCAAAATAACTGCTGACGAAATCAATCACATCGCCGTCGGCTCCACAGGCAAAACAATGGTATCTGCTGTCAACCTTCATTGACGGATTTCTGTCGCCGTGGAACGGGCAGAGAACCATTCCGTTTCTGTCGATTTCCATACCGATGCGTTCGGCGTAATCCTTGACCGGAACGGAATCTGCTATTGTTTTAAAGTCGATTTTTTCACACTCCTTTCACTTATAGCTGAAAATGCCGTTTTTGTTGACCTGAAAAGGTCAACTTTTGCGGTTTTGAAATAAATTTAGAAATTGTTCACATTTGTTTTATTTGCTTAAAAATTCAACGCAGATGATTCACAGCTCCTGCCCGGATTTATTCCTGGCGGGAGTTTTGCTTTTATCTGTCGTCTGCTGCTTTGCGGCGTTGAGTTTTTCAAGCACAGAGGATCTTTCATTTTTCTTCTCCGAAGCGGGAACATCATAATCGTCTTTCACGGTTTCGGCCTTTCCGGCTTCGCTTTCGGCAATACCCATTTCACCGAGAACAGTGGTAACGCACTTGCTGATTTTTTTCAGTTTCTTAAAGGAATCGCTCTGCTTATCAAGCACATCTTTTCCGAAGGATTCATATTTTGATTTAAGATTACGGAGCGAACCTTCATAGGCTTCGATGTTGGCAAAAGGGTAAATGTTGTGGATTTCCAGATACTTGATACCTTTCAGATATTTGTCGATTTCAGCCTGATGTTTTGTCTTGTACTGATTATAATAAAACCCTTTTCCGCTTTTGGATGTTTCGTAAACTTTCGCATTATCCTGAACATCGTGCAGGTGAGATATTATCTGTTTCATCTCGTTAACATCCGCCTTTGCCCGTGCTTTTTCTTCGGCGGCAAAAATCACATTCTGCAATTCTTCAACGGTTTTGAGCCCGAGAGAATCAAGAACATATATCGCATCGGAAACTTCCTGCAAATCCTTGATATTGCATTCTCTCTGTGCGTAATATCCCCAACTGCTTCTGTCTTCTTTTCTGATGTCGAGATAGTCAAGAAGAATCTCCGGAAGTGTGGGCTGACGGTTCAGATTCGTTTTGAGTTTCTGAATTAGTTCTGCAATTTCTTTGACCCATTCAACAAGCTCTATGAGCATTTCAAGCAGTGCAGATTTCTTGCTGTTGTGCTGTTCGATAGCTCTGTTGAATTCGCCGAGTTCGGTTGCCGTTCCTTCCTTTTCAAGCATCGAAGCATAGGGCCCGAGGTGAACCGTCGGGAGCTTGTCAATGCCCTGTTTTTCGTATGAGCGAAGGTCGATTCTTTCATCAATTCCGTTCTTTTCAAAATACTCATTTTGTATTTTTGCCCAGGCGTCTCTCCATATATCGGAGTTCTCTTTTTTGTTCCAGTCAGTAGTGTCAACACGGTGACTTTTATATTCTCCGCTCGGCAGAATTATGCGGTTTCCGTAATCGTCAAGGTCATATTCCTTTCTGCATTTCGGCATCCATTTTCCGTTTTCGTCAATGGCTCTGAGCGAAAGTAAAATGTGAACATGAGGGTTGCCGTCGCCTTTATCGTGAATTGAAAAATCACAGCACATACCCTTGCTGACGAACTGTTCATTGCAGAATTTTCTCACCATTTCGGGAAGCTGTTCTCTCGGAATTTCTTTCGGAAGTGCCGCAACGATATTTCGTGCAAGCTGAGAATTCCAACTCTTTTCAACTGACTCAGCACTGTTCCATAAAGTTTTTCTGTCAAGGTATTCTTTCGGAGCATTCGGCGGCAGAAGAATCTCCGAATAATACACTTCCGGCTTTTTGTATGCGAAGTATTTTGTTTTCTTTTCGTATTCGCTGAAAAGATTTTCTCCGGCGTTGTATGCCGCACCGGCAACCGCGGATGAGCCCGAACGGTTGCGGATCGTGATTTGAAAATGCGGACATGGCATTATCGTTTCTCCTTTCGTTTTATTCGTTTTTCTGACGGCAGAAGGCATAAAAAAAGACCGTAATTCAAAAATAAAAAACGGTCATAATCAATATTCTGTTTTTCTGCAGGCAGAAGGAAGATTGCATGGCGGCAGATTGTCTCAGAATCAATCCGACACTTTGTAATCTTCGGGTAGCAATTTATTAATTGCGAAGGGCAGAGCCCTTATTCGATTGCGTAAGCAATCTCATAGCCCGGAATGCTGGGCGTGGCCTCGCAGAACGCAATGGCACCGTGTGAAACAACGGTGTATAATTGCGCTTCTGATTAAAATCAGAAGGTTAATATTGTTGACTTCGGATTTAATCAGCCGTTTTCCCTGCTTTCGCAAGATACTCGGCTTTTCGCTTTTCCGTAGTCCGTTCAATCAGATCGTAAACATCCGGATCACCGAAGGCGGCAGTAAAAATCATATCAAAATCGTAATCCGTTAAAAACTCCGGCTCTTTGAAATATGCTTCCGCACGCAATCCGAGCGAGAAGATAAACTGATTACGGCCTTTTTTTGTAAGCAGTTTTTCTTTGGCCTCCAGAGCTTTGATTTTATCTTCGTGAAACTTGATTTCACTTTTCGCTTCGGCGGATTCCTTCAACAGTTTTACATATTCGGCTCTTACTTTTTCGTTCACTGTTTCACCTCGCTGTTTGTAAGATTCGATTTGTGTTTTCTTCCGTTTTCGGAACGGGCGTTCTTCTGTGCTTCGGTCAATTCCTTCGGCTCTGCTTTCGGATGAAATGAAAGAGTGACATTTTCAAATTTGACCGCCGCACGCAAAAAAGCCGGAGCGTTGTCATCATCAATGATGTAAACTGCATCCGGCTCTTGCTTTTTCAATTTGAGTATTTCCTTGTTGAACTTTCTGTCGTTGGAATCGACCTGAATTTCATCATCGCCGGTTCCGTAGAAGAAATGTGTTTCAAGCTGTTTTCTCGGCATAAAACCGCCTCCTTATAAAATTGAATTTTCATCAAGAGTGCCTTTTTTCAGAAAATTTTACAGTACCCGGTACCGTGAATTTGTACCTTCATCCGCTCAGTTTTCCGTTTACGATGAACTGTCGGTTGGAGATGTTTCCGTTAGAAAAAGGGATTTTTCACAGTACGCTAAGTGAACCCTGATTGAATGATTTTCATTGTTAACACCGCCCTTCACTATCATTATGACGAAATTCTGAAAATTTGGTCAAATCGGCGGAGCGGTCATTTTGAATCAAACGGAGCGGTCTAAAAAAACGCGGCTTTTGATGATTCAATTTGTGCAGAGCTAACAAAAAAGCAAGGAACTGTGCGGCGACGGAATAAATCAGAATTGATATTATTTACTCTTTGTATTTTGCGTTTTTCATTTTCTTTGCAGTGCGTGTTTTGTTTTAATCCCGAAAAATAATAGTAAAAATGATATTGACAAAAACATATGTTCGATGATATAATCAACACGCCGAATAAATGTTCGATACGCCCTTGCGGGCATTTTTTTGACCCGATAAATCGGACTTTATGTCCAAATAAAAAAGCCGTCCGAATTAACGGCCGGCAGAAAGGAAGTGTGAGAATGAATGATGAAGGTTTGGTAATTCCCATTGTTCTTTCAAAGCAGGGATTTACCCCGGAAGAAGAATTCAAAACGCAGAGAGAAACCGGAATTTTTACCCTTGAATTTGAAAAGGATAAAGAATATTACGGCAGCTTTTACGGCGACATCGGCTCAATAACCTGTGATGTTTTAAACTTCCCCGATGAAGTCCTTTTGAAATCAAACGAGTATGTTTTACCCATAATGAATTTTCTGAAACACACCTTGATTCAGAATCAGAGTGTCAACCTCGGTGAGCTTGAAATCGTTGTTCACAATGCAAGAGAATTTGCGTTTGAGTTTTTGAAATACAAACCGTTCTCATACATTTCCTCAGAAGATTTAACGGGCAGAATGAATTATCTTTTTTCGCCGGAGAAGATAGCAAAAGCATCGGGAAAACTTTTTTCAAACACGGAAGAAGCGAGATATATTCTGAATTTTATCGGTCAGATTCTGATAACGGCATATTCTCTTTCTGCGTTTCAGAAGATTGTCAGAGAAACGCTTTCCATGGTTGATAAGGGCAAAAATCATTCCCCCGAAAGCTATATCGGATATTACAAAGAATTTCTTGAAAAGTTCAACAATAATAAACTGTTTGATGCTTCCGTCGGCGATATCGGTATCAAATACTATGTCAAAAACGAGAAGGTAATCAAGCGGATTCATTTGCTGAATTATCCGTTTTTATTCAAGATCGATTTTCTTGAAGGATTGATGATCGGCAATATTCCGGTCAGATGCGGAGTGTGTGGAAGATACTTTCTTTCCACCAACGGCAAAGCTACAAAATACTGTAACGGTCTTGCACCGGGAGATCCGAAACATCGCTCCTGCCGTCAGGTCGCAAACTCGCAGGGCACGGCAATGCGTGAAGCGGCAGAGGATAATCCGCGTATTTATGCAAAGAAAGCAGCTCTCGAAAGAGTACGTCACCACAAAAGAAAGAACCACATCTCTGTTGAGGAAGCAGACAAGCTTTCGCGGATCATCGAAAGCAAATTTATTCGTGCCGCAACAGACAACGAATATTACAACGGCTTATATATGAAAGAGCTTGAATATGAAAACCTGATAAAAGAACTGAGAGGCGGCATCGCCTCGTAGTGAGGGGATGAATCGGTGATAAAAGACGGTTCCGTTGAATTGACGGATGAAGAAGCAAAAGCACTCAGAAGGCTGTTTGAAAGCAGTGATTCTCTTGACGGATACCGTTATGAATCCACTGCCGGAAATGATACCGGGCATCTTTCGGAACAGATGTACCGGCTTTATCCCGAGCCCGAAAGAAAAGACGATTACAACGAATATATCGTTATGGCAAAGCAGAAAAACGATATGAAATACTTCTGGTTTTTTCTGCATTATTTTGAGCCGGATATGAATAACATCATCAAGGGAGAGCTGACCGGCAGGGACAAAAACGGCTGCACTCCGGAACGGCTTATGGCTGCCAAAAGCGATTATCTGATTTTTCTGTTGAAAGAGTTTCTGAAATATGATGAAACCCGGGGAGTGAAATTCACAACCTTTATTTTCGGCGGCAGAGTTAATCCCGTTATCGGAACTCTTTGCCGGGAAGAGCCGTGGAGCTACAATTCGCTGAGCCAATACAAAGCTCTGAGGTATGCGGGCTACTGCCTTGCCAAATCGGACAATGTGTTTTTGAAGGCGGTTGAGCTGTTTGAAAAGAACACCGGATGCACCCGAAGCACGGCAGAGAGAATTATCATCTCTGCGGCGGAGTGCCGTTCAAGAACCGATTATTTCCGCACCTTTACGGATGAAGAAAGCGGCGAAGAATCGTATGAAGACATAACCGTTGACACATCATACCCCGCAAAGCTGCACCGTGATGAGAGCGTACCCGGCTATGAAATCAGAAACGCCCTTTCATCCCTGACGGAGAAAGAGCGGTTCATTCTGAAAAGCTTTTATGCGATTTGCCCGGACTGCGGCAAGGCTATGCCGATGAAAAAAGCAAAGAGCCTCAGCGACATTTCCGAATTGCTTGAAGGCTCCTCGGCATCGGAATCTTCAATCGAAAAAGCAAAAACAAAGGCGCTTGAAAAAATGGCGGTTTATCTTTGGAACGAGGGACTTGTCAACCTGGTCGGGATAAATCAACTGAGCAGAAAAAAGACAAAGGGAATGACCGTTTCAGCAGAATATTCATACCGCCCTTACGCCTCCGAAGATGACGACTGCGATGGCATTATCGCCTTTGATTTTGTAAACGGTACTTTTGAAATTATTCAGCCTGCCGACAGAGACGATGCAAAAACCAAAGCTCATGCAAAAGCCGCGGCGGAATATATTCTCTCCGTTCCCAGAGCAAACCTGCCGAAGAAAAGAGTGATAGCTTTTGTGAAGCCGTAAAGCCTTTCCAGACTATATATGGGTCAACATAACCAATTGCACCATTCATGCAAAATTTGAGCAGCAGCCTATCTGTACGGATTTTGGTACTGATAGGCTGTTATTATTGAACTAAACCATTTCTTTTTATTGCCTTTTTTTATTTTTATGCTATAATTAAAGTGGATTTTTATATGAATAAATGCATAAGGAGTATTTAACATGCTTGGTGCAATAATCGGTGATATTGTCGGTTCAAGGTTTGAATGGCACAATATCAAATCAAAAGAATTTGATTTTCTTACATATAGGTGTTTTCCGACTGATGACAGTATTATGTCCCTTGCTGTTGCAAAGGCGATTCTTGAAAGCAAAAGTGATTATTCCGATCTCGGTGCTAATGCAGTCGAATTCATGCAGGAGCTCGGCAGAAAATATCCTGATGCCGGGTACGGCGGTCGCTTCAGCTTTTGGCTGACTGAATCCGACCCCAAGCCCTACAATAGCTGGGGCAACGGTTCTGCAATGAGAGTGAGTGCCTGCGGTTTTGCCGCAAAATCTCTTGAAGAGGCTATTACATTTTCAAAGGCAGTTACAGAGGTTACACATAATCATCCCGAGGGAATCAAGGGTGCAGAAGCAACTGCCGCTGCAATATTTATGGCTCGTTCCGGAAAGAGCCTGCTTGATATTCAGCAGTACATTAATGAGAATTATTATAAAATCAACTTCAAGCTTGATGAAATCCGTGACACATATCGGTTTAATGAATCATGTCAGGATACCGTTCCTCAGGCTCTTGAAGCATTCTTTGAATCAACAGGCTTTGAGGATGCAATCCGAAACGCAATTTCAATCGGCGGCGACAGTGATACCCTCGCCGCAATCACCGGCGGAATAGCCGAAGCCTATTACGGAATTCCTGCCGACATCAGAAATCATGCTATTACCTTCCTTGATGAATATCAGCTGAAAATACTCCTTGATTTTGAAAACAAATATCCTCCGAAATATGAGATTGTCACCGAGGAATCCAATTATTCCGTCACAAGAGCGTCAGACAATACCGTTGCGGGAGAAAGCCGCACCGAAATGATAAGTTCATCTTTCAGCGCGACAGAGGCCGACAAAAAAGCTTTGGAATTATCCTCTGCCGAAACCACAGCACAGAAGCTGTTTTCCAACCTTTATGCTGCTGCCTGCATTCTGCACGGTTATGTTGAAAAGGCAAGCTACAGAACATATCTTATCCCGCTTCTTTTCTTCAAACGCATTTCAGATGTGTATGATGAGGAAGTGGATGACGCCGTCAAGATGTATGGCAAAGAAGGTGCCGAGTTTATGGGCTCCTCAATTCACACATTTAAAATTCCCGACGGCTGCCATTGGAATGACATAAGAAAAGCAACCGAAAATGTCGGCAAAATCATCGCAGATACCCTTTCGATAATTGAGCAGGAAAATCCTCACACGCTTGACGGAGTTTTTTCCAGTTTTGATGATGCCGAATGGGCAAACAAGGTCATTCTTTCCGATGAGCTGCTAAAAAATCTGATTGAACAGATGTCAAAAATCAAAGTCGGCAACAGGGATTATTCCGCCGATGTTATGGGCGATGCCTATGAATACCTGCTCAAGCAGTTCGCTGAGGATGCAAAGAAAAACGGCGGGCAGTTTTACACTCCACGTCCCGTGGTAAAGCTCCTTGTTAAAATTCTTGACCCTAAAGCAGGTGAAACCGTCTATGACCCCACCTGCGGCACCGGCGGAATGTTGATTGAATCCATTCATCACATGGATAATCAAAAACTCTCCTACGGCAAAATCTTCGGTCAGGAAATCAATATGACCACATCCGCAATCGCAAGAATGAACCTTTATCTTCACGGAGCCCATGATTTCAGCATTGTTCAGGGCGATACTCTGCGCACGCCCAAATTCATAAAAGCGGGCAAACTGCAGACCTTTGATAATGTTATTGCCAATCCTCCCTTCGGCCTTTCAGGCTGGGGTGCGGAGGCTTTTGAAAGTGACCTTTACGGCAGAAATTTCTGGGGCTCACCCACAGATTCAAATGCGGATTTCGCGTGGATTCAGCATATGGTCGCCTCTATGGATCCGATTAAAGGCAAGTGTGTTGTAATAATGCCTCAGGGTGTTCTTTTCCACGGCGGAAAAGAAGGCACTATCAGAGAAAAACTGATTGAGTCAGATAAAATCGAAGCAGTTATGACCTTTGTCGGAGGGCTGTTTTTCGGTGCGGGTGTATCCGCCTGCGTGCTGTGCCTGAACAATGACAAGCCTGCCGACCATCGCGGTAAGATTCTGCTTATTGACGGCAGCACAATTTATACCCCTAAGCGTGCGCAGAATATTATGACCGATGACGATGTTGAAAATGCATTTAAACTCTATCAGGGTTATTCCGATGTTGTCGGCTATTCAAAGGTTGTAACTCTTGATGAAATCAAGGCTCACGGCTATACCCTGTCGGTGAATACCTACATTGAAAAGCCGCCGGCTCCGCCTATGGATCCGAAAAAGGTGCGTGAAGAGTACTTTGACGCGCTGGAAAGCGTAAAAGAGTGTGAAGAAAGGCTGTTTGAATTACTGAAAGAAGGAGGCTATCTCGAATGAGCAACAGAATAGAACTCGGAGAGCTTGAAACTTATCTGTATGCCTCTGCGGATATCCTTCGCGGACATGTTGACGCAAGCGATTATAAATCTTTCATTTTCCCGCTTTTGTTTTTTAAGCGTATCTGTGATATTTATGACGAAGAAACACAGAACCTCATTAAGGAATACGGCGAAGAAGGTGCCGCCTTCATGGGAAAATCCGCTCATAAATTCATTATTCCCGACGGTTCACATTGGCGCGATATCCGCAGCAAAACAGAAAACATCGGCATTGCGATTCAGAATGCGTTTTATGAAGTTGAGCAGGCAAATGAAGACTCCGTAACCCACGAGAAAAAACTTCTCGGCGTTTTCGGCAATGCGCCGTGGGCAAACAAAAACCGTCTTCCCGATGAAACTCTGAAAAACCTGGTTGAGCATTTCAGCAGCAAAACTCTGAACATTGAAAACTGCCCGGAGGACGAGCTCGGGCAGGCATACGAATATCTGATTAAAAAATTCGGTGATGACAGCGGTCACACCTCACAGGAGTTTTACACCAACCGCACCGTTGTGCACCTGATGACGGAACTGCTCCGCCCTCAGCCGGGTGAATCCGTTTACGACCCCACCTGCGGCAGTGCCGGAATGCTTATTTCCTGCATTCATTACCTGCGTGAACACGGCACCGAGTGGCGCGGAATGCGCTGCTACGGTCAGGAAATCAATCCGCTTTCCGCTTCTATCGGCAAAATGAATCTGTTTCTCAACGGCGTGAATGATTTCAAAATTGTCAACGCCGACACGCTGAAATACCCGGCTTTCCTCAAGGGCAACAAGCTGCAGCAGTTTGATATTGTTCTTGCCAATCCGCCCTATTCAATCAGTGAGTGGAACAGAGATGCATTTGAAAGCGATATTTACGGCAGAAACTTTCTCGGTACCCCTCCGCAGGGCAGAGCCGATTACGCCTTCTTTCAGCATATTTTGAAAAGCCTTGGCCCGCAGACAGGCCGCTGTGCAATTCTGTTTCCTCACGGCGTTCTTTTCCGCGGTGAAGAAAAAGAAATGCGTGAAAAATTGGTTAAATCAGACCTTGTTGAATGTGTAATAGGTCTTGGCAAAAACCTCTTTTACAATTCCCCTATGGAAGCGTGCATTGTGATATGCAGAACGAACAAGGATGTAACCAGAAAGAACAAAATACTATTTATAAATGCCAAGCATGAAGTAACGCGAAAAAATGCTCAAAGCTTTCTTGAAAACTCTCACATAGACAAAATATCAAATGTCTATACTGATTTCAGCACTATTGATGGTTTTTCATATGTCGCTAACATTAATGAAATTGAGAAGAATGGTTTTGAATTATCAATATCACTTTATGTAACTGTTGACATCGGAACGCCTGCTCCACCTTTAGAAATTGCTCTTCCAAAATGGCTGAAAAGTAAAGAAAATTTACGAAATGCATATGAAATGCTCAATGCTCTAATGAATAGAGGTGAAAACAATGCCCAAATATAAATTCTCAGACATTGCATACAACATAACCGAAAAGAAAATACCAGAACCCGGCGATGAGGAATTATATATTGGGTTGGAACACCTTGATAGCGGCAGTCTTCGAGTAACTCGTTGGGGCAGTGAAGTTGCGTTAACCGGAGAAAAACTTCTTATGAAAAAGGGTGATATCCTTTTTGGACGTAGAAACACATATTTGAGAAGGGCCGCTATAGCCCCCCACGACGGCATCTTTTCGGCACATGGTATGGTTTTTCGACCTAACACTAAAGTGGTTGACCCTGATTACTTTCCGTTTTTTATTTCATCTGACTATTTTATGGATGCAGCAATTCGTATATCTGTAGGTTCATTATCGCCTACGGTTAACTGGAAAGCTCTTAAAGAATTAGAGTTTTATCTTCCGGATTTAGAGCAACAACGAAAAACTGCGGAACTACTTTCGGCTGCAAACGAATTAAAAGAAGCATATCAAGACCTTCTATCAAGAACTGATGAATTGGTGAAATCGCAATTTATCGAGATGTTCGGAGATCCGGCAACGAATTCGTTAGGACTTCCATTGAAGACTTTGCCTGAAATCGGAGAGAACCTTGATAGTCGTCGAGTTCCTATTACGGGCGGCGATAGAAAGGCTGGCATATACCCGTATTACGGAGCATCTGGAATTGTTGACCATGTTGATGGTTTTATCTTCGATGAAGATATTTTGCTAATATCAGAAGATGGCGCGAATTTGCTGGCCCGCGTTACTCCAATAGCATTTCCCGCAAGCGGAAAAGTATGGGTAAATAATCATGCGCATGTCATGAAATTCAAAAACATGGCAACGCAGATATATATTGAGAAGCTCCTTAACATGATTGATATCTCCAATTATGTTACAGGAACTGCACAGCCTAAGCTTAATCAGGCAAAATTGAATTCCATTCCTATTCCACTGCCCGATGAAGGCCTGATGGATCAGTATATGAAGTTTATTGAACAGAGCGATAAATCAAAATTTGAACTTAAAAAAGCAATCGAAAACATAGACGAATTGATGCGCTCACTTATGCAACAGGATTTCAGCTAAAACAATAAAAAATGTATTACTATGAGCATTCTTAACGGGTGACTGATAATGATAAAAAAGATAATAATCGACAAATTCAAAAGCATTGATCATTTAGAAATATTACCTTCCGGAAATTTTAATGTAATAATCGGTGAAAACAACATCGGTAAGACAACAATTTTTGAAGCAATACATTTATGGAAAATGTGTTATGACAAGAATCTAAAAAAAGACAAAACCGGTTTTTATGCGGCAGCCCGCAATATGAAATTTGAGGACATGGAATTTATCCGCGCTTATCACGATGAAGATATTTTCCCGGCAGGTTGTTCTTATAAAGATGCAGAATGTCAAATTGTCTTAGAAATCGAATATGATACAATCGTTTATTCCTTAGGGTTCAAGATTGCAAAAGTAAGCACGATTAATGATGCATATCTGCAAATAGCTTACATTGATCCAGAATCGTTTAAGAATTTTGCAACGATGGTAAGTACTAAGCCTGGAAAAAATTTATCAACCTTTATTGCAATTAATGAATCAAGACCGATACCAAACATCATTGCCAAAGAGCCATATATGTACAAAGATCAGGTACGAGATAAAATCGCGAAAGGGAAAAACAATGAAGTTTTGCGCAACCAGGTAATCAGCAATATTGAAGTGATACAATCACACATTAACAATGTGATGGAAGGCACATATTCATTTTCCGAATATGACAAGGATGACAAAACGTATATTTCACTTAAGGTTAATGGAAAAGACATTTTTTCTTATGGAAGCGGATTCCTCCAACTGACAGAAATATTCGCGTCAATGGAGTATGTTGATTCGGAAATATATGTGTTGTTAATTGATGAACCTGATGCACATCTTCATCTAAAACTACAGAAAAAACTGATTGATGAATTCAGACATATTGCTAATAGTCAGTTGTTTATTATTACCCATAACGAAAGATTCTTGGAGCAGGTTGATGAATCCGAAATTCTGTTTGTTGACGATAGAACTAAACAATCTGGGAAATTAAACAGGCTTCCAACTGGAGCAAAAAATGTTGCACTTGAAAACCTGAAAGGCTGCCTTGAACAATTTGACAAACTAAGGTATGCATCCAAAATTATCGCGGTAGAAGGACAAAGCGATATTGATTTCTTTAATGCTATGAAGCCTATATATGAAAGATTGTTGGATGTAACGGAACCTGCAAATGTATATTTGCAAATGGTTGGAATCGACACCTTAAATGCAAAATTGATTACATATTCAAGGGCTCTGAAAAGCATCATTCCCTCCACATGTAAATGGATAATTGTGAGAGATACAGACTGCGTTCCTTGCAATAAAAAGGTTTCTGCTGGAAATGACGATAAAAAAGACATGGATACCACTGCAGAAATCAAAGTGCTGTTTCAAGAGGGATATGGTTTGGAGTCTACCTTTGCTTCTGATACACATAAACTCGCAAGAATGCTGGCAGCTTATTATGGAATAGATGCTGTAAATATCGGAATGGTGGAAACAGCAATAGCTGAAACAAACGAATCATTTAAAGTTCAAGTCAAAGATATTACTAATGTTGATATTCACCGAGAATTACAGAAACATTTTGATCGGCAAAAGCAAAAACGTTCAGGAAGAATATATCAAGATTTAGAATATCGAGAAATGTTATTGCAAATTACTGCTGATAACATTCAATACATCCTAACAAAAACAATTATGGATAGATATTTATCTTCGATTCATTTGAAAATAAGGGCATTGTTTCCAGTCGTAGTAAAATCCGAACTCACACATTCATCAATTTTTGCGTTCTACTATTCATGGATTTCACAATTAGATGACATATTTGATTGCCATAGAATAATCCTCGATGAAATTTACTCATAATTTAAGAATTGTTATTGGTGCAGGATGTTGGTAAGAAGGAGAAATTTTATGACAAACCATCTTATCAACAAAATCGAGCAGCAGATGCTCCCCCACCTCGACAACGGGCAAATGAAAAAACTGCACGAGGTTTTGACCTCGTGTATGCGGGAAGATGATGTGTGTAAATCAGTCGATCACATTCAATTGTTTCTTGCAGCCAAGCGTGTGGAGGGGTGTTCCGAAAAGACGATCCGGTACTACGATTCCACACTCCGCAATGTACTGAACGGCATCGGCAAGGATGCCATGAGCATCACGACGGACGACCTCCGGCTATATCTCGATGAATACCAGACTCACAGCAATGCCGGAAAGGTCACGATCGATAATATCCGCCGCATTCTTTCCAGCTTCTTTGCCTGGCTTGAGGACGAGGATTATATCGTAAAAAGTCCCGTTCGAAGGATTCATAAAGTCAAAACCTGCAAAACAGTCAAAGAAACGTATTCCGATGAAGCGCTTGAAATTATGCGCGATAACTGTGACGGTATTCGTGACCTTGCACTGATTGACCTGCTTGCCTCCACCGGTATGCGTGTGGGAGAGCTTGTCCTGCTGAACCGAAGCGATATTGATTTTGTAAACCGTGAGTGTGTGGTACTTGGTAAAGGTAATAAACAGCGAATGGTGTATTTCGATGCCCGTGCAAAAGTGCATTTGCAGAATTACCTGCAAAGCCGAACGGATGATAATCCCGCGCTGTTCGTATCCCTGCAAAGTCCGCATGAACGTTTGCAGATCCGCGGAGTCGAGTCGCGCCTTCAAAAGCTCGGTGAAAAACTGAACTTGTGCCGTATCCATCCTCATAAATTCAGGCGGACTCTCGCAACGATGGCTATCGACAAAGGAATGCCCATCGAGCAGGTTCAGCAGCTTCTCGGCCATCAGAGCGTTGACACCACTTTGCAGTACGCAATGCTCAACCAGGCAAATGTTAAAGCATCACATAAAAAATATATAGGGTGATTTTATGCCGCAAAAAACGTGGAAAAACGATTTAGTGAGATTTCACATTGAATTCGGACCGGCCTCGCTGTTTGAACGCGTTCAATTTAAAATGAAGGACGTACACGGATTACAAATTGGCGGACCTCATTATAATGCAAGAAAAAGTGAAAGAAATATCCCAAATGAAGTACTGGACCGAATAAACCATTTTGACACTTCCGAATGGAAACTTATAACTGCCGAAGTAAGAGCAGACAGAGGTAAGTTTTATAATTCAACTTGGGAATATCGTTATAACGATGCTGCTTATTGGCTTACTATAGGAATCGGTGATTGTGTTATTACAATCGTAAAAAAAGACTCCAGCGGAATAGAAAGATGTTTGCGCAATGGTGAACTGTATGATTTTGTGGAAAAAGTCAACAGAGATCTTATGGACAATGAGAAAAATATAATTGTTTAGGAGTCGCAATTTATCGAGATGTTTTCTGCTGAAAAAGGATGGCCGCTCGTAAAGTTGGAAACGTTATGTGACTCAATTGTTCGTGGACCATTTGGCAGTGCACTAAAGGTCGGTTTCTTTGTCAAAAAAGGGCTCGGAACTGTCAAAGTATATGAGCAAAAGAATGCTATTCAAAGGTCAGCAGATTTGGGAGAAAGCTATGTTACACAAGAAAAATACCAAGAGCTAAAACGCTTTTCTTGCGGTCCCGGTGATTTTATTATGAGTTGCTCAGGTACTATCGGCTGTCTTTATCAATTACCTGAAGAGGCGGAACGTGGAATTATCAATCAGGCTCTATGTAAATTCCATTTGAATGGGAAAATGCTTCCAGAGGTATTTCTCACTTATATGAGAAATTCAGTTGACCAGCTTGAAACCAAAGGGTCTGCCATCAAGAATATTGGGGCCGTCTCATACATCAAGAATATGGAAATAGCACTGCCACCGATTGATGTCCAAAAGCAGTTTGCCGATTTTATCAAACAGAGCGATAAATCAAAATTTGTAGTTTCAAATCGCAATTTATCGAGATGTTTGGAGACCCTATTTCAAATGAAAAGGGATTGAAAGTCGTAACGCTAAAAGATATTTGCGTTGGCAAGCTTGCTTATGGTTCTGGGGCTGCAGCTACAGACTACGACGGCACTACCCGTTATATCCGAATAACAGATATAACCGATACGGGCGAACTCAACAATGATGTTAAGTCTCCTAATGCAATAGATGAAAAATACCTGTTGAAAGACGGAGATATTCTGTTCGCAAGGTCTGGGAATACCGTTGGAAAGACCTTCAGATACAAAGCAGAATATGGTCGCGGGATCTATGCGGGATTCTTAATTCGACTGATTCCTGATAGAGCAAAAGTCCTTCCAGACTACGTGTTCGGTTTTACGAAATCTGCATTCTATGAGGACTTTGTAAAGAAAACGCAGCGAGCGGTGGGACAACCCAATATAAACGCTCAAGAATATGGTGATTTACAAATCTGTTTACCGACTTTGGAAGAACAAAAGCGTTTTTCGGAGTTTATGAAACAGAGCGATAAATCAAAATATACTCAAGGATTACACCGAAAACATCTGTCTTATATGAATGCATAAACGTTTAAATGTGGAGTATTCACAAATAGAATTACGAAGAGGTTTAGCATTGAACACTCAAAACATCAAATATTTTTATGAAATCAGAGCATTGTTGACATTGAAAGCTTTGTTTGCCGAAAAAATGGAAAGTGCCGTTCATTCGGATAGTCCGGATATTCACTTATCCGATACCTGTGGTATTGAAGTGACTCGATGCACCGATAACGAAGATCAGAAAGCATTCTTTGATAAGTATTTGCAGGGAAAGTCTATTTCTTCGGTTGAAAAATCAAAAATATATAATTTTGAAAAACACGGAAATAAGATTTTTGAATACAACGGGCAGATAGGTGGATATATCCCGGAGGCAAAATGGCACTCAACCGGGAATATTATCAATACAATAGAAAAGAAAATTGACAAATTGAACAAATCAAGCTACGCCGGATTTGTAGATATAGATTTGTATGTTTTTTCAGACTCATTCGATGAATATGATATTCAAGATTTGAAAGAAATAACCTCGGTTGTTATTTCTTATCAAAATACAAAAAGCAAAAAATACAATAAGCTGTATTTTGATGATGAAGGATTGCTATTTGAATGCGATTTGAATAGCGGCGAAATCTATTCTTATGATATTCATAATATCATTCACAATATTTGTGTTCAGGCATGGGCTGAAGCTGAAAAGAAGTGATTGGTAATGTATAAATGCAAAAGTATTTTGATGATGCTTGAAAAGGAGTTGTTGATATGCATAATGAAGCAACGATTGAGCAGATGATAATCGATACATTGGTAAACCAGGGTTGGGAATATATTCCCGCCGAAAAACTGCCGAGACACTATGCCGATGTTATGGTTGAACCAATGGTGCGTGATGCGTTGATAAGGCTCAATCCCGAAATTGCCGCAAATCCTTCCTTTGCCGATGAGGTTATTATCAAACTGCGCCCGCTGTTTATGAAAGCAAATGCAGCTGACCTGATTTCAATAAACGAAGAATTCAAAAACCAGATTTTTGAGAAAAATTCCTATCCTTTCGGTAAAAATCACGGCTTTATCCCGATTAAACTCTTCGGAATGGGCTCACCCGAGGAGCTTGCCCTGAATAGATATGTTGTCACAAATCAGTGGGTATACCCTCAGATTGACGGCGGCAAAAGGCTCGATATCGTTCTGCTGATAAACGGTTTTCCTGTTGTTATCGGCGAAATCAAAACCGCCACCCGTGAGGCAATCTCATGGATTGACGGCGCCGAAGATATCCTTGCCTATGAAAAAAGCATTCCCGGAATGTTTGTGTCTAACATCTTTAACTTTGCAACTGAGGGCAAGCGCTTCAGATACGGCTCAATTAACGCCGGCGTTACTCATTGGGGTCCTTGGCATGTGCCTGAAAATAAAAGTGAGGGTACTCTCGCCGATGTGCAGCGCAGCATAAGCGCAATGATAAAGCAGGAAACCGTGCTTGATATCTTCAGGTATTTCACCATCTTTTCAACAGATAAAAAGAACAGAAAGATAAAGATTGTTTGCCGCTATCAGCAATACGAAGGGGCAAATATGATTGTTGAGCGTGTAAAAGGCGGCAAACCTAAAAAGGGCCTGATCTGGCACTTTCAGGGCAGCGGCAAATCCTACCTTATGGTTTTCGCGGCTCAGAAGCTCAGAATGACAAGCGAGCTGAACAACGCCACGATAATCATTGTGCTTGACCGAATCGACCTTGAAAAACAGATTTACGCCACATTCAGCCAGTCAAAGGTGCCTAATATTGAAATTGCTGAGAGCAAAAAAGACCTTGCCGAAAAGCTGATAGGTGATGTCAGGAAAATAATCATCACCACAATCTTTTTGTTCGATAATATCGAAGGCGCGCTCAATCAGAGAGACAATATTATTCTGATGGTAGATGAGGCTCACCGCACTCAGGAAGGTAACCTCGGTGCAAATATGCGCACTGCATTGCCGAATGCATTTTTCTTCGGACTGACCGGTACTCCCATCAATCACCTTGACCACAATACTTTTGCAACCTTTGGTGCCGCTCAGGATGCTGCCGGATATATGAGCAGGTATTCTTTTTCCGACTCCATCCGTGACGGTGCCACTCTGCCGCTCAATTTTGAAACCGTTCCGGTTGAACTTCATATTGACCAGGATACAATTGACGAAGAATTTGACAGGCTGACGGAAGACATTACCGAGGAGCAAAAAAGCAGCCTTGCAAGAAGGGTAAAAACCGAAGCTTTAATCAAGGCTCCCGACAGAATCGAAAAAGTCTGTCAGCATATATATGACCATTTCAGGTCAAAGGTTGCACCAAACGGTTTTAAAGGTATGGTTGTGTGCTATGACCGTGAAAGCTGTGTACTCTACAAGGAACAGCTCGACCTGCTGTTCGGAAGCCCTTACTATACCGAGATTGTAATGGACACCAACAACGACAAAGAGAACCGTTACATTGCCTACCGCCGTTCATCAGATGAAGAGCAGAAGCTGCTTGACAAATTCAGAGACCCCCGCGTTCCCATCAAGCTGCTCATAGTTACATCAAAGCTTCTCACCGGATTCGATGCTCCGATTCTGCAGGTGCAGTACCTTGATAAGCCCATGAAGGACCACACCTTGCTTCAGGCTATCTGCCGCACCAACCGCGTTTACGGCGACAAGCCGAACGGCTTGATTGTTGACTACATAGGTGTTTTTGAAAGATTTGCCAGAGCACTCAACTTTGACGAAGAAAGCATGAGAAATGTTATCAAAAACATTGATGACATTAAACAGAAAATACCGGAGCTCATTGAAAAGTGCCTGCTGTATTTCCCCGGCGTTGACAGAACGAATTCCTCTTGGGAGGGTCTTGCCGCCGCACAGCAGTGCCTGCCCGACGATGAAACAAGAGATAAGTTTGGTGCCGATTACCGTGTTCTTCATCGAATCTGGAACATTGTTTCCCCCGATTCCTGCCTTGATGCTCACAAATTTGATTACAAATGGCTGTCCACCGTTTACGAATCCGTTCGTCCTTCGGATGATACCGGCCATCTGATCTGGAGCGCACTCGGCCCCAAAACAATTGAACTTGTTCAGGAAAACATTACCGCAATCGGTATAAACGGCGATGTAGATGTGCTTGAAGCTGATGCTGATATCATTGAGCAATTCATCAATGATAAAGAGAAGAGCAAAAAAGCTGCAAAGAAAATTGAAATCAACCTTGCGGCAATTATTAAAGGGCATACCGATGACCCGGTTTTCATCAAGCTCGGTGAACGCCTTGAGCAGTTAAGAAAGCAGCATGAGCAGGGAATACTTAACGGTGTTGAATTTTTGAAAAACCTGCTCGATCTTGCAAAAGACACCGCTGCCGCCGTAAGAAAAGCTCAGGCAGAGGAGCCCGTGCTCAGTCAGGAAGAAAAGGGCAAAGCGGCTTTAACCGAGTTGTTCAACAGCGTTAAAAACCGCAGTACACCGATTATCGTTGAGCGAATTGTAAACGAGATAGATGAAATAGTGAAAATCGTTCGCTTCCCCGGTTGGCAGGATACCGATCAAGGAAGGAACGATGTTGAAAAAGCCCTCAGAACAGTGTTTGCCAAAAAAAGAATGTTTGATAATGAACTGTTAGAAAAAGCATACAAGTATGTTGAGCAGTATTATTGATGCTTACAGGATGTGATAAAATGGAAAATTTAGACAAGTTAATAAATGAATTGATAAAACTACCAAATGAAACCCAGTGGGTTGAGTTTAAGCATGACAATTATGACCCCTACATGATTGGAAGAGATATCAGCGCATTGGCAAATAGTGCAGCAATGTGTGAAAAAAGCTGCGCCTATATGCTTTGGGGCATTGATGACTCAACGCATGAGATTGTCGGAACTCAGTATAACTTACAAACATTAAAAAAGGGTAATCAAGAATTGGAAAATTGGTTACGTTCATTACTTTCGCGAAATGCAGATTTTGAATTTTATACTGCATCAATGAATGATAAAGATGTTGGTGTGCTCATAATATATAGAGCGGCTCAACAAACAGTAATGTTTGAAAAAGTTGACTATATCAGAATCGGGAGCTATACAAAGAAATTGAACGAATATCCTGCTGTTCAGGCACAGTTATGGGATCGTATCCGCAACACCAGATTTGAGGAACGCTATTCAAAACAAGACCTGGAACTTAATGAAGCACTTCGTCTGCTTGACTATTCTGTATACTTCGATATCCTTGGCATACCGCAACCCTCTGACAATGATGGAGTCGCCCACTATATGTTGGAAGAGGGCATCCTTGTCAGGCAGGATAACGGTCTGTATGCCGTCACAAATCTTGGTGCCGTTCTGCTGGCGAAACACCTTTCTGATTTTCCCCGTATTTCACGAAAAGCAATTCGTGTTGTTCAGTATAGTGGAAACAATCGTCTTGATATGCTAAAAGAGGATATTGGCGGAAAAGGATATGTCGTTGGTTTTGAGGGCCTTATTAAATTTATTGAAGCACTAATTCCAACAAAAGAAGTTATTTCTGGAGCATTGCGTGAGAAAAAAACTGCTTACCCTATTTTGGCAATCAGAGAAGCTGTTGCAAACGCTTTAATTCATCAGGATTTTTCTATTACAGGTACCGGACCGGTGGTTGAGGTTTTTAATAATCGAATAGAGATAACTAACTCCGGTACACCGCTTGTTGATATTAAGAGAATAATTGATAATCCTCCGAAATCGAGAAACGAAAAATTAGCAGAATTAATGCGTCGCTTGAGAATGTGTGAAGAATTAGGAACCGGGTGGGATAAAATTGCTATTTCCTGTGAGTTGGCACAATTACCTGCACCTAAAATAGAGTTATATGAAGATAGCACAAGAGTAACTTTGTTTTCTGATATGCCGTTTTCAAATATCTCCATTGAAGATAAATTATGGGCCTGTTATCTGCACGCTTGCATCAAATATATTCAAGGTGAACAACTAACTAATAGCTCTTTACGTGAGAGATTTGGCGTTAAGGATTCTTCGTCCGGCAGTATATCAAGATTAATAAAAGAGGCTGTTGATTTAGATTATATTCGTCCATTGGATCCAACAACAGCCCCACGATATATGAAGTATATTCCTATATGGGCCTGATTTAACTTGCCGGTAACTTGCTGGTAACTTGCCGATATGAGAAAAACTCATTGTTTAGCACCATAAAAGTACTATATATAGCGTTTTGACCTGCTTAACAACTATATTTAGTTATGATTTAACTTGCTGGTAACTTGCCAAGAATGATTAGAAAGTAAAAAGAAAAGCTGTTTTGGTCAAAAAAGCATACAAGTACGGTCAGTATATTCAGTAATAGAAATAACTCAAACTTTGAAGAAAGATACTATGAGTGCATTTCTTTTATTTAAATGTAAAATTATGTAAATACAACATCATTAATAATGATTTCCTCTGCTGATGCTTTGATGCTGTTCATCACGCCAATCCATTTCATCGGGTCGGAGGCTTTGAGTGCTTCGGTCACTCCTTCGGCTCTTGCCATCGCCTCAATGAGCTCCGCAAGGCGAGCTTCAGCTTTGGCTTCGACCTCTGCGCAATGCTTGTTGAGTGTGCCGTTGAGCAGATGATTGTTATACAGATACGGACTGTTCTCACGGAGATATTTCAGCCTCATTCTGCCGAATTTACCGAGCGGCAAAACCTCCTGCTCCGGCAGCTTCAGATCGGGAATATAGTAGTCTCCGCATTTTATATATTCGATAGTTTTCATGGTTAAATATCGCTCCTTTATTTATGCTTTTTTGATATTGATATTTGTGGAGTGATTGCAGCATAAATTAACGAGTAAAATGTAATTATTTTTTCGGTCAAAATCAAAGTGTCTAACACTTTGTCTAACGATTGTCTAACACTTTTTAAAAAAGTATTCTCCGACATGGCGTTTCAGTGCTAATACAGAATAATTCTTCGTACAAATTAAACAATATTAACACTAAATAACACAACATAATGCACAATAATTCTTTTTTGGAAATTCTCCAAAACCGCGTGCCGAGGGTTCAAGTCCTTCTGCCCCTGCCAAAAAGGAAG
>CALAUI010000005.1 GCA_937892115.1 uncultured Clostridia bacterium | reverse complement strand
AACAGATATTCGTCTTCGGCTTTATGTTTAGCCGGAGCCTTTTTATTTAACGCCATTCGCTCCTGCACTCTGTCAAACAATTCTTGAGTTACAATGGCGGGAATGCCTCCGGGAATAACAACATCCTTGTATTTGTATTCGCCTATATACTTGCGGTTGTGAAGCATACTTGTAACATTATCCGTATCAAGTTTGCCGTTATGCCGCTGTGTTCTGACACCTCTGATATTCAATTCATCGGCTATCTGCTGCATGCCCATTCCGTTTGCGTACATCTCAAAAGCGTCTGCAACGGCAGGCGAAGTTATGGGATCAAGCTGATAATGTTTGTCACTGTCAATTACATATCCGATAGGAAGTGTACCGCCGTTATACTTGCATTTAAGAGCATTTTCTTTCATGCCACGGTTTACTTTTTCGGCAAGTTCAACGGAATAATACTCTGCCATACCCTCAAGCATTGTTTCAAGAAGTACGCCCTCGGAGCCTTTTGAAATAGCTTCAGTTGCAGAAACAACCTTAACGCAATTCTTTTTTAATGCCGCTTTATAGTGTGCAGAATCAAAACGATTACGGGCAAATCTGTCGAGCTTCCAAACTATAACAACATCGAAATTTTTTCTGTTGCTGTCTTTAATCATCCTTTGAAAGTCAGGTCTTTTATCGGTTTTTGCAGAAAATGCACGGTCAATATATATGTCAACTATATTGATACAGTTCCGTTCGGCAAATTCCTTGCACTCACGAATCTGACCTTCAATAGATTCTTCACGCTGACTGTCAGAGGAGTATCTTGCATAAATTACACCGTTCATTTTCTCACTGTCCTTTCTATCGGGTTTCAGGGCTGCCCCTGACAAGCGAATTTGTGATATCCAAATTCATTGCTTGATAAGACGATACCGCTTACAAATGGAGTATATCATATTCTAAAAGAAAAGTCTATAATAAAATCTATATTTTCAAAAATAATTTGATTTTTTCAATTTTATTGTTGCTTATTTATTGAGCTTGTGATATACTTAAGATTGTTGAAATATATCCATAGGAGGGCTGCACTTTGGCTCGCTCATACAATAAACTTTGGAAACTGATGATTGATAAAAAGATGAATAAAACACAACTCCGTGAAGCCTCAAAAATCACTACTAATGCAATGGCTAAACTCGCAAAAGATGAATCAGTACCGCTCGAAACTCTTGAAAAGATTTGTGCCGTTTTGCATTGCAATATAGAAGATATTGTTGAAGTTACTTATGAAGAAAACTAAAATTTATCTTCACTATATCAAAAGAAATGTTCGTTAATATGGACTTTATATGTGTTATAATAGTCGATAGATGTACTACTGTCTTTAGAGAGGTTCATGTTTATGCCCTATCAAATTTGGAACAGAAGATATACAGGAAGCAAATATAAAATTGCTGAATGGATACACGATTTAATATCTGAAAATTGTATTGGAACATCTTTTTGTGATATTTTTGCCGGTACTGCAATTATCAGTAAATATGCATTAGATAACTATGAAGAAGTATATATAAATGATTTTCTTTATTCAAACGAAATAATATATAAAGCGTTTTTTGAACAAAATGATTATAATATAGCGAAACTAAATGAATTATGTATACAATTCAATTCAGTAGATTGTTCAAATATTCCTGACAACTATATATCTCTTAATTTCGGAAATAAATATTTTTCCTACTCAGATGCTCTTTTAATCGGTTATATTCGTGATCGAATCGAAAAAGAAGAACTAACCGAAAAAGAAAGAAATATTCTGCTTGCTTCATTACTTTATTCGGCAGATAAATCCGCAAATACAGTCGGTCACTATGATGCCTATATTAAAGGAAAAGCAATCCCCGATACTTTTAAGTTTGATTTAATTGTACCTTATAAATACAAAAACAAAAAGATATATATAACACGTAAAGATGCCAATGAATTAGCAAAGGAAATTCAAACAGATATTGTATATATTGATCCACCGTATAACTCAAGACAATACAGTAGGTTTTATCATGTGCTCGAAAACATAGCTTGTTGGAATAAGCCGGATTTGTTTGGCGAAGCTTGTAAGCCTATTCCCGAAAACATGAGTGAATATTGCAGAAGTACAGCAACAACTGTATTTGAAGATCTTATAAATTCTCTCAAATGTAAATATATTGTTGTTTCATATAATAATACTTACAACTCAAAAAGCAGTTCATCTAAAAATAAAATAACATTAGAAGACATTGAAAGAATACTTGCAAAACGAGGAAAAGTTTCGATTTATGAAAAACCGTTTCAATACTTTAATGCAGGAAAAACAGATTTGAAAGATCACAAGGAACTAATATTTATAGTGAAAGTTGGTAAAGAAAATGATTGAAAGAAGTGAATGCAGACGTTCTCCGTTCTTTTATGTCGGAGATAAATTTAAGCTTGTTCCTCAACTAAAAGAAAACTTTCCGAAAGATATCGACCGCTTTATTGAACCTTTTTGCGGAGGCGGAAGTGTTTTTTTGAATACTGAAGCAAACCAATATTTGTTGAACGATATTGATTCATATATGATTAAGCTCCATCAGTTTTTAATCTCTGCAAGTGAGAATACAGAGCAGTTTTGGAGTGAACTGAAACTTGATATAGATAAGTATAAGCTTTCTGCAACATTTCTCGGAAAAGATGTTCCGCCGGAATATAGAAAAGAATTTGTGAAGACTTACTTTGCTAAATACAATAAAGAATCATATATGAAAATGAGAGCAGATTTCAACGATGATAAAGATGATATGATGCTTCTTTATATGCTTTTAATCTATGGCTTCAACAGAATGTTAAGATTTAATCGTAAAGGAGACTTCAATCTTCCTGTAGGAAATGTTGACTTCAATCAGAATGTTGTTGATGCACTGAATGCATATTTTGATTATGTGAATGATAGAGATATTGAATTGTTCAATATGGATTTTCAGGACTTCATCGAGAAAGTTCAGCCGACTCCCAATGATATGGTTTATTTAGATCCGCCGTATTTAATTACTTTCAGCGAATATAACAAATTGTGGAATGAAGATAGTGAAATGCGGCTAATTGACTATTTGGATGAGCTTGATGCTCGTGGTGTACGATTTGCCGTTTCGAATGTTTTGTGGCATAGAAAAAGATATAACGGAACATTTAATGCATGGGCTCAGAAATATAATATTGTGCGCATACAGAGTAATTACATAAGCTATCACGACAACTCAGAAAAAGACTCATACGAAGTATTGGTGAAAAACTATTAAGGATGTGAGATTTATGCCAAGAGAAAGAGCTGCTGAATATAAGCCATTATCATTTTCAACAACAATGAGAAATCCTGCAAGAATAGCAGGGTTCCTGAACTGTATTATTCCTTTTGAAGGACAGCTATTAACCAATGATATTATTATGAACGTTGCAAAAACGCTTATAAAGAAAAAATTATATATCCCGATGTATGTAACTCGGATTCCGAATTTGAAAGCTGTATTAAATGATGAAAGAGAATTTACTGATTCGGAAGTAATCGAAATAATTGACCATAGCCCGCAAAACCATAAAGAAGCAGGATTTGAAAAAGGTTGGCCTTCAAGATTTGATACTTGGTATAAATTGGCTATGGAATTCGGTTTTGTATTTTATCAAATAGATTCTCCTATTGTTATTTCAACAACAGGGCATATGTTAGTTGATGCATTTAATGAAAATCCTGTTAATGATGAGAAAATAAAAAATGTATTCCTTAATGCATTAATGAAATATCAAACCAACAATCCGTTTAGAAAAAATGCCAACGCCAATTCACCTTTGGTTCTTTTATTAAAAGTAATAAAGCTGTTAAAAGATGATCCCGAAGAAAATGATGCAGGTATTTTCAGAAATGAGCTGTCTTTATTGATTTGTTGGAGAGATAATGATGCAGATGCTCTATATCATAAAATAAAAGAACTTCGTCAACTTCATCAATTCACATACGGTGATGAGGTTATTTATGAAATCTGTCTTGATCTTCTTGGAGCTACCGAAGAACAAAAGAATAGGTTTAAAATCAATCAAATTACCGGCGAGGCAGTTGATGAATTTATTAGAAAAATGCGTATAACCGGTATTGTTTCCTTAAGAGGTAATGGTCGTTTTATAGATTTTAACTCCTTTGAATCCGATAAAATACAGTATATTTTAGATAATTATTCGGATTATGAAACATACGATGATAAAAACGCTTATTTCCAATACATGGGTACTATTGACACAGATATTGTATCAATGGTTCAGCCTATAAATGAGGAAGCCGTTAATGATGCCCGAATTTCAACACTAAATCAATGGGCAAATGAATACTCAAAAGAAGATATAATAAACGAATTGAATATTGTTTGCAGAAACAGAGAAAGTAGAAATCCTGTTTTAAGAATTATTGATAAACCTACTCGTTTGGAATTTTTAACGAGTATAGCATTAAAACAGCATTTTGACACTTTAGTTGTAAAACCCAATTATCATGTTGACGATGAAGGTTTGCCAACTTTTACCGCATCAGGTGGTATGGCGGACATTGAGTGCTTTGATACAGATTGCAATCCGCTTGTAGAAGTTACTCTTATGTGTGCGAGGAATCAGGCAACAAATGAAATGCCCGCAATAACTCGTCATCTTCAAGAAGCAATCGAAAAATATCCGACAGTAACGGTGTTCTCTATCCTTGTGGCACCGTCTATTCATACAGATACAAAATATATGGCTGAGTTTTCAAAATTCAGATATAATGTTGATATTTTAACTTTGACAAATGATGAATTCATTGAACAAATAAATAGTACAAATAAAATAATCGAAATGTTAAATTACTGATTAGCTGTATGCAAAATACGCCTTAATCTGAATAAATTGCCCTTTATTGAATCCACAATAATACGATGGAGTAAACAAGATGAAAAAAGTTTTGAGTAAACTTAAAAAATTTAATTCGAGGATTCTACAAGTTTTAAAGCTTCCGCAATGTGTTGCTGTACTAATATTGGTTATTATTTCTGTAATATCTATTATTTTTTCAAAAATAACATACAATACAATACCTTTTTTATCTTCTGTTTTGTCTAATGTGTTTGCAGGATTAATCACAGGTATAGCGATTTGTTTGATAACAGGCGTAAAAAGTATGGTTAATTATAATACAGAAAGAAAAATCTCATTTCTGAAAGATCTGCATGAAGAATGCCTGAAATTTATAAAAATGTATCGTGAAATGATAAGTAAAGCAAATCGAAATGCAAATTCAGATGAAGATTTATTTGATTGTATTTACGATGTACTTTGTCAAGGCAACAATATTGATTGTATTATTTCTCAAAGTCAGTTTGACAAAACAAATTCATTTAATCCATATAAATTTTTTAAACGAGAGTTGAATTATGATTCTGTTGAACATTCGGATAGTAATAATGCCTTGAGAGATAATGTTCTCTTGATTGACGGAACAACAATTTCAGGAAAAGAATTAGTTGAATTATTTTCTGAAATGGAGAAAAGCGTATTCAATCTGAATGTTCAAATTCTTGATAAAATCAAAGAATATGAAATACAACATACTTTATCTCAAAAAACGATTTTTTAACTCACAGCAATCAAGATAATCCATTTCAAAATTTTAATTGAAAAAAAATCCACACTAACAGTATTGTCTTATCAAGCAATGAATTAGGTGTACCTAATTCGCTTGGCTGCTTGAAATCCAATCACGGGATTGTCTTATCAAGCATCGTATTTGTTACAGCACAAATACACTTGTTAGGGGGAAGCGCCCTAAAACCCGCCGAAAAGGAGTGATGTGTAAAAATGGAAAGCTCAATATTAAAAAGCCGTGCGGCGTTAGCTCTGAACGAAATTTTAGCAACAGACCATGTTGATTATCGTTCAATGGAACGTTCCCGTTTGTGCTTTTACATACAGGATTATCATACTGATATCGAAAAAGAAGTTGCACTTGCTCTTGTTCCGGAATGGGAAGAAATCAAAAACTATGATAAGTTATCTTTCTTAAAAAGGTTTATTATCCGTTTGCGTTTTACTTGGAAAAGTACAAGGGCGGAGTTGGCTTTATCGGATGAAATTGTCGAGTCAATAGTTGATTTAATGCTTCCGGATATTATAGCTTTCTTTGAAACCGAAGAAGGCAGAAAAGAGTTTGAAGAATGGAAATTGGAGCAGAAAAATATAAAACGGAATAATTAATATTTTTACATAACTTAGGAGATGGATTATGGGCTTATTAGATGTTGCAAGCAGCAAATCAGTTTGGCGAGGTTATGAATACCATGAATTCGGCAATGTTGTTTCAATCAAAAAGATTGATGATACTGTTTATTCCGGAATAGTGAAAGGTACGGGAGAAGCATTATATTCTGTTACAATAGATACAAAACATCCCAAGAAGTCGATTTGTAACTGCCCTTTTGCAGACGGAAAACAAATCGTTTGCAAACACAAGATTGCTCTTTATTTCAAAGCCTTCCCCGAAGAAGCTGTAAAGTATTATAATGAAGTAATGGAATATGAAGAAGAGGCGGAAAAAGAAGCAGAGGAACTGTATGAAAAAGTTGCTGCATACATAGAAAAAATGAAAAAATCAGAAGCGCAGCAGGCTTTGTATGAACTTCTTTTTGACGGTCCGGAATGGCAGCTTGAGAAGTTTGTCAGCGAACATTGGATTGAATAACGAAATATCATTACTTTCGTTTTTTCGCTGTTTACAAAAGGAAATTTACTCAAAATCAGCACCATATTTATACAGAAAACAGACCGAAGGATTTCCCTCGGTCTGTCATTTTTATGCTGTTGTTTTATCTGTATAATACTGTGCCTGAGCGTTCCAAAGCTCATAGTATTTGCCGTTTGTTTCTTTCAGCAGGTCTTCGTGGGAGCCGAACTGAATAATTTCGCCCTCATGGAAGACGGCGATTTTATCACAGAAGCGGCAGGATGACAGGCGGTGCGAGATATAAACCGCCGTTTTATTCTCGACCATATCGTTGAAACGAGAGTATATCTCATACTCCGCAATCGGGTCAAGCGAGGCTGTCGGTTCGTCAAGAATTACAAACGGTGCGTCCTTATACAATGCCCTTGCAATGGCGATTTTCTGCGCTTCGCCGCCGGAGATTTCTATTCCGTTTTCGTCAAAGTCCTTATAAATAACGGATTTAAGTCCGTCGGGAAGTGCCGATACTCTTTCTTTCATTCCTGCTATATTAAGACAGGAAAGAACCTTTTTATCATCATAATCCTGTGTGCAGGCTACATTTTCGCCCAATGAGAATGAGAACAGACGGAAGTCCTGAAAGACGACGGAGAACAGCGCAAGATAATCCTCGTAATCGTATTTTGTAATATCAATTCCGTTGAGAGTGATATATCCCTCTGTGGGGTCGTAAAGCCTGCACAGCAGCTTTATCATCGTGGTTTTGCCGCTGCC
>CALAUI010000004.1 GCA_937892115.1 uncultured Clostridia bacterium | reverse complement strand
CTCGAATAATCCGAACCTTATATTCCAAGTTGGAGAAGGGTTCGGATTTTTCATTTATCTGTGAAAAATACGGACTGACTCATAAAATTATTTTATAGGAGGTCTGATTATGACACAAAGCAATTTTGAAAAGAACGGCGGAACTTACACTCAGGTCGGCGATTATCTTATCCCCGATTTGACATTACCGCCCGAAGAACAAAACATTCACATCGGCGTATGGGGTATGCGACACAAACGCTACCTTATGGAAAATCAGCGTGTTACATTCAACATTATGCAGATGAACGGAACTCTTTGGGAACACCTTGCCGATGTTGACAAGCAGGCGGAATATATGTTTCTTCGGCTCGTAAATGATATGGCAAAAGCTGAAGGTGTAACCGAACAGCTCAAAGCTGAAAACCAAATGCTGTGGGTGCAGAAGATGAATAATATCCGCAATCGGGCAACTGAAATTGTTAATACTGAACTGATTTACGCATAAAAATAAGGCAGACCGTTGTTCAATAAAAACTGCGGTCTGCCGTTACTTTTTTATGCCGTTTTAGGTGCTGATTTTGAGCATTTTTTCCTCTGTAAGCGGCGAAAAAATTAAAGTAATGATATTATATTAAACCAATAAAAAACGGCCTTTCTATTCCATTTGGTATGCTTGAAACAAATTATAAAATATGATAAAATGCTGATAATAACAATTTCGGGTGTATTTCATGAAACTCAACATTGCAATCTGCGACGATGAAGTCGCTGAAATTGAATATCTTTCCTCGCTTGTTGAGCAGTGGGCAGCTTCAACGGGTAATGTTGTTATGCTCAAAAGCTTCTTCAGTGCGGAGAGCTTCCTGTTTGAATATGAGGAAAACAAGAACTATGACATACTTCTGCTTGATATTCAGATGAAGGAGATTGATGGCATAGGACTTGCTAAAGAAGTACGCAAGCACAGCAAGGATACGCAGATTGTATTTGTCACCGGCTATGATAAATATATTTCCGACGGATACGATGTTGCGGCACTTCACTATCTTATGAAGCCAGTAAGCTATGAGAAAATATCTGAGGTGCTGTCCCGTGCCGCTGAAAATCTCGGCAAAACCTCACCTGCGATTCTTATTAACGCAAACGGCGAAAATGTTAAGTTGCTGCTTTCCGATATTTACTGCATTGAGGCTGTCGGGCATACGCTGAAAATCACTTGCGCCGACGGTGAAATAACCGTAAATCAGTCGCTCTCGTCTTTTAAAAGCAATATTGGAAATGATTTCATTTCCACTCACCGTTCATTTGTTGTAAATCTTGAACACATCAAACGGATTTCAAAAACAGATGTTATTCTCGATAACGGTA
>CALAUI010000003.1 GCA_937892115.1 uncultured Clostridia bacterium | reverse complement strand
GCAGGCATTTCACACGCCGCAGGCGTATTTCACGCATGAAGTGCATTTCACAAATCCCACAAGGGATTTATTTCGTTGCGGTGTGTCCTTTAGAACACTCCGCAGACTGCGGCGGTTTTTGCTTTTTTGCCAAAATTCATATCCGGAATGCTTTTCTGTAGGAAAAATTTTGACTTAAATGTGATCGGAACGGTAATAAATCGTTGTTTAATCTGCTCAAATTATTTTCGGTAAAATTAGTGAAATGGCTGAAATTTAGTAAAAATATGGTAAAACAGACAAAAAAACACTACATTTCATACTAAAATATGTTGACAAAATAAATAAATGTTGATATTATTTCAAAGTAATAGGTATCAAGGGAGCTTGGAATGGCAAAGGTAAACGACGATATGATTATCAACCGACTGGTGGCTGATGCCGCTGCCGGCGATGACAAAGCAATGGCTCAGCTTGTGGCGGTTATCATGCCTGCGGCAGGCGCAAAGGCCTCGGCGCTAAACTCCGGTTATTCCAGGATTTCCGATGAAGACCTTGTTCAGGAGGGTATGATCGGCTTCCTTGAGGCGGTCAAAAAATATGACCCTGCCAGAGAGGTTCCCTTCAGAGCTTACGCAAGTATATGTATTGAGAGCAGGATACTGTCCGCATTGAGATTCAATTCCAATTCCGGCAATGCGGCATTGTCAAACGCCGTTTCCATTGACGAAAAGGTTGAGATTACTTCGGAGGACCCTGCCGCCATAGCCGAATCCGGCGAGGAAATGGCACGTATCAATCAGCTTGCCGCCACTCTTCTCTCTCCCCTTGAGCAGAAAGTATTCGCTTTACGGCTCGCCGACAAAAGCTATTCGGATATTGCATCGGAATTGGGATGCAGCGAAAAGTCCGTTGATAATGCCGTTCAGCGCATAAGGAAGAAATTCCGTTCACATTATAACTAAAGCCACACGGCTTTATATATGCCCCCGTAGCTTAAAGAAGAGCGATGTACATAACATAGGTGATGGTGCGATTCCGTCCAAGGGCAAAAATCTATTAACAGCGAGGTTAAAATCATGTACGAAGACAAGACTCTCATCTGCAAGGAATGCGGAAACGAATTCACTTTCACCGCCGGTGAACAGGAATTCTACGCTGAAAAAGGCTTTGTTAATGAGCCCCAGCGTTGCAAGGCTTGCCGTGATGCACGCAAAAACGCAACCCGTGGAGAGCGTGAATGGTTTGAGGCAACTTGTGATTCCTGCGGTGGAGTTGCAAAGGTTCCCTTTAAGCCGCGTGAGGACAGACCTGTTTACTGCAGCGAATGTTTCGCTAAGAAGCAGCAGGAAGAAGCATAAGCTTTCAGTCCAAGCAAAAGAAGGCCGTCCGGTTTACCGGGCGGCATTTTTTCGGCGGATTTTCCGAATAACCGCGTCAACCCGCTCGGCCATATAGAAATATTGTCCTCGTGTGTTTCCTTGTTCTTCAAAAAATCCGCCTGAAAAACCATAACGCACAAATAACCGCGTCAACCCGCTCGGCCATATAGAAAATATTGTCCTCATGTGTTTCCTTGTTCTTCAAAAAATCCGAAACCATAACAATAACAAAAGACCGATGAAAGCGTTTACTTTCATCGGTCATTTTTTATTTCGCCGAAAGGTCTCTGAATTCAATTACAGGGTCAGCGCCGTCCGTGATACACGAAGGAGTGATGTAAACTCTGCCGATGGTATCATCGGAGGGGATATTATACATGGTATCCATAAGCACATTTTCCGTGATTGAACGAAGTCCTCTTGCACCGGTGTGCTTTTCTATTGCCTTCTTTGCAATCTCTCTGAGGGCATCCTGCTCAAATACAAGCTCAACACCGTCGAGTGCAAACAGCTCTTTATATTGCTTGACAATTGAATTCTTCGGCTCTTCAAGGATTCTCACAAGAGCTTCCTCGTCAAGCTCGCTGAGGGCGGTGATTACGGGGAATCTGCCCACGAGCTCGGGAATGAGTCCGAACTTTGTCAGATCCTGCTGAACTGCCTTTGACATAAGATTTTCTTTGCTGAATTCGGATTTGCTCTTGACGTCTGCACCGAAGCCCAGAGCCGAACCGGCAAATCTTTTTTCAATAATCTTTTCTATGCCGTCAAATGCACCGCCGCAGATAAACAGAATATTTGAGGTGTCAATCTGTATGAATTCCTGCTGGGGATGCTTTCTGCCGCCCTGAGGAGGAACGTTGGCAACCGTGCCTTCAACGATTTTAAGCAGTGCCTGCTGAACACCCTCACCGCTTACGTCTCTTGTAATGGAGGGGTTTTCGCTCTTTCGGGCAATCTTGTCGATTTCATCTATATAGATGATACCTCTTTCTGCCTTTTCAATGTCAAAATCAGCCGCCTGAATAAGGCGAAGCAGTATGTTTTCAACGTCTTCGCCTACGTAACCCGCTTCTGTGAGCGTGGTTGCATCGGCAATGGCAAAGGGAACATCAAGTATACCCGCGAGAGTCTGGGCAAGCATAGTCTTGCCTACACCCGTGGGACCCAGAAGCAGGATGTTGGATTTCTTTATCTCAACGTCCGTGTCCCTTACTGCCATAATGCGTTTATAATGATTGTAAACCGCAACGCTCAGGGTGATTTTTGCTCTTTCCTGACCGATTACGTATTCATCGAGTCTTGCTTTGATATCACGGGGCTTAGGGAGAGAATCAAAGGCCTTGACTTTTTCTTTTTCGGATACGGTCTGTCTGTTTTCCTTGATGAGGGAATAGCAGAATTCGACGCATTCGTTACAGATATTGACGTCATCGCCGTTGAGCATCATGCCCACTTCGTCTTCACTCTTGTGACAGAATGAGCAATACTCCTTATAACGCTTTTCATCACCTTTTGCCATACTTATATCTCCTAAAAGTTATCTGTGGGCAATTACCTTATCAACAAGGCCGTAAGCGGCAGCTTCGTCTGCGGAAAGCCAGTTGTCTCTGTCGGTATCCTTTGCAATAACCTTGATATCCTTGCCTGTGTTGGCGGCAAGAATTGAGTTGAGCTTTTCCTTGGTCTTCTGTATGTGGGCAGCGGCAATCTGCATATCGCTTGCCTGACCCTGCATACCGCCGAGGGGCTGATGAATCATGATTTCGCTGTTGGGGAGCGCATATCTCTTGCCTTTTGCACCTGATGAAAGGAGAAAAGCACCCATGGATGCAGCCATACCGATACAGATGGTGGAAACATCACATTTGATGTACTGCATTGTATCGTAGATAGCCATACCTGCGGTAACGGAGCCGCCGGGGCTGTTGATGTAAAGACTGATATCCTTATCGGGATCCTGACTTTCAAGGTAAAGAAGCTGAGCTACAACAACACTTGCGGTAGCGTCATTTACTTCATCGGAAAGAACGATAATTCTGTCGTTGAGAAGTCTTGAAAAAATGTCGTATGAGCGTTCGCCGTGACCGGTCTGCTCAATAACATAGGGAACAAGTGCCATATTGCTTACCTCTTTTCGTATATTTATTATTCAGCTGCTTCCTCTGCCTTGGGAGCGGTTGCAACTGCGGAATCAAGAACAAGCTTAACTGCTGCCTGTCTCTTGAGCTGATCTTCAACTGCCGATGCGGGAACGATTTCCTTGATTTTTTCCACGTCAAGCTTATACTGCTCTGCCATGTTTGCATATTCTTCTTCAACAGCAGCTTCTTCAACCGTGAGAGCTTCAAGCTCGATAATCTTTTCAACGGCAAGGTCATATTTGACGTCGTTGACTGCTCTCTCTCTCATTGTTGCCTTGAAGGATTCCTTGTCCATACCCATGTACATGAGATATGTTTCAAAATCGATACCCTGGGAAGCAACTCTCTGAGCGAAGTTGTTTACGTTTTCTTCTGCCTTGTTGTCATACATGCATTCGGGAATTTCACCCTCTACGTTTTCGCAGAGCTTCTCGATAACTGCATCTTCAAAAGCGTGCTGAGCATTCTCTGTCTTGCGGGCAAGGATATCGGACTTGATGCCTTCCTTGAGAAGATCAACGGTATCGTAATCCTGGTCCTTTGCAAATTCATCATCAAGCTCGGGCATTTCCTTAACCTTGATTTCGTGAATCTTAATCTTGAAAACAGCATCCTTTGATGCAAGCTCTGCTGCATAATCATCGGGGAACTTGACGTTGATATCAAACTCTTCGCCGATGCTGTGGCCTATAATCTGCTCTTCAAAGCCGGGGATGAACTGACCGTCACCGATGGTGAGGTTGTACTTTTCACCCTTGCCGCCTTCAAAAGCTACGCCGTCAACGAAGCCCTCGAAGTCGATGATTGCGATATCACCGTTTTCAACTGCTCTGTCGTCAACATCAACGAGACGGGAACCTCTGTCAAGCATGTGCTCGATTTCGTGGTCAACCTCTTCGTCTGTAACCTCTGCCTCTGCCTTCTCTGCTTCAAGTCCCTTGTAAGCGGAGAGAGTAATTTCGGGCTTAACGGTTACCTTAACGGTGAAATTAAGGCCTTCGGTAACGTTCATAACCTTTATGTCAAGGTCTTTGGGCTGATCAACGGGCTCGATGGAAGCTTCTGCATATGCTTTTTCAATTTCACCGGGGAAAAGTGCTTCAAGAGCATCCTCATAGAAGAAATCCTCGCCGTAGAGAGTCTCGATCATGTGCTTGGGTGCCTTGCCCTTACGGAAGCCGGGAATGGCAATCTGCTTTCTGTTCTTGAGATATGACTGCTGAACAGCTGCCTTGAAATCTTCTGCCGAAACGCTGATTTCGATTGTGTAGGTGTTGGTTTCTGTTTTGTTTGCTGATACTAAACTCATTTTATTTTTCCTCCAAATTGGAATATTTAACTTGATGATTATAACAAAAAGGAATACGGATTTCAACAACTATTTATTTTTTATCCGAAAAGCGGATATATTCTGCAATCCGACCGCGATTTTGAGCGTTATAACGCGGTTTCCGGCACAAAAACGGGACAGAACTCCAGATAATCGCTGGATATAAGAGAAAAACTGATGCCGTTTTCGTCCGTTCCGTTCAGAGCCGTCAGATGCGAGTAGGAATGAAGATGGCCGTAATAACAGCGCTTTATTCCTTCCTCAAGAAGTACGCTGTATATTTCATCGCATTTCTTATCCACGGTAACGGGGGGATAGTGAAGGAAAACCACCGGTTCAAGCCCCGTTTCCTTTGCGGCATGAATTGACGTCCTCAGTCTGCCTGCTTCGCGGAGCACCACCTTTTTGTCCGCGTCGTTTTCCGCGTCAAAGAACCAGCCCCTGGTACCGCATACGGCGATATTTCCGCAGACGTAGGTGTTGTTATGAAGCATACTGAGGGTATCAAAATTATGCTTTGCAAAGAATTCGTCGGTTTTTTTCTTGGTGGACCACCAGTAATCGTGGTTGCCCTTCATAAGTATTTTTCTGCCCGGCAGAGAGTTGAGAAAAGCGAAATCTTCAATGCCCTCCTCCATACTCATACACCAGGAAACGTCACCGGGAATGATGACGGTATCACTGTCGGTCACGAGGCGCCTCCAGTTCTTTTCAAGACGCTGCTCGTAATCAACCCAGCCGTTGAATATATTCATTGTTTTTCCGGTTGAAATTGACAGATGTGTATCTGCTATTGCAAACAGCGCCATAATTCACTTCCCGATTTTATTTGATTCCCAGCATATCAAAGACAACCTGATCCATACCGGATTTTTCACAGCATCCGGTAAATCTGACCTGCTTGTCTCTGAGACCTGCAAGCTGTGAGGGACACTCACTTCCCGTGATTTCGGCAAGCTTTGTGACCATATCAAATTCGTTGAGGTCACTTGATTTTCCTTCAACTGCTTCAAGTACCGCCTTACTGAATTTGAAGGGGCTTGCGGTGGAGGCGATAACCGTGGGAATGTCATCGCCGGTCGAAGCAACGTAATCCTCATAGACCGCAACGGCAACGCCCGTATGAGTGTCACAGAGATATCCGTTTTCGCTGTAAATCTTTGCTATGGTTGCCTTTGTCTTTTCGTCGTCACAGCAGCCGGCAGCAAAGAGCTCTTTTATCTTTGCAAGTGTTTCGCCGTCAACGGTATACTTTCCTTCTGTTGAGAGGAGCTTCATCCATTCCCTGACCTTTTCACTGCCTGCAAGAGAGTAGAGAAGACGCTCAAGATTTGAGGAAATAAGGATATCCATTGAGGGAGAAATCGTCGTGTAGAATTTTCTGTTTCTGTCGTACGTGCCCGTTGTAAGGAACTCGGTAAGAACGGAATTGCTGTTGGAAGCGCAGATGAGCTTCTTTACGGGAAGTCCCATTTCCTTTGCGTAATATGCTGCAAGGATGTTTCCGAAGTTACCCGTGGGTACGACTACGTTGATTTTGTCTCCGCAGTTGATTTTACCCTCTTTTACGAGGTCACAGTAAGCGGAAAAATAGTAGACTATTTGGGGAGCAAGACGGCCCCAGTTGATAGAATTGGCGGAGGAGAATGCCATACCGTTTTCCTTCAGCTTTGCAATGATTGCCGGGTCGGTAAATATTCTCTTTACACCGCTCTGAGCGTCGTCAAAGTTGCCGGAAATTGCGCTGACGGCAACGTTTTTGCCCTCCTGAGTGCACATCTGAAGCTTCTGCATGGGGCTTACGCCGTCGCTGGGATAAAATACGAGAATCTTTGTATTCTCAACGTCTCTGAAGCCCTCGAGTGCGGCTTTGCCCGTGTCACCGGAGGTGGCAACAAGAATAACGATTTCGGTACCCTTTGCGGCTTTGCCTCCCGCAACCGTAAGCAGACGGGGAAGTATCTGGAGAGCCATATCCTTGAATGCGCAGGTGGGGCCCTTAAAGAGCTCAAGCACGTTCATATTTTCCTTGACGGTCACAACGGGAGCGACCTTTTCACTTGAGAAACCGGTTTCGTAAGCACCCTTGACGCAGGAATCAAGCTCTTCATCGGTAAAATCGGTAAGGAATCTGCCGAGAATGTTCTTTGCTCTGCCGATATAGCTTTCGTCTGCAAGTGCGGCGATTTCCTCAAGGGAAACGGCGGGAATCGAGTCGGGTACAAAAAGACCGCCGTCCGAGGATATTCCCTTTGCAATTGCCTGCGAGGAGGTAAGGGAAACGGAGGTGTCTCTTGTGCTTAAATAGTTCATAAACATCACCTTTCGGATGAAACCAAAAATAATCACTTTATCATAACACAGTTTCAGCGCTTTGTAAATCATAAAATTATATAAATCGCACCGTCCCTTACTTGACATTGACCGACAAGGGTTATAAAATGTAAAAGATAATCTTATCGGAGGTACGGCAGATGGTACAGGTAGCGGCGGCTTTGATATGGCGTGCAGACAGGTTTATGATTTGTCAGCGTCCCGTAACGAAAACCCGCGCTTTGCAGTGGGAATTTGTAGGCGGCAAGGCGGAAAAGGGAGAGACTCTCAGGCAGACTCTCATCAGAGAATGCATGGAAGAAATCGGCGTAGAGGTTGAGGTTGACGATGTTTTTGCGGAGGTTGACCACGTTTATCCGGATATCACGATTCATCTGACTCTTTTCAATGCCCGCCTCAAAGACGGCGACGAGCCGAAAATGCTGGAACACAACGATATCAGATTTATTTTACCGTCGGAAATTCCGCAGTATGATTTCTGTCCTGCGGATAAGGAAATTCTTGAAAAAATTGCAGAGGAGAAAAACTGATGCCCATTTCTTTTGATTCCGAAAAGAAGATTTTTAAGCTTGATACTGCTGATTCAAGCTATGTTATGGAGGTCTATGAGGGGAACTATCTCGTTCACCTTTACTACGGTGCAAAGATTCCCGATTACAACCTGACTTCCTTCAAGTACAAAGGCGATTACGCCTCATTCTCACCTATGAACTTCAACGTTGAAGACGATAATTTCACTCCCGATATCGCTCCCCTTGAATTTCCCGCAGAGGGTACCGGTGACCTGAGAGAATCGGCAGTTGCCATCAGAAATGCAGACGGCAACAATTCAACGGATTTCAGATACGTTTCCCACAGAATATACGAAGGCAAGCCCGGTATCACCGGTATGCCCGCGCTCTGGGTAAAGGACGATTCCGAGGCAACTACCCTTGAAATACTTATGTCCGATGACTATACGGGCATCAAGGCAGTGCTGATTTACACCGTATTTGAGAATTACAGCGCAATGACAAGAAGCGTAAAAATCATCAACGAATCCGACAAAGCCGTTGAAATAGAACGTCTCTTCAGCTGCTGCGTTGATTTCCAGTGCTGTGATTACGATATGATCACGCTCTACGGCAGATGGTTCAAGGAAAGAAGTCTTAACAGATTCCCCATTTCCCGCGCGAGACAGGGCGTACAGAGTAAGAGAGGTCAGTCGAGTCACCATCACAATCCCTTCGGTGCGATAGTTGACAGAGATACCAACGAAGATTACGGCAATGCCTACGGCTTCAATTTCGTTTACAGCAGCAACTTTATGTTCGATGCGGACGTTGATACCCACGGCGGCACGAGAGTGCTTATGGGACTTAATCCCGAGGCATTCGGTTGGCACCTTGAGGCAGGGGAGACCTTTGAAGCTCCCGAAGTCGTAATGGTTTATTCGGGCAAGGGTCTGGGCGAAATGTCCCGCACCTTCCATAAGCTTTATTCAAATCACCTTATCAGAGGCAGATGGGCAGATATCAAGAGACCTCTGCTTATCAACAACTGGGAAGCCACCGGTATGGATTTTACCGGCGATAAACTCGTTTCCTTTGCAGAAAGAGCAAAGGAGCTGGGCATTGATATGCTTGTCATGGATGACGGCTGGTTCGGTCACAGAGATGATGATACCTCATCCCTCGGCGACTGGGACGTCAATGAAGAAAAGCTCGGCGGTCCTCTGAAGGATTTTGTGGCGAAAATCAATGCTCTCGGTCTGAAATTCGGTATCTGGTATGAGCCGGAAATGATTTCAAGGGACAGCGATCTTTACAGAGAGCATCCCGATTGGTGCATCCACGTTCCCGGCAGAGAAAAATCCGTAGGCCGTCATCAGTATATCATTGACTTCGGACGCAAAGAGGTCAGGGATTATATCTACTCAAAAATGTATAAGGTACTCAGCGAGTGCAACATAGATTACGTCAAGTGGGATTTCAACCGCTGTATGACGGAGCCGGGCTCCGCGGGTCTTCCTCCCGAGAGACAGAAGGAGGCGGCACACAGAGCTATTCTCGGTGCTTACGAAATAATGGACCGTCTTACAAAGGATTTCCCGCATATTCTGCTTGAGAACTGCTCAGGCGGCGGCGGACGCTTTGATCCGGGTATGCTTTACTATTCTCCCCAGATCTGGACGAGCGACAATACCGACCCCATTGAACGCCTCAGCATCCAGTTCGGCACGTCAATCTGCTATCCCGCGTCCACAATGGGCGCTCACGTTTCCGCAAGCAGAAGAGCCGGATTCAAAACAAAAGGCGACATTGCCCTCTGGGGTACGTTCGGCTACGAGCTTGACCCGAATAAGTTTACTCAGGAGGATGCCGAGCTGGTCAAAGAGCAGGTCAAAGAGTACCATAAATATTACGACATTATTCACAAGGGTGACCTTTACCGCCTTATTACCCCCGACACAAACGAATACCGCTGTGCGTGGATGTTCGTTACCGCGGATAAAAACGAGGCGCTTCTCACCTCCGTTACAATCAAAATCAACCGTGACCGCAGCTACTATCTGAAGCTGAAGGGTCTTGATCCCGAAAAATACTACGTTGATGATGAGAGTGGAGAGGTATATTCCGGTGCGTTGCTGATGAATGCGGGTCTGAACCTGTCGGATTACCCCTCATACGACGGAGATTCCTTCAAAATCTATTTCAGGGCTCTGTAAAGTAATCTGTCTTTACACATCCCGATTCCGGCAAATAATCAAAGTGTAAAAATCACGCAAAATCCAATAAAATCAACATAAATGCAAAACATCCGCTCCGATTGTGTACTGTAAAGTAAAATGCTTTACACTCCCGGGGCGGATTTTTTTGGTTTTTTGCCGGAAAAGTGCGGCTTGAGCGGTATTTTTGACGAATGTTATTTCAAGTCGGGAAAATTGAGCTTCCGGTCTGAACGGGACGGGAAAACGCTGTCGGAAAGACCCGGACAGGCGGTAAAATTTGTAAAGTATATCGCATTTACACAATAGATTTTGCGTAAATTGGGGGATTTTTGTCAAAAAATGAGAGGAAAATTGAACAAAATGAGGGCGAAAAAATTGGCGGTAATTCCAAAAAATAATAAGTTGCCCCCTATTTATTGACAGCGAAAACGGTTTTTTGTATTATATATACGACCATAAAACCGCTTTGGGTGAAGTGCCCCCTTTCGGGAGGGTTATTTCGCTCCGAATGCGGTCAAACCGACGGGTTGATTATATGAGCGGCAGCTTTCGTCAGTGCTCGAAGCGCGGCGAACGGCGTTGGCAAAAACTCAGGGAGGTCGGTCGCGGCGAGCGTTCCCGGGGGAGTTGAAAATCCGGGGGCCGGATATGCCGGGCATACAATCACGTGTCGCAGTCAATATTTAGGAGGTAGAATATGAAAAAATCACTTCGTATCATCTCACTGGTGCTTACTGTTGTGATGATTCTGGGCTCTGTTTCGGTAGCTGCTTCGGCTGCTCCCAATTCATGGGACGCTAACGGCTATGCGACATACAGAACTCAGAACGGCTCCGGTCTTACGTTTGACGACGCAAACCAGCCCAATTACACGACAGACCAGTATGCATCCATGGCTCTTGACGAGATAGACCGTATGCTTGCGGAAGAGCAGCTTGTAGTTGATATCTACATTGGTACTCTTAATCTTTCAAGCGTTGACGGTACTGTTCAGAGTGTCAACTCCCTTCTCGACAGCGTAGGCAATCTTCTTGAGCTTAACCTTCTCGGCGTTGCAAGTGAACTCACAAAGGCAACTCCCGCTATCGCCAATACCAAGAGAGCAAACGGCGACATCACCGTTCTTTGGGATCTTCTTGACCTCATCGGCGGTCTGTTCCCCATCGTTACTGCCTATGTTAACCAGCAGGCAAACCTCGGTATTCTTAACGGCTTTGTTGCCGACTACATGTTCAATGTAAGAGAACTTGTTTTCGGTCTTCTTTACGGTCTCACCGGTATGGGTGACGTCACCAATCCCGACGGCACCGTTACCAAGTATGACTATATGGAAACGAGAAGCATTCCCACCAAGTATCAGGGCACGGGCACTGCTAAGATCTTCATGCAGGACGTTCTCAACACCCTCGTACTCGGTAAGTGGCAGAAGCTCGACGATATCTTCTACGAGAACGGACACAAGGAATCCAACATCGCTTACAGCGAAATCGTATTCCGTGACGGCTCTGCAAACGGCGCTATCGTAACGGGCGCTCTTGATACGGAACACTATGATTATTACGGCTACGTCCATGAGGATCGTTGGGTAACTAACGGCCTGGGCGATTTCATTCGTGTTGCCGAAGGTGCAGAGGCACCCGCCGCTTCTTATTCAAAGGTCAATTTCCAGAGCACGGAATCCGTATATAATTTCGTTGAGCCCATCATCCTTCATGCTTACAATAACATCGCTGTTCCCGTTCTTAACAGAATCACAAAGAACTGGCTCCGCGAGAAGGTCGGCTACACATTTGATGAAAAATATACAGAGCTCTATACTAAGGATCTTGAACAGTATAAGGGTCTTACGACCGAGCAGATCGAAGCTAATCCCTTACTCTGGGATGCCGAGAATGAAAAATACGTAATCAATCCCGATTACGATTATCTTTACGGCGGCGAAGCTCCCGAAACTCTCGGCGGCGACTCAATCTTCAAGATTTTTGACGTTGAGAATCTTAAGATTCCCACTATCGCTTCTGTTCCCGCAGGCAGCACATTTATTGAAGAATTAAATAACAACCTTGTAGACATTCTCAAGACTATTGTTAAGGGTACTTATACCTTAAACGGTAATAAATATACATTTACCCTTACGGATCCCACCGTTCCCTATTCATTTGAATGGACTACCGGCGATAACGACAAACTTTCCAAGAACATCTGCAACGTTGTCAAATTCGTTCTTCAGGTAACAGGCAATGATTTCTTTGATGATATCCTTGTTAATAAGGGCGTTGTCTATACGGCTGCTGAGCTTGGATCAATGTCTGACCAGGCAATCGTTGCGTATATAATCAGAAGTATTATCAATACCAATGTAAACGGTATCTGGATTGACAGCGATAAGCAGACAATCATTGATGTTTGTCTTGATGCTCTTATTCAGCTTGCTTATCTTGATCTTCCCCAGCTTACCTATACGGTTCCTGCAACAACCTCCGCAAAGATTGACAAGTGCCTTACCATCCTTATGGATATTGCTGCTTACAATCTTAACGCAGAGATGGATACCAACCTCAACTCCGCTGCAGCTACAGGTTCAAGCTACCTTACCAGTAACGGTCTTCTTCCTTATCAGGGAGATAACGGCGACTATAAGACTTCGGTAGCCATCCTCGGCGCATGGGCAGTTTACAAGTGGGCTTGCGCAAGCGAATACGGCGGCGGCAACAGCTTACTTAACCTTTCCTTCGGTCTTGATAATTATAACGGCACAACAGGCAACGGCGCTGTTACGGCAGATACCTTCTGGGCTGACCTTGACAGTATCCTCAATGCCATCGTTCCCATTAAGGCAGGCAACCCCGCTCACGGCGGTGTCAGAAACGACCAGCCCTGGCTGAATGCAGATATCTGCGGCACCAGCAGTTCTAAGCTTGTCATCAAGGACTTCCTGTTTGACAGCGTTATCAATCCCGTTCTTGAGCTTAACTTTGCTCCCATTCTTAAGCTCCTCACAAAGAATCCTACGGGTGGTCTTGCCAGCATTACTCTTGAAAATGCTCTTGTTGATACAATCCACAGAGTATTTGACTTAATCTTCCCCGATATATTCCCCGACAACGTAAATGAGATTGACTCTGTTCTTGTAAACAGCACTCTTGCTACGGTAGTAAGTGACCTTCTTGTCACACTTTCAGCTACCTATAGGACAGATGATTCAACCTTCATCAGTCGTTTCATCGGCGTAGGCGGAACTTACCCCTCAACCAACGGCCGTACTATCACCGGCAGAGGTAAGATCATTGCCGAAATCGCACTTCCCATCGTTTGTATGATTCTCGGTCTTTCCGATACCCAGAGTTTCGGTCAGCTTGATAACTACATTCCCAAGACGATTTCCTCGTCTCAGGAAACAACACAGTTCCAGATCTTCAACGGCTCCAGCGGTGTAAATACTGCTTATAAGAATAAGAATAACGGTTATAATACTACTGTAGACCAGCTTTACACCTACGAAATAGTCGGTGTAGGTATGAACCGAATCAAGAACGGTTCAGTTACCGCAAACTACGGTAGTGTACAGGGCGTAGGCGTCGGTACTCTGATTCCCGCCGGCTCATCAGCAAACGCATCGATTACCGGTTACGCAAACGGCGACCTTCTTGAAATCGTTTACAGATATAAGGTAAAGGATGAAACCGGTAACTACCTTTCAAGTAAGAACGCACTCGGCAATACTGTTGATACCGTTCTTACCTCCACCTCATACGTTTTCGTTGGTGAGACTGATAAGGGCGACGATGAAATCCTTAATACATACAATGTTAACGGATACGCAATTCAGGCACCTACGGATTACTACATTACAGGCGGTCTTTCCGGCTTCCGCGGATTTGCATTCCGTGTAAAGGATAAGGGACAGGGTGCAACAGCCAACGTTAAGGTTACAAACGTAACCGTAACCGGCGGTAACAGCTGGGTTTCACTTATTGATGAAACCGACGTTCCCGCAGCCAAGAGAGTTGCCGAAGCAACACTTTCCGGTGAATCCGACAAGTCAGTTGCAGTTCTTACTCCCTTCGTTATTGATGATAACGCAAACAGAGTAGCTTACGAAACGGCTAAAGATGAGGACGGCAACGACATCATCGTTGACGGTATTGCTCAGAGAGGCAACAGAAAGACTCTTGAAGCAGGCGAATATTACGTAGAAGACGGCGACTATACCGTTACTACCACAATCAGCGTTAACGGCCAGTCCTCAAACATTAACACAAGAGTTCACGTTTACAGTGACTTCGGTCTTCCCGGACTCGTTAACTCCGCAATCGCAGCTAACCGTTCAGTTGATACGGTTTCCAGCGCCGGTGCTTTCCAGAACTACTACAATGCACTTTGTGCAGCTGCAGAGTTCGTTCTTCAGCCCAAGTCACAGGGTGGCTATAACGGCGGCTACGTAGGTTCCTATATTGCTCAGAGCGGATATACCAACAAGTTTGAGAAGCTCTATAAGGACCTTTACAGAAATATTGAGATAGTTAAGGAAAACGAAGTCAGCGCAGGTGCAGATGCTATCTGGACAGCAGTTGAAAACGTATGGCCTCACGACTATCAGAGAAAGTCCTTTAATTATAACGGCACCACTCTCTATTATAAAGATTACATTGAATATAACGAAGCCGGTTATCCCTATATCGGTCTCAGAGACTATATGGGTGTTCCCTACCGTCAGTTCAGAAGCGCTGTTAACAACGCTAACGGTCTGATTGACAGAGAATACAAGTACATCGGCTATACCGAAGAACAGTTTAACGAGCTTTCAACCGCAGAGAAAGAAAAGGTTGTTGCAGCTTACATTGATGCTGAGGAAAACAAGCAGACAATCAGCTCAGTTGATTCAATCATGGCTATCCACAGACTTACACTTACAAATGACAGACTTATCTCTCTCGGTGCAGGCAACAGAACAAAGCTTCAGATCGTTCTCGGCAGAAGCATCTTCAACCTCAATACAAATACCGGCTACTCTGCATCCTCCTGGAAGGCATATACCGATGCCAAGGCATTTGCTCAGGCAACGGCAGCTAAGACCGATGCTACAAACGAAGCTTGCGCAACGGCTATTGAAAAGTACCTGCGTGCATGGAAGCACCTTGAAGCAGGCGCTGACTACACGGGTATCATAGCGGCTTACAACGGAGCAATCGACTTCCTTGATGGTTACGGTTACGGTGTTGATTCCAATACCGGTAAGATCGCAGCTGATACCGCAGATGAAGCTGAAATGCAGGCATCTGAAGGCGGCTACACGGCTGTATCCTTCGCGGCATACCTTGATGCTGTTAAGGCAGCTGAAAAGCTTATCGATGACAGAAACGAAGGCAACGACGTAAGTCTTTCCGACCAGGGCATCCTTGACAGAGCAGTTGACGCAATCAGAGCGAAGTTCGCTGCACTTGAAAAGTACGGCCAAGGCGGCGAAGATCCCGATCCTCCTGTACCACCCGTCGATGATCCCGTAATTTATGAACCTTCGGACGATAATCCCTCTGACGTTGAATTCTTTGAAGAGTACAGCGGTCTTTCGGAATACAGCTGGGCTCCTCGCGTATCAGTAGAAGACCTGGATTATTTCTCAATCTATACTGTCGGTGATGACTATAATGATTATTATGACACACCGATAGACGGTATCCTTTACGGTATGCCTGCATTCTTCGATGAAAGTACCGTTGAAATGGCTATTCCTCATGAAAACTGCGAATTAGTAGTTACTTACGCAAGCTCGGGCAACTTAGCTTCAGGCTCCTATGCAGTTTTCCTTGACGGCGACGGTAATGTAATTAAGTGCTACCTTATTATTCACCGCGGTGACTTAAATGAAGACGCTTGCTGTGACTCGTATGATGTCGACTATGCATGGTCGTTCATTAATGGTGAAGAAGGTTATGACTGGTATAATGAACCATATCTTATGCACCTTCTTCCCGCACTTGACGTAAACGGTGACACATGTCCTGACCAGTTTGACATTGATGCTATTTGGGCTTATGCCAACGGCGAAGCTGATATTGACCAGGCATACGGTGGTTCAATCTACGGTTGATAAAATGTAAATATGGGGTAGGGTAACACCTACCCCGGGAAATATAATAGGAGGACAATTATATGAAAAAATCCAAAAGATTCTTAAGTATTGTTCTTGCTGTTTTGATGGTATTCGGCACTATGTCCTGCCTTGGCTCAGTTGTTGCCGGTGCTGCTTATAAGGGCGGCGGTTATGAGCATAACAACAATAACTGGGACAGAGCATTCAATGCCAACGACTGGGACGGAATAGAATCCTATGCAGACCTGGCCGCACATTACGGTGACGAGACCCAAGACAGATGGACTTACATAGGCATTGAAGTATTTGAAGAAGATGAAGACGGTGATTTTACCGTACCTACCGACCATAAGGTACAGCCCGGTCAGGAACTTCTTCTCAAATATTACGTTAAAGGTAACGGTTACGGCGGCTCTCAGGTAATCTGGACCGAACTTACCAGAACCTTCTTTGAGCCTCTCGGCATAGTAAGTACCAGTTATACTGCCAGCAACGACCTCATCGGTGATATGCTTGACAACACCTATTCAGGCAATTCAAGTAAGTCCGTTGAAGATTTCGACGGTGAAATCAATGTGGTGCATCCCTATAATACGGCAAACGGTGCTCCAACAACGATGGTAAACTATCATGCCCCCAATAAAGTTAATACCCTTAAGAGCAAGTCTGCCGGTGTCCCCAATGCAAACTCCGGCATACTGACGGAAGACGGCTATAAGTTTGATACCATACAGGTCACATGGAACTCTGCCAATTCAGAAGGTAAGGCCCAGAGTTTAATGAGCGATGAATGGGCATTTACCATTAAGGTAAAGGTCAGAGAGTCAACGACAAACCGCGGCGGTGTTGAAGTTGAAAACTACTCAGGCGTTGCTACCGGCGCAGTCGGCTATATCGGAATTGAGAGAAATCTCTATAAGGTATATAATAAACAATGTAACGCTACTACTTCACTTACTCAGGTAGCAGGCGATGTAAAGACTACCTATAATCAAAGAACCGGCCAAGGTGTTTATTTGTTGGCACCCGGTGACACGCTTGACACAAAGGACGCTAACCACACCTTCATTATTGCTTCTGACGAAGAGGGTTACACAGCAACCTTCAAGTCACAGGGCACACAGGTAGATTCACTTACAGGTACAACAGTTACAGCTCCCGCAGCTCCCACTGCTCCCGCAGGCAAGGAATTCGGCGGCTGGACAAACGGTGTTGCCACCTACGCTGCAGGTGCTACAATCACCCTTACTCAGAATGAAGAATTCACGGCAATCTGGAACGACGTACAGCCCACGGGCTTTGACGTTAAATTCTTTGACGGTCAGACCGAATACACCTCACTCGCTATGACAGGCGTTCTCGGTGCTGTTACTCTTCCCGCAGCTCAGACAAAGTCGGGCTACAGATTCATCGGCTGGAAGGTCGGCAACGACGTTCTTAATGCAGGTGCAAATTACAACGTAACCGCAAATGCAAGCTTCACAGCTGAATGGCTCAAGCTTTATACCGCAACCTTCACGGGTGACGGTATTTCCACTACAACAGCTCAGTATGCGGAAGGCGAAACAATCACCTTCCCCGCAACAGGTACAAGACAGGGCTATACTCCCGTATGGACTCCTTCAAGCACCACAATGCCCGCAGCTGATACCACCTTCACACTTTCATGGGTTGGCGATCAGATCGCTATTAACTTCAACTCAAACGGCGGTTCAGCAGTATCTCCCATTACCGCAGCAGCCGGCTCAACAATCAGTGCTCCTACTGATCCCACCAAGGAAGGTTATACCTTCGGCGGCTGGTACGTTGATCCCAACTTCGGCGGTTCAGCATACACATTCTCAACAATGCCCACTTCGGCACTTACCCTTTATGCTAAGTGGAATGCAATTCCTCATACAGTTACATACGTAGACGATGACGGTACAGTTCTTCAGGCAGCTCAGACAGCAGATTATGCTGCTGCTATCCCTGATTACGTCGGTGCTGCACCCGCTAAGACAGGTTACACCTTCAACGGTTGGGAAGATGCAGACGGCAACACTCTGGCTTCCTACAACGGCGTAATGCCCAATAAGGACCTTGTATTCACAGCACAGTTTACCGCAAACGCTTACACAATCACATTCAAGAAGCTTAACGGCGAAGTAGTTAAAACAGGTACTCAGACTTACGGCAACGCACTTGATATCCCCGCTGCTCCCGTAGAAGCAGGCAAGACCTTCGCAGGTTGGACAGGTGACGACAGCTCCTTCATCGCAGCCGGCGCATCTGCAAGTGTTCCCGCAGGTAACGTTACTTATACAGCTACCTACGACACAAATACCTACACAGTACAGTATAAGCTTGACGGCGTAAACTACGGCGAACCCGTAAGTTACGTTTACGGTGCTGCAATTACCGATCCCGTTGTTCCCGATACTGATATTCCCACAGGTAAGCAGTTCGACGGTTGGGAGAGCCACGCAGCTACAGTTACCGATAATATGACTATTAACGGTACTACATCCTGGATCGACTACACTATTACCTATAAGGTAAACGGCGAAACCTATAAGACATATACAAATCAGCATTACGGTAACGAGTTCCCCGTTCCCACCGATCCTACCGTAGCAGGTTACTCATTCGAGGGCTGGGATGCTGAGTACGAAACAGTAACAGGCAACGCAGAAATCAATGCAATCTTCAACGCTCTTACCTATAACGTTACATTCGTATACGGTCTTGAAGGCGAAAACGAAGAGCAGGATTCAGTAACATACGGCGATAGCATAGAAGTATTCCCCGACGAGGATGCAGCAATCGCAGGTTATGGCCTTACATGGAAATACGGTGACGATACAATCACAGCTCCCTGGGCTGTTCCCGCACTTCCCGAAGATACTGAAATCGTTATTACCGCTAATTACGGTGCTGAAACACACAAAGTAACCTTCAGAATTAAGCGTGCAAACGGTAATTATGATGTAATCAACACCGTTTCCGGCGATGTTGGTACTGATACAAACGCAGTCAGCTACGTAATTCCCGATTCCGCTAAGGTAACAGGTTACGATTACTCTGCATGGGATAATGAAATCCCCGCTGTATTCGGCGCAACAGACGTAGTTATTACCGCAACAGAAACCGCTCACGTTTATAACGATACGTGGTATGACATTGACGGTGAAACCGTTCTTCATACCGCAGGAGTTGCATTCGGTGACGATATCCCCACCTTCGACGTACCCGTACACGCAGGTATTGAGGATATTAGGTGGTCAGGTCTCGGCAACGGCAAGCAGCAGGCACAGGATATGACATTCACTGCAATAGGTCAGGCAGGTCAGGTTAACTATATCGCTACCTTCAAGACCGAGCAGCTTGACGGTACTTACATAAGCGAAAGCAAGACCCGTACAGGATTCACAGGCGACATTGCAGCATTCTCAGATACTGACCTCAACATTGCAGGTTACGACTATGATGCAACCGCAGAAGATTCAGTACCTACCGCTGTTATTAATGGTGACGGTACAACCGAAATCGTTGCAGTATTCAACCTTAAGCGTTATACTCTTACCATTACCGATGAGGGTTACACAGGCGAAGAGCCCAACACAATTACCCTTAAGCACGGTGAAGCAATTCCCAATCCCGAAGCTGCAGGCAAGACCGGTTACTCATTCAATAACTACACCTGGTCCAGATCAGCCGGCGGCGCTTCAATCGGCAAGCCCGCAACTGCTCTGCAGGATCTCTTCGTAACCATCAACTACAAGGTTAACGTATGGAAGCTGATTCCCGTAGTTAACGGCGTAGAAGGCACGGCAACAGACGTAGCATACGGCTCAACTCTTGTTGAACTTGCTCCCGCTGCTGAAACAGGTTACACATTCGCAGGTTGGTTTGCAGACACTGATTGCCAGACAGAATTTGACTGGACTCAGACAATGCCCGACGAGGACGTATATGCTTACGGTACTCTTACCGCAATCACATACACCTACTCATTCGTTTCAAACGGTACAACACAGACCGTAAGCGGTACAATCGGCCAGACAATTACTGCTCCCACAGCAACTGATAAGACCGGTTACTCATTCAAGAGATGGACTCCTTCAGTTCCCGCAACATTCGGTCCCGATGCTGACCTTTCATTTGAAGCTGTATACGATGTAAACAGCTACAAGCTCAACTACAAGGTTGACGGTGCAACCGTTAAGTCCTATGACGTACCTTACGGCACGGCAAAGGCAGACATCGAAGCTTCCTACAAGCCCGCTGATCCCACAAAGGTTGGTTACACATTCACCGGTTGGATAGGTATCCCCGACAGCATGGGCGTTGACGCAGTAGACGTAACAGCTGATTTCACAGTAAATGCCTACGATGCAATCTTCTATCAGAAGAAGGGCTCAACAGACGTAGCAGATACTGTTTCCGGTGTAACGTTCGGCACAACCTTCAATGCACCCGCAGCTCTTGAAGATACAGCACTTGAGAAGTTCGGCGGCTGGGTAGCAGCTGACGGTACAGTATACGCAGCAGGCGCAGAAATCACCATGGATGCTGAAGGTCTCTCCTTCTATGCTAAGTGGGATCAGGATACAACAGCTTGCCACGTTGATACAGCAGCACGCGTATCCGAGGGTTACTATCAGAGAGGACCCGCTGATTATCAGATCGTTCTTAAGGAAGGCGTTTCCGCAAACGCAATCATCATTAAGTACACATCCGAATCAGGCCAGAACATCACAAATACCTTCACAAAGGCAAGCATTATCCTTGACAATGAAGAAGGTTACTCAATCACCAATATCGGCGGTGAAGGCGGAGCAGAAACATGGAATCTCAACCTTTCACTTGCTGAAGGCGATGCATATAAGATTTATGTAAACGGTAAGGTTGGCGACGGAGATGAATTCCAGGATGATGACGATACAGCATTCATCATGTCAGTTGCTTACGATACCAAGTCCGAAGAAGTAGTTGCAGAAGAATTCATTTCAGCAGCTCTCAGCGAGACTTCCATCCTTCGCGGCAGCGAGGCAACATGGACTGTTACAACAAGCACAGACGTTACATGGCTTGAGTTTGTAGGTACATATACTTCAGAAGCAGGCGAAACCAAGACTTCTACTACATACTACAAAGCTTCCAACTACATGGATGCTGCAAGCGGCGTAACAGTAAGTGACGAAGGCAGCGTAAGAACATGGGTTATTCCCATGAAGTTTACATACACCGTAAGCGATGCAAGAATTAGCCAGACATGGACAATCAGCTACAAGGTTAACGGCTCAAGCGTATTTGACAAGGGCGTTGATTATGCTACTCCCGTAACCGTAGCCCGTACAGCACAGGCACTTGCTCCCGCAACAGCAGAGCATGAGAAGTTTGAACTTATAAGCGTTTCCGCTGATAAAGACAGCGCTAAGGTTGGCGATAAGGTAACATTCATAATCGTTACCACCGACGACGTTTCAAAGGTTCGTATCGGCTTCGCATATACTCTTGACGGTGCAAGCAAGACAAAGACAGCAACATATCAGGAGACATCCACCAACGTTACTGACTTTGTAAAGTCAAACGGCCTTATCACATGGACAATTTCCTATAAGGTTCCCACTCAGGCAGCAAATGCTATCGGCGACCTTGACTTCAACGTAGAGTGCAGAGGTCTTGAATGGGGCAAAACCGTATCTGAAAACATTGAAATTACCGCGTAATCAGACGGTCCTTATAGCGTAAAAACAGCATAATTCCTGCCCCGGAGGGAAACCTCCGGGGCTTTCCTTTTTATAAAAACGAACGGTCGCGGAAGCTCTCCGACAACGGAAATAAGGCGCTTGCTCAAAATGAGCAGGTGCCTTTTTAGCGGATAATACTCGCACCGGTTAATGAAGAAACAGCAAAAATGCGGAAAACAGACGGGGAAAGAGGCATGTTTTTATTAAATCAGACGGCGGAACGGTAAGAAATAAAGAATTGCCGATAATATGGCAAAAATGTATATTATACAGGAATTGAATTGCCTGCATTCAATGCGCAAAGTATCTGCAAGCCCTTAAATATCAACAGATACGCCGATTGCGATTTACACACGCCAAAAAACATCAAGCCGCAAAAATGCATAATATACATTATTCGCGGAGATGAAATCCGGGCGTCTTATGTGGGTAAAAATCCTTGTGCTATCGGCGTTTTGTCCGCCCACTTCCGATGCTCCCGATGACCGCTGAAATTCGAAAAATATGCAAAAATCAGTCGGAATTTCCGACTTTCCACAAGAGCATTCAACATATAGTATCCGGCAGATTCCGAACACTCAAAATACGTAAAATTCTTGATTTTTTGCAGTTTTTCCGGCTGAATATTAAAAAATATCCGTAAATTTTGAAAAGTTTTTTACTTTACACCCGCAAAATAGGGGAGTAAAAATAAACAAACCAAAACCTGCTATTTTGTTTATTTCTTACAAATAAAAAATATTTAACTATTTTTGTGCAATATTTTAATATAAATATTTAATATTTTATTGACGAAACTCTTTTATATGATATAATTAAAGCGTGTAATAGTGCCCATCTATTTACATGTTCAAATTCTTTATATAGGAGGGATTTCTTTGAGCAAAGTAAAGAAGATCGTCAGCGTTCTGCTCGCTGCGGTTATGGTTCTTTCCGCTTCTCCGCTTTCCTTTGCGTATCTTGACGGATACGTTGAAGGGACGGACTACGTCTATAACACGACGTCAAGCGTTACGAACCCCACTCAAATTTGGGCTGATACCTATGGCTTCTCTGAAATTATCAGAATAGCCGATGCAACCAACCATTGCCTTAACGGTAATACTATCGTCAGGGCAAACAAATCAGGCGTGGCGGAGGTTACCCAGTCATTCGTTAACTTCGCGCACGGCTGTGAAGCTCCTACCGATTACACGCTGAAGATGGTAATCCACGGCATTACCGATCCCGCCACAATCGGCAATATTTCAATTTCAGTAAATGGCATTACGGGACTCGGCTCTTTGTCAGCTTCCAAGTCATACAGCTCCTCAGAGGGCGGTGTTGTAGTCACCTGGGACGGAAGCCAGCTCATCGGTAAGACGACAAACGGTGAAGGAAATATCATCTGGAACATTACCTTTTCCTATTCAGGCAAGGAATACTCCACTCACGCATACTCCTATGCGAAGTATGTAGTAAGACCCAACGGTCTTCTCACCTACATTTACTGTAAACCCCTTATCGGCTCGATCAATGGCCGTACCTGTGTTCTTTCACAGCTTTACTGCGGTCAGTCTGTTCCCGGCTTTTACAGTGCAACTCCCAACAAGGGCAGCAAGTGCTATCTGAATAACAACACGGCTGCAAACGACGGCGAAGCACTTTCCGGCTGCGGTAAGGACGATACCGGTAACGGTACTTACGCTGTTAAAAGTGACGCGGGCGGAATGATCGCCAGAAACTGGGATTTCACTTCAACAAACGGCGAAAAGGACTGCGGCTCGTTCAGCCACGGACTTGACGGCGACAGAGTACAGACCTCCGTCTACATTGACAAGAGCTACGACCATCTCGGTACCGGCAATCTTACCTTCAACGGCAAGACCCTTACCAACGGTCTTAATATGAGACTCTGCTTCAAGCCCGGTGAATACAGCAAGTTCTGGTCCTTCGGACTTCAGAGTGTCGGCGTTTACGCTCGTAATCAGGGCAATCAGGACGCCTGCCTCAGCCAGAATTCGGTTACCTCTGCCGGCAGCACTACGGCAGGTACCTGGACCTGTAACGTTACGGGCAAGGTTGACCTCGTTAACGGTACCTATAACCCCGGCGAATATCTTAATGACCGTGCAGCCGACGGTACCGGCGGTTTCGTTCAGGACTATGACGTTTCCCAAAACCCCAACTTCATCATGGTTCCCTTCGGCGGCTCGGGTGCCCTTACGGACGGTACAGTCTGGGAGCTCTACTACACGGTACAGAACAATATGAATGACCGTGCCAAAAATAAACTTGAGAGCGACAGAAGAGCTAAGTTCACGGCGTGGATGAGCGTTAAGTTCAATACTTACGATACAGCTCAGCTTCGTACCGTTCTCAATGCCATTACCGAAGGCAGCGGCGGAACTATAACCGTAGGCGGCGTTACATCCAATTTCATTAAGGGCAAGTTCCCCCAGAGCTGGATGTACACAAGCGGCTGGTCAAACTTTGAAACCGCACTCAATAATGCAAGAATGCTGATTGCAAGATTTGACGTTACACAAACTCAGATCACCAATGCAACAACAGCTCTTCTTACCGCTTACAATAACCTCGGCGGTTACGTTGAAAGCGGCACCTTCCAGGTCAAGCATTGCCTTAAAAATACAACCACAGAGCTTGTTCCCGCTCAGACCTTCTACAAGACCGGCGTATGGACAGGCAACGGTTCAACATCAGGCAATGACACTATCAAGAGCGGTGCTTCCTTCACGGTTAAGGCCCTTGTTGATAACGGCGGTAACTGCACACTCAAGGGCTATAAGGTTTCCGGCGTATCCACCGTTACAGGTACTGTTTCCTTCACCTCAACGGGTGCATCCATCATGGATGAAAACAATACCAGTCTCGGCAACTGCGTAACCTTCTACTATGAGCCCGCAAACATCAACCTCAAGGTTCACACCGGCATTTACAGCACCGGTGATAATCCTCAGGAATACATATACACCACGGCAGTTACAAACGGACTGAACCTTGACTCGTCAAGTTCAACCCCCAACTTTGCAACTATCAAGAATCAGGTTACAACAACGTATGCGGCAAACGTTCCCGCTCATACCACATACGCAGGTATGTACGAAAGCGCTGCATATTCGGGTTCGCCCATAGACGGTATCAACGTTTCGGGCGGAGCTTCAACCTGGAATATGCCCAATACCGAAAAGCACGTTTACATTAAGTGGAATGCAAATCCGGTTAAGCTCAGAGTCGTTACTTCTTACGGCTCAACCGTAACAGACATTGCCGGAGCCATTACTCCTTCAATGGCGGCTCAGACATACCAGATGGGCAACGTAACCTTCAATGAACCTTCTGCACCTCCCTCACAGGCGGGCTGGAGCTTCGTAAATTACTATACAGACAGCACTTATTCAACGCCCGTCACATGGCCCGTTACCGCTTCTTACAGCGGCTCACAGGCATACACGATCACAGACGGCGGTGACGGCTACGGATACGTTACCGTATATGCAAAATACGTTGACCGTTCCAACAAGATCATCTTTGATCCTCAGGGCGGTACGATAGCAGACGGCACACAGGTCGGCGCATTCACCGTTAACAATAACGAGCTGAATTTCGCAGGTGCGTCACTTCCTGCATCAATCGGTTATCCCACTCCCGTAAGAGAAGGTTATATCTTCACGGGTTGGGTACTTGATCTTGCCAACAAGACACCGGTTCAGGGCTGGACAGTTACGGACGGCACCAGTGAAACAGGCGTAAGCCCCGTTATGAACGGCGTTCACGGACAGAACAACACCACCGGTTTCGTATGCTATGCAACATGGAAGGCAGCTCCCATCCTTGTAACGTTCAAACTGAACATTCCTTCAAGTGAAACAGCTGCAATCAACTCCACCAACATTCCCGGTACCGATTTCTACTATCAGTACGGTGCTCAGGCAGATACACCTATCGACACGAGTCTGTTCCCCTCAGCTCCCAGAAGATACGGCTATGAATTCAAGGGTTGGCAGTATCAGGGACTTTCACTCGGTGAAAAGTACGACGTAGTTGATATGGAGCTTACAGCCAACTGGGAAAGAGCCGATAAGACTGCATTTGCAGAGCTTACTTCCTATGTAACTCTTGCCGGTCAGGACGAAATCGTTGATATTCAGCACGATGAAGCCAACGTTGAAAATCCCACCGCTCAGAAGGGTGACGTTGTTAAGGTAAGACTCAGCGTAGCAGGTAACTTCTACGCCGGCTCATCCTCGTTCATCTTTGCTTACGATGCAGATTTCTTCCAGGCAGTTTCCGGCGTTACCGCTTCCGTCAACGATAATAACGGTTACATTTCCGCAATCTATGCTGATGTTACCGAAATCAACGGAGCGACCGCTTATGCTGCATACGACGGCATGATGGATAAGACAGGCGGCAAGGTAGTCGATCCCGGCACGGGAGCACAGATTACCAATCCTGCTTACATTCAGGTCACGATTGACCCCGATGTAACACAGATGACAAACGGATATAAGACCGTTTCCTTCTCTGATCCTACTTATATTATTGAGCTTGTTCTTAAGATTAAGAGCAATACGACAAAGCAGACAGCATCTGTCTGGATGCCCGATGAGCTGGTAAGATCCGGTGACAACATCATGGGCGATACTTACATTGCTTACTCAGCAGGCGAGCTTTCACTTTCATACGTTAAGACCGATGAGGTCAAGTTTGATAAGGAGCCCGTAAGTACGGTCAAGACTCAGCCCGATCCCAGACCCACCACATCCATTACTCTTGCTCTTCCCAAGGATGCAAGCAACAACGCTCTCGGTCAGTTCGCTGACGGAAGAACGGCAGCCAAGACTTTCGTCGGTCCCGAAGGTACTGAAATCCTCAGCACATTCACAACCGACTATGCAACATACAATGAAACAGGCAGCGGTACTAACGTAATCGGATTCCCCGAGCCCACACGTACCGGCTACCACATCAACGGCTGGAATAAGACGGCAGGCTCCGGCTCCGCCGCTACATGGGACAGCTACAGCTTCGCTAATGCCGATCAGAACGGCAACACCTATACGGTCAACTGGGAAGCTGATGCCCACACCCTTACATTCTACAAGGATGATACCTGCGATACAGTTGAATTTACAAAGGCAGTTGTATTTGATCAGGTAGGCGGTATTACATTCACAGCCAGCCAGCCCAGATACAATCAGGGCCAGTATAAATTCAAGGGATTCATTCCCAAGGGAATGGCTGCTGCTGAAGCAAACATCGTTAACTGGGATACCTATCAGGTAACAGGCGATGCCGAATTCTATCCCTGGTATGTTGCTGCAGAGAAAGATCTCAAGATCAGACCCTACTACGAAACGACCGATGCAGAGACGGGCGAAATCGTGAAGAATTATTTCTCAACCACTACGTCAAACCAGACCCTCACGATTTCTCATGCAGACCTTATGGCTCTTGACGTACCCGTTGACGTAAGCTACGGCTATACGATTATTATCGCGGCAGACGCTGACGTTCCTGCAGTATCAACGTGGCCTGAATATACCTATTATCTCAAGGCATCCGATCTTGACGCATTTATTGACGCCAACTCGTCATTCACATCGACGCTCAGAACAAACTATAACGTCAAGACCTCTGCCCCTGATCTTCCCTTAACCCTGATAATCGGTCAGACGGCTGCTACCAACGATATTAAAATGGAAGGCGCACCCGTAACCGTAACCTTCAAGGCCGGCTCCGTACAAATCAACGGCGCGGCAACTCCCGTTGAATATAACGGTCCTTATACAGCAACCCTTGAAAACGGTCAGTACACGTGGACCATTACCGGTAAGTACGGTACGACTTATGATTTCCTTGCTGCTACCGCAGGCGTAGTTGAGCCCTTCGGTTATACCAAGCAAACCGCAGCCGCTTATGCTAACGGCTTCAGCAACGGTGCAAAGGCAGGTACTTATCAGGTTGTTACCCATACCGCAACATGGGTAGGTGCCAATGTAAATACTCACTGGCTCTATAAGGACGGTACCGAAGCCAAGACACTGAGCGCTATGAGATTCAACTCAAACTACGCTGTCAAGACGAACGGTCCCACAACCGCAGTTATGGAAGCAGACAATCCGGGCTATACCTTCTCCGGCTGGGTTGTTGCAGATCCTACTACACATCAGGCGATAAACGATACACTGGTTACAAACTACAATGCGTCCGCTAATCCCACGACCAACATCAAGAGAACGGTTGACGCAACTACCGGTGCTTCCACGTACGATATTTACTTCGTACCCAAGTACACACCCAAATCATATAATGTAATATATAAAACATCTTATACAGACATTGCCAATTCCGAAACTCAGTACGGCTCAGCCCAGAGTAAGGAATACGGCTCAACAGTAACTGTAAACGGCGATGCATCAGCAGTTACCGGCTACACCTTCGACGGTTGGTACAATGAAGGCACTTATGCAAATAAGACCACAAAGGTTACCTCCTTCACAATGGGTGCAGAGGCAAAGACACTTTACGGTTACTATGTTCCCAACACCTACAAGGTACGTTTCTATAACAACGACGGAACAGACGCCTATACAGATGTTGACAACACCTTTAACGCTTCTATCGTTGCTCCCGCAACAAATCCCACCAGATCCGGTTACAGATTCATGGGTTGGGCAGCAACGTCAACTGCAACGACCGCTGACGTAATTACAAACTACGGCAAGCTTACAACAGCAGGCGATGCTGCAGTTAAGTTCTATGCAGTATGGGAAGTAAACGACGTAAGCTACTACGTTGACTACTACTACGAAGACGTTACAACCGGAAATTATGTGAAAGATGATACCCTCACTCTTACCTACACGGGCACTGTAGGAACGAGTGTTCAAGTAAGTGCTGAAGACAAATCGAGAAATGACAGAACCGGTTACACTCTTTCAACAGAAGACAGTCTTCTTGAGGCAGTAGTTCCCTCATCAAGTGAACTCAGATTTGCAGTTAAGTATAAGCTTAATGTCTGGACTCTTATCCAGGATGTAGACGGTGCAGTTGCTCCTGTTGCCGAGTATAAATACGGCGCAACAATCGCACCCGTTGATGCAGCTTCAAAGGTCGGTTACAGATTCGACGGTTGGAACAACATGCCCGCTGACGGCAAGATGCCCAACAACAATGTTGTAATCACGGCAGCATTCACAATTGAACAGTATACAGTCAAGTTTGATAAGAACTATCCCGGCTGTACAAATGATATCGCGAATATCTCCGCAACCTACAACAACACCATCACAATGCCTACTCCCGCAAGAGAGGGCTACCAGTTTGACGGTTGGTTCACGGCTGCAGAAGGCGGAACACAGTACACGAGCAGCACGGTATTCACCGATCTCGGCGACTACGGTGCAGAGCTTCAGCTCTATGCTCACTGGACAGTTCTCAATAACAAGATTATCTTCCACAATACCGGCGACTCAACAATCGCTCCCGTATACCACAACTTCGGTGACGTGATTGACGACGTTCCCACACCCACCAAGACCGGTTACACCTTCGGCGGCTGGTATCTTGATGAAACATACTCCGGCTCGGCTTATGTATTCACTACAATGCCCGAGAATGACCTTGACGTATACGGCAAGTGGACTATTGAAACCTACACCGTATCCTTTGATAAGAACTACACGGGTGCCGTAAACGATATCGCAAATATCCCGGCAACCTTCGGTTCAACTATCACAATGCCCACCGTTTCAAGAGAGGGCTACGATTTCCTCGGCTGGTTTGATACCGATGCAGCAGAGGGCGGCGTTCAGTACACGGATGTCAAGGTATTTGAAGACCTCGGCGTAGCAGGCACAGAGCTTAAGCTCTATGCAAGATGGGATATCAAAGAGTACACGATTTCCTTCTACGTAAACGGCGGTTCCGCGGTATCTGATATTACCGAGGATTACGGTACTGCAATCACAGCACCCGAAGCTCCCACCAAGACAGGTTATACCTTCGGCGGTTGGTATAAGGATCCCGAATTCGGCGGCTCGGCTTATGAATTCACGACCATGCCCGCAGAAAACATTGACCTTTATGCTAAGTGGAATGTAAACTCCTACACAATCTCCTTCGAGGAGAACGGCGGCTCGACAGTTTCCGACATCACCAAGAACTACGGTGCATCGGTAACAGCTCCCACAGCACCCACCAAGGCAGGTTATGACTTCGGCGGCTGGTATGAAAACGAGAACCTTTCCGGCTCCAAGTATGTATTCACAACCATGCCCGCAGAGAATTTCACGCTCTATGCAAAGTGGGATATCCACACCTATACCGTTGACTTCAACATGAACGGCGGTGCTCCTCAGGCAGCAAGCAAGACTGCTCAGTTCAACGAAACAATCACTCTTCCCGCTGCAGGTACCGACTTCACAAAGGCCGGTTACGAATTCGGCGGTTGGTTTGATAACGCCGGCTGCACGGGCGACAGTGTAGGCACAGCAAGCTACACGTTACCTGCTCAGGCCGCAAACAATGACCACATCACCCTCTATGCTAAGTGGATAATCAAGGAAAACACAATTTCCTTCAACTCCAACGGCGGTAATGCGGTTACCTCAATCACTCAGGAATACAATACCAACGTAACAGCTCCCACAGCACCTGAAAAGGCAGGTTATGACTTTGACGGCTGGTATGAAAACGAGGACCTTTCCGGCTCCAGATACGTATTCACTACCATGCCCGCAGAGAGCATCACCCTCTATGCAAAGTGGAAAGAGCACGAATACACGGTTGTTTACTTACAGCCCGATGATTATGTAACATACGAAACAGAGTATGCTGCAGATATCACTTACAATGACAAAGACGCATTCTCAATAGATTACGTCGATTACAACAGCAATATGACCATTCCCGCAGGCCAGCCCGATATCGCTTACTATGACTTTATCGGTTGGGTTGACAGTCTGGGTGTAGTAATTACAAATGACTCCACGATGCCCGCAGCATCACAGAGCGGTGCTTACTACGTGTATCCCAGCTATCAGAAGATTGAAGTCACAATCGGTGAGATTGTTGATGAAAACGCCGAAATCGTTGAGAACGACGTTCCTCCTGTAGACGGTTATATTTACAATGCAGGTAACCAGAAGACAAAGGCCCAGATCAAGGCAATGTTCCAGCCCACAGGTTACAGTGACATTATAGTTACTCCTCTCAAGGGTAAGTATTGCGGCACGGGTACCAAGGTTGAAATCGTTGACCTTTCAAAGGCGGCCAATGAAGAAGGTTACGTTGTTGAAACTTACTACATGATCGTTTGCGGTGACGTTACGGGCGACGCAATCAGCAGATCCAACGACCTTGAAATCGTTGAAGAGATGCTTGCACTCGAAGAATCCGCAAGAGATTGGTACGTAAAGGAAACTGTTGAAGACGCAGAAGAGCTTTGCATCTGCTTCACTCTTGCAGCAGACGTTAACGGCGACGGTATCTTCAACAATGACGATGCAGCTGATATAGAACTCTTCGTATATGGTATTAAAGAATATGACTTTAACGGCGAAGACAAGAAATATATCACTATATACAAGGCATAAGTAAACACAGTGAATCATCTCCGGGGGCGGGAACCCCGCTCCCCGGATTACCACAGCAAAATTTATACAGGAGGGAAAGATGCAGATGACTAATACTAAAAAAGTCGTTGCAATATTACTTGCACTTCTGATGGCATTCAGTTCAACAGCTGTCCTTGGCTCTGCGGTCGATTTCGACGATGACGACGAATTGATTGTAAACACCATTGACAATGAGCCCGCCGCGGTTACTCTGGCAACAAAGTTCTATACTGCAGACGGAACTGAAATTGCAAATGAAGGCACAGTTACTCCCGGTCAAAGTGTTAAAGCAAGAATATTTATGGGTACGAACTTCTATTCGACCGGTACTCAGCTTATTCTTTACTATGACCGCGACTTCTTTGAGGCAAACGGTTATTCATCAGCCATCATTAACGGTAAGACCATTAAGACGGGCAGTGCAACCGTAAACGCTTCAAACAGCGCCGCAAACGGCAACGGTCTTTCGGTTGACCTCAAGTTTGACTGCCAGATGGAATCAGACGAAGAGGGCACGATCGTTGCAATCATAAAGACGAATGACAGAACCCCGACATTTTGCTATGATGCTTCAAGCTATCTCTTTGAGATTAATCTGAAGGTAAAGGAAACTGCAGGTACAGGCGACGGCATCGGTTCCGTTTACGCCAAGGCCGCAGACCTTGCTACAGAAGCAAATATGGGCGGTTATATCAACGTTCCTTACGGCGAATCCACAGATAATAAATACGAAGTAGTAGATGCTTACTACTTAACTGAAACTCCCGAGTTTACAAATAACACAGTAACTGTAAAGAATAAGGTTACATTTGATCCCAATCACGATGATATCGCAGCTACGCCGGTTTCCGGTATCGTCGGTCAGACATACAGCGTTCCTTCAGTATCAAGAGAGGGTTATACCTTCAAGGGCTGGAACGGTTCCGAAGGCGGCAGAATTGCTGCTGATGCAGTGACCTTCACAATGCCTACGGCAAAGGAAGAGAAATATTTTGCAGACTGGAGACCGAATGTAAACATTACACTTGATCCCAACAGCGGTAAGTGGACAGACGATTCAACAGCAGTCAAGACCGAAGAGGTTGAAGGCGGCGTTGAATGGACAAATAAGCCCGTAAATCCCACCAAAGAGGGATATAAGTTTATGGGTTGGACAGGCGAAGGCGTTGTAAACTGCGCTCTTCCCGCAAACTACCCCGCAGCAACCGAAGAAACAACGGAATACACCTATACCGCACAGTGGAAGAAGCTTATTACAGTTACAATCGATGCCAATGGCGGTACATGGGCAGACAATACAACGGCAGCAAAGGTTTATCATGAAGATGATCCCGAAGTAGCTGTTATCGTAGGCGGTCAGCCCTGGGATACGAGCTTCGTTCCCACTTATGATATTCCCGAATACACCTATGCCGCATCAGGCGTAGCAAGACCCGGTTACGCTCTTATGGGCTGGCAGGTTAACGGCGGAGAAATCGTACAGAGCTTCCCCGAAACCTTCCCCGAGGACGACGTAACTTATACGGCAGTATGGAATGCACGTGACGTCAAGATTTACTACTTCGTTGATGCTCAGGCAGCCAACGCAGCAGCAGTCAATACCGCAAAGACGGGCGCCAATGCCGCACGTGTAATAGTTGATACCGTTCCCTTCGATACAACCTACGCAATCAGAGATTATTCTGTTGACGGCGGCGAAGTAGCAGCATGGGTTACTCCCGATAACGCTTCCTTCGCACCCAAGGCGGTAATCCCAATCAACACCTCAGTTGTATCGGTTGATTCTACCGGTAAGCCCGGCAGCATTGTTCTTATCGCTTCAGCTGCACAGATTGAAGAAGGCGGCGAGCTCACCGCTACCTTTAAGCTTGGTGCAGATACCGCAACGTGGGCTGATGAATCCACAGGTGACATTATCGGTAATTACCACACAGGCGAGACAATCGTTGCTCCCGAAGCCCCCGTCAGAACCGGTTACACATTCGCCGGCTATGATACGGAGCCCGGTACAATGGGTGAAGAAAGCGTTGAATTCACAGCTTCATGGGAAGCAATTGAATACGCCATCACCTATGATATGAATGGCGGCGGCGAAGCTGAAACAGTTTATGTTGCATACGATTCAGCTGATTTTGAAGAGCCCGCAGCAGAGAGAGACGGCTACGATTTTGATGGCTGGTATCTTGATGAAGAATGCACGACGGCTCTTACAGACTGGTCACAGGTCGCAGAGAACGCAACAGACAATGCAATCACAGTTTATGCTAAGTGGATTGCAAACAAATACACAATCAAGTTCGTAGACGCAGACGGTGAAACCGAACTTTGGAGAGATGAATTTGAGTACGGTTCAACACCCGTTTACGGCGGCGAAGAACCCTCCAGGACAGGTTACTACTTCCTGTACTGGGCAGACGAAAACGGCAACGAAATCACTGCTACAAGCACCGTAACCGGTGATGCAACATACACCGCAGTTTATACCGGCAGAACGGTTACCATCAACTACTACGTTGACGATGAATTCTATGAGCAGGTTGTTACCGCTTTCGGTGCAACAACCAAAGTTCTTGAATACGATAACAATGTAATCAAGGTACTTACCTGGGAAACCGCAGACGGTGAATATACACTTACTGCAGGCGCAAATTACGTAGTTGATATCAATGCAAGAAACGTTAACGTTTATGCAAAGAACACAACCGTATCCGACAACGAAATAACCTACTCTGCTACATTCAAGCTCGGCGCAGACACCGCAAAGTGGGCTGATAATTCGACAGACGATATTATCAACGATTACCACACAGGTGAGACAATCGTTGCTCCCGAAACTCCTGTCAGAACCGGTTATATATTTGCCGGCTACGATACGGAGCCCGGTACAATGGGTGAAGAAAGCGTTGTCTTCACAGCTCAGTGGCAGCCCGTTATGAAGCAGGTAACCTTCAAGTACAGACTCATCAGCAACGGCGACGTTAAGGGTGAGGATACAATTGAAGTTGTTCCCGCAGAATACGACAGCTTTATTGAAATTCCCGCACTTCCCGATATTGATACCTATGATTACGCAGAAACATGGGTAATCGGTGAAACCGAATATACAGAGGAAGCACTTGCACAGGTTAAGGTTACGGATGACGTAACAGTCTATGCAATCTATATCCAGGGCGCATTCACAGTCAGCTTCTATGCATACGGTGATGCTACTCCCACAACAGGCGACTGCGATGTACTTGTTGAGGATAAGCTTATCCTTGCAGGCGGTGAGCTTGAAACTGCGACAGCTCCCACGTATGAATACTTTACATTTGCCGGATGGTTTGATTCGGAAGATAACGAGTGGGAAGCCGGCGACGAAGTAACGGCAAGCATGAGTCTTTATGCTAAGTATGACAGAGTTGCTGTTAAGCTTGTTCCCATTAATTCAGACAGCACGGCGATGATTGAGAGAGACGGCGTTGTTGAAACATATAACACCTTCTCAGAAGGCGCAAAGACACCTTACGGTGTAAATGACATTATTACACCCAACGCTGAAAGTTATACAGCACCCGAAGATTACGAATCCTGGTTTGTATATGGACTTTCACCTGAGCTTAAAGTTAGCGCTCTTGCTGATTTTGTTAAGGTTACAGGCAATGGCTCATATAAGGTTTACAGTGCGGCAGGCGCAGAGCTTGCAGGTACAGCTAACCTCGGTACAGGCTTGGTAATCAAGGTAACAGATAACGAGACTGATACAGTAGTTGAAGAATTCTATGTAGTAATCTTCGGCGACCTTGACGGAGACGGATACATTGCTTCTCAGGATTCATCAAGACTTCTTAAAGAAGCAAGAACATCTTCATGGTCAAATAGTGCTAACGGCGCATACACAAAGTATCTTGTAAAAGCCGCAAACCTTGACCTTGATAATTACATTGCTTCTCAGGATGCTTCCAAACTTCTTGCAGCTGTAAGAAAGACTTGTTCAATTGATCAGCTTACAGGTTTTGCATCAGCTAACTAATTTAATAGCTGCCTCGGGAAACCGAGGCAGCCAATAAAATACTTTCAGCAAGGAGGAAAAAAATGAAAACTTTTAAACGCATGGTTTCAATATTTCTTGCTGCCCTTATGATTCTCAGCAGTATGTCTGCGTTTGCAACTCTAAATGATGAGTCGCACAGAACAATGACATCAAAAATTCGTTTTTACAGATATGATGAAGCGAACGATGAATACGTTGAGACCGTAAAGGTTGCTGCAGGAGACAGCGTTAAAGCAACTATTACGCTTCAAACTGATTTCATTGCGGGTTCACACTCACTTGTGTATCTTTACAACAGTAATCTTTTTGAAATCGATGGTACAAAATACGAACTCGAAAAAGACACAAAGCCACTGACAGAGTGTCCCGGTATAGATCTTTCCGGATACATTTTCTTTGATGATGAAAACGAAGGAATACTTGAAGCAGCATTTGGTCAGTCATCAATTCCCGGATTTGGTTCTATAAATATCGTTTGTACCGGTGGTACATCTAAAGTGTTTGATGGTACAACAGAAATATATGAAGTATACTTTAAGGTAAAAGAAGCTACAGAGAATGCAGTAGCAACTATGTTTATCCCCACAGAAACTATCGTAAATCATACTACCGGTGGTGGCAGTACATATATGTATGGATCACTTGTTGAGGGTACTGAGGGTGCTCAAATTAGTGATTTTGATGGTAAATATCCCTTGGACTGGTGGATTTGCTACGAAGAAGAAGCTGTTGATTTTCAGGTCTATAACCTCGTTTCAGAAAACATCACAGCAATCGGTCTTGAACAAGGTTTGACAGCTGATGAAATCGCCGAAAAGACGACGGTCAGTTATAATGGAACTTCAACAACGACTACATCTTTTGTAACTCTTTCAAGTTTAGTTACCGTAAACTACTGTGTTCCTGCCTACAATTATTTTGATGAAAATGATGAAACAACATGGACTCAGTGGCAGTATGCAGAAGAATACACCACCGGCTCCGGTGCAAGAAAAGTAGTTCATTATGATCAGACATATCCCGATTATACAACCGTATTCCTTGGCGAAGCTCCCGTTTGTCCCGGTACATACGGTATGATTCAGGATATTCCCGAAGGTTACTATTTTGCTGGTTGGGCACCCGATGACGGTTCGTTTGATGCTTCAACTATCAGCACATATAACAGCAAACTTGCTGATATTGCTGATACCGTATTAGGTACAGGTAATGATTATTCGGCTGTTGACGGAACAAAGACCGGCGGCGATCCTGAAGAGTATGACTGCTTCGTTGCCGATCCCAATGCAGCAAAGCTTAAGACCATAACAGCTGATTTGTTTGGTGACTACTTCTATGAGGATGAAGATACCGGAGACTTATTGCTTGATGTTGTTGCGGTTCTTCTTCCCATTCCCATTGATGATGTTACCGTTACATTCAATGCTGTTAATAAGCCCGACGACACAACAGCAACAACTGAAAAGGAAATTTCCATTGCTCCCGGCGATTCGCTTGCAGCAGATAATGAGGAGATTCCCGAAGTTCCCGCAGTAGAAGGCTATTCCTTCAGCTGGTATTCAGATGAGGATTGCACTACTCCCGTTGAATTCCCCGTAACAATTAATGATAATACCGAATTCTGGGGCGCATATACACCCAACACCTATACACTGTATAAGGTAATTGACGGCGGCGA
>CALAUI010000002.1 GCA_937892115.1 uncultured Clostridia bacterium | reverse complement strand
CTGTGGGGTCGTAAAGCCTGCACAGCAGCTTTATCATCGTGGTTTTGCCGCTGCCGTTCATACCCACAACCGCAACCTTTTCGCCGACCTTGAACTTGAACGAAAGATTTTTTATTGCGTAAACATCCGAGTGCGGATATTTGAAGCTGACATTATGAAATTCAATGTCGTAAACGTTGTCGTTGCGCTTTTCGGTCGGGATTGTGCCGTAATGCATTTCAGTAGGAATATCAACATACTCAAAGAACTTTTCAATATATTTTACATTATTATGAAAACCTGTAGCAGAATTTCCAAACCAAGCAAAAGCGGTCATCAGTTCGCTTATCGTCTGAGAATAGCGGAGAAAATCACCTAATCCCATTGAACCGATTATTACTTTTATCGCAACGAAAGCATAGACCAACGCTTTGATAATATAGTTTACTATCTCAACTTTTAATTCAAAATTCCATTGGCTATCAAGCCTGTTGTCATTTTCTTTTGTCCATTTCTTCACCATTTCGGTAATGCTGTTAATTATCAACGAGCTCTGTGAAAAAATATGAACATCCTTGTGTGCTTTGCTGTCATCAAGATAATCTGATAAATAGAATTTCATCAGTCTGTTTATAACCGGCAGCTTTTGATTGTAGTAAAACATATTGTCATTGAACTTTTTAGAAACTTTTCCGATAAGAACCGAACAGACAGAAGCAACAACAAGGAGAACTGCTATCATCCAACCCGAATCAACAAATGACAGAAATGGGGAAAGCGTCATTTTTGAACTGTGGAAAACCATTGTTAAAAGAATCAGCACAGAAAAAACAATATTTAATGATGATCTGAAAATGCTTGTAAGCCTGCCGAGGTAGCTTATTCCGCCCACATCTCTGTTATCGACTATACTCTGACGGTGAGAACGCACGGACGGGTCTTCCGTATTTTTATAATCCATTGAGAAACTCTTATCGTTAAGATACATTTCTTCCCATTGTTCACAGACAACAAGACCCACTCTGAGCTTACGCCATGATATTTTACTGAGAAGCACGAGCAAAGATTGACCTCCGACAGTAATTGCCGCAAGAAAAATCAGTTTCTTAATATCCCTGTTTCCTACAATTTCATTAAGCATTTCGCCGCTGAAAAAGATTCCGTAAAAATTGCTTGTAACCTCAAAAAAGGAAAAAAGAAAAGAATGAAGAATAAAATGCGGTGTGAATTTTTCAACAAGTCGGCACGCCTTTACTGTAACGGATATATCGTATTTTATTTTCGTTATTGTATCTTTAAGCTTCATTTCTTTCACCGTCCTCTTTATAGTATTTGCTTTGAATATCATAAAGCTCCGCATATTTTCCACCCTGATTCATAAGCTCATCGTGAGTGCCGATTTCAGCAAATTTTCCGTCAGAAAGGAAAACAATTCTGTCGCAGAACCTTGTGGATGAAAGTCTGTGTGAAATATACAGCGAGGTTTTACCTGATGTGAACGAATCATATTTAAGATACATTTCGTTTTCAGCAATGGGGTCAAGTGCAGCCGTCGGCTCATCAAGAATAATGACAGGTGCATTTTTATAAAGCGCTCTTGCCAACAGAAGCTTCTGATATTCGCCGCCCGAAAGCTCAACTGCGTTATCATTTACACTTTTAACAAGCAGAGTATTTTCTTTATCCTCAAGCTTTTCAATTCTTCTGTCAAGCCCCGCTTTTTCAATGCAGGATTTCAGAAGCGCATAATCTGTATGTTCTTTATCCTTAAGCGATATATTACCGCCTATTGTTTCGGGCAGCACTCTTGCATCCTGAAATACGGCGGAAATAAGAGTAAAGTATTCATCACGGTTAAATTCGGAAATATCCGTACCGTTAAGTCGTATAACGCCGCATGTGGGCTTGTACAGCCCGCATATTAACTTTACAAGTGTGGTTTTTCCTGCTCCGTTCAGACCTACAAGAGCAAGTTTTTCGCCTGATTCCCATGTGAAGCTGATATTATCAAGTATCATTCTTTCACTTCCGGGATATTTAAAGCTGACATTTTCAAAGGTAAATGTAAATTTATTTCCCTTTGGCAGTTCTGTTCCGCCGCTGTTTACGGTACTGTTTTTTATTTCCATAAAGTTTCTGTAGTCGCTTGTGCAGAGATTTGCCTCGAAAGTAGTGGAAATCATACTGCCGATATCTTTAAGATAATTTCCGAAGCTCAACATTGCGCTGAAATACAGAATCAGCTCTGCTCCTGAAATATCGCTTTTCAAAAGCTTATATGCGAGAAATCCGTAAGCACCGCCCTCAACAAATATGCTGCCGAATACAAGTCCGAGGTCGGAAATAAAATAATAAAGATAAACCTTGTTTGTCCAAAATTGCTTTTCGCCGATAAAATACTCGCTCAGTGCCTTGAACTGATCTCTCAACCTGTAAAGACGTATATCTTTAGCCGCACTGAAATCTCTCGCATTTTTTGTAAGGTAATTCAGCTTTCTGTCAATTACCGCCTGCGGTTCTTTAGTTTTATCAACAAGTTTATCGGACAGCAGAGAAATGCCAAGCGCTGCAAGTTGAGTTATGATAAGATAAACAATTATCAACGGTTCAAGAGTTGCTATAATTCCTCCTATGGAAAGAATCAAAGCTATCTGACTAACAAGATATGTAAAGTTATATATCAGATTTTCAGGACCCGATTTTTTAATTGAGTTATTTGCTCTTTGATATATGTTTCTTGCTGCCGGACCTTCTATAAGCTCGAAATCGATATCCATTATTTTTTCGGCAAAAATTATTTCAAAATGCTTATACAACCTTGATTTTTTCTGCATTACCTTTTTGTTTGCTTTGACGTAAATAAATGCCGAAAGCATTACACAGACAGTTAACCCGAGAACGCCGAGCAACACCTGAGGAATAGCAAATCCCTTTTCGATAAGATAAATAATTGCAGGTGCAAATGACATTTCAGCAATTCTTAAAACCGGTGTGATTGCGATTACAATCAGAAACATGATAATTGCTGTCTTATCCCATTTGTTTATTGTCTTGCATACATACGCAAGATTTGAGAATATATTGTATTTTTTCAACTTTCTCACCTCGCTTTGAAGTATATCAAAAAAGCAGCCTCAGCGGACTGCTTTTGCGTGAATGGTTCAATTTTCTGCACGAACGGTAACGGGAAGCATGATTTCAGTGCCGAAAACGCCTTCTTCGTGC
>CALAUI010000001.1 GCA_937892115.1 uncultured Clostridia bacterium | reverse complement strand
CAAGGTGCGCTGCACTCTCTCGTGAGTGCCTTGATAATATACCACACCCCTGTCCCTCTTGTCAACATCTTTTTTCCCTTTTTTATCCCTTTTATCAACTTAGCCAGGTGTGCCATTTGAAGCAATAAAATTAAGGCGGATATATTTGCAATATCCGCCTTAGAGTTTTTACTGTTTATCGTCATCGGAATCAAGTCCGGCAATGTCATAACGGCTTCTGAAAACATAACCGTTGCCTGAAAGAACATCTATATCCGACAACGCCTCTCCTATTCCCATTGCAACACAATTTACCGGTTCAACCGAGGTTCTGACTTTTATATTAAGTTTATCGGTAAACATTCTGTCAATACTTCTCAGCTTTGCACCGCCGCCCGTAAGATAAATACCGTTTTCCAGAATATCTGCCGCCAGGTCGGGAGTTGCTTCTTCAAGAACTCTTTTCACTCCGGAGATAATCATTTCAAGCTGCGGGCGCATAGCCAGATAAACCTCGGTGGAAGAAACTTCAAAACTTATCGGCATATTATTGAGATAATTTTTTCCCTTGACCGTCATGCCGAGTTCAACATCACGCAGAATAGCCGAACCGATTTTTGTTTTAAGCAATTCCGCTGTTTTTTCGCCAATAATGATATCTCTTTCTCTTCTGAGTTGACGCATTATTGCCTCGTTAAGAGAATCTCCTCCGACCTTAACGGATTCCGAGATGGAAATACACCCCATGGTTATAACGGCAATATCAGTCGATCCTCCGCCTATATCAATTACCAGTACACCTTTATGCTTATCCGCTCCTACTCCGGCTCCCAACGCTGCAGCAAGAGTCTCCTCAATCAGGCAGGCCTTTGCGGCACCGGATGCTGTAATCAAATCAAGCATGGTTCTTTTTTCAAGATCAGTAACAGAATTAGGTACGCTCATAATAACGTTTGGTTTAAACACTGCATTTCTGCAAACCTTTGCAAGAAAGTAAGTAAGCATCTGCTTTGCAGCCGTAAAATCGGAGACCATTCCGTTTTCAACGGGTCTTACCGTAGTAAACCCTTCGGGACATTTTTCATAAAGGTCATACGCCTTTGTACCTATTCCGGCTATTTTGCCTTCATTATCATACGCAATCATTGAGGGTTCATTAAGAACAACGCCCTTACCCTCAACAAATATGATAATCGATGACGTACCGAAATCAACACCGATATTTGTACCGAACATTATTTATCACCTTGTTTCTTAGTCAATGCCGTTGTAATACAATAAACGGCCTTTGCATCATAAAGCCAAAGCATTTTTGCACATTCATTTAACGTTTCGCCGGATGTGGATATATCATCACAGAGAAGGATAGTTTTATCCTTTACGTCATCGGGATTATCACACTCAAAGACCCCCGTAAGATTACCGCGGCGCATATAGTAATTCATCCCGTGCTGGTTATCGGTTTCATATATTTTTTTCAGAACATCCGGTTTATGTACGATACCTGTTCTCTTTGAAATGATTTCCGCAAGTACGGAACATTGATTATAACCGCGTTTCAAAAGCGATTCCTTACTGATGGGAACTTCGGTTATATAATCAAATCTTACCTCAGCAAATTCCTTACTTATGGTATTCGCCATTTCAAAAGCAAAAGCGTCTGCTCCGGTTTTGGCTTTTCTGAATTTATATCTGTGAATACCGTTACGTACATTACCTTCAAAATAAAACGGAGCAGCTATTGCAGTAAAATAATTTGATGATTTTTTGCAGGTGCAGGTTTTCTTTTCTCTGCCGCAACTCCTGCATATCTCTCCTGTTATTCTCGGAAGATTCTTTTTGCAGTAATCGCACATCAACTCATCTGCAAATATAAATCTGTCACAATATGCACAATGCTTGGGAAATAATGTAGTCAAACGCCAATCTGTAATTTTTTTCAATTTTCATCACCAAGCAGAATAAAGTTTTTAAGAGCTGAATACCTTCTCTGTTTTTTGTTATTATCAATCATTTTTTTGACCGTTGACTGATTACCGACAAGGATAATCAGTTTTCTTGCTCTCGTAACAGCCGTGTATAAAAGATTCCTGTATTCAAGATACGGATTAATACCCGTAACGGGGATAACAACAACAGGGAATTCGTTACCCTGACTTTTATGGACGGTTATGGCGTAGGCATGCTCTATATCCTTACTGTACTCGAAGGGAACGACAGCCAGTCGATTATCATCAAACCTGATAATCAAATTAAGATTAGATTCATCAATGTCTTCAAGAATTCCGATATCTCCGTTGAAGACACCGGTACCGTCCCTGTCGGCAGACGTCCAAATAATGTCGTAGCAGTTTTTTGTCATCATCAACTTATCGCCTACACGGAAGGTACGTGAGCCAAAATTATGCTGAATACGGGATTTTGAAGCGGGATTAATACTATGCTGAAGTAACTTATTTATGTTTTCAGAGCCGGTTTCGCCTTTTCTTGAAGGACATAGTACTTGAATATCGTCAGTAGGTGAATATCCATACGCCGAAGGAAGTCTTGACGAGCAAAGTTCCCGTATTGTTTCCGCTGCATCGGAAGGTCTGGGTCGGCTCAGAAAAAAGAAATCTTTATCAACAGAAGATAAGTCAGGCATTTCTCCTTCGACTATACTGTGCGCATTTTTAATTATCAAGCTCTCCATCGCCTGACGGAATACCTCTTTCAGTTCAACAACGGATATTCGCTTTGAATCAATCAAATCATGAAGAACATTTCCCGCTCCGACGGGAGGAAGCTGATCGCTGTCACCTACCATAATCAGGCGGCATCCGATGGGAATAGCATCAAGAAGATTCGAAAATAATACCACATCAACCATTGACAATTCATCAACGATTACGGCCTGAGCGGTGAGAGGATTTCGTCTGTTTCTCTGAAAAACGGGTTTATCGTTTTTATCCCATTCCACCTCAAGTAAACGGTGAATGGTCATTGCATCCTTTCCCGTCAGCTCGCTCATTCTTTTTGCAGCTCTGCCGGTAGGAGCGGTTAAAGCGACCTCATATCCCAGAGTTTCAAATACTTTAAGTATACCTCTCAGCGTTGTGGTTTTTCCCGTACCGGGTCCTCCCGTAAGTATAAGGATACCTTTTTCAACGGCAAGACGTATTGCAAGACGCTGCTTCTCGTTGTAAAGAACGCCACCGATAAGTTCTGCTTTTTCTATTTGTTCATCAATATCATCGTAATATTTACCGGCATATTTCTCAATGAATAAAATTTGAGAAGCGGCAGACTTTTCCGCCTCATATATTTCGGGAAGAAAAACAAATTCTCTTCCGAAAACATTATCCTGAATAATGCGCTTCTGTTCAATAAGATTATCGACATTAATTTCAATGTCGTCATCCGAGCATCCCAGCAATTCAATACAGGGTACTTTCAGCTGTTCTCTCGGAATGCAGGTATGACCGTTATTCAGATTATGTCTGATTACAAATACAATACCTTCCTCAAGTCTGTACTCGGGCAAAAGATGAGTGGAAAGGGATCCGACAATATTATCCACTCTGTCAAAATCAATACCAATTCCGCTGTTACAAATCACATACGGATTTCTTTCAGTTATTTCAAGCGAATTTTTGCCGAATTTATTAAATACCTTCATCGCTTCATGGGCGTTAAAGCCGAACTTTTCAAGACCGATTAAAGCATCTCTTTCCGCAGAAAGAAGTTTGAACTCTTTTGAAATTTCTTTTGCTCTCTGTTTGGTAATGCCTTTAATTAAAGCAAGGCGGTCCGGCGAATTTTCAATAACATCAAAAGAATCACTGCCGAAAAGAGATATGATTTTTTGAGCAGTACGCTCTCTGACGCCCTTGATAATACCCGAAGAAAGAAACGAAAGCATTTCTTCAGCCGATTCCGGCACGCTTCCTACAGAGGATTCAATTTTGAACTGTCTGCCATATACGGGATTATTTACCCAGGTACCGATAAGAGTCAGTTTTTCACCGTCGTATACATTTCCGAGGATACCCGTGGCAGTAAAAGAGCCACCGTCACTTGAAAAATCAAGGACAGTGAAGCCATTTTCATTATTATGATATGTGATGGATTCCACCACTACATTCAGGGTAACAAATTCATCCATAGTCTGTAGCAGAAAGCAGCGGAATAATCCCGCTATGATTATTAAAAATTGTGAGAAGGCTTGTAAGCCGAGTTCTGTCATTTAAGGCAATCATCTGTCTGCGACTTTCATTGCTGAAAGACTTATAGCCACCTTTCGGAGTATCGTCGAGCAGACGCAGGGATTACTCCCACCTCCAGTCGGTGTTGCTTCGGATAGGGTTTGCAGGGCCATACGGTTCCCCGTATGCCGGTGAGCTCTTACCTCGCCTTTCCACCCTTACCGGAATACCGGCGGTATATCTCTGTTGCACTTTCCCTAAGGTCACCCTCGGCGGCCGTTAGCCGTTATCCTGCTCTGTGAAGCTCGGACTTTCCTCACACATAAGTGCGCGACTGCCCAGCCTTCTCACAATTGGTTATTTTATATCATTTACATTATGTTGTCAAATTATTATTTGAGCATATCAAGCAGATCATGTTCATCAATAACTTTAATACCGAGTTCGTTAGCTTTGTCAAGCTTTGAACCGGCTGCTTCACCGGCAACAACAAACGAAGTTTTTTTACTTACCGACCCGGCACATTTACCGCCGTTTTTTTCTATAAGTTCAGTTACTTCCTTTCTTCCGAGTGTCGGTAACGTTCCCGTTACCACAAACGTAAGACCCGAAAGTTTATCTGTAGTATCATCGGATTCGGAAGCGTATACATTAACACCGTATTCAATAAGTTCTTCGAGAGATTTCTTACCGGAAACGGAAGAGAAAAATTCAGTAATGCAAAGAGCAGTCGTTTCACCGATATCATCAATAGCGGTCAGCTCATCAGCAGATGCAGAAGCAAGCAGAGGAATTGAATCAAAGTGCTTCATAATATCCTTTGCTGTCTGTTTACCCACGTTTCTGATTCCGAGAGCGGTAAGCACATTATATGCATCGTTTGATTTTGATTTTTCTATCGCTTCGAGTATCTTATCCGTGTTTTTTTCTTTACCGATGATTCCCTTCTCAATCAGTTCATCCCTGTAATCCTTTAACCTGTATATATCGGCATAGCCGTTAAGGTAACCCTCTTTGACAAGAGAATCAACTATGGTTTCGCCGAGTCCCATTATGTTCATACAATCAAGAGAGGTAAAATATGCTATTGTTCTTGTAAGTTGAGCATGGCATAAAGGATTAATACATCTGATATCTGCTGTATCTTCTTCTCTTACAAGCTTTTCCGAGCAAACCGGGCACTTATCGGGAGAAACAAATACTGTTTTGGGTTCAGTTACACATCCGTTAATTTTGGGGATGATTTCGCCACTTTTGAAAAGCTTATAAGACCCGCCGATACCGATTTTCATTGAATTGATATAATCCTGGTTATGTAGTGTAGCTCTTGAAACGGAAGTACCGCAAAGACGCGCAGGTTTTCCGGTTTCCTTATCGTGAAATACTCCGGTAAAAGTAAGCTTTCCGGTACGTCCGACATCTACGAGGATATCGTCAATTACCACTACTCTTTCCTCCGGAGGATACTTATAAGCGATATGTCCGCTGGAGTATTTGCTGCCGGCAGGGAAATCATCTCTGTACCTTATTTCATCAATCTTAATCACAGCACCGTCAATATCATAGGGAAGTGTGCTGCGCATTTCACCGATCATATCTATCACGGATATAATATCATCTGCCGTTTTACACTTCTTATTGAAGACAACAGGGACACCTGCCGAAGCAAGCATTTCCATTCCCCCGATATGACTGTCAGTAAGTTCATCGGGGCCGATTTGAACATTGAATATAAACATTTTCAGACCGCGTTCTCTTGTTATAGTAGGATCAAGTTGTCTCAAAGTACCTGCTGCAAGATTTCTCGGATTTGCGGCTGTCTTCTTACCGTTCAGTTCCTGAATGGAATTAAACCTTTCAAAGTCCTCATGACTCATATATATTTCTCCGCGAAGCTGAAGCGAATCATAAGGCAAGTCGATTATTTTCTTACAATCCGGTATTACCATCGCATTGGCGGTAACATCTTCACCGATAACGCCGTCTCCGCGTGTTTCACAAAGAACAAGATGAAGCTTACCGTCCTGTTTTCTCTCATAACGCAGAGTCGCCGAAAGACCGTCAATTTTTGTTTCAACGGAAAAAGTACAATCAGGATGAAGAGAATGGACCTTTTCAACCCATGCGATAACATCCGACTTGCTGAAAACATCTTCAATGGAAAGCATCGGAACGTCGTGTGTGATTTTTACGCCCGCTTCTCTTTTGGCAACTCCGCCGATTTTTTGCGTAGGTGAATCGGGGGTAACCCAATCCGGATGTTCCTTTTCAGCAGTTTTAAGCTGCTGTATCATTTTATCATATTCATAATCACTGATTTCGGGCTCATCCATATTATAATAAAGATTCATATGATAATTTACGGTCTGAATCAGAGATAAATACTCAAGTTCTGTCATAAATAGCACCTCTGACATATTATATGATATTTTTACTTCAAAGTCAAAAGATTTATATAGACAAAGATGTCAATTTGCACAAAAAATCTGTCTTATTTTCGGCTTGACTATTTAAGTCTGATTTGTAATAATAAAGTAAATATTAAAAAAGGAGATATAAAAATGGACTTATCAAAAATCATTGAAAAGAAATCCGGTTACGCAAGGTATATGTATCAGGAAATCAGACATATCTGTACCAAATTTGAAAAAAGAGAACCCGGCTCAAACGGTGAACTTCAAGCCTGCGAATATATGGGCGATGTAATGAAGAGACTCGGCTGTGACAGAGTTGAAGTTGAAGGATTCAAAGAAAATCCGAGATCATTCTTCGGCTGGATTATTTTCACAATTTCATTTGTTCTTGCGGCAATTGCACTCTTCTTCGTCAGTACATTTTGCGGCGGCGCAAAAGTCCTTCCTTTTATCGGTGCTATCCTCATCATTTTAGGACTTGCACTTGCTCTCCTTCAGTTTGGTCTTTATAAAAAAGCAATTGACTTTGTTTTCCCCGAAAAAACAGGTCATAACGTTACCGCTTATAAGAAACCCACAGGTGAAGTAAAGAGAAGAATCGTTTTCAACGGTCACCCCGATGCTGCATGGGAATGGCCTGTAAACTATGCACTCGGCGGTGTCGGTTTTGAAGGACACGCTATCATCTGTGCTCTCGGTGCAGTTTATTATCTTGTTCTTTCAATCATTACCGCAATTACAGCCATCACCGGCGGCGACCTTGCAAAAATCAAGACTGCTGGTCTTTGGGGACTTCTTTTCGTTCCCTTCCTTATTGGTCTTTATTTCATGGTAAACTATAAGAGAGTCGTTGACGGCGCTAACGATAACCTTTCCGGCTGTTATATGGGTATTGCCATTCTCAAGGCACTTGCCGATGAACAGATTGAACTTGAAAACACAGAGATCTGCGTTTGCCTTACCGGTTCTGAAGAAGCAGGTCTTCGCGGCTCAAAAGCATGGTGTGAAGCACATCCCGATGAATGGAAAGACGTTCCCACATTCATTTATTCATACGATACAATTTATGATCCCAAATATCTGCTTGTAAACTACCGTGACCTTAACGCAACAGTAAAAGCAGATAAAGACGTTTCCGATCTGTTTATGGAATCTGCTCAGGAACTCGGAATCGTATGCAACAAGGGTATGGTTCCTCCTCTTGGCGGTGCAACAGATAACGCTGCATTCTCTCAGGCAGGTTTAAGATCAACCGGTATTACCGGTCTTAACCATAAGCTTGAAAGCTATTATCATACCAGAAAAGATACATGGAGCAATATGAACCTTGACGGTCTTGCAGATTGCTTCGCTGTATCGGTTAAAGTTCTTGAAAAGTTTGATAACGGCGCAAAGCAGTAATTATTGTAAAAAACAAAAGCAAAAATTAAGACCTCTCCGCTCGGAGAGGTCTTTTCGTTTATTATAAGCCGGTTTTCTCGGAAATATATTTTCTTGCGAGGCAAGCATACTCATAGGGGTTGGCTTTGGCGGGGTCCTGCTCTGCTTCAACTACGACCCAGCCCTCGTAATCAGCTTCAGAAAGAATATCAAAAACGGGAGTGAAATCAAAATCTCCGTCACCGGGAACTGTAAAAGCTCCTGCTCTGACACAGTCAAGGAAGCTCCATCCCTTTTCTTTACCTTCTGCAATAACATCAAGTCTGGTGCTCTTAAGATGAACATGCTTTACTCTCTTGACGTACTTTTTAAGTACACCGATTGCATCCTCACCGCTGAAAGCAAGATGACCGGTATCATAAAGAAGATAAACCAGATCGGGATCGGTAATTTCCATCAGTTTATCAATTTCAGCTTCTGTCTGTACCCCTGTTCCCATGTGATGATGAACGGTAAAGTACATTCCCTTTTCTTTTGCAAGACGTCCCATTTCGTTGAAACCCTTTGCAATAAGCGCCCACTGTTCGTCAGTATAAACGGGTTTGTCGCCGAAAATTGACTTGTTTGTGCCCTGAATTGAATTGCCCTGCTCTGAAGCACCTATAACTCTTGCACCGAGGTCATAAAGGAAATCTCTGTGTTTAATAAACGCTTCAATAGTTGCATCATAACCATCAGAAAGAAGGAGAGATGAAAACCAGGCGTTACAGATACGAAGTCCTCTTACGTCAAGCTTGTGCTTAAGTGTCTCAACATCTTTGGGATACTTATTACCGATTTCGCTGCCTTTGAATCCGCTAAGTGCCATTTCGGAAATGCACTGTTCAAAAGTGTTCTCGGCACCAAGGTCGGGAAGGTCATCGTTTGTCCATGCGATAGGTGCAATTGCAAGTGATACTTTTTCTTTATTAAGCATATTTATTCCTCCGGAAATAATATCAATATAATCTTGCTTTTTTAATGTTTGCCTGCATATCTTCGTAAGCTGCTTTAACAGTTTCACTTTCGGAAACTTCCGCTACACCTACGCGCCACCAGGCATCGTATCCGTCACTCATACTCTTATGAGCCACCTTTATATCAAACAAGCACGAAACGGACTGCTTGAGTGAATCTTCAAGAGCAGCTTTAAGTTCTTCAACATTTGTGCATCTGTAAGCTTTACAGCCGTAACCCTCTGCAATCTTTGCGAAATCAATCGGGACGATATCACCGTCAAGCATACCGGTTTCCGGATTTCTGGCAAGAAATCTTGTACAATAAGTATCGGTACCCTGATTATTCTGAAGATTTTCAATACATCCCCATCCGCTGTTGTCAAATAGCATTACGTTTATCTTAAGATTTTCCATAACGGCCGTATAGAGTTCACTGTGAAGCATAAGGAAAGAGCCATCGCCGCACATAGTGTAGACTTCTTTATCGGGACATGCAATCTTAACACCGAGAGCGCCGCAGATTTCATAGCCCATACAAGAGAAACCGTATTCCATATTATAGGTACCTGGCTTAGTGCTTCTCCAAAGTCTCTGCATACATCCGGGAAGTGAGCCGGCTGATCCTACTGCAATTGCATCCTCTGCGATAAACTTATTGATTTCGCCGAGGGCTCTTGTCTGTGAAAGACCGTTTTCAAGTTCTACGTTGTAATTACGGTCAACTTCAGCCATATATTCATCTTTTATCGCTTTTATTTCATTGCCCCATTCGGAAGAATAGCCGTCAATAGAGTCGGTAAGTTTTTCAAGCGTAACCTTTGCATCGGCAACAACAGCAGCGGCATCCATTTTAAAAGCATCAAAAGAGCTTACATTGATAGAAAGCATCTTTACACCGTTCTTTTGGAAAAGCCACTTAGATGAGGTTGTAAAATCAGTAAGTCTTGTACCGGCACAAATAATAAGGTCTGCCTTTTTGGCGAGCTTATTTGCAGCAGCACCGCCTGTTACACCGATACCGCCTACGTTCAAAGGAAGATTCCAGGGAATATTGCCCTTGCCCGCCTGAGTTTCGGTAATGGGAATATTAAACTTTTCCGCAAATTTAACCGCCGCCTCATCTGCCTCAGAATAAGTACAGCCACCACCGACGATGAGTATGGGATTCTTTGAATTTTTAATCAAATCAATTGCCATTGCGAGTTCACGGTCAGTAGGAATTCTTCTGTCCATATACCATACTCTCTTGGCAAGGAAATAATCCGGATAATCAAAAGCTTCACCTTCAACGTCCTGAGGCATCGCAAGGCAGACCGCACCCGTTTCGGCAGGATCGGTAAGAACTCTCATAGCATTGAGGCAAGCCGTCATAAGCTGTTCGGGTCTGACAATTCTGTCCCAATATTTTGTAACTGCCTTGAAAGCATCATTTGCAGTAGTTGCATACGAGGTGGGCTGTTCAACCTGCTGAAGTACAGGATCGGGCTGACGGCAGGCAAATGTATCACCGGGAAGAAGCAAAAGAGGAATTCTGTTTGCTGTTGCAGTACCTGCTGCAGTAACCATATTAAGAGCACCGGGACCTATCGAAGACGTACAGGCAATAATCTTACGGCGATGCATCTGCTTAGCGTAAGCAGTAGCCGCCTGAGCCATACCCTGCTCATTATGACCCTGATAAAATTTCAGGTTATGACCTCCCTGCTCAAGTGCCTGACCGAGTCCTACGACACAGCCATGACCGAAAATACCGAAAATACCTTCAACAAATTTGGATTCAACACCGTCAAAGCTGACATATTGATTATCAAGGAATTTGACAAGCGCCTGTGACATTGTAAGCTTCATACAATCTATCCTTTCAGTTTATTTTCTCATATAATTTACCTGACTGTAACTGATTGTATCACAATCAATTTCATTATTCTACAAATTTATAAGAAAAAAATTACTCTTCACCGTATATTCTTTTACACTTTCCCGGATAGTCTTCAACAAAATCTCCCGACCTTACCATATAGGTGACGGGATGTCGGATATCATTCTCGTTATAGTCAACGACTCTGCCGCCCCTTATATCGTCATCGCAATATCCGTCGTAGGAAAGACCGCCGTCCATAGCAAGAGTAATATTACAGAATGAGCCGGAAAAATCATTGATATGGTCATGACCGCAGATAAGCATATCAACTTCTTCCCTTTCAACAAGAGCATTGAATAAGCCCGAATTAAAAGGTCCGCATCCGACCGATTCTCTTCTTATACCTTCATATTTAGTCTGTGCGGCATTTCTGTAAAGAGTTATAAACTCGGGTATCGGAATATGGAAAAACATAAGACCGGGAATTTTTTTGCCTGCAAATTTATTAAGCTCTTCCGACGATTGCCAGTACCACATTATCTGACTGAAGCGAGGCATATCATAACCGCTGTAAGGATATAGAGGGTCAGGAAGCTTAAAAAACCAAGGATCGCTGTTAAGCTTATGTTCTCTTATGTAATCGTTCATGGAATCATGAGAGTCAAGAGCCCATATATTGAGAGCGATTTCAGTCCCTGCAGTGTTATATACAGGCAAAACGTAATTTGCGGTACCGTCTATATCATCGGGTCCGTGCTTTGAAAGGCAATTCGGATGAGATGCATAAACGGGAAACTGAGTTTCGTTATCAAGTCCCCTCTCGTCATCGTGATTCCCGAAAGCATGAGCCCAGGGAATATTTCTCTTTTCAATCGGTGATACGATATCAGAAAGAAACTGCGTAAAGGTATCAATGCCGTCAACCGCATCCTTCCAGCCAACATCACCATTCAGCAAAACCACATCGGGTTTAACACCGTCAAGAATCGCGTCCAGATCTCTGATAAGACGGGTATCATAGTTTTTTATACCGTGAATATCAGATAAAACAAGAACTCTGAATTTACCGTTTTTGAATTTCAATATTCGTTTTGAATATAGATTATCTTCTAATCTGCTCATAATATACACCTGAATCAGCCGAGAACTTCTTTTACGAATGACGTCGCTTTATCTTCGTATTTAAGAGGATCAACCCAATGACTTTCGGTATGACCTGCACCGTCAATGATAAGCAGTTCCTTCTTTTCACTTGAACAAGCTTCGTACAGTTCTTTTCCCATTCTGGTAGGAACAAACAAATCATTTCCTCCGTGAATAAAAAGAATGGGGACCTTTGCATGCTTTACGCTTTCAAGAGGATTGGGGTCATTGAAATCGTAACCGTTTACAATCTTATTTACTATGTTGCCGGTGTAAAGGAAAGGAAAATCGGGAAGATGAGCGACCTCATTAAGGCCGTATTTTAGTTCATCACGGCAGGAAGTATAGCCGCAGTCGGCAACAGTACACTTGACATTAGACGGAAGCTCATTGCTGCCGCTCATCATCATTACGGTAGCACTGCCCATTGATATACCGTGAAGTACAAATCTTATATCCTCGCCGAATTTTTTCTTAAGAAATTCAAGCCACTCAAGAGTATCCTTTCTTTCATGGTAACCAAATCCGATCCACTTGCCTTCACTCTTGCCGTGACAACGATGGTCAACAAGAAATACATTATATCCGCAATCATGCCAGAATTTGGCTTTGAGTGAATAATCGCCGTAACCGCTGCTGGTATATCCGTGACAGCAGACTACATAAACATCCGATTTTTCATCGGCAGGAAAAAGGTAACCGTGAAGCTTAAGTCCCTCTGAATTTATCATATCGTATTCAACCGGCTTTACTGAACGGAACCACTCTCTGTTTTCTTCAACCTTTGACTGAACCTTATGTTCTTCTTCGCCGCCATTATCTTCTACGAATTTTTTGGTCATTATTTTTGAAACCTTAGGAAAAATCAGCGGCTTGTGATACATTACTTCTTCAACAAGAAAAAAACTGAGTACGGCAGTTGTTCCTAATACAGCAGCAGATACACCTATTGCAATTTTAGAGGCCTTATTCATTTAATTTTACTCCTTCATTCAGAAATTCAGTGTAAGAACTTTAACAATATACTGAATAATTGTACCGAAAAGCTTACCGAAGTTTTCCTGATAAAAATTATAATCAATACCGGGAGTGAGAATTACCGGCTCTGTGTTTTCACCAAGCCCGTTTTCTTTAAGAAGCTGAAGGAAATGCCTTGCAAGCTCAACATTACCTTTTGCATTTGGATGAACACAATCATCTGCAATAAGTTCGGTATTATGAGTTATTACCGAATTTGTATCAAAGATAATGATATCATCGTGCTCTTCGCAAAGCTTATTGATATTGGCATTGATACGGTTAACTGCCTTGATAAAAGGAATATGACCCAATCCGCGCCATGCGCAGTAAATATTATCAATAATGAGAACAGCATCGGGATTCAATTCCCTGATAGTGTCGTAGATAACAAGATAATCCTTAAACATATCTTCGGCAATCTCATCAAGCTGTTTATCATTCACGCCGAAAATTGCTCCGGCAGTAATCAATACAACGTCATCATTTGCAAGATAATTATTTGAGCCGATGCAAAGATTGATTATATCCGCTTCCTCAATGCTTTTGATTATATCGCTTCTGTTTTCAAGTTTATAGAGTAAATCTTTTGTATCATTGGCAACTGCGGCATAGTTAACGTAATTATAACCGTTTGTATCGGCAACGATTCTGCCGTAAGCCGCATCATCTTCATTTGCAACACCGAAACCCTCTGCAATAGAATCGCCGATTACCACAAAATTAATATTTTCTTTTACGTTATCTTCCGCCGATACAAAGCAAAAAGCAAACGACGTAAGCATTAAAACGCTGAGAATTAATGCAGAAATTCTTTTGAACATTTTCATTTTTTCAATCCCCTTTTATCATCAAAAAATCCTTTTTTGTAAAGGAAAAACGTTGCAACGATTGATACTGCGGCAACAACGAATACCATAATGGCAACACTGGTTGTAAGCTGAGGGAATATAAGGAAAAGTAATATACCGAGTACAAGAGGAATAATGGATGCCTTAGGATTATCCATTGCATATTTAACGCCGAGAGCACCGAACATTGCGGGAATTACCGTTTTGAAAGCAGGTAACAAAACCGGATTCTCAAGAACAGGAGCAAGAGGTGTGATAAGAAATACACCGACAGCAAGCACAAGAGTGGTAGTGATTGCACTGGTCGCTATTGAAATAGTTGAAACGATTTCATTTTCTTTTGTACCGACCTCAGTTCCTGCCATTTTACGAGAATTCATTGCACAGGGAACTTTAAGATTGGAAAGATTACCTGTAATAAAGCCGAGATATGTACCGCCGGTACCCAAAAGAGGAGCATATGCAAATAACTCGCCGAGGCCGGAAGGAATATCCATAAGCAAAACGGGAATAAACACCTTCCAGAATTCGGGATTATCAAAAGCGGGAAAAGTTTTGAATATAACGCAGATACCGCCCGGTATACCTATCATTACAAAAATCATAACAGCAGTCCAGAACCTGCCGGTTCTGTGCATTTTATCTTCATAAGACAATTCCGATTTATTCATGACAATCCCTCCTTACTCTACAAATGTTGAAAGTGTAGGGAAAATAAACTGTCCGCCTACAGCGGCAGCCATTCCCAAAAGCATACTGAAAGCAAAAGCATAGTTATCAAGCCAATCAGCTTTTTTCTTTTTTATTATCCAGGTGAAGAAAATCATAAAACCTGCAGATACAACAGCCGCAACTACAAACAGAATATTTGACGGTCTGATTTCACCCGAATCGAGAGTCATCGTTCTGAGCTTTCCGAAAGCATCGCCGACGTAAGCTGCAACCATTCCCATAAATCCCGCACAAAAAATAACATCCGTAAGCTTACTGTCCTTGGTAGCTACGGCAGTCATCTTTTTCTGATAAGATTTATAAAAAAACAAAATAAAAAATGAGGTAGTCATAACACCGAGAGTCATGGCAAAAGCAATAGAAGCAAACGCTTTACCGTCCATCATTTCGCTGGGTAACTCGCCGAGTCCGAGACCTTTGGCAACATTATTTGCGGTAGGTCCTTCATACTGAAGCGAACCGACTACAGACAGACGAGCCCAGGGAAGAGGAACGCCAAGCGAAGGTGCAAGCGCAAGAACGCCTATAAGAATCGCAACCGAAGGCAAAAAAGTAAAGGTTGCACTTGAAATAATTACTTTTTTCAGTTTATTCATATCCATACCGCTTCGCTTGCCTTCATTCCAAGCACGTATCAGAAACAGAAACGCCTGAAACAAAACCAAAGAGATAATTGCGGCAACAAGCAGATACATTTTTGATGAATTTGCCTGTTCAAGAAACTTAGCCATACATTTACTCCTCTCAATTCACAGATATCTGCGCATATCTATTACATTATAGTATGGCATATTAAGTTAGTCAATAATTACAAAAAGAAAAAGCTCCGCATAAGCGGAGCAAATTCACATTTTATTTGATCAAAGAAGTAAGAAAAGCAGTAAACAAGCCTTTAAGGAAAGGGGTAAGATTCAGGCCCGCAGGAACTGCAACCGCGCTGTCGGGAACAGCAAAAGAAATGTTTTCAAAATAAGTATTCTGAGTTGAAAGGGTTCTGGCATCATAAACATTAAGAAGCTTGAGCGTATCACCTTCATAGCAGAACTTACTTGTTACCTGAGCTCTGTCATTATACTCCTCAATATAATACGTTTTACCGTTGACCTCACCGGTATAGCTTTGCTGATAATCAAGCACTGCGAAGGTTACGCCGCTCACTTTATCAAGAAGAGTCCAGACGTCAAGATCCGTAAATCCGAGCGAATCAATCTGAACGTAGAAAAAAGGAAGCAGAGGTAAATAAGCATAAGCCGTGCCGTCTTTAACTATTACTCTTGCGGAAATAAAGCCGGTTTTATACTCGTATGCAACTGTATTTCCCTTAACTGTGACAGTATCGGTTGAAGTGCCGAGAAAAGTATTACCGGCAGTAAAAGTTACCGATACCTCTTTACCGTTTTTAATAGTGCTGATAAGCGTCTCTGTTTTAGTATCAGCAGCAAAAGCATTTACGCAAAATGATAAAGCAAATATAACAGCAAAAATGACCGCGAGGATTTTTTTGGAATTTTTCATATAAATACCTCCTTTTATGATGTAATTATACTCTTTTTACGGAAAGAAATCAACAGTCATAAACAGCGGTATGTCGGTATACCGGTACTATTTGATTGACAAAGAATGAAATTTGTTATTTAATTATAATGAGGTGATGAACATGAATAAATCACAAAAAAGAAAGCTTATTGTATTGATCGGCGGTATTCTTCTTGCCGCAATGATTATTATTGGAGCAATATTCGGCATAAGAGCAATAATCGGCAAATCGGGAAATAATGACGAAAATGTTGCCAAAGCATCACATAAAACTTTAAAGCTTCTTGAAGAAAATGCAGAAAAACTCCGTAAAGGATCAGAAGAATTCTTTGACGACCCCAAATGTAAGTATGAATATCCCACGGGCCAGTTTCTTATTGTTGAAGTAAACGGCGAAGGTAAGCTTGTTATAACCGCAAACGGATTCAATGCCGGCGCTCTTGATGAAATAGTAAAGAAATATGATATTGAAATCGGTGCAGACATAGGAATTACCGCGAAAGCTTATATCATCAGTTTTGACAAGGATAAGAGCGTCAAAATCAAGAAATCAGAAGAAGATAAACTGAAAGAAGATATTACCACAACTGAAGAAGACAGCGTAAGTATAAACGAAGAAAGAATGAAAAAAGTCAAATCAGCCGCGGATATATATCTTGAAATACTAAAGAAATATCTGAAAGACAACGATATTAACGAAATCAAGGGTTCAATCTACATTTACACAAATTACAGAACCAAAAAACTTGAAGTGTATCCAATAGTCCTCGGATTAACGGACGAACAGTTGGAAGAAATCTATAACAAAGCAGCTGAAAAAATCTCATTTGATGAAAAATTAGGATTCTCAAAGCAGGGTTACAAAATTGATATAGACAATAATGATATCACTATGAAAATAACGGAAGAACGTGAGGTATAACCAAAACAGTATGGGTAATTTTGAAATCAGAAAAGATAATTTCTATCTTGATAATAAACCGTTCAGGATTATTGCAGGTGCAATTCATTATTTCCGTGTTCCCCGTGAATACTGGAAAGACAGACTCATAAAACTCAAGGCATGCGGATTCAACACCGTTGAAACTTATATAGCATGGAATATGCATGAAATGAAGGAAGGCGTATTTGATTATTCGGATATGCTTGACGTTGAAGAATTTCTCTCTGAAGCTCAGGAGCTCGGTTTATATGCAATAGTCCGTCCCGGTCCATATATCTGTTCAGAATGGGATTTCGGCGGTCTGCCTTGGTGGCTTCTGAAAAACGACAATATGCATCTGCGCTGTATGGACAGCGATTATCTTAAGGCAACAGACAGATTCTTTGACGATATAATACCGAGAATCGCAAAGCATCAGATTTCAAACGGCGGAAACGTTATACTTGTACAGGTTGAAAACGAATACGGCAGTTACGGTGACGACAGTGAATACATCAGATACCTTGCAAAAGGACTTAAAAACAGAGGAATAGATGTTCCTCTCTTCACATCAGACGGTACCTGTTATCAGATGCTTACAGGTGGTACGATAACCGAGATTCACAAAACCGCCAATTTCGGTTCAAGAGCAAAAGAGCAGTTTGAAAATCTCAGGAAATATCAACCCGACGGTCCGCTTATGTGCACAGAATACTGGAACGGTTGGTTTGACCACTGGGGAGAAGAACATCACAAAAGATCCTCCAAAGAAGCTGCAGATAATCTGGATGAAATACTTTCTCTCGGAGCAAGTGTTTCAACATATATGTTCCACGGAGGAACAAATTTCGGCTATATGAACGGTGCAAATGAATATGATTGTTATGAGCCAACCGTATCCAGCTACGATGACGATGCACCGGTCAATGAATGCGGAGAGCTTACGGAAAAATACTATCTGTTCAGAGACGTTATATCAAAATATTCTGATATACCCGATATTGATTTACCCGCTCCTATCAGGAAAAAGAATTACGGCAGATTCACATTTACCGAATCGGCAATGCTTTTTGATAATCTCGACAATCTCTCAAAAGCAATTGAACTCACGAATCCCGTTCCGATGGAAAAACTCAATCAGGGTTACGGATACATTCTGTACAAATCTTCGGTTAAGGGCCCGAGAGAAGAACAGGAAGTCAGATTACAGTACGTTCATGACAGAGGGTATATATACAAAGACAGGAAACTTCTGGGAATACAGTACAGAAACGATAAAGAAAACAAAGTTCGTACGTCGTTTGACAAAGAAGGAAACGAGCTCGCGGTTATCGTTGAAAACATGGGACGAGTAAATTACGGGGCACATCTGAAGGATTCCAAAGGAATCACCTACGGAATAGGGCTCGGGAATAATTTTATCTTCCATTGGCAGGCATATCCTCTACCCTTTGATAATATTGAAAAAACAGCGTTCAGAGAAGAAGTAAGCAAATTCAACGGTGAGCCGGTAATTCTTAAAGCGGAAATTGATATAGATGAGTGTCACGACACCTTTATAAAACTTCCGGGATTCAAGAAAGGCATAATCATTCTTAACGGAAAAGTACTTTCAAGATACTGGAAAAAAGGTCCGCAAAAATCTGCATATATCCCTGGTCCGTTCCTGAAAAAAGGCAAAAACGAAATAGCCATTGTAGAATTTGAAGGATACGAAACCCCTGAATTCATACTCGATGACAAAGAAGATATAGGATAAGAAATCACCCCGAAGCAGTAATTTCTGCTTCGGGGTACGATATTTTTTATTCTTCCGAGGAACTTGAGGTAAACGTCTCTTCCTCGGTTTGATTCTCAATTACTTCATCGGTTAATTCTTCACCGTTCATAATTTTTTTGAACTCATCTGCCTCAATCTTTTCTTTTTCAAGAAGAGCACCTGCAACGGCGTGAAGCTTATCGATATGTTCAGTAAGAATCGAATTTGTTCTGTTATATGCTTCGGTAATCAGTCTCTCAACTTCATCGTCAATTTCAGCGGCAACCTTTTCCGAATAATTACGGACGTGATTAAAGTCTTTACCGAGAAATACTTCCTGATTCTCTTCGCCGAAGGCAATAGGTCCGAGTTTTTCACTCATACCGTATTTGGTAACCATATCTCTTGCGATAGAAGTCGCTCTCTGAATATCATTTGAAGCACCGGTAGAAATATCGCCTAAGATAATCGCCTCGGCAACACGACCGCCGAGAAGACCAACCAGACTGTCAAGCATCTCATTCCTTGACGAAATATTATCGTCTTCGGTAGGTCTGTGGAGCGTATATCCACCTGCCATACCTCTGGGAATAATTGAAATCTGATGTACAGGGTCAACGTTTTCAAGATAAAACGAAGATACTGCATGACCGGCTTCATGATAAGCCGTAAGTTTTCTTTCTTTAGCGCTGACTTTATGAGATTTCTTTTCCGAGCCCATCTGAACTTTAAGAGCCGCTTCGTCAATTTCAAGCATTGTAATTGACATTTTACCAGCTCTTGCCGCAAGAAGAGCGGCCTCATTCAGAAGATTTTCAAGATCGGCACCGGTAAATCCGATGGTTGCATGTGAAATACTTTCAAGGTCAACATCGGGAGCAAGCGGCTTGTTTTTAGCGTGGACCTTAAGAATCTCTACCCTGCCCTTGCCATCGGGATAATTAACGGTAACCTGTCTGTCAAAACGACCCGGTCGTAAAAGCGCAGGGTCAAGAATATCAGGTCTGTTGGTAGCAGCAATAACGATTACGCCTTCGTTTTCGCCAAATCCGTCCATCTCAACAAGGAGCTGATTTAACGTCTGCTCACGTTCATCATGACCGCCGCCCATACCGGCGCCTCTGTGACGACCGACGGCATCAATTTCATCAATGAATATAATAGCGGGTGCGTTCTTCTTTGCCTGATCAAAAAGATCACGTACTCTTGAAGCACCGACACCGACATACATTTCAACGAAATCCGAACCGGAAATTGAGAGGAAGGGAACTCCAGCTTCTCCGGCAACTGCTCTTGCAAGTAATGTCTTACCTGTACCCGGAGGGCCAACAAGGAGAACACCCTTGGGGATTTTAGCGCCAAGCTTGTCAAACTTTGTCTTATCTTTGAGATATTCAACGATTTCGGCAAGGTCTTCCTTTTCTTCCTCGGCACCGGCAACATCGGCAAATGTAGTTTTCCTTTTTTCGTCGTTACCTTTTTTGACTCTCGCTCTGCCGAAAGACAAAGTCTTGTTATTTTCGTTGTTGATGCTCTGACTCATCTTCTTGAACATATAATAAAGGATGAATCCCATAACACCGAAAAGCAGAATTGTCGGGATAATCTGAACAAGCAGAGAGTTGGAAGTACCGGGAATAAGGTCATATTTTATAAGTTCCTTTTCGTTCTTCACAGAAGCGTTATATTCCATTACTTTTTCGTTGACGTCATCAACAAAAATATTAACGTTCGGAACATTATATGAATGGATATTATCCTTTTTTTCGCCTCTGATATGATATCTGAGCGAGCCCGTACCGAGATTAAGCTCATATTGATCAATCTTATTGTTTTCAAACAAAGCAACGATCTCGGAATAATTCAGTTTTTCCTTATTCTTATAATCGGTATAATAAGACATACCGAGTATAATTATGAGAGGAATGATTATATAGGGAAGAAAAGTCAGAAATTTTCTCTTTTTTGGTGTATTGTTATTTTCAGTATTCAATTATCAATTCTCCTCGGAATAAATTTCTTCTTTAAGTACGCCGATATAGGGAACATTTCTGTAAAGCTCCGAATAATCAAGCCCGTAGCCAACCACAAATTCATCGGGTACTTCTGCGCCGGAATAATCGGCAAAAAGGTCAACAACTCTTCTTGAGGGTTTATCAAGCAGGGTGCATATTCTGATGCTTGCGGGATTTCTGTCAATAAGGAGAGACCTTACATAATTCAGAGTACGTCCTGTATCAAGAATATCCTCAACAAGAAGTATATCATAGTCCTGAACGTTAATATCAAGGTCTTTGACTATCTTGACAACACCGTTGCTTTTTGTACCGTCACCGTATGATGAAACACACATAAAATCTATCTTACAGGGAACGGTAATAGCTCTCATAAGGTCAGCCATAAATACGACCGAGCCCTTCAGAATACTTACAAGAAGAAGGTTTTTGCCCTTATAATCTCTGCTGATTTCAGCACCTAAACGATTTACGGTATCTTTCAGAAATTCTTCACTGTAAAATACCTTTTCAATATCTTCGTACATATTTATTTCCCCTTTTTTATCTCGATTTTCAACACATCCGTCGAATCTTTGCTCGTTTCATAATAAGATTCTGTTCCGCATCCGAAAACACAGACAAGCAGATTATCGTCGGAAATTACGGGAATTGAATCCCTGATTTCGGGAACTATTCCTTTTTCGTTCATTAGCTTACGAAGCGGTTTGGTAACCTTTCTGTGAGATAGTGTAACGGAATCCTTCGGTTCTCTTGACCTTGCTTTTAACTTCCCGCATATTTTACCATAGTCAATGAAGAAAATCGACAAATCTTCTGAAACTATTTGTAAACTTTTTTGTTTTTCGTCAAACGGCACTTTTTCAAGAGTAATCTGATAGTCTCCGAAATAATTATCACCCATATTTAAAGCAACGGGATTCGTTTCTTTACAGACGTAGCACGGAAATTCAAGCATTCCGTTTCTGGTCCTTGCAAATCTGCCGAGAGGAAGCTGAACGGTCGTTCCCCTGCCTTTACATGAATATTCACCGAGAGCATTGACTACCGACATTACACATTCCGCGTCAATATCAGCATCGATTTCATCGGATAGTATCATCATCAAAGCTCTTTTAAGGATGGGCAAAGGTGAAGAATTAAGGACATCAATTCTGTAACCGTCTTTTATTCTTGAATCGTTAACAAGTTTTAACGAACAGTCAAGCAAAAATGCTTCGTCTTCATTCAGAGAATCAATACATCTCAAAGCCGTATTTTCAAATCCGTCGTTAATCTGCTTTAACTGAGGTATAACGTTATGCCTTATTCTGTTCCTTGAATATATGACATCATAATTGCTTTTATCGGTAACAAACGAAATACAGTTTTGCCGACAATACGAAAGAACGTCATCTTTTGAACACTCTATCAACGGTCTGATAACATTTCCGCGGACAGGAGGAATAGAGCATAATCCCTTTAAGCCGCTGCCTCTTGTAAAATTAAACAGAAATGTTTCTATACGGTCATTAAGGTTATGAGCGGTGGCAATTTTACCGTCAGGACATACAGACGAAAAATAACCGTATCTGATTTTTCTTCCGGCATCCTCAAGCGACAAGCCGTTTTCATCGGCAAATCGGCCGACATCCGCTTTAAGCACATGAAGTTTTATTCCGAGTTTATTGCATACTTCACGAACAAACTTTTCATCATTATCGGACTCTTTGCCTCTGAGTGAATGATTCACATGAGCTGCCTCAATACAAAAACAAAGTTCATTTTTGAGCTCATTCAATGAATAAAGCAAAGACATTGAATCGCTTCCTCCTGAAAGAGCAACGAGAACCTTGTCTCCGGCTTCAATCATATTGAATTTTCGGATCGTTGATTCAACTTTATGCTTCATTATGTACCCTGTCAATGGATATAAATTTAGTATGTTCACCGTCCCATGCAAAATCAACCTGACCGACGGAACCGTGTCTGTTCTTAACAACAAGTACGGAAACCTTATTTACTTCACCGTTATCAGATTCGGGATTGTTGTTGTCATCTTCCTTTTCACCCTTGTAATAATCCTCTCTGTAAAGCATCATTACTATATCGGCATCCTGTTCGATTGAACCGGATTCACGAAGGTCGGCAAGCTGGGGCTTATGAGATTTTCCTCTGACCTCGGTGCCTCTTGAAAGCTGGCAGCAACAGATGATGGGAATATTAAGGTCCTTAGCCATATTTTTAAGACTTCTTGTAATTTCACTGACTTCATTTACACGATTTTCCGCTTTTATGCTGCTGTGAATAAGACCAAGATAGTCAATGATTACGCATTCCACTCCTCCGAGCCGTCTGATTTTTGCTTTCATCTCGGGAACGGTAATTGAGGAAGTATCGTCAAAATACAGCTCTGCATCATGAAGTCTGTTTGCGGCCATGCCGATACTCGTAAATTCATCACTTGAAAGCAGACCGGTTCTCATTTTACTGCTTGAAACAAGAGCTTCGGTTGCAAGTACTCTTGAAGCAAGCTGTTCCTTAGTCATTTCAAGAGAAAACATAAGAGTTTTTCTTTTTGCAATAATCGCTACGTTTCTTGCAACGTTCAGAGCAAAACTCGTTTTACCCATAGCAGGTCTCGCACCGACAATAATAAGGTCGGAACGGTTAAGTCCGGTAATTATACTATCAAGCTCTGAAAAACCGGTTGTATATCCCTTATATTGATCGCTGTCTTCACCGGTAAGCTTGGAAAGTCTGTCAAAAACGTCATTGATAATCAGGTCATGAAGCTTTGACGGACCATCATTGGTTTTACCTTTTCTGATATTGTAGATTTTCTGCTCAGCGTTATCAAGCAGCTCGTTTGCCGTCATTTCCTGATCGACGCATCCCTTGATAGTCTCTTCGGAAAAGTTAATGAGCGAACGCAGATAAAACTTCTCTTTTACGATTTTGGCATACTGCTCTACATTTTCGGTTGAAGGAACATTCTGCGATAATTCAAACAAATATTTTTTGCCCGAAGCATTGTCAAAAATATCATGTTCCGTAAGATAATTTAGAACGACTATAGGGTCGATAGGTTTACCGATATTATCAAAATAAATCATAGCCGAAAAAATATCGCTATGCTGTTTCTGATAAAACATTTCCGGCTTCAGATGAACGGCAACATCGTGCAGACAAGACGGATCAACAAGTACGCTTCCCAGAACCGCCTGTTCCGCATCAATGCTCCACGGCATCTGAATATTATCGTAATTCTGTAAAATGCTATCCATTATCATTCACCGACAAATACAAATAATTTAGCTGATATACCGTTATATAATTTCACTTCAACCGGATAAGTACCGAATACTTTTATGTCGTCAACCTCAACCTTTTTCTTATCAATCTGCACCTTGAATGTGTCTGATATTGCACCGGCTACGTCTTTTGAGGTAACAGAGCCGAAAAGTTTACCGTTGGCACCTGCTTTTGCCTTGATTTTAACGGTCTGTCCCGTGATTTTATCGGCAACCGCTTTGGCATTGGCAATTTCCACGTCAATCTTATGTTTTTCGGAAGCTTCTCTGTTTTTAAGTTCACTCATTGCCTGAGAATTTGCCTCAGTAGCAAGCTTATGAGGGAAAAGATAATTGCGGACATATCCGTCGGATGCATTAACAAGCTGACCTTTTTTTCCGAGTCCTTTTACATCCTCTAAAAGTACAACCTTCATACTGTTACTCCTTAATTTTATCTATTTCTGCAAGCAGCATTTGCTTTGCAGAGTTAATATCAACCGTATCAAGCTGACATGCGGCCATAGTCTGATGACCGCCGCCACCCATTTCTTCCATAATCAGCTGAACGTTAATTTCGCCCATACTGCGTGACGAAATACAAATCCTGCCGTTTTCCTTGTAAATGACAAACGAAGCAAGAACGTTGTTTGAATTGAGCAGTTCATCAGCTGCCTGAGAGGCGATTATACGGGGATTTACCGTACTTTCATCTACGTACGCTATCGCACAGTTATTATAAATCTGTGCATTGATCAACACTTTGTTTTTCAATTTGTTGCTTTCAAGAGAGTTTTCAAAATACTTCTTGATTTTTATCGTATCAGCTCCGCATTTACGAAGATATGCTGCCGCTTCAAAAGTACGTACACCGGAATTAACAATAAAGTTTTTTGTATCAAGCATAATACCCGAAAGAATTGCCCCTGCAAGTACCGGCGGTAATTTCACATCGGGAATCATATACTGAAGCAGTTCAGAAACCATTTCGCAAGCGGAAGATGCTCCGGGATTATGCAGGAACAAAGCACGGGAAACGTCAGCGGCAGGGTCAAGACGGTGATGGTCAATGATAATCTTATGCTCTGCCCTATTGAATAAAACGGGATAATCCGCAATAGTTGATTTATGTGAATCACAGAGGATAAGCAAAGTGTCAATATTAAAAATCTCTTTGATTTTATCTTCTGTTGCAAGATAATCCGCATACTCGGAAGCTTTAATATCTTTTACAAGGGGTTGAGAAAGGGTATTACTTTCGTTGATAACAAGATACGCTTCCTTACCGAGATTTCTGCAGGCAAAAGTCATTGCAAATGCACTTCCGACTGAATCGAAATCTGACCTCGTGTGTCCCATTACAATAACGTTCTTACATTCGGTAAGCTCGTTGATTATCTGAGAGGACCATATTCTTGATTTAACCTTATATTTTCTTTCGGCACTTTTGGATACTCCGCCGAAGAAAATATAATCGTTTTTATCTTTAAGCGTAACCTGATCGCCGCCGCGGTCAAGAGAAATATCAAGCGCCTTTCGTGCTTCCTTCTCGGCAGACAGAATGCTGTCACCGAAAGCGGCACCGATTGACAAAGTAATATTGACGGGTCTGTCTTTGTATTTGTAATTTCTGACCTCATCAATAATGGAAAATTTCCCGTCGGTCATCAAATTGATATTGCTTTTTTCGGTTACGATAATAAAACGGTCATCGCTGATACGTTTAAGAACGGAGTTGTTTTTATCAGCCCATGCATCAAGCATGCTTTCAATATCACTCTTAATTTCGGCTTTTTCGCTGTCACGGTGTATTTCATCATTTTCGTCGATATTATCCGTTTCAATAATCACCACATAAGGAATACTGCGATTATATTTTTCCTCAACTGTCTTAAGCCGTGTATTATCAATAAAACAATAATCAGTATACTCCCTGCCGTTGGTATAAAAATTCAGAGTCATTACCGAATAATATTTATCGTTACACTTTATTCCGACAGAGTGCTTTTTAATATCGGCATCACCTATAATTGAACGGATATTGCTCGTCTGAGAAATATCTTCTTCAAAAATATTTTCAATAAAACTACTGTTTGACCATATTATTTTTCCGCAGTCATCACAAACTGCAACGGGAAAAGGAAGCGAAGTCAGGGCCTTACTGTCAGTATAATCAAGAGATTTTGCGGCGGATTGTAAGATGTTTCTGAAGTTTTTCTTATTTACGACAATACGAATTATCCCGTAAATAAGAATAATACCGAAAACAATCGCCTCAGCGGCAGCAAGACGCTTACCGTCATAAATAATGACAGTTAACAGAGCAAAGACAGCAGCTGCCAAAGCCGTTATACCGATGAATAATCCGTCAAAGTAAGAACCTTTAGTTTTCATTTACACCTCCATAATAATGGGTAGCACCATAGGACTTCTTTTGGTCTGTTCATAAACAAATTTAGAAACGGCATCTCTTACCTTACCTTTGATTGCCCCGATATCCGTAACATTGCCGTAGTAACAGTTTTCAAGAGCTTTTTCGGCAACCTTACGGGCATTTTCAATCAGTTCTTCGGATTCCTTTACATAAACGAAGCCGCGTGATACGACCTCAGGGCCCGAAAGAAGCTGCATCGTTTCATAATCAAGTGATGCGGTAACTACTATTATTCCGTCTTCGCCGAGATGTTTTCTGTCTTTGAGAACTACGGAACCGACATCGCCTACACCGGAGCCGTCAACAAATACCTTACCTGCCGTAACGGGGATACCGGACTTGATAGCTCTGTCAGTAATTTCAGCAACATAGCCGTTATCGGCTATGAAAATATTGTCTTTATCAATACCCATAGCTTCTGCAAGCCCGGCATGTTTTCTCAGGTGTTTCTGCTCGCCGTGAACGGGAATAAAATACTTGGGCTTTACAAGTCCCATCATAAGTTTAAGCTCTTCCTGACAAGCATGACCTGAAACGTGAACGTCATACATTTTTTCATAAATAACGGTTGCACCGAGTTTCATCAGTTCATTTACGACGTTCCCTACGGTTTTTTCGTTTCCGGGAATGGGAGTTGCGGAAATGATAACGTAATCGTTCGGTCTGATTTCAACCTTTCTGTGGTCGGAAAAAGCCATTCTCGTAAGAGCAGACATTGGCTCACCCTGACTGCCGGTAGTAACAATAACAAGCTGCTCCGGCTGATAGTCTTTGATGAGATCTGCATTTATGAGCACGTTTTCGGGAATATTCAGATATCCGAGAGAAGCGGAAACGTTAACAACATTTTCCAGAGATCTGCCAATCATAGCGACCTTTCTGCCAAGAGAATGTGCTACGTTAATTATCTGCTGAACTCTGTGAATATTTGAAGCAAAGGTAGCAACAATGATTCTGTTTTTACCGGCTTTTCTGAACAGCACTTCAAAGCTGTCCCCTACCTTGCGTTCACTTTCGGTGAATCCGGGACGTTCCGCATTGGTAGAATCCGAAAGAAGAGCAAGTACGCCCTCATCACCAAGCTGTGAAAATCTGGCAAGGTCAATCATTCCGCCGTCAATGGGGGTAGAATCTATCTTAAAGTCGCCGGTCTGAATAACGGTACCGGTTTCACATTTTACGGCAAGCGCAATTGCATCGGGAATTGAATGATTTACGTGGATTGCCTCGACCGTAAACTTACCGAGAGTAAAGACGTCACCGGGCTCAATGGTATTAAGACTGCAATTAGTAAGGCCGTGCTCCTTCAGCTTCATCTGAATAAGTCCGATAGTAAGTCTTGTTGCGTATATCGGCATATTGCAGGTTTTAAGCAAATAAGCCAATCCTCCGATATGGTCCTCATGACCGTGTGTGATAACGATACCCTTGATTTTATCAGCATTTTTTTCAACAAAGCTGAAATCGGGTATAACAAGGTCTACGCCGGGCATATCCGGCTCCGGGAACGAAAGACCGCAGTCTACGAGAATCATATCCCCATCATACTCGTAGAGTGTCATATTCTTACCGACTTCGTTTATACCGCCGAGGAATACAATTTTAATTGCCTTTTCATTTCTTTTTTTCTTCTGAGAACCGTTGCGCGGTTTGGAATATTTTTTCTGAGTTTTTTCTTTTTTGTTTTGAACCGATTTATTTTGTACGGCTCTGTTCTGTACAGACTTTTCGGTTCTAACAGACGAGTTTTTATTCTTTCCGTTGGTTTTTCTTGACTTTTTATTCTCAACCTTTTTCTGAACTGTCTGTTCTTCTATTTTATTTTCTTTGGATTTATTTATTTTCTTCTGCATATTTTCTCCTGATTATTTATTCGTAGGTTTACAGCAACACTATTATTGGTAAAAAATGAAAATCTCCCATTATTATATTTACTTAATATATCACTATAAAACATATTTGTCAATTTTAAGTTGACGGTAAACTTCGATGATGCTATTATTTGTGTATATCAATCCGGAGGTACAGAGATGAAAACCTTAAATAGGACAATCGCCTTAATACTGTCGGCAGTGATACTTATATCGACAGCTTATGCAGCGGTAAGCGTATATGCAGAAAACAGTTATAAACAAGGAGATACAATAACGTTCGGCAGTTATCCTCAATCAAAGGTAACTGATCCCGATTTAATTGACATTCTCAACGAAAGCGTCACAGACGGTAATTTTATATCATACGGATATAAAGAAGGAGACGGAAATCCCGGTTCCGAGCACAAAACCGATCAGATGAAATACACCGACATAATATACAACGGAGAAAAATACCGAGGAGTCAGAATATATAAGTACAGACCGTACAGAATATATGAATCGGAAAACACCGTAAATACAAACCCACAGTTACAATACTCCTTATATGTTGAAACCGGCATTACTTATTGGTTCAGATACGAGCCGATTAAATGGCAGATTTTGGACCCTGATGCGGGACTTGTTATCAGCAGCAACGTACTTGACGCTCAGCCGTATTTCAACAGTTATATCACAACAGAATCAACAGAAAGACTATATTACGACAGTGATATAAGATCCTACGTCAATACAATTTTTCGCGATACAGCATTCGGAAAAGAAGAAGATTTCATATCAGTTGACGACGAGAGAAAAGATAAGCTTTTCCTTGCCGATTCATCAATAATGACCTCTTATATCTACGACTCCGATATAACCTATAACGATAACGTAAGATGTACACCCACAACCGATTACTCATATATCAACGGCTCATCATGGTATAAATCAAACGGTATATATTACAATCTGTATATGCTCGGTGACGACTGCACAAGCGGTCTTTATATTATCGGTCCTTTCGGTAAATTTTTCAGAAATAACAGCAACGACTATTACAGAGCTCTTGGTTACAGAGTTTGTATGCACCTTGACCTATCCAAAGCAGCAAACAAAAATGCAATTCACTATTTCAGCGACGGAATTGAAATAAATACGGTTTATCTCGCTCCCGGGGACAGTATATCACAGTATGATTACAAAAAAACGGGATATGATTTTGACGGATGGGATTTTTCACTGCCCGAAACGATGCCGGACCACGACATTACCGTTAATGCAAAATGGAAAGCACACAGCCACAATTTGATTCTTAATTCCGATATCGGAAAATTCAGCGACGGAAACGAAACAAAGCAGTTTACCGTTGATTACGGCACAAATCTGAGCGAATATATTGAGATACCGACTTGTCAGGGATATGACTTTAACGGATGGGACACCGATATACCCGATTATATGCCCGATAAGGATGTAGAAGTGACTGCTGCCTGGATTGAATCGGAAGACACACCCTACACAATTGAGATTTATAAAGAACAACCCGTCACAGATTCAACAGAAGAAAACAGAATATTTGATAAAGAAACATTTAACAGAACGGGAAAGACCAACAGTAATGTTTCAGTCTCGCCGGAGATTCTTGAAGATTTTGATTATAACGAATCTTTAAGCAACGCAAGCGGAACGGTTAATCCCGACGGAAGTACAACTTTAAAGCTTTACTACACAAGAAAGACCGGCGTAGTTTCTTTTAATATCGGCGAAGGATATTCAACAATTTATGAAGAATACAAATACGGTCAGAAATTAAGCTACCCGCAGATTCCGACTGTAAAAGGTAAAGCAGGCAAGTGGGATAAAACAGATAATTATTTTGACGGCACAATGACCTCATACAACGTTGTCTGGACCCCGGAAAGTCACAGTATCACTTTTGACACGGACGGCGGAAACAATATAAACAACATTGTTGCCGACTACGGAGATAGCATTACACGTCCCGATAACCCTCAAAAAGAAGGTTACACATTTATAGGATGGGAACCTGAAATACCCGAAAGTATGCCGTACACCGATATAATCTGCAAAGCAAAATGGGAAGTAAACAAGCATAATGTAAGTTGGATAATTGACGGCGAAACAGTTAAATACGATAGCTATGATTACGGCAGTAAAGTTATAAATCCCGTGGCAGAAGAAAAAGAAGGACATACCTTTTCGGGTTGGTCAACAGAAGATTTCATAATGCCCGACAAGGACGTAACCGTAACCGGAAGCTATTCCGTGAATACTTACACAGTTACTTTTATATCCGAAGGGACAACCACTGCTTTTGAAATTAAATTCGGAGATAAAATAATAACGCCTAAGCCGGGTGATAAAAAAGACCATTTATTCAAAGAATGGGACAACAGCATCCCCGATACCATGCCCGCAAAAAATCTGACATTTACGGCAATTTATGAAATAAAGCCATATATCAGAATCAGATCCTATCAGAACAGAACTGAAAAGTATAAAACCACAATTACATTTCATGCTGATTTTGCAGGATACAATGAATCGGATATAATATGGGTCGACGGAAAAGGGAATATAATCGGAACAGGAAAAGACTGTACTGTATACAAAGCAAAAAATTCATTTACAGTTCAAGCAATGGTTAAAAATGACAGTTCCGAATCAGCTGAATCCGAAACAGAAAGCGTAACAATCAAAAACAATATTTTTGATATCATTATTTCGTTCTTTGTCAGATTATTCAATCCTCAAAAATATATCAAAGACCAGATATAACGACAGAGCAGGAGTCAAACTGACTCCTGCTCATTAATTTGTTTAGTATTAAAATCTGCTGACAACGTCAGTGAAACAATCAGCGATAGTCTTTGCACTATCATAGCCCATTGAATTTGTTTCGTGATAATGATTCATACCGTTCTTATCCTTTGTACCGTTAAGGAAAGGCTGAGTTGGATTAAGAAGAAAATCATTGGGAGGAACAACATAGCCGGTCATATCGTTTGAGTTACCGAAGAGAATCATTTCACTGTCGTTGCAGATTTCACAAAGAGGCCTGGGATTGATTTCGGGTCCCTTATCAACGGATGACTGTTCCAGAGTATTATATGAGCCGTAAACAGTAGATACAAAGCTTTCACCGGGTACAATAACAATCTTCTGATTACCGATTGTCATATATGTGAGTTCAGTTTCCATTGCGATACCCGTAAGACTTGTATCATGAGGATATGCCTTAAAGCTCATAGTATGCTTCATTGCAAGCAAAGTAAGAACGTAGTTATCAACAGGATAATAGAATGGCTGGCAAATAAACTTGATTTCGGGAGTAAGCTCTCTGTCATCTGCTGCATCCATTTTAAGAGCCGCATCGGCAATCATCTTACCCTGCTTTTTTACGCACTCAAGAGGATCGTCGTCAAGCTGAGCAGCATCCATGGCACCGATTGCGCCAATACCGAAAAGTACGTTTGCACCGTTTTCCGTTTTAATCTGTTCGCGCATAAAATACGGATATTCGCCGCTGAGTTTTCTGTTGCTTCCGCCAAGTGAATTGGGATGACCGCCGAAATTCATAATCCAAGTTTCAGCTGAGCCATCTTCGGGAGCAAAGCGAAGTCTTGTAAGAAATTCGTGCTTATCGTTGAATCCTCTTTTACTGAAAAGTCCGTCCTTGATTTCTATCCTGCCGCTGTAAAGCTTGCCGCTCTTTCTGTTAAGATAAGCTTCTTCGGCAACTTTAAGTGACTTTTTCATAAGCATATCCATGTATGCGGGATCCTTACCGTCAGCGGGAATGCTGAGGAAGGGCTTGCCCCAATAACCGAGAGTATCAATACCGCTGTGGCTGTGGGTAACACTGTAATTGATATCCTTACAACCCTTAATAACGGACGAAGACATAATCATATCGCGGATTTTATTGATTTCAATTCTTGTAAGGCCGACAACATCTGCTCCGAGCCAGACAATACCTTCATTATTTCCGCAATCAATCCAGACTGCAGAAACGGTGACGGGAGAAATAATACCGTCCATAACATGTCCGGAACCGTGGCCTGCGATATAGTAGGTTTTGCCCGAATTCATATCCGGCATAATTTCATCGGTTGAAAAACCAACTCTGTATTTATCCCCTTTTATTACAACGGGTTCCGCTTTTTTTATTTCGGGAGCAGGCCCCTGCTTTTTGATTTTTTTGCCGTAACTTGTTGTAATTTTAATAATGCCTTTCATTACGATATCAAGTGGATCCATAGTTTTACCTCTCTTCAAATGTTTTTTTCAAACTTATATATGCTCTGTGATTCAATATCAAATTCAGGAAGAAACATCGGAGGAACACCCGCATTGACGGATACGGTAGACACGACGCTCTTGGCATAAGGAAACAATGCCTTAAACGATTGAACGTGTACTTCCTCTTTTTTAAGCGACTTATCGTATTCAAAAAAGCCGTTGATAACAAGCTTAATACCGAATTTTTCGGGAAACTCATCAGCAAACATTTCGGCTGTCAGTTCACCGAAGCAAATGTTACTGTCGGAATATCTGACATTATATGAATACTTGTTGCCGAATTTAATCTGTGTATTCTTTTCAAGCTTATTTATAAAAGATAACTCACTGACCTTATAACCTTTAAGCTTTACGGCAATCATTCTATTACCTCGGCTTTTTCAATTACAACCTGATACTTTGGCGATGAAAACGCACCGTCGCCACCCATAACTCTGTCAACGTTAAGGAAGCCGTCAACGGTTTCCATTCCTTCGATTACCTTACCGAAAGCAGCGTAGCTTCCGTCAAGAGCTTTTACGGGAGCGGAATCGGAATAGCAAATAAAAAACTGTGATGAAGCGGAATCCATGTCGTTAGCTCTTGCCATGGAAATCACGCCTCTTTCATGCTTAAGAGTATTCTTAGCAAATCCGTTGGCAGCGAACTCACCGTGAATTCTATCGGGAGAACCGCCGTTACCGGTTCCTTCGGGGTCTCCGCCTTGAGCCATAAAATCAGGTATAATTCTATGGAAGGTCAGGCCGTCATAAAAGCCGCTTTCAACAAGCTTTACAAAATTATCGCAGGTTTCGGGAGCAAATTCGGGATAGGTTTCAACAATGAACGTACCGCCATCAAACTGCTCGTTTGACTTCATAGTGAATTTGATCTTGTGATGTGCCGTATCGTAATTTTTTGCTTCGGAATTTTCACCGCATGAGCCGAATAATACGGCAACACCGAAAATAAGACATACAGCCATTAAAACAGATACTATTTTTTTCATACAAATTCTCCTTACGCAAAGCATTCAGCTATTATTATTTTACCCGTGACAGAATATTTACCCGCCGCCGAATCGGGAAGCAGGAAATAATCGCCACGTTTTATTTCTTTTTCGTAATCCTCACCGACTATTTTACCGTTACCGTCAACACAAACATAAATTCCGGCACTCTTCGTCAACCTAAATATGCCGCCGTATACATAGGCAATGTTAACGGAAAAAGATGTTGTAATCTCCGAATCAATTGCCGATTCGTAGTAACATCCCTCTGTTTCACTTATAAGTTTTGTAGGCAAAGGTGCAGGGTATTTCTTTGTCATATCAAAGCACTCAAGCGCCTGCTCTTTTGTCAGTCCGAGATACATTTCCTTGTCGGAAAGTTTATACTCTCCGCACCACCTCTCGGGCTGAATTGTAAAATCCGTCGGCTCCTGAACCTCAAGCAGAAGGCATCCGACACCGATAGCGTGAACAAATTTTGCCGGAATATAAATTACATCTCCCGGAATAACCTCAATTGATTCAAGCATGTCTTCAAATACGTCACCGCCGTTTTCCGAGGCATCCACAGCAGCACTGAACTGTTCAAGTGTAACTCCGTCCTTAAATCCGTAATATACCTTCGCTCCGGGTCTTGTTCCGAGGATAAGCCAACTCTCTTCTTTTCCGTGAGTTGAATTAAAATACTTCCTTGAAAATTCCTTATCCGGATGAGCCTGAACGGGAAGTCTGATTGCACTGTCGAGGAATTTTGTCAGAATTCCTATTTCATCCTTATCTCCGAGTATTTCTTTTTTATATTTCTCAAGAGCTTCGGTTAAGTACATATCCGTACCCCGAATTTTAGATATTCCCTCATATTCATCCGTACTGCCTTCGTTAAGAGCATGAACAGACGACACGACCCATTCCTCGGGATAAAAACCGTCTTCGGAATCATCACCGAAAAATGAAGCAAAAAGCTTACCGCCGGTGTAAACACGCCTTACTCTGTTTTTTTCAAAAAATACGGGCTCTTCGTAAAACAAGTAATCACCTCATTGAGTAATTATTTTTTCTCCGGCTGCATATATACTCTCAAACGTTCCGGCAGCAGTACCTGCACAAAGCGCAGCACCGAATGCCGCCTCTTCTTCAAATACAGTGGATTTGGGAGCGATGCCGAAATACTTTTCTATTATCTTCAGCAAAACGGGGTTTTTTCTTATGCCGTTACCCGATACATATACGGGTCTGATTTCGTCTTTAACATCATACATGTCATAAAGTTCTCTGACCATACCGTCAAGAACTGCCAGAGCGAAATCTTCAGGTCTGAAATTGTTTTCGGAAAGACCGAAAAATCCTCCGCGGATTTCACTGTTTTTTCTTGTACCGCAAAACCGACAATCCGCCGATAAGTCGGTATCCGTAATATCAGACAACAACATATCAAGATAAGGATAAAAAGAGTCAATTTTGTTTTCTGTCAGATTTACTATTTCGCGGCAGAATTTTTCAAACATAGCAAAAGCCCTGCCGCCGCACAGCGAACATCCTGCCATAAGGTAACGTTTGCCGTCAAAAGGTCTCTGCTCGGCCTCACTTAAAGGATTGATATTATCAACAAGATATGAAACCTGAGCTCCGGTACCGATATTGACGAGTATACCGTTACTGTCGGGAACGGAACCGATAAACCCTGCCTGATTATCACCAATACAAACACATACGGGTATACCGTCCGACGTCTTGCCGGCAAATTCAAACTTATCGGTTACATCCGGAAGCAAATTAAAATCAACATAAAACTTATTATTGAGCAAATCAAATCCGCCGATACCCGCAGCGTTGCTGATATGAGTAAGCGGTTTACTGAGCGAGCACATTTTTGCAATAATATAGTCACCGATTGTGCAAATATATTTCGCATTATCGGGCTCAATGCCGTTTTCGCGATTATACAGAGCAGTTGAAAGGCCGTAACCGGGAAAACACCCGAGATACTCTGCATAGGTTTTACCGTCCTTATAAGGTAAACCGCCTCTTCCGTCCTGCCAAATATATAACGGTGAAAGAGCATTCATTTCTTCATCAGTATATACTATACCGTGCATCTGGCACGAAAAGCCGACAGCATCCGGCTTTACGGAAATTTCACTGATTATTTCATTAACAGTATCAAGAATTTTCTTTGGATCCTGTATTTTTTCAAAATCCTCCGTAGAGGGCATAAAAGATTTGTTTGGTTTGGTTACGGTATTTATAACCTGCATTCTGTCACTGTCAAGAAGCAGACCGCATATACCGGTCGTACCGATATCTATTCCGAGTAAAAGCAAAATATCACCTCAACAGAGTACTGTGGATTTTGGGTCAAGTCTTGTAATGATATCCTGCTGTATTGCAGGCGAAAGGTCAAGGAAATTAACAAAAGTACCGTGAATTCTCATAATATAGACTCCGCTCGGAGCGTATTTCTGAGGATTGGCAAGTACCTTGCGAAGAATTTCCGCAGTAGTAACATTAACGTAGAGATAGAAAGGTGAAACACCGTTCATAAGAGGATTGAAAAACAAAGGTGAAATTACCTTATCTCTGAATTCAATTCCCTTACCCTCGTATGAATCTGCCTTGAAATATTTGGGGTCAATACCGAGATGCGAGGCATAACCGCCGTTGAATTTTTTGAAAGGCATTTTCATATTTGAAAGCATACGGAAGCCAAGACCGTTTTCAGCACTGCCGTAAAGCGGATCAACACCGTAACCGAGCATATCTCTTGATTTTCTTCCGTCGGGAGTAGCACCAACCCAGTATCCGTAAAGAAGATGGGTTGAGGGTGACGAAAAATCGGCGCGGAAATGATTGCCTAAATAGTTGGGAGTAGAGCTGACGATATCAGCAACCTTTGAAGCAATCTCCCCTGCTTCATTATCAACTTTTTCTATATTGTTGCCGAATTTATCTGCCGAAAGAAGGAAATCGTGAAGTTCTTCATATCCCTCAAAATTCGCTTTCAATGCATCAATGAGCTTGTCTGCATCTTCGGGTCTTTCGGCAAGAAGCTTATCAATAGCGGCAAAGCTGTCTGCGATTACGGTTGTTCCGTGAATAAGACAGCCGCTGCCGTTATATTCCGTACCCTGCTTATGAATATCACGGGCATCAATGCCGTTCTCAAGTCCGCCCATAAGGCAGCTGAGGAAAGGTACTCTCTGAGTAGAAAGAGCGGCACTGGCACCGTTTGCAGCTTTACCCATTTCGGAAACGAAATATTCAACATTTCTGTAAAATTCTTCTCTGACATTTTCAAGCTTGCACGCCTTCATGTCAACAAGCTTTTCACCGGTAATTGTCGAAACACCGCCGGTAAGGGTCATTTCAAGTATTTTGGGAAGATTAAGCCAGCTGTTAGTTGTATTACCGTTATCCTTACCCATAATCAGAGGTTCCTGGCAACCGGCTATCGAGATATCGGGCAAATCGCAATCTTTGACTCCGTTGGCAGAAAGAACTTCAAATAACGAATCGTCATTGAAGAACGAAGGAGTAAGTATACCGGGACTGAAAAGGAATCTGCCCATTTCTTCATACATTTTTGCCGGAGTATTCTTATGAAGCTTAACGGAAAGAATCGGCTGAGGCAGGTTCATATCATAATATGCATCAAAGAATGCATAAGTAGTATCATTTGAAAGGTCGTTACCGTCTATATCTCTGCCGCCGAGTATGATATTCTGTGATATAGCCCAGCTTCTGTCGGCAACATTGAAAAATACAAGAAAATGTTTGAGAAGAGAAGCGGTATCTTCTCTTGAAAGTCCGTTTCTGTACGGTTCAAATATTCTGTCTGCATTTCCGACCGAAAACGCAAAGGGATTGGGAGTCTGCTCAAGGCACATCATCTGCCACATAATGATGAATGACTGAATGGCCTCACAAAGATTATCCGCACCGAATTCAGGTACTTTACGAAGATTCTTTTCCATCTGAAGGAAAATATCTTTTGAAGCTCCCTCTGAATCCCTTGCCTTTTCTGCTGCAAGGTCAGCATATCTGTGAGCAAGAATAACGGCGGATTCAAGTGCGATTCTGAAGGACTTATATCCGTTTCCGTCCTTACCTTCTATTTTTTTAAGCATACCCGAAACACCGTATTTCAATGCATATCGCATATCGGGAATAAGGTGACCGGTTACCTGTTCAAAGAAAAAGATTACTTCTTTTGTATAGCATTCGGCATTCCCGTATACTTCACCGAGTTTTACGGCGTATTCGGTTTTACCGAATTCTTCTCTTGCCTTGTCTATTCTTTCCTGAGGAAATTCATTATTGGCTTCAATATCTCCGAATACGGCAGTAGGATCGCAGTATCCGCAAAATTCTTCAACCTTGAATGAAGGGTTTATCAGAGCATAACTTCTTGCGAACGAGTCGTCCTGAGTGCCGGCAAAGATACTGTATTCGCTTATATCTATCGGCAGAATATTGACAATATCACGAAGTATAAGTGCCTTTTTAACTTCTTCGTTTTCTCCCTCATATTTTTTTGACAGTTCAAGCTCCGCTTCTTTTGCAATAAACCAACCGTCAAGACGGTTACCGGCTCTCTTTTGGTAAAAATATTTCTTTGCCATTTCCGAAATTACGGAATTGTTTACTATATTCAGCATATTTGCCTCCGTTATGTTCTTACGGTTTTCATACCGCGTGAATTAAATTCTTTTTCAAATAATGTAATTGATTCCTGACTGACAAAGCCGTTTTCAATTTCGTATTTTTCTGTCCATTTATCTTTTCCGAATTCGTGATAGGCGAGAAATTCAAAAACTGCATTTTCAGTATCAAATCCCGAAAAGTATTCGGCAAACGGAACAGGGTCATTATTCACTCCGTTAATTACGGGAATGCGTATATGTATCTGCCTGCCGGCGGATAAAAAATATTCAATGTTTTCTCTTGTAACGGTATTCGGATAACCGCACCACTTGATATGCATTTCAGCATCGTAATGTTTGAAATCCACTATGAGATAATCAATGTAATTTGCAATTTCTCTGAGAGCCGGTACCGACCCGTTAGTTTCAATACAGGTATTTATTCCCGACTCCTTGATTTTTTTCAGCAGAGGAAGCAATTCTCTGTATTGCAGAGTGGCCTCGCCGCCCGTAAAAGTAACTCCCCCGCCGTCAAAGAACATCATTTGACTTCTTTTAATTTCATCAACGATTTCGTCAATGTCAACTATTTTTGCATTGTCGTTGTTTATCGGTATACTGTCGGCATTAGAACACCATTTACACTTAAAATTACATCCCTGAAGATGATATATGAGACGGTTTCCGGGACCATCCTGAGAATAATTGAATCCCCTTTGTAATATAACCATATTATCACCTCATAATATGTTAATATAAAAAAATACTAAAGTCAACACATTTAGCAATAATAATAAGCGGCAGGTACCGAAGACAGTACCTGCCTGATATTACAGTTGGGCTGCAATTGAAACAAATGATTCTGCACTAACCGCATCATCAACAGAAAGAGTGTTCATTGTGCCGTTTGATTTATCAATCCAAAGCAGAACACTGTATGAATCATCATCCGAAGAATACTGACGAAATTCGGCATCGGATTTTCCGATTTTTACTTTCCTTATATCGCTCCAGTTGAAATATAACCCGGAGAAATCTTCAAATTCATCGATCTTTTTTACACGGTAGACATAGTTACAATCATCACATGAAAAGGAAGTCTGAACGTATGAGTTGTTACCGGACGAATAAAAATAATAGCTTACATTGTCAGATTTTTCCGGTACGGATATTTTTGCACCCGCTATATTTTCGGCTTCCGATTTACCGATAGATTTGAATGCATTCGCCTCAGCGGTTGTTTCAATTTTCTTTACAGGTTCGGTATTGGTCGTCTTTGAAGAATCTTGTTCAGATTTGCATGAACAAAAAGCAAAAGCAAAAACTAAAACAAGTAACGACGCAAATAATTTTTTCATGAAATTTGCCTTTCTCAATCAATGAGACCGTAATATCTGCCGATCCAATAAGGAAGGAGGAATATAGTGGGTTCCTGAGAGCCGTGCTGTTCTCCGCAATCAAATTCAAAGGGAGAGCTGTCGGGTCTGTGAATATTTCTCTCGTCGTAGGCAAGAGGAACTTTAAGCTGAACGTCACCGTGCCACTCCGCCTGTTCATCGTCAAAAACAATATCCTTTCTCTTTGAATTATCCATAGGATAATGGGTAAATTCAAGAGGCATTTCTCTGAGAGACTGAATGCCCTCAATAAGGTCGGCATCTCTGCCCGTCAAAGCTGCGTGAATAATGCAGAAAAGGGGCTGCCTCTCAATCTTTTCATATTCATAATGATCTTCAATGCCGCAAAGATAAAGTGAACGAAGAGCCTCATTATCCTCAAGTCTGAGGAGAGTAAGCCCGGCAAGGAAGCAAAGATTATCATCAATGTGACATAAATGAGCGTCACGGATTTTATACTTTATCACATTAAGAGGATAATGATAAATACTTACAAACTTTTTGTATAGCTTATCATACTTTTCATCGTCTGTAATATGATGGCAAACCTTTAAGAATGCAAGGAACTCAAGAGAATTTGTTCCTTTTTCAAAAAACCATTTATCTGCATGATTGAGCATTTCGGGATCCCAACATGCCCAGGTGGTGGGAAGCCCGTCTCTGTCAATAAGACGATAATTATTGTCAAGAATATGAGTCATAATGCCAACGAGGGCATCTTTAATCTGTTCCTTTTCAATATCATCGGCGCAAAGATCATAATAAATTGAAAGTCCGAAGAAATGACCGGTCATCTCGTCACTTGAGGTTTCACCCTTCCACTCTGTAACGCCATCGGGAGCAATACCCCACTCGGGGTTATTATCACCGTAATTTCTTTCACCGGGATATCTTACAGCCCTTGCCGTAAAGCCCGGGATACCGGTAATTCTGGTAAGTAAAAGCATTGCCTGAACGCCTCTGCGGGCTTTTTCAAGAGCTTCCTTTTCTCCGGTAACCGCATATCTGAAGGACTCCGCTGCGACATAGCATCCGGTCCAGAGGCCGTCATTATCCGAAATTATAATATCACCGTTTTCAAAATCATATCCTTTGAAAAATCTCTCGGCAATATATCCCCTTCTGATATGATATTTCTCAATGGAATCCTCATAATACTTACACTTATCCTCAAAAGTCATCAGCAGTGACCTGATAGAAGAAATGCCCTTATCGGTTGCTACGAATATCTGCATACCGTCAGCGCTTACAACTATATCGTTGACCTTATTATCGGGAACCCATCTCTGTGCGGTAAAATACTTGAGCTTACCGTTTTTCTGGTATATTACACCTGTATCCGAAGCAAAATATTTACCGCCGTTTTTATCGCATACCATCTTATAAACGGCATTTTTGGGGAGAGAATCAACTTTATCCGGTGTAATCCATACATCAAGATTATCAAATATAACTGCACCTACGTCAGTTCCTATCCAAAGGTAACCCGATTCATCAAAATCAAGACAATTTACCGCAGAATCAGGCATATTGCTGAATTCAGGCATAATATTTTTCCATTCCATACGTTTGCCGTGAACGACACTTATATTAGAATCGGTACCAACATAAATATTATCGCGCGAAACAGCAAGGCATCTTCCGCTTCCGCCTTCAACCTCACGGTGAAGAAGCTCTGAATTGCCCTTGATTTCAATACAGTTTATGGACAGCTCCGTAAGAATCCAGAGTTTTTCGTCATACTCTTTGATATCAAGAATTTCTCCGTCAAATTCTCTGAAAAGTTCCGACTTCGTTTTTGACAGAAAATAAAGCTCCGAGCCGCATCCGGCGGCAATCTTTCCGTTGGATAACTTACTGAGGCAATTTACTTTTTTATTCAGAAGTTTTCTGTAAGGGGAAGTAATCTTCTCTCCTCTGATTACGCTGAGTCCGTTTTCGGTACCTGCGTAAAGAGCGCCTGCTTCAAGCAAAAGGCAATTGACCTTATCACAGCAAAGTCCGTTTGATTCGGTCAGAAATGTCCTTTTTCGCTGTATAAATTCACCTGATTTATATGATCCGGAAATATTCATGGAATCGTTCCTTTCAAAATATATGTTCGTATGAATTTTATCATATTAAATAAGTAAATTCAAGGAAATTGAGAAATTATGTTGAAATAGCGTAATCATTAGATTATAATCTATTCATCAGAAAGGAGAGTTAATATGAAATCAATTAAAAAATCACTTTCGGTTACTCTTTCATTATTATTCATAATCGCATGTTTTTCACCTGCATTTGCATCTGACAGCACCGATGCATTTGTTATCTCCAACCCCTATGAAAATGTAGATTTTGACTCCTTTAAGCCCTACAAAACAGCGCTTCACACGCACACAAACGCTTCCGACGGTGACCCCACTCTGTTTGAATCCGTTGAGAGACATATACTTTGTAACTTTGACATAGTAGCAACTACTGACCACGGTACGGCAAATAAAAGCTGGGAATATCCCAATGCGAGCAAACTCGTTCACGGAGCTCTTTCGCTTGTCGGAAAATCAGAAGGCGACCTTGTATATCTCGGTAAATCAGGAAACTTCAGCGATGGCTCTTCATATACCCTTGATACCGTTAACGGCGACGATTTTGTTACCGTAAGCACAGGCAAAAAGGTAATGAGAGTACCCTACGGTATTGAAAATAATGCTCTTTCAGCAAACGCTCACGTTAACAGCTGGTTTGTTGATTACAGTAATAATTCTCTTACCACTTACAAAGATGCCGTCAGCGGAGTTGATAAGGCAGGCGGTATAAGTATTATCAATCATCCCGGTGAATACTCAAAGGCAAGATATGAGCTTCGTTCATCCGACGCTTATGACACAAATGTCTTTACATACAGATACCTTCTCAACAAATGGGCAAATCTTCTTGATAAATATGATTCATGTCTTGGCGTTGATATGAACTCAAAGGGTGACGCAAGGACAAGATTTGACAGAATCATCTGGGATGAACTGCTTACAAGATTCTCCGCAAATGGTGAAAACGTATACGGATTCTGCAGCAGCGACGCTCATCAGCTTGATAAAATAGACACGGGGTACGTTTATGCTCTTATGCCCGATTGTACAAGCAAAAATTTGAGGGACTCTCTGACAAACGGTGAATTTTTCGCAGGAAGCCATTGCATAGGTAATCCTCAGGAGCTCGCTCTTATCGACGATGCTCTCCTTTCTCTTTACGGAGAAACAGAATTTTACAACGAAATCAAGACCGTTGTTGAAGATATGGATACACGGGTAGCCGAAATTGAAAACGGCACAAGAGACGCAGACGATGATATCGGCATTACATGGACTTGTCTTGACGAAGACGGCATGTACGACGGACCCGAAGTAATGATTACTTCAATAGAAGTTGACGATGAAGCCGACACCATTACCGTTAGTTCTGATAATGCATTGATTATCCGTTGGATTTCCGACGGAAAACAGTTTGCTGCAACAAAAGCAGACGGTGAAGCTTTTGATCTCAACGATTACAAGGACGATATCGGAAATTACGTAAGAGCAGAGGTAATCGGTGAAGGCGGAGTAGTCTATACCCAAGCATTCCTCATCAATGCAGAAAAGAATAAAGGAACGGCAAGAGTTGTTGACGTTACATATTTTGATTTCGGAATCCTTGACTGCCTCCTCGCAATATTCCATAACTGGTCAGACATCCTCGGCAGATTATTCAAATAATGAAAAACGAAGCGTTACTCATACCAAAATACAGATTCAGATGTGTCCTTGACATTACTCCCGAAGACATCAGAAAAATGGGAGCAAAAGCAATCGGACTTGATATTGACAATACCATAGCCCCTGACGGAACATTCAGATATATTGACGGTATCAGGGAATGGATAAAAACGATACAGGATGCCGGAATAAAAATTACGCTTATCACAAACGGAACACTCATAAGAGTAATACCTATTTCAAAATATCTCGGCAGTTTACCGTATATTCATTTGTCAATGAAGCCATTTCCTCACAGTCTGATAAAAGCGGCAAAAAGAATGAACGTTGACATTTCTGAAATGGCAATGATTGGCGATCAGTTATTTTCGGATATAAAAGCAGCAAACAAATGCGGTGCTATATCAGTAAGAACAGATCCCCTGCCCGCAAAAAGTCTGTATCCTCATTACTACGAATGGAAAGCAAGAAGAGAAGAAAAATATATTAAAATGTTTGAAGAAAAGCAAGGATACGGCATAGAATAATATATGTGAAATACAGACGGGATTGTCTTGACAAATCCCGTCTGTAATGTTAAAATCTATTCCGTTCAAAAAACAAATACGGAGAGTTGTCCGAGTGGTCGAAGGTGCAGCACTCGAAATGCTGTGTGCTTAACCGCACCTAGGGTTCGAATCCCTAACTCTCCGCCAAATAAGAGTGCTGATTTTGATACAAAGTCTGCGCTCTTTATTTTTATGTAAGCGCAAGTTTATTATCAATCATAAGACATAAAAAATCCGACCGGAGTTTTTTCCGGTCGGGGTATAATACTATAGTAAGACTTGCGATTACATTCTCTATACCGTCGTATGTTCTCTTAACATGAATCAATACTTAAACAAATCAATTCATTTTAGATAATCATCAATATATTCAAAAAACAGCTTCATAATTGACGACATTGACTTTTTATCTTCACATTCATGATTTGAATTCGGAAATGAGATAAAAGTATGCTTAACATTATACTCACACAGCTTAGCATTGAGATCAAGAGAATTCTGATATGGAACAATATCATCAATTTCGCCATGACCCAAAACAGTCGGAACCGTATTATTGTCAACATAATTTATGGGTGAGTATTTCTTCAATGCATTTTTTGCTTTATCAAAATACTCAAGGTCAATATCAAAAACGATACCGTTACTAATAATTTTTCGGAAATATTCAACACCGACAGAAGCACCTACACGGTTTTTAACAGAATAAAAATACGGTTTTTCCAGATCGGCAGGTCCACAAAGCTCAACTACACATACAGGTTCAATCGGAGATATTTTCTTTCTGGTATATGCATAAAGCAATGATAGATGTCCGCCGGCTGAAATACCGGTTAAAAGTACCTTATCAAAATTGACGCCGTATTCAGTAGCTTTTGACTTAATTGCGGCAAGTGCGGATGAAATATCATCAAGGACATCATCAAAACTGACATTTTCTGAAACATAGCGGTAGTTTATACAAGCTGCGCCAACGCCTTTATCTTCGGTTAATCTGAACAGACTGCTTGTGTATGCATCTTTATTTCCTTCAACCCAACCGCCGCCGTGAATACAGAGTACAAGGCCGAGACTGCCTTTGACACCTCTCGGGAAAACAAGATCATATTTTTGCCTCTCATCATTCTTATCGGTATAATATCGGTCAAGAAATATACGATTATCCGGATAATGCTTTATATAACCTGCAGAAAGAATATTGAAAAATGATGTAATCGCCATAATATACATCTCCGTTTATTCAAAATAATGAAGCAATCACTTTATTGAAAACCGTTAAATAATACAATTCAATTATGCAATTTAATAATTTCTTCTAATATTTTCATCGCCGATTCAACTTTTCGGGGACAAAACGTTCTGAATAATCCTTTATCAAGAACAGCTTTAAGTCCATCGGTAGTGGATATATCAAAGCCGAGCAAATCGTTACAGATATACGAACCGTTTTCTTCCCGGAATCGATTAAGAAAATCATCGTTTACCTCATTTGCCTTATTTCTTTCCTCTGAATTTTCTGAATTTGTGAAACCGTATTTAAGACCCAATACCATTAACGCGCCCGTGCAGGCACCGCAGACTTCCCCTTTTCTCATACCGCTTCCGAAGCAGGAGCCGAGCTTTAGTGCCTGCTTTTCGGTTAAACCGAGTTCTTCATGATAAGCAGCAATAACCGCTTGAGAACAATGATATCTTTTACCGAAATAATCCAGTGCAATTTCTGTTTTATTCATACGCATACCTCTTTTGTCAATCCTGAATTACAGTAATGATAACACATATACAACGATAAATAAACAGATATTATCAGATAACAGTCTGATTTTGTTCCGTATCCGACAGTTGAAATATTTTCACGGGTTGATATAATAAAACGAAAGAAACTTATTTCAAAATAATAAGGATAAAGGTGATAATATGATTGGTTCTTTTTCTCTTTGTGAACTTGTAAAAGAAGAAATAAATCAAAGGAAACAGGAGGGATGTATCGTCCCCGAGTATTCAATAGAAAACGCTGATAATAATAAGCTTCTTGAAATATACAACGAACTCGCTTCGTTGGAAATCAGCAAAGATTATCCATATTCCGAGCCTGTTGAATTAAATGATATACTTCAGGAATCAGAAGGATGTACGTATAATAAAAAACCGGATACAGCAAAATTGAAGCAGCAATTCTACGGAGCATGGCTCGGCAGAATAGTCGGATGCATTATGGGTAAACCTATTGAAAGATATCCCTACGGAAGCGGCAACGGTAAGTATGAAGGATGGAAATGCATCAGACTATGGCAGGAGGGTGCCGGAGATAAATTCCCTCCGACTGATTATATAAGCAAATATTCCACTGCTGCAGAAGAATACGGATTTGAACTGACAGCAGAAAACAGTCAGCGTGAAAACATAAAATTTGCAGAAAGTGACGATGATATCCGTTACCTTGTACTTGCAATGCTGATCAACGAAAAATACGGCAATGACTTTACTGCTGAAGACGTAGCGGATATGTGGCAAAGATATCTTACTCCCGGTATGTGCTTTACAGCCGAAAGAGCCGCCCTTGCAAACAGTCTTGTGTGTCAGAAAAAAACGTTAAAAGAAAAAATAGAATACTGTCACGGATATATGAATCCGTATCGTGAATGGATAGGCGCACAGATAAGAATAGACCATTACGGCTATTATAACGCAGGTGATCCGTTATCTGCCGCCAAATCTGCATATAACGATGCAATCTTTTCTCATGTTAAAAACGGCGTATACGGAGCAATGTTCTTTGCTGCTCTTATAGCTGCTGCATTTACGGAAAACAATATCAGAAAATGTATTGATATTGCTCTGTCGGTTATCCCGAAAAAATCACGTTTATATGATGACATTATGTATGCGATAAATGTATCAAAAAAATGTTATAACGTAACAGGCGGATATAAATTACTATGGGAAAGATTCGGTGCTCTCAGTCCCGTACATACAAATAACAACGCAGCTGTATGCGTTATGGCATTGTTGATGGGCGACGGAGACTATGTTAAATCCGTATCAATCGCCGTCGGAGCCGGTTGGGATACGGATTGTAACGGGGCAACAGTGGGCTCGGTAATAGGTGCAATGCACGGTGATGACTGCATACCCGTATACCTCCGTAAGCCACTGAACGACACATTATATTCATCGATACCCGATTTTCATCCCGTAAGTATTTCCGAATGTGCAGATAGATCTTATAATTTGTACAAAAATAAATAAAATAAATATATCCGGGCAGTCCAAACAACTGCACGGATATATTTGTTTTCAGAAATCACAAACCGCATAAAAAGCATTTTTCGGCATACTGTTTTCATCAAACAGAAGTGCATGCTCATAGTAGGTCTGACCGTCATCTGTTTTATAAATACGGTTATCATTTACGCCCCAAAAAGTTACACTTGAAATCTTATCTGCGTTTTTGCGAAGAACTTCAAACATTTTGCTGTATTTTTTTGACTGAAGTAAAACGGTATTATCGGAATATTCTTCAAGTACATCACCGCCAACTGCATTCATAGTAATATCACATTCGGTAATCTGAATATCAACGTCCAATGAATAAAGCTTATCAATTACCTTTTGAAGCATACGGGGAGACTCGTTGATTTCCCACAAATTCCAATGGCTTTGAATACCGACAGCGTGAATGGGAATGCCCTCTTCAAGCCATTTTTCAAGATATCCGAAAAGATAATCCTGTTTTTTCTTATTTTTCAGTACCTTGGTTTCATTAAGGCAAAGAACAGCATCAGGGTCTGCCTCATGAGCAAACTCAAATGACTTTGTTACGTATTCTTCGCCAAGAACTGCATAAAAATCATTGGACTTGAAAGCTCCGCCTTTCAAATCAAATCCGAACGGCTCGTTAACAACGTCCCATACGTGAACGATATCCTTATATCGATTAACTACGGTCGAAATATACTCCTGCATTCTCTGCAGCAAAACATCTCTGCTGACAAGATTTCCTTCACCGTCTCTTGTCATCCAACTGCCGAGACCGCCCCAGACAAGGCAATGACCGCGCAGTTTAAGACCGTTTTCTCGGCAGAAATTTGCAATGGTATCCGCTTCGGCAAAATTCCAAACACCCTCAGACGGATTGAGTGCCGCCTGTTTGAAAGCATTTTCAGCAGTTAACGAAGAAAAGTTTTTAAGTAAAAAAGGAGAAACGTCGGGATGAAGACAATGCCATCCGCCAACTGCCGCACCGATATCAAAGTAATCGGCATAACAATCCTTAAATCCAACATAATCCTTATCATCTGATTTATCAGAATAATCATAATTTGAAAGAGGATCAAGGAATATTACCGAAAAAGCGGCGAGTATAAAGCTTAGTATTCTGGTTAGCATATAATCACCATATAATTACAGATTAAAGTATTTGTCAAATTCAGCAGGATGAGGAATTGCGGACATTTTAAGACATTCTGCGCGTTTTGCGGCAATAAAATTCTCAATAAGCTTTTCGGGGAATACTCCGCCCGCTGTCAGATAATCATGGTCTGCTTCAAGAGCATCAAGAGCGGAATCAAGATTTGTCGGCAATCCCTGAAGCTTTGCTTTTTCTTCGTCAGGAAGATTAAAGAGATTCATATCATAAGGTCCCCATCCGTTTTCATGAGGATCAATCTTATTTTTAAGTCCGTCAAGACCTGCCATAAGAATTGCCGCATAGCAGAAATAAGGATTACAGGTTGCATCGGGATTACGAAGCTCAAATCTGCGCATTTTGGGGTCTTTTGCGTATGCGGGAATACGTATGACTGCACTGCGGTTAGAAGTTGCATAACCGACTGTTACAGGTGCTTCAAATCCGGGAATAAGACGCTTGAATGAATTGGTACTGGGGTTTGTAATTGCACAAAGAGAAGCTATATGCTTAAGAAGGCCGCCCATAAAATAATGGGCTTCACGGCTGAGATGTGAATATCCGTTATCATCGGAGAATACGGGCTCTCCGTCCTTGAGCAGAAGCATGTGAACATGCATTCCGCTGCCGGCTTCTCCGTAAACGGGTTTGGGCATAAACGTAGCTGCCATACCGTACTTTGCCGCGACATTTCTGATGATGTACTTGATCATCATGGTATTATCTGCCATATCGGACATTTTACCGAGCTTGGGTTCTATTTCAAACTGACCGGCCCCGCCGACCTCGGGATGATGATATTTAATCTGAATACCCGCCTTTTCCATTTCAAGACACATTTCACTGCGGCATTCGTAAGTTTTATCAAGGGGTTTGGCAATATGATAATGTCCCTGGAAGGGAACAACGTTTCCCCTGCCCTCAATATCACTGTTCCAATGTGCCTGTACGGCATCAACATCAGCACTGATGTTACTGTTGCTTATATTCCAACCGACATTATCAAAAAGATAAAATTCAAACTCGGGAAGGATAAGCATAGTATCTGCAACACCGAGATCATTCATATACTTTTCGGCTGCCTTTACAATGTTGCGGGGATACTGACCGAGAGGTCTGTTTTCAGGGTAATCAATAATCATTGCGTTACCTGTCATAGACAGCGTGGGAATATCACAGAACGGGTCTTCAACTGCGGTATCGGGGTCGGGAATAAATACCATGTCACTTTTTTCAACCACCGCATATCCGTAATTGGAAGCATCAAAACCAATACCGTTTCTGATTGTGTTTTCATCAAAACTTGAAGCGGGAATGGTAACGTGACGGTATTGACCGTTGATATCAACCATTTTGAAATCAACCATTTTGATGTCATGCTCTGAAATATAATTCATAATGTCCTTCGCTGTTTTTGCCATAATTAATTCTCCTTAATCATCAATATCAGTATTCTTACAAAAGAAACCACCTGCAAGGGTGGCTCTTCTGTTATTTTTTCTCTTTAACTTCTTTCACTTTTTCATAGGTAACAAATCCGGGTGCATAAACTTTCATCGTATTACTTACGCCTACGAATTTGCGGGCCTTAAACTCCTTGAAATCAGCCGTATCATTAAGACGGATATCAAGTCTGTCTATAACGTTTTCCGATTTTACTTCCTTATTCAGAAGGTCAAATATTGTATACAGTGACGCTTTCATCATTACGGCAGCAAGCGGGAAATTATAAACAGCCAAATGGTCCGCGGCATCGGGAATAAATTTTTTAACTGAAGAAGTATAAGTCTTTATATCCGTAACCGCTTCAGGGTAAGAAACCTTATAATTTTGAGATACGCCCTCATATGCGGTGGGGAATTCCGGACAAAGGTAATACATTCCCTTCTTTTTTGCAACAGAAGCCAAAGTTGACTGAACTGTGGAATCGGTAGAAAACAGTACGGTATCATTATCTATGAATTTGCCTTCAAGCAGTTCGTCAATCTGTTTTTCACAATCATTCTTAACGGCGTCCATATTGTTATAAAACGGGTCAAGCATTGTTCTGAATGTGAATTTCATCGTTTTACGGTTCTTTTCACAATTATCCGTAATATACTCTTTCAAATTAACATAAGAAGAATTCTGAAGATGTCTGTCGTTGGTAAGGAAAAGGAAGTTTTTAGCTCCCATATCGGTAGCTGTCTTTACTATGTCTTTTGCATATCTTTCCCAGTCAACGCAAACAACAAAATCACAAACTGTGGCAACGGTATCAACGTCTGCCTCCGGCTCAATAGCGGCTGTAACGATATTCGGATTGACCGTCTTTGCTCTACGGGAGGCATCAGAAGTAAAGGGAGTAGCTCTTGCATAAAGTATGGCACCGACCGTTTCATCAGCAGCATACTCTTCGGAAAGAACAACAAGATCCGTTGAGCCGGACTTAATGATCCTTGAATCAAGATATTCGCATACAACAACCTTATCGGGATAAGCATCGGCAAGCTCGTGAGCGGCAAGATACTCCTCGGGATACTCATCTTCGGGAGCTACCATGATAACCGTTTTCTTATCGGGTACAACAACTTCAATACTCTGATTCTTTTCGGTTTCGTCCTTTTTTCCACAAGCACAAAACGAAAAAAGCATCGCAAATATCAGTAACAAAGAAAGAATTTTTTTCATAACAAACACTCCATTCATCAGAATGTCAAAGCCGAATTCACTTTTTTAAGAACATTTTCATCGATTTTCAGTACCTTGCGATCATAAGTATATATTCCGTTCAGCTCACATTCAACGTCGCTCACCTGAGTATAAACCGTAGCGCAAAGGCACTTGGGTACAAGAGGAATAACCTGCTTGAAATGAAGATCTTCATAATGAGAAGAAAGGGATGCTTTATCTTTATACTTAAGATATAATCCGAAGGTCTTTCCCAATTGCCACAAATGGCCGTCAACAGAATTCTGATATCCGCCATACTCACTCAGGACAACAGGTCTGTCCATAGTTCTGAACGCTGTCGGTGCGTGAATAGGAAATACATACTTATGTATGCTCTTGAAATCGGGGCCTTTCTGATCGTGCCAGCCGCTTGCGTGGTCTACGAATCGTGAAGGGTCGTATTTTTTAATCCACTCACCTATTTCTTTTGCATCAAACTGACCCCACCCTTCATTGAAAGGAACCCAGCAGCAAACCGAAACACAGTTATACAGATTATCAATAAGTCCGTTCAGTTCTTCCTTGAATTCATCTCTCCACTCAGACAAATCTCTATGGAAAACTTTATACTGATTATCTTTGACGTGGACGTTTATGTTGGGAAATGCACCGGCATATATGAGATTAAGTGCTTTACCGCCGCTTATCATATCCTGCCAGACAAGCATTCCGAGCCGGTCACAGTGATAGTACCATCTGAGAGGTTCTTCCTTTATGTGTTTACGAAGCATATTGAATCCGAGGCGCTTCATCTCGGATATATCAAAAATCATAGCTTCATCAGTGGGGGCGGTAAGCTGACTTTCGGGCCAATAGCCCTGATCAAGCAATCCTCTTTGGAAGTACGGTTTATTGTTAAGTCCGAGTCTGAGAATACCTTTGTCGTCCCTGACAATTGAATACTTTCTCATACCGAAATATGAAGAAACCTCATCGTCTGCAAATCTGAATATGATTGTATAAAGGAAAGGTGACTCGGGACTCCAGAGTTTTACATCCGGGATTGAAATGTCCGCTTTAGAATCAATTTCGCCTTCAAATATAACATTATCGGCATCATAGACGGTCGCGGAAAGCCTGCCTTCACCGATAAGCTTTGCATCAACGGAAATTACTTTTCTGTCAATATCGGGAGTAAGACGAACCGAATCAATTCTGTTTTCACTTACGGGCTCAAGCCATACTGACTGCCATATACCGGAAGTAGCGGTATACCAGAATCCAAACGGTTTAAGAGCTTGTTTTCCTCTTTGCTGATGACCGTCGTCGGTAGGATCAAAGACTTTAACCACAAGTTCATTTTCGCCTTCATTAAGCAAATCTGTAATATCAAATTCAAACGGATTATAACCGCCGGTATGAGAGCCGACTTCGTTACCGTTAATCCACACGGTGCATTGCCAGTCAACCGAGCAGAAATGAAGTATTGTCCTTTTCCCGATAAAACTGTCATCAAGAGTGAACGTACGGTGATACCAAAGTCTTTCATTGGACTTAAGCGGTCTTCCGACTCCCGACAGTTCACTTTCAACAGCAAAAGGAACAAGGATTTTACCCTCATACTTTTCGGGCATACCGGCACTTTCGGGTAAGATGGAATAATCATATTGTCCGTTAAGACACATCCAGTCCTTTCTCTCAAACTGCGGTCTGGGATACTCGGAAAGAGGACAGTTTCTGTCAACTTTATCGTACCATGTCGTTTTCAGATCATGCATAATTATCGCTCCGTTCTGCTAATTCAATGTACCTGAGTAAGTTCCTTCAAAAGGTATGCCGAATCCACCTTAACAAATTCAAAGGTATGCATTTCATCTTTTTTACCGCATACAAAATAAAACTCAATCTCGTATACGTTTCCGTCTGTTCCTTCAAGTTCCGGCTCATGCTTATCACCGAGAACATATTTTGTACCTTTTTTGATTTTATCCGAGCAGGACAAATCAAAGCACAGCTTTCCGTCAATGTCTTTATAAAAATCATAGGTCGAAAGAATACTGTCAACACATTCGAAGGTATAGGTCTGACTCAGATCGTCCTTGAGTTCCTGATAAGTGTGATATAAATCATCAACAGGTGCGTACGTTTTGCCGTCTTTATCAAATTTTTTGCTTTCATCTACTCTAAGGTGACCGAGTACAAAAACGTCGTTATAAAACCTCTGATTGGCCATAACCCTTATACGGCACTGCGTTAATGCTGCTTCGCTGATATATTCTTCGGGTCTCAGCTCATCTGCTTTACACCCGGCAAATAAAAATACAATAGCAAAGCACAGTACAAAAGCAATAATTTTTTTCAATCTGTACACCACCTTTATATAACATATTACTATAAATGAAAACTTTAGTCAATAAAAGTCATAAAATTGTATCAAAAAGCAAAAAGCAGTTTCCCGAAAGAAACTGCTCTGCCATAAAGCACATTTTATCCCCAACGCTGCGGTTAAACTTTAATTCAAGAATAACCGTGCACACATCTGAGTTTATTTTATTCGCAATTACATCCAAAATGTAGGGGCAAAAAATGTAATATGAGAAAAAATGGGACAGTTTCACAATTCTGTCCCATTTATTTTATCACAGTTATTCATCATTAAAGTCAAAGTACCTTCAATAATCTTAGATAAACCTCTGAGAAATTCCATTGGGTCGGTTTTCATTCCTTCATTAAGCCATTGAACAACAAACCCGGTAATGGTATGAACAAAAATATTTGAAATAACATCTATCTGATTTTCGGTCAGCTTATGATTTTTAGCTCTTCTTATAATATCCTTATTCGCAAAATTATACAGTGTCCTGTAAAAATGGTTCTCAAGGTTTTCAAGGCCCTCTGAATTTGAAATATGATAAATAATATCTTTGTTTTCTTCAATAAAGCCGAAAAATAAATCAAGACCCTCGCTGATCGTTATTCCTTCAGGTAATGATTGATAGAAAGTAAGAATTTCATAATCAAAGGTTTCAACAAGAAGGTCATCAATATCACGGAAATAATAATAAAATGTTTTACGGTTAATATCGCAGGATTCAACAATCTGTTTTACCGAAATGCTTTCATATTTTCTCTTTTTAAGCAACAGCTCAAAGGACTTGATTATCATTATTTTAGTACGTTTAGGCATAACATTGTCCTCGTTTCATTTAATTTAATCTTGAAAACGGTACTAAACTGTGTTATATTTTTTGCGTTAATATTGAGGAGGTCCCGGTATGTTAGTTGATATTTTACCGTTTGAATCAAAATGGCTCGGAATTATTGCCGCCATAGTAACACCTGTGCTCTGTGCATTATTACTTAAAATATTCGCATCAAAGCTTCCCAAAGATCAGGGAAGAGAATTTGCTGTTGACGGGAAGAAATCCGCAGGCAAAATCAGGGGCGCGGGTATTGTTTTTGTTATCTCATTTATAGTATGTTCTTTGCTTTTTGTCAAGGTCAGTATTGAATATGCTCTGTATTACGCTCTTCTTTTCTTCGGAATGTTGACCGGATATCTTGATGACCGTTCGGAAACTCCGTGGAACGAATACAAAAAAGGTCTTCTTGATTTAATAATATCTGCAGGTACTGCAGCAGTATTTATCATTTTCAATCCCGGCATGACCGAGCTTCATTTCGTTGGCTTGAGCTGCAAAGTTCCCGCCGTAATATTCGGTATACTTTGTGCGGTTCTCGTCTGGATGCTGATAAACGCGGTTAACTGCAGTGACGGTATAGACGGCTTTTCATCCGTACTTGCATCAGTTTCTTTTATTTCGGCAGCTGCTGCAATTCTCATAAGAAATTCCGACAAGAATATGGTTACTCTTGTAGCTCTTATGGTCCTTACACTTCTCCCCTACTTATGGAAGAATTCAGAGCCCAGCACCATGATGATGGGTGATGCAGGTTCAAGAGCACTGGGTCTTTTCCTTGCGATTCTCATTATGAAAACAGGAAACATTCTTCTGGTTATTCCTCTTTGCTTTATGGTTTGCCTTGACGGACTTATCGGCATTGCAAAGGTATCAATGATCAGATTCCTTCACCTGAACGTAATGAAGAAAATCCGCACTCCTCTTCACGATCATTTCAGGAAGAACATCGGATGGTCAAATACTCAGGTAATATACAGATTCGTAATAATTCAGATTGTTTTATCCGCAGTAACACTGTTTGCCATGCGATGAATTCTGAGAAGTCTTGATGAATTTATTACACATATAATCATTGTGCCTACATCTGCAAGAACAGCAAGCCACGTAGGAGCAAGACTTAATATACCGAGTATAATAACAGCAAACTTTACAACCAATGAAAAGATAATATTTATTTTTACATTTTTGACGGTGCGTCTGCTGTGCTTTACCGTATCGGCTATTCTCATAAGATTCCCGTCCGTAAGAATAACGTCGGCAGCTTCACATGCCGCCTGAGTTCCCAGTCCCATTGCAATTCCCGTATCGGCGGCTGCAAGAACAGGTGCATCGTTTATGCCGTCGCCGATATAAATAACTTTATTTTCACCGCTCTTGAGCTTTTCAAGGGCGGATAATTTGTTTTCGGGGAGCAATTCATATTTACATTCATCAAATGAAAGCTCCCTGCAGATTTTTTCGGCATTTGCTTTTTTATCGCCGGTAAGCATAACAAGCTTATCCATTCCGAGCTTTCTCAACGATGTAGCAAGTTCTTTTGCGGTAGATCTTATTGGGTTTACTATATTGAGACAGCCGATTACCGAATTATTCAGTGCAACGTAAACCGGGGCTTCCGGAAGTCTTTCAATTGATATTCCGTATTCAGCCATCAGCTTATTTCCACCGCAGACAGCTTTGCCCTCAGCCAAACTGACACTTACTCCGCCGCCGGCAATTTCCGTATAATCGGATATACCTTCATCATCACAAACACTCGCAGAAGCAACAATTGCCTTTGCAATCGGATGAGTTGACCTGAATTCACATTTTGCAGCAATTTTCAATACGTCATCCTCACTGTAACCGGGAACTGCAAAGACGTCTCCGACGATGGGCGTATCTGTTGTAAGCGTACCTGTCTTATCAAAAACAACTGTATTTGCGGCGGCGATTGATTCAATATAATTGCCGCCTTTAATAATCATTCCGTTTTTTGCGCAGGCACCCATAGAGGTAAGAAAAGAAAGAGGAACACTGATTACAATAGCACAGGGGCAAGATGCCATAAGAACTACGATAGCATTATGCAGCCACGTTCTGAAATCCTTTGTAACGAGTGAGCCGAGTATAGCAACTGCAAAAGCGGCAACAATAACAGTCGGTGTATAATATTTTGCAAACACTGTAACAAGGGATTCTGTTTTTCCCTTCTTCTCTGCAGCATCGGAAACCATAGAAATAATTCTTTCGGCTGCAGATTCGTATTTTGAAGCAGTTGCTTCAATAAATATTTCTGACGAACCGTTAACACAGCCACTGGAAACGGTATCACCTGCGCCGACAATCAAAGGAAGACTTTCTCCCGTAAGCGCAGAAGTATCAACCGAAGAAGTACCCTTGTAAATTATTCCGTCAACGGGTATTATTTCATGTGGCATTACCGCAAGCTTCATTCCCGGTCTGATTTCATCGGATTCAATTATTTCGGTTCCGCCGTCTTCAAGAACAAGATGAGCCGTATCATTTACTATTGAAAGAAGAGATTTTATGGATTTCATACTGCGGTACGATGCATAATCCTCAAGCAATTCACCGATTCTGAAAAGAATTGCAATTGCGGCCGACTCAGGAAATTCGCCTATGAACATTGCCGCCATAACAGCAATAACCATAAGTAAAGTCTCATCTATTTCTTTATTTACAAGCGAAGATACAGCGTCTTCAAGTGCCGGATAGGAAGCAAGAACAATACTTATTAAGCGGATAATATCTCTGGCAAGATTAATACCCGGAATAAAAGAAACAGCAAAAAGAACAATGGAAATTACAAGAGTAATCTTCTCAATTTTTACTTCCGTATTGCTTTTATTGTCATCAAGTATCTTATGTAATTTATTTTTTCTGCGTTCATCCCGCAGTGAGCTTTCATTATTTATATTATGATTATGTGCCATATTATTTCACCCCCGTTGATTTGTGAATTACATGTTCAAGCCCGTCCTTAAGGATTTCCTTAACATGTTCATCGTCAAGAGAATAATAAACGGTTTTTCCGTCTCTCCTCGGGCGGACAAGTCCTGCAGCACGCAGGATTCTTAACTGATGCGAAACAGCACTTGAGCCCATATCAAGATGCTCGGCAAGATGCAAGACACACATTTCTCTTTGAGTAAGTGCAGTCAGTATCCTGATTCTCGTTGAATCTCCGAAAACCTTGAACAGCTCTGATAAATCATAAAGAGTTTCAATATTCGGTTCTTCTATAATGTTATCTACGTCACAGGCGTGACGTGTTTTTATATTACTCACTAATATGACCTCCGAAAAGCATTAACGATTGAACAAGTATTCAATTGTTCACTAATAGTTTAACACCGTTTCTGATCCAAGTCAACAACTTTCATTTTTTTCTTGTACTTTACTGTAGTTTAATATATAATCGAAGTACAAAAATTGAAAAGGCGGTAAATCTATGAAAATTACATTTATGGGTGCAGGAAGCACGGTATTTGCCAGAAACGTCATCGGTGACTGTATGTGCGTTGAATCCCTGAGAGACAGCGTATTTGCTCTTTATGATATTGACGGTCAACGACTTGAAGAAAGCAGAGTCATTCTTGAAGCAATGAGAAAGACTATGGGCGGTTACGGTAAAATCGAGTGTTACCTCGGCGTTGAAAACAGAAAAGATGCATTAAGAGGTGCGTCCTTTGTTGTAAATGCAATCCAGGTCGGACTCTATGATCCCTGTACCATAATTGACTTTGAAGTGCCTAAGAAATACGGTCTCAGACAGACAATTGCCGACACGCTCGGTATCGGCGGTATTATGAGAGCCCTCAGGACAATCCCCGTTCTTGAAGATTTTGCAAAAGATATGGAAGAAGTCTGCCCCGACGCTCTTTTCCTTAACTACACCAATCCGATGGCAATGCTTTCCGGATATATGCAGAGATACACCGGAGTTGAAACTGTCGGTCTTTGCCACAGCGTACAGGTTTGTGCCGAAACTCTTCTCAACGAAGTAGATATGAAAGACAAGGTTGAAGGTAAAAAAGAGCTTATTGCAGGCATTAACCATATGGCATGGCTTCTCGAAATCAAGGATAAGGACGGCAACGATCTCTATCCCGAAATCAAGTCAAGACTTGAAAAAAATAATTACATGCTTGATGATAAGGATTGCTATGACAAAGTACGCCTCGAATATATCAGAAACTTCGGCTATTACTGTACCGAATCCAGTGAACATAACTCTGAATACAATATGTTTTATATCAAGAGCAAATATCCGGAGCTCATTGAAAAATACAATATTCCTCTTGACGAATATCCCCGTCGCTGCATAAAACAGATAGACGGCTGGAAGAAGGAATATTCCGAGCTTATTGAAAACGGTGTCAAAACTCATGAGAGATCATCCGAATACGCTTCACATATTATGGAAGCGATTGTCGAATCAAAGCCCTATCAGATAGGCGGAAACGTTCTCAATACAGACCATCTTATTACAAATCTTCCCGCTGAAGCATGTGTTGAAGTGCCTTGCTTAGTCAACGGATACGGCGTTCAGCCCTGCCATGTAGGTCCCCTTCCCGTACAGTGTGCCGCAATGAACATGACTAACATCAACGTTCAGCTTCTTACAATTGAAGCAGCACGTACAAGAAAGAAAGAACATATTTATCAGGCGGCAATGCTTGATCCCCATACAGGAAGCGAGCTTGACATTGACACAATCAAAAAGATGGTCGATGACCTCATTGATGCTCACGGCACATTCCTTCCCGAATTCAAATAATAATACATAAGGGACTGTCTTAACGGCAGTCCCTTTTTTACTTATTGAATTGTAATCTGCGATATTGCCTTAATACCGCTGACAGCCCAATCCGATGCCTCTGTTTCTATGATGGAATCACAGTATTCACACTGATTTGCCGCATTGATTGACAGAGGAGCTCCGCAGTGGGGACATACTCCGTCTTCCGCCGACTTATCACCGGTCATCTTACCGGTTGCTCTTACAAGAGTCCACTCATAACACATACGTCTGAGATTATCTTTATTTCCTCTGACGAAATTGCCCGTGTTGTCGTCAATAACATAATCGCGGATTACTGCCTGAACGGACGCAATAATAATATCATTTTCGCCGTCCTGCTTCCATCCGACAAGTATTACGTTTTCAACATTTATATCATCTACAATATTCGTCTGTGAATTACGTATATAATTGTCAAGCTGAAGATTACACTGAGCATAAAATTCATCGGTAAGATAAGGCCTTAACTCTTTCATATCCTTATTTTGCCATGCGTGCTGGAATTGAACATACATATCCGAAATTCTGTCACAAAGTTCGTCTTTATCAAACAGCTCATCAAGCTGATTATATTCATTCAAATTTCTCAATACAGCTGATGAAGTACGAACTGCACCCAGAGGACGAGACGTATGACTGACCTTCTTCCTCTTTGAAATAAGAACGGCAATAATACCGGCAACGGCGCCAAAAAATGAGAAATATATGCCGGATTCATACGATGAATCTACATCTTTAAGTTTATTGACAGTAACTGAAGCTCCTATGGTATTTTTGTATCCGTAAGAACCGTCATAAATTGAAATGGCATCGGAGGGATAACCGTTATACGAGTAATAAGACGAAGTTGTCGTTTCGGCAACGGCAACGTCTCCTCCGCTGTCATAATCGTAATCATTTCCGCCGAAATCAAAATCAAAGCTATCGTTTCCGCCGAAGTCAAAGTCACCGCCGTAATCTCCGAAATCAGCTTTAGCGTTAACGAACGGAGCAAAAGCAAAAATCAAAACGGCAATAACGGGCAAAACGGATTTTTTAAGAGACAATTTGCCCTTAAAACACTTAAACGTCAATATCACAAAACAGATGACAAAGAACAAAATAAATCCGTTTCTCAGGTCTTCAGCTGAACCGATAACAATGCTTCTCAGCTCATTACCGTCAACAACTTTGTTCGTCATTGATGCATAATTGAGTTTGCCTCGGACTATGCACCCGTTTTCCTGTATGCCGTAAACAGTAAGTTCCTTCAATATGGAAGAAGGAATATACGAATAGGTAATTTCAATATCTCCTATTTTCGGATTATCCGAAATACCGTTATAATACGATACACCACCCGAAACAAATCTGAGGTCGTTATCAAAATCCTGCAAATCGGAAACTGAAGTCTTGTGTACGGAAGAATCAAAATAGGGATAATCTTCGGTAATTGAAGAAACATAGTCGGGTGAAATTACAAGCCCGCCTTCAAAGCCGACGTCGGCAAGAAAAATCTCGTTTTGCAAATCAATCGGGAATGCCGGGTTGTCGTATCTTTCACCGTGTTTACCCTTAATATTTTTCAACTGTTCGGAAGAAAACACTTTAACGACCGTATCGTCGGAAAGGTCATACTGATACATCTTTACGGTCCTTATCAATGCATATCCGTCAACAGACACACCGGTAAAGTCGTCAACGGGTTTATTGACGATCTCGGGCAGACCGGATACTATGATTTCTTTACCGTCATTTGATTTATCGTAACTTCCGTTTTTAATTTCAACCGCATCGCAGATTGTTTTGCTGCTACTGCAGGCAAAAATCTGAAAAACGGAAGCAACAAGGAAAAATAAAGTAAAAATAAGTATAATCAGCGTACCCTTGGATGCTTTTTTCAAAAAGCTAATCAAAGCAGTCCTCACCTTCTGGTTTCAATTTCCTTCATGAGTTCAATGATTTCGTCATAAAGCGCATAGGTATCATTTGCGTTGGAAAACAGACCTATCGGCGTGCCGTGATCACCGACACGTGTCTTCATAACGTTCCACATACCCGGCTCTATATCATCTTTGTTGAAATATGTGTACGGCTCATCCTTGGGAAACATAGCCGAAGGCAAATCTACCAGTCCGTCGTTTGCATAATCTGCATATTCATAGTTTCCTTTGGGTCTGACAAAATGATTATAAGTCAGCACCAGCTCGGAAACAAACGTCAGAAACGGAAAGTCTGTATGATTTGCAACGTGATGTCTGCCGAATGAATCAACACCGACACACGTATATGAATAGGAAAAGTAATAGATATCAGGGCTGATTTCCATAATATCATTCAGCTTTTTTGCACCCTCACCGCTCATATCATACTCAATGTTATCTTTACTGTACTTATACAGTTTCTTAGCCCTTCTCATCGGGTAAGCATCTTTCTGACCGGGAGTATCGCTGAGACCGTACTGTTCAAGATGGAAATCAAACAGCGTTCCTTCAACCGGTGAACGTCCGAACAAGCCCATGTAATTGTAAACGATGAATTTAATAACAGGAAGCAATTTGATTTTATCGGCAACTATAAAAGTAGTTGTACCGTTATGAGGTGCGCAGATTGTGAAGACACTCGCTATAAGGTCCTGATGACCGCCCTTAAACAGTTCGGACACGTCATCGGGAGAAGCGGCAACCTCTTCGGGGGCACCGTAAGTAAGAAGATGTGTAAGCAGTCTGACTGTATTTCCGCCAAAAGAGTGACCTACAAGATGGATTTTATGGTCAGAATCCCACTGCTCAACAAGTTTTTCGTCATAGTATCTGCCGTAACGTTTATGATGAGCGGACTCCGAATGTGCCTTACCGTAGTCAACGACTCCGCCTGTAAGACGGGCATAAAGCTCACAAGCTCTGTCCCATGCGCTGGATGCAGGTCCTACTGAAGCGGCATGAATATCATAACCGTAGCAAGAGTAATGCTTTACTATGTTACAAGTGTTGGCTCCCCAATAAGGAAGGTAATTATTAAGGCCTTCATCATCTCCCCATCCGAACATACCGTGGACGAGAATAATGGGATATTTTGTTGTTTTTGACATAAAATCATCCTTTCACTATATGCAGGAGCAAAAGTTTTTTTGAAGAAGAAACAAGGGATTGCAGGACAGCTTTGATTTACGAAGTCCTTCGTCCCCACAGTCCTCTTCGCGGTTTACATATTTGATTTCATCAGAAGCATTATTTTTCAGGAACAGATTTGATATCATCTGATAAACGCCTCTGTAAGACGTATCTGCTTTCTCAATATGAATATAAATCGTATCACCGATTATTTCTCCGATTGAATAACCTACAACTTTACCGTCAACTCTGAGTATTCCGCCTGCAAAATCATAATAATTATAGTTTTTCAGAACATCCAGACACATTTCAACCTCTCTGTCGGCACTGTCGTCCTGTTTTTCGGCGTGAAACGTAAAACTGTTATTAAAATCAATAACCTCGTTTATATTATCGTCCGTAATAATTTCGTATGAATAATCAAGATATTCTCTTTCAAATTTATGAATCTGATTGCGCTGATGAGAATAATTCTTTCCTTCAAGCGAAGCAAGCGCGCTGAAATCATAGACATAATCAAACCAGTTTCTGTCAGCAAACGACGAATAATCCGGATACATTTTTGCAATAATTTCCGTTTCTTCCGCATTGAGAGTACAGATTTTCATCGGAATATCATTTGCTTTACAATACTCGTCTATCATTCCGATCATTTTCTCCGGACAGCATCCGATAGGAAAGGAAAAGCAGAAATCACCGTCATGCTCCGACAAAACAGTAAGTGTGTCATCGGAAATTGCATATCTGTAATCGAAGTAGTCACGCCACATCACAATTGAACCGACCGTAGTATCACAGCTTCCGGAAGGATAACGCGAGTAGAATTTACTCAGGACGGGTATGTCCTCAATATCAACTTTTTTGAAGATAAGCATATCAAAGCCCTTCCGCATACCTGACAGTTTCCATTGCATCTCCTGCATAGGAATCGGCACCGATTTCATAAGCAAATTCCTTTGTCAGCACGGCGCCGCCTACAACCACTTTACATTCGGGATATTCTCTGTGAAGAAGATCTATGGTTTCTTTCATCGCAGGAACGGTTGTGGTCATCAAAGCGCTGAGCCCCACCAATTTAGCAGAATGATTCTTTGCTGCTTCAAGCACTTTTTCGCAGGGAACATCCTTCCCGAGATCAATAACATCATATCCGTAATTTTCAAGGAGCAATTTCACAATATTTTTGCCGATATCATGAATGTCGCCCTTAACTGTTGCCAGAACAATCGTAAATTTGGATTGGTTTTCGCCCTTACCGAAGTTTTCCTTTATAACCTCGAAGCAGCATTTTGCCGCTTCTGCGCTAAGAAGTAATTCGGGAAGAAAAATCTTTTTGTTTTCAAAATTTTTACCCACAACATCAAGAGCCGGAATAATCTCATTATTTATGATGTCAAGCGGTTTATTATTTTCGAGAAGTGATACGGTAAGCTTTGAAGCAAGTTCCTTACGACCCGAAATTATCGCTGACCTGATATTCTCTTCACTCTTTGCCTCGGTAACAGAATCCGCAGGAATATCCTTCATATTCGCAATATACCCGAGGCAGGAATCATCAAATCCTTTTAGTGCTAAAAAAGACCTGTATGCATTCATCATTTCAATTGATTTGGGGTTAATAATACCTGCAGAAAGTCCCATTTCCATCGCAAGAGTATAGAAAAATGAATTGATTACGTTTCTCTGCGGAAGTCCGAAAGAAACATTAGACACACCGAGGCAGGTCCTGCATCCCGTTTTTTCCGTAATAAGCTTTACGGATTCAAGTGTAACCTTCGCGGCATCCGGGTCGGCGCTGACCGTAAGGGTAAGAGGATCAAAAACGATATCCTTTTTATCAATACCGTACTTTCCGGCCTCTTCAATAATCCTGAAGGCAATATCAAGCCGTCCCTCGGAAGTATCGGGAATTCCTTTTTCGTCAAGCGTAAGTGCAATTAACACACCGCCGTATTTTCGGGCAAGAGGAAATACGGAATCCATTACCTCCTGCTTTCCGTTGACGGAATTGATTACGGCTTTTCCGTTATAAATCCTGAGAGCCGCCTCCATTGCAGAAGCATCGCTTGTATCAATCTGTAAGGGAAGTCCGCAAATTGACTGAAGAGACGATACGACGTTTACCAAAGCTTCTTTTTCATCAATTTCCGGCAAGCCGCAGTTAACGTCAAGTATATGTGCACCGCACTCCTGCTGTTCAATTCCTTCTTTAAGCAGATAATCTATATTATTTTCGGCAAGAGCTTTTTTTATGAGTTTCTTTCCCGTAGGATTTATTCTTTCACCTATTATCACGGGACGTTCACCGATTTCAACTGTATGGGAATAAGAAGAAACAACGGTACGGTTTTTGTATTGTTCGGGTTTTCTCGTTTTATCTGCAGCTGCTTTTGCAAGAAGTGAAATATAAGAAGGATCAGTACCGCAACATCCACCTATAATGTTTACGCCCATATCTACCGCCTTCATAACACATTCGGTAAAATACTGAGGTGTTATATCGTAAACGGTTTTTCCTTCTACTACTTTGGGAAGACCGGCATTGGGCTTGAAAATAACGGGTATTGAGGCAGCTTGCACAATTCTCTGAACTACTCCGAGAAGCTTATCGGGTCCGAATGAGCAATTAAGTCCCACTGCATCGGCGCCGAGGCCTTCAAGCATTGCAACCATCGCCTCAGGCTCAGCTCCGGTAAGAAGTCTGTCATCGTCACTGTATGCGTTCGTAACGAAAACAGGCAGAGAACAGTTTTCTTTTACGCCGAGAAGTGCGGCCTTGGTTTCATAACCGTCGTTCATGGTTTCAATCGTAATCATATCTGCGCCGTATTTCTCAGCTAATCTTGCCTGCAATCCGAAAATCTCAACTGCATCTTCAAAGGGCAAATCGCCGTAAGGAGCAAGAAGCTTTCCCGTAGGTCCGATATCATAAGTAACGAATTTTTGCTGTTTCGATACTGAAAGAGCAGCGGCTTTTCTGACGTTTTCAATAGCCGCTCTGATGATGTTTTCGAGCTCAGTATCACTGAAATTCAACGGATTTGCACCGAAGGTATTTGTAGTAACGATATTACTTCCGGCATCAAAATACGACTTGTGAATTTCAACGAGCATTTCCGGATTTGTTATATTTGCGGTTTCAGGACGTATTCCCGCCGGGAGTCCCATCTTTTGCATTAGAGAGCCCGTTGCACCGTCAAGAATAACAATATTTTCCTTTATAAAATCGAGAACTTTCATTTTTACTCCTGTTATTTTCCGAGAATACCGGAAAGGTTATCCTGAATTTTACGGGCAACCTCCGGTTTATTCATAGTATAGACATGAACATTGGTAATGTTATTGGCGTAAAGGTCTATTATCTGGTCTGTTGCATAAGCAATACCCGCCTGCATCATCGCCTTCGGATCACTTCCGAATCTGTCCACAAGGCTCTTGAATCTCTGAGGCATAAACGAACCGCTGAGTTTTACAGCCCTTTCAACCTGTTTTGCATTGGTAATCGGCATGATACCCGCGACAACCGGCACCGTTATACCGGCTTCCCTGATTCTGTACAAAAAATTATACAGAAGATTATTGTCAAAAAACATCTGAGTAGTAAAAAACTCACATCCGGATTCAACTTTTTCTTTAAGGTGCTTAATGTCATCATCCTTATTGACACTTTCGGGATGCACCTCCGGGTAACATGCTCCGCCGATACAGAAATTACAGTCTGATTTTTTTATTACGTCAATCAAATCGGTTGCGTGGTTAAAGTCCCACATACTTCTGTCATCGTTCAGCATATTTTCGGGAATATCTCCTCTTAGAGCAAGTATATTTTCGATACCTGCATCTCTGAAATCAGATATTCTGTTGTTAACCGTTTCTTTTGAAGAAGAAACGCAGGTAAGATGAGCCAACGTAGGAACTCCGTAAACCTCCTTTATTTCCTTTGCCATATCAAGGGTATATTTGCTTGTTCCGCCGCCTGCCCCATAGGTAACACTCATAAAAGCGGGCTTAAGAGAAGCGATTTCGCTGACGGCATTTTTAACAGATTCAAAAGCAGAATCAGTCTTGGGAGGAAAGACTTCAAAAGAAAGAGAAGCTTTATTTCCACGGAGTATTTCGGAAATTTTCATATAATCACCTGAATTTACAATTTATACACTTATTTACACACTTTGGTTCACAAATTTATGCTAATATATAACCGCTATTGATTACGAAAGGAATGAATTCATGAGTATCAATGAGAGTTGTGTAACGGTTTTTGTAACGCCTCAAAGCTCCTGCGCAAGACTTATTGAAGCAGGTGCCGAAATTGCGTCAGCAGAGGGAAAGAAAGAAATCGTCATTTCGGTTATAAACCCTCTGAACGGTTCAAAGCCAAAAGAACTCAACGAATTATATACCGAAGTTGAAAAGCATAACGCAAATATGAACGTTTATTTCAACAACGAACCGGTGCTGACGGCAGCTGTAGCGGCAAAACGATTTAATACATCAACAATAATTACCGGATATCCCGGTGAAAACAGTATGGGGTTTATCTCATACCTGCATGAATTATTGCCCGATATCCCCATAATAATGATAGACAAGGACAACAGACAATTCAGGCTGTGCTCCAATGAACCAAAATCAGTTTAAAATGAATCCCTTACTGAACATCATATTTACGTTCTTTTTTAACAAAGCATATTCCTCACCCTCAAGGGTGGGGCTTTTTTTAAGCAATTTTTCGGCGGCGGCATGAGTTTCTCTGACCACTTCTCCGTCGGACATCATATCAGCGGTTTTCAGGTCGGGAAGACCGTGCTGTCTTGAGCCGAAGAAATCGCCGGGACCTCTGAGGCGAAGGTCTTCGTCTGCGATTCTGAATCCGTCTGTGGTGGTCGTCATTATCTTGAGTCGTTCAGAGGTTTTTTCCTCCGAACTGTCTGAAATCAGAATACAGGTTGATTTTATACTGCCTCTGCCTACCCTTCCTCTCAGCTGATGAAGCTGTGAGAGCCCGAAGCTTTCTGCATTTTCAATGACCATAATAACTGCATTCGGCACGTCAACGCCGACTTCAATAACGGTCGTTGAAATAAGCAAATCAAGATTACCGTCGGCAAATTCCTTCATTACCGATTTTTTATCTGCGGGATTCATCTTTCCGTAAAGCAAACCGAGTCTGAAGCCCTTAAAAAATCCGTCTGAAAGTTCCTTATAGAGTTTTACGGATGCGGTTTTTTCACTGTCACCGCTTTCGTCCTCATCATAGTCAACAAGAGGACATATAATGTAACCCTGATAGCCGTCAAGAATATGCTTCTTTACATAACCGTAAGCACGTTCTCTTTTTGAGGTATCAATAAGAAACGTATCGGTTTTTTGTCTTCCCTTTGGCATTTCATCAAGAATGCTTATATCAAGATCACCGTAAATTATCAGGGATAAAGTACGGGGAATAGGCGTAGCGGACATTACCAAAACGTGTGGATTATCGCCCTTTGCGGAGAGCATACCCCTCTGATTAACACCGAATCTATGCTGTTCATCTGTTACTGCCAGCCCCAGATTCTTAAATTCAACATCCTTCTGAATAACCGCATGAGTACCGATTACAAGCTGTATACTGCCATCAGCAAGCTGAGACTTGATTATTTTTTTCTTTGCAGCCGTAACGGAGCCGGTAAGCAATTCAATATTTATTTGTGTTCCTTCAAAAAATGCACAAAAAGTTTTGTAATGCTGCTGAGCAAGTACCTCAGTAGGTGCCATCATAACCGCCTGATATCCGTTTTTGATGCAGTTATAGATTATTGCTGCAGCAACTGCGGTTTTACCGGATCCTACATCGCCCTGAAGCAATCTGTTCATGGGAAAGCCGGAAGACATATCGCATGTACACTCGTTAATGGCCTTTTTTTGAGCGCCCGTCAATTCAAAGGAAAGAGAAGAAATGAATTTATCCGTAAAATCCACTTCAATTCTGATTGAAGTGGAAGATTTTGATTTTATTTTCAATCTGGAAAGTCCCAGCTGAAGTAAAAACAGTTCCTCAAAAGAGATTCTTCTTTTTGCCTCAATAAGCAAATCGGGATTTCCCGGAAAATGCATATTACGGATAGCATCGCCGTACGACATAAGACAGTAATCGTTTCTGATACTTTCGGGCAGACAATCATCCATATTGATGCAGTTATCCAGAGCATTCTTTATCAGTTTTTCAAAAGCATACGACTGTAAACCTCCGCACTGCGGATAAATCGGTCTTAATGAGGAATCCATTCCGTTCACGGGAATGAATTTCGGAGAAGTCATAGAACGGTAATGACCTCCGAGGGCTGTAATTTTACCGTAAAATAAATATTCCTCTCCCTGTTTAAGAGAATCGCACACATATTTGTTGTTGAAAAACACAACACTGAGAATACTCTGACCGTCGGTAATATCAACGGTATATGTGGACATACCCTTACGAATGAGATGTACTCTGCAGGGTGAACCGACGTAAGCCCTGATACAAACGTTTTCATTTAAGGGAGCAGAGCGAATGGAATAATATGCCGACCAATCCAGATAAGTACGTGGAAAGTAGGTCAGCAAATCTCTGATTGTGAAAATTTCGGCTTTGTTAAGCAAAGCGGCTCTCTTGGGACCGACACCCTTAAGATAGGTAATGTTGTCATTCAGTTCCATTATCCCAGACTCCAGGATTCAATATCATAGAATATATCGTTATCACAGCAGTTATGACCGACAGATATGGATTTGGTAAACAAGCAAAGTGCATTTCTATAACATACGGGGACAATCGGCATATCCTCGGAAAAAGCGTTGATAAAGTCCATCAGTTCCAGTTTACCCTGAAGGAATTGAGTATATTTTTCAACTCCGGGAGACTCTTTACTGATACCGTATGCATAATCACCGGTAAAAACGGGGGTAAGATTCATATTGTCACAAAGCATCATTTCGCCGATGAAGATATCAAAAGCGCCCTCTTTGAGGTCGTATCTGTATGCCTGCGGACTAAATCCCTTTAGTCTGACATGGAATCCGACCTCGGAAAGTGACTTTGCTATTATATCGGCCATCTCCGTTTTGAATTCGTTTTCTTTATTGTAAAGTATCGTTACTTCGCCGTTATCCAAATTATAACCGGATTCTTCAACAAGCTCCCTTGCCTTTTCAAGATCGATATCCGTTGAATACGTACCGTCACTTACCGCATACCAATCGGGATTAAACGGGACTGAGGTTTCCCTGGCGTGTGAGCGAAATGCCGAAGAAACTATTTCCGTTCTGTCAAGAGCATAGCTGACCGCCTGCCTGAGAAGAGGCGATTCAAAGAAATTACTTGATGAATTCATACCGAGGTAAACGAAGCTGTTTATGCCCAAATCTACGCTTTTTGCATCAACTCTCTCATACACTCCGTCTTCGAGGTCATCGTAGAAGAATGCGGTATTACCGATTACGAGACTGCTCTCAACAGATTCGTTTTCAAGTATGGATTCCAATTTGATTACTCTGATGATAGGATTGAAATTCTTTCTGTATCTGTTGACGACAAGATATACTTCTTCACCGTTTTTCTGAAAAAAATATCTTCCGCAGCCAATGGGTAAATTAAGGTCACTTCCCTGCTTGATAATAGGAAAGTCAAGACAACTTACAGCGTAAGGATCCGGTTCCTCAAGGGAAAATATTACCGTACCGCCTTCACCTGATGAACAGGAAGCAATATTGGTAAGGCTGTTCATATACAGAGCCGACTCTTTTGCGGCATTGAATGAATAAATAACGTCACCCACGGTAACGGGAGTACCGTCGGAAAACATTACATCGTCAAGAGTAACCGTTACGGCATTTCCGCTTGCCACATAGGCATACGCCGCACAGGGCTTGGGATTATAGCTTTTGTCAAGTTTGAACAGCCCGTCAAATACAAGAGTCGATATCTGTCCGTTCATAACCGTGTCAAGATAAAACGGATTAAGAGAATCGTTTCTTGAATAAACAAGCTTCATTGTGTAATTTATTATTTCCTCGTCTGATTCTTCATAAGATTCTTCTTTATAAACGATGGGCTCACCGCATGAAGAAAGAGACAGCAGAAGAACAGCGATCAGTAAAATTGCCGTAATCTTTTTCATTTTGTATCCTTACATAAATCTGTTATGATTTTGCCGGCCATAATAAGTCCTGCAGCACCGGGAACAAAGGAAGCACTGGCGGGAATATGTCTGCCTTCGCCGTTTACCGTAGCCTTTATCTGTTCCTCATCAGACCAGACAACATTAAGAGCCGGAACACCTCTCTTTTTTAACTCCGTACGCATTACTCTGCAAAGAGGACACGTATCGGTTTTGTATATGTCACTGATTCTGAGACGCGTAGGGTCAAGCTTATTTCCGGTACCCATACATGAAATCAACGGGATTGAAACGTTCCGGCATCTTACGGCGATATCAATCTTGGCGCTGACCGTATCAATGGCATCCGCAACATAATCATACCGCGAAAAATCTATTGTATTATTATCGGGGAGATAAAACTCATTGATAACCGTTACGTTACATTCCGGATTTATATCACGGATTCTATCCCTGATTACTTCGGTCTTATATTTTCCGACGGTTGAATCCAATGCGCAAAGCTGTCTGTTGATATTGGTAACGGAAACCCTGTCGTTATCTACAAGAGTAATATTTCCGATTCCCGCCCTTGCAAGAGCTTCGGCAGTGTATGATCCGACTCCGCCCAATCCGAAGAGAATTACCCGCGAATTATTCAGTTTTTCAAGAGCATTCTCGCCCAAAAGAAGAGCAGTTCTGGAAAAGCGTTCGTCAATCAATATAATCACTCCATAATATTTCAATCATAGATTATACAACAAAATATATATAAAGTAAATAACAAATTCTATTTTCTATTGTAATTTCAAAGCCGATATTGTATAATGTGTTGAAAATTTCCGAAAGGGTTGATTGATATGAAATTGGGTATAGTCGGACTTCCCAATGTAGGTAAAAGTACACTATTTAACGCAATTACAAACGCAGGCGCTCAGAGTGCCAACTACGCATTCTGTACAATAGAGCCGAATGTGGGCGTTGTAAACGTTCCCGACGAAAGACTTGATAAGCTTGCGGAAATGTATAATCCGAAAAAAGTTACTCCCGCATTTATCGAGTTTGTTGACATTGCAGGTCTTGTAAGAGGTGCAAGCAAGGGCGAAGGTCTGGGCAACAAATTTCTTTCACACATAAGAGAAGTTGACGCTATCATCCACGTTGTCCGCTGCTTTGAGGATGACGATATCGTTCACGTAGACGCTACGATTGATCCCGTCAGAGACATTGAAACAATCAACCTTGAGCTGATTTTTTCGGATATTGAAATGGTTGAAAGAAGAATCGACAGAGTTTCAAAAGCGATGAAGGGAGATAAGACCCTTGCCGCAGAGCTTGAGTTTCTTAAAAAGCTCAAAGACGCTCTTGAAAACAACATTCCCGCAAGAAATATTGAATGCGACGAGAATGAAAAAGCGTGGCTTTCCGATATAGCTTTGCTGACATCGAAGCCCGTAATTTACGCTTGTAACATGAGCGAGGGCGACTTTGCAAACGGCATTGATTCAAATGTCAATTACAAGAAAGTATGTGAGATCGCTTCTGCCGAAGGAAGTGAGGTGCTTCCGATATGCGCTGAGCTTGAAGCCGAAATCGCTTCTCTTGAAAACGAAGAAAAAGAAATGTTCCTTGCTGAACTCGGTGTAGAAAGCGGTGGTCTTGACATTCTCGTCAAGAAGAGTTACGCCCTTCTCGGACTGATTTCGTTCCTTACCTCAGGTGCTGACGAGTGCCGTGCCTGGACCATTACAAACGGAACGAAAGCACCGCAGGCGGCAGGAAAGATTCATACCGATTTTGAAAGAGGATTCATACGTGCAGAAGTAATCGCTTTTAACGACCTTATTGAATTAGGTTCAATGGCAGCTGCTAAAGAAAAAGGTCTCGTCCGAAGCGAAGGCAAGGATTACGTCATGAAGGACGGAGACGTGGTATTATTTAGGTTTAACGTTTAAGGAGAAGCATAAAAATGAAAAAAGAAAAATCATTTATTGAAAGCAAAGGATTCGCAATTGCATGTCTGATTTTCGGCCTTTTGGGAATACTCATTATGCTTCATCACATGGGAAGCTACAGCAAAATTCTCAACCCGGCAGATAAACCCTGGATCATGCAGTACCTTATGGAAAATCAGATACTCACAAATGACAGAAGCGGGTCCACGTTTCTCAGGATGTTCACGAATCTCTCCAACATTTTTGTGGATCTCTATCTTATTCTTTTTGCTATCGGCATCTTCGGTCAGAAAGAAGTTTATCATTTCACACACAACGAAAGTCTCAGAGGCAGTATAACCCTCAACATTCTCATTACCGGTATTATTTATTGCTGTGTACTCCTCCCCTTCGGCGGCGGAAAATTCCCCACGGAAATTCCCGATGCTGCAGGTGTAATGCAGTCCACGGGTGCCATGTGGTTTACAAACATAGTAAATTTCTGGAATCACATTATTACTCCGATTGTATTTACGGCATTCTGGTTCAAGCCCGTAGAATATAAGACACTCAATAAAGTCAGATATTCACTTGTTAATCTGATTTTCCCCATCTGCTATTTTATCGTCAGCATCGTTCTGGGTAACGATGACGGATTCTATCCCTATCCTTTCCTCAGCACGACACAGTTTTACGGTATGCTCTTCAAGAATAAACCGTATGACTCCACGGTAGGTGTTTTGCTTATCGTTGCAGTTGTAATAGTTCTCTCCGCAATATTCTTCGGGGTCAGCATAGCCCTTGAAGCAATTCACAATAAAATCGTTGCAGGCAAAGAAAGTAAATAAATTCTGAAATAAAAAACAGACGCGGATTCAAATTCCGCGTCTGTTTTTTATGCTATTGTACTTATTTCAATACCGATAATCGATATATCTTCAACAGGTCTGTCCTGAGCTCCGGTTTTAACAGTCGCAATGCTGTCAACTACATCCATTCCTTCAAAGACCTGACCGAAAACGGTGTGTCTGAAGTCAAGCCAGGGAGTACCGCCGAGTTTTTCGTAATCCTCAACCGTTCCGGCAGGGAAGGATTCGGGCATGCTCTTCATCTGACCGAGAAACCTGCTGTCGCACTGATGACACTGAACAATAAAGAACTGGCTTCCGTTGGTGTTGGGACCTGCGTTCGCCATGCAGAGAGCTCCGCAGATATTATGATAATCGGGATGGAATTCATCCTTAAAGGATCTTCCCCAAATGCTTTCACCGCCCATACCCGTTCCGGTAGGATCGCCGCCCTGAATCATAAAATCGGGAATTACTCTGTGAAAAATAATACCTTTGTAATAATCCTTTTTGGCAAGGCCTTCAAAATTCTCAACAGTTTTGGGAGCAGCTTCGGGGAATAAGAGGACTTTTATATCGCCCATTGTGGTTTTGATTGTTGCAATTTTATCTCCTGCTGCGGGTTTTCTTGTCTGAATGCTCATATTATATCTCCTTTAATGAATATTGTCTGTCAGTATTATCCGATTGTCATCCGTAAATGACGCAATAATTCCGTTGTAATCATATGTTCCGTAAAACGGGGTCTTTGCGAACATTGTCAGATTCCATTTCACGTTAGGATAAACCTTACCCTGCTGATTGGTAACAATACAAAGCTCCGGGGAAATCTCCTTAAGGAAGCTCATTGATGATGAACCGTAGTAGCCGTGATGACCTATCTTCAGCAAATCACAGTGTCCTATCGTTCCCTTGAGTTTCTGCTCTATTCCGGACGGCCTGGTAATATCGGCGGCAAGAAATGCCGTTTTTTCGCCTTTAGTTACTTTAATGCCTATACTCCCGGCGTTAGCTCCCTTATCCTCCAGATCGGAGTAATATCCGGTATTAAAGAGTGAAAGAGAAAAGTCATTGAATGTTATTGTTTCGGGAATCTGCTGTATAAGAGTAATATCCTTCTCTTTCAAAGCAGATAAAATATCATCATAAAACGAATTAAGCATCCACTTTTCATCTTCATATTTATGATTGATTACGGAATTATACTCTTTGAAATACGCCTTTGTGATAATAATTTCGTCATCTTTGATTATGGGTGCAAAATTCCCGACATGGTCATAATGATAATGCGTTCCCAAAATAAAATCAAGATGCACTGACCCGTCATCAGAACGTGCAACCTTTTTCAAATAGGTTAAAACCTGCTGTTCATAACCGTGATATTCGGTTTTCCTTCTCGGATTACAGTCACCCTCACCGGAATCAATCAAAGCAAAATGGCCGTTACTTTCAAGCAGAATACAATCGGAATTACCCGTGTTAAGGAAATGAATTCTGTCATTCCCGTTTTTGCCGTCAAAGTTTTCCCCGACAATTTCATACCTTGCTGCATAGTTATTACCGACAGCAACCGTTATTATGTCAAGGATAAAGAAAGAAGCCATCAGAGGAACTATAATCCATGTAATAATTTTAGCTGCTTTTTTCTTATTCATAGATTTCTCCATATAAAAAACTGAATGTATCATAACACAGTTTTTATCAATTTACTACACTTTTTTTATATTTCACTTGTTAATCTCCCCTTTTTATTGTAAAATGTATTATCATTGCGGATAAGGAAGAAACAAATTGAACAAAACAAATCTGAAACCTGCTTTGTACAGGGTATTATACAAATCATCTTTTCTGATTGCTTATGCCGTAAGCATCGGCGCCTGCCTGGGCGATAAAACAGGAGAACTGATTATTTCATCATTGATAGCTGCTGTCATTGTTGTAATCACTCCCGAAACGGCAATGTTCCCTTTGCTTTCCGGATTTTTGATAACTCTATACGAATACAATACCGTAGGTGTATGGGGTGCTAAAATTTCATTTGTACTTTGCGCCTTGATATCGGTCTTTTTGACGCAGAGCGAAAAACTGAAGAAAAAACTAAATGAAAGCTTTATTCTCGGCTCCGTTACGCTTTCAACCGCAATTGTAATGACCGTTCTTATTACAACGCTGTACTTCGGTATAGGAGCTACGGGGAACACCGTTACGGAAATGATAAAATCATACCGTTCACTGGGATTCCATCCTAATTGGAGAGGAATACTTTACGGAACAATAGTAATGGTAATAATGATTACGTTTCCCCGAAAGTTCAAAACCGTGTCAAAATACATCAGCTCGGAATTTCTCGCTCTTCTAACGGCGTTCTTGTTGAATCTATGGCTGATTCCGCGCGGATCAGTAGAAGTAATTCCTCTGCTTCGGAGAGCCGATTATTTTTCACACATTCCTTTTGATACGGTGAATCTTTTATCTTTCAATTCAATCGCGGTTATTTTTATCAGCGGTTTCGCATTATCCGTTCTGATGTGCATGACAAGAACGGTTAATTCCGACAGAAAGCCAGTTTATGACTCAGCAGCGATTCTTTTACAGGCAGATACGGGTTATTTCTTCCCTGCCGCTGCAAACACTAAATTTACCGGCTTTGCAGAGGGAATAATATCCACACTCATAATGGCGTTGTTGCTTATTCCCACCCACGGTTTTGAAAGACTGCCCCTTTCCGCGTGTGCCGTAGTATTGATTGTTTCAAGTTGGCATAATGTAAAATGGGGAGCAATTGCCAAATCATTCTCAAGTGTCAAAAACGCCGTTTCATTTTTGGTTATCATAGCGGTTACCGTACTGATGACGCCTGCACTGGGTATTATCGGTGCATTGGCTTTATCATTGATAAACGAAAGAAAGGATAATAATATATGAAATACGATTTCAGTTCTATTCCAGACAGGAGATTTACCGGATCCTTCAAATGGACGGATACCGAAGAAGGCAAACCTTTTGAAGGCGCTTTTCCCCTTTCAACTGCAGATATGGAATGGGGCACCGCTCCCGAAATCAGGAGGGCCTGTTCGGATTTTGCAATGAACGGATTTTATTGTTATACCATAAGTAATGAAGAATATCTTGATACAGTATGTTCTTTCATGAAAAGAAGACATAACTGGGATATCAAAGATGAATGGATAACAACTACCTACGGAATCGTGAGTGCAATCCACACCTGCGTAAGAGCATTTACCGAAGAGGGTGACGGAGTTATTATTCAATCCCCCGTTTACGGTCACTTTGAAGCAGCCGTCAGACTCAATAACAGAAAAGTCCTTAACAATTCCCTTGTTATTAAAGACGGTAAATACGAAATGAACTTTGACGAGCTTGAGGAATTTGCAAAAGAGGCAAAGATGATAATCCTCTGCTCACCGCATAATCCGGTAGGCAGAGTATGGACAAGAGAAGAACTTGAAAGAGTAGCCGATATTGCCATAAGGAATAACCTTGTCGTTATTGCCGATGAAATCCATTTTGATATAGTATCAAAGCCCCACACCGTATTTGCTTCTCTCAGCGAAAGGGCATCCGCAGTCACCGTAACCTGCACGGCACCCTCAAAAAGCTTTAATATAGCAGGTCTCGGAACGTCAAATATAATTATATCCGACGAAAAACTCAGAGCAAGATTTCAGGGCAGAATCGCAAAGGACGGCTATGAATGTATAAACGCTTTCGCTTACCCCGCAATTACCGCTGCTTACAGTGAGTGCGATGAATGGCTTGACGAAATGAATACACATCTGAGAGAAAATTATGAGCTTACGAGAGAGTTTATCGCAAATAACATCCCGGTAATAAAGCAGTACGAGCTTGAAGGCACTTATCTTATGTGGCTCGATGTATCTTCACTCAGAATTCCGGATAATGAAATCGTAAAATTCTTTGCCGACAAAGCCGGTGTTGTCGTAAATAACGGCGGCTGGTTTGGCGAAGAAGGTCTCGGATTCATAAGAATAAATATTGCCATTCCGAAAGAGAAACTCATTGAGCTTCTTGAAAAAATCAAAAAAGTATTTGAATAAAAAAAATCCCGTCCGAGGACGGGATTTTAATTTATACGATTTTTTTACACTTATAAGTATCCGATTTCAATTCAATAAGCGTCTGTCTGTGAAGTTGTGAATAGGTGTTTTTATCATAAGAAACACACCAGCCGGCAGGCATGACAATATATCCTGTTGCATCGTCCGGGACATTGACAACGAGATTGACGTACTCCCCTTCGCGTTTCCACTCAACCTTGATTTTTCCGCAGGGAGCATCATATTCCGCTTTGGCAAAATCAAGTTGCGGAATAAAGTCGGGTCTGATGTCAAAATCATCGGGGGAAGTAAATCTCGGATTAATTGTAATACCGACGATTTTCTGAACAAACCAGCTCGTGATATCACCCATAAAATGATGATTCAGAGAATTGGGATAATCCCATTTTTCGGGAGGAAGGAAGTCTTCTGCAAGCGAGGTAAGCCCCTGCTTTATCATAGAGCCGTAAGAAGGATAATCCTCTCTGGTTATCATCCTATATGCAAGTTCACCGTAACCGAAATCGGAAAGAACGTGAAAGATTACACGAACACCTATCATTCCGCAGTCAAAATGGTCATCTCTTTCATGAATAAGGTCAAGAAGGACGTTGAACGCCTTTTCTTTTTCACCGTTTTCAAATACACCGTAATAGATACATATTGCCTGTGAGGTCTGGCAGCGGGATCTGACCGTCATCGTATTGAAATCAATAAGATTCTTTCTGATTGCGGTTCTGAACGAATTATAGAGAGAAAATGCAAAATCTTTATGATATTCCAGATTGAGTGCATCAAATAAATCGTATGCCTTCTTACAGATATACATTGATATTACGCTGTCTGTAACGTAAAGAGGAGCAAGCGGCGAGCCAGCTTCTTTTCCGGGCTGAAGCCAATCGCCGAGTCCTATTGCAATAAGTCCGTCAGGTCTTCTTTTCTGAGAAATATAAGAAAGATATCTGAGAATACTCTCACTGCAGTCCTTTGCGAGCTCAAGATTTCCTCTCATACGGTAAGTCTGCCAGCAAAGCTCTGTAAGCACGTTATCCCATGCGGGACCATTACCCCATTCAAAGCCCCAGCCGCCGGTAGGAATTATACCGGGAAGACAGCCATCGGGTTTCTGTGCCTTACAGATATTTCTGAGCCATTCTCTGTAACTCGCTTCAGGTGTAAGAGAAAGCAGAATATGCTCTGCAGAAACTGCGGCATCACCGGTCCAGCCGTTCTTTTCACGGTGAGGACAATCTGTCGGAAAATAGTAAAAATTAGCAAGGTCACTGACTCTGCCCATTTTTCCGAGAGTAGTCATTACCTTGTCAGAGCATTCAAAGGTACAGCGTTCATTCAAATCCGAATTGGCAACGAGCATAGTAAGGGTATCTTCTTTTATCTGGTCTTTTTCAAGGCCGAAAACAACCGCATATCTGTAACCGTAATAGCAGAATGAGGGCTCAAAGATTTCGCTCTTTTCACCTTTACATACATAGTACAACGACTGACCGTAACCGTCGGGATAAAAGCTGCCGGTGTTTTTATAGGATAATTTACCGTTTGACAGCATCAATTCACAAAACTGAATATAAATCTCTTGCCCTTTTTTGCCGTCAATTTTCAAACGGCATATACCGGCAGAATTAACACCGAAATCAAACAAAATGCCCTTTTGACCGAGTTTATTGAATTTGAACTGAGTGTCAAGCCGCATATTTTCTCTGTTATCAAAATCCGTATCAATCTCAGCTTCACGAACAGCAATCGGCTTGATTTCCTCGGTAATAACGATAGGGTCTGCCTCACAGATTTTCATTTCGCCTCTCGGTGTATCTGCTTTGATTACGTTTACCCAGTTTCCGTCATCAAATCCGGGCATATTCCAGCCCTTCTGTTCAAGATTTGCATCATAAAAGCATCCGGAACGAAGGTCGTCAAAAATAATGGGAGAGGGAGAAGTCTTGAAGCGCTCACCTATATCCTCAAAGCCAATTTCTTTTCCTTCATCATTTTCATAAGAAAGAGAAATTGCAAAACAGGGAGCGTTTCTGAATTTTGCAACATCAAAATCCCATACTCTTCCGCCATGGGCATTCTGCATACCGTTACCGAGTATAAGACCGATACAGTTTTTGCCGGAATTAAAAATATCAGTTACATCGTATCTGTCAAAATAAACCATATCATCGGGGTTTGAAATATAAGGTGCAAGTAATCCCTTTGTAATCTTTTTTCCGTTTACAAAAATATCGTAAAATCCGAGGCCCGATACCGTAATAAAAGTTTTACAATCAGTCTTCTTGCACGTTTCATATCTCAAAAGAGGTGCATTGACGTGCTTTTCATAAGTGTTGTATGATTCTGTTGCTTTATAAAATCCGGTGGGAAATTTCATCAAATCATCTCCTGATATCGTAGTAATTGAATATTATCAAATCTGAAGATGATTATCAATATAAAAACGATAATTTTATTGAAATAAAACCCGCCGTGTGATAATATAACTTGAGGTGATTTAATGTCACAAAACAGCAAGTATTATCTCGGGATTGACATAGGCGGCACAAAATGCGCCGTCGTGATTTCCCGCGATGATTGTAAAGAAATAACCGACAAAATCAGATTCGATACAAATTCAAAAAGAGGATGGAAAGCGGTAACCGATGAGCTGATTGAAGCAGCCGAAGAATTGATAAAAAGAAATGGACTGAATTCATCAGATTTTAATTCATGCGGAGTAAGCTGCGGCGGTCCCCTTAACAGCAAAACCGGAGTAATAATGAGTCCTCCGAATCTACCGGACTGGGATAACGTTCCGCTTGCCGATATGATAAGTAAAAAACTCGGTATTCCCTGTAAAATCTGCAACGACGCAGATGCCTGCGCAATAGCCGAGTGGAAATTCGGTGCAGGCAGAGGAACGGAGAATATGTTATTCCTCACATTCGGTACCGGAATGGGAGCCGGTCTTATCCTGAACGGTAAGTTATATTCCGGGTCAACCGGCACAGCCGGAGAAGCAGGTCATATCAGATTAGCCGATGACGGTCCCGTCGGATACGGCAAGAAAGGGTCGTTTGAAGGATTCTGCTCGGGAGGCGGCATTGCAAATCTGTCCAGAATAATGTTTGACGAATATAAAGGTAAAACAGTGCTCAACTCTGACAGTCTTTCAGCAAAAGAAGTCGCTCAGGCGGCAAATCAAGGCGATGCTCTTGCAATTGAAATCTACCGAAAATGCGGTACGATGCTCGGCAAAGGACTTGCCGTACTGATTGATATACTTAATCCCGAAAGAATAGTGATAGGCAGTATCTATCAGCGTTCTTCAAATCTGATGATTGACACCATGAAGGAAGCAATAAAGGAAGAAGCACTCGGCATATCAGCCGACAGTTGTGAGATAGTACCCGCTTCTCTCGGAGATGAAATAGGAGATTTTGCTGCGATAGGCGTTGCAAAACAATACGGGGAGGAATTGTATGGTCAATGACATTCTTGATAATCTGATAAGACGGTATCCACCGCTTACAGAGTGTAAGGAAGATATCATAAAAGCTTACGACATCATAAAACACACCTACGATAACGGCGGGAAGCTTCTTTGCTGCGGCAACGGAGGAAGCAGTGCAGACTGTGACCATCTCGTAGGCGAACTGATGAAGGGATTTTTGAAGAAAAGACCTCTTTCTGCAGACGAAGTAGACAAATTCAATGACAAATACGTTGCGTCAGGTCTTCAGAAAGGACTCCCCGCAATATCACTTACAACTCAATCCGGGCTTATGACCGCATTTGAAAATGATTGCAATCCCGCACTTGTCTATGCACAGCAGGTATATGCACTCGCCCGCGAGAATGACGTGCTGATAGCATTTTCCACATCGGGAAATTCAAAAAATATAGTTTATTCTCTTGAGTCGGCAAATGCATTGGGAATAAATTCAATAGCAATTACGGGAAATAGCGAAAGCAAATGCAGTGAAAAAGCAACTGTCTGCATTAAACTTCCGTCAGATGAAACATATAAAATCCAGGAATATACCTTGCCCGTCTATCATGCGTTGGCGGCAATGATTGAAGAAACATACTTTGAAATATAAGGGAGAACGATTATGAATAATATACCGAGATGTGAATACCCCAGGCCCCAATTTGAAAGGAAAAACTGGCTTAACCTTAACGGCGAATGGGATTTTTGCTTTGATAACAGCAGAAGCGGTAAAGCAAGAAAGATATACGGCAAATCCGCTTCGTTCAGCCGAAAAATAACAGTCCCCTTCTGCGTTGAGTCGGAGCTGTCCGGAATCGGCAAAAAAGATTTCATTTACGGAGTATGGTACAGAAAAGAAATTGAACTTACGGGAAAACAGATTAAAGGAAGGACCGTCCTTCACTTCGGCGCCGCGGATTACAAAACAACAGTTTACATCAACGGTACAGAGGCGGGCACCCACGAAGGCGGTTACGTTTCATTCTGTTTTGACATTACCGACAAAGTACGCGAAGGCAAAAACATCATTGTAGTCAGTTGCGAAGACGACACCCGCGATCCCATGATTCCCAGAGGAAAACAGAGTGAGGAATACTATTCACACGGCTGCGACTATACTCGCACCACGGGAATATGGCAGACTGTCTGGCTTGAATTTACAGAAAAAACATACATAAAAAATGTGAAATACTATCCCGATATACTCACCTCTTCCGTAACCGTTGAGGCAGATCTCTGCGGCAAGGCAGACCTTAAAGCGGAAACGTCATTTGAAGGCAGAGCAACGGGCTCAGCCGAAATAAAAGACGCAGCAGGAGTTGTAACGTTTACTGTTCCCCTGAGCGAAAAACAGCTGTGGGAAGTCGGAAACGGACGTCTGTATGATGTAAAATTCACTTTTGGTAAAGATAAAGTAAAGAGCTATTTCGGTCTGAGAAACATAAGATTTGACGGGTACAAATTCATGCTTAATAATAAATCCGTCTTCCAGCGTCTTGTACTTGACCAGGGATTCTATCCCGACGGAATTTATACCGCACCCTCCGACAAAGCATTACTCAATGACATCAAGCTTTCAAAAAAATTCGGCTTTAACGGTGCAAGACTTCACCAGAAGGTATTTGAAGAAAGATTCCTTTATCACTGCGACAAAGAAGGATACCTTGTTTGGGGTGAATACGGCAACTGGGGTCTTGACCATACAAAGCCCGAAAGCATCTATCATTTTCTTCCCGAATGGCTTGAAGAAATCAATCGCGATTTCAATCATCCGGCAATAATCGGATGGTGTCCGTTCAATGAAACCTGGGATATCAGAGGATGTAAACAATTTGATCCCCTGCTTTCACTTGTATACAGAGCAACCAAAGCGGCGGATTCAACACGTCCGTGTATCGATACAAGCGGTAATTTTCACGTTGAAACGGACATTTACGACATTCACGATTACGAACAGAATCCTGCGGTATATGCCGAACATTACCGTGACTTTGAAAAAAACGATGAATTCCACGACGGACTCTGCAACCGTCAGCATTATATCCACGGATTACCGATGTTTGTAAGCGAATACGGCGGCATCAAATGGAGCCGTCCGGATGTGAAAGGAAATGCATGGGGTTACGGCAACGCTCCCAAAACCGAAGAGGAATTCAAAGAAAGATACAAGGGTCTTACAGACGTAATGCTTGACAATTCCAAGATATTCGGTTTCTGCTACACTCAGCTGACAGACGTTGAGCAGGAACAAAACGGCTGCTACTACTATAACCGTGAGCAGAAATTCGATACCGAATTCTTCTATAATGTCAACACACGCAAGGCGGCAATTGAAGATTAAAAAAGAAGCACCTCAAACGAGGTGCTTCAGATTTTTATTTACTGTTTTTTATTTGTCTTCCATATAAACGAGAATGCCAGAAGCACAGCGGCTACGGAGATAAATCCGCAAGCAGCTATCGGCGACCAGTGAAGATTTGCAAGATCCTTGGTAAATGTAAATTCAAGTGCAATGAAATATATACCGACTTCAAAAGACATAGCAGACAGTATCTTCATCCAGTCAAATTTCTTTGAACTGATCATTGCAACGTCAACGGCAACAAATATTGCCGCAAGTACGAGTAAAGGAAGGAATTTTGCGTAAAGCCACTGAACAAACGGTATGTCGCCCAGCTTGGACATCAGGAAGGATATGTATCCGAATATTGAAATCAGACAAATAACAGCGGTTACGGGTGCGGGGGTAATCTTCATAACGGGAAGAACTGCGCAAACCCAGACAACTATAAGCGCACCGACAACGTATCCAAACCAGAAATCGTATCTGTGGAAGCTGAGGTCAATAGCGGCACAAAGCGAACCGGGAAAAACGAGAAGAGCTGTAAAGAGAGCAGCATAACCTTTTGCGAACTTGCCGGGTTCTTTTTCGTTTTCTTTTTGCTGTGGATTAACTTCGGTCGGCTGAACGTTAACGGGAGCGGAAGCAGGTGCGGGGGGATTAACCGAACACACGGGACAGCTGCCGTTCGGATTCAGCTGATTACCGCAATTTGGACAATACATCTAATCAACTCCTATATCTAAGTGAGTTCATTATACAACTATAAAAATAAAAAATCAATTATAGAATTAAAAATTCAAAATCAAATGAAATTGACAAAATTTCCACTCTGATATATAATTCACTTCGTATTGAAAAAAGGAGTGATGATAATGTCTGTTTTCAGACCGTTCAAAGCAATAAGACCCAAGTCAGAGTACGCATCAAAAGTAGCCGCCCTCCCCTATGATGTAATGAACAGCGACGAGGCACGTGAAATGGTAAAGGATAATCCCGTATCATTTCTTCATATTGATAAAGCCGAAATAGATTTATCCCGTGATACTTATCTTTATTCAGAAGAAGTATATCTTAAGGCAAAGGAAAATCTTGATAAGCTTGTTGCTGACGGAATAAGTGTTCAGGACGAAAAGCCTTACTTTTATATTTACCGTCAGATTATGAACGGCAGAGCTCAGACCGGGCTCGTCGGCTGTGTATCAATTGATGACTATATGAATAATGTTATCAAAAAACATGAGCTGACAAGAGCCGATAAAGAGGCAGACAGAATCAATCACGTTGATTACTGTGATGCAAATACAGGTCCTATATTCCTGACATATAAGCCCGATAATGAAATAGCATCAATCATAAACAACTGGAAAGACAATCATACACCGTACTGTGATTTTATAACCGAAGACGGTATTCAGAATACCGTATGGGTAATTGACTGCGATAAAACAAATACTCAGATTACTTCCCTCTTTGAGAAGGTAGAGTCACTCTATATTGCCGACGGACATCACAGAGCCGCTTCTGCAGTAAAGGTTGGAATCAAGAGAAGAGAAGCTAATCCGGATTATACCGGTAACGAAGAATTCAATTATTTCCTTGCTGTTCTTTTCAACTGCGATGAGCTTGAAATAATGGACTACAACAGAGTAATCAAAGACCTTAACGGTTATACAAAAGACGAATTTATTAACGAAATCGGGAAAAAGTTTAATATTGAAAAAGTCGGCAAAAAAGCATACAAACCCGTTTCATCACATACATTCGGTATGCTTCTTGACGGAGAATGGTACAAACTGGCTGCTCATTCCGATTCTTTTGACAGTAATGACGTTGTAGGTTCACTTGACGTTTCAATCCTGCAGAATAATCTCATCTCTCCGATACTCGGAATAGATGACCCCAGAACCGATAAGAGAATTGATTTTGTCGGCGGAATCAGAGGTCTTTCAGAACTTGAAAGAAGAGTCAGCGATGATATGTGTCTTGCATTTTCCATGTATCCCACTACACTTGAAGAGCTTATGAATATCGCAGACAACGGTCTGATTATGCCTCCGAAATCCACTTGGTTTGAGCCCAAGCTACTCAGTGGATTATTCATCCATAAATTAAGCTGAGGTGATATTATGACAAGAGGAGAAAAAGCAAAAGCACTTTTTGAAGAAGGATATAACTGCTCACAGTCGGTATTTCTTGCATTTGAGGACGTTATAGGTCTTGACAGAAGTACGGCAATCCGCTTATCAGCCGGTTTCGGCGGAGGATTTGCAAGAATGAGAGAGGTTTGCGGAGCCGTCAGCGGAATGACCGCCGTAATTTCCTTTGCAAACGCCTGTGAAGACCCCTCCGACCATGAGAAGAAAAAAGAACTCTACGCTCTAATACAGAAAGCTATCGGAGAATTCAAAGAAATAAACGGGCATTATATCTGCCGTGAGCTTCTCGGATTAAACGTCGGAACATCCCCCGTTCCCACAGAAAGAAACGAGGCTTTTTACCATAAACGTCCCTGCGGTGAGTATTGCAAAATTGCGGCTGACATCGCAGAAAAATATATCTAAAAAAAGAGGCAGTGAATTATTCACTGTCTCTCAGTTTTATATTCAGCATTTTATCAAACAAGGGTTTCCAAATCGGCAGAACACAAATCGCAACAAGAGCTATCGTGACCGCCAATTCATAAATTACTATTGTATTTCCGCCGAAATATTTATCAATTCCGAAGCGGTCACTTACAAGTCCCAGCCAAAGATGCTTCAATGCGGAATGTAAAGCATAAATCTGAACTGATTTTGCCCCGAGTTTAGCAAAAAATCCTTTGCATAATTTATCGGGAACAAGGCAGATTACACTTCCTCCGACAAGAAGAGAAACTATGTAACAAATCAGTCTGTAAACAAATGCATACGGGCGGTCCTTCATTATCTTAACGAAAGCAATCCTGCCTGCGAATACATACTTCAGGTCAAACAAATACCTGTTAAATAAGCAAATTATTACAATCAAAGACGTAATAATCAGAGCCGAAATAATTTTTAAGCTCTTTTTATTCAGAAAATCCATAACCTTTTTGGGATCAAGAATAAAACCGAGATAATAAAACGGATAAAATACTATTATTCTTGAGAGGCACAACCATTCACCGACTTCTTTATCATACCCTGCCGCCAGGGCAATGAGTACAGATGCAATAAGGACATATTTCGGTGAAAACTTTTCAAAAAGAATAGTCATCATATTGAAGGCAAACAGACAGAATGCATACCAGGCAACGTTGCCCGTTGACAAAAGACTGAAGCCGGGTCTTTCACCGTATGCAATCCATTCGGCAAAGAACGTTATTACCTTTATAAAAACAAAAAGTATAAGATAGGAAAAGATTTTATTGTAGCGTCTTTCTGTTATGTTCTTCTTTTCAAAAAGACCGCTTATGAACACAAAAGCGGGCATATGAAACGTAAACAGAAATAATCTGATACAATTTGACAAGAGAGAATTATCTGCATACACGTCGGTCAAGTGGCCGAGAACAACGCAGAATATAAGTAAAAATTTAATATTATCCCATTTCTGAATACGAGCACTGACTGCTTTTTCCAAATTATCATCTCCGAATCAAAAGGATAATATCACATTCAACCCGATTATTCAATACAAAATTAAGGCAAACCGGTCACACAGAAAGAATAATAAAGTCCGATTTATATTGATAATATATTTTTGTTGTGATATTATTTATCTGACATTATGTCGGGAGGTAATAATATGAAAATGAAAAAAATTGTTTCTGTCCTGCTTGCAGTAATAATTGTATTTTCCACCTCGGTTATTGCTTTTGCACAGGACGAAGGGTACGGCTTCTTCCCCCATGCGGTTGATAATGTATTCGGCATAGTTCAGGACGGTTTATTTGCTTTGCTTACCGGACTCAATCAGAAATTTGGCATTCCCAAGGCATCCGATTATAAGCTTAATGAAAGTCAGTATTTTTATCCCGGAACAGACGGAAAGATTCAGGGAACGAGATGGAAAGCCGGCTTCGGTGACAACAGCATAGTTCCTGCCGAATGGAGATGCGACGCAGACGGCAACGCAGATCCGAACGGATATAATCTTAACAAAAATTACGCAGGCGGCGGATATCAGGCAGAAATAAATAAATTATATACCGACCAGAACGTCAGCGTTGTAGTTCTTTCAAACGGCTGTGATATCAATCAAAACGGCAAGGAAGACCTTGTAATCATCATAAGCTGTGACGGTGTCGGCGTTACAAATCTGACATGCAGAGCCATCAGAGCAGCTGTAGAAGACAAGCTTTCTTCCTCAGGTATTGAATCAGACGATATCCTTTCCTGTACGGTAAGTGCAACTCATTGTCACGCTGCGCTTGATACTCAGGGAATGTACTGGAAAGTAATCCTCAAGGTTCTCTTTACAAATCTTTTCAAGAAGCTGATTGCTCCCAACAGCTATATGCTTACTCTTGATGAAGCAATGTACAACACCCTTACAAAGCAGTGCTCCGATGCTGTTGACAAAGCATATAAGAGTATGGAAGGCGGCAAGCTCTACTTCTTCAACACAGAAGAAACTGACGGAGCAAGGGATAAATTCCAGAGCGGTGCAAAGACTCAGAATAAATTCTCATCATATATGTTTGAATCCGACAGCGGAGTAAAAACAATAGTATCCAATATCGGCGCTCATCCCGTAAGTGCAAATGCACAGAACACACATCTTATGGTCTGCGACTATCCCAATTTCACAAAGCAGGCAATGAAGGACGCCGGCTACAACTTCCTTTTCATCCAGGGTGCTCAGGCAGGTGTTTCAAGTCCCGACGTTGCCGAAACAGATGCCGGTAAAGAATGGGGCGAGAGCAAAGGTCTTACCCGTGAACAGTGGGTTGAAAGATACGGTGAAAAAGCAACCGCCGAACTCTTTGATTCTGAAGAAAGCTGGCTTCGCGGTCAGTACAGAAAAGGTTACGACCTGGCACACTATATCATTGATGCATCAGATACAAAGACAGAGGTAGCCCCCACGCTAAACATCAAGGCAACAGAAACAATCCTCGACTGTGACTACGGTCTTATGCAGTTAGGCGCTGCAACCGGCGTAATGAATTTCAATGCCGTTAAATCAAAAACAGCCGAAAGCGGCTACGGTATAGTAGTTGAAATCGGATATATTGAAATCGGCGATGACGTAGCTTTCATAACAGTTCCAGGTGAACTTTCCCCTGCAGTTGTCTACGGCACAAAGGACGGATATGACGGCACAACAATGTGGAAAGGCACACAGTCATGGAACGGCACAGACTGGGAATATAACACCATTGAATCCATGGTAAGAACTGCATCCGGTGACTCGGACAAACAGGTTATCGTAATGGGCATCACAAACGATGAAATCGGTTATATTCTTCCCGATCCCGTTACCACGCAAGGCATTCTCACTCCCCTTCTTTTCTACAACGGAGAAGGAGGAAACGAGGTTTCCAACTCAATGCTTATGACAATATCAAACAACAGTGCATCGCAGATAGTTGAGAGCTTCGGCAAGCTTCTCGGTACGCCTGCAAAATAAAGAAAAACATCGGAGTGATTTCGGTCACTCCGATGTCTGTTTATTCAGCAAGTTTAAGGAAAAGATTTACAATACGCGACGCGGAAAGTTCAAAATCTGCCCTTGTGACAGTACCGTCTTCATAAGCCGCTTTCAATTCATCGGGATATCCGACGTGCATCTTCATATCATTTCCTGCCTTCAGTTCAAGAACGGGATTATTTTTCTGTCCCCAGTCCGTAACGACCATTCCGTTAAAGCCCCATTCTTTTCTGAGTATTCCCGTGAGCAAATCGTAACTTTCAGACGTATGGACTCCGTTGATAAGGTTATATGAAGACATAATCGTCCATGGGTCTGCTTCTTTAACACATATCTCAAATGCTTTAAGGTAGATTTCTCTGAGAGCTCTTTCGGAAAGCCGTGAATCACTTGCAAATCTGTTGGGTTCTTTATTGTTGCAAGCAAAATGTTTCAGCGAAACGGCAACCTTGCTTGACTGAACTCCTCTGATATGAGCCGAACAGCATTTTCCGGCAAGAACGGGATCCTCTGAGTAATATTCAAAGTTTCTGCCGCAAAGAGGATTTCTGTGAATGTTCACGGCAGGTGCAAGCCAGATACCTATGTTGTTTTCTCTGATCTCGGCTCCTCCTGCTTTTCCAACCTGATAAATAATATCGGTATTCCATGTACACGCAAGAAGAGTTGCGCTCGGCCATGCGGTTGTCGGAATACCGAGATTTTCGGTATCAAGTCTGAGACCGGCAGGTCCGTCTGCCGTAGGAAATGAAGGAATACCGAGCCGCGGAAGATTACCGAAACAGCCTGTATTACATACGCCTACCGGGGGCTTACCTCCCACAAAATCACAAAGCTCATCTATCGTAAACTGTGCGACAAATTCTTCAAGTGTAACCGTTTCGCCGATATCGTCAAGTTTTTTGAGATTTTCGGGAGCGGAAACACCGAATGATTTATTGTCGGGATATACTCTTTCCTTCTCAACAGTGGGTAAAGCTTCGTACGTGCCGTCAGACAGCATTCTTTTACCGAGTTTTGAGGGTGTACAGTATGAAGAGCATTCGCAGACGATTGTATCGCTGTCAACATTATATTCAAAATCAATTATCGAAGCACTTCTTACATCTGTTCCGAGAAAGAAACGGTAAGTACCTTTTTCAAGAATATATGCGGATTTTCTGATTTTTCCGAGGTCATCAAATGACGCCATTGAATTTATATCAAGTACAAGTTCAACTGTCTGTATTTCATCCGGCTCAAGCATTTTTGTCTTTGCAAATGCGCAAAGCTGTTTTTTCGGCTTTCCGAGAACACCTTGAGGCGCACCGAAATAAAGCTGTACTACCTCCTTACCGGATACCTTCCCCACATTTTTCACTTCACAGCAAACACGTATTTTACCGTTATCAACTTTTCCTGATACAAACGAGTAATCAAATCCGGTATAAGAAAGGCCGAATCCGAAAGGATACCTTACAAGCTTATCCTTTCCGGGAATCGTTTCAAAGTAACGATAACCGACGTAGATATCCTCGGGATAATCCACATAATCAAAGCTGACAAGAAAATCTTCAACACCGGGATAAAAATCGTATGATTTCGCCACCGTATCGGCAAGTTTACCGGAGGGATTGATTTTACCGGAAATAATATCGGCTATTGCACTTCCGCCCTCCATTCCGCCCTGCCATACAAACAGAACTGCTCCGATTTTGTCGTTATCGGCAAAATATTCACAGTCAAGAACCGCACCGGAATTGATAAGAATGATTACCTTATCAAAATTTTCGCAAACTCTGTCAATAAGTTCTTTTTCAAGGTCAGAAAGATAATAATCTCCGCCAACGGGACGTCTGTCCGTTCCCTCGGCCGAAAATCTGCTCAGAGTAATAATCGCGGCATCTGCGTTTTCGGAAGAGTCAATTATAATATCATCGGGAACATACGGCTCTTTTACATGCATTGATGCAAACGTATCATAAGTCATATCGTCACGTTTCTGACAAAAGTCCATATTATTGACAATATCCCACGTGGCATTTATCTGCTCCTGTGTAGGAATATCAACGGATGCATTTCTGATATATTCATCATAGAATTCAACAAGGGGCTCATACAGAGAAAATCCGCTGTTTTTAAGCCCGTCACAGATATTTCTGACATAAGGACAGTAAACGTCTCCGCTTCCTCCGCCGCCTTTGATATACTCTATATTTGCCTTACCGAAAAGAGCAAGTCTGACGGTTTTATCAAGCGGAAGGGTATTATTTATATTCTTTACCATAACGATACCTTCGGATGATGCCTCTCTTGACAGAGCAATATGCTTATCGGATGCGGTCACACATCTTCCGTCCTCACCCAGAGGTTTACAGGGCATATATCTGAATCTTACGAACTTATCCATTTTTCTCTCCTTATGCGTCATAAATTCCCAATATTACAATACCTGCAACAGCGACAAATATCGTTATATAATGCTTTACGGATAATTTTTCCTTTAGGAAAAGTCTTCCCCATAATACCGAAGCAAGACAGTAAGCCGAAATAATCGGTGCCGCCATAGCAACGTGGTCTTCATCACCTATGGCATAAATGTATGCAAGCTGTCCCGCCGTTTCAAATACAGCACCTACATATTTCGGTGTTTCCGCCTTCGGAAGGAATTTTTGCTTTTTAATAATCTTCACGTAAATGAAAGCTGCAATTCCCACAACGAGAAAAGTCAACTCATACGCAACGTTTGCAACATCTTCGTTAAGGGTTTCAAGAACCTTACTGTCCGCAAATGTACCGAGTGCATCAAGCAGGCAATAAATCAAGGGAAGAATGATAGCCAAAGCAGATTTCGAGTATTTGAAGTTCGCCTTTTCCTGCCTGAGATTTCTAAGTTCATCATCCTCATTTGCTTCAACGAACCCGAGAGCGATTACACCTATACATACAAGTGCTACACCAAGATACTGAGGACCTGCAAGCTTTTCCCCCGTAATAATACAAAGAACGGCAACAATGGCACCCGATGAATTACAGATAGGCGAAGAAATGGAAAGCTCAATATATCTGAGTCCGATATACCCAATAGCCATTGAAAGAATATAAAGGGCCGAAACCGGCAAATATCTGATAACGGAGTGAAAATCAATAGGTACTCCGGCAATAAAAACTTCATACGCGGCGTGAATACCCATAACAACACCGACAGCCGTAACCATCTTATATTGGCTGAATTTATCATTAGGGTCAGCACAACCGATTTTTGAAAACAAATCAGATCCGCTCCAGCAAATCAGAGCGATAACGGAACACCAAAACCAAAGCATAAAATTTTCTCCTAATAAAAGATAGAAAGAGTATACCATTCATACCGTAAAATATCAAGAAAAAAGACTGCTTCAGAGAAACAGTCTTTTTCAGATCTTTTATACTTTACTTTTTTGAGTAATTTTGTTTGCGGCAAAAAGAGAAATAATAAGAACGGCAAAGGCAATCGGCAGGCAAATTGCCGCACTGCGGATAAATCCCGCAAGAATGTAAGATAGAAACGAAATAACAAGTACAACAGCGGCGTAAGGAAGTTGAGTTTCCACGTGAGCCAAGTGATTACATCCTGCGGCCGTTGATGACATGATATTTGTATCTGAAATAGGTGAACAGTGGTCGCCGCATACAGCACCTGCAAGGCAGGCGGAAATGGAAATGACGGTCATTTTCTCGTCAAGTCCGATTCCCACAACAATGGGAAGGATAATGCCCATCGTACCCCATGAGGTGCCCGTTGCAAAAGCAAGTCCGGTTGAAACAAGAAATACTATTGCAGGAAGGAATGAAGAAAAGCTTGAAGCGCTGCCGGAGAATACACCGGAAACAAAATCGTTTACTCCGAGAAGCACAGTAATTTCACTTAATGACCAGGCAAAAATCAATATAAGAATTGCAGGTACCATTGCTTTGAATCCCGCAGCAACCGATTCCATCAATTCCTTGAAGGAAAGAAGGTCACGCATATAGTAGTAAAATATGGTTACGCCCACGGAAACCAGTGCGCCCATACTCAGGCCAAGCGATGCGTTACAATCGGCAAATGCATCAATAAGAGGTACGCCGTTGAAAAAACCGCCGGTATAAAGCATATATGCTATACAGGAAATAATAAGCAAAACAACAGGGATTATCAGGTCGGGAAGTTTGCCTCTGCCATTTCCGAAGTCCGCATTTTCTGTTTCCTCCGGCTTATCCACAGTAAAGACATCACCATTAAGCGCATTGCCTTCATGAATTTTCATAGGACCGAAATCGAACTGAAAAGCAGATGTGATAAAGACCATGGCAAGAGTAAGAAGCGAATAAAAGTTAAACGGAATCGCTTTAAGGAACATTTCAACTCCGTTGACGTTTTCAACGTTTGCGGAAACTGCGGCAGCCCAACTGGAGATAGGCATTATCATACACATAGGTGCAGCTGTCGCATCAATAATATAGGCGAGCTTTGCGCGTGAAACATTGTTTTTATCCGTAATGGGACGCATAACGTTACCCGCTGTAAGCGTATTGAAATAATCATCAACACTCAAAACGATTCCGAGTGCAAAAGTAGAAAGCATCGCTACTCTGCGTGAATGGATATGCTTACTTGCCCAGTTACCGTATGCGGCCGTTGCGCCGGACCTGCTGAGCAAGGCAACGAGTATACCCAACGTTACGAGAAAAGTGAGAATACCGATATTGCTGTCACCCGAAAGACCGGAAAGAATGCCGTGAGTAAATACGGATTCAAGAGTGTCTATGGTGTTGAACTTTGAATAAAGCAAAGCACCTGATACAAGTCCGACAAAAAGAGAGGAATAAACCTCTTTGGTTATGAGAGACAGAATAATTGCAACTACCGGAGGCACGAGAGACCAGGCCGTACCGATAAAATTATAATCATCCAGTGCATTGCCGTAAACAAGCCAGCAGATAGCAACGATTGATGCGACAATCAGTACAGAAAGCACTATTTTTTTCTTCATAAAATGTTCCTTTCGTAAGACAGTAAAAAAGAACTGTCATAATAATGACAGCTCTCCGTAATATCTTACGACAGTGAAGCACATATTCTGTACTCCCCCAGCAAATCTGCCCGGCAAAACAGATAAACTTCGGCGACGGTCCTTCCGGAAAATACAGCTTGCCGACCGGATAATTTACCGAAATGACAATCGCACCTCTGACTATTAAATTATAATCCGAATCAGAAAAAAGTCAAGATTAAATCTTATTGAAAAGGACAACGTTTTTGATTTTACCTCTGACAACAGATGCAATATCGCCGTATGGTCCGGAGAATTGATTATCAAGCTTAATGTTTTCACAGTAATCAAGCATTTCAATATAATTCCCGGCATTTTCCGCTTCAATCTTATTACCGCTGAAATCAAGCCCGTTCACATTCATTACCTTCATGAGTTTTGATGTAAAATCAGAGAAAGAATTTCCGATAATCTGAATATTCTTAAATGCATAGCATTCGGCAGTGTGACCGTCAATATAGGTGTCAATCGTAATCTGTTCACCCTCGTTTATATAGTCACACATATCAAAGATATTATTTCTGATTATAAGATTATTAACTCCCGTGCCCTCCTGCCAGAGAGAAGGTCTGATATCCATTACAATTTTAATCGCCTGCATTTCCGTCTTATAGAATCTGTTATTCTCACAAAGGCCGTTATCGGATTGAAGCAAGAGGGCTCTTGCTCTGTTTTCATGGAAATAATTATTCCGGATAACATAATTACCGCTGTTCGCCGCAGAATTGTAAGCGATACATCCCGGTGTTACAACATCGGAAATATCTTTATCAAAAGTAATTACCTTTGATGTGCCGCAATCATTACCTTGAACGGAAGAAACAATTTTTGCCGAATAATTCATATCAAAAAAATTCGTATCCTTGAAGGCAAGGTTTTCTCCTACATTCAGACGACAGGCAGAAGCATACATTTTAAGGGTATTGCCACTGACATCGTAGACATATCCGAGCCCGTCATGGATGTTGAGCGCATCATCCCCCTGACCGGAAATATCACAGTTTTCAAGATTGAAGAAACCGCCGGAATTGGCAATATGAATTGCATCTGCGCCCAGAGAAACATGAGCACCTGTTTTATCATCGGGGTCAACGCCGATAGTTGTATTAATAATCTGATAATGATTTGCAAGGTCGCCCCCGCCGAATCCCGAGCCGTAACCTCCGTATATCTTAAGCCCATTAAAGGTAATATTTTCGGATTTCGCATTTACGGAAAAAACCTGACCGTCGTAGACATGGTGACGTATAATAAATCTGTCACCGTCGGCATAGTTTCTCATAGCACCATCGTGAGTAATACGAAGTACATTACCGGATATTTTTTCAACATTAACTATATTTTCGGGGGACATATAAACATAGTTTTCTTTATTGCTTCCCTTTGCACCGAAAGTAAGAGTTTCGGGGTCGCACTGAGAAATTGCCTGAAACTCCATATCCGGGTCAACGTCTTCTTTCTCAAAGAAAACAAATTCAAACGTATTGCCGTTCTTATCTGCATTTCTTACCTCGGCAACATCGTCAACGGGATTGCTGATTCTGTCTACGTCAATGGTAAGGCCGTAAATTTCCACACACTTACATCTGCTTACAGCAAAAAACTGACCGGTCTGAGAAAAAATAAATTTCGCCTTACTTCCGTCGATAAAGCAGGTATCAAGCTTATCCAGAGCAAGCTTGCCTGACACAGAAAAATTATATACGCCCTCATCAATAACAAGCTTTGTGCCGGGATTATCCCTGCAATATGCAAAAGCGGAATTCAAAGCGTTGGTATTATCCTCTAACTGATCGGACATTCCGAAATCCGAGGAATAAATTACATTCAGTTTTTCCGATACGGGTCTTGTAATATAGAATTCACACCCGTTACCGACAATTTTGTCATAAGTTTGATTCTGATTCACAAACGGAGTCTCCTCTTTTATTATTTCGGGTATTTCGTACTTTTCTACGGGTACGCAGAATAGTGACATAATAATGCTGAACGGAAGAAGTAACACGGCAATCAGAGTTTTCAGCATAGCTTTTCCTCCTCAAAAACCATATCAAGAAGAATCGTTCTGATTATGACCAGCATATCATACAGCTCCTTTTCACTCTTTTCATGCAGAGAAGAAAAGCAGGTATTTTCGTTTTTTAGAGCGGCGGAAACCGAATCGTATACGGATACGTAAAAATGAATCATTTCACAAGCTTTATCTTTATTCAGTTTCTCGCCGAAATCAGTGTATCTGATTGTAAGATGATCTATTTCGTCTGCCTGAAGAGTCAGCAGATAAGGATTATGTTTTGCCATACTGCACCTCACAGATCTCTGATAAAATACTTACAGCCACCCTCAAAATAATCGGGACGTCGCATTGCTTCTCTGCCCAATAAATCCATAAATTTAAGCGTATGTGTTTCAAGAGAGCCGTCAATATACAGGTCAATGACCCTGCCGCCTCTGAGGTCATCATGAGCAGACATATTATAGCCGACCGCAGCATCCTGAGCCATGGTAATACCGCAATATTTACCCTGGATATCACACAGATGCTCATGGCCGAAAAATATGCCTTTCACATCACCACGCTGAAGGCAAGCGGCAAACATACCGAAATTCAGTTCACAGCAGCCGACTGTTTCCCTTTTTGAACCGATGGCATCGCAATCCTCGGGATTACGGAGAATCTGAAGATATTCGGGAAGCGGAATATGCATAAACATAACGGCGGGAATCTTTTTTCCTGCCCTTTCTTCGTCATTCTTTGAGGTATTGTAATACCACATTACTTGTTCAAAAGTGGGCATACAGCCGGTCTGTCCGTCATTAAAATGACGTGGAAGTATGAATTTTGTTTTCTCGGGCAGATTGAATTTTTCAATCAAGTCACTTATCTCACGGTGAGAATCAAGAGCAAAAAGATTATATGCGACCTCGGTACCGTCACCATTCATAATCGGGATACGGAAATTACCCGTACCGTTCAGCTCTTCAGGACCGGCTTCATTAAGACAGCCGGGTATCATTTCATAAGCTTTTTCTTCCTCGGAAACGGGAATACCCATTTCATTATCATGATTGCCGAAAACAGCTGCCCAGGGAAGCCCTCTTGAAATCACCGGAGACATAAGATATGACATGAAGTCCCTGACCTCTTCTACGGACGAGCCCTCAATGCACTGGTCTCCGCCCACGAATACCATATCCGGCTTTGATTCTTCAATCAGTGCATCTATACCGGCTATCATCTTATCATCATAGTTTTTCGGAAGTTTGGGATTCCTGTATGAATGAAAGTCGGAAATCATAAGAATTCTGAATCTTCCGTTTATATCAAATTTAAGAGTAGGTTTATCCGCCATAATTATCTCCGTTACATAACTGCGTACATACTGTACAAAGTGGAATAAATGCCGCCTTTGTTCATAAGCTCGGCATGTGTACCTTTCTCTTCAATACCGTTATCCGTCAAAACAATAATTTCGTCTGCATTGCGGATAGTGGTAAGACGGTGAGCAATGGTAAGTGTTGTTCTGCCTTTTGCAAGCTTTTCAAGGGATTCCTGAACAAGCTTTTCGCTTTCGTTATCCAGAGCAGAGGTCGCCTCATCAAGGAGCAGAATCGGGGGATTTTTAAGAAACAGACGGGCAATTGATATTCTCTGCTTCTGACCACCCGAAAGTTTTACTCCTCTTTCACCCGTATACGTATCATATCCGTGAGGAAGCTCCGTAATAAACTCGTGAGCTCCTGCCTGCTTAGCCGCCCATTCAACCTCTTCAGCCGTTGCATCGGGATTTCCGTACATAATATTTTCACGGACCGTGCCGGAGAAAAGATATACGTCCTGCGCAACAACACCGATATTCCTTCTTAGAGACTTAAGAGTAATGTCTTTAATATTTTTTCCGTCAATCAGAATCTCACCGCTGTCAATTTCATAAAATCGGGGAATAAGGTTGCAAAGTGTAGTCTTACCGCCGCCGCTTGGTCCGACAATAGCAAGATTTTTACCGGGCTCAAGTGAAAAACTCAGATTATTCAGCACTTTTCTTTGATCGCCGAAATAGCTGAAACTGACATTTCTGAATTCAACACCGCCTTTAACGTCAGTAAGATCAACCGCATTTTCACTGTCAACGATTTCGGGAACTTCGTTCATGACCTCTTCAAATCGTTCAACACCGGTGACACCACGGCTGAACTGCTCGCTGAAATCAATAATCGTTCTGATAGAAGCAAGAAGTGTAGAAACAAGAAGCAGACTTGCGGTAAAATCACCGACCGAAATATCTCCCTTTGCAAGGAAATATGCACCGAGTCCGACAACAGCAACATACATAAGGCCGTCAACTATACGGACAACCGCATGAAATTCGGACATCCACTTATAGTTTTTGAGCTTGATAACAACGTATTCCTTACAGCCCTGCATAAATTTTTTCTTTTCGCTTTTCTCTGCAGTAAATGAGCGTACTACTCTGATACCGAGAAGATCATCTTCAGTACGTGCGTTTATTTCACCGACCTGATAGCGGCTCTTTCTGAACGTTTCCTTCATCTGGAAACGGGTGCGCTTGGTAAAAACAATCATAAACGGAAGCATTGCAAATATAGCAACCGCAAATCTGTAATCCATTCCGTAAAAAATATAGAAGCCCGCTCCGAACTTGATAACGGCGGTAAATACCATTTCGGGAAAATGATGAGCCCACTCAGCAACGTCAAACAGGTCTGAAGTCATTCGGCTCATAAGCTGGCCGACTTTTGTATTATCAAAAAAGCTGAAAGAAAGGATATGAAGATGATCAAATAAATCCTCTCTCATTTTGTTTTCAATTTTCACGCCCATTGCATGTCCGAAATATGTTTCAAGATAATTACTGACACTATCCAGAATTTTTATGCCGGCATAAGCAACACATACAGAAATAATGAATTTACCCGTAAGTAACGAAATATCGGTCGTCGCATAGTCGGTAATTTTCCTGACTATTAGCGGAAGTGCTATTTCACACACAGCACAGACTGCAGTACAAAAAAGTACAAGTGCCTGAGTACCTATATGAGGTCTCAGGTAAGGAAGAAACCGACGTACAAGTCCTACGGTTTCTTTAAAATTTTTCTTTTTGAGGGGTTGATACTCCTCATCGGGCGAAGAAGCCCTGTCGTTTCTTGCCATAATTTCCACCAAATTTTCTCTTATTTATATTGAAATGACCGTTTGTTACAAGTATAATAGCAAAGTAAGTAAAAATCAACAGTGAGGTGCATCACTATGTCAAAAATTATAGGAAAAGCATTAAAGAATATCCCCTGGCAAGATAAACCCGAGGGCTACGAATACCCTGTATGGAGATTTGATGCAAATCCCGTAATCACAAGAGATAATCTTTATTTTGCCAACAGCATTTTCAATTCGGCGGTCGTTCCCTTCAACGGTAAGTTTGCAGGTGTATTCAGAGTGGATACGAGAACAAGAGATCAGATTATCGTATCCGGCTTCAGCGACGACGGTATAAGCTGGAAGCTTAACAAAGAAGAACTGTTTCAGGGCTATGACCCCCGTATCTGCGAAATTGACGGTAAATACTACCTTTCATGGGTCAAACTTACACCCAAAGGTACAACAATAGGTCTTGCCTATACAGAGGATTTTGAAACGTGGACAGAGCTTGAGGATGCCTGCTATCCCGTAGCGAGAAACGGTGTCCTTTTCCCCGAAAAAATCAACGATGAGTATATGCTTCTTATACGTCCCTGCGACAGAGGTCATACGCCCTACGGTGACATCTTCATTCAGCAGAGCAAGGACCTTGAACGATGGGGTAAGTACAGATTCGTTATGTCCCCTGTCAAAAACTGGGAAATGACAAAGGTAGGGGCAGGTCCCACTCCCATTAAAACAGACGAGGGCTGGCTTCTTTTCTATCACGGCGTACTGACAAGCTGTAACGGATTCACTTACTCAATGGGTGCGGCTATTCTTGACATAAATGAGCCCTGGAAAGTTCTTCACAGAGCAGATTGCTTCCTGCTTGCACCCCACGAATTATATGAACAGGTCGGCGACGTACCCAACGTAGTATTCCCCTGTGCCGCACTTACCGACAGTGAAACCGGCAGAATTGCAATCTATTACGGCGGAGCAGATACCGTAGTGGCTATGGCATTTACAACAGTTGATGAAACAATCAGATACATCAAAGAGCACGACCTGATAAAATAAAAGATTAAGCGTCCGTTTTGCGGACGCTTATTTTAATTGAACAGCATATTCTTGATAAACAATTCGGAAAAAGCAGTATCGGAGCCAAGGTCAATATATTCCGATTTATCGGTAATCAAAGATAAATCCATTCCTGACACCGCAAATCTTATCAAGCCGGAAAGACAACTGTTATCTACCGGAACAAATTTATCGGAAATTTCAGAGGGAAACAGACCGGATTTAACGGCATTTTCAATATTAAGCCGTGATGATATACCGCCTGCAACATAAAAAGTCTTTATTTCGTTTGTTTCAATTCCGAAACGGGAAATCAGAATTGAAACAGCAGAATAGACCGCCGACTTTGCAAGCTGATACTGTCTGACATCTTCCTGAGTGATATATACGTCATCCGAAATGTCATATCTGCCGCAATTCATTTTACCGGTACTGTCAACAATTCCTCTATCAATAAGATAAGTCATAACGTCAATCAAACCTGTTGCACAGACACCGGAAGGCGTACAGTCGCCGATTACGTCAAAACTGCCGTCGGGACGGAACGAACTGATTGCGCCCTTTACGGCACTCATACCGCAGGCAATATTTGCTCCCTCAAAGCAGGGACCGGCAGCGGCAGAGGTACATAAAATACGGTCTGATGAATAAATAACACACTCGGCATTCGTACCCAGATCAACAAGCATATTCACGCCTTTGTTATCGGGTATTCCGATATACACAAGCCCCGATACTATATCTGCGCCGACAAAGGAATTTATTCCGGGAAGCAATACAATCTTTTCGGCAAAATCCAAATTGATTTCCGATCCTTCAAGCTCCTTCATATCAAGAAAAACCGGTGTATACGGTGAAACACCGATTGAAGAGCAGTCAATACCGAGAAACGTATGAAGCATTGTCGTATTCCCGGCAGCGTAAAGCTTTTTCGCTTTACAAATTTCCGTATCTTTCAATAAATCGCCGAATAATGCTCTTATATCCTCAAGCAGTACAGACTGTAATAAACCGGGTCCTTTATCGGCACAAAATGCTATTCGCGATAATACGTCCGAGCCGAATTTTCTCTGAGAGTTGTTTCTTGTCCTGTATCTGATTATATCGCCTTTACTATTGAATATTGCTGCCGCAAGGGTTGTCGTGCCTATATCAAGGGCAAAAGAAATATCACTGCTGAAAGCATTTTTGTCGGATGATACCCGTGCAGTCTGAATCTGTCCTCCGTCTGTATTGATTTCAACGGTAATATCCTCATTTACGATATACCTGCAGGAAAGCTCTGCTTTTCCGTTAATGAGCACACCGCATTTTTTACATCTGCCCATTCCTCCGCACGGATGGTCAAAATAAGTATTTTCTTCAGTTATAACATCATACAAGCGAGAACCTTTCTTTACGGAAACTGTAATGACATCGGATTTTGTTTTGATTGTTACATTACAAGTATCATTCAAGTTCTCACCCCCAATAAGAATTATGTTAAACTGAGCAATCCTTCCGCTTTCAAAACAATTTCATCAATATCATAGCTGCTGTCAATATCAAGGTTGGCGATTCCGTATTTACTGCATTCATTTCTGAACATTTCGCTGCAATATATCAACCTATCAATATCCGGATTATCTTCAATCCGATGCTCTATAACATTTGCTTTATTTTTTATTGATTCAAAATTCTGCCTGATATATTTTTCACTCATAGTGAAAAAAACACATCTGATATCATTCAGGTATTCTTCATCAAAGCTGTCCTTCCATTCGCCGGGAATATAGCAGCCCTCAACAATCATATTCTGATTGTTTTCAACAGCGGTCTTTATCATTTCTGCCGCAAACGGCCATAAAAAATACCTCATCTCATAATCATCTTCAACCGTCAGCTCCGTTTTTCCCGTTCTGATAAAGCCCATTTTAAGGTGATCAAGAGACAAATAAGGATATCTATACTTTTCAAGCAGCTTCTGAGCGAGTAACGTCTTCCCGACATGACTGCTTCCGCCTATAAGAATAATCATAGCAAAAACCTCTTAACAAATCTGTAGGTTTACTATATCACAGTTTTATTTTGCAATCAATATATAAACGTAAACATTGACAACGGCGAAAAATGAAACTAAAATACATTCGGGTGATAATTATGGACTATTGTAAGTATGTGAATATATTTCAGGGATGCGGTGAAATTGACCTGCCCGAGCCGAAGGGAATTGCCGCAAAATGGTTTTTTCTGAAAGCACAATGCGGCAACACTAGCCCTGCGGCTTTGATTCCTTTCGGTGGAATGAGTGTTGCACCCTTTACCGGTGCATACCCTACGGGTTACGGAAATCATAAGGTCAACACACATGCCCGTCCCGAAAAAGACGAGAATTGCAGCAAATTACTCGGTTTTGCTCATCTTCAGCAAAGCGGTACGGGTTATATCGGTTATTACTATAACTACGCTCTGACCGTACCGAAATATTCAGATTCTCCGGTAAGAAGAGAATTTACTGACGAGTTTGCAGAACCGGGATATTATGCCTGCACGACAGACGATATAAGATGTGAATTAACGTCAACTTCAAATACCGCTTTTCACAGATACTCATTCGGCTCGGATAATGGTTTTATTACGATAGATTTTTCAAATAACGGTCTTCATGTCAAAGACGAAAAAGAGAAAAAAGCGGAAATACTTGATATATGCTGTGACGGCAGCAAGCTGACTGCTGTTATATACGCAGAAGGGATTAAATTATATTTTGCTGCCGAATGTAACGGTCAGTTCAGAAAAGACGGCAATCTTGTTATTTTTGACGGCTTCGGTAAGACAGCGGGAATGAAAATATCCGCTTCAACAAGAAGCACTGAAAATGCACTTAGGTTTCTCGATGAAGGTAAAAGCTTTGATTCCGTCAGGTCTGATGCATATGGCAAGTGGAACGAATACCTTTCAAGATTCAGAATTGAAGCAGACGATGATATAAAAGAAATATTCTATTCAAATTTATATCATTCTCTCGTTAAGCCGTGCATAAGAAATAACGACAGCTTCATATACGGCGACGGCGAATTCGCAGTAGATTTTGCAACCCTTTGGGATATGTATAAAACCGCTCTTCCCATGATTTGCATGGTCTACAAAAATGAAGCCGAAATATTCTGTGAAACTCTGCTGAAGCTTTGCGAAAAGCTTGGTGAAATACCGAATAATTTCGGTATTTGCGACAGATATCTTGAGCATTCTACTCAGGCAAGAACACTTGGTGCTTACGTACTTATGACCGCATATCATTACGGAATAGATATAGACGCGCACAGAATGCTTAAAGCGATTGAAAGCGACATTTTTGCACCCAATAAGACAGATTTTACCGTTGAAGGTAAGTGCAAATCCCATACCTGGATGCTTGATATGGCTGATTGCTGCGGTAATGCGGCTGCAATAGCGGAAAAAATCGGTGAAAATAAAATTGCCGACCGTCTCCGTCCCCTTTCAAAACAATGGGAAAAATGCTTTGACAAAGAAACCGGTCTGCTCGGGACCGATTCGGATTACTACGAAGGAACGCTCTGGAATTATTCATTCCGCCAGATGCTTGATATGGATAAACGAATCGATATTGCAGGCGGTAAAGAAAGATTTATTGAATTACTGGACAAATTCTTCGGATACGGAGAGCCGGATGTAATTCAGGCGATTGATCCGCACAATCCCGAAATAATGAAAGCAGGTGAAAAGCTCGGCAGATTTGAAGGATTCAATAACGAATCCGATACCGAATCACCGTATTCATATATTTATGCAGACAGACACGACAGAACTTGTGAAATAATCCGTGCAGGCATGAAATATATGTTTACCAAGGGCAGAGGCGGTCTTCCCGGAAACAACGATACGGATGCACTTTCCTCCTACTACGTTATGGCCGCTTTGGGAATATTCCCCGTTGCGGGGCAAAATCTCTTTTTGCTGGGTTCCCCCGTTATATCCGGCGGAGAAATTATGCTGTCATCGGGTAACGTTCTTAAAATAATCGTGAATAACAATTCTGACGAAAACATCTATGTTCAGAAAGTCTCGTTCAACGGAAAAGAAATAACAGATTTCAGAATTTCCGCTGACCTTCTTCTTTCAGGCGGTACACTTTATTTTGAAATGGGAGGTAAAAATAATGTTTGATTTTGATAAGAAAATAACAGAAAATATCGGCACAAGACCGCTGATATGTGCCCACAGAGGACTTTCGGGCGGCAATATTCCCTGCAATTCCTCCGCCGCATTTAAAGCGGCATTACTTGAGCACGCAGATATGATCGAGCTTGACGTTACAAAAAGCCGGGACGGAAAATTCTATGTTTTTCACCCCGGAAAAGAGAGAGCTCACCTTCGATCACTAAGAATGCTGAATACAATGAAGGGCGCAAAGGTTGAAAATACATATTTTGTAAATCAGGATGACGATAAAACACAGTTTCATATTGAAAAGCTTGAAGATATTTTTGCCATGCTTAAGGGTAAATGTTATATTAACGTTGATAAATTCTGGACTGACGTTGAGGGTATCACCGAATGCATAAGAAAATGCGGCGTTGAAAAGCAGGTAATCGTAAAAACTCCCCTGAACGAAAAATACTACAAGGAAATCAAAAAATACGCAAGTGACCTTATGTATCTTCCTATTGTAAAAAATGAAGACACCGTCACTGACAAGCTTGTTGAAATGGGAATAAACTGTATCGGTGCTGAGGTCTGCTTTGATAATGAAAATGCACAGGTTTGCTCAGACGAATACATAAAGTCAATGCACGATAAAGGCAGAGTGGTATTTTCCAACGCCATTATTTATTATTACAAAACTCAGCTTGCCGCAGGTCACAGTGACGATACTTCCGTAAGTGAATCTCCCGACAAGGGCTGGGGCTGGCTGATTGACAAAAAATTTGACATCATTCAGACAGACTGGTGCGGAGCCCTCTATAACTACATGAATGATACAAACAGATAAAAAAACAGTGCCATCCCGAAGGATGGCACTGTTTTTTTGTCATGATTTATTTGATAAGCTCAACGTCTGAATAAACAGCATAGTGATCGGAATAGAACTGACCGTCGATTTTCTTGTTTACCACCTTGAATTTTACGGGCTTTACTGTTGCCTTATCAACAAACACAAAATCAATAATTGACTGCGTTGTTTCGGGATTAAAGCCATGGAAAGTAAATGAATCATCCGTATCGGAGGCAAGCAATCTGGCATCAGCCATATTTGCACTGACCATTGTCTGATAACAATCGGAGCCCTGCTCAACGTTAAAGTCGCCGGTACATACTACGGGAACGCCGCCGAATGATGCCGCTTTTTCCTGAATCATCTTGGCACCGTTAATCTGAGCGATTCTGCCGACGTGGTCAAGATGAGTATTGAAATGGATATACTCGTCACCGGTTTCCTTATCGGTAAGTTTAACGTAAGTTGCAACTCTGATACAAGCAGAATCCCAACCCTTTGAAGGTACTTCGGGGGTCTCTGAAATCCAGAAATTGCCGCTGTCTGATGCCGTAAATTTATCCTTGAGATAAAATACTGCCGCAAACTCACCCTTTTCTTTACCGTCTTCTCTTCCGACACCCACATAATCATACTCGGGCAATCCTTCGCAAAGAGCATTTATCCACTGAATATGTGCCTCCTGAACACCGAATGAAGAGGGCATCAATTCCCTGATCATTTTGATTTCAAGAGGTATTCTGCTTTCAATGCAGTGTTCATCCTTGCCCCAGCAGAGAACGTTTGTTGATAAAATTCTGTACATATTGTTATCTCCTTTCAATTTCCGAGAGTCATATTTACTATTACGGGATGATGGTCTGAGGGATAAATTCCGTCATATTTTGTAAAATCAACCTTGTAGGTTGAAACCGATTTCACATAAACATTGACAAAAATGAAATCAATAGGTGCAGTTCTTGTCTTTTCGGTAAGTGATGAATAACCGTGATAAGTCAATGTATCCATTGACTCGTCGGCGAGAAACTTTGAATCTCTCATCCCCGAGTCAAGTATCATATTATACATATTACTGCCCTGGTCGTCATTGAGATCTCCCGTAAATACAACCGGTATATCGGGACAGATTTCGGCAATCTTCTTGGTAATAAGCGAAGCCGCTTCTTCTCTTGCAACAATACCGATATGATCAAAGTGAGCGGAAAAGTGAGCGTATGTAAAACCTGTTTCCTTATTCTGAAGGATTGCGTAGGTACATACTCTTCTGTTCATTGCATCCCAACCCTTTGAAACCTCGTCAGGAGTTTCGGAAAGCCAGAAAGTACCCGAATCCTTAAGGTCATATTTATCCTTCAGATAAAAAACGGGACTTGCTTCACCATTATTGTCTTTATCCCTTCCGAGACCCACGCAGGCATAATCGGTAAGACCGTCTCTGAGCCAGCCATACCAATCCGGGCTGACCTCCTCAAATCCGACGGAATCGGGAGAGAATGCGAGTACATTTGCTATAAGATTTTTTGCTCTGTTTTTGGGAGCGTATTTACCGATACCCGAAACCTTAACGTTATACGTCATAACGGTAACATCCTGCATAACCGTAATATCGGGGTTTTCGGTTTTATTTACGGGTGTAACGGGTGTTCTTTCGGGATAAGTAAACATCGCAAGAAAGGACATAATTGCAGCAACGATTTTTGCAAACACTGTTATTCCCCCTTTGAGAAATATTCGTCAGAGACTTTCAGCATAAACGTATAAAGCGGAGAAAATTTATCAAATTTATCTCTGATGATATCAATGATGCCCTCATCTTTCAGGTCATCCGTATTCTGCGATTCAAAAATGAATCCGAAATGCTTTTTGCACCAATATCTTTCCATACCGTCCGGACAATCGGCGGGTATCCTTTTATATTCTTCACCGTATAACTCCGCACCGGTTGACTCGCATTTTTCGGCTATATCTCTGAATTCACAGAGGTTTTCGCGGATATATCTGCGGAACGTATTCATTAGTCCGGGCTCACTGCCGAAAAATCCTATACCCATAGTATATTCAGAGGGAGTAACCTCAAACCAGAAGCAGGGATAACATTGCCACTGATGTTTATCGCGCATAAACATTATCCACATATTATCTCTGTAAAGGCGTTTATCCTTTGTATATCGGGTATCTCTGAATATTCTTGAAACCATTTTCACGGGGTTGACATTCATCAATTCATCGAGAGGTAAAAGCTCCTGCCCTATAATTGATGCAATCTGACGCATAGGGACGGTTATTCCCGCTTTAAGCTCTTCTTTATGTTCCTCATAGAATTCCCTTGAATCCCTGAATCGGTTATCGGACAAAAGGAAAAGGGTATCTCTTGTTATTCCGTTATACTTCATCAGATAAGACCTGCCTTATACAGTTTTTCCGCCGCAAGCATAACCGCGGTCTTACCCGTGTAATAAGTGATACCGCCCTGCATCCATACTGCATAGGGCTCACGCAAGGGTGCATCTGCAGAAAGTTCAATTGAAGCACCCATAATGAAGGAGCCCGCCGCCATAATCACCTTACTGTCATAACCGGGCATATCCCAGGGCTCCGGCACAACAAAGGAATCAACAGGAGCACCCGACTGGATACCCTTACAGTATTCGCAAAGACGTTCCGGAGTTTCAAGGCAGATTGCCTGGATAATGTCATGTCTTATCTCATCACTTCCGGGTGTAACCTTAAAGCCGAAATTTTCAAATAATGCAGCCGCAAATACAGCAGTTTTGAGTGCGGCGGCGACAACGTTGGGAGCATTGAAAAGTCCCATATACATATTTCTGTTTTCACCGAGAGTACACCCTACCTCTTTACCGAGACCGGGAGTGGTAGCTCTGTACGCACAAAGCTCAACAAGGTCTTTCCTGCCTGCAATATATCCGCCCGTTCTGGCGATTGCACCGCCTGCATTTTTAATAAGTGAGCCGGCTATAAGATCTGCGCCTGCTTCGGTAGGTTCTGTTTTTTCGGTAAACTCACCGTAACAGTTATCAACCATAACAATTGCATCGGAGTTTTCGTGAACGAGCTTTGCAATTTCACCGATTTCATCAACAGACAGACTCGGTCTGAGTGAATAGCCACGTGAGCGCTGAATATATACCATTTTCGGTTTGATTGAAAGAGCGGACCTGATAGCTTCAAGGTCCGGCTTTCCTTCACCGTCAAGGTCAACCTGTGCATACTTAACGCCGAAGTCTTTGAGAGAGCCCATACCCTCCCCGGTAATGCCTATCACACCGTGGATGGTATCGTAAGGCGTACCGGTAACGCAGAGCATTGTATCACCGGGACGAAGAATGCCGAAAAGAGCGACTGTAAGTGTATGCGTACCGCAGGTAAATGAATGACGGACTATTGCATCCTCTGCTCCGAAAATATCAGCATAAAGCTTATCAAGTTTTTCTCTGCCTCTGTCACCGTAGCCGTAGCCGGTTGTAACGCCGAAATCCGCTTCGGTTACTCCGTTTTTTATGAAAGAAGCAAGAACTTTCTGCTGGTTGTATTCATTTATTTCATCAATGTAAGCAAAGCTTTTCTCTGCCTTTTCCGAAGCTTCATTGCCGGCATCAATTATTTTTTTGCTGAAGTCAAAAAATGCCATTTATCAATACCTCTTATATATTCTGTTAAGATTCTTAAAGAACTGACCGTCTGCATTTATCAGCTGATCACGGGTTACGCGATAGCTCCAGTTACCCTCCGCAATACCCGGCTTATTGATACGGCAATCTGAGCCGTACATAAGGTAATCCTGAATGGGAATGATTGCAAGACGGCTTACGCTCGCAAATATCTGACGGATAAGAATCGGCGATGCCTTGCCCCAATCTCCGCCGCCGAAATTGCAATATTCAAGCATTCTCTTTCTCTCTGCATCACTGCATTCCCAAAGATAGCCGAATATCGTATTATTATCGTGAGTACCCGTATAGGCAACCGAATTTTCAATGTAATTATGAGGCATGTGGAGACTGTCGCCGTCATCAAGAAAAGCAAACTGTAAAATTCTCATTCCCGGGAATCCGCTTTCCCTGACAAGTTCTCTGACTTCGTCCGTGATATCGCCTAAATCTTCGGCAATAATCAGCTTATCCTCATGGCCTTCGCTGATGGCTTTGACAAAATCCATACCCGGTCCTTTAATCCATTTTCCGTTTCTTGCGGTTTTTTCCTTTGCATCAACGGACCAATATGCTTCAACGGCTCTGAAATGATCAATTCTCACGCCGTCAAACATTTCAAGTGTATGGTCTATTCTTTCGCGCCACCAACTGAAATTATCCTTTTTAAGTTCATCCCAGTTATACAAAGGGTTTCCCCACAGCTGACCGTCGGCGGCAAAATAATCGGGCGGAACACCTGCGACCTCATTTGGATATCCCTTTTCATTTATTCTGAAGAGAGTGGGATTTTCCCATACATCGGCACTGTCATCATTAACGTAAATGGGGATATCGCCGATAATGCTTACTCCCTTTGAATTTGCATATTCTTTGACTTTTGCCCACTGAGTATAAAATTCATACTGAGTGAAGCGCCACATATCAAGAGTCTTTTCGTCGGTAATCTCTTTGATTTTCCATTCCTGCCACGGAAGACGGCCGTTTTCCTCTCTCAGAGTCATAAAGCGGCAGAATGCCTCAATTCTCGGATGAGCGGACATAAAGTCTTCAATCTTATCATTTTCGTTAAATCTTGAAGCTGCTTTTCCGAGAAGGTCAAGACGTTCCTTATGAAGACGGTCAAATTCACACGCCCACGGAGTATCCTGCTTTGCCGAATTCAGTTCATCGGCAGTAAGCAATCCTTCGTCATAAAGTGTTTCAAGGTCCACAAAATACGGATTGCCTCCGAAGGCGGAAAAAGATTTATACGGGGAATTGTAATCATCCGTTACGGTAAAAGGCAATACCTGCCATACGGAAAAACCCTTATCCTTAATAAAATCAACAAAATCAAGCGCATTCTTTCCGAAAGAACCGATGGAATAATCACCGTAGAGTGAGGAAATATGCATCAGGATTCCGCTTTGTCTTTTCATAATAATCACCCGAAGTATTATATCACACATAAAATTGATTGTAAAACATTATATTGAAAACTTGAAAAGAAGTATGCTATATGATAACATAAATCAGAACTCTTATATTGGAAGGAACAATATGGAATACAAATATATTATCTGGGACTGGAACGGAACTTTACTTAACGATGCAGGGGCGGCAATGTCATCAGTAAACGATATGCTGAAAGAAAGAAATATGCCCCCTCTTGATATGAAAAGATACAGAGAGTGCATAGGCGTACCCATAATTAAGTTTTACGAAAAGGTATTTGACCTTGAAAACGAGGATTACGAAGAAATACTGAAAGCATACAACGAGGGATATCTCAGGCATCTTGAGAATACCGCTCTGTCAGACGGAGCAGAGGAAGCACTTGAATATTTCAAATCAAAGGGATGCACACAACTCATTGTTTCGTCATCAAATAACGAACAGCTTACGACAAATATACGAAAATACGGGATATATGATTATTTTGACGCCATACTCGGTGCATCGGATTATCTTGCAACCTCAAAAATCGACAGAGCGATAAAATATCTTGAAAAGCAATGTGACGGTAAGGTTCTCGTGATAGGCGACCTTGTACACGATGCGGAAATGGCAAAGGAAATCGGAGCTGACTGCATACTTTTGTCAACGGGTCATGAAATGAGAGAACGGCTTGACAAAACCGGATTGAAAATAATAGATTCGCTGAAAGAAATTGCAAAATCAGAATAAAAGATATTGACAATTTTGAAATATATGTTATAATATTGATAATGATTATCATTATCATTTGGAGGCATTTATGACAAAGCACAGTCGGCAGAGAGATGCGGTCTACACCGAGCTTTGCAGCAGAAAAGACCATCCCACAGCAGATGAACTGTACCTCAGTCTGAAAAATGACTTTCCCAAACTGGGCCTTGCCACAGTTTACAGAAACCTTACCCTGCTTGAAGGAGAAGGAAAGGTGCTGAGAATCAGAGGCGAAAGCTGTGACAGATTTGACGGTGACGTTTCGGAGCACTGTCACTTTATCTGTGATAAATGCGGCAAGGTGACCGATATATCACTTGAAACCGTCCCCGAGGTCGTCATAAAGGATTTCAAAGGCATTGTCAAAGGAAAAATGATAATCTGCAGCGGCCTATGCGAAGAATGCGTAAACAATTCGCTTAATGCGGATAATATATAACTTGGAGGATTTATTATTATGAAAAAATGGATTTGCCCCGTATGCGGTTATGTTCACTATGGTGACGAAGCTCCCGAATTCTGCCCTCAGTGCAAAGTTCCCGGCTCAAAATTCACAGAAGCAAAGGATGAAGAAAAGACCTGGGCTGCCGAACACGTTGTCGGCGTAGCAAAGGGTGTATCACCCGAAATCATTCAGGGTCTCAGAGATAATTTCAACGGCGAATGCTCAGAAGTAGGTATGTATCTTGCAATGGCAAGAGTTGCTCACAGAGAGGGTTACCCCGAAATCGGTCTTTACTGGGAAAAAGCAGCTTATGAAGAAGCAGAGCATGCAGCTAAATTTGCAGAGCTTCTCGGCGAAGTAATTACAGACAGCACAAAGAAGAATCTTGAACTCAGAGTAGATGCCGAAAACGGTGCAACAAAGGGCAAGTTTGAACTTGCAAAAATGGCAAAAGAACAAGGTCTTGATGCTATCCACGATACCGTACACGAAATGGCTCGTGACGAAGCAAGACACGGTAAAGCATTTGAAGGCCTTCTCAAGAGATATTTCGGTTAATTTCAATCCTGTATATATCAAGGGCTCCGAAGATTTAGGAGCCCTTTTTTCATTTATAAAGTTGTAATTTTTCAGTTTTCTTTACGTATATACGGATAAAAAAGAAAAGCAGAAGATGCAAGTAAAATAACCAATCCGAAAATCATATCAACATTAACTTTGTACTGCCGTCTCATTACAGGAAATCAATAATGATTATTAACGCTAACTCCGGTACATTGTTTGCGTTTCCGATTTATTCAATTAACTATTTACATTTACTTTTGTTTTTATTATAATCTCAATGTACTTAATCGTAAGGAGACGGACCGTCTATGAAAATTCATCTCAGAAAAACAATAAGCATTATTCTTGCATTGGCAATATGTTTTGCCCCCTGCATCTTTGCCTACGGAGAAGATAATCAGAAGGGCACTTATACTGCGGATTGTCCCTATATTTTCGTTCACGGATTTATGGGCTCAACCGTATATAAAAATCCCGATGATGAAAATTCCGAAGCGATATTTCCTCCCTCCGGAGATGCTATAAAGAAAGCTGTATTCAAAGGAATTCCCGCACTGCTCAGCGTACTGATTACTCATAACTGGTCAAAATTCGGTGACAAGGCAAACGAAATCTGCGGCATTCTTTTCAGCCCGTCGTATCTTGCTCCCGACGGCGAGGTCCACGACGGCTCGGGTGTACGTTGGGAATATCCCGACAAATCAACCATTACAAAAGACTCTCAGTTGGATTTCGTATATGACTGGCGTCTTGACCCCATTCAGACCGCATCTGATCTCAACGATTTTATCAATTACGTTCTTGAGGCCTCGGGATGCGAGCAGGTAGTTCTTGAATGTCACAGCTACGGCGGAGTTGTTTCTCTCACTTATGCAAAGCTGTTCGGCACATCAAAGGTACGCAGCTGGGTATTCAACTCAACAGCCGTTTTCGGTGAAGATTACAACGGCGACCTTTTCACGGGTAATCTGACCTTTGACGCAGAATCACTTACAAGCTATCTTGATGCCGCATTTGACCATGCTGATAACGAAAAAGGAATGGATTTCCTTTTCGGTACTTTGTATAAGACGGGCATTACCAAGCTCGCCTGCAAGCTTGTCAACAGAATGATTGACAAAATCGGAATGAAAAAGCTCAGTCAGGGTATCATTCCCATGTTCGGCGGATGGTTAAGTATCTGGTCAATGATTCCAGATGAAAAAATCAACGAAGCATATAGATTTGTATTTGATTACTGCTACGGTGAAGACACAACCGACAGAAGCGGGTTAAAAGCAAAAATAGATGATTTCAATTCAAGAATCAGACCTTATAAAGCACAGACCCTCAACGAAATCAACGATACGTCAAATCTCTATGTTATCGCAAGATACGGTTATTCGGCAATGTTCATGACACCCTCATGGCATAACGAAAGCGATATGACAATAGACCTGAAACACGCTTCTTTCCACGCAACAGCTTCCCCGCACGGAGAAAAGCTTTCTGCTGATGTAATCAAAAATACAGACGGCAAATATATATCTCCCGAAGAAAATATTGATGCTTCAACCTGTATGTTCCCTGAGCAGACCTGGTTTATCCGCAATTTCACTCATGCCCAGGGATGCGGAGAATTTAACGATTTTGTAAAAACGCTTCTCTATACAGACGGCCAGGCAACCGTTGATACCTATTCATTCTATCCCCGTTATCTGAAATACGATGAAGCAACAAACGGAATAATTGTAAACAAATAAACGAAAAACCCGCCCTTGGGCGGGTTTTATGTATCAATTAAAAGTGACCCCCGCGGATTTTAACGGTTATCGCATCCAGTCTCATGTAAATAAGGCCGAGGATTTCAACAAGCTTGTAGATAAGCTTCTTTATGGGAAGTGTAATTGATGAAAGCTTGTTTTCCTTGGTTTTAACAATAGTAATGCTGTCAAGCAGCTCACTGTTATCGCCTCTGAAGGTCTTTACAGTCATTGAATTGCCGCTGAATTCAACAGTTGAATAAGTAGTAATGTCGCCTTCCTTAAAGGTATAGGCGGAGAATAAATTGTCTGATGACGGATTAGTATCACAGCAGGCGTTTGAATTGAGATATATGATGCCTTCGGGGTCAGTATAGGTTTCACCGCTCTTTGCTTCACCGACAATCAAACCGTTCTTTATGAATTTTGAACGTGCCTGAAGGTGACTGTGACCGGTAAATACAAAGTCAACATCATACATATCAAAAATCGGCTGAAATACACCGTTGAGCAGAATAGTCGTCTCGGGATCAAGTATGGAATATCCCGCTCCGTAAAGTGCCTGATGCATCGTAGCGATACGCCATTTTGCATCGGGATTAAGCTTAACCGCCTCCTCTGCCATCGCTCTGTGGTCAGCTGCATCACCCGAGGTAGCATCAAAAACAAGATAAAGAACGTCTCCGTATCTGAACCAGAAATCGCGGTCAAGTCCCTCAAAATAACTGCCGAAATACTCGTTGGGCATATAGGTATAGTAGTTATACGCAAAGCCCTTCTTATCATGATTACCGATTGCGAGTGCCATCGGAAGTGACTGAACATAAGTCGGCATCATAAATGTCTGCCATTCGTCTGCACTTTTACCCGTAGAAATATTGTCACCGGGCGAAAGAAGGAAAGATATATCGGGATTTTTTGTAAGCGCTTCATCAAGAACGCTCTGCCATACATAACCGATTCTTGACTGTTCATCGGGATTATCGGTTGACTGTCCGCCGATCTGTATATCACCGATAACCATCATTTTATAGTTTGTAAATGACTTTGACTCATACTTTGCGGGGGTGCTCCATCCGTCTTCGGAATGATACTGATAATAGTATACCGTGTTTTCTTCAATTCCCGACATGGTTACTCTGCATACAAGCTGCTCGTCGTTTTCTGATTCAGCGGTTTCGCCCTTGAATTCAGTGAAATCGGACATATCTGCATTTTTTGAAATACGGACTTCCGGATAAGCGGAATCCTTTGAAGCGTGCCAGGTAAGATTAAGCTTTGTCTGATCTGAGCCGACACAAAGAAGAGGTAAAGTATTTGAACTTATATAAGAGTCATATCTCTCTTGCCATTGATTTTCATCAAGAGACATACTGTCAAATCCTCCGGCAAAAACAAAGCCGCATTGAATGATAAGAATAACAGCCAGCAATAACGAAACGGATTTTTTCATTATATTTCCTCCCTGCATTTATATTGCATTTTCATAATAACATATGAAAAAGAGAATTTCAATTATTCATGACTTGACTTTTTGATTATCCGTTGCTAAAATACATTACATTTCAAAAAATCCGAAGGAGAAAAATATGAGTATCTGTTCTGCAAAATGTAATGAGTGTTATTTCAAAGAAAACTGTAAAGGATGTGAATCCACCTGCGGAAAACCGTTCGGCGGAAGCTGCATCGCAGCAGAATACATTAAGCTCGGAGGCAAAGAAGCATACGATAAATTCAAAAATTCGTTACTCGATGAAATTAACGGCTTACTTAAATCCAACGGCCTTCCTGAAGCAGACGGGCTGAATGAGTTGCCCGGCAATTTTGTAAATCTCAGCTACCCGATTCCGAGCGGAGAAGAAATCAAAATGCTTGACGACACAAAGGTGTATCTGGGAACACAGATTGAATTCGGAAATATGGGCGTGTGTTACGGCGTAGTTGCCGATACATCTTTTATACTCGTTTGCAGTTACGGCATCAACGGCAGTGACCCGGAGCTTCTGATATACAAAAAAAGATAAATTATATATCCTCCCGACCGACAAGCACATTGTCCCGGGAGGATATCTTTTATTTATTTATCTGTTTTCTTTTATTTTCTTCACGAGGAAAATAATAAAAAGCACTGCAATAATGCCGAAAATCAAATACATCAGAATATTTTTAAGTAAAGTTACGGTGCTTGCAAATTTAATAATACTATCTGAAGGCATTGACGAATTAAGAATTTTTACAGAGCAGATATTTTCAATATAATCCGTAATAAAAAGCAAAAGCGGAAGAAGATTCAGTTTGCTTTTCTTACCGGTAAGAGCCCAAATCGCTGCAATAAAAAACACCGTATATATTACCGGATAAACAAAATCAAGCGGAAGCTGAATATGAAGAGCCACACCCCTGCCCTGAACTGATAATGAAAATAAAAACTCGCGGCACGCTTCAACGGAATAACCCGTCGTATTCATATCAAAAAACCGCATTCCCGCAGTACCGTTTTCGATAATCGGGAAAAGGAGCAGATTCATTATACCCGTGATAATTAAAGTGATAGCGCCGGAAATAATAAGAATTAAACGATTTTTCCTCATGAATTTACCTCATAAATTACTGATTTAACGGAATTATTGTATCACTGTCCGTCGATTTAATCAACACACGCCGTAAATAATTGTTTATTTTATATAATTGAAATAAAAAGGAATACACCATATAATTGAAATATATATATACAAAGGAGAAATGACATGGCCAACGATTTAAAAATCAGCGAAACCAAATTGCTGTACGACCCGCTTTTCTCAAACAAACCCGACGTTGAAATGAAAGGGAAAAAGAATCTCGCATTCAAGATTTCCTTCATAATCATAATTGTGATTTTTGTAGGTATTTCCCTTTATCTCAGTTTCAACTCAATAAGTGCAGACACATACACATATAAGCAGACCGAAAACGGTTGGCAGCTTTATCAGTTCAACGGCAAAGACACGGATACGACAATTCATATCGATTACGTCAGAGACGAAAACGGAAAGCCCGATAAAAGCGAGCCCGTTTCAACCGTACGTGAATTTGCAATGAGCTGTAACGAATATATCCAGTTCATATTCATCGGTAAGGATGTAAAAGAGCTTGAAAATCATTGCTTTTATTACACCAAAAATCTCAAAGCTGTAATCGTTGACCCCGATAATAAATATTACACTTCCGTTGACGGAGTTCTGTTCAATAAAGATATGACAGAGATTATTCTTCATCCCATTCTGAATAATCAGTATAAAGCCGCTCTTGAAAGCGGAATAGCCGCTCCGGTTGACGAAAAATCCGCAATAAAATTTATTGAAGAATTCACAAAGAAATACGGTGAAGAAACTACGGATAACATAGAAGAGTATTCAAAGCAATTTGCTTCATACTCAACATATATTATCCCGGAAACCGTTACTGTTATTGCGGATTCCTGCTTCAGCGACTGCGAGCAGCTCACATACGTTAAAATTCCCGCTTCCGTCAAATCAATCGGAAGTCTTGCGTTTTTCAAATGCAAGGGATTTGAAAAGATCGATATACCCGATGCAGTCGAATCAATCGGTTCAGACGGTTTCTCATATTGTGAAAAGGTAAAATACATCTTCGTTCCCGCAAACGTAAAATCCATCGGACACCATGCATTTTACGGTGACCTCGGATGCGAAAAAATTTATCTCGGCGCTCCGAATGAAGATGCGATAGAAACCGGCGAGCACTGGCTTCCCAAAAAAGATACACGATCCCTCAAGGACGTTGAGGCAGTATACGGACAGGAAAGGAGTGTTGACTGATGGCAAATGAAAAAGCAAAAGCTTTTTTTACCAATATAAAGGAACATTGGAACGAGCCGGACAGGGAAAAGGGAAATTACGTTCCGTTTAAGGAATACCTTACGGTATTCTTCGGCGTCGGAATGAATTACAGTACCAGGACACCGTTGAGTTATCTCGGATTTTCCGCATCCTGCTTCCTGATAATGTATCATTACAAGCTTCCTTATCTTGCGTTTTCGGTTATCACTCTTATCGGTCTTCCGCTCAGTTATCTGTGGAGTCTTCTCAGCTGGGTAGTAAACGATAACCTGGGTATACTCGATAAGAAAACAGAAAGAAAATTCCTTACTTTTTACAGTATCGTTTCGGTAATCGGCCTCGCAATGATACTGTTTGACACTTCGTTGATTATCCCGGATTTTCTCAGGAATCTTCTTAACGGCATCAACGGCGTTAGTGCCAGAAGCTTTTTCAAAATTTTTGCAATTCAGTTATTTGTCAATGCTTACGGCGGATTACGTAACATTCTTTGGAAAAGAAGACTTGTTCCTAAATACGGCCGATATAAATTCTCTCTTTACGAAAACTTTGTACAGAAATCAATAATGATCATCCTTGTCGGATGGCTTCCCATATACAACGTTAAGAACGTTGAGGACAGAATGTGGATGGCGTATCTGCTGTTTATGCTGTTTGATATGTTTGCCTTTGATAACGTTATTGAAAACTGTACCCAGAATATTTCACCCAATCCTCACGAAAGAATGATGATAAGAACCTGGCCTGTCAAGCTTTCCCACTTTGTCAAGAATATATTTGACGTTATAGTTCCCCTCTTTGGAATCGCATTTGACGATATAAGATTCTATAAATATGTCATACCTGCCGTATTTATTCCCATGGGTGCAATTACCCTTTTTGCGACTAAGAACATTACCGAAAGAATTCCCCAACCGCCTCTTGAAAAAAAACAGAAAATATCCTTCTGGTACGGAATTTCTCAGGTTATGAAAAACAAGTACAACTGGCTCAATACAATCTCATCTCTTCTTGACTCATTAGGCAACGGTATGATAAACATTACAAATGTAATGTATTTCTATTCGTTCAGAATGTATACCCAATGCGTTGTCTACGGTCTGATGAAAACTTTGATGAGCTTCAATTCGACGCCGCTGAGCTTTGTTGCGCCGTATTTTGTCAGAAGATTTTCGTACAGATCGCTCAAGGTTACAAAACTGATTGTCAGCGCCATATCCTCCGTTGCGGAAATGCTTACCATCATGGCATTCCCGACAAAACAGAATATGTGCGGTATTGTAATCTTTGCCTGTGAATTCTTCAAAGGATTTGCCAACTCCATACCCGGTGTTGCCGATGCGGATATGACCATCAGAAAGAACGACTATCAGATGTATCTGTCAGGTGAACGTCTTGAGAACTCAAGCGGTGTATTCAACTGGATAATCTCACCTGTTACTACATTTGTTAGTCTGATTATTCCCGTAATCATTCTTAAAAACGGATTCAACTCCAACTGGGACATTCTTTATATTGACTCTGCAAGATTCAATATTGTTGCCGTACCTCTTCTTTTTGATCTTGTCGGATTCCTGCTGATGATTATCCCCTACCTGTTCTGGGATTTCAATAATCCTCAGCACAAATACGTCATGGAGGTACTGAAGCAAAGAGAAGCACTCGCTGCAGAAGGATATTATCCCAATGAATATGAAGGCGGTCTTGAATTTATGGAACCCGGAGAACTGCATGCCGGTATACCCGTAAATTCAGATGAAATGATTGAAAGTCGTGACAAAGAAATAGCGGAAATAAAATCGGCAGAATCGATTTAATTCAAGAAGTACAATATGTTTTCATCAAAGGGATATCTGAATATTCGCATTATTGCTATATTTCTTGCTCTGCTTGCAGGAATCAATCCGATTATTAATCTGATTTTTTACGGAAGAGATGTGATAATATTGAGCAGTTCCAAAATAATTGAACAAGCTGGCGGCACTTACACAATGCAGGGCGACTACCGTCTGCCCAATCTCGAATTACCGCCCGAAAAAGAACAGTCCATCGGCGTGTGGGGACAACGCCGACTGCGGTACCTAAAGCAGCATCATAAGGTCTTGTATTACAATCTGCTGACATCCGGCAAGCTTCATTCCCACCTCGCAGATACCGAGGAGCAGGCACAACAACTTTTTCTTCGGTTAGTAAATGAGTATGCCGCCAAAGAGAGCATCACCGAGCAACTCAAAGCCACCGACCCGATGGCGTGGGTACAGCAGCTGAATAACATCCGTGAGCGTGTAACCGAAACGGTCAACGCAGAGGTGGGGTTCGTATGAGAAAGAAGAAATACCGCCTCTCCCTCACCGACACCGAGCGCCGCCTTGTAGTCCAATGCTTGCTCGACCTGCGTAGCACCCTAATAGCACAAGGCAAATACACGGACGGCGTCGATGAAGTTATAATCAAGTTCACAAAATAGCAAAACAGGCACGGGAGAAACCTCTCGTGCCTGAAGAATATGCTTGTCGTTATGCAATTTCAATTGAATTATTTATATCAGAGGGAGAATAATCTTTATTCATTAGCATATAATATCCACGAAAGAACCTGTCAACAATTGTGCCTCAGTTTGCTGTAATCTGATGCACATCAAACAGCGGCAGGTTCTTTTACTGCGTTAAAAAAGATGCCGAAACTATTATTTCGGGTTTTCGCCAAATCTTTTGAATATTGCAACAACAACTGTACCATAATATATTTTCTATCACTTGGTCTCTGCAATTTATGGTCAAATTGTTCTTTGGTTAATGAGTTTGTATCTTCTTGATAATGTACTAATTTCAACTTTTTGCATATTTCGGTGGATGCTCCCGCATAATACCAGCTTTCTATTTCATACTGTACAACGAAGATTCTATCTGTAGATAATTGATTATAGTTTGAAAGCAATTCTGCTTTTTTGTTTTCAATACCTTTACCATCCTCATCGCAAAAAAACAGATAATCACAGCCAGGCATTGATGAAACACTTCGTATAAAATCGTTTAATTTGCTTTTCTTCATATGCGAGTAAGTTATTATTTTATAGCTTTCCCAAAATCCCCCAAATACTTTATCAAAGTAAGTGTAGTCATCAGGACCTTCGACAAATACATATAACATATCATTCCTCCAAAAGTCCTTGTAAAAACAGATCATCTAAGCCCAAATCATTTTTGATAAATTCTTTAACAATAACACTTTCGCCCGGCTTACTGATTTTTGTTTTTCCGCAAGCTTCTCTTGACACAAGTCTAACATCGTCAATTTTTGCGTGTCTTAAGAATTCCGGATTATGTGTCGTAATAATTACTTGCTTTTCTTTAGAAACATCCTCTGCAGAAGAAATTAAATTTTCAAGTAATTTGGGATGGATGTTGCGTTCGGGTTCTTCAAGAACAATAACATTTGATTTTTCCTCAAAATACAATGCAAGTATAAGTGCTAAAATACTGACCGTTCCATCTGATAAGAAATTAGCATAAAACGACTTGTTGTTATAGCATTCTCTGATTTTATACGATACAGATTTATCGGGATTGTTTTCAATTGATATTGTTTCGATAAATGGTAAGAATTCGTTCAAAATCAAGGTTAGTTTTTTTGCGCTTTCTTTTTTCCTCAAAATTGTTTGCAAGATTGAAGCAAGATTCGAACCGTTTTCATCCAATATTTGAGTCGAAGCCATTGATGACGACTTTTTAAGTTCTTTAGGATCAAAATCAAAAATCCTAATAAATGTGACATCTGAAAAATAGGGCGGCAGCAACATAGATAACCTATATAACATTAGTTCGGTTTTATCTTCTCTCGCAATAAAAGCGAAAAACGAGCCAGCATTATCTGCCTTCAATTCATTTTCTAATTCTTTTGATATATTATCGACTGGAATGAATTGATTGTCAGTCTTTATTGTTGCCAATTGATTTCTTCGTTCAAACGTTGATACATACTGAGTGCTAAGGGATTGATACTTTTCATTTTTATTTGCGCTTGGATCAAAAGAAAAGCAAGCATAATGCATTTTCATATAATCATAATCAATGTGATATCCGGATCCTCTTTTATTTGGCTGAATAACAAATCTATACTCTATTTCTTGAACTTGTAAAGCGAATTTTCGATTTTGCAAGTGTCTCATCCAAGATTCGTTACGAACATCTATTGTAAACGCAACCTCGATTTTTTCCCCTTTAGGTAAGTTGGCATTTGAAATATATTGTATTCCGCCCTGTAAGGCAACCGCATTTTCAATTCCGCCTGTCATAATGTTTTCGATAAATCTTAAGACGTTGATAATATTGGATTTACCTGAAGCATTTGCGCCAACGAACATCGTCAAAGGTTCTAATTCTATATTGGCTTTATCAATGCTTTTAAAATTGCTTATATAAATCTTTTTTATATACATATCTTCACTCTCCTAAATTAAATAAATTTATTCCAACAACTCTCACAATTGCAAGAGTTGTTGGAGTTTTGCGATGATGTTTTTTTGCTCGGCAAGAATAAATTTCTGTGTTTCCGCTTCATCTTATCCAATTCAATAAATCGGTTATTTGACACTCTTTTGCTCATTGATTTTGTTCATAATGATGTTAGCTAATATCGGGTCTTTTGGTAGCGGCTGCGGAATACTGAAATCATCAAAAGCACCTAACTTTACAAGTTCCTGATATTCCTCCAAGCTTTCCTTGCTCACTGAGCACCACATATTTTCACCATAAAGAAGATTGACTTTTATGGCACTATCTTGTCGCTCCTGAACGCCTTCATAGATATTAATTCCATCATTAATAAGAACACAGTAATCTTTACGAGCTTCTTCTGGAACCGTTCTCAAATCAATGGGGTCGTGTAGTATAGTAAAAGATTGAGTATTTTCGCCTTGGGGAGCCGTTGTATTCCTTAAGGGATGTTTTTCATTAAGTATTTCTTCTTCATCATCTGCAAGCAATTTATGGACAGCACGGAATAGTGCTTTATCGTGCGGTACAAAATCAAGTGTTATTTCTTTTGGAAGATGCTCTTTACACAGTTCTCGAATATGAATAATCTGTTCTTTCATTTGAAATGCAATTGCATCGATTTTGTCAAAAGATTGAGGAATATAACTATCATCCTTATGAGCGCTATTCTTGTCACGCTCTAAGTAAAGAAGATTCACTATCGGATCTTTTTCGCACAGGCTACGCTTATCAGAAGTTTTCGGCGCAATTGTTTTATCAATAACCGCACAGCAGTTTATGTAGAATGTATTTCTCTTGCCATCTATCAATTCACGCAAATCATAATATCGCAGCTGATCAGCGTATTTGGAAATATACAGAATACTGTCAACACATTTTTTAGCATCAATCAAATATCTTGCAAGTTCCCATTTTTTCATTTATCGTGCCTCCCTTATCTTGTAAGCAACAAATAAATACAATGCAAAATAGGCAACGGCAATTAAAACCATCAACCATACAGTCGGATATGCCAAACAAACAAGATAGGTGACGCCGGTGTTGATCGCATATACGATTGTAAAAAGGATCGAACCCCAAGCAGGTGCGCTTCCTCTTTCGTAAATTAAGCCAACCATAAAATATGAAATCGGAACGAACACGCCGCCTACTATCAAATTAATCAACTCTGCGATATCTCCAAATGGAGTAAACGGATTCGGTAATGCAAACTGACGAATCAGAAAACCGGCAAGATAGATAATCTTATACATTATTTCAACCTTTCGCACAGGGGCAGGAGTTCTTCAAGTTTTGCGACGATGCGTTTTTGCTCGGCAAGGGGTGGGAGAGGCAACAAAAAGTGTTTCAGTTTATCTGCTTTAATTCCTTTTGCTGTGGTCCCTGTACAATTATCAAGCAGTTGCTGTTGGAATTGAGGAGAAAGGATAAAATACATAAACAGCGCAGGAAATACGGTATCGTGTGTATACTCTTTAAAAGTAATAATTCTTTGCCCACAAGAGCACTCGTCCAAATCGCATAGAGCAGCATTGCCCATTGGCGCTTCTGTAGTAAACAGTAAGTCGCCTTTTTGTGTTATTCCTCGGCTCTTTCTTCCTTCATATTCCTCACGAGAAATGTACTCTTTACGGGTATAATCCATATATGCTTGCTTGATGTTTGACGCAGTAATCAAGAAAATCCCTTCGGATATTTTGTTTGGCGTTTTTCCCCGATAATCAACAAAGTCGAAAAGTTGATTCAATTCAACCACTATCCAACTTTCAGGAACATTGAAGTCCATAGATGAGAAGTCCAATTCATCCTTACATAGTTTTAATCCTTTATGGTATGGTTTTATCCGCTGGAACAGCTCCTCGCCGGTGCCTTCTTCGGGGCGCTGCTCGACGAGCTTGCCCTGAATCGCCATTTGCAAAAGGGATTTCTGCATATCGCCGGGAAAACGCTTATTGAACTCTTCCAGTTTTGTCCACGCTTCTTCGTAGCGGTCAATCAACGGCAGCAGTTCTTCGATTTTGGCAACAATGCGCTTCTGCTCGGCAAGGGGCGGGAACGGAATAACAAATTCAGTAATATAAGATTCTTTCACATTATTGATATTTGTTCCTTGAGACAACTCCCGTATGTGCTTCCTATAAAAATCAGATTCAAATATTACCTTCAAATAAACAGCAAATTCCAAGGAGTACGGACGACAAATACGAAGGAACGCTCCTATTTGAGTATGGATAAGAGGTTTATCAACATATCCGGCTTTTCCGATAACCGCTTTGCTACCTGTGGATGCGACAATAAGTATATCTCCGACATTGACCTGCTTTTCACTGTCTGCATAATCAAACGGTAAGAAAACATCATCCTCGTCAGTTAACACATTCATTCCTTGAATATTGCCACCGCGCAAAATGCGTATTCCGCCTTTTGACACATCGTTTTTATTATACGATACACCACTGATTACACGAATCAATTTCCCGAGACGAAGCCACTTCCAACTCTCCGGAATATCAAACGGCTTTTCGTCATCGGTGATTTCGGGCAGAGGTTTTTCTTTTTTGATTTTTCCGGCTTTAATCAGCGACTGTTTTTCGGCCTGTATCTGTTGATACAGTTCTTCCGCTGTGCCTTCCTCCGGGCGCTGTTCGACAAGTTTACCCTGAATAGCAAGCTGCAAAATACTGTTTTTCAGTTCCTGTGGAGTCATTTTTTATCTCCCTCTTTTGCCGTCTTTTCAATGGCACGAATGGTTTGCAGGTATTCTTCTTCGACTGGGGAAAGATTCTGCACCTGATACTTTCTGTATTCCGCCTTTGCTTTTTCAAGTGCCTGCACATGACTGACCTTTCCCGCATCGGTAAGCAGAGCTTCGCCGGTTGAGGTAAGAATACGGTCAAGGTTTTCAACATAATCACTCATATACATCGGATTATGACGCATTGCCTGTATTTCAGCGAAATCAAAATATCCGGAAACAAGGTTGTTCAGAATCTTCAGTTCATCTTCGGAAAGGTAATTCTTTGCAACGGAGATATCTTTCATTGTAGGGAAATCCCCGGAAAAAGCCGTGAGCCCCATAAAAGGTTTATCTGCATCCGCACGCTCATAAATGACCTCTGCTGCGGTATGCCCGTGAGCGGCATAGTGCAGCTTATTCTGCACCATTTTGAAAAAGGCAACTGATTCAGCACTCTTCGGGTTATAGTCCACGCTGGTGGCATACAGATCAAGCACCTGACGGTACATCACTTTCTCAGAAGAGCGAATATCACGGATGCGGTCTAAAAGCTCATGCCAGTAGTTACCGCCGCCGAGATTTTTCAAGCGCTCATCGTCCATCGTGAAGCCCTTGATCATATACTCTTTTAAGCGTTCAGTCGCCCAACGGCGGAACTGCGTTGCAATAGAGGACTTTATGCGATATCCGAGGGAGATAATCATATCAAGGTTGTAGTAAGTCAGTTCTCTGTTTACGGAACGATTACCCTCTGTTTGAACCGTTCGGAATTTCCGAACAGTTGCTCCCTCGTCCAATTCGCCTTCCTCAAAAATGTTTTTTATATGCTCGCTTACATTGGCTTTGCTGCTCTGATACAGTTCACAAAGCTGTGCCTGAGTAAGCCATACCGTTTCATCCTGAAAATGAACATCAATCTTTGTATCACCGTTTGCGGATTGATAAATAATAATATCTCCTTTGTTTTCTTCAATGGGCAAATTATTGTTCATCTTTGTTTCCTCCAAGTTTGGCGGTGATTTCCGCAAGCACACGGTCAATCTCGGCATTCAGCGAGGCACGCTCGGATTCATAACGCTGAATGAGATCAAGCGGGTCAAGTATCTCTTCTTCCTCGTGAGGATAGCCGCATTGGTCGAAGTTATAATCGAATTCTTCCGTAAGCTGTTCATATGTATATTTCTTCGCCTTGTCAAAGCCGTCTGCCGTAAGCTCCGTGCGGTCATTCCACCATTCGATTACTGGGGCAAAGTGTTCAAGCTTCATCGGCTTCGTTTTGTTGAAATGCTTGTAGCCCTCCGGCATATCAAGACGGTAAAACCAGGTCGCTTCCGTTTTGCCGGTGTTATCAAAGAAAAGAATGTTTGTGGTTATGGAAGTATAGGGCGAAAAGACGCTGCCCGGCATACGGATAACGGTGTGCAGGTTAAATTCATTGAGCAGCTTCTTTTTGAGATTTATCTTTGAATTATCCGTGCCGAAGAGAAAACCGTCGGGCAGAATAACTGCCGCCCTTCCGTTCTTCTTTAAGCGGTACATGATGACAGCCATAAAAAGATCCGCTGTTTCGCTTGAAGCAAGGTCGGCGGGAAAATGATTCTTTATTTCCGCCTTTTCGCTGCCGCCGTAAGGAGGATTCATCAGAATGATATCGAATTTATCTTCCTCGGTGTAATCAAGCACATCCTTTGTGAGCGAATTATCGTGATAAATCTTCGGCACATCAAGGCCGTGAAGTAGCAGATTCGTGATGCAGAGCATATAGGGAAACTGCTTTTTCTCGATGCCGTAAATGCTGTTGGAATATGCCTCCTGATCGTCGGTGGTCTTTATTTTCTTTTCAAGTTCCTTGAGCCAGCTTGTGATGAAGCCGCCGGTACCGCAGGCAAAATCCGCCATGGTTTCGCCGATTTCGGGTTTTATCATAAGCGCCATAAAGTCCGTAACTGCACGGGGAGTATAAAATTCGCCTGCCGAGCCCGCACTCTGCAATTCTTTCAGGATGGATTCATAAATATCGCCGAAAGCGTGACTTTCTTCATAATCGGAAAGATCAAGCTCATCAATGACATTGATGACCTGACGGAGCAGGACACCGTCTTTCATATAGTTGTTTGCATCGGCAAATGTGGTTTGCACAACGGCTTTTTTGATGGGCGTATCACGGTCAACGGGCAGGGACTTCAATGCGGGGAAAAGAGTGTTGTTGACAAAATTAAGCAGAGTATCGCCCGTCATTGCCTTGCCGTCCGGGTCGGCTGCCCAGTTACACCAGCGGCAGTTATCGGGAATTATCGAAACATAATTATCCTCATCAATTTCCCAATCCTGCTCTTTTGCATCATATACTTTCAGAAACAGCATCCATGCTATCTGCTCAATGCGCTGTGCATCGCCGTTGATGCCGGCATCGTTGCGCATAATATCTCTTATTCTTTTAACAAATCCCGATAAATTGCTCATTACATCGCCTCATCTGAATATAATTCTTCTTCGAGTTCTTTTATTGCCTGCAGATAGCCGTCTTTGCCGCCAAACAGGCTGACGATTTTTGAAGGCTTGCCGTATTTCATAAACGGATCAAGTTTTAATACTTCGGTCTTTTCAATCTCGTATATGCCCTCGTTCATATATTTTTCAAGCAGGGCTTCGAGAATCTCTCGTGCCGCACCACTGTATTTTGAAAAGAAATCACGCTTTTTAACATTGTTGGCTCTCTCTTTGCGGGTGAGCGGCTTCTGATTATAGGCTACAAAGCAGATAAAATCAAAATCATCAACATCCTCCATTCCCTGCTCCGCCTTGAGGGCGTCAAGGTCGATGCCTCTCTCGCTGAGCATGGACTGAATGGCGGATTTCTTTTCTTCTGCAGTCCATTTGCGGATAAAGTTTTCAAGCGAAGCATACTGACCAAGGATATTTGATTTTGTATAGTCGATTATGTTTTCCTGACGAAGGAGTTTTCCGTCGGCATCATATACCGATACAATTTTGTTTACAACGCTGACATGAAGATCATCAACGGAAACAAACGGCTTTTCGCTCTTATTTACCGGTTCTCCTCCCGGCTCAGTCGGAGGTTCGTGGCGGGTCGGCTCGTGGTTCGGATCAAAGCCGTCTGCCTGCTCAATGGGGCCGTCCCAATCGGGATCGGCAAAAAGCCGGGTAACATTGCGGAAATCCATTACCGTGAAGCTAATTTTTCCTTCTTTCGGGCGCAGGCGGGTTCCTCTGCCGATAATCTGCTTGAACTCCGTCATGGAGCCTATCATTTCGTCAAGGACTATGAGCTTTGTCATTTTGCAGTCTGCTCCGGTGGAAAGCAGCTTTGAGGTTGTGGCAATGACCGGATATTTCGAAGATACCGAAATAAAATAATCAAGTTTGCTTTTGCCGTAAGTGTCGCTGCCCGTAATGCGCACAACATAATCGGGATTCTCAGCCACCATATCCGCATTGAGATTTGACAAAGCAATTCTCATTCTCTCGGCGGCATCCTCGGTTGCACAGAACACAATGGTTTTCTGCTTTCTGCCGGTGGCTTTAAGATATTCCGTTATCTCGCAGGCGACCTGAACGATGCGGTCCTCGATGATGATGTTGTAATCAAAATCGCTGTTGGTGTAAATGCGGTCTTCAATAAGATTGCCATAGATATCAACCTGACCGCGATAAGGCCGCCAGCCATCACCGATATCGGTTTTGATATTGATAACCTTGAACGGCGCAAGGAAGCCGTCTTCGATGCCTTCCTTGAGGCTGTAAGTGAAAATCGGTTCACCAAAATAATCAATATTTGAGATATATTTTGTTTCTTTGGGTGTGGCGGTCATACCTATCTGAACGGCAGAGGCGAAATATTCAAGAATCTTACGCCAGTTACTTTCTTTTTTGGCTGAGCCTCTGTGGCACTCATCAACGATTATCAAATCGAAGAAATCGGGCTTAAAAAGCTGACTGAGCTTTGAAACTGCGTCCGTTTCGCTTTCTTCATCATCGTTTTCGTCATCGCCCGTAAGCTGCTGATAAAGTGAAAAATAAACCTGATAAGAGGTTATTGTTGTCGGGTCATCCTTGGCAAAGTTGATTTTGTGAATGACCTTTTCAAGCGGTGAAAAATCCTGCTCAATGGACTGGTCAACAAGAATGTTTCTGTCGGCAAGATAAAGAATTTTTTGTTTCATACCGCTTTGCAGCAGACGGTAAACGATCTGAAATGCAGTGTAGGTTTTGCCGGTTCCGGTTGCCATAACGAGCAGAAGACGGTCTTTGCCCTTTGCAACGGCATCAACCGTTCTGTTGATTGCAATACGCTGATAGTAGCGGGGCGGATAAGTATTCTGACTGCTGAAATAGGGCTGATTGATTATCTTTTCCTGATTCGAGTCAATGCCCGTTTCCGCTTTGTATCTTGCAACAAGCTCGTCATAGGTAGGAAATTCATCAATACCGAGCGTTCTTTCTATCCCGGTTATCATATCGTGCTCCTGAAAACCGTCTCCGTTGGAGCTGAATGCAAACGGAACATCAAGATTCACTGCATAGGCAATTGCCTGCTGTATACCGTAAGAAACGGAGTGATTATTATCCTTAGCCTCAACAACTGCAATAGGATTGTTGGCATTGATATATAAGATATAATCAGCCTTTTTCTTTGGCCCGCGGGATGTCAGATTACCTTTGATATTCACCTTGCCGTCCGTGAAAACAACGGAAGTTTCCATGGTGATTTTATCAGACCAGCCCTTTGACTGAATGGCAGGAGTTATGAAATTGAGTTTGATATCTTCTTCGGTCATTTGACATTTCGGAATTATCGTACTCATTTCTTCGCCTCCAACTCTTTTATTATATCAAAATCAATACCTTTCTTTTTGCAAAAATCATCGATCAGCTTCATCGTTTTATAATTCGGTTTTGCCTTCCCTGTTTCCCAACGGTTTACCGTAGAGAATGCAATACCAAGTTCTTTTGCAAATGCATCCTGGCTCAAAAAACACTTTTTCCGTATTGTTTTTATATCATCAGAAAAGTTCATAGCAAACACCTCTCGATTTTATAGCGTTATTATATCACATTTTTCATTTTATTTCAAGTATGAGCAAAGATTGGTGTAGAATGGGAATGATAGATAGGATATTTTCAGAATTATCTTGAAAAATATATTCATTTGATAAGTCTTCCGATTTTTGGCGATTTTTCATCGAAATTTTCGGGCGGTTTTCAAGGATTTATTAACTAGTTTTTCAAATATAATGTAGAGAGTGCGGAAGCTACTCCAACCGGGAAAGTAGGAAAAACTATCGAATTATTCGTAAATACTCTATTTCAAGTTATTATTAAAATTTACATTGAAAATGCCCTCGGAAGATGACATCAAGTCATCATCCGAGGGCTGCTACTTTTACAAATGATAATGGTCAAACGATTTAATCAAGCGTAAATGAAGTTGCTTTGTCGAGGTAATCTTTCATCTGACCGGTGAGCAGCAGGTTTACATAATCAACCGGGTAATTGTAAAGAAGATAATCAAGGTTTGCTCCGTGCCTGACGGTGATGCCGTATTCGTCCTCAACAACATCGCAATCTATAAAAATCTTTGTTCCGTCGTTAATAATAATGTCAACCGTGTTGGTATCAATATTGAATTCACATTTTTTTACTAAAAGCATTATTAATCCTCCATTTCATTTTCTCAATAAATCAGTGTTTTTTCAAGAGTGGTGTTTTTTGATGAGTTTTTACAGTACCGGGTACTGTAAATCTGTACCTTTACCTTTTCAGTTTTCCTTTTATAATAAACTACACATCAGACATTCTCAGATGTAAAAAGAACAGATTTCACAATACCGATAAATGCTGTTATTCCAGAAAAAGAGCTAACTTGAAAAAACAAGTTTTCATCAAGAGTGCCGTTTTTTGAAAAATTTCACGGCACCGGGTACCGTGAATTCGTACCTTCATCCATTCAGTTTCGGATTTACGATAATGTAGTCATATAAGCGTTCTGAATAGAGAAAAGGGAAAATTAATGGTACGGATGTGCGAAAATACAATTTTGAGATCACAGTCGGGAAGAATCAAAAATAATATAGTTAAATGATAGATTTTCTTTGTGTATCAACGAATTGAGAAAATTAGATAAAAAAATATAACCCGAACGTAGTTCCTACAAGAACTATGTTCGAGTTATACGGTTTTGTGATTACTTGGCAAAAAAACAAGCGAACTTTTTTACAGAAAAAATGCTATATAATACTATTTTGTTTCTATAAACAATAAAACATTAAATTATATGAGATAAAACAATTTATGTATATCCTGAAATAAACAATTAAGATTTATAACAATGCATACACCTTATATGCCGAGAACAATTAAACCTCAACACCCCACGGAATTTCGTCCTTGCCTTTACCTTTGGGCTTGTCTCTCCACGTTGTAAATAAGAACTCATCAAATTTATAAAAATCAGTTTCTTTGTATGGATACTGCCGGTCGTAACTTCCTATATTGGTAATATATCCAGTATAAGTTGATCTTAGTTCGTATCTCTTGTATTTCAAACTAAGGTCCAATTGCTTATACAAGGAATAATTGAAAGCATCATCAACTTTCATATGCTTAATCATTTCTGAATATTCACCATTATAATCAACAAACAACACTAAATTGATAGCACATAAAGCAAACACTTCATCGTCTACTCTGCGTGAATAGTAAGCTATTCCATCGTACCTCATTTTTTTACAAGCCATCATTAAAGATTGTGAGATGATATATTCTGATTTAAATGTCCTGTTTTCCTCTTTAACTACGTAAGAAGTCGCAATCGTAAGTAGATATAATTTTAGCCAGCAATGCACTCTATCTTCTTCAAATTCATTCAAGCATCTGAAATCTCTTAATGAAACAGCCAGGTTAAATATCTTCTGATTTCCCTCTAATAACACCGGCGAAACATTAAAATCTATTTCAGCCGGACATCCCGTTTCAATCCAACATCCATACGATGAATTAGCCAAATACATACTGGGATTTCCGGGAATGCTAAATCTATAGTTTCCCGATTTTGACCTCATGGAATTAGGTAAATGAATCATATCTTTTGCTTTAAATGCCTTATTGGGAGAGCCTAATCTACTTCTAAAGAATTGTAACTCGTTACTCTTAATCCCGGGAAACGCATCACTATTAACAACTGAATTTACAGCAAACGGATTGTTTCCTATATCTTTTACTAATTCAAGAATTATATTATTGCTCTCTGCAATATCGGCTTTGTAATAAAACTCTAACGATTTCAGTATTTTTGCACTAAAATCAACAATAATTCTTAAGCTTTCATCATCGGCACCGGAATTTTTTGCTTGGTTCATTACTATATCATATTTATTTTTCAAATCTTTTTTATAATCCGAATCTTTATCTATTTTAAACGGTGCATATAATTCTTTACATATAAATTTATTATTTAACCATGTCAATCTCATTTTCTCGGATCTCCTTTTCATTCTATTGCTAATAAAGCACATCTGCATCTTCTCTTACACAAATCTTATTTCAAATCCTCTTTTGCTAATTAATCTTAATCTGTCGTATTTGTTTGGAATTTCATAATGAGAAATAGCGGTATAAAAAGCAACGCATTTACAAAGAAGGGAAAATTCACGCTCATCAAACAGTCTGAACTTTATCATATTGAGAACATTGATTTCAATTTTAATATTGTCGTTCATATCACACAGATTCGTATATGTAAAAACAAAGGAATCCTGGCTATGATACGCTTTGCTTTGCAGACTGATAGCATACACCTGCATTGTTCAGACATTTCGTTTGGCAAGATAAACTCACTATAAATCGCTCATTATTCTAGACTTGTTCTGCACAAGGAAATGCACACTTGAATGCATCAACCTCATCAGCTGTCAATACTTTTACACACACTAAGCCTGTCATCGCTCTTGAGCAAGCAACATAAATCAACTTCTTTGAATTTATTATTCTATTAACATTGGTATCGCTTTCTGGTAAATACAATGAAGAGAATTTATATTCATTCCAAAAAAATTCGTCCATGACTACAATAACATTTTGAATGTTTGAGCCCTTGGTTTTGTGCATTGTAATATATTCAGTTTCTTCTGCTAAATACTTAGAGTAATTCATTGCCTCATAGAATTTCAAATTCGGTGAGAGTAACTCATTTATAAAACGCTCTTTTTTGTATATAGATTCCCAATCATCAAAAATATCCTCTGATGAAATATCTATCATATCCTTGATTTTGTTAAAAGTATTATTTCCATCAAGATACAACTTCCGGAATTTTTGATAAAACTCATCATTACTGTATTGTTCAACAAAAGCTCTTTCGCGTTCTATTTTATTAATACAACTATCGGACAACTTTATGAGCTTTTTTTCGGACGCTAATTCAATCGCTTTCCACATTGACAGGTTATTGTTAGTTACAATACTCTCCATAATATCATTGATTATTCTTTTATCAGAAAGGCTTCGAATAACATATCCGTTTGATCGTATTGATTTTATAAGGGAGTTATAGTCACCACGCAAATAAGCATTACAAATATCACAGAATTCTAACACTTGGATCGAGGATAAATATTTTTCCATATGATCTCCTACATCATAGCACCTATCATCGAAAACCTTATACAAATTTTGAAAGTGGTTCTTTTCTGCAATTGCTTTGTTTGTTAGCATCAATATTTTAGCTGTCGGACAATATTCTTTCGCCTTGGTTATTAGTGAATCAATTTTTGATTGATATGTCGCTTTTTCTTCTTCTGAACTATGAGAGTTAGGCTTTTGCTCGCATGTTGAATATAAAACTTTAGCGAATCCATGTCGAGATTCCTCAGTTTCGATTTCACCTTTTGCATTAGTTTTAAATGCGACTTCCTGCTCTAAGCCATCCAATCGTAGAGGGTTGACAAAACTGATAACTTCATAAGCACAACGATAGTTATCGGGTTTGGGGATTGAAATTAAAGAATCGCCAATAAACATATCAACATCGCCAACACCGTCACTGTAAATTGATTGCATACTATCACCAAATAAACATAAGGTCAGTTCGCTATTCTGAGATACGTGTATTAAATCACAAACAATGTCAGCGTTCGTATCTTGGTACTCATCAATAAAGATATAATCATAGCGATCGGCAATCATTTTTGACAACAGCGGATACTTATTTATTAGCAGATGAAACACTTTCAGCAAACCATCATGACCAAATGTCAGATCTTTTAGACTATCAAATTTGGTATCATTATATCCTATTGCAGAATAATCTTTTGAAGATATTTTTTCGGCAATCTTTTTATTGATTGTTTTGATGCCATCATTAAGTATTTTATTAAATGATTTTGGATCCTTATCGTAATCTCTTTTCCCTGTTACTTTAGGTGCAGATTCACGAGTCATTTGGTAATGTTTATCTGCATATTTTTCATACAATTTCTTGTAGCGCTCATGCTCATTCTTTCTGTATTCTTTGTCGGAAATATCCTCATTTTTTTCAGAAGCAACGAATTCCGGAATTAAGAATAACTCACCAATAACAGTATGTATATTCTTCTTATAGTCTTTAATTAAGCTATTGAGAAACGAATGAATTGTTGACACAGGAAATGCATTTCCTGTTCTGCTTTGTATTTCATTTACAGCAACATTGGTATGAGTAATACATATTACTTTCGCTTTGGGATTTGTTTGACTAATATATATTAATAGTTCTTTTAGAGCTTCAGTTTTACCGCTACCTGCACCACCTTGAAGGACAAAGCTTCTTTTATTATCAATACATTTTTTACACTGATCCACAGCTGTTATTGTTGCTTCTGTAGCCATTCTAATCCCTCCTCTATATACTTAGGGGTTGTCCATTCAACGTTTTTATCAGTATAAGCAATGTAAAGTAAAGATGATGCAAAATCGGACTTTTTATCGATTATCTCTTTAGTCAAATCATAAATATCGTCACTAGTATCCATCTCATCTATATTTTTCAGTCCTAACAACTGAGCCTTTTGTTCTTTTAACTCTGCCAAATTTACATTTATAAATGCATCTTCAAAGCTTCTTGGGTAATATCCGTTTTCTTCGCACTGATAACTCACTTTTACAAAATCACTTATACATTTTTGGCAGTGATTTTTAATGTTTTCAAGCCAAGCATCATGCACTGAACAACCATATACAAATTCCGGAGCTGCATAATAGTATTTAATTGTTGCATTAGATGTGTTGCAGCAATTGGTATCCGAAACGGAACAAGCAGGATAGGTTATTCTCTTTCCGCCAACTTTGCGATAAACAGTATCTATATCAGTTATAATAAGAGTTGGGATTCGAAGAAATTCAATGAAATGTCTGAACGCTTTAGCATTAGCCCCAGCTTGTATTACAGTAATATTTTGAGCGGATAACGGTATGTAATCTGACTTGTATTCTTCATCCTCTTCTTTCTTTTTTGCTTCTTCCAAGTTTCTTTTTGTGTCATATTGGTTACAAAAGTAATCTATCAGAATACCTTCTGATATTCCCTCTATAAAAATCGCTTTGTCAGCAAAGAACAATTCCGAAGATTGCACACTCAAATATTGCGTCAAAAAAGAAAATTCTTTTTTCTCTCCAACATATTTTTTGCTTAATTCATTGTAAAAGTTTTTAATTTCTACGTTGTCACCATCTTCACCCTTCTTCAAAGACATATATCTAATATTCTCAAAAGGATGATTTGAAACAATATGTGGCGAGTGTGTAGAAATGATAGTTTGCATATTGGGAACTTCTTTTAATATATCTTCTATCTTTTGGGCAAAAATATATTGTATTTGAGGATGTGTGTGTGCTTCAGGTTCTTCTATCAATAACAATTTTATATCCTTGTTGTTTGCCTTGAAAGCCTCTTTCTTTATTTCTATACTCAAAAGCAAAAACAAAATATTCATATGGCCAAGGCCATTAAGATGTTCGGGCAATCGTTGGGTTAGATCTCCATATACAACCTCAGAAGAATCCTTTACGATTTCCTTTGCTTTCAAATTTGAAACAACTTTAAGATTACCCATACTCAAAAATTCTTTAGCATTTGCAAGAAAGCTATTAAAGAATGTTTCGTAACTTCCACCTAATTCTTCATCCATTTTAGATATTAGATCATTTATACTTTCAAATTTATCTGGAGCATTGATATTTGCGTGATTAAAATAATCGGTTGTGAGTTTAGAAAGAACTTTTGTACCGTTTCTTTCTTCAGAACTTGCAACACTACGCTTCGCGTGAATGATTTCAAAATCAATTAACTTTTCAACATCCTTAAATTCCTTTTCAATGAGTTTATATCTGTTCTCTGTTTTTAAATCGTCTATAGAATTAAAGGTATAAACTTTCCTCTCTAAACTATCCTTAATATGATTAGTTACATATTTATCTAAAGGCATCTTACCCCTAGTTTTAATACCTTCAAGCAACTTATCTTTTTTGATTGAACACTCAAACAACAAATTCACTGTTTTACATTGTGGATCAAGATCAAGTATAAACTCCGACAAGTGACACAAATTGTCCTTCTCATCATATTCAATAGTCATTATCAATTGAATTGACAACTCATTCACATCAGTTGTTTCATCAAAAGCAAAAAGCTTTTTTCTTAAATTGAGAGAAAAATCATTAAAATCGAAAACTCCTGTCTTCAAGAAATTTTCTATCAGTACCATAAACGAAGTTTTACCAGTATTATTTCTACCTAACAACAAACAGAGGTCTCTATTAAAATCTAGCGTTGAATCTTGTAGAATTCTAAAATTCCGAACAGATATTTTGGTTATACGCATACTATTACTCACTCCTCAATTATAACAATTATAATCCTACATACTGCGACATTTCGGCTATATCATGAATTAGCTTTTCAAAATCTTCCTTGCTCCAAAACCTTGGGTGTAAATGACCGTGTTGTACCTTATTACGGCCATTTCCTTCATAAGGATCATTATAATCATATTTAAAATATTTTTTAGATTTTTCAAGTAATTCAACATACTCCTGATTCTCTGAATTTTTTTAATTGCAAGGTTAACAAGCTTTAACCCAACCTTTATATTATTTTTCTTGCCTTCTCGATCCAACAATGGAATGCCATATTCTGATGTCGTAGAACGAATTAACTCTTCCAAGTAGGTATACGCAAACGGAGTCAAAATTGAGTATGAATCAGGAAATGCAGTATATATTTGCTTTACCATATGCCAATCCGGTGCCCAATTCCACATATGTGCATAATCACACATTTCATCAAAATCTGTTATTGAAAACATCTTATCACTTTCTCTTCCCAAGTATATCATAATTTGACACAATATTCTATATATTGACCACATATTATTGAAGTAATACAAGCTCAAAAGCAAATAATATACCTATTCAAGCAAAAACAGGCTTTGAAACCAAACATTTATGTTATAAATTTCGAAGCCTGATCACTTATTCATATTATAATACTGTTTATTTTTTATTATATCAATCACATCAGCAGAATACTTATCATCTATTTATATACCTATTCAACCTACCTATCACCTACCTCAACACCTACATTACAATGTTTTTGGTATGTAGTAGTTTCTGTGCAAATTTCAAAGCTCAAGTTAATTCTCTCTATTTTATGATAAAATAGTTGCTCCAAATAAAATTTTAAGGAGGCGTTTTATCATGAAAAAATATTATTCTGATGAAACAAAAAATCAAACAGTCCAAAAATTTATTAACGGGAAAAGTGTATCTGAGATACATACCGAAACCAGAATATCAAGAAGCACTATATATTCTTGGATTGAATCCCAAAAAGAAACATTCACAAAAGCAGACAAGATTAACCTCAGAGATTATCGTGAACTTGTTGCAAAATGTGAAAGGCAACAAAAAATTATTCAAATTTTAAAGGACTCACCTTGCACTGCTTCATCTCCATTAAGAGAAAGATACAATGTGATTAAAGCTTTCAAAGATACATATAGCGAAACATTATTATGCGATGCTCTTAATGTGTCTAAAGGAAGTTATTTTAATCATATTTTCAGGAATAAGAATGATGCAAGCCAATATGCAGCTAAAGTTGAAGAAATGACACCAATTATTGAACAAATATATCACGAATCAAATCAAATATATGGTCCAGGTAAGGTTCACGCCATACTTAAGGACAGAGGCTATACCATCAGTATTAATGTCGTTTCAAGAATAATGCATCAAAAGGGATTGTTCGCTATTAGGACGAGTTCTAAAACATTATATGATCAAGAGCAAAAACGGAAAGAAAATATAGTAAAACAAAATTTCACTGTAAAGAAACCAAATGAAGTGTGGGTAAGTGATGTTACATACTATAAGTTTAATAATACGATTTTTTACATCTGTGTAATAATTGATCTATATGCCCGAAAAGTTATTGCTTATAATACATCCAATTCAAATAACACCAGACTTGTAAAAAGAACTTTAAAAGAAGCATATGAAGAGCGAAAACCTGATGACGGGTTGATTTTCCATAGTGACAATGGTTCAAACTACACATCTAAATCATTTATGAAATATTTGAAAGAATTGAACATAACACAATCATTTTCACGTCCACACATTCCATATGACAACTCAGTAATAGAATCATTTTTCAAATACTTGAAAGCTGAAGAATTATATAGAACAAAGTACAAATCTGAAAGAGAGTTTAAAGAATCTTTAGCGAGATATATGACTTTCTATAATACAGAGCGACCTCATTCAATTATTAAATATTGGACTCCTGATAAATGGGAAAGCAAGTATTGGAATAAAAATAATCGTACATAATCGAACAGCTTTATATACAAAACCTCAAATACAAATAAAAATATTTCAAAATTTAATGAGATAAGAAAAACTTGTACGATAAACACATCAAAAAAAGCCCCGATATTACGGGACTTTAAAAGAAAAACAGACTTCTAATCGAACACTTTGGTTCAGATTTCGAAGTCTGTTCAGATGGCGCCTCAAGTAGGACTCGAACCTACGACACCGCGGTTAACAGCCGCGTGCTCTACCGACTGAGCTATTAAGGCTTAAAAGAAATGTCGGCGTCGACCTATCTTCCCGGGAGGCTGCCCTCCAAGTATTTTCGGCACTGTTGAGCTTAACTACCGTGTTCGGGATGGGAACGGGTGGACCCTCAACGTCATCAACACCGACTATATAGCTGACACGCTGTTGACGTGCTGCATGTAAACTAATGGTGACCCGTAGCGGATTCGAACCGCTGTTGCCGGCGTGAGAGGCCGGAGTCTTAGGCCACTTGACCAACGGGCCAAATTGGTACACCATCAGGGACTCGAACCCTGGACACCCTGATTAAGAGTCAGGTGCTCTACCAACTGA